>JAPKMP010000018.1 GCA_026645935.1 Candidatus Villigracilaceae bacterium | reverse complement strand
ACCTCAATTGTTTTGATGCGATTTGCATACATTATTCTGTAAGACTGCCCTTTGATCATTTGGCCTCCTCAACGGTGGAGGCTGTTTCCAATTTTAGGGGACTGAAATATCTTTTTATACAAGATGAATATGATCATACTTTGAGGGCGCAGCACTGGATTAAAGCTCTTGGAGTTCAGCTTGTATTTACTTGTGTGCCTCCCGCAGAGATAGAAAGAATTTACCCCCCAGCCGAATTCCCCACCACGCGATTTGTCCCTGTTTTGACCGGGTACATTCCGCTCAAACTGGATGGGTCGATGGACTTTGTTCCACCATCTCAGCGTTCGACTGTAATTGGGTATCGCACTCGAAATCTACCAATTCGATATGGAAAGCTTGGCATAGAGAAGGTTAAAGTGGGGTCGATGGTCAGGGAATATTGTATTAAAAACAAAGTACCATGTGATATTGAGTGGGGCGAGGAAAAAAGACTGTATGGGGTATCTTGGAATATTTTTCTCTCCTCCTGTCGATCCATGCTTGGCTCCGAAAGTGGATGTAATGTGTTTGACTGGGATGGAACGTTGGAGCAGGAAGTTGCTGAATATCGAAAGCTGCATCCGCATGCGATGGATAATGAGATTTATAGTGATGTGATTCAGCCGAAGGAAATAGAAGGCTTAATGAACCAGATTTCCCCAAAAATTTTCGAAGCAATTGCAGCACGAACTGTTTTGGTTCTCCTAGAAGGGAGGTATTCGGGGATATTGACTCCCAGCGTGCATTACATTCCCCTTAGAAAGGACGGGACAAACTTGCACGAGGTTCATGCTATACTCGAAAATTCAAATTATGTAGATCAAATGGCAGAAAAAGCTTATCAAGATATTATTGTTTCAGGCAAGTATACATACAAGGAGTTTGTTCGTCTTGTTGACGACAAAGTGGATTACATGTTCAAGAATTTTATGAAACTGGAAGAACCCCATGGGAGTATTCCTTCAGTGATCTTGGATGAACCAAAGCACTCGCATATAACGACTAGCCCAATTCGTTCTCACGCCCCAGGTGAGCGGGTGTGGAATATTAATTATAAAAACTATATCCTAAACATTGAAATATCATTGCTATGGTTGTGGATGAAGATTCCCAATGTTCTTAAGATTTTTCTTCGCCCGTTTTCGCGAGTGGTGATGAGCATTTATAGAAAGTAGGAGTTCGAGATGTGTGGAATTTTTGGAATGATCAATATCTCCCTGGAAAAAACCCCGGGTATTGCGCAAAGCCTGACGATCATGAACCGATTGCTTGCGCATCGAGGCCCTGATGGGGAAGGTCAGTGGACTCACGAAAAGAATTTCTTAGGGCTTGGACATCGGCGTCTGAGTATTATTGATCTTACCTCGACGGGATCCCAGCCAATGACGGATAATAATGGAAACTGGATTGTATTTAATGGGGAAATATACAATTACCTTGAGTTAAGAGAAGAACTTGGCCGTGACAATTTTGTTTCATCTTCTGACACAGAGGTGATATTGCGTGCATATCGTAAATGGGGCAAGGATTGTGTAAATCATTTTAGAGGGATGTTTGCTTTTGCTCTCTGGGATCAAGAAACACATTCGCTTTTCTGTGCTCGCGACCGATTTGGGATTAAGCCGTTTTATTATCTAATCCAAAATGGATTTTTCTATTTTGCCTCGGAGATCAAGGCTTTATTACCATTCGTAGATGAAATAGCCACAGACCTGGAAGGCATGAAAGATTACCTGACATTTCAGTTTTGCCTGGGTGAAAAAACCTTATTCAAGAACATTTTGGAATTGTCACCAGCCCATTGGCTGCAAATCAGAAACGGTAATATTTCTTTGAATAAATATTGGGAAGTGTACTATTCTCCAGACTATCATCATACAGAGATCTATTTCCAGGAAAAGCTGAGAGAACTTATTCAAATGTCAGTGGATCTTCATCTTCGAAGTGATGTCCCTGTTGGCGCATATGTGAGTGGTGGGTTGGATTCCAGTATGCTCGCCTCACTGGCAGTCGATCGGCAAGACCACGATGCACTGATTGGGTTTACCGGTAAGTTTTCTTCTTATGGTGCTGAATACGACGAGAGCGAGTACGCCCGTGAAATTGCAAATTGGAAAAAATTCCAACTATATGAAATGGATATCAAGGCATCAGATTTTATAGAGAATATTCAGAAAGTGATCTACCATTTGGATTTTCCGGTTGCGGGACCAGGTTCCTTTCCCCAGTTTATGGTATCGAAGTTGGCGGCTGAGCATCGAAAAGTTGTATTGGGCGGGCAGGGAGGGGATGAAATTTTTGGAGGATACACTCGCTATTTGATCGCCTATTTTGAGCAATGTATTAAAGGTGCTATTCAAGGGACGATGAATAATGGGCATTTTGTAGTAACATACGAATCCATTATTCCAAATTTGACATCGTTACGAAATTATATGCCCCTCCTGAAGGATTTTTGGAGCAATGGTTTATTTGAGCCGATGGATAGAAGATATTTTCGCCTTGTGAACCGCGCCCCGACGTTAGACGAGGAAATCAATTGGAAAATGTTGGAGCCATATTCAACCCGCGAAATTTTCTCCTCCATATTTAATGGAAATAATGTAAGGAAAGAGTCATACTTCGATTTGATGACGCATTTTGATTTTAAAACCCTGCTTCCTGCATTGTTACAGGTGGAGGATAGAATGAGCATGGCTCATGGATTGGAATCTCGAGTTCCGATCCTGGATCATTCTATTGTAGAACTGGCGGCAATGATCCCTGCTGATATTAAGTTTAAAAATGGCGAAATGAAACATATTTATAAAAAAGCCATCGAAACATTCTTGCCGGAAAAAATAATGAACAGAAAAGATAAAATGGGCTTTCCTACCCCAATTTCTGACTGGATTGCTGGCGAAGCAAAAGAATTCGTATTTGATATCTTGTCTTCGCAACATGCGTTGGGTCGGGATATTGTTGATAATCGAAAAGTTCTGAGTGGCCTCAGTAGCGAATCGCGTTATGGGAGGAAAATTTGGGGGCTTCTCTCATTGGAAATTTGGCACCAAGAATTTCATGATCGTCAAAGCGATTTCAAAAGGTTGATCTTAGAACCCGGACTTGTGTAGTTTGAAAAGCCAGATATTGCAGGAAATGCTGAACCGCACGTTTCTTTAATGGCGATACTCATCTGCGAATACCATGAAAATCCCCTTTTTCGAGAGGCAAAATGGATACAATAAACAAAAGAATGTTAATTGTTGGCGGGGCGGGTTTTGTAGGCAGTAACCTTTCCCATTACTTACTAGAGCATAAAGAACCAAGGGAGATATGGATTGTTGATAACCTTCTCTCATCAGATATCTATAATGTTCCAAATGATCCGCGATTACGGTTTCTTTTTGGCTCAATCACAGAAGACAAGATTTTGCATGCACTGCCCACAAATATTGACATCGTTTTTCATTTGGCTTGCTATCATGGTAATCAATCCTCGATAGCCGATCCATTGGCAGATCATGACAATAACACATTAACCTCTTTGAAATTATTCGAACATATAAAGGGTTTTAAAGATATAAAAAAAGTTGTATATGCGGCTGCTGGATGTGCGGTAGCTGAGAAGACATTTGATCATGCCAGACCCACCCTCGAAGATGCTCCAGTATCACTTTTCCATGACAGCCCCTACTCTATCTCTAAATTGATCGGGGAAATGTATGGCAACTACTACTTTCAACGTCACGGATTACCTTTTGTGAAAGCGCGATTTCAAAATGTCTATGGTCCGCGGGAAATACTAGGTGCAGGACGTTGGCGTGGTACACATCACACGGTATGGCGTAATGTTACGCCTACTTTTATTTGGAAGTCCATTCAGGGTGAGGTATTGCCTCTTGATAATGGAGGGAATGCAAGCCGTGACTTTATATATGTTGAAGATATTGTTCGTGGTTTGATCGCCTGTGCAGAAAAAGGGCAGCCGGGAGAAGCTTATAACCTAGCTTCAGGGGTTGAGACGTCTATTGTCGATTTAGCCCGGATGATCAATGCAATTACAGGAAACCAGACACCTGTGGACTTGCGACCTGCCCGAGATTGGGATAGGTCCGGCAAGCGTTTTGGTTCTACGGAAAAATCACGCGACCAATTGAAATTTGAAGCTGTTATTTCAATTGAAGACGGGCTTCGCCGCACTGTGAAATGGACAATGGATAATAAGGAAATTATTCAACATGCGATTTCAACTCACGATTTACTAATGAAGCAGCAATCTATTTCAAGCTGAGATCAAAGTGGTTTTATCATTTTTAATTAGTAAATTATATAAAACCCTCGATAATAAAGGGGGAATATCTGATTTGAAAACCTACACAAATATTATAATAATCGATTTTTTAATATATTTTTCTCAAAACAAAACAATTTGCCTTGTTGACACTTTTCAAGGTATATCTGATAGGAAAGATGTCTAAATGTGCGGCATTCTTGCTGCATATACTATTAATCTAACACCTGGTTTTAATCGGTGTATAGATCTTGCTCTTAACGGTCTTCGCCATCGTGGGCCTGATGAACAGAATCTCGAACAATATCAAGTTGCCGGTGGCACCCTTGTCTTCGGTCATGCACGGCTCTCCATCATCGACCTTTCACCAGGCGGGAGACAGCCCAAACACAGTAGTGACGGACGTTTCTCGATGATCTTCAACGGCGAAATATACAACTATAAAGAATTGCGCCGCGAATTGGAACATCAGGGCATTCCAATCCAAACGAATTCAGATACCGAAGTCCTGCTTGCCTGTTGGAAACTCTGGGGCGCAGATTGCCTCGCTAAACTGCGCGGAATGTTCGCCTTCCTCATACTTGATCGGCAGAACAAAACGCTGACTTGTGTCCGGGACGCGTTTGGCATCAAACCGCTCTTTTATCATCTCAATAACCGCAGTCTGATCATTGCGTCCGAGTTGCACCCGCTTCTGAAACTCATCCCGCGCAAACCTCGATTAAATCACGAACAAGCAATCAAATATCTGCTGCATGACCGATACGACACCGATGAGAAAACTTTTTTCGAAGGCATTTCACAGTTGCCGCCGGGATATTTAATTGAATTCAATCTCGGAGAGTTCTCCCAGGCATTGAAGGGAGGAATAACACCAGCTCCACAAACTGCAAAGCGGTGGTGGTATCCCAATATCGAAGAACGCACAGACCTGACTTTTGAGCAAGCCGCAGAAATTTTGCGCGAGATGTTCCTTGAAAACATCCGCCTGCATCTGCGCAGCGATGTACCCCTAGGCGCAGCGCTTTCCGGCGGAATCGACTCATCGGCTGTCGTATGCGCCATCCGCAAGCAAGAACCGGACTTTCCCATTCAAACCTTCAGTTTCGTTGCCCGCGGTTCATCTGTGGATGAAGAATCATGGATTGATCTTATCAATTCCCGCATTGGCGCCATCGCCCACAAAGTCGTCATCGAACCGGATGACATCGCAAATGATCTCGATGATTTGATCTTCACGCAGGGAGAGCCGTTCGGCGGCACCAGCATTTACGCGCAGTACCGCGTTTTCAAACTTGCCAAAGAACACGGTATTATCGTCACACTTGATGGGCAGGGAGCCGATGAACTTCTTGCCGGGTATCATGGTTACCATGATTCACGCATGCTCAGCATGATTGAGCGCGGCGAATTCGGAAAACTTATCGAATTCGTTCAGGGCTGGTCGCAATGGCCCGGAAGAAGTTTGGGATACAGTTTGCGCACTGCGCTTCGACAGATTCTACCAAATGGGGTGACAAGGTTAGAGCGGAGTCTTAGACGGAATCCGGCAATGGGATGGATCGATCAAAAAGTATTGAATGACCTCGGGATTCAAAATCCCGCGCTTCAAAACGGGACTGGAACCTGGTCTCACCAACCCGGTACCCGCGGACGCCGTTTAGCTGAGTCGCTTCGCGAAGCACTCACAGGGAAGGGCTTGGGCGCACTGTTACGCCACGGCGATAGGAATTCCATGCGGTGGAGCATTGAGAGCCGCGTTCCATTCCTAACGCATGATTTGGCTGAATTTTTACTTAGCCTGCCGGAACATTATTTGGTATCTCAACAAGGTGAGACAAAGCACCTTCTCCGAAAAGCGATGCGCGGTATCGTGCCAGACGCCGTTCTCGACCGAAAAGACAAGATAGGGTTTGCCACGCCTGAGGCAAACTGGTTGAAGGTTGTTGGAGAAAAAACTCTCAGCTGGCTCCAAAGCGCGGAACGTGTGCGCTTCCTTCGTCCTGAGCTGATTCGTGAATCAATGTGCCGGGTATTGAACGGACAGACCCCCTTCACCCAGCAGACCTGGCGGTTTCTTAATTTCTGTCGCTGGCTGGACCTGTTCGACCCCGTGATCGATTAACATGAAGATCCTGATCATTGCCGTATATTTCCCGCCGCAAAATTCTGTTGCTTCACTTCGCCCATACTCATGGGCAAAATATTGGTCGCGCGCCGGTCATAATGTCACTGTGCTAACAACGCGAAAGTACGACCACCCCACGAATACAATTTATCCGTTCACGGGTTTTGAAGTCCGCGAAGTGGAAATGCCATTCTTCAACCGGCTGCGAGGCACGTTTGGGAAAGGAAATACAGCCAAGGTCGCCGCATCTCAAAACGTTTTCAAAGCGACTTTATTGTCTTCGCTTCTGGGCATGTTTAATAAACTGATTCAATATCTGCAAAGAAAATTCGGCATACTAAATTTTTGCCGCATGCCCGACCTCACAGATCTTTGGGTAACTCCGGCTTTTCGCACTGTTGCAAACGAGCAATGGGATTTGGTGGTAAGCACTGCCTGGCCGTATCCGGTCCATCAGATCGCATATCGCCTGCGCAAAAAGAAACTGGCAAAAAAATGGATAGCGGACTGGCGCGACATCTGGATCGGCAATCATTTATATTCTGGGTTTTTTCCTTTTACGCTTATAGAAAGGTATTACGAACGCCTCTGGATGAAAAAAGCCGATTTCATCACCACCGTCTCCGAACCGCTCGCTGGGATTCTGCGAAACCGATACGGTGACAAAGTCTCGGTCATTTACAACGGATTCGACCCCGAAGATTATGAAAGTCTTCCACCGGAAAAAGCCTACCCCGATGATGGCGTCTTCCGCATCGTATATACTGGCTCAATCTACACTGGCTGGCAGGACCCCTCTCCGCTTTTCGAAGCCATCGCCCGTTTAAAGGGCCAAGAGCAAATCACACCAGAGCATCTACAAGTCATTTTTTATGGGAACAATGCGGATATGACTCCGCTGGCAAATAAATTCAATATTTCTGAATATGTCCAGTATGGCGGCTTCCTTCCCCGCCAGCAATCATTGCATTTCCAAAGGGATGCGGATGCGCTCTTATTTTTGGAATTCGAGTCTAAAAATCTGCACGGCATCCTAACCGGCAAGTTGTTCGAGTATTTGTTCGCAGGTCCGCCGATTTTGTCTGTAGGGAGTGGAGTGGACGACTCCGTAGGTGTGGTGTTGAAGGAGACCGAACGGGGAGAATCATTCGGTATTCGAGTTGACTTGATCGCTCAATATATCGTTGCATTGATGAAAGCCCAAAAAAGTGATTTGGTTCCGGCCCGACTGCTTAACGTGCTCCAAGAAGACCCGGATGTTTTTCAGTATTCAAGAAGAAGACAGGCGGGAATACTTCTGGGTTTAGCATTGAACTAAATACATTGTTATCCCACTGAATGATCCCTTACCGGGGCGGCGGACTTGCCGCCCCGGTTTCGTCTGTCCATTTATAATATGATCATGCCGCCCATCCCGTCCGCAACCATCATCATTGTCGTTTGGAACAGCGGCGGTCACCTGGAACAATGCCGTTCTGCTCTCTTGAAGCAAACAAGGCGGGACTTTGAAATCGTCCTTGTGGATAATGGCTCCACGGACGGGTCGCTTGACGGGATTGAAGACCGCTGGAAAGATTTTCCCCTCTTCGTTGAACGTCTGGGCGGGAATAAAGGATTTACAGTAGGAAACAATATTGGCGTGCGTCTCGCTCGCGGAAAATGGATCGTCCTCCTAAATGCCGATGCCTACCCGGAACCGGATTGGTTGGCAAGTCTCATTCGCGCCGCGGAGGAGAATCCGGGGTATATTGCCTTTTCCTCCCGCCAGCTTCAATATGATTCGCCAAATCTCCTGGATGGGGCAGGAGATGCCTATCACATTAGCGGACTAGCTTGGAGGAATCATTATAACCTTCCGGCAAACCGATTCGGACTCGAAGCGAAGGAAATTTTCAGTCCGTGCGCCGCCGCCGCAATGTATTCGCGTGAGGAATTCTTGAAGGCGGGCGGCTTTGATGAGGATTACTTCTCCTACTTTGAAGATATCGACCTTGGTTTCCGTCTTCGCCTGAACGGAGGGAAGTGTCGGTATGTACCCAATGCAGTTGTCCGTCACGTGGGAAGCGCACACACCGGCAGGCGAAGCGATTTTTCCGTCTATTACGGATATCGCAATCTTATGTGGACTTTCATCAAGGACATGCCCAATCCCTGGTTTTGGTTGCTGCTCCCGCTTCATGTTGCAACCATGTTGTTCTTCGCTTTTTACATCACCCTGCGCGGACAAGGCAGGGCGATCTGGAGCGCAATCTTTGATGCGATTCGAGGCGCACCTAAAATGTTAGTGAAACGAAAGAAAATTCAAAAGAATGGAAAAGTTAAACCAACCGAATTGCTTCGTGTAATGTCGATAGGGTTGTTCGAACCCTATCGGGAATTCATCAAGCGGACTCGAAAACCATGAACCGCGCTCCAATTTTTACCCTCTCCATCGTCAGCCATGGGGATGCCGGCAAGACCTTCCGCCTGCTAGAAAGTATTCGCGTGCACGAGCCGGATACGCAAACGCGCTTTCAAGTGCTCGTTACTGACAACTTGAAAAACGACCTTCCGGATTTCGATCCCATTCCCTGGGCGTCCCTCACTATGTTACGAAACGAGCGTCGATTGGGATTTGCCGAAAACCACAATCGCGCCTTCGAACAAGCCCAGGGCGAATATTTTGTTATCCTCAATCCCGACCTTGTCTTTCAAAAACCCATCTTCGCCGATTTGCTGAAAAGCATGTTGACCCATAACGCGGATTTGATCGCACCGCAGATCGTGGACGAGACTGGAGCGGTGCAAGATTCTTACCGCGCGCTCCCGACTCCCTTCGAACTGATTCGCCGCCGTTTACCCGGTTATTCCTTCAAGCCTTTTCTCCCAAATTCAAATGGGATGATTCATCCGGATTGGATCGCAGGCATGTTCTGGCTGGTGCGGTCCGAAACCTACCGCCAACTGGGCGGCATGGACGAAAAATTCTTCCTCTACCTCGAAGACGTGGATTTTTGCTCCCGCGCGCGGCTGCGAGGGATGAAGATCATGGTGGATTCCAACATCCGGGTCCGGCATGATGCGCAGCGGACCAGCCGTCGAAAGTTGTATTATCTCTATCTGCATTCCCACAGTGCCCTGCGATTCTTTTTTTCTCCGGTGTACCGGCAAATTCGACGCTTTTCGCGGGGTTTAGATACTTAGGGCTGGGTATCCTGTCGAAGGTTGGGAAAACTCTGATAAACTAAAAGCCGCAAGCTCACCTGGAATTTCACGACGATATGAGCATTCCCCTCCTTTTTGGAATCATCAGTCTGGCGTTGACTCTCGTGCTGGGTATTCCCGCCTCGATTCTTGCCATGCGCCTGGGTATCATGGATGTTCCCGGCTCCGCGCCTCATAAACAACACGCACGCTCTATGCCCCTTGCGGGTGGGATTTTGTTGATCATCGTCCTTTTGATATTGACCGTATTTTTTCGCGATTCTCTCAGCCGTGAAATGCTGGCGGTATCTATCGGGACGTTCGCGGTGTTCGTGTTCGGGCTTTGGGACGATTACAAAGGCTTATCCGCGGGTCCCAAACTGATTGGACAATTGATCGCCTCGGGGATATTGATCTCCTTCGGTGTTCAGGTCCGTTTTGTGACTGTGCTGTCTGACCCAATCGTTGTTTCCCCGGTAACCTCTCAATTGCTCAACATCTTGATCACGCTTTTTTGGCTGGTCGGCATCACCAATGCCATGAACCTGATCGACAGTATGGACGGCATTGTTGCCGGGCTTGGAGTCATTGCATCGGGATTTTTCATGGGGGCGGCGAGTCTTGCAGAACAACCGGCTCTCGCCCTGATGGCGGCGGGTTTGCTGGGTATTTGCATTGGTTTGTATTTCTGGAACGCCATTGCGGTGAGGTTCTTCCTCGGCGATTCCGGGGCGCAATCGATCGGGTTTCTTCTCGCCTCCTTCGGCATCCTTTATAATCCATTGGACAGAAGCCCCGAATCGTCCTGGATCGTCCCGATCATGTTGTTGGGAGTTCCCATCTTCGATACAACGCTAGTGGTGCTTTCCCGTTTGCGCAGGCAACAGCCCGTCGGGACAGGCAGGCGCGACCATACCTACCATCGTTTCATCGTGCTTGGCGTCCAACCGCGTTACGCTGTGCTTGGCGTTCATCTTATGGCTCTTACCGTTGGTGGTTTCGCCTTCCTCACCTTTTATCTCAAGCCCTGGGTCGCATTGATTCTATTTTTCCTTGCAATTGTTGGCGGCATTGCATTCCTTCTTTGGCTCGAGCGCAAGCCCGCACTGGACAGCGATTAGGTTTCTCCATGCTTCAACCTCAAAAAAGACTCCCCGCCTACGGGCTTTTCCTTTCCCTTGGTGCATTCATCACACTTGTTGTGTTGCTCGCATCCCCCTCAGATCCGAAGAACGCGGTCTTTCTTGGATACTCCCTTGAGCGGATTCTTCTTGCGGCTGGGATTCTAATTCCCGGAGCCGCGCTTCTTAACCTGACTTTGCGCCTGTTTCGCCAACCCGATCTTTCCCAACGCCTGTGGTTGGGTGTTTCTGCCCGTGGAGGGATAAGCGATTCGATATTTTTCCTTTCGCTTGCCGTCTTCTTTGCAGGCTGGATTCTCCTGTTCATGCCCTCCTACCGGCTTGGCGCTTTGGCGGGATACGTTCAAAGGTTGGCTCCCATCATCGGCTGGCTGGCAGTGAGCGGCGCAGTCACGAGCGCGATTCTCCTTATCGAAAGAAGAAATGAATCCACAAATACCAAAGACTCAACGCGGATCATTTTGCGAGTCGCACTCATCCTTTTTTTGTTTTTTGTTTTTATGGGCGGACTTGTTTCCTTCACCGGCATCGGCATCAATTACCCGGCAGATTATTGGTACGGCGCAGGGGTGCCCGTGCTCGGATTGCAGGTATTGTTCTGCCTGCTGATCGGGGCGGTATTTTTATGGATCGAAGGTAAAACCCGGTTCCTCGATAAAAGGGGGATCGATGTGGTCATCTTTATTATCCTTTGGCTGATGGCTGCATGGCTATGGTCGCGGGAACCTCTCCACCCGAATTATTTCATGCCTGACACGGCAGATAACGTGATTTATCCCTATTCAGACGGCGCGACATTCGACCAGGGCGCACAATACCTGCTGATCGGGCAGGGATTGTTCAACGGGCAGTTCTTCGAACGGTCTTTATACAGCATTTTCCTTGCATACCTTCACATGGCTTTCGGGCAGGATTTTGAAAACTTGATGACCGCCCAGGCGGCGTTGTTTGCAGTGTTGCCGGCGGTTGTCTATTTGATCGGGGTGGAATTGCACAGCCGGCCGCTTGGAATTACCGCTGGCGCGTTGATCGCCCTGCGGGGAATGACCGCTGTCATCGCCGCAAAATGGATCGATACTGCCAGCCCGAAAATGATGTTGACGGATTTTCCTGCAGCGATCCTGATTTCGCTCTTCCTCCTTCTTCTTTTGAAATGGATCAGAGATCCGTCGCGGCTGGGATTGCTCGGATGGATGGGTGCCGTCTTTGGGTTTGCGCTCATGGTGCGCACGCACGCCATTTCCTTGTTGCCTGCCGCGCTGATCTTTATTCCCTTCGCCATGAAAATTCGCTGGAAGGGATTTGTGCTGACAGGGCTTCTGATCGCGTTTGGGTTGTTCGCGGTCACGCTGCCATGGGAAATTCGGAACCAATCGAAAGGGATTCCGATGTATTCGTCGTACTATTCCCGTCTTATGGTCATCCTCCGCCATCGATACGGGTTGGATGCGGATGCGTATATCCCTTCTCAAATATCCTCGCGCGTCTCCGAATCCATGCGCGGATTTTCCCGCCAACGCGCGCTGCGATCTTCGACAGAACCTTTTTGTGATTCTGCGCCTTGTTCCATTGCAAATCACCTGGTTCATAACGTGGTCACCTCCCTCGTCTCTCTTCCATCCTCATTGACCTTTGATGACTTATGGAACACCGTCAAAGCCGATACGCCATACTGGAAGAAGAGTTGGAGCGAAGGGCAGATTGGAGCCGGGGGAGCGTTGATGATCGTTTTCAATCTCGCATTGATCGCGCTGGGTTTGGGATCGATCTGGGGACGGGTGAGAATTCTTTCACTTTTGCCTGTATTTCTCTTTATCGCATATCTACTTGCCAATTCCGCCGGTTTCACTTCCGGCGGTCGTTACATCGCCCCTGTGGACTGGATCGTCTGCCTTTTTTATATCGCGGGCGGATTGCAATTAGTGACTTGGGTGTTGAGAGCGGCGGGATTCCTGAAAACTTCCGAACAAATCCGTTTGCAGGGAACACTCTTCCCGATAATTTCAAAGGAAAACTATATCAAGCTCCTTCCAACCTTTTTATCCATTCTTGTCGTCGGTTCGCTTTTGCCACTTTCCGAGGCTTTTGCCAACCCGCGCTATCAAGCCCGGGAGCCTGGGGAGATTTTAGTTATGTTGGAAGAGTCCGGACTTTTGCAGCAAACGGATTTTTCACGTCAGGAACTGACGGCGTTCCTTGCCCAGCCCAATGCGATGATTAGCGAAGGGCGCGCGCTTTATCCGCGTTACTATCGCACGGGAGAAGGCGAACCGGATCGGAGCACCTATTACCGCTTCCTGGATTATCAACGTCTCGTCCTTACCCTGATCGGACCGGACAACCCGATGCCGGAGGGGGTGGTCATTCCCGGCGACCCGCCACCATTCTCCTTTCACGCTGAAGATGTGATTGCGATTGGATGTTGGAATACAAATTATTACGCGCCCTATATCGATTCTGTGGCAGTGTTCGTTTTATCGGGAGAAGGATATGTTTATACCCGCTCCCCAAGCGCACCCTTGCAGTGTCCATTACCGGAACCGCGTTGAGTGGATATTAATCTTACAATGACCGGTGTCAGAACCGGTCTTTTTGATTTGAAGTATGATTTCCGCCCGATAGGTCATCACCATTTCTGAAAGGTAATCATGTCTCGCAGTCGAATCATTTTAGTAACGATCGGAATCATGCTCAGCCTCTTCCTTGCTTCGATGGAATCGACGGTTGTAGCAACCGCCACACCGACCATCGTCGGCGAGTTGGGCGGATTGAGCCATTTTTCGTGGGTGTTTTCAGCGTACATGCTCGCCTCCACGACCACAGTACCCTTGTACGGAAAACTTTCCGACCTTTACGGCCGCCGCAGGTTATATATCTTCGCAATGGTTTTGTTCCTCATTGGCTCGGTCCTGTGCGGACAAGCCAACTCGATGACACAGCTTATTTTGGCACGCGGACTTCAAGGCGTAGGTGCGGGGGGAATCATGCCCCTCGCGTTCATTTTGATCGGCGAGATGTTCTCTCTCCAACAACGCACCAAAATGCAGGGATTCTTTTCCGGCGTGTGGGGCGTCTCTTCGATCCTGGGTCCCTTGTTGGGCGGTTTTCTCGTCGATTCACTTTCCTGGCGCTGGGTTTTTTACATCAACATCATCCCCGGATTAATGGCTGCGGGATTGGTCGCCTATGCCTGGCGCGATGTGATCATCGGCGCTGAAAAACCGTCGGTCGATTATGCAGGCGCGGTCCTGCTGATGACCGCAATCGTCACCTTATTGCTCGCGTTACTGGACGACTCCGGCCTGTTCGATAAATGGGCGATGATCGGCGTATCGGTAATTTTGTTCATCGCGTTGTTTTGGGTTGAATCTCGCGCAGCAGACCCGATTCTCCCATTGGAATTATTTCGGGGAAAATTATTCTCCACAGCCATCGTCCATGGAATATTTTCCGGTTGGGCATTGTTCGGGAGCATCTCCTTCATTCCGTTGTTCGTGCAATCGGTGTTGGGTACCAGCGCCACTCAAGCGGGGATCACCATCTCGCCCATGCTGCTTGGCTGGGTGGCATCCAGCATCATTGGCACGCGCATTCTGTTGAAAGTTGGGTATCGCAGGCTTGCGATCATCGGGACTTTTCTCCTTGTGATTGGGTCGTTTTTTATGTCGCAAATTGATGCCGGGACGGATCAAATTTCCATGATGATCTTCGTGACGTTGATGGGCATCGGTATGGGATTTTCGATCCCATCTTTTTTGATTGCCGTGCAGACAATGGTATATCGGCGTTATCTCGGGACAGCAACATCCACAATGCAATTCAGCCGTTCGATGGGCGGGACTTTGGGTGTGAGTGTGATGGGAGCGGTGCTGACCGCCCGTCTGTCGGCAAATCTTGCCGCTTCCAACCTGGACCCGGAATTGGTATCACAATTACTGGAACCAACGCCTGCCGCTGGATTGGTCGTCAATGAAAGTGCGCGTCTTGCGCTGGCAGATGCGATTTCAGCCGTCTTTGTGATTGCATTCATCACCGCCGCGCTTGCATTGGTGAGTGTCTTCTTCGCTCCCAAAGTTGAATTGGACGAGAAGGTTACTTCTGAGGAATCTCCATCACCTGTGAGCGCGGATTGACGCTTTGTAATCAAACGTGTATTTGGGAACAGATTGATATGCCGCCATCATAATGATGATTCCAGATATGCGAAGCGTTCCTGAACAGATAATGGCGTAACAAAATTAAAAAGGCTTCCGAAGTTAGTGCGCTTCGGAAACCTTTTCCCTATTTGCAATCGTACAATTTCATCTGCTGCCCGCTTGGTCCTGCGGGTCCGGTTTGGGCGAGGGAAATCCCTTCCACTGCTGTACATGATGAACCAATCCAATTGGCAATGTCTTGTTTATCGCCCCGATCGCCGCCATAAATGATGTAGCGCAGTTCACCGCTGGCAGCCATTTCTTTCAGATCATCGACAGTTACCACTTCATCCTGACCGGCGAAGCCGCCCATGTAAAGTACAGGCCGTCCTGTTGCAAGCACTAAATTCGAACCCTGTTGGGAGGAAGGCACCGCAACCAGATATTCGACCTCTTGTGTGTTGGCTTGCAAAAATTCCACCAACTTAGAGTTAACGGGTCTGCCGCTGCGATTCCCTCCATTTTGAGCAGGCGAAGTGAGGAAGTTACCCTGCCCATCAATTCGCCCGTCATAAGCGGTGGGAAGGTTGTTGTTTGAACCGTTGGTGACGGTCATGATGCTCCAGTATGAGGGGATGATCATTGCCGCGCTCAGGATGACGGCATACGCCGCCCGCCTCGAAACGTATAGGAGCAGGATTCCAAAACCAAGCAGGATTCCCGTCCCGAGCATCCATGGCGAGAATTCTTTATATTGCGTCGTGGCGAAGATTTGAAAGCCAAGCGTGACTACCACAGCAAGGATCAAACCGATCGCCGCCCAGGCTGACTTCCTGCCCCATTTGTAAAACTGACAGAAGCCGATGCCGACCATCGCGCCCAAAGCCGGAGCGAGCATGATGGCATAGTAGGCGTGGAAAATTCCAGAGACCATGCTAAAGAAGACTACACAGGTCAACAGCCAGCCTCCCCAGAGAATCAACGCTTTGTGAGCACCAGACTCGACAGGCAATCGTATTTTGGAGGCAAATACAGCCAGCAAGACACTGATCAGCGCGAAGGGCAGCAACCATGACATCTGCTTGGAAAGCGGAGCAGTGAAGAAGCGGAGCACGCCGGGGGAACCCGTTTCGTTGCTGAAGGGTGTACCTCCGTTTTGGCCGTCGAGTCTGCCATAAGGAGCGCCGGTTGGCTGGGCATTCGGTGCCTGACCGGGAATCATTCCCTGCGGGGCGCAGGCTAACGAGGATTGATTTGGCGGCGTGATACATGAGCCGTTGATGGTAATTCCGTTTGGTTGAGTAAAAAAACAAGATGAACCGTAAGTTTGCCCTGAACACGCTTCAAGCGCGGCGGGAGGTGGTCCCTGGAACTGCCCTTGTCCTTGGCCGGGATTCTGCTGAGGCTGATTCCCATCATTAGGAGATTGACCAGGTTGAGCACCGGAGGGAGGCGCGTTGTTATCGCGTTGGTTATCCAGCCGCGAAATTCCGTTATGTCCGAAGATCAATCCCATCACCGTGTTGTCATCGCTGGAGCCGATATAGGGGCGATTCTCGGCGGGGACCAAATCCACAATGACCGCCCAAGAAAGTGACACAACGACGAGCAGGATGGTGGCTATGGCAAGGTTGATAATCTTTTTCAGCCAGCCTTCTTTCGACCCAAGGAAGTACAGTGCATAAAATGCCGGTAATGGAAGAAAAGCTTGCAGCATTTTGATGTTGAAACCAAGCCCGACGATGAAAGCGCCAAGCATCAACCAGCGCGCTTTGCCGCTTTCGGCGGCTTTGATGAACGCCCACGCTGCAAGCAGGAGCGTGAAGACCAACATGCCATCCATAGTGTTGTTGCGGTTGGTGGCGACGAAGACCGGTGTGATCGCCATGACAAATGCGGCTGTGACGCCCGCCAGTTCACCCATGTATTTTTTGACCATGCCGTACAGCACAGGGATGCCGAACACGCCTGCGAGGATATTGGGCAATGAGACGCTGAATCCGCTCACGCCGAGGAAATAGGCGAAGACCGCTTCGATCCATAGACCCAGCGGTGGTTTATCGACAGTGACCGAGCCGCCGGGTTCCGCCGCCACGAAGAAGAAGTTGCTCCACGATTTGAGCATCGACTCTACCGCGGCGGTGTAATATTCATTCGCATTGCCGATGGCGTCGATGTTATACATGTGCAGCGCGAATGCCGCAGACATGATCAGCGCGATGATAAGCGCACCAAGGCTGACACCGGAGAATATCTTTTTGCCAAGCAGGGATGATCGAACCTGTGGGGGTAAAGTTTCTGTTGTCATTGAAAGACTCCTTTTCGAACCGCTGGGTTCGCCAAGAAAGGCGATTCTTTCATTGCGCTCTTTGCGGTCAATTGTTATTGAACGTCCACATCCGGTTTGCGAAGTAATTCCAAATTATTTTCGCTTTCCGAAATTCTCTTTAAGTTTCATGCACCACGGCTTCCATCCTCAAGTCTACATATCTCCTAAAAAACACGAGAGTGCGCCTTGTCACGACTTCCAACGCCGACCCATGACTGGAGTCATGACACGAAGGCGGAGGGCATGACCCTGGTCATGCCCTCCGCCTTTCCCTTCGTGATAAGATGAGGACATGCGCGCATCCGAAGATTCCTCTCGCGTCCTTCGCATCGCCGCCTGGATCTGGCTCGGCTTCCTGCTGGGAATGGCGTTGATGGACCTTGCGCTGTACACGCCGCAAGTCCAGCGAGTTCTTGGCGATACCGCGCGCATCCAGCCCCAACTCCAGGGATCGAATGCGCCCAACCCCGGCCTGCCTTTGCGCATCAACCTTTTCCCTGTCTATCTTTTCTATTCGTTGAACGGAATGACGGCTCTCCTGTTCCTTGCGATCACGTATTGGGATTGGATACAGGAACAATGGGGCGAGACTTTTTATCCCATCATGCTTGTGGTGATCTCTGCCGCGCCCATCCTGATCAGCGCCTTGATCGTCCCGCGCTTTCCGCCGGGTCCGCTTGCAAATGCGGAGGGAATGGCATTGCGTCAACTGCCTGTGCTTTTCGTCGCGCTTGCCCTGACGGCCTGGAAATATCGATTTGTGCATGTCGTCTTCTTCAGCCTAACCGCCACTACGTTCGAACTCGGCTTGATCGCGGCAAACCCTTTCGAGAATCGCAACATTTCAGTTTTCTTATTCATTGCCATCATCCGCACCATCAGTTTTATCGCCGTCGGTTACTTCATCAGCGCCCTTGTCTCGCGCCTGCGCGAACAGCGCGAATCCCTGCGCAAAGCGAACGCCAACCTGACGCATTACGCCTCCACCCTTGAACAGTTGACTGTGAGTCGCGAGCGTAACCGCCTCGCGCGCGAACTTCACGATACTCTCGCCCATTCGCTCACCGCAATCTCCGTCTCGCTCGAAACCGCAAAAGCGTATTTCGATATCGATGTCAACGAGACCCGCGCATTGATCGATAAATCCCTCGAAGCGACCCGCAAGGGAGTGGATGAAACCCGCCGCGCATTGAAGGCTTTACGTTCATCGGATCTGGTTGATATGGGCTTGAGACTCGCCGTCAAAAAAGCGGCTGAATCAGCCGCCTCCCGCTTCAGCCTGGACCTCGAACTGGATCTGCAGGACCCCATGCCTTCCCTCAGCCCAGATGTGGAGCAGACCATCCTGCGCGTCACGCAGGAATCCATCGAAAACCTGACCAAGCATTCGCGCGCCAAAAAGTTTGGCATTCGTCTTTTCAATAACGGGCGGACTACGCTGATAGTGGAGGATGACGGTGTCGGCTTCGATATGAAATCGAGAGAATCCAGCGGTCATTTCGGGCTGGTCGGGATGCGCGAGCGCGCGGAGCTGGCAGGCGGAATCTTGAAAGTGGAAAGCGATAAAGGGAAAGGGACGAGGGTCGTGTTGACGATATAGATCATGCCATTGCGAGGAGGAGCGAAGCGACGATGAAGCAATCTCCTCTGTTCCGGGAGTTTGCTTCGGGCATAGACCATTGCCCTCGCAACGACAATCAAGGTGCTTATGAAAATTCTGCTTTGTGACGACCAGGCCGTGATACGCGATGGATTGGAAATGCTTCTCACGTTGGAGAAGGATTTCCAGGTTGTCGGCTCTGCCCAGGACGGGCAGGAGGCGCTTGAACTCGTCGCAAAAAAATCCCCCGATCTCATCCTTATGGATTTGAAAATGCCGGGCATGAACGGGATCGAAGCCACGCGAGAAATCCGTAAAAAATATCCGGATATCAAAATCCTTGTGCTGACCACCTACGACGAAGACGAATGGGTCTTCGACGCGATCCGCGCTGGGGCGTCGGGGTATTTGCTCAAAGATACGCCGCGCCAGAAGATCATGGAAGCCATCCGCGGCACTGTGGAAGGGAAGTCCTTCGTCGACCCGGCAGTGGCGGGCAAGTTACTTAATCAGGTCGCCAGCAACCAAACCCAACCCGCTTCGATTTTGACCGATAAACTTACCGAGCGCGAACTCGACGTGTTACGCCTGCTCGCCAAAGGCATGACCAACACTGACATCGCCGGGACTCTTCATCTCTCCGAAGGGACGGTGCGGAATCATGTCAGCGCGATTTTGGAGAAATTGAGCGTATCCGATAGAACGCAGGCAGCAGTGATTGCCATACAGCACGGGCTATAGGTCAGGTTTGCAGCCTGACACTTCGATGAATTTCTTGATTTAGCGGGCTGAAAGCCCGTCCTACATTACGGCTGACATTCTTTTTGCAGCAGGCGTTCTGCTTGCGAAAAATCCACTTCCCCCGAAACTCGATTCAATAATGTATTCAGTGCTGGGCATAACGTGGGCTGACCCTTGATTGTCCGCTCAGTTAACTTGATGGCGGTATCCACCTCGCCGGCCAAAGCGAAGGCTTCGATGAAGGGGAGGTACTCCACCGGCAGAGCGGGGGAGAGTTCTGCTTTCTGCGCTTCTTTGTATAACTTTGTAACCTCTTCCCAGTTTCCGTTTTGCCTTGCGATTTCCGCCTTGGAATAGGCGTAGCACCAGCTATGGGAAGGCTCATCGCCAAACAAAGTTTTTTCCATTTCCGGAGAAGGCGCGTCGGTGAGTATCAAATCGGGGTTGGAGAGCGGGATGGCTTCGAGCAGATAAAAACTTGCGCCGGGGACGGTCTCGGCGTTGTTGTAGACCGGGTCGAGGACACGCAGGCAGCCATCCGCTTCTTTGTAGATGACCACGCTATTGGATGTGTTTCCGCTGAAGGTTGTCGTTCGATATATGATCTCGATAGGCTGGTTAGGTTTGATTTCGAACGCCTCGAACCTTGTTTTGAGATATCCCAGCGCATAAGGCAGTTCGCGTCCTTCGAAATTTGGCGCGTATATCCAATTCAGCGCGGACATGAGTTGATAATCCGAGAGATATTGGATCGGCAGTTCGTAGGTCAAAACTGTTGTGCCTTCTTTCAAAGCGGGTATTCGCCAAGCCATTTGCCAGAAAAATTCCTGCGTGTTCGCCCAATCGCGGCGATAGGTGTTTGCGGTTGTGAACTGATATGCCGTTGACATGCCAATGGTGAGACTCAAAATAATAAGTTTGGCGCGCCTTTCTTTCAGAATCAAATCTGCCAGCCCAACGATGAAAAGGCTGGCTCCCAGCATGATGGAGATGAAGAAGCGGTCGTAGTCGAACTCGATCTTGAGCGGAAGTCCAGCTGCCCAGGAGGGGAGACGTCCGGCGAAGATGGCGGTGAGTCCGATGAGAAGGAACCAGTAGGGAGTGGAAAGTGGTGAGTGGCGAGCGGATTCTTGTTCGTAACTCGTTTCTTGTCCCTTGTTGCTTGTTATTGCAAAGGTAACGACAAACGCAAGGAGCAAAACGCAAAGCGCAATGATTTGGGTGGTGGAAGTATCAATGACGGCAAAGATGTTGAAGGTGTTCAGCCACGATACAAAGCCCGAGAGGAATAGTGTGTTGATGAATTCGTTGATGAGAGCTAGTGGTGAAAGCAGGGACGGAAGGCTGATCTGATACGAGTTGTAGGCTTGCGAGCGGTGATAGGAGTATGTCCAGACGGCGTTGACGATCCATATGACGAGATAGGGCAGCCATGTTGTGATGGATTTTTTGAGCAGGTTTTTTTTATCCGCGATGGATTCGGAGAGGATGGCGAAGATGAAAAAGAAGCGCAGGATTTCGAGACCGAAGAAGTATTCTGTGGAGAACAGACCAAAGATTTGTAATAAGATGGCGAAGGCGATTAGAGATTTGGAGTTGCTGTTATTGCGTAAAAGATTTACGCTGACGATGAAAGAAGAAAGAAGCAAGATGAGAGGGATGAGTTCCTGGTTTACATGGGTCAGGGCAACCCATTGTTGACCGAAAGCAGGATAAACCGTGAAGAGCAGGGCAACCCAAAGCGCGGATCGCTCACGGGTTGGGAAAACCTTCCGAAGCAGCGACCAGACTTGAAGCGAGAGAATGAAGCGGACTATGAGACCAAGAATCTGCCAAACGATTGGATTCCCCCCAAAGATGGCGGTCGTCACGAGGAAGACATATCCCAACAACGGGCGGAAGGGTTTGAAGGCTGCGATGAATTCGGCGGGACCGAAAAATTTTAGAAACCACACGAAGGGCAGGTCGTCCCAGTAGAAGCCGAGCGCTGGAGTCAGGATGCCGTAGGCGAGCAGGATGAGCAGAAGAAATGCGGCTGGAGTTGCGTAAGGTTTTTGCAGGAGAGGGCGGATTTTTTCTTTCACGCCGGGAATTTTACCATTTGGCTGAAAACGGTATTATCGGCGTGTGTTAAAATGACCTCGCCATGGCAGATTACGTCCTTTCCAAGCACGCCCTGGGTATGATGTCGGAACGCCATATTCTGGAAGATTGGGTTTGGCAAACTTTGGAGGAGTCGGGAACTGCGTATACGGGCGAAGACGGGAACCTGCATTTTACGAAGGCGATCCCCGAAAGGGAAAACCGCATTTTACATGTGGTTGTCAGTCCGAAAGATTCCCCAAAACGGATCGTCACCCTGTTCTTCGACCGAAGATTAAGGAGCAAGCGATGAAATTAAAAGTTGATAAGGAAAACGACGCGCTTTACCTGCGTCTCGATGACAGTGTCATTGTCGAGTCTGAGGAAGTTCAGCCGGGCATCATCCTCGATTTCGATGAAAACAACCGCGTGGTTGGCATTGAAATCCTCGACTTGAGCACGCGCGTCAAGCCGGATATGTTGAAACTGGTTCAGTTGGAGACGGTTTGACCGTTCGATCCTCGCGCCCGCCGCGGGGATTTTGTTTTATCAGGGAGTTTGCCATGAAAAAACCCATCACCATCCTTTTCGTCATCGCGTTGACCCTTGCCGCCTGCCAATCCGCTTCACAGACTTCCGAAGTCTTGGAGACTTCGGAAGTCTCACCGCCTCCATTACCCACGAATACGCCCCAACCTACCGAAACCCCCCAGCCACAAATTCCGCCGGAGGTGGCGGCAGCGCAGGAATTTTTTGCAGGCAAGGGATTTGAAGTTACCCCCGATGGAAAAGTGATTGACCAGGCAAACGGCGCTGAAATTGCAGGCTTTACCGTCATCCCCTTTGATGAAAATACCATGATCAATAGGGGGAGACCAAGCGACCCAAAGCCAACATGGGCTTTGCAAAGAGTTTATCTATTTGAAGATCAGGAAAATTTCACTGTCAATATGACCGAGTATGACCTTAAAGTTGAATATGGAATTATAGACATGTTTGGATGGGTTTATGAAAATGGGGAATTTACAAGACAAAAGGTAGAATTTGCAGCGCCTAACAATGGAGTTGTAAAACTCGACGGCTATTCCCCTGAAGAAGTGCAATATATGATAAAAAACAATAGTTCTACTGCACCTGAACATAGAGTAAACAACATTCAAGGCAGATCAAAAATTGCAAGTAGATTTATGGGCTGGAGAACTGAAAAGATTAATGGTGATTGGAAAATTGTTTATTCATATAACGGGATGAGGGAAATATTTCCTTTAAGCCATGGAATGTGGGGGTCTAATGTAGTTCCTGAATTAGTAGACAAGGAGTGGAACGAGATTGTTACATCCGAATACGCGATTGTTGCTTTTAAAGATAGAGGCAAAGGATTGATAGCTTGGTATGGTGAGAATGGGAAAGGACATGTGTATGCAGTTGATGGTAAATGGATAGATGTACCTGAATATTTTAATCAGTATTGGAAGAATCACGAGTGGGATGATCCTTTATATTGAATAGGATGTATCAGTTGGTGGCACAGTTAGAGAAATATTCTCGAATGTTAAATTAGTCATTGCGACAGACCTCAGAGGTCTGGGTATCTATAGCCAGCGGCAATGCGATCGCTGGGTTTGCCCTCTCTGACGGGTCCGGACTCGATGCCGTATTGTATAATCCGCCATCATGAATCGAAACAAATTAATTGACATCGCCATCTACATCGGGCTAATCGTCGTCTTCCTCGCCCCGCGGCTTGCGGGCATCGGTGATTTTGTGACACTCGACGAGCCTTCGTGGCTGAGTCAGGGCGCGAATTATTATTATGCGTTGGGGCAGAGGGAATTCGAAAATACGGTCTACGAATACCAGCCCGCGGTGACGACCATGACGATCATTTCGGCTGCGATGCTGGTGTACTTCCCCGAATACCGCGGCTTCGGTCAGGGCTATCTCGATTACGAAAAGGGGCGGCTCGACCCTTTCATGGTCTCGCACGGGAAAGACCCGTTGCAGCTCCTGATCTATTCGCGCGTCATTCAAGTCTTTGTCCTGCTGGTTTTGTTCCTCGTTCTATACTTCCTTTTGCAAAAATTTTTCCCGAAGCCTGCCGCGATTTTTGCTTTGGTCTTCGCCATGTTCGATCCGTTCTATTTGAGCCAGCACCGCCTGATGGATCACGAAGGCATGGTCTCGCTCTTCGGGATGATCTCGCTGATCTCGCTGGCGATCTATCTTTTTGCAGAACGTCCCGAAGGCGTCGCTGTGGCGCCGTGGCGACAATTTCTTAATCCCGGCTCGTTTTCGGGCAAACCTTCGGGACGGTATCTGCCATCAATTATTTACTTGATCCTCTCCGGCGTGGCGGCGGGATTTATGTCGTTATCGAAATCTTCCTCGATCGCAACGCTCGCCGCGATTGGTGTTTTGCTATTGTGGAAAATGATTCAAGACCGCGAACAGGGCTGGGGCAGGGGATTTTTATCCGCGCTGAAAACATTCGGCTTGTGGTTCCTGTTTTTGGCGATCACCTACTTCGTCTTCTGGCCCGGCATGTGGGTCGCGCCCGGCAAGATGCTTTACGAAGTGTACGGCAACGCCTTCAGTTACGCCTTCCAGGGCGCGCGCCTCAAGATCACCGAAGAATTGGACGTTTCTCAATTCACGCTCAACACACGCTTTGCTGATGTGTGGGAAGTATTCAAGATTTTTTTGTATCGCACGACGCCTGTGACCTGGCTCGGCGTCCTATTGGGATTTGCCCTCCCGCTCACACGGGACCCGGAGCGGGCTCAGCGAAACAAGCTTTTCTTTACGCTGTGGCTTGTGAACGGGATTGCTTTCGTCTTTTTGATCGGCGTCGCGCAGGGGCGCAACTCGCCGCATTACATCCTTTCGAGTTATCTATCTTTCAATCTGCTGGCGGGAGTTGGCTGGTTCTATTTCGTGGAATGGTTGTCGAAGCGACTTCCTTCATCGCGCAATTATTGGCAATACACTTTGCTCGCTGTTGTCATGCTCTATCAAGCCGGGAGCGCGTTGGCGAATTATCCATACTATTTCACCTATCGCAACCCGATCCTTTATGCCGCCGGTTGGTATAACGAGTTTCCGCACTTCCCGTACTGTGAAGGTCTGGAGACCGCCGCGCATTTTCTCGCTGACTTGCCCGATGCCGAGAATACAACCGTCTTTTCCTATTACAGCCGCGGATGCGTTTCGTATTACTATCCCGGTCCGACGATCAGCTACCGCCCGTATTATTCGGATGGCGAACACACCGAAGACCTGCTCAGTAATTTACGCGCCTCGGAATATCTAATCGTCTATTACGCCAACCAGGGACAATTGGCGCATCACCTGAACTTCGTCAACGCCATGGCGCAGGCGGAGCCGTTCCATGTGGTCTGGCTGAACGGGTATGAATACGTCCGCATCTACAAGGTGGACGACCTCGGTCCCGAGATCTATAAGGCGTTAGCGCATTTAAAGTGATCAGTATCCCTTATCCAGAAAGTATGCTGTATGACTTGTCCTTCGACTTCGCTCCTCGGCGATCACTCGACGCTCCGCTCAGGACGACAGCCGCGCTGAGCGGAGAGCGGGCGCTTGACCCGTTCGCAGTCGAAGCGCGCGCGTGGGAATTAACATGCTAAACCGTCATCGTACAAAAATAATTTACATCCTTCTCCTGCTTGCATTGACACTGCCTTCGCGCCTCACGCGCATCGATGCGGCCGTCAACATCGACGAGCCCTGGTGGGTCATCTCCAGTTCCAATTTCTATTACGCGGTCACACATAGGGATTTTCAGGACACCTACTTCGAATATCACCCCGGTGTGACGAATATGTGGGTCATCTCGACCGCCATGCTGGCATATTTTCCCGAGTACCGCGGCTTCGGTCAGGGGTTCTTCGACCAGCGCAAACCGTTCTACGAGGAGTTCCTGCGCGAGAACGGGAAGGAGACCATTGAACTTGTCCGTTACGCGCGTTACATTCAGGCGGGCGTGCTGGCGCTCTTTGCAATCATGGCGTTCATTCTCTTGAGTCTCATCGTCGGGGAAAATCTTGCCTTTCTCTCCATTGCATTGGCGACCATCTCGCCCTTCTTCCTTGGTCACTCGCGCCTGCTCAACATGGAAACGATGGGGGCAATGTTCGTTTTGGTTTCGTTCCTCGGCTTTCACTTGTATCGTTTTCAGAACCGGCTGGTCTATCTATTGATCTCCGGTGCGGCATTTGGTTTGGCGCAGTTGAACAAATCCACTTCGATAGCCCTGCTCGGCGTGGTCGGGTTGATGCTGTTCCTCAGCCTCTTTGAAAAAGATAAGTCGTTCAAAATAAAATTCTTGCACGCGCTAAAAACCTTCGGGATTTGGTTCGGGGCGGCGGCTCTCGTTTACTTTATTTTATGGCCCGGGATGTGGGTGGACCCGGCTCGCATGCTCCGCGAAGTGTATGGCAACGCCTTTAGCTATGCCTTCCAGGGTGCCCGCCTCGACGTGACCGAGGAACTGGATCCCGCCTCATTCAGTGTTGTCACGCGCTGGGACGGAATCCTGCTCTACCTCCGCTATTATTTTTCCGGTACGACCTTCATCACCTGGCTCGGCTTGATTTTCGCGCCTGTTTTCTTGTTTACCAAAGGGAAGGAGCGTTTTTCCGACCAGGTCCGCTCGATGATCGGGTATCTTGCCCTGCTTGGCGTTCTGTTCATATTGATGTTTGGCATCGCGCAGGGACGCAACCACGCGCACTACATCATGAACGCCTTTGTCGGGTTCGATGTCATTGCGGGAGTCGGCTGGGGGAGCGCTATTGCATGGCTGGCTTCAAGTGGGAAGGGATTCTCGAAACTTGTTGCGCCGCTCATGGCATCCGTCGTTTTGATCCTCGCGCAGATCGGTTTCGGATTGCCATATGCGCCTTATTATTTCACCTACCGCAATCCCTTGGCAAAAGAGGCGGCGACTTTGGGTTACGGTGAAGGTTTGGCGGAAGCTTCAGATTATCTCTCCCAAAAGCCGGATGCGAAAAACATCAAAGCCTACGTCTACAACGGCATGGGGACGTTCTCGTGGTATTTCCCCGGCGAGACCATCGTTTTGAAACGCATCAATATATTGAACGATGACTTTGTTACCATCACGGACGAAATGCGGAAGTCGGATTATCTCGTGTTGTATCCGATCACCCGCGCCAAACATCCTGAGACTGAAAAGATGCTTTCTGAATTCGAAGGCGTGGTGGAACCGGAGAAGGTGATCTACATCGACGGGCTGGAGTACATCCAGATCTATAAAGTGACGGACATTCCTGAATCGGTGTACGAGGCCCTGCTCGCAAAACATAAACCTTAAGGGGGAGAATCCGCTCGAGGGAGGGGAATCAGCCTGAAGTCCGGGGCGAGGCGGGATTCCTTTCACCTTTGTCATGAAAGTACCATAGTCCGGCGGTGGTTTTGTGGAGTAAAATTTCCATCGAATTTCGCCATGGGATACAACTCGTCGAACACTCGTCTTTCCGGTAAATTGCTGGACCGCATCCTGACGGGGATCGTTTTTCTTTATCAAGCGCTGGCAATCGTTGCTCTGGTTTGGTCGCTTGTCCTTGCCGTCCAGTGGATTCGGGAACCGTTTCTCGGCACCTTCTACGAACACACGCTTGTCTTCACCGATACTGGCGGGGATGGCGATGCCTGGGTCTTCAACGAAGCGGTGAAAAGCGGCGATCGCCTTTTGGCGGTCAATGGGCTGGAGGTGGAAACCAGCCGCGATGTGCGTTCCATCATCGTCGGTAAATTCGTGCCCGGTGAAAACGTCAACCTCACAGTTCAATTTGCGGAAGGCGAAACGCGCGACTTGAGCGTCGAGTTGCAGCGCTTTCCGGAAGACGGCGTCAACGTTTATCTGCTCCTGCCTTTCATCATTTCCATAATTTTTATCGCGCTCAGTATTTGGACGTTCGGTTTGCGGCGGAACGAACCAGCCGGTCGCGCGTTCACCATGTTCGCCTCTTCCTTTGCGATAGTGACCGGCACCATCTTCAACATCTGGACGAGCCACGAATTGACCCTGCTCTGGACGTTTGCCATCGCCATTGCTGGCGGCTCGACCCTTGCCCTGGCTTTGTCTTTTCCATCTTCTCCACGTCTCCTTGTCAACCGTCCGTATATGCGATGGGTGGGTTTTCTATTCAGCCTTGTGCTTGCATTGGCGGTCACCCCCTACATCTTCAACCGGGAACAGCCGACGGCTTATATCCCCTTGTGGCAGAACATATATTATTTCGATGCGCTCTGCATTTTGATCCTGCTTGGGTTTAATTTCAATTATGCATTCTCCTCGCCGTCGCCTGTGGTGAAGTCACAGGCGCGCAGCACGCTGTTGGGCGCGTTCTTCGCCCTCGGTCCGCTGGCGATCTTCCTTTCGCTTGGCGCGGTCTTCTCTATCGCATTTTCTCCCCTGCTGTTCCTGCCGGTTGTCATTTTCCCGGCTGTGATGGGGTATAACATCATGCGTTTCCGTTTCCTTCGCACCGACGATTTCGCCCGGCGCGGAGTCATGTATGCCATCCTCACGGTCATTGTTACGCTTGGGTATGCGCTGGTTTCTTCCGGCGCGGGTTTGTTGTTCGGGAATGCCCTGCCCAAAAATTATCTTGCGGGAATTTTTATCCTTGTCCTTGCCCTTGTCCTCGAACCGCTCCGGTCCCGCCTTCAAAACCTGACCGATGCGATATTCTTCCGCGGGTCGCGCGTGGCTGCGGAGCAATTGGAGGATTTTTCCCACAGGCTGACCACCGCTCTTGATTTGAACGCCATCAGTTCGCTTCTTCGGGACCAGATCGCCTCGACCCTGGCTCCTGAGCAGATTCACATTTTCACCTACGATTCACTGAATGATTTTTACACCGCCTCGCCCGGCGAGGGGCGCCGCGCGACGACCGATATCCGTTTTACTTCGGGAAGTCCGTTGGTGTCTTACTTCAAACGCGAAAGCCTGCCGCTCTATTTGGATAGCGGCACGGACCTTCCGGATTCTTTACGCCCAGAGCAATCCCGCATTGCTTTGTTGGGAGCGCGGCTGTTCATCGCATTTCCCGGCAAGGACAAACCCAACGGCTGGATGGCGTTGGGTCCGCGCCTGACCGCCCAACCCTATTCCCCACAGGATCTGCGTTTTCTTGAAAATATCTGCGACCAGGCTTCGGTTGCCATTGAACGCGTACAAACGGTGGCGCATCTCGAACGTCGGATCCAGGAAATGAACGCCTTGACCCGCGTATCGCAGGGCGTGAATGTGACCCTGACCTTCGACGATGTGCTGGAATTGATTTATGCCCAGACGGCGCAGATCCTGCCGACTTCGCATTTCCACATCACTCTTTATAACAAGGACAGCGAGTATTACTATTACGGTTTCTGTCTCGAGAATAACGAACGCATCGGCGAGCGTGAAAACCAGCCATTTGCGGCGAATATCGGGCTTTCGCCGGAAGTGATCCGCAAGAGCCGCCCAATCATGACACAGGATTTCATCCGGGAGTGTCAGGCGCGCAACCTTATCCCGACCATCGAAAATGTCTTCGCATGGATGGGGGTGCCCCTCAACGCCGGCGCTGAAACCATCGGCGCGCTCAGTGTTGGCAGCCGCGACAGCTCAACGGTCTACACCCGCGCGCAATTGGAACTCCTGCAAGCCATTGCAGATCAAACGGCCGGCGCCATTGTGAAGGCGCGTTTGTTGAAGGAAACCCAGGAACGCGCGCATCAACTGACAACACTGAATGACATCACCCGTCAATTGACTTCGACCCTGGAATTGAATCCGTTGCTTCAAAACATCCTCGAGAACGCCGTCGGAATTTTGAACTGTGAAGCGGGCAGCCTGTTCATGGTGGACGACCAGACCGATGAGCTGGTCTTCCGCGTAACGGTGGGACCCGTGGCAGGCAACCTGGTCGGTAAACGCCTTGCGCCCGGTACTGGAATTGTGGGACGTGCCGTGCAAACACGCAGACCCGTCATCGAAAACGAAGACCAAAATTCGCCTTCACGATTCAAAGGGGTGGACCAGCAGACAGGATTCGTCAGCCGCTCTCTTCTGGCAGTGCCGCTTCAGGCAAAGGACCGCGTGATTGGTGTGATCGAGGTCATCAACCGGCGCGATGGACTGCCCTTTATCACGAATGACGAAACCCTGCTGACTGCCTTTGCGGGTCAGGCAGCGGTCGCCATAGAAAACGCCCGCTTATACACTCTTACCGATCAGGAGCTCGCCAACCGCGTCGAGGAACTTTCGGTCATGCAGAGGATCGACCGCGAGTTGAATGCCAGCCTGGAGATAGACCGTGCCATGCGCATCACGCTCGACTGGGCGCTTCGCCAGTCCGGTGCGGAGGCGGGTTTGATCGGCATCCTCGAAGAAGGACGATTGCGCGTGATGGCACATCAGGGGTTGGATGAGCAGATGGCCAACCTCGGCGATCAATTGGTGATGAAGATCGAACTGCCCTCCATGATCGCCGCTGTCGAGACCGGCCTTCCCCAAAATGTGGAAGTGGCGGTTGAAGCCTCGAAGAACAAACTGCTCCTGGCATCTCGAAACCAGATGGTGATTCCCATCCGCCGCGAGATTACCGTGATCGGCCTGCTTTACCTGGAAAGCATCGGCGATACGCAGGTGGATATCGACTTCCTCACGCGTCTCACCGACCACGCCGCCATCGCCATTTCGAACGCCCAGCTTTATAGCGAAGTTCAGCGCGCCAACCTGGCAAAGAGCGATTTTGTATCCTTGGTCGCGCACGAACTTAAAAACCCAATGACTTCCATCAAAGGGTATACCGACCTGCTTGCAAGCGGAGCTGTGGGGCAGATCACCGAGATGCAGACGAACTTCCTTACGACGATCAAATCCAACGTCGAGCGCATGTCCACCCTGGTTTCCGACCTCAACGACAATTCCAAGATCGAAGCGGGACGTCTGCGCCTCGAATTTAAAGCCATCACCGCGGCTGAAATCGTTGATGATGTGGTTCGCACATTCACCCGTCAATTGGAGGAAAAGAAACAGAAACTCGAATTGACCGTGCCGCCGAACCTGCCCGATATGTGGGCGGACCGCGTCCGTGTCGGGCAGGTGCTGACGAATCTCGTCAGCAATGCATATAAATACACTCCGGAGGGCGGACGTATTCACGTAGGGGTCGCGGAAAGCCCAAACCAATGGGATCCCGATGGAGCGCCGCGCGTTCTTCATCTCTGGGTAAAGGACAGCGGGATCGGCATGGCTCCCGAGGATCAGCAAAAGATATTCCAGAAATTCTTCCGCTCGGAGGATCCCAAAGCGCGCGAATCACCGGGTACGGGGCTTGGCTTGAACATCACGAAGAGCCTCGTCGAAATGCAGGGCGGGCAAATCTGGTTCGAAAGCGAATACCGCAAAGGTACCGTTTTCCATTTCACGGTTCCTGTGGCAGAGGAATAGGGTCAAGATGACAGTTACCGGATCGGTTGGAACTGCTCAGGCATTGGATGGGCGCGAGGCGGGCTTGCAGGCGACACATCAGGCTTTGAACCGACTTGGAGCAAACGCTCCTGGCCTGGCGGTGGTGATCGCATCTCATCAATACCAGGCGGGAGAAGTGCTAAACGGCGCATCCAGTTTGTTGGGCGATACGCCCCTGATCGGTTTCAGTTCTCCAGCGGGATTGACCCGCGATGGCCAGCACCCGCACTCTGTTGTGGTTGCACTTCTGAGCGGTGATTTTCAGGCTGAGACACTTTGGCTGCCGGGCTACGCTCAATCCGGACGCGAGACCGCATCGAAAGTCGAAAATCATGCTTCGGCACGAACCGAACGTCAATCGATTCTCTTTTTTGCAGATGGATTTAACGGAGACGCGGAACAGTTTTGTAACTCGCTGTCCCCAGCTTTGGATGTGACCGGAGCGCTTTCAAGCGGCGACCTGCACACGGGTTCCACTTATCAAATCATAGGCAGCCAGTCTGGCATGGGCGGTATGACGGCGGCATTCATTCGCGGAGGAATCAACACCGGTATCGGAGCCGCCCATGGATGGGACCCGGTCGGGAATCAATTTCGCGTAACGCGTTCCCGCGGATTTTGGCTTCGCACTCTGGATGGACGTCCCGCCTCGGAAGCGTACGCAAGTTTGTTCGGTTATCCCGCCCGAGATTGGGCATTCCCGCCGCTCAGCTATCTTGCGCGTTTGTACCCGCTCGGCATGGAACAGCAGGATGGATTGGTTGTGCGTGCGCCGATCCGCGTGGAAGCGGACGGGAGTTTCCGCATGAACGCCGCCATTCGCGATGGCGTGGATGCGTTCCTGCTTGTGGGAAGTCCCGCCTCTTGTGAACGTGCCGCCAAGACGGCTGCCCAGCAAGCCTTGCTTAAACTTGGGGATGCAAAACCCCGCCTCGCCCTCGTGCTGGTGGATGTTGCCTGGCAAATGCTGCTCAAAGCCCATCCCGGCGCGGAGATTGCCGCTGTGCAGGAGATCCTCGGTGAGTCCGTTCCGGTTGCCGGGGGATATACGCTGGGGCAGGTGGTAACTCCGGATGAGGAATCCAAGCCAAAGTTCCTTAATCAACATATCGTTGTCATTGTATTTGGCGAGCCGAAGGAAGATTGAGACAAGTTGGAAAACAGGATTTATCATGAAGATGAAAAACAAGGATTCGAGAAAAAACGATACAAAAGCGGACGCAGAATAGTACAATGAACTGGCTGAAACGCCGGTTTTGTTTTTGAAAGGACGAACGATGAACCGTCTGCTTTTCATCTCGATGGTCCTGATTGTTTCTGCTTGCGCCCCGCCCGTGGATGCGCCGCCTCCGCCAACATCCATTTTCGCAGCCGAGTCGCCGCAGCCGACTGAGCCTCAAATCCTTCCTGCCATAACTCCAACATTGACGATTCCCACATCGACGCCAGATCCCCAGGCGGCTCTTGCGCTGAACGACATTCCGGCATATCTCACCTCCGTTCCTGAGAATTTCAACCCCGATTTTTGTCAGGATACCCGCGCTCTGCAATTGCTCCACGACCTGCAATCTGCGATCCAAAATAAGGATGGGAAATTTCTTGCCTCGCTCGTTAGTCCGGGCACAGGAGTGGGCGTGCGCTTCATCCGCGAAGGAAAGGTCGTGACGTATTTCGACAATATCAAATTCGTCTTCGAGACAACCTACGAAGCGGATTGGGGTCTCGGCGCGGGGAGCGGACTTCCTGTGAAAGGATCGTTCCAGGAGATCGTCCTGCCATCGCTTGAACTGGTCTTTTCATCCAACCCGGTTGTTGCTTGCAATGAGTTGAGAACCGGCGGTGCGACGTATCTTCCCGAATGGCCCTATCAAGGCATGGATTTTTACTCCGTGCATTTTCCCGGCACAACTGAATTTGATGGATTGAATTGGGAGACCTGGGCAGTGGGGATGGCCCGGCAGGAGGGAAAGCCCATGCTCGCCGCGCTCATCCATTTTGCGTGGGAACCGTAAAACCGCCCGAGTTCGCATAGAGATCCTGTTTAGACCCCGATTCCCTTCATCAACATGGTGAGGGGAATTTTTGTCTGTAAGAAATACTCGTGTGTGATAATCTATGAAATAGGCAATTGCAAAAAGTTGCAATAAGGAGAGAATGGATGACCTGCGCCGAAGAATACACCCCCCAACTCCGCGCCCGCGGCTACCGTATGACGCCCCAGCGACTGGCGATTTTACATATCCTGCATCACAACGGCGGGCATCTCTCCCCCGTGGAGGTTTTCGACGCGGCGCGACGGGAATTGCCGGGGCTGACCGAGGCGACTGTCTATCGAACGCTCGAATTTCTGGCGGAGAACCACCTGGCACGCCCGGCGTTGAATGGGAACGGTCATATCGCCTATGAGATCGCCAGACACGAGCATCACCACCTGATCTGCCGTCGCTGTGGCAACGAAATGGAGGTCGAGCACGCCATTCTCAAATCCATGTATGCGCGTTTGGAATCCGAAAGCGGTTATCGGTTGACCGACCGCCACCTGACGTTTTTTGGTCTTTGTCCTGATTGTCAAAAAGGAGAGTTATAAGATGTTGTATTCACCGGCCCCTCTTCATATCCCGGATGGCTTCCTAAGCCTGATCGTCTCCATCATTTGCTGGGTCATCACCGCCCTCACGCTTGGCGCGGCGATCTCCCGCACGAATAAATCCCTTGGTGAGAGGCAAATCCCGCTCATGGGTGTAATGGCAGCGTTTATCTTCGCAGCGCAGATGATCAACTTCCCTGTGGCGGGCGGCACCTCCGGGCATTTGCTCGGCGGCGCGTTGGCGGCAATCGTACTCGGTCCCTGGGCGGGGATGTTGGTGATGACCGCGGTCATTGCCGTGCAGGCGCTTCTCTTCCAGGACGGTGGCTTGCTCGTGATGGGCGCGAACATCCTCAACATGGGTCTCGTCACCGCCGCCATCGGTTATGGATTATATCGCTCGGTAAGCAGCGGGACTAAGACTGCCAGATTAGGTGTGGCTGGTGTCGCCGCATGGCTTTCAGTGATGGCTGGCGCTCTGCTTACCTCCCTGCAATTATGGTTGAGCGGAACTTCCCAGCTCGGCATTGTCATCCCCGCAATGCTTGGCGTCCATGCTCTTATCGGTGTCGGCGAAGCGCTCATCACTGTATTTGCCCTGGCGTTCATCATGCAGACCCGGCCCGACCTGTTGGGCGAAGGTTCAGAATCCGCCAAAGCCGGGCGTGGATGGATCTACGCCGGGGGCTTGATCTCACTCCTCGTCGTCCTGCTTTCGCCGTTCGCCTCTGCCGACCCGGACGGGTTGGAGCGCGTTGCAATCAACATGGGCTTTATCGACACCGGTCGGTCCGCGCCGTATGAGATCATTCCCGATTACACACTGCCCTTCCTTGGAGAAACGGCGCTTTCAACCATTCTTGCCGGAGTGGCGGGGATCGTCGTTGTCGGCATACTCATCGTCCTTGTCGGACGCGGAATGAAGGCGAAGTCGTAATATTTCATGCACTTCGATGCTTTTGACCGTTACCACGATCATGATAGTTTCATCCACCGCCTCGACCCGCGCGTGAAGGCCGTGGTGACGGTCGTCTTTATCGTCTCCAATGCGCTGCTCCCCGACGGCGCGTGGTTCGCGTTTGGGTTTGCCTGGTTATTTCTGCTATTTTGCAATCTGTTCTCGAAATTGGGATATACCTACACCCTGAAACGCTCCATCATTGCTTTACCCTTTGCCTTGATCGCCATCACCGTTTTATTCTCGATCCCTGGCAACCCGATTTCCACTTTCCGCTTTCTGATGTGGGACTTCACCATCACCGACGCCGGACTGCTTCGTTTTATCAGTATCCTTATCCGCTCGTGGCTTTCGGTGCAGATGGCAATCCTGCTTGTCGCTGTCACCCGCTTCCCGGATCTGGTTCACGCCTTCGAACATTTGCGCGTGCCTGCGATCCTCACGACCATCATAGCGTTTCTCTATCGATATCTTTTCGTGCTGACGGATGAAGTCTTCCGTCTGCTTCGGGCGAGGGAAAGCCGCTCGGCGGCCGCGCCAGGCTCGCGGTCCGGGGGAGGCGTGATGTGGCGGGCAAAAATCGCCGGAAATATGGCAGGTCAATTATTCCTGAGAAGTTACGAACGCAGTGACCGCATCTACAATGCCATGCTGGCGCGCGGATATGCCGGTCATCTCTATACGTTGAATCCGCACGAGATGAAATCCGCAGATTATTACGCGACCGCCTTTGCGATTGCGGTCATTTTTCTGATGCAGGTGATTGGAAGGTTTTAATGCCGGTTACACATCTCACGAGTCGTTTTATCGCGCCTGAATGCGACGGTGACATCCTTGCCGTAAACGATCTTTATTTTTCGTACCCCGATGGGCATGCCGCCTTGAACGGGGTTTCATTGAAACTTTGCGAAGGCGATAAGGTCGCGCTGGTGGGACCGAACGGCGCGGGCAAATCGACATTGATGCTGCATTTGAACGGGATCCTGACAGGGCGCGGCGATGTGGAGATCGCGGGCAAACGCCTCACACGGGACAATCTGCCCTTGATCCGCTCCATGGTTGGACTCGTTTTTCAAAACCCGGACGACCAACTTTTCTCGCCGACCGTGTTCGAGGATGTGGCGTTCGGTCCGCTGCATATGGGCTTGCCCGAAGCGGAGGTCCGCTCGCGGGTGGATGCGGCGCTCGAAGCAGTGCGAATGAATTCGTACCGGGATCGTTTATCCCATCATTTGAGTGTGGGTGAGAAGAAACGCATTGCGATTGCGACCGTGCTTTCTATGCAGCCGAGATTGCTAGTCTTGGACGAACCTTCGGCAGGCCTCGACCCACGCGCGCGGCGGACTTTGATCAACCTGCTGCGCGATCTCCCAATCACGATGCTCGTTTCCACCCACGATATGAAATTGGTGCAGGAACTCTTTCCACGCACGGTTGTGATGGATGAAGGATGCGTAGTGGCAGATAGTTTGACTTCTGAAATTTTGGGAAATGAATCATTTTTGAACGCGCATGGGTTGGAGAAGCCGTAAAGTGATACATGAAGAGTGAAACGTAAAGCGCCCCTGATCTCTCAGAGGCGCTTTGAATTTTCACCCGCTACTTACTACGACTACACCCCGGCGGCCTTCTTCAAAGCCTCCGCCTTGTCGGTGCGCTCCCAGGGGAATTCGATGTCGTCGCGGCCGAAGTGCCCGTATGCCGCCGTCTTGCGGTAGATCGGCTTGCGCAGGCCGAGATCGCGAATGATCGCGCCGGGGCGCAGGTCGAAGTGTTCGTCGATCAATTTGGCGATCTTGTCATCGGCGATCTTGGCGGTGCCGAAGGTCTCCACGTTGACGGAAAGCGGATGCGCCACACCTATGGCGTAAGCGACCTGCACTTCCACGCGGTCCGCGAGACCTGCGGCGACGACGTTCTTCGCCACATACCGGGCTGCATACGCCGCCGAGCGATCCACTTTCGTGGGATCTTTGCCCGAGAAAGCGCCGCCGCCGTGACGGCCCATGCCGCCGTAGGTATCGACGATGATCTTGCGCCCGGTCACACCGGCATCGCCCATCGGACCGCCGACCACAAAGCGTCCTGTCGGGTTTACGTACACCTTCAGATTCTTGTCCACGAATTCCTTGGGCAGGGTCTTCATGATGAGTTCTTCAGTGATGGTTTCAGTGATCTCATTCTGCGAAATATCAGGCGCGTGTTGGGTGGAGATGAGCACCGTATCCACGCGGACAGGTTTACCCTTGGAGTATTCGATGGTCACCTGGCTCTTGGCATCAGGGCGCAGCCATTTGATCGCGCCGCTCTTGCGCAGTTCGCTCTGCTTGCGGGTCAGTTTGTGAGCCAGATAGATCGGCATCGGCATCAGAGTCGGGGATTCGTTACAAGCGTAGCCGAACATCATGCCCTGATCGCCAGCCCCGATGGATTCCACTTCCTCGTCCGTCAAGTGATGTCCGTCGCGGGTCTCGAGCGCGTGATTGACGCCCATGGCAATGTCGCCGGATTGCTTCGCGATGGCCACCAGCACGCCGCAGGAACTGCCGTCGAAGCCCTTCTCGCTCGAGTCGTAACCGATCTCATTGACGGTCTTGCGCACCAGTTCATCGTAATTGAACTGGGCATTGGTGGTGATCTCGCCGAGCAGCATCACGTAACCGGTCTTGACGGCGGTTTCGCAAGCCACGCGCGAACGCGGGTCCTGTTCGAGGCAGGCATCCAGCACGGCATCCGAGACCTGGTCGCAGATCTTGTCGGGGTGTCCTTCCGTCACTGATTCCGATGTGAACATCAGCTTGGGGGAGGTCATAAAAGTATTGCTCATTTTGTTTCTCCTTGTAAATGAAAATTGCCCTTTCAGACGAGCAGAAAGGGCAATACAAGCGTTGCTATATTTACCCTCTCATCTCCCAGAACATCCGTCTGTCGGAATTGGCACCTGGTGCGCGGTTTTGAATCGCTCACTGGTTGTCGAGGCATCATCGGGCCGTTCCCTCCGCCTCTCTGGATAAGAGCGTCTTTACGGGACTATTTTGTTGCGCGTTGATAATACCATAGCAAAAAATGAGCGTCAATAAATTTTCAGGACGAAAGCCACGGCTCGAACGAAGCCGGAGCCTGATTCGGGTTTATCAAGATTTGTCTCCCCTGAGCGTTATCTGTCATCCTCCGCGCAGCGAAACCCGATTCGATTCGAACTCTTGCCGTAATAGGCAATATCATCCGGAAGCACGGATGGATCTGGACCCTCGAGAAAACTGCGATTCGCCAGCCTAAGAAAAATGCCGTCCTCCTGAAATGATCCGCCGCGGATCACACGCTGGTCACTGCGCGCCTCCTCCCTTGTAGGACCCTGCGGGTTGTCGAGCGTGGAAACTGCATAGTAGTTTGGCTTGTAAAAGTCCGCCACCCACTCCCAAACGTTCCCCGCCATATCCAATATCCCATACGGACTCGCGCCCTCGGCATACGAACCGACGCGCGTCGTATCGCCGACGATGTTCAACGAGTTGGAGTTGAATTCATTGGGAAGCTCGTTGCCCCAAGGATAGTTGCGTTTATCGTCTCCGCGCGCAGCCCGTTCCCATTCCGCTTCGGTCGGCAGGCGTCGCCCAGCCCATTGACAGTAGGCATTCGCGTCGTACCAGGCGATATTGACCACGGGATAATCGCGGAATTCCGGGTTCCCGAAATAATTCTCACGGTTATCCGAACGGAATTCCTTTGGGAGGCGGCATACCCCCGCGCGTACGCAGAGTTCGAACATGCCGTTCGTCACTTCCACCTGGTCCATCCAAAACGAATCGATGAAGACTTCGCGCGCGGGTTGTTCGTCGTTTTCGCGGTATACGTCCATGCCGCCCATGAAGAACGTCCCGCTGGGAATTTGAATCTGCGTCATGCCGTCTTTTGGCGAGATGCGAATCGTATCCGGCGTGGGTGTAATGGTGGGTAGAGATGTCCCTGTTGGAGAGGGAATCGCCGTTTCTGTTGGCGGAAGTGGTGTGGCGGAAGGGGGCCGGGTCGCTTCGGGCGTCGGAGTCGATGCGGGCTGGCATGCCGAAATGAAGAGGATGATGAACGGGAGTATTTTCTTTATCATGGATACGAATTTACCAATTTATAAACTTATTGCACCAGTTGCATTGCCTTGTTCGCCTGATCTTCGAAGAAGTTCGGGTTGATCGAATCCGCTTTCTGCCAGGCTTTGAGCGCCCCGTCGTAATCGCCTTCGCGGTATAGACCGAAACCATACCACAACCATGCTTCTTCAGACATTTCCGTCACACCGCGGGCGTAATTCGTAAGCGCGAGCAGGTCGTCGTTGCGGCTCGAATGGAAGTAGGCCAGGAACGGACCGAATTGATAGCGGAACATCCTTAAGGGCAATCCCAACTCGCGAGCTTTATCGTACGCGCGCCCGGCTTCATCATAGCGTTCGAAATAGGTAAGGTTGCTCCCATAGTTGAACCAGTCGAAGGCGTCGGCGTTGGGGTCGGAGATCAGGGATTCGGTGTATGAAAGGACTCGTTGCCGATTCAGGTTCGGGTCCCAGTCTGAGCCGAGAAGGTTCCTGACTTCCTCTTCGAACTGGGGGAAATAGATCAATAGATAGACGTTATTGAACGGTTTCCATTCCTTCTCGAGCTGGGAATAGGTGATCGTGAGATCTGGTCCGTGATAGGAATCCTGCACGATGAATTCCTGAGTCGAGTCGTCGTATGCTGTGATAAGCAGGTAATGCGCCGCCCAAAGATCATCGGTCGGACCGAGCGCATCGCCGGGATTGAGCGAGGTGACCGATTCGACGATGACCGGGTAATTCGCCGCAAGCAAACGCTTGAGAAGTTCGATGCTGCCGCCAACGCGATATTCAAGATTGAGCCATCCTGCCTGCGTGCGGACGTAATACCGCAGTTCTTCCGGGTTTACGTTTCGATCTCCGCTAATAGGTTTGATGAGATTCGAGATGTCGGTTTGATTCCCCTCCCAGCCATATAATTGCAACGCCATCGAAAGCGTGGCGGGACCGCAATTATTCGCCGTTTGTTTTTCGTATTCCGGCGATTTGATCGACGCCTGCGGAGGGAGCGGTGGGAAGGTGGAAGTTGGAGTGACCGCTGGCAGGGTTTGCACAGCGGCTGTGTTTGTGCTTGCGGTGGTCGGCGTGACGGGCTGTGGCATGACTGGCAGGGCGGTCGGTACGGGTCCGACAGGATCGATGATATTTTTCACGTAGACCTGGAAGACATCCAACCGCCATTCAAGACGCGATTTGACGGCGGGGATTTGATAGATCAATACAGCCAGCAGGAGCAGGCCAGCGCCCCCGATAACCATGTTTCTGACTTTTTTGGACATGCGCGTGAGTTTACCATGCATGGATGAATGGCAATTAAGATGGGAAATTGGAGATTATCCCGCTGTTTAACTTGGGTGATGACTTTTTTGACTTGACTTCGAATCTCCACGCAATTATCATGAAATCAAATGGAGACTCTCCCGATTATGACTCTCGACCCTGAAGCCCTGCGGTCCGCCATGCGCGCGTGGTCGGCAGGCGTGACCGTGGTCGCCGCCGCATACGAAAACGAAAAGCACGGCATGACCGTAAATTCATTCACATCCATTTCGCTCGACCCTGCGCTGATCACGATTGCGCTGCAACGGTACACACGCACGCATGACCTTGTGATGAAATCCCGCGCTTTCGGGTTGACGATCCTTTCCACGGCGCAGAAGAGGGTTTCCGACCTGTTCGCGGGCCGCCTGCCGGAATCGGATGAACGTTTCTCCCATGTGCAGACGGAGACCCTTGTGACCGGTTCGCCCCTTATTGTGGGCGGGCTTTCCTGGATGGATTGCCGCGTCGCTCATACGCACGGCGCGGGAATGAACACCCTGTTTATCGCGGAAGTCCTCGCTGCAAGAGGGGCCGGGAGCGGAGACCCACTGATCTATCACAACCGCGAGTATTGGAATTTGGTGAAGTTGTAGCGCGGAACAGCCTTCCGCGTCATGCAGGAATTGGAGGGTAAGATGTCAATTCCATTGACCGATGGGGAAAAGCAGATGCTGTTGCGCCTCGCACGAGAGGCGGTCGAGGGTGCAGTGCGGGGAAAGCAACTTCAGCCTCTCGATCCGGGATCCTTGACTCAACCCCTGCTCGAGAAGGGAGCGTCTTTTGTCACACTCACGATTCACGGCGACCTGCGGGGTTGTATCGGGGCGCTGGAAGCCTATCAACCCCTTGCCGAGGATGTGCGCGAACACGCCATTTCAGCGGCGTTGGAAGACCCGCGATTTCCCCCGGTGACCGAATCGGAACTGAATCGCATCCAGATCGAGGTCTCGCGGCTGACCGCGCCGCAGGAATTGGAATACTCCACAGGCGAAGACTTGATGCGCAAATTACGTTCGCATATCGACGGTGTCATCCTCAAGCACGGCTTTCATAAGGCGACCTTTCTTCCGCAGGTTTGGGAAAAGATTCCCGACCCGGCGGAGTTTCTCGATCAGCTCTGTTACAAGATGGGCGAGCGCGCGAATCTCTGGCGGAATACAAAATTGCAGGTATATACCTATCAGGTCGAAGAATTCCATGAATTGAATTAGAATGGGCGCATGACCGGCGAACTCAGAGAGCAGAACAACGAAACCATTTTTCAGGATGCAATCGCCGCCCTGCGCCGCGGGGACAAGCCGCGCGCCAAGGAATTGCTGACCCGTCTGCTAAAGACCAACCAAAACAACGCTACCTATTGGATCTGGCTCAGCGCGGCAGTCGAGACTCCAAAAGAGCGGATCTATTGCCTGCAAACCGCGCTCAAACTCGACCCGGAAAATTCCACAGCAAAACGGGGATTGATCCTGCTCGGCGCGCTTGCGCCTGACGAAACCATCACGCCTTTCCCAATGAACCATCCGCGCGCGTGGGAGGAGAAATTGCTCCTTGCGCACGAAAGACCGAAGGAACGCGGATTGCGTGTTGTCTTGAGAAATCCGATTCTTCGGCTGGCAAGCCTCGCGGTGATCGGCATTGGCATGTGCATTGGAATTTATTTCGGGGTCCTCCTGCCCCGTTTTGGCCCCGCCGAGCGGGCACCCACGAACACACCCGGTCCATCTCCCACGTTTACGGCAACACCCACATTCTTCGGAGCGACCGCTGAACCAACCAGGGTATTCAGCGGGCCAACGCCCATCGAATACTTTTTAGACGCCACCTACACCCCGACCGCGCTCTACGTTGTGACCAGGCGCTCCTCGGGTTCGTCGGAACAATACCGAATCGCCTTTGACCATTACAAGAAGAGCGAATGGGATGCCTTCATCGAGAACATGCTTTTACTTCAGCGCATGGAACCGGACGCACCGGATATTCCCTATTACATTGGCGAAGCGTATCGCTTCAAACGGGAGACATCCGTCGCAGCCAGATTCTATAACGAAGCCATCGATCTGGAAGCGGATTTCGCCCCGGCGTATCTCGGCCTTGCGCGGGTGCGCCTGATGGCGAACCCCGATTTCAACGCGGCGAATTTGTTCGCGCAAGCCATCGATCTCGACCCGAATATGGGCGAGGCTTACCTGGAACGGGCGCGCTGGCTGATCGGGCGCGGCGATATCGAAGACGCATTTGAAGACCTGGAACTCGCTGAAAGAATCCTGCCCGGTTCGCCCGAAGTGTATCTGGCTTATGCGCGCGCCTACGAAGAACAGGGTGACGACGAGAAAGCCCTGGAATATGCCCAGAAAGCATATGCCGCCGATATTCTCAATCTATCCACTTATAAAATGCTTGGCGATCTTTACCTTGCTCGCGAAGATTATATAAACGCCGCCGATGCCCTGCGCTTCTATACCGCCTATCAGCCGGAAGACGCCACCGGGCACGGCAAACTTGGAATGGCTTATTACTTCCTTGGCGAGTATGAGAACGCCGTGCTCGCCGTCAGCAATGGAACACAGGCCAACGAAAGGGGAATGAAACCCTACCTCGTTTATCGCGGATTGTCGCTTGTCGCTCTCGGCCGCGGCGCAGAAGCTGTGGACGACTTAAATGTCGCCGTCGATGAAGAGCCCCGGTCCTTCCCTGCGCGGCTGGGTTACGCCCAGGCTCTTTACGCGGACAATAAATTTGGCAGCGCTTTCCTGCAGATCGAAGCGGCGCGTTCGCTGGTGGAAACAGACGAGGAAAAAGCGCTTGAGTTGTATTGGCGCGCAAAAATCCAAGAACAGCGCAACGACATTCGGGATGCGATCAAATCCTGGAACGACCTGCTCAAATTGGATGAAGATGTGATGACCGCTGAAATGCGCGAGGAAGCCGAAGCGCGGTTGAAGGAACTCGTCCCGCCGACGGATACTCCCGAGCCGAGCCGGACACCCCGCGGAGGCGCCTCATCATCCACGCCGACGCCTGCCACGGCAACTCAGAAGCCTGGCGCCACGCCGACGCGGACTCCGTCGAGAACACCATCACCAACTCCGACTCCAAATGTGACGGCAACACCATAACGAAAACCGGTTACAGAAAAATAAAACGGGCAGGCTCATATTGCGCCTGCCCGTTTTCAAATCATCAAGCACCAATTTGCCAATCTACTATTTTCGACACTCCGCACACGGACATAACTTCCGCAAGTAATGCCAGTTGTAGATTCCATAATCGTGCCCATCCTCCCAGACGATGGTTAGCGCGTACGAACCGACAGCGACCACATTGGATAATCGTGTCGAAGCATTATCCTCCATGACTTTTGTAAACACATCTTCATCCGGCTCGGATTTCATGTTCTCGTGTCCGCCGCGGCATGATGCGCATGGACAAGCCGCCCGCAACAGCCAGAACGGATAAACGCTGACATGTCCGCTGTCCCATGTGATCGTGAATTCCTTCTTGCTTTTATTTGCTGTAACTCCGGTGGGTTTTTCGGTCATATATTCCTTTTATTTGGGTAGGGCATGTTCTCTTACGCGCCCATCGGCGTTAGAGAACGCCGATTACGCTGGATCACGGCGCAGGCACGACCGCCAGAAAGTCCGCGGCGGCCCAGCCTGCGCGTTTATCGTCATACGGCGCGACAAGATACCACCATGTATAGCCGTCTGCATCCTGGGGTCCGTCTTTGACGAGAAACACTTCCGCTTCTTCGCCGAGGAAAACGGTTTCAGTATTCAAGCCCGGCGCCGAGCGGATGCGCAGACCGTCTGTGCCCACTTCGATGATCTGCACATAACCTTCGATATGAATGGTGGTCGGATCCACGGTGGGCGAGGCGAGCGGGTCGATGGTGGGAGTCGCAGACGCGGCGGGAGTGTGGGTCGGGGCGGGGATCATGGTCAGGTCGGCCGGGGCAAACCCAACTTCGGGAGAGAAGCGGGGGGACGTCCAGCCGATGAGAATGAGCGTGATCAGGATCAGAATCCCGGCGACGATCAATGCGCCGAAGATGACCGGGCTTTTCAAATAAGGGCGTAAATCCATTTTATCTTTTCGGGTTTTTCAACAAGTATAAAGCGTTTTCGGGAATCAACACTTTAAGCGCGCGGTGTTTGACCTTGATCTCCGCCTTGTGGCCGCCGAGCATCGGGTCGCCATCGACATGAATGGAAAAGTTCGCATCCGATTCGATGCGCACATTTTGAAACGGGATGCGGCGCGCTTCCTCGGAAGTGAGATGACGCCCGGCGACGAGATCGAAGTAATGGCGGAAAGTATCGGCAAGGCTGTTGCCGCTGAGAAGCCACAGATCCATTTCGCCGTCGTCGAGCAGTGCGTTCGGCGAGATGACCGCCTGGCCGCCCGCGTAGTGACGGATGTTCGTGGCGACCGCAACGAGATAATGACCCTCCACAAGGCTGCCTTCTGCATAGACTCTTAGATTCAGCCCGTGCCAGAACGTCGCTTCCAAAACGGTTGTGACAAAGTAATGCGGGAAAGCCATGTGTTTGAAAATGCGCGGACGCGGCTCGATCTTGCTGATGGCTTGCGCGTCCAGCCCGATGCCCGCCCACAACAGGAACGGCTGGTCGTTGCAATCGCCGACATCCACGTATTGCGGTTCGACATTCGCCAGCAGTCTTGCGTTCTCGCGCAGGTTGCCGGGATGCCACCAACTGAACGGTTTTTGTCCCTGTTCGATTGCCCAGACGTTGGTCGTTCCGGCGGGCAGCACGCCCAATGCGGTTTCCGTGCGAGCCAATCCGCTCGCAACCTGTCCCACCGTCCCGTCGCCGCCGATGGCGAAGACTGCGTCGTATTCTTCCCTTGCGGCTTGGTGTGCCGTCTGGACGGCGTGTGTGCCACTTAACGTTTCTGCGATGTCGATGCTCCAGCCTGCCTCGCTCAGTGGTTTGATAATTCCACGCACAAAACGCCGGACGGGAAACCGCCCGGCGGCGGGGTTGTAGAGTAAAAGTCCCTTGCGCATGGGGGGAAATTATATCTGATGGGTCGGAAAAGACTCGACCAGAATTGGTTGTATTTTCTTTTTTTTGTTGTACAATGACTTTGTGATAATTGTAACAATATGCTCATTTTTTTCGTCGATAGGATGATCATTCTCGAAATTTGAAAAAGCAATTCGGATCGGAGAAGTTCATGAAAGCAATGATCCTTTTCCTTGGTTCGTTCATGGCAGCTTTGTTGATCGCATCGTGCCAAATGCCGGGAACCAAAATTCAGCCGGGTGGCAAGATCGGGGATATGGAATTCATCAACGAGTGGGAAAACTGCCAGGCTCCAAATTTCAATGACATTTGCGGGGGGTTCGAGACTCTCGTCGACGGGACTTGTGAAATCCCAGCCGATCTGACCAAATTTTGGATCTCAACCTCCCTGCTGAGGGACAACCAGGAAGACCTGGAGCTCGGTTGGGAAGGTTCCGAATGGAGCATGACCTTCGACGGCTATGCCGTTGACCTGCCCGCTTTCGGCACTTTCGACATGGATTATGAAGACAAGCGGGCGCGCGCCTGGAATGTTTGTATTTCCAATCCCGCGCCGGGCAGGCACACAGTCGCCTACAAATGGTTCATCAAGAACGGGGTGGAGTGGGGGAATTTCGAGAACAGTTTGAGTTTTACCGTGCTGTCTCCCTGACACAAACCATTCTGGCAGTATTTGACAACCAAGGATAGGAGTCATAAATGATTTCATTAAAATTCCTCGTAAGGGTTGGATTGATCCTCTCCATTGCTGGTTGCAGTTCTGCAATGATCGAGACCGCTCCAGCAGCAGAGGTTGTGAAAACAGAAACCGTGAAAGCGGCTACCCTAGAACCTGCGGCATTTACCCTTTCAGTTCCCGGACCTTATGAAGTAGGACGGCGCAGTTTTACCTTTAAAGATTCCGTCCGTGACCGTCGCGTCAAGGTTAAATTTTGGTATCCGGCAAAGCGGCCCCCTGGTTCGGAAAGTGGAAAATTCATTCAAGACGCCATCCCGGATATGCGGGAAGCGCCTTATCCGCTGATCCTTTCTTCGGCGAAAGTGGCAGAGATTTTCGCTCCGTACCTTGTAAGCCACGGGTTTACCTGGGCGAGCGTGGAAGGGCTCGATTCTTACATGGCGTTCTATAAAGGCGCGATCGACCAGCCTCTGGATATCCTGTTTTCCCTCGACCAGATGGGAGACAATCCTCCTGAAGGATTGGAAGGATTGATCGACGCAAATAACGCCGGGACGATTGGATACTCCTTCGATGGATTCAACTCCCTGGCGATGAGCGGGGCGCGAGTCGACCCTGAATATTACCTCTCCCAATGCCCAACCCCGGACGCCACAACCGAAGCGATCCTGGGGGAACTATCCGCTTTCAGCTGCACCCCGGCGGGTAAATGGGATGAATTCACCGCCCATGTGGGAGACTCCATCACGACCAGCAATGACGGACTTTGGCAGCCACTAACCGACCCTCGCATCCGGGCGGTGATGCCGATGGCGGGCGAAGGCTGGTGGCTGTTCGGTGAGAGGGGATTGGCGGCAGTGGACCGTCCCACCTTGATCATTGTCTCCACCGAGGATGAACTGTATCGGGAAAACATCTTGATCTTCGAGCATCTCGGCATCGCCGATAAAAGTTTGATCTCATTTATTGGTCGAGATCACATGATGATTTACGATGAAGAGATGACCGCCCGCATGGCGCATTTTGCTGTAGCCTTCTTTGGTTATCATTTGCAGGGACGAGAAGATTTTGCGGAGTACTTTTCGAAAGAATTCGTATCTCAGTATAACGATATGGCGTGGGGTGAATATACCGGAGAGTGATATGCAATAATTCATTGTTGACCGCCATACAAATCGCAAATCATATCCTTTTCTGCAACCGCCCTCCATCTCACGGTATAATCCCCTCACAATGACAGAAGGCGCATTACTCAACGACCGATATCAACTCCAGGAAGTGCTTGGCTCCGGCGGCATGGCGAATGTGTATCTTGGCCGCGATGTCGTGCTGGACCGCCCCGTCGCCATCAAAGTCCTGCGCAAGGAATATTCTGCCAACGAAAATTTCCAGAAACAATTCCTGCTCGAGGCGCGCGCCGCAGCGAATCTTTCGCATCCCAATATCGTCACCGTGCACGATTTCGGCATCGCCGACAACCTGATCTACATCGTCATGGAGCACGTCCCCGGCAAGGACCTTAAGGCGCTAGTCCGCGAACGCGGTCGTTATCCATACGAGCAGGGTATTCCGCTCATTATCCAGGCGTGTGCGGGCGTGGGGTATGCCCATCGCGCCGGGCTGGTGCATTGCGACATCAAGCCGCACAACATGATCGTCACGAAGGATATGCGGCTCAAGGTCACGGACTTTGGTATCGCGCGCGCCCTGGCCACAATCAAACCCGGTGAGCGCAACGACGTTGTTTGGGGCTCGCCGCTTTATTTCGCGCCCGAACAGGCGGCAGGTGAAACGCCCACTCCCGCCTCCGACGTATATTCGCTGGGCGTTGTCCTCTACGAAATTCTCACTGGCACGCCGCCTTTCACCGCCCACTCTGCCGATGAACTTGCGCGCCTGCATCTTTCCGCGCGGCCGCTGCCCGTCAGCGAATATGTCCCCGATATTCCGCCTGCGCTCGAAGAGATCGTGATGAAGATTCTTTCCAAGGAACCTTCCGCGCGTTATCGCACCGCCGATCAACTCGGCCGCGTCCTGCAAAAATTCGGGACGGCTCCCGCGCCGCTCAAAGCCGCAAAGGAACCCGTTTCTGCGCCGCAGGTCATCACCATCAAACAGGACATTGCGGATCGACTCTCCCCTCCGAGTCAACCGCGTCCACAGCCGGAACCTGAACCGGAATATTATCAACCCCCATACCCGCCTCAGACGATTCAGCCGGAACCTGCTCCCGCCTATCGAGCCGAATCTTCCGCTGAACCCATCGACTGGGTGGCAGTCGGCCTTGGCTTGCTCGCTGTCCTGGCTTGGGGCGGATTGATCCCATTCGGGTTGATTATCTATTTCAGTTATTTTCCGCCAAGTTAATAATCCCGATCATGTCATCCTGAGTGGCGCAAAGCGCCGCGAAGGATCTCCCTGCCATTGGGAGAGACTCTTCGCTGCGCTCAGAGTGACATTATTATGAATAATGTCAATTAATATTCTCGCCCCCTCCATCATCGCCGCAGACCTCGCACATATCGCCGACGAAGTCGCTGCCATCGAATCTGCTGGAGCCGATTGGATTCACGTGGATGTGATGGACGGCCATTTCGTGCCTACAATTACCGTTGGTCCCTTATTTGTCGAATCTCTTAAAGGGATGAGCAAACTCCCTCTCGATGTGCATTTGATGATTCTCGAACCGGAGAAGCACATAGAAGCATTTGCGAAAGCCGGTGCGAGCAACCTCACTGTCCATGTCGAAACCTGCCCCGATCTGCCGCATGTTATAAAAAAAATTAAGTCTTTGGGCTGTACCGCCGGTGTGACGTTGAATCCCGCAACGCCAGCCTCTTCCATCGACTCCGCCCTGCCATTGGTAGACCTGGTTCTTGTCATGAGCGTCGTCCCCGGTTTTTCCGGTCAAAAGCTCATGCCAGAGACGATCTCCAAGGTCGAGGAGATTCGCGCGAAATTGAATGCGCTCCGTTCCAACGCCCATCTCGAGGTGGACGGCGGCATCAACGCAGATACCCTGCCCTTGATGAAGAAAGCTGGCGCAAATGTCTTCGTGGCGGGGAACGCAGTTTTCAAACATCCGAAAGGCAGCGGGGCAGGCGTGAATGCTTTGAAAGAGATCGCTATTGGATAAAAAAAATCGCGGCGTTATGCGCCGCGATTTCTTCACAAGGGAATGACCCTTACGCTGCTACTTTGCCGAGCGTCTTGATGCACTTGGCGCACAGGGTCTTCTTCACGAGGCGACCTTTTTCCATCACCGAAACCTTTTGGAGATTGGGTTTGAAGGTGCGGTTGGTGGCGCGCTGTGAGAAGGAGCGGTTGTGTCCGAAGGTGGTCGTTTTGCCGCAGTGGTTGCACTTTGCCATGTCTGAGAATCCTTTCTTCATCTTTCCTTGCAATAATTCCATTTGCCCTTTTCGAAGGCACGGCATTTTACCATAGAACGTAACCAACTTCAAGAAGAGATGTTAAAATAGGGACATACTGAAATTTTGTCCCTTGCGCCGTGACAGCGCAAGATCGAATCGTTCACGCCGCCGGGGACGGCGGTTCGAGTTGAAAACGACTGAGGAACCTATGGGCGAAGAAACGACTTCACTGGGCGGGATCCACGTCTCGCCGAATGCGGTGGCGACGATTGCGTATCATGCCACGCTTCAATCTTACGGGGTGGTGGGGCTGGCTCCCAAGAACCTGGCAGACGGCATCGTCTCCAGCATCACCCGCGAACCATCACGGGGAATCTCCGTCCGGTACCTGGAGGATGAGATCCATATCGACGTGCATGTCATCGTCGAATTCGGGACGCGTATCAACGCCGTGGCAGAGAGTGTGGCGAATACGGTCCGCTTCCATGTGGAAAAGGCCTTGGGATTGAAAGTCAGCACGGTCAATGTGCATGTGGCGGGATTGCGAATCAGCAATACGGATTAGGAGAAGCGATTCATGGCGATCGATACCGCGCGAGTGGAGAAATTGCGTAAGCGTACCGTTGACGGGCAGGCATTCAAACGCCTTGTCGAAGCCGGGTTGACCTGGCTTCGGACAAACCAGCAGGTGGTCAATGCGTTGAACGTGTTTCCGGTCCCGGATGGGGATACCGGCACGAATATGAGTTTGACCCTGCAGGCGGCATGGAACGAGATCAAAGATAAAGGTACGCGTCATCTTGGCGAGATGGCAGGGGCTTTTTCCAAGGGTGCGTTGATGGGCGCGCGCGGCAATTCGGGGGTGATCACCAGCCAGATCCTGCGCGGTTTTTCACGCGCCGTGCATGAAAGCGAATCATTGGATATCCAAACATTCGTCAAAGCGTTGGGCGAAGCGCGCGATACGGCGTATAAAGGCGTGGTCAAGCCTGTCGAGGGGACGATCCTGACCGTCATTAAAGAAACTGCCAATGCGGCCGAATCAGCTTCCGGGTCCGTGAAGGATGCGTTGGAATTGCTCGAGGCGGCGGTCCGCGCTGCGGATGAAGCGGTCAGGAAAACCCCCGAACAACTTCCGATCCTGAAACAGGCGGGTGTGGTGGATTCGGGCGGAAAAGGTTTGTTCTTTTTTATGGAGGGAATGCTGCGACATGTTTACGGCGAGTCGCTTGAAACGCCGACGATGCAGGTCCAATCGCTCTCGGCGATGAGTTTGGAAGGTGCGATGGAGGAAGTGGAGGAGGGACAGGATTATGAAGTGGTCGTTGATTTTGTCCCGACCGGCGAGCTGGACCTGCATGGGTTTTATGGAAAACTTGAAGAGATGGGCACGTCGATCCAGGTGGGCGAAGGGGATGGGATGTATCGCATGCATATCCACGTCCCGACCGAGAACCGTTATACGCCCATCGATTACATCATGGGAATCGGAACCGTGACGAAGGTTGCCATTGAAAATTTGATGGCACAGATGGATGATATTCAGAAAAGCAAGTCTTCGCAGATTCAGTTCAGCACGGTGGAGCCTGGGAATATTGCCGTGGTGGTCGTCTCGCCGGGAACGGGAATCAGCCGCATCTTTGCCAGCCTCGGGGTTGCCGCCGTTGTGGAAGGCGGACAGACGATGAATCCCTCCACGCAGGATATTTTGGGTTCGTTCGAGAATATGCCGACGGATAAAGTGATCATACTGCCGAATAATAAAAATATCATCATGGCGGCGAACCAGGCGAAGGAAGTCACTGTGAAGAAAGTGCAAGTGGTTCCAACCCGCACCGTTCCGCAGGGACTTGCCGCCATGCTTTCGTTCGACCCCGCTGGCGATGTGGAAGCGGTCGCCGCGAAGATGAACCGCGCGATGAACAACGCGAAGACCGGCGAGATCACGGTTGCCACACGCTCGGTGGAGATCGACGGGGTAACGGTGAAAGAGGGACAGGTGATCTCTCTTCTGGATGGCAAACTTGTCGCTTCCGCCGATTCCATCGAAAAAGGGGTGTTCGACCTGCTCGAAAAAGCGGAAGCGGGTCAATGCGAGATCGTCACCCTGTTTTTTGGAGCGGATCTATCTCATGCCGACGCCAACCGGGTCGCGGATCACGTCCGTGAAAAATACTCCAATCTCGAGGTCGAGGTTCAGGAGGGGGGCAGCCGCATTATCAATTTATCCTTTCGATTGAATGATTTTTGGAACGAAAAGTGACTGTCCCCTCGAAGGCGACAGTCACTTTTTTATGTATGACATCCCTTGTTATTTTTGTGTCACCATCTTGTACAAGGACTTGATGACCTCCACCACCGTTCCCAGCACGGCAAATCCGAGCGCGAACTTGATTGCGGTGTGAGCCAATTCGTTGAGTTTCCCGGCGGCGTCGGGGTCGGTGATGCCGCCTGACGCCATTGATTCAGGCGTCAGAGCCAGGATGGATGGTCCCATCAAAAGCATGACGATGATGAAGACCTGGACCAGCTTGATGCCGATGGAAAAGAGTCTGGCACCGTTCGTCCACTTGCCTGAGCGTAACAACATGCCGTTCAGAACGATTTCAGCGACCCATACGACATTCAGCAGGGGCAGCCAGCGGAAGAAGGCTTCGGAGAGCAGCGGCGTGACCTGCCAGCCATCGCCGTTCAAGTAGTAGATGCCGATCAACTGAGGGTTGAAGTTGAAGATGCTCAGCGCGATGAAGGTGAAGACAATCGCGAGGATCGGCTCCCAAATCTTGACCTCGTCCGGTTCCGGTTCCTTCTTGAGCGCGGCAGGATCCCATTCCTTGTCTTCGTCCATTTTGAAATCTGCGGCGGGGGCGTAGCGCTCGATCAGTGCGAAGACCAGCGCCATATTCCCGAACACGGCGATGCCCACCGAGATGATGTTCAGAATGCCTTTGCCGACCGTCGATAAAAACTCCGCGGCAGACATGGGCGACTGTGAAATGATCTGTATCACCAGGGCGATACTTAATCCAAATGCCACTGCCGCAAGCACGATCTTCAAAATGAAGGTGAAGAAGGGATAGATGCGCGGACCGATCAGATACGGATGCGGGTTATACGTCTGCGCGACCTTGTGCGGCGCGCCGTATTCTTTCAACAATTCCATTTGCATGGCTTCGTCGGCGGGTGTGCCTGCTTTGCTTGCGCGTTCCTCCAGCATATCATCGAGCGTGGAGCGTAATTCATTTTCGATATCCTTCCGCCCCTTGACGAGCAAAAGGCGCCTGCCGACTTCGGCGACATAACGATCTATGAGGTTCATGGTTATTCCTTTCCTTTCATTACGAGAGCATCCTATCCATCACGGACACGATGCCCGTCCATTCCTTTTTCAGTTTCGGCAGGAGTTTTTTTCCTTCCGTGCTGATGACATAATACCGACGCGGGCGCGACTCTTCGATCTTCCAATCTGATTCGAGCAGCCCTTGCGCCTCCAACCGGCGGAGGAGGGGATACAACGTGCCCTGATCCACCTCCAAGCCGAGGTCGGCGAGTTTCTTGAGCAGGGAGTAACCGTATTCCGCCGCGCCCAGTTGGCTGAGCGCCGCGAGCACGATCACCCCGCGCCGCAACTCCAATACGACATTTTCGAGCGATTCTGTGTTTGCCATATTTCAACCTTTGCCGCATTATACTGTGTGATATACAATATGTCAAGGGTAAAATATAAGGTTAGGAATGTCATTGCTACGGCGCACAGCGCCCGGAGCAATCTCCAAAATGATGGGGAGATTGCTTCGTCGTCGTTTCGCTCCTTCTCGCAATGACATCGTTCTTTTATGCTACACTTCCTTCATGAAACTGGGAATTGTCACCGACTCGACCTCCGACCTGCCTGCGTACCTGATCGAACAACACGGGATTAATGTCGTACCCACCATCCTTGTGTTGGATGGAAAGGAATACAAGGACGGGATTAGCGTCACCCGCGAAGAGTTTTATTCCCGCCTTCCCACGCTTCGATCCCATCCGACGACTGCCGCGCCGTCGATTGGAGATTTTCTTTCGCCGTATCGGACCCTGCTCGATTCAGGTTGTGACCATATCCTCTCCATCCATGCCGCTTCGCAATTGACGGCCATCGTCAACATCGCAAAACAGGCGGCGGGAAATTTCCCCGGCAAAGTCACTGTAGTGGATAGCGGCTCGCTTTCGATGGGGCTGGGCTTTCAAGTCCTTGCCGCCGCCGAAACGGGCGACCTGGGTTTGAAGGCCGCTCTCGAAGCCGCAGAATCCGCGCGGAAACGATTACAAGTCAAAGCCGCGCTCGACACGCTGGAATACCTCAAACGAAGCGGACGCGTACCGGGTGTGGTCGCCAATTTGGGCGGATTGCTTTCCATCAAGCCGATGATCGAACTGCGCGATGGCGAGGTGAGAGCCATCGGCGCGGTCCGCACGACAGCGCTGGTGGACGAAAAAATCTTGAACTTTGCGCTGGAAATTGGCGAGATGGAACGTCTCGCCATTTTGCACACCAACGCAGAAGCCCGCGCGCAAAATCTATTGAATTCCCTGATGCAACAGGCAAGAAAGTCTGTGCCTAGGGATATTTTTTTCGTCAACGTCACGGCGGTGATCGGCACGCATCTTGGACCGAACGGTCTGGGTTTTGCGGCTATAAAGAAGTGACTTAATTCCTCCATGATAAAATTATCCATATGCAACCCTCACTGGAAAAACTGAGAAAATTCTTCCGGCTCGAACACGAAAACAAATACGAGAACACCGCCATCATCGGCGGACTTGCCAAAATGCTCGATTACTGGGAAGGGGAGGCGCGCGCCGACGGCATCACCGAGGAAGTGATACAAGCGGTCGTTTCGCGTTTGCGAGCTTACGAGAAACTGCCTCCCGCCGGGCGGGCGGATTCTTTGAAGGGACTTTGGAAGCGGATCGGCGAGACCTACCCCGAGGCGGGGCAAAAGCCAAAGACGCAGAACCAGCCTCCCCGTCCGCCGCGAAGCGATGATAATGGGAAGGCATATGCTCCAGAAGCCGCACCCGCTCCGTCGAAGAATCAAAACCAGGGGCGTCCGCATCCTCAAAGACAAAAACATGCGCCGGGGCAGAGATTCGATTCTGCAACCAGCGCAAGGCACAGCCAGACTCCTGCCGCGTTGAACGCGCAGTTGACGGTTTTGCAGGGTGTGGGACCTCGCAACGCCGAATCTCTGGAAAAACTTGGGATGAAGACGCTGGGGGATATGCTGTATTACTTCCCGCGCCGCTACGAAGATTACACATTGCTCAAGCCGATCAATGCGTTGATGTACGGCGATGTGGTGACTGTGCTTGGGACGATCCAAAGCGTTCACAACCGCCCGGTGCGCGGCGGCAAGATGAACATCATCGAGGTCATCATCAGCGACGGCACAGGTTCGATGCGGATCACTTTCTTCAACCAGCCGTGGTTGATTAACCGGCTCAAACAGGGCGACGCCATTTCCGTTTCCGGAAAGATCGATCAGTATCTTGGGCGCATCGTGATGAACAGCCCCGATTGGGAAAGCGTGGAGATGGAAAATCTGCACACCAATCGCATTGTGCCGATCTATCCGTTGACGGAGCGCATCACACAAAAGTGGCTTCGCAACCAGATGAAGCAGGTCGTTTCATATTGGGCGCCTGCCGTGGTGGATGCCCTGCCCGACACGATCAAACGCGAGGCGCAATTGGTCTCGCTCGGCGAAGCGTTAACGCAGGCGCATTTCCCCGATTCACAGGCGCGGCTCAAACTTGCGCGTGAACGCCTCGCCTTCGATGAGATCTTTTATTTGCAAATGGGTGTGTTGAGGCAAAAACGCGATTGGCAGTCGGTGGAAGGCAAACGCTTCGCAGTCCCGGACGAGTGGCTGAATGCGCGTTTGGCGGCTTTGCCCTTCACCCTGACCTCTGCCCAGCAAAAGTCGTTGAGCGATATTCGCAAGGATTTGGATTCGGGCAAACCGATGAATCGGCTAATTCAAGGCGATGTGGGCTCCGGCAAAACGGTCATTGCCGCGCTTGGGGCGAGCATGGTGATCACGAACGGGGCGCAAGCCGCGGTCATGGCGCCGACTTCGATCCTGGCGGAGCAACATTACCGCACGATCAGCAGTTTGCTCGCTGGAGAAAATGGATTTTTACGGCAGGACGAGATCCGCCTGCTGGTGGGGAGCACGACCGGGTCCGAGAAGGAGGCGATCCGCGCCGGTTTGGCGGATGGTTCGATCAAAATCGTGATCGGCACCCATGCGGTCATCGAACCGGATGTTCAGTTCAAGGAATTGCAATTTGTGGTCATCGATGAACAGCATCGCTTTGGCGTGGAGCAGCGCGCCGAGTTGAGGAGCAAGGGCACGAACCCGCATCTTCTGGTCATGACCGCCACGCCCATTCCGCGTTCGCTGGCGCTGACGATGTTCGGTGACCTCGATATATCCGTCATGGATGAAATGCCTGTCGGGAGACAACCCATCGCGACGCATGTTCTTCGTCCGCAGGAGCGCGAACGCGCCTATACGATGATCCGCGCGCAGGTGAAGAACGGCAACCAGGCTTTCATCGTCTATCCTTTGATCGACGAGAGCGAAAAGATTAATGTCCGCGCGGCGGTCGACGATTTTGAGACGCTATCCAACCAGGTGTTCCCCGACCTGAAACTCGCCCTGCTTCACGGACGGATGAAACCGGGCGAAAAAGACGAAGTGATGCTGAAATTCCGAGATAAGGAATTCGACATCCTTGTTTCGACGACGGTCATCGAAGTGGGTGTGGACGTACCCAATTCAACACTGATGCTCATCGAAGGCGCGGACCGATTCGGCCTGGCGCAGCTGCATCAACTTCGCGGGCGTGTCGGGCGCGGCTCGGTGGCGTCCACCTGTCTGTTGATTCCCACGCACGAAGACGAGGCGGAGAATGAACGTTTGCAGGCGATGGCGACCACCAATAACGGTTTCGAACTCGCCGACCTCGATCTGAAACTGCGCGGACCGGGCGAATTCCTCGGCACCCGCCAGGCTGGTTTTGCCTCGTCGTTGAAGATGGCAAGCATCACTGATGTGGCATTGATCGAAAAAGCACGCGAGCACGCAAAAGCGTTGTTCGAGCGCGACCCATACCTTTCCCAGCCGGAACACGCACTCCTCGCCGAATCCTTCGAAAGATTCTGGAAAGGCACGACAAGCGACTTATCATAAATAATTCGTAGGGACGCGATAGATCGAGTCCCTACGAATAAAGAAATTTTGGAGAAACATGGTCAGAGCCTTATTTCCCGGAACGTTCGACCCGATCCATTACGGCCACATGGACATTGCCAACCGCGCCTCGAAGTTGTTCGATGAAGTGGTGATGGCGGTTTACGACAAGCCGTTGAAGTCGCTTATGTTTTCACCAGAGGAGCGGATTGCACTGGTGAAAGAGGCGTTCAAGGATAACGCCAAGATCAAAGTCACCGGCTACAGCGGATTGACCATCGAGTTTGCCAGGAAGATCGATGCGCATGTCATCGTGCGCGGGCTGCGGGTTTTTTCCGATTTCGAGTTCGAATTCCGCATGGCATTGGCGAACCAGCGTCTGGCGGGGGATGCGGTCGAAACGGTCGCGCTTATCACTGCTGAACAGCACACCTTCCTTTCATCATCCACCGTGCGCGAGATTGCCATGCTCGACGGCAATGTTTCCAGCATGGTGCCGCCGCACGTTGACCGGGCTTTGAAGGAGAAAGTCGCCCAAATGGGGGAACAGTCCCTGCCGAATGCGCTTCGGGATTAATGTGCTAGAATAAGGGAAATCACCCCATTCGCGAGTGACTTATGGACATTCTTCAATTAATCGACCGTCTCGAAGAACTCTTCAACGATGCGAAGGCTGTGCCTTTCACGCATAACGTTGTTGTTGATGAAGATAAGATGCTCGAGCTCATCGACCAGATGCGGATTACGATCCCCGAAGAGGTGAAGAAAGCCCAACAGATCGTAGCCCAGCGCGAACGCGTCATGGCGCAAGCCCAGGAGGAATCCAACCGCACCCTGCAGATCGCGCGTGACAAAGCGGACCAGCTGGTCCAAAAGGATATCGTCACGCAGGAAGCCCAGCGCCGCGCGGACCAGATCGTTTCGCAGGCGCGTGCCGAAGCCGAAGCCATCCGCGCCGACGCTGATAATTACGTCCTCGATATGCTCATGCAATTGCAGGATCAGATCGCCAAACTCAGCAATCAGGTCAATAACGGCATCCGCATGGTGCAGGAAGACCAGTTGCGAAAGTCAGCCGCATCTCCATCCGTAAGTATGCCGGATAAAGTGGAAAAATAGAAACGACATCCCCGCCATGAAGACGGGGATGTCGTTTCGAGGGGACATGCACCGGACTTTACGCGGCTCGGTTCTTTAACTCAAGCCTGTATCCTTTCTCCCAAGCCTTCGCCATGCTGACGAAGATTCCCACCCCCAGCAATAGTAATCCGATCCCGATCACAGTCATGGACGCGTTGAAAGCGTCCGCATAATTGATCCCGCCCCAGGTGTGCGTTGTTCCCATTGTGAATTGGATGGTGAGGGTCATGATTCCCAGCAGGATCGCCGCCGCGCCGCCTGCCGGTTTGTTCTGGCTGGTTTTGGCTTTCGCAAAATCGACACCCTGCCAGATCGTCGGTACCTTGAAGAGCAGGAAGATCACCAGAGTTAGAAGCGTGGTGTACACCACTGCATCCACCGGCATGGACTTGCCGCGCAAGGCACGCGAGGCGAAAATGTGGATGAAGCCGATGACAACGCCTGCGATCAACACGATGAGCGCATATCGGTAGGACTTGTCCGAGCCTCTCACGAGCATGATTGTGGCACGGATGCCCATGATGCCAAGAACCACCCCGACCAAAACGAACAGAATGTAGAGCCATTGGAACGGCGCGAGCAAGGCCATGCTGTCGCCGAATCCAATGGGATTGAATGCAGCGCAGGAAGTGCCGATTCCACCCAGCAGGGTGAAGCCACCCGTCAAGCCCATCAGCACGATGCCGATGAATCGCAGGAACCTGGCAAAGAAACTATTTGTGGACATTGTTTTCTCCTTTTATAGAAAAAGTAGCGCAAGTCTCAGACCTGCGCTACGGATTAGCCGAATTTGAAACCTGCTACAAAAAGGGCTGTTGTCAGCAGGAGCAACATTGGAAACAACCTCATGATCATCCCTCTCGACAGGATGGGTTTGCCGGTCTTCAAAAACGAAAGAAACAAGCCGCCAATACCGATCAACGCGCCGCCGACTCCCACAAGAGAGAAGAGCGGCTTCACCGCTCCCTGGATGGAAAGAATGATGGGCAGTAAAAATATCGTCATACCCGCGATGCCGTGGGTGATGGCAAGGACAAAGGTGGGGGACTTTCCGGGTATCTGAATCGTGCGGGTTAGAGTCACAGCAAGGAAACCGATAATGGCGAAGACCAGGTACGAGGTCCGCAGGGAGGCGAGGTGCTGCCAGACGAGACCGACAGCAAGGCTCAGTGGAATGATCGTAGAGACGATGATGACCACGGGAGAGTCCAGCACCTCCATCCCCAAAATAAAAATAAGCAGCGCCGCGACGAGAATCACGCCGAAGGCGATGGTATAGGCGACGATGGGGAGAGTCCCAAACCCATCTATGCCTGCCGAAACTTGATAGGATGCCAGCAGGACAGTGAGCAACAGAAGGACGCGGTCAAGGGAAGAAAACCTCATTTAGATGACTTCCAGCACAACCAGGATCATCGCGGCAAGCATGTAAATGGATGCATACTTGAACAAACCGAAGTTGACGCGTTCGGATGGTTTGAAGGTGATGGCGACCGCCAGCATGAGCAAACCCGCAGATAAAACGCCGAGCAGTCGCAGGAAACCCCAGGCCATGCCGATGCCATACCCTGCGACAATCATGGAAGCCGCGGCAAGTATGGATGAGATTGCAATAGTGGCGCGGGTGATGGCAAGACCATACGTGGATGGGAAGGTCGGGACACAAGCGGCTTCATAATCTTTGGCGAATTTCATGCTGAAAGTGAGCGTGTGGGTCGGGATCCAAAAGAGGATGCCGAACGCGAGGGTGACGCCGACCCAGTCAATGTAGCCGAGACCGAGCGCACGCCCCGCGAGAATGGGCATCGCACCCGAAATGCCGCCCCAGACGATGCTCCACGCGGTGCGGCGTTTGAGCCATATGCTGTACACGACCACGTCGAAGAACAGACCTGCGAAGACGATGAGACCGTACAGCGCGTCCATCGCCACCGCCCAGCCGACGCCGATGACCGAGAGGATCAAGCCCACGCGCAGGACTTCGTTTTCCTCCACCAGTCCCTTCGATGTGGCTCGTTTTTCCGTGCGTCCCATCTTGGCGTCGATGTCGCGGTCCCACCACATGTTGAGGACGGTGCTTCCCGCGATGGCGAGAAACAAATTTGCTGAGAGCTGCAGGATGGTTCCCATGTTAAACACGGGACAACGCGCGCTCATGTAGCCAGCCAATCCTGTTGCAAGCAGCAAACCCGATTGCAGGGGTTTGATCAATGCCCAGTAGGCTCTGATTTTCGATTTCAGATTTACGATTTGCGATTGAGCGGCGATGGTGGTCATTGATTACTCCTAATGTAGACAGGTACACAAGTAAACTAGTAAACAAGGAAACAGGGTAGTGATCTCAGGCGGCAAGTATACCTGTCTACTTGTTTGCCTGTCTACTTGTTTGCTTCTTCACCGCGCACAACGGAACCCAACCTGCGGACTGTAGTGCTGGGGTCCCGCGCTGTTGAACTTCCACACGCGCAGGTCCACTTCGTACGAGTAAAAACTTCCGCCGCGCATGTGACGGTAATGCTGTTTGGGATAGTCGTCGCCCGTCCACTGCCAGACGTTGCCTGCCATGTCATACAGTCCGTAGGGCGAAGCGGAATCCAGCGTTGTGTAACTGCCCTCCGCAAGTGTGTATGTCTTGCCGTTGTAAAAACCGATAGGCGTGGTGTTGCCCAGTTTGCCGAACATCTTCACGAACAGGTCGAACGACGAATAATAGTTGGCGTTGTTGCGCTCGATGTGTGTGCCCCACGGGAAGGCTAGTCCGCGCCCATCCACCAACTCTGTGCCGCGTGCGGCTTTTTCCCATTCGATCTCGCTTGGCAGACGCCAGCCGTAGAACTCACAATAGGCTTTCGCACCGAACCAGGTCACCATCGTGGCGGGGTGGTTGCTGTATTCGTGGATCGCGCGGAAGATCTGACCATCGAACGTGATGCGCACCCCATCCGCTTCGGTGGGGAAGAAGAGTTTGTCGCCGGGCTTGATCTCCTCTTCGTGCTTGTACCCGTCATAAGGATCGCCCGGATAAAAGCCATGCGCTCCGACCTCCACCCAAACCTGCTCGCCAGTCTCGACCTCCACCTCGCCGACGCGGATCGCGCCTGCCGCCAACGCTTCGTTCAGGAAGCGGCCGAACTGCTCGTTGGTGACCGGCGTGACCATCATTTCGTAGTCGTAATCCACGTCCGTGATGTGATCATGCTGTCCGTAAGGGAAACTTCCAGCGGGGATCAAAGCCCAGGATTCGTGATCAATTCCCGTGTCAATGTAAGGAGGCGTGATTGCGGCAACACTTGGGGCAGGGGCGCAGGATGCGATCAGAATTAATGTCGTTGCGAGGGCGATAGCCCGAAGAAACCTCCCGTTTGAAGAAGGGGGCTGCTTCGCGAAAACTGCTCGCAGCGACATGATGATCCGTTTCATTTCTCCACCTCCTTGAGAGTTTCTTCGAGTTCCTTGAGTTTGCGTTTCTGCTCCTCGATCTCGATTTCCGCCGACCTCTTGATCTCCGATTTGTATTCCTGCGTCCACCAGCCTTTTGCCTTGAACAGGTCGAGCAAACGCCAGACCATGAAGATCGCCAACACGAGCAGCACCGTCGCCAGACCGATGTCGGTCAGCAGCATCGTCCAGTTGACGACGTTTTGCTGCTCGGCTTCGGTGACGAACAGACGCTTCATCGAGAAAATGGTCACGGAAGCGAAGGCAATGTTGGACATGATGATGATCGTCCAGCCGAACCATTTGCGGATTTTGCCCTTCAGCCCCGAAAGATCGGCGATGTAGAACAGGATGATGGTGGCGATCAGGCTGGCGAGGATGTGCCAGTGTCCCGTCAGGATGATGCGCTCCTCACGATGGGGCCAGACGCGGAAGATTTCGGTCAGTTTGACCGCCATGAAGATGCCCACCCCGCTGACGGTGAAATTCATGAAGACCATTTGCCAGCCTGGACCGAACTTGATCGGGTCGCGGAGCAATGCTTTGATCTTCTGCCCGAAAGTCGGCTTTTCGATGCCCGCCGTGCCTTCGCGGATGAGCATGCCCCACGAATAGATGACGAAGAACAGCGCCGACAGCATCACGAAGACTGAGCCGACGTAGATGATGGTATGTGCCGCTTCCACCCACACCACCGAGAGCGCGCCTGCAGTGATGATGACCGTTCCTGAGATCATCAGCGGCATGGCGATGCGATGCAGGATGCCTTTGAAGTTCAGCCAGCGCCCGACGATGAGCGTGATGGCGATGGCGATCAGGGTCAGCATGATGTGGAGGTGACCGATGATGGCTTTTTGCAGATAAGTCTTGAACGGGTTACGGATCAGGTCTTCGGCGAGGAAGGTTTCGTGACCGTTGCTCCAGTACGAACCTGAGACCGCGCCGAACGCGGCGGAAAGCAGGGTGGATACTGCCATAACAAAGAAAGCAACACGCTCCAGGTCAAGTCCGCTTTTTGTGCGGGCGAGGAGAGAGTCCGCGGGCAGGCGGTATTCTTTTTTCCACGGTACGAGCGCCACCGCAAGCAGGATGCCCGCAAAGAACACCAGCGACTGCCCAAGAAGGAACAAGCCATGAAAGGCGAAATTGCGCCCCCAGTAAGCGAATGCCATGCCGAAGACGACCGAAATCAAATAACCAACGGTGATCGTGGCATTGATCATCGTCTGCTCATGGCGCTTCATCGGGACGAGTTCAGTGATGAAATACACTTCGATGGCGACGATGGTCATGGCGATGGTGTGATACAACATGATGATGCGACCTTCGCGCGCCGCCGGTATCAATTCCATTTTCAACAGGCGCACGACCACATCGCGGATGCCCCATTCCACCATCGGTCCTGAAAGCGTACCGAAGATGGCAGTGATGAGCGAAACCACCGCAATGGCGATCAGCGTCAACCCTTTTGTCGAACCGAAGAGATAGTTGAATCGTGTTTTCATAAACTGCATGAATAGCCTCCAAACGCCCTCACCCCACCCCTCTCCAACATGGGAGAGGGGCTCCCTTCCCTTGATGGGGAAGGGTAGGGAATGGGGGACTTTTATCCTTTCTTGGCGAAGCCCAGCGCATATGCCCCTGTCATCAGGAATAGCAGGGGAGTGATGATGAGCATGACGAACTCGGGGCTGAAGAATAGCAGTTGTCTGCCCATTGTTATGAAAGCGAGCGCGATGCCGCCAAGCCCGATCAACAATCCGCCGATGCCGACCCACCAAAACCCTTTTGGCGCGCCTTTTGCAATGAATGGACCGATGAAGATCACAAGGCCAGCGATACCGTGAAAAAGCGGAACCGCGATCTTCCGAAGATTATCCATCCCGCCAATGCTTGTTACAGCGATCGCAAGGAATCCAAGTGCGGCAAACCATTTGAATGCCCTCTTCCAGGCGGGAAAGTATTCCTCAGCCAGCCCCATGGAAATACCCAACGGGATCAGACTGGCAACTGTCAGGACGTAGGGCGAGGCGAGGATTCCCATCCCGAGAAAGATGAGCAGCAATCCAGAAACCAAAAGCACCGCAAAACCCATCAAGTAGTACAGGTTATGCAGTGCTTTGTGCAACTGGTAGCGCTGATAAAAATACCAGCACAGGTACGCGGCGATCACGCCGGTGAGCAGAAGGAAGATGATGTCTTTCATGGCATTCTCCTTATTATGAAATTGTCCTTCTTGTGAATTATTGCACAAATATTATCTAAAATACTGTGACTTATGTCACAAATACCTGATGTGTGCAATTCCTTCATTCTGCTCCGAGACAAATCGCTTCCAGACACGACCATACCTGTTCGCTGATCCCTCGATCTGATTCCACGCTCGAACCGGTTACGCAGTGGCATTCCATTCCTCGAGCATCTTCCGCGTGGATGGCAGTAATAGGTAGATCAACAGCCCCGTGCCAAAGAGAGGCGCAGGCAGGAACATTGAGAAGCGATGTACTTCCACCAATGCGTTGTACAAGCCCAATGGATATCCCGCCAACATGGACATCGTCCCCGCGAAAATACCGACGGGAATCGCCCATGCTCTCTTCCTCAAAACTGCAAAGATGAAGATCGCCCACGCCGCCGCGCCCCACCAACTGACCTGCTGGGTCATCACGTACATCCCGTTCCAAAAGGGATTATCGCGCGAGGTGGTGAATTTGGCGATTGGCGCAACGCCATCAATGAACGTCAACACATACGCAAGGCCTGCAATGAAAGTGAGTGTGATAATTTTCCCGTTCACGCCGCCGATGAAGAGCATACCAAACCACAGGATACCGCCCAGCGCAAAGACGATCAAGGTGGGGGTGGGCAGGTGGCTGTCCATGGCAGGGATGGCTGGGAAGAAACCCACCAGCAATTGAATGGTCGCCGCGACCGCGCCCCAGAACCAAGCCCACTCCTTTTTTTGCAGAAAGCCGTAAAGCACCGCCGCCCAAATCGCGGTGGAGGCGGTTCCGATCCAGCCGAGGACGGCGTAGGTGATACGCACCGACCAGGCTTCGTCCATGCGGTCGGTGGCAAGTTTCACGCTGATCACCTGGTTGTATTGGCTGGCGATCAAAAAGAAAGCCAGCAACCCCGCCACAATGCCGAGGACGGCAAGCGCGGCTCCGAGCTTATGGTTGTTCTTCATTTTTTCTCCTTTTCATATATCAAAATAAGTGAACCGTTCACCGCGCAGGTGTTGAGACATTCCATACACCGCACACATTCGGGATGGTCGAGGTGATGCGGCACGTCGGCGATGCCCATCGAACATTCGATGTCGCAACGTCCGCAGCCGTTGCAGTGATGATTGTCCAGGACGAGACGCACAGGAGATAGTTTGTTGAAGATGGCAAGCGTCGCGCCAAGCGGACAGAGATATTTGCACCAGAAGCGTTCCACTAAAACCGAACCTGCCAGAAAGACTGCGAGTGTTACCCACAGCAACGCAGTCATATGGAGACCGAACACGGCACGCACGGGGCAAAAATCACGCAGTGGCGGGAATGCCATAAAGAGACTGGCGATCAAAACCACTGTCAGCACCAGATATTTTGCGTAGCGCAGCGGATGATCTAGGATGGAGGGCAGGCGCAGGGGAAAAATGGCTGTGCTTTGCCTGCCGCGGATGTGTCGCTTCTCTCCAATAAATTTCCGTGTCCATTGTGTGATGAAATCCTGGATTGCGCCCAATCCGCACAGCCAGCCGCAGAAGGCGCGTCCTGCGACAAGAGAGACACCCAACGTCCCGAGCTGAACCGAAAAATTGAGCAGGTTGGTGGATTTGAGCGTGTGCCCGGTGAAAAGAAAAGGCAAGATGGTTTCGATCCCACCAAAGGCGCAGAACGAATCGAACGAGCCGCCGCGTGAGGCTTCGCCGGGCATGATATGTCGCAGTCCAATGACCAGAGTGCCAATGACCACCATCCATTGAATTGTGCGGCGGCTTTTGGCGAGCGAGAAAGGCTTGACAGCGGTCATGTCAGCCCCTCCAACGCTGCGGTGAATTGCATCAACGCGCTTCTTCCATGACCAGCGCCGCCGCGCTCAGGTCCAAAGCCAAGCAGGATGCCAATCAATAGGAAAATCACATATGCAGTGATGATGATGGCGGGGTAATAGCGAGGATGAATTTTCATTGCGTTTGACCCTCGCCCCAATTTTATTAGGGGCGAGGGCGTAAGGAGAATGTGCCGAACTACTCTTCGGCAATCAACGCCTGCTTGAATTTTGGGAAGAGCAGGACAAATAACAACCCGATGATGACCGGCATGCCATAGGTGTAATCCCAAGCGGTGGAGTCTGTCATGGTGAGGCGGATAATCTGCATTGGAACGTCAATTGCCACGAGAGATGTCACCGAGATCAATGCCAGCCACCAGCCGGAGAATTTGCGGGCAGCGATTTGGAAGATGGCAACGAACAGTAATATCACGCAAATCCATTGGATCGGCTGCGACCATGCCAGCACCCAGGTTCCCAATCCATCGTACATGGGCTTTCCGGGACGCGTCAACAGCGTGCGCAGATTGCCGGTTCCAACGATGAATGCATGTGTGGTCAGCATCCCTGCAAAGGTCAGTGCCAGAAATTGACCCCATTTCAACCATTTATCCACTTTGCGCAGCAGGATGAACGACCAGAAGAAGATCAGCCCTACAATTGAGACCGCTGTTGGAAGGGGAAAACCATCCACAAAGGAAACATAGGGCATCATCATGAACATTCCGCCTGCGGATGGAAAAGCCGACGCCAATAACCCGGCTGGAAACGACCACTCCTCCCCGCGATGGATCGGACCGGCGAGCCAGAGAAGGGCGATCCCGCCGATGAAGATCAATCCCCGATAGAGTGGAAAAGCGTAGGAAAAGATCAGAATTCCGCTGGCATAAGCTGGCTTTTCCGCCGAAACAATCTGCAATGCCGCAACGACCCGCTCCAATGACGTTTGGATCAGGAAGGGCGCAACTGCGACCATGAACAAGCCGACGACGACCGCCAATATCGCCAGTATCAGACGGTGGTTCTGAGATGTGTCCTTCATGGCATCCTCCTTATGGATAGCTCGATTTACATGTGAAATATATCACAATATATATTTAACTTCTTTGCGTTAAGGCAAACGCAGCCAGGAGAAAAAAAGACAGGCAACTTTCTCGGAGTTGCCTGTCTTTTTTTCTTGCATCGGGGTTTATCCACCTTACTTTTCGTAAACGGTCACTGTAAAGAAACCGTCCAAATCGGCATTATCCAGGACGAATTTTGCCCTGTCGTTCCAGTACTTCTGATAATCCGCCGCTTCTTCAGGCGTGGCTGTGCCGGCCGCCATCTTCTTGCCCATCTCCGTGCGTGCAGGGGTTGGGATTGGCAGGATGATCACAAGGTTGAATTTGACGCCCACTTTCGTGCCGGTATCCAGGCGGGTGAAGACCCATTCCCGCATCGGGGGGAGTTGACCCGTTGGCTCGTCCTTGTACACCATCTTGTTCTGGCGCACGAAGAGATCGTTCACTGTTCCGAATTCCGAGCCAATGAAACCGGTATGAGGCGATGCTCCGGTGATGAAGGTGATGATCTCGCCAAACACGCCGACGAACCACTCATCTTCCGCGCCGGGGGCTTCCACCGCGATCTGCCCGCGCACCGGGATTTCCCCGTCGGGATACAGCACTTCAAGCGCCTTCTTGGTGATGATCCACGCGCCCGTGGTCGCGCCGCAGGAATGTCCAGCCAGTTTGACGGCTTCCTCGTAATAATAGGGGACGGGTCCCGTCGTCTGTCCGAAGATGCCGAAGTACGGCTCCGTCATCATGATCGGCGGGACCTCGGTGATGTACGCCTGCTCCCAGGCAAACTCCTCGACTGAGGCGGGCGCAGCCTTTTCGATGCTCGCATCGGGGGTGGCGGTGGGTTCCTGGTAGACTTTGACGTTGAAGAAACCCTCCAGCGTATCCGCATTATCGAAGACGAATTTCGCCCTGGCGTTCCAATACTCGTAGTAATCAGCCGCCTCCTCGGGAGTGGCTGTGCCTGCCGCCATTTTCTTACCCATTTCCTGGCGCTCGGGGGTTGCGACGGGGGTGATGACCGCCAGATTGAAATTCACGCCCACTTTCGCGCCGGTATCCAGGCGGGTGAAGATCCACTCCATCTGCGGGGGAGGCGTCCCGGTGGGTTCGTCGGTGTAAACCATTTTGTTCTGGCGCACAAAGAGATCGTTGGTCTGCCCGAACTCCGCGCCGATGAAACCCGTTTTCGGGGATGCGCCGGTCACGAAGGTGATCACCTCGCCGAACACGCCCACGAACCATTCATCTTCAGCGCCGGGCGTTTGCACCGCGATCTGTCCGCGCACCGGGATTTCACCATCGGGATACAAAACTTCGAGCGCCTTGCGGGTGATCGTCCAGGCGCCAGCGGTCGCACCGCAGGAATGCCCCGCCAGTTTTGCAGCTTCCTCGTAGTAATAAGGAACTGCCACTTGCGACTGCCCGAAGATTTGGAAATACGGATCGATCATCCATATGGGTTCCACCTGCGTGATGTAATCCTGCGTCCACAAGGCAGGTTCCGCAGTTTCAGTGGACGATGGCTCTTCCACCACATCTGGTTGGGTCAGGACTTCGGTGGCGGGCGCGGGCTCGCTGACCGCTTCCGTGGCTGGAGCGGGAGCAGGGGCGCAGGCCGCCAGTACAAGCGCGGCGATGATCGCCACCGCGAAGGTAAAACATAAACTTTTCATTGCTTCTCCTTTATGTGAATGTGTCTGACTCGTGGCCAATATTGTGTCACGTATATGTGAAATTTATAACAAATAAGTGACAATGTCTTTGCCTTAACGCAAACCACTGTTGATATAATTTCCCTGAGGCATTCCCTGATGAGACAACTTCCCGAAATCCTGGTTAAGAATCCCGTCCTTGCTGGATTATCCCCCTCTGACCAACAGGAAACCGTTCGACTTGCTCGCGTCCGTTCCTATTTGAAAGGCGAAAAAATAATTCTCTACGGCGACGTGTGGCCGCATCTTTTCATGGTGAAAAGCGGGGAGATCGAAGCAATAAAGGAATCTGGCGAGGGGCGCATCCTGCGTGTGGTTTCTTTTCTTGCAGGCGAACTTTTTTGGGGACTGGCTTTTTTTCACGAAAATGCCCCCATGCCCGTCACGCTTGGCGCGCGCGAGGACAGTCAAATCTACCTGTGGGCGCGGGACGCCATCTTGCCTCTCCTGCTGCGCAACGGTCAAGCCTCATGGGAACTCAGCCGTCTAATGGCGGAACGAATGCAGCGCGCCAGCGAAATTTTGGAGGGGCTGGCATTTCAGCCGGTTGCGGGTAGATTGGCACGCTTCCTGCTGGATAACTTCGATACTGCCAGTGATTCCGCCATTTCCCGCGATCTCACGCTCGACGATATTGCTGCGCACATTGGCACCACTCGTGAAATGGTCTGCCGGGCTCTTTATAGTTTTTCGGACAAAAAATTAATTGAAGTGACCCGCACCGAATTTGTGCTAACCGACCGCGAAGGCCTGGCGCGCATGGTCGAACGCGGTTAACCGAGCGTCAGATCGCGCCGCAGTAAATCTTCGACTCTTTCCCGGTCTTGAATTAATTTCACATTTCCCTCTTCCAGCCAAACCACCGCCGGCTTGCGCGCGCCGTTGTAATTGGACGACATGCTCAACTGATACGCCCCGCTCATGGGGATGGCGATCAAATCCCCTTCCTGGATTCTCGGCATGGGAAGGTCTTCGATGACGATATCCCCGGACTCGCAATACGGTCCGGCGATGGAGACGTTCTCGCTTCTTTCCAACCCGACGCCTGTTACCGGCAAACAGGAGTATCTCGCCCCGTACAGCGCATAACGCGGATTGTCCGCCATGCCGCCGTCGGTCAGTAACCATGTTTTGTGACCGCGTTCCTTAACCGCACCCACGCGATAGATCGCCACGCCCGCCCGCGCCACGAGACTGCGCCCCGGCTCAAGGTGTAGATGGGGGAGATCGAGGCCGCGGGAGTTGCATCCCTCGATTACCGCTTCAGAGATTCCACGCACATAACTTTCGATGGATGGATGCGGCAATTCATCTTCATGATATGCCACGCCCCAGCCGCCGCCGGGGCAAAAATGCCATTCATCTTTGAAGCCGGTTTCTTTTGCAAGGTCGAGCGCCATCTCAATCGCAGGAATCAACGGCTCAGGGTCGCGGAAGTTTGAGCCTTGATGGAAGTGAATACCGTTCATTGGCAAGCCGTGTACTTTACAAAACGCCGCCGCTTCGGGAATCTCTTCGCGCGTCATCCCAAACTTGCTTTCGTAGTGGCCTGTCTGCGTGTGGACATGATGGGTTGTGACGGAAACACCGGGAAGCAGGCGGAGCCAGAGAGTCGGTAGATTGGCAGCTGGTAAATTGATAATTCGATGTAATTCACTGAGATTATCTGCAACGATAGTGCCGGCATGTTGAATGGCGGCTTTCAAGTCTGAGATTGTTTTATTAACCCCGTGCACTAGAATCTTATCGCGCGGCACGCCTGCAGCGACGGCAATCCCGATCTCACCCTCGCCGGTGCAATCGACCGTCAATGCGTGCACTTGAGTCCACTGCGCAATCGCTTTGCATAAAAACGCCTTTCCAGCATAAGTGATGTTGGAAAGGCCGGGGTAATGGGCAGATAAGGCTCGAGCGTAGGTTTGGGCAAGAATATTCAGGGTCGCAGAGTCGTACACATAGAGGGGAGTCTGATATCGGTCCGCGAGAGAAGCGAGATTCTGTCCGGCGATGGTCAGTGTTTCGTTATCGATTCGAGTCGTGACGGGGAATAGGTCAAGCCGATTCATAGTCGCTGGCGAGTTTAATGCGATTCCGTCCCTGTTGTTTTGCCCGCATGGCAGCATGATCTGCCGCGATCAGGAGTTCGGCAGGCAGGATGGCATCCAGCGGGAATGTTGCGATACCCATGCTCAGGGTGTACCCGGACACGCCCTCGCCGTCTGTCGGGGGGTGTGGCGCACCTTCTTGAATTCCATTGCGCAACCGCTGGGCAAATTGCACGGCGTTAGGCTGGTCGCACTCCGAAAGAATAATGGCGAATTCGTCGCCCCCATACCGCGCGGCGATATCGTACTTCCGCAGATTGAGTTTGATAAGATTTGCCACGGCTCTCAAGCGGGCATCCCCGGCGGGATGCCCCCACTTGTCGTTGTATTCCTTGAAGAAATCGATGTCGAAGACGATCAGGGATAATTGGGTTCCCTTCCTTTCCGCGCGTTCGACTTCGGCGTTGATCGCCTGTTCGAAGATGTGCCGATTCGAGAGCCCGGTCACAGCATCGGTGGTCGCCATTTTCTTGATCTCAGCATGAAGCCGGGCATTGTCTACGGAAACGGCAATCGGACCGGCAATGGTGGTCAGCAGTTTCACGTCGGCTTCTTTCAGCCAAGCCTCCTCACCGGACTCAACATTCAGCACACCCAACACATTGTCATCTTTTATCAGGGGAACACAAATTTCGCTTGTTATGTTGGTGTCCGCTTTCAGGAAAGTATCTTCTTTTTTCGCATCCTCAATGAATTGAACGGACTTGGTGCGGATCGTCCGGCCCGCCACTCCCTGGCTGATATGTATCTTTTTTATAACCATGTTTTCAGGGTATCCCACCTGCGCTGAAAGATTCAGATAATCGTCGTTCAAAAAGTAGATGCTGACATGGGTGTACCCAAATGCCTCCTTCAGGCTTTTGACGACGGTGCGACTGATGGTTTCGAGGTCGAGCGAACTGGCGACAAGCTTCGAGATTTCCTGGATGGCAGTGAGTGTCCGCAGGTCGGATTGGGTCTGGGCATATAACGCCGCACGGTGGAGCGACTCGGAGATCTGGCTTGCGAGGGTTTCGAGGGTTAGGATATCCAACTCGCCGAACGCGTTGAGTTCCAGGCTCTCGGCGTAGAACACGCCATATAGTGCGCCCTGTTGGAAGATGGGTGTGCAGATGGCTGAACCGGACTTCGTGCTGGTTGAATAATAATGACTGTCTTCCGAAACGTTCCCCGATACATATGTCTTTTGAAGGCCGGCGGTATAGCCTATAATTCCTTCGCCCAGCTTTTGCCGGTAGCCGGGCCTGTAACCGAAATCTTCCGCGCCAGAGATTGCGGCGATTTCCAGCATGTTATCGACGGTCAGGAGCGAAATGGCGGTTTCGGCATATCCAAACTGACGGGTGACCGTTTCCACCGCGCGCTGAAGGATTTCCCTTTCATCGAAGCTATCTGCGATCCGTCTTCCGGCTTCTTCCAGGAGGGCAAGTTGACGTGAACGGCGCTCTTCCGCACGCAGGTGAGCCTGTTCGTTGGTGATGTCATGAAGAACAACCACCCGACCAAGCAGGCCGTCGCCATTTTTTTGTATTGGTATGACACGGGCATCGTACCATTTCGTAGTACCGCTGCTTTTCAGTTCGACATTGAGATTCGACCCCGGGGAATCCCAAATTTCATTAAATTTTTCCGCCTGCGGCAGGATCGAGAGAGCGTTCTTCCCAAACCAAAATGTATTCATACCAAGCAGCCTGCCCGCCGCAGGGTTTAGATTGACAATCTCGCCTTCGCGGTTGACGACGATGATCGCATCTTGAAGATTCTCAATGACGATGGCTGCGGCAAGGGGAAACAGGCTTGGCACTCCGAAACGGAAAAATCCAAGCGCGATGAGAGGAGCAGAAAACCCCAGGAAAAGAGGCGTCGGGTCAAGGGATATGCCATTTTCAAAGTAGACGAAAACGGCATTTACGATAGTGGTCAAGATCACACCGGCAAGGACAATGCCCGTTCTTACACGGAGCGCCTTCTCGGCTTTGAAATAACTAATAAAATATACAATGATCCCTGTTGCAACCATCGTATAGGCAAGGGTAAAGTAGATCCAAAAACCGATCCCGTACTCGGCATCCAATGGTGCGAAATGTACCCCCGTAGAAGTGAGCGATGTCCAGACCAGGTGATGGAGATCGTTCGTGCTGCCAAGGAGAAATGCGACTGCCCCGGGTATGGCAAGTAAAAAAATGCGGCCGTTCATTAACCACCATGCGCCGATGCCGGTATATCTGAGCGCAAATGCGAGCCAGAGCGGCGGGGAGAGAGTCATGCCGAGATAAAGCATCCTTCTCGCAAAGATTTTTGCCTGGATCGATGGGTGGACAATTTCCAGAAAGTAAAATCCGGCCCACACCGCCATGGAGAGCATCAGTGCGCCAAGCGTGCGTGCGCCGGGAGTTTGCCAATTGATGAAAGCTCGAATGGCTATCCCCGAAATGATCACGACAAGAAGGGCAAGACAGATCAGATATGCCGATAGATATGTTTCCATTCGGTCACATTACCGGTCGAAGAACAGAGTCCACCAGATTTCCCAGTTTTGCATCGGGGTGGGAACCGGCACAGGCGTATTCATAATGACCGGCGCGCTACCCGGTAATTCCACCGGAATGACAGGCTGGTCTCCCTCCTGAAGGTAATGCCCATCAGCGCGCGCCCATTCCTCTACGGCATCGGTCGAAGCGGCATAAGCCACCTGGGTTTGCAGGGCGATCTGGGTCTGTACTGCCTGAGTGGCGATCGCGCGCATTTCATCGCGCTGTTCGTTCAGGCGGTTCAATTCCTCAAGTCGCGTATTGAATTCGATGACGAAAAGGATAAGGATGAAGATTCCTGCAAAGACAGCCACACGCCTGAACCGAATGGGGAACTGGTTCATGACCGTATCTTAACCGTTATCGCTACAGTTGGCAAATCCCCCGTTTGTGGTAAAATCCCGCCTCGCGAGTCGTTGTACCCTTCGACCCGACATCAATTTTTTACGAAAGGGCTTAAACCATGAAAGTTTTGCTCATCAAGGACGTATATAAACTCGGACGCGCAGGCGACATCAAGAAGGTGGCCGACGGTTTCGGGCGCAATTTCCTCCTTCCGCAAGGGCTTGCCGTCCTCGCCACTGCAGGCGCGCTCAAACAGGTGGAGAAGATCAAATCCCAGGCGGAGATTCGCCGCAACGCTCAAAATAATGAACTCAAAGGCATTGCCGACCAGATCAAGGATGTGAGCCTGATCTTTCCCGTCAAAGCGGGTGAGACTGGAAAACTCTATGGCTCGATCACAACCGGGGATATCGCCGCTGCGCTGACCGAAAAAGCCCGCTTCGAGATCAAACGCCAGCAGGTGGATTCCCAGCCGATCCGCGCCCTCGGCGAATTCACCGCCCGCATCCGTCTGACGATGGACCTGGTGCCCGAGATCAAAGTGATCGTCCATCGCGAAGGCGAAAGTCCGGATACTGTGACTGGCGCCCAGCCTGAAGAAACGGCAAAACCTGCCAAGGATGCTGCGAAGAAAGAAGAACAGGCAGAAGAAGCCAAAACTGAGTAATCCGCAATTTGACTCACCCCGGATGTCCGCGGGTGAGTTTGTTTTTAACCAATGGAATTTCTCATTCATACCGCCCAGCCCTCCCACGTCGATGCGTTGACCGAGATTGCCTTTACCGCCAAACGGCACTGGAATTACCCCGAACATTGGATTCAATACTGGCTGCCCGTTCTCTCCGTCTCTGCCGAGTACATTTGCGCAAACGAATCATGGATCGCCGCCATGCAATTCAAACCTGTCGCCTGGTATTCATTGAAGCAGGTTGCCGAACATCTCTGGCCGGATTATCTCTGGGTGTTGGCCGCTTGTATGGGAAAGGGAATCGGGAGGAAATTGTTTTCGCATGCGTTGGAAAGAAGTCGTATACGCGGCGCATCTGTATTGAATATCGAAGCCGACCCCAACGCAGAAAACTTTTATATCCGCATGGGTACGCGGCGGACTGGCGAACACCACAGCGAAGTGGACGGTCAACCACGATTATTACCGGTAATGGATATGACACTATGAAAAATATTGGACCAAAAAGCAGTGAATGGCTCGCCTCAATCGGCATTCATTCCCTTGAGGATGTTGCCCGTCTTGGCGTGGTCGAGACGTATAAAATGGTAAAAGCAGCCTACCCAGAAAGAGTATCCCTGAATATGCTCTACGGTCTGCAAGCAGCCCTGCTGGATATCCCCTTCCAGGAATTGCCTCAGGACATCCGTGATCAACTCAGGCGTGAGGTCGAAGCATCATGACCACTTATTGCGATTATTGCAACACCCATCCCGAAGATACCTTCAATAGGAATTATCACGATACCCAATATGGTTATCCGCTGAAAAGCGACGACGAACTCTTCGAGCGGCTCATCCTCGAGATTAATCAGGCAGGATTGTCGTGGATCACCATCCTTAAGAAAGCCGAAAATTTCCGCAAGGCCTATCACAGCTTCAGCGTCGCCAAGGTGGCGAAGTACAAGGCGAAGGATCGCGCACGCCTTCTCAAGAATGCAGGCATCATCCGTAATCGGCTGAAGATCGATGCCGCCATCGAAAACGCGCAGCGGATCCTTGAATTACAAAAGGAACATGGCTCGTTCAAAAAATGGCTCGATAAGAACCATCCGCTATCGAAGGAAGAATGGACCAGGTTATTCAAAAAGACCTTTGTCTTTACCGGCGGCGAGATCGTAAACGAATTCCTGATGTCCACAGGCTACCTCCCCGGCGCGCACCAGAGGGATTGCCCCATCTTCAATAAAATCGCCGCGAAAAAACCGGCATGGATGAAGGTGTGATTACTTCATTTGACGAACGCTTCTAAAACCGACATTCACCTTGTATACTAGATGCAATGATACCGACCTTTGCCATTGCAGGCAGGCTGACCCGCGAATACCTCCTCCCGCCAAACGGTTCTCCCCGGCTGGATGCCCCCGGCGGGTGCTCGTTGTATGCGGCTGGCGGTCTGGCGGTTTGGGACAGTTCCATTGCATTGATCTCGAAAATAACCCCGGCTTATCCGGATGAATGGCTGGATGACCTGAAATCTCGTGGTTTGGATACGCGAGGAATCTATGTCGACAGGGATTTGGAAAACGCCGACCCGCGTGATTTTATTGCCTATACGGAAACGAACGAGCGCAGCCATTCCAATGCTGTCTCGCATTTTTCGCGTCGCGAAATGACATTTCCAAAATCTTTGCTGGGTTATCAGCCGCCGGAGGAATTACCCAATCCCTTGCGCGATACCGATCCGCTTTCGCCGGATTCCTTGCGCGTGCCGAAGGAGTATCGTGACATTCGTGCCGTGCATCTCTGCCCCTTCGATTTCACCAGTCAGGGTCAAATGGTAAATCTATTTAAAGGCGGCTCAATCCAGATCCTGTGCCTCGATCCCGATCCGTCCTATATGAATCCCTCCCTTCGGCGTGACCTTCGCATGGTGCTTCTCGGTGTGAATGCATTTCTGCCTTCAGAGGAAGAAATGCGCGCCTTGTTCTGGGGCGAAACCAATGACCTTTGGGAAATGGCGCATAAGGTCGGCGAATACGGTCCAGGGATCATCGTTATTAAACGCGGCGCACATGGACAGTACGTCTATGACGCCGCAGCAAAACGGCGATATGAGATTCCCGCCTACCCTGCGCGGCTCGTTGACCCTACCGGAGCAGGGTCCGCTTTCTGCGGCGGATTCCTCGCCGGTTACCAGCGTACGAACGACCCGCTTACTGCCGCATTGTTTGGCAATGTCTCTGCTTCTCTGAAAATCGAAGGAACGGGTCCCTTCTCCCCATTGGATGCATTGTCCGGGTTGGCTGAGGCGCGAATTCACTCCTTGAGGGAAATGGCAAGGGAGATTTAATGTTGCCCTATTCTTTCCCAAGGACCAAATTATCTATCTGCCAGATCTCATGATCAAACGCCTTCTTGACCTTGCTATTCAAATCCAGCAAATTCCTGCGCCTACCTTTGCGGAAGGACCACGCGCGGAGGTCATCCGTGATTTATTGATAAAGGAAAAACTTGAAGACGTCTCAATGGATTCGCTTGGGAATGTGTTCGCGCGCTTACCGGGGCGACAGAAGAAAGCCAAGACATTGATCGTATCCGCCCACACCGACACGGTGTTTCCGGCAGGGACCCGGCTACAGGTCCGGGAGGAAGCGGGGAAGGTCTTCGGTCCCGGGATCGGGGATAACTCCATCGGTGTCGCGGCATTGTTTGGAATCCTTTGGATGATCCGCGAACGGAAAATCGAATTGAAGCATGATGTCTGGATCGTTGCAAACGTGGGAGAGGAAGGTTTGGGCGATCTGCGTGGGATGCGCGCCGTGGTGGAGCGTTTTGGATCGGAGGTTCTTGGCTATCTTGTCATGGAAGGCCTGGCATTGGGGCATATTTATCATCGCGCCATTGGCGTAAGACGGTATCGCATCACGGCGAAGACTCGCGGCGGACATTCCTGGTCGGATTACGGTCAGCCTTCGGCAGTTCATGAACTTGCCTCGATGATTGCGCGATTGACACAGAGTCGTTTACCCCTCGAACCACGCACGACGATGAACGTTGGCACCCTTCAAGGGGGAACAGGTGTGAACGTGATCGCCGCGGAAGCTAAATGCGAATTGGACTTGCGTTCTGAAGACCCTGCCGCCCTTGCGAAAATCGTTTCCCAGGTCGAGAAAATCATCCTTGACTGGAATCATGAAGGTGTGAAGATCCAGGCTGAAATCATCGGCGAACGCCCGGCAGGAGAGGTCCCGTCCGATCATTCGCTGGTGAAACTTGCTATGAACTGTGTTCAAGATCAGGGGATCGAAGCGGCCCTCACTTCCGGTTCGACCGATGCAAACATACCGCTCAGCAAAGGAATACCCGCTGTCGTCATGGGGGTCACAACCGGCGGCGGGGCACACACGTTGAATGAATATATCGATACTGAACCAATTCAAAAAGGGATGGAGAGTTTGGCGGGGTTTATTAGTTCGGTCGGGAATGAATAGTACGTTGTGTACATCGGATTGAAAAGCAAGAATACAAAAAGCCTCCGCTGCCGGGGGCTTTTTCCAAGTTGCTATTCCTCAATTCATCAACTTATTTCAAACCCACCACCTCGAAGACATCCACCGGTTTCGATTTGCCCTTCACCATCATTGCCTCAAGAGGTTTCACTTCCACCTGTTTCTTCACACGCTCGTAGGCTTCCTTGCTGATGACGATCTGGTTCTTCGCCGAGTTTTCCTGGAGTCGTTTCGCGGTGTTGACGGAGTCGCTGATGGCAGTATATTCGAGCCGCTTCTCGGTGCCGATCAAACCGAGCACGGCGTCGCCGAAGTGGATGCCAACGCCAAAAGCAAGATGCGCATCAGGCGATAATTCCTTGTATAAATTTTCCACGGAATCGCGGATGGCAAGCGCGGTCTTTACGGCGCGCAGGGTGTGATCCGGTTGAGGCACAGGTGCGTTGAACCAGGCCATGATCGCGTCGCCCATGAATTTATCCACGGTGCCTTCCTGCGCCAGGACGGCATCTGCCATCGCGGCAAGATAAAGGTTGAGAATGCTCACCAATCTCTCCGGCGGAAGTTTTTCGCTGTACGTGGTGAATCCACGAATGTCGGCAAAGAGGGCGGTGATCTCCGCGCGTTTACCCCCTAGCTGCAAACTGTTTGGGTCGAGTTGATCGATGACGGCGGGCGAAACCATCCTTTCGAACAGGCGCCTTTGCGCCTCCAATTTCTTTCGTTCTGTCAGGTCATCCAAAACGATTGCCACGCCCTGGGTTTTTTGACTCGCGTCCTTGAGAGGGGAGAGGTTCAGACGCCAGTCCACGATTCCGCGTTTGGGCATGCTATGGCTGATCTCCAGGTCCACGATCGGTTTTTCCGTCTTGCGGACCTCCGTCAGATGCGGACCCAGTTCACTGGAGACCGAAGCCAGCGCTTCGTTCAGGTAATGACCGATGATGTCCTGAGTAGGCGAGCCAAGGATGTTTTCCGCGGCGCGATTGGCAAGTGTAATCTTGTCCTGAATATCCGCCGTGATGACCCCGCTGGCAATGGAAGCAAAAACGTTATCCATCAGGTTCTTGAGCGCGGTTACTTCTTCAAGGGTTTGTTTGAGCGATGAGAACAGACGCGCATTATCGATGGCGATGGCAGCCTGGTTTGCGAAGGCTTCCAGCAATTCCTTTTCTGTTTCTGCAAAGATACCTGTGCGAATTCGGTTGTCGGCGTAGAGCACGCCGATCAGTTCGTTCTTCACTTTGAGGGGCACGCACAAGATGGAGCGCAGGTTGAAGGCGACGATGCTTTCCTGACCTACAAAGCGCTTGTCTTCCTGGGCATTTGTGGTGACGACTGATTCACCGGTGTCGATCACGCGTTGGACAACGCTCCGGCTGACGTTTTTCTCCGCCGAGTTGATGGATTCCATCTCCCAATTACGGGCGATGCGCGCCGTCATTTCTCCGTTCTCGTTTCTCAACATCAAAAAGCCGCGCTCGGCTTTGGTGAGGCGCACAATATTGTCCATTACGATGCGCAGGACCTCATCGAGTTCGAGAGATGAATTGATGACCTGCCCGGTCTCGACAAGCGCCAGCATGTTGCCGTGTTCTCGTTGGAAAGTTTCGATCTTTCCGCTCAAAGTCTCCAGCGTGGATTGCAGGTACTGCATCTGCTCCAGCAGGTCCTTTGGGGCTTTGATCTTGTCGCTGTTTAGTTGAGCGCGGACCTTTGCAGAAAGAATGGCAAGCGCGGTCAACTGGTCGTGAACGGTGCGTGGGCGTGTGGAATTGTCTGTCATAAGGGATACGGCGGGATGTCTTGAACCTCCGTGTAATTGTATCCCAAGATTGCGATTTTTAGCCGCTTTCGAATAGTTCTGTAGAGAAGAGCTTGGGCAGCCTGGCGTGCGCGCGCTTCGTCTCCGTTGTGTGGAGTGAACATCTGCAATTGGAGTTCATGCAGAAGCGTCTCGATGGAGTCAGAGGCGTCCGGCAGGAGTCGCTTCAACAATTGTGCGCGTTCATACGCCGTGACGTGGGCTGGCTGGGGGTATTTCATCCATCGCAGGCTGATGTTGATGCTGTGGAAGTACCTTTCGATGGCGGTACGATTGATAAAGACCAGCCATCTGCTTAACCAGCGCGGCGGGGTCCATCCGCTTCGTTCGATGGCGCGCCTCAGCAAATTAGTGGCGGTGAAGCGGGGTGCATATCGATTTCTTATCGAAAGAGCCAGCAGGATGAAGAACACGCCTCCCAGCCACGAGAGAATAGATGTCAACCTATTGAGCCAGGGATTCGCCCGGGCATTATCCTCTTCTTGGAGGTCGGGAGCCGGCGGCTCATCCTCTTCTTCAAAAGGTGTTTGATCCACAGGATTAATGAATGGAGCGATAGCCGGACCGTTCTCTTCGCGTGTCAGCGGCCGTTCAAGCGGATCCTGGTTTGTCGTCGGTTCGAATTCCACCCAGCCATAATCGGAAAAGTACACTTCAGGCCAGGCGTGCAGGTCGCGCTCACGCACGATATAAATGCTGTTTTGTTGGTTTGGCTCGCCTTGGGCGTATCCCACCGCCATCCGCGCCGGGATGCCCACCGAGCGCAGCATTAACACCTCGGCAGTGGCGTAATAATTACAAAATCCTCTTTTGCTTTCGAATAAAAAGTATTCCAGCGGGTCAACATCTTCATCCGGCAGATCGACGATCCCGCTGTATTCGATCTCATTTCGAAGGAAGTTTGTGATTGCAAGCGCCTTGTCGAATGAATTGTCGTACGGCTCCGTGATCTGTTTGGCAAGTTCAAAGATGCGCGGCGAAAAATCCCCTGGCAGTTGCAGGTATTTTTCCCGTACCCACAATGGATAATCGGTGTCCGTTTCTCGCAGTTCACCCACGGTTGGGTTGCCGATTCTTGCGCTTGTTCGGTAAAGATCACCCGCTTTGATTGCGGGTGAAGCCCGCAGCGCCATCACATCGAGGAGCAGATCTTCCCCATCGATTACACCGGGAATCTCCGAATACAACATGATGGCATTATGATTGACCCATACCGGTTGTGCTGGAGTGTAAAGGATGGTTTGGCCATCTACGAGGACATCGAATGTGAATCCAAGTCTCCGGCTGTGGGAACGATCCGGGATATTGATGTCGCCGCTTGAAGGTTCGCGTCGCGATTCTTTATCACCGGTGGTTTGCCATCTCCCCTCTTCGTATCGATCATAGACTTGTCCGCGCCAATATAGCCGTGGAATGTCTGCAGCGCTTTGGGGTGTAAAGACGCGAAAGACCACCAGATCGCTTTGAGGGGTGCGCGTGCCAAGCGAGAGTTCGGTCAGAAAGTTGCGGGGTTTGGGTTGGTTTTCCTTGTTGACGGATGCGAAAATGTTTTCGAAGCGATCGGGAGGGAAGAGCTTTCCATAAGTGTTGCGCCAGAATTCGCGGCCCCCGGCTGTGGCAGGCAGGATGTATGGAGTTCCCCATGCCAGTAGAATTAGTACAGCCGCAGCCATGATCGTTGTATTTGTCAGGTCCAATCCGCTTTCGCTGGAAACCTGGACCCGCGACTCAGCCCATTTTCTGCGGTCAGCAATGTATTTAAGGCGGCTGAGAAGGATGAGCGCCAGAAACAGATAGATACCGAACATCCAGGTGTAATCCCGGCTGGTGTAGTGGTAGGCATGCACGATGATCATTAGAATACCGTTCGGCAGGATCGTCTTTAGATAATTTCCTTCGCGCGAAAGATGATATCCGCTATACAGACTGGTAAACCAGTAAGGAAGACACAACAGCGCGACGACGAAAAATTGATCTTCCACCGCTCTGCCTGACAGCAGTTCCTGAAAATCGGTTGTCAATCTTCCGAGGAGGATGGTCAGTTTATCCAAAAGCCAGGTCTGAGTCTCTTTGTATTCGATTGCCCCCAATAATTGCCAGGTGATCATGATGACCATATATGCAACTGCAAGAATATACACACTGGATTTCCGAAATTGGCTGTGACCGAGTGCAAGCCCCACCAGAAAACCGATCACCGCCACGTTCCGTATCTGCCCGAGGCCTTCCGTCCAGCCGGCGCTTTCCAGCCTCCACACCGAGAAAAGGACAGCCATCAGCATGATCATGCTGGCGGGTAGATCCCACGTTCTTAGAGGCGATTTTTCCATTCTTTGAGTGTACAATGAACAGAAAAGTTCCGTCAATCGAATTCTTGTAAAAACCCCACTGGAGGACTATATGCAACCCCTTATCGACTTCGGCATTTCCCTGGTCATCGTGTTGCAACGCATGGGGGAATGGGTGTATCCCATCATGACATTCTTCAGCGAGCTCGGATCCGAAGAATTCTTCTTCATGGCAATGCCTTTGATCTACTGGTGCATCGATTCCGCGCTTGGTCTTCGGGTGGGTTTTATTTTGGTAACCAGTATTTATCTAAATACCATCGGCAAGGCGGCCTTCGCTGGTCCGCGTCCGTATTGGGTGAGTTCACATGTCCGGCCGTTATGGGCGGAGACGGGCTTCGGCGTTCCTTCTGGCCACGCCCAAAATGCCCTGAGCATCTGGGGGATGATCGCGTCACACCGAAGACGTATCTGGGTGACCCTCCTTTGCATTTTCCTCATTTTTATGATCAGTTTTTCACGGCTTGTGCTCGGCACGCATTTTCCGCACGATGTGGTAGTCGGCTGGCTGATCGGAGGCGCATTGCTGTGGGCGTTTTCACGTAATTGGGAGACGGTTGAGAATTGGCTCGCTGGAAAAACTTTTGTGGGACAAGTTGGAATTGCTTTCCTTGTGTCAGTGGTCTTCGTGGTACTGGGGATGGTTGTTTACACCTCGTTAATCGATTACCAATTACCTCAGGATTGGCTGACGAATGCGCTTCGCTCCGGTCTCAGGCCGGATCCCACCGACCCGACTGCGGTCTTTTCCACAGCCGGGACTTTTTTCGGGCTCGCATTGGGTGTAGCGTGGACTCACCAAAGGGGCGGGTATCAGGCTGCCGGTCCGGGGTGGAAGCGGGTACTTCGGTTTATCCTGGGATTTATCGGGGTCTTGATCCTCTGGCAGGGCTTGGGCGCAGTTTTTCCTCGCAGCGATGACCTGATGGCCTATTCCCTGCGATATTTGCGTTACGCCTTGGTAGGCTGTTGGATTTCAGGCGGAGCGCCCTGGGTTTTTAAACATTTCAATTTAACTACATCTTAAGGCGTTCGGTTGTAGGTTTTACTCCATCTGATATAATGCGCCCCATCGAATGGAAGGTATCAGTAATAGTATTATTGATGGCGGTTCTGATTAAATAATTCAAATATATGCAGGTAAATGATCTTCAATGACGTTGGAAAAAGGCACCCTCATTCATAATCGGTATCGAATTATCGACATCCTCGGGCAGGGGGGGATGGGATCGGTCTACCGCGCGATAGATGAAAACCTGGGCGTTTCTGTGGCGCTTAAGGAGAATTTGTTCACCACCGATGAATACGCCCGTCAATTCCGGCTCGAAGCGGTTATTCTTGCCAATCTTCGCCATCCGAACCTGCCTCGGGTATCGGATCACTTCGTGCTTGGGGATTTGGGTCAGTACCTCGTCATGGATTTCATCGAAGGCGAGGATCTGCGTTACCGCATGGAGCGTCTCGGCATGCTCGAAGAGGAGGACGCCGTGCATATCGGCGCCTCCATGTGCGATGCACTGGCATACCTGCATAGTCGGAAACCGCCGATCTTGCACCGCGACTTGAAACCGGGCAATGTCAAAATATCGCCGGACGGCCATATCTATCTTGTGGATTTTGGTTTGGCAAAAGTCTATCAAAATGCAAGCCAGGCAACAACCACCGGCGCGCGCGCCATGACCCCCGGGTATTCCCCTCCCGAGCAATACGGCACAGCACGGACCGATCCACGCACGGACATCTATTCGCTTGGCGCTACATTGTATGCTGCGCTGACCGGTATCATTCCAGAAGACGGCCTTGCGCGCGCAATGGATAATGCCCAATTGACGCCCCTGCGTAAACGCAATCCAAAGGTCTCACGCAAACTTTCCGCTACCATCGAGAAGGCAATGGCAGTTGACCCCAGTGACCGCTTCCAGACTGCCGAGGAATTCAAGGCGGCCCTGCTCGCCTCCGGATCGATGACCCAGCAGGTGCCAGGCTCTTACAAGGTGATCCCGCCTCCGCCTGAAGCGGTATCTCACCCTCCGCGCGCCATCCAGGCAACGGTCGTGGATGAAGAAAAACCTGTCGGCGAGGCCAGGAAGGCGCCGGGTCCCGTTCCCCCCAAGTCAGCCGCTTCGCACGAAGACCAGCCGTTTGTATCTCCGTTGAAACGGCAGAAGGAACGCGAACGTAAACGTCGCGCATCTTTGATCCGATTTGCGGTCATCGCCGGATTGCTTTTATTGACAGTCGGTGCGGTTCTTTATTTTTCTCCCGGGATATTGCCGGCTGATGTACGCGCCATGGTTCCCTTCCTTGTGCCAACTGCAACCACCACTCCCACTTCAATTCCCTCTTCCACGCCGACGCTCGAGCCTACAGCGACTATCACGACCACATCAACGAGCACACCCAGACCTACACCGACAGCTACGTTCACATTTACACCCACACCCCGCTCTGTTGTGACAGAATCTGTGTTGGGTGAAACCGCCACTGCCCCGGCTTCACTCATCGTAGGCGGTGGGGCGGGGCAGGTTGCCATCGTTTCCGAACGGGTTGGCGCTCCACAAATTTTCCTGGTTGATCTCAATGGTGAAAATGCCTTTCAGGTGACCAGTATGCCCAATGGTGCCTGTCAACCTTCCTGGTCGCCGGATGGATTGAGAATAGTTTTCATCTCTCCATGCCTCAGGAACACGGACAGCTATTCGAATGCCAGTCTGTATATCATCAATGGAGACGGGACAGGTTTAACCACTCTCGATGCATCGCCGGGCGGGAACTTCGACCCTGCCTGGTCGCCGGACGGCAAGACAATTGCATACACATCCCTGCGAACCGGCCAAATGGAGATCTTCCTGATCGATGTGGAAGACCCCACTCAGATTGTCCAACTTACCCGGGGTCAGTCCCTTGTCGAGTCACGTATGCCGGCCTGGTCTCCCGACGGCTCCCAATTGGTGTACGTCGTCAAACGCCTAAACGTCTATCAAATTTGGATGATGAATGCGGACGGTTCTGACCAGATCCAGATCATCCGTTCCGGCGTCGCATACACCGACTACCTGCCCAACTGGTCGCCGAAGAACGACCTGATCATTTTCAACCAGCGATGTGCAAAGACCTTTTGCAACCCATACCTCTTGAGTATATCGGCAACCGACCGGTCAACCGAGCAGGGATTGCGCTTACCATTTACCCTAACTTATATTGAGAACATCGACTATTCCCCAGACGGCTTCTATATTGCATATGAAGGCGCGGAGGAATCAGGGAACATTGACGTGTATTACATGACCCTTTCAGGAGGGGATCGAGTCCGGCTAACCTCCGGTCCTGAACAGGATTTCGACCCTGTCTGGCGGCCCGCCATTCAGGAACCCTAGCACAGCAACTCCCGCTTCGCCGCGGGAGTTTTTCTTACGTCGCTCTTATTGACGATGCCTTTTCCCACTGTTATGATTATCCTGCATCGGGTAGCACTCTCAGAATGAGAGTGCTAAATTATGATATGACAAACCTTTCCGAAAGACAGAAAACCCTCCTGATGTTGATCATCCGTGATTACATCGACTCTGCCCAACCGGTGGGCTCGAAGCGGTTGGCGGAGCATTATCATATTAACCTTTCATCGGCGACCATTCGGAATGAAATGGCATCCCTTACCGAAATGGGCTACCTTCGGCAGCCGCACACTTCCGCCGGGCGTGTGCCCACCGAAGAGGGCTATCGCTACTTTGTCAGCGAGATGATGAACAGCGCAGAACTGCCGGAAACAGTTCAACATACCATCTCGCACCAGTTCTATCAATCCCGCCCCGAACTTGACCAGTGGATGACCCTTGCGGCATCCATCCTCGCGAGCCAATCGCAGGGCGTTTCGGTTGTTGCCGCGCCACATGTGGAGACGACAAATTTCAAGCACGTCGAGCTCATCTCCACCCAAGGCAGGCAAGTGCTCATGGTTTTGGTGATGCTGGGAGGGGAAGTATCTCAGCAGATTCTGACTTTGGCGGAACCTGTCCCCCAGGAGCGACTCAGCGGAACAGCCACGCGTCTTAACGGGCTTTTGGCTGGTCAGACCGCCCAAGCCATTTCCACGCTGACGGCTCGCCCCGACCCGCTCGATCAAGACATCCTCCTGCTCATCGCACAGGACATGCGCCGCATGATCGAAAAAGCCTCCGGCGAAATCTACACGGACGGTTTGACCAACGTCCTTGCCGAACCGGAATTCTCAGAATCCGACGAAGCGCGGCGGGCGTTGAAAATTTTTGAAGAACGCGCCACTCTGCAAGACTTGCTTGCCCGCACCACCAGCAACAGTGACGTGGGCGCATTGCAGGTGCTCATCGGCGGCGAAGGCGAATACGACGATCTGCGTCAATGCAGTATGGTCATTGCCCGCTACGGGGTCCCCGGTATGGCGACAGGCGCGCTTGGTGTGCTCGGTCCCATGCGCATGGCCTACTCGCGGACCATCCCCACTGTGAGGTTCGTCGCCGGGTTGTTGAGCGATTTGGTCAGCGATAACATCTCAGGCGAATAAAACCAAGTCGCCCTTCGGGGTTGTTTGATAATATAAAATACATTTAAATCCCGAAGGGATGACATTAAACGTCAAACGGAAGTGATATTTATGGCAGAAGAAATGAACAGGCACGAAGAAAACGAAGAGACTCAAGCCGCAGCGGAATCGAAGACTGAGACGACCCAAGAGGCTCCCGTCGACGCGGAGCGTGAGGCGTTGATCCAGCAATTGAAAGAGGCTGAATCCAAGATGATCGAATATAAGGATGGGTGGGCGCGGTCTCAGGCGGAGTTCCAGAATTTCCGCAAACGCGTGGAGCGCGATAATGAGTCGTTTAAAGTTGCGACGAAGGGCGACATCATAAAAAAAGTATTGCCCGTGCTTGACGATTTGGAGCGAGCCATGTTGAACCGCCCCGCAGATGACGCCTGGGCAAACGGCATCGAACTTGTGATGCGAAAGTTCCAAAATATTCTGGATATGGAAGGCCTGACAAAGATCGAGGCGAAAGGCGCGGCATTCGACCCGAACTTTCATGAAGCGATTTCCCATGAACCTTCGGAGGAAGTGGAGAGCGGCCACGTCATCGAAGTGATCCAGAGTGGATATGTGATCGGTGAACGTGTTCTTCGACCTGCCCTTGTGAGGGTGGCGCAGTAAATTTGGTTCAAGGATGATAGGTACAGGTTACGTTTAATTATCCCTTACCATTCAACCTTCAACTTAAAACTTAGGAGAAATCATGGCAAAAATCATTGGTATTGACCTGGGCACGACGAACTCGGTGGCGGCGGTGATGCAGGGCGGCGAACCGATCGTGATCCCATCGGCTGAAGGGGAACGGCTTGTGCCTTCGGTCGTGGCGGTGAACAAAAATAGTGAACGCCTGGTGGGGCGCGTGGCGCGCAATCAGGCGATCACCAACCCGCAGAATACGATCTTTTCTGTGAAACGTTTTATGGGGCGAAAATCCGACGACCCCGAGGTGGAGCGCACGAAGAAGCGGGTGCCGTATGCTGTTAAAGAAGCGCCAAATGGCGATGTCCGCGTGGAACTCGGAGGCAAGGAATACTCCCCGCCGGAGGTCTCTGCGATGATTCTCGCAAAGATGAAGGCAGATGCCGAAGCCTATTTGGGCGAGACGATTACGCAGGCGGTGATCACTGTACCGGCTTACTTCAACGATGCCCAGCGCAATGCGACCAAGGATGCGGGCAAGATCGCAGGCTTGGAAGTGTTGCGCATCATCAACGAACCGACGGCTTCTTCGCTGGCGTATGGTTTGGACAAAAAGAAGAACGAAGTCATCTGCGTGTATGACCTGGGCGGCGGTACGTTCGACGTTTCCATTTTGGATGTGGGCGACGGCGTGTTCCAAGTCCGCTCCACAAGCGGCGATACCTTCCTCGGCGGCGATGACTTTGACCTGCGTATTATGGATTACCTGATTGCCGAGTTCAAGAAGGATAACGGCATCGACCTGCACAACGACCGTCAGGCGCTTCAGCGTTTGAAGGAGGCGTCTGAAAAGGCGAAGATCGAGCTTTCGACTGTCATGCAGACCGAAATCAACCTGCCGTATCTTACAGCGGATGCGAACGGTCCCAAACATTTGGTGATGACGCTCACCCGCGCCAAGCTCGAGCAATTGGTGGCGGATCTTGTCGATCGAACGATTGCGCCGGTCAAGCAGGCTTTGGCAGATGCCAGCTTGAACGCGGGCGACATCAATGAGATTGTTTTGGTGGGCGGCATGACCCGCATGCCTGCCATTCAGGACCGTGTGCGTGCGTTTTTCAATAAAGATCCGCATAAAGGTGTGAATCCTGATGAGGTCGTTGCGATCGGCGCGGCGATCCAGGCGGGCGTGCTCGGCGGGGAAGTGAAGGATATCCTTCTGCTCGATGTGACTCCGCTCACGCTGGCGATCGAAACACTTGGCGGGGTGGCAACTCCGCAGATCGAACGCAATACCACCATCCCGACCCGCCGGTCGCAGGTCTTCTCCACAGCGGCAGATAGCCAGACTCAAGTCGAGATCCACGTCCTGCAGGGTGAGCGCCCGATGGCGGCGGATAATAAATCTCTTGGCAAATTTATCCTCGATGGCATCCCGCCCGCGCCGCGCGGCGTTCCGCAGATCGAGGTGACCTTCGATGTGGACGCGAACGGCATTCTTAAAGTCAGCGCGCAGGATAAGGCGACGGGCAAGAGTCAGCACATTACGATTACGGCTTCATCCGGTTTGAACGAAGCCGAAATCGAAAAGATGCGCAAGGATGCCGAGGCTCACGCTGAGGAAGACCGCAGGCGCAAGGATTTGATCGAAGCGCGCAACAATGCCGATAACACCGTCTATGCGGGTGAGAAGGCATTGCGCGATCTGGGCGATAAAGTTCCGGCGGAGATCAAAGCTGAGGTCGAGGCGAAGAGCGCCGAGGTCAAGGAAGCGGCGATGGGCGAGGATGTAGAGAAGATCAAAGCTGCGGTTGAGTCCCTCGGGCAGACCATCCAAAAGATTGGCGCCAGCGTCTATGACCAGAATCCAACCGCGGGCGGGGGAGAGGCGGGTTCGGCGTCTGGCGAGAATCCCGATGTGGTCGAGGGTGAAGTCAAAGAATAGAAACTGGAAAGTGGCGGGTGACCACTTTCTGCTTTCCACTTTCTGGTAAATATGACCAACGATTATTACGAAACCCTGGGCGTGAACAGGAACGCGAGCGATGACGAGATCAAAGCCGCTTTCCGTAAACTCGCGCGCCAATATCACCCCGATGTGAACAAAGAACCTCATGCCGAGGAGAAGTTCAAAGAGATCAACGAGGCATATGGCGTGCTTTCCGATCAAGAGAAACGCGCGCGTTACGACCGTTTTGGCAAAGCGGGGTTGGGCGGAATGGGGGGCGGATATCACGATTACACCGCCGACTTCAACGATATATTCGAGGACTTGTTCAGCGGGTTTGGATTCTCCACCGGACGACGTTCGCGCCGCTCTCCGCGCCGTGGGCGGGACCTGCAAATGCAGGTTTCGCTTACCTTCGAGGAAGCGGTCTTCGGTGTTGAGAAGGACATCGAGTTCTCGCGCGACGAGACTTGTTCACGTTGTAACGGTAACGGCGCCGAGCCGGGAACGACCCCGATAAAGTGTGGAACGTGCGGCGGGCAAGGCGAGGTGCGTCAGGTACGTCAGACATTCCTGGGTCAGATGGTGCAGACGGCTCCATGTCCCACTTGTAACGGGCGCGGCGAAACGATCGCTTCGCTCTGTACAACCTGCCGCGGCACCGGACTGGAACGTAGAAAGGTAAAGAAGAAGGTATCCATTCCCGCCGGGGTGGATCATGGCACGCAAATCCGTTTGGCAGGCGAAGGCGCACCCGGGGAATTTGGCGGTCCGAATGGAAGCTTGTTCCTGGTGCTCGAAGTTCAACCCCATAAATTTTTCAAACGGCGTGATAACGATATCCTGTTGAACCTGGATATCAACGTGGCTCAAGCGGTGCTCGGTGCGGAGATCGAAGTTCCAACTCTCGATGGCGATGAGAAGTTGAAAATCCCTGCAGGCACACAACCCGGCAAGGTTTTTACGATGAAGGGTAAAGGCGTTCCATATTTACGCCGCAAGGATCGCGGCAACCAGTTGGTGATCGTCAATGTGGCGATTCCCAATAAACTGACAAAGGAACAGCGCGAGTTGTTCGAGAAACTGGCAGAGAGCCTCGGCACGACGGTCAAGCCGCAGGAAAAGGGATTTTTGGATTGGTTGAATGAGGCGTTGGGCGGGTAGTGGAAGGTGAGCAGTAAAGAGTGATGAGAAACGAGTGGATGGGAACCCGCTCGTTTTTGTTTGTCGAACAATGGCCTATGGTGGGCATCCATCGTCTTGTATAATGCTTCCACTATGATAAAACCTTTGTTGCGGCTATGGCGTTTACTTCCGATGTGGGTGCATATCCTGGCTTCGAAATTGGTACGGACGAGGTTTCGCGCTGCGGTGGCGGCATTGGTATTCGATGAGCAGGGGCGGGTGCTTCTCTTCCGGCATACGTATCGCAAATTTGAATGGGGGATCCCTGCGGGAAGTTTGGAATACCACGAACAGCCTGCAGATGCGATTATACGCGAATTTTTCGAAGAGACTGGAATGCAGGCAGGGATTGAACGATTGCTAACGGTGGTCAGTGCGAAGGAAGATCATCATCTGACGGTGGTATATCTTTGCAGGGTAATGGGTGGCAAGTTCAAGCCATCGCATGAAATTTCGGAAATGAAATACTTTGATGTAAAAAATGGCTTACCCATGATGTTGTTCGCTGAGAAGGACTTGATCCGGTGGGCGGCAAGGGAATTAAGGCATGAACTGGCTTGAAGTTTCTTTGACCGTCGATGGCGAACTCGCTGAATCTGTTGCGGATGTATTGGCGCGTTTTGCACCCAACGGCGTGATGACCGAGCAGGGCGTCAAATTCAACGATGAAGAAGACGAAGGCACCGCCACCGGTCCCATCACCGTCCGCGCGTATTTGGAGGTCAACGACCAACTCGAAGAGACGCGACAGAAACTCGAAGAGG
>JAPKMP010000017.1 GCA_026645935.1 Candidatus Villigracilaceae bacterium | reverse complement strand
GATGGAAGACTTCTTTCACCGTTAGCATAATCAATATGGCTTGGTCGCTGTAATCAAACTGACTGCCACGTTGCTTTTCGCCTGCATGTCGCCATTTCTCTTCAAAATCATCTGTCAGCCAGAAGGTGATTGAGCCGCGTTGCACCAGCGCTTTCTCATAATCTGACCAGTTTTCGACACGGTATAATGGCTTCGGGCGTGATTGTGTTTTCTTTTGTTTAGGCATAAACCAAAATTACACGACCACGCCCTTCTTTGTCAATACTTTTATGCACCAACGCCTCCACGTTCATAAACTGGTGTGTGCTGGAGGAAACGTTCACCGCTATGCGGGGAAATATATGCACAGCAAAGCTGCCTGGAACGATCATAACGACATTCTCTTTGGTTCGGCAAATCTTGATGCTCACTCAATGAAGATCAACTTTGAATCTTGTTTACAAATCAACGACTCACGCCTCGCTTGGGACCTGCGCCACGCCTATTACAGCGACCTCGCTTCGGGCATCCGCCAGACGGCTCAATCACACCTCTGCCGCCCCCTCGCCGACAAAGCCCTGACCCACGCCTGCAATCTCGTCTCGCCGTGGTTGTAATGTATGTCGCTGCGAACGCGGAGCGTGAAGCAGCCTCCCCGCGAAACGGGAGATTGCTCCTTGCATCAATCGCAAGTACGGTGTCGTCGCGAGAAAAATTACGCTCCTCGCAAAGTGATGAATAAAAGGAGAATCAAATGAAAATCTTATCAATCCTTACCGCCATTGTTCTTGTCATTCTTGCCCTCCTCTACCATGAATCCATCGCCGGCTATCTTGAAATCATCACCGACCAACAGGCTGTTTCCAGTTACCTGCAAGGATTCGGTCCACTGGGACCCGTCGTGCTGTTTTGCCTGCTCGTCGCGCAGGTCTTCGTCGCGGTCATCCCCGGTCACGCCTTGATGGTCACCGCCGGGTATGTGTACGGCTTTACCGGGCTGATGGTCGTCATTGCCAGCACCATCCTTGGAAGCCAGTTTGCCTTCATCATCGCCCGCCGCTATGGACGCGGCCTGATCTACAAACTCGCCTCCCCTGCCGTCATCGAGAAATGGGACAAGACCGCAAGACACCAGGGCATCCTCTTTTATTTCTTTGCCTTTGTCCTGCCCATCTTCCCAAGCGACCTGATGTGCTATGTAGCCGGGCTTGCTACCATCCTGCCACGCCGATTTCTGATCGCCAACATACTGGGGCGCACCTGCTGTGCAGTCTTCGTGACCCTGCTGGGCGTGTATGGAACGCATCCCCCGATCTGGTTCATGGTCGCTGCAGCGTTTGGGATGATCACCATCATTGCCGGGTGGTTCATCTTCAAGAAAGCGAACCTGTTGAAAACTGTGCCCGCAAATTGCAAATCCTGATCCCCAAATATAACGGAGAGCAACCATGAAAATGAATCAATTTGAAACCTTCCTGATGACATTCGATCTTGGACGAAGCCTGTACCTGTACGGCGTCGTCCGCGAACTTCAAGGGTTTTCCAACTTGCCCGCAGGAAAAAAGATACTTGAAATCGGTTGCGGCAACGGGATCGGAACAGGATTGATAGACCAATACTTCAAACCCGCCGAACTCATTGCCACAGAGTATGACGAGGTATTGGTCAAGATTGCCCAAAGGAAGAACAAAGGCTCAAAAATCCATATTGAAGCGGGAAATGCCGCTGACCTGCGTTTCGCAAACAACGAATTCGACGCTGTGATCGGGCTGAGCGTCATCCACCACATACCAAACTGGGAAGAGAGCCTCAACGAAATTCACCGCGTCATCAAACCCGGCGGTTTGCTCATCATAAAGGATCTTTCGATTGACACCTTCAGGACCCCGTTCGGCCGCATCTCGCGGCTCTTCGTTGAACATCCCTATGACGACATGTTTACCAAAGAGGAATTTCTCGATTATTTAAAACAACAAGGCTTCAACATCCTCGTCTGCCGTCCGCACTCAATGATGTGTTTTTTGACCGACTTTTATCTTGTGGCGCAAAAGGACTGATCTCATGCGTATCGCATACCTTACTCAATCCTACCCTCCCATGATCAGCGGCGCAGCCATTGCTGCGGAACAACTGGCAAAGGGCATGGCAAACCGCGGGCACGTTGTGTTGGTGATCGCCGCCAGTGATACAGGCAAACTGTATCGAACTAACGCGGGTAACTTAACCGTTCTTCGGCTTGCCTCCCTTCGCAATCCATTGCGCGCCAACCAGCGCTTGCTGGCGTTCCCTCATCGATCAATATTGCAGGCATTGCATGAATTCCGACCTGAGCTGGTTCACACCCATGAACCTGCGCAAATGGGGTTCCTTGGACTCAAATATGCCTGTTCAGCGAAGATTCCGATTTTATTGACTGTGCATCAACTACCGTGGTTTGTTAGTTCCTACCTTCCCAATATTCCTACTTTGCGAAAATTGGTTGAACATACGGCATGGGCATATGCAGGCTGGCTGACGGGCAGCTTTTCCTCGGTCATTTCACCAACAAGCACGATCTCTGAAATCATCCGGTTGAAGACCGGCTATTATCCCGTTACTATTCCCAATGGCATAGATATGAACATCTTCAACCCGGAAAGACCTCTCGAAGAAAAAGCGGAAATACGGACCCGCTATGGCATTCCTAGCAACGTGCCGTTCATTTTGCATGTTGGCAGACTCGACGCAGATAAAAACGTGGAACGCGTCCTGCTGGCAGCAAAAACGATCATCGAAAAAAACGATGCGCACCTACTGATGGTTGGAGATGGAAGTCGCAAAAATAGCTTGTCAGAGTTATCAATCTCGCTTGGAATTCACACACAGACTCATTTCACTGGTTTTGTCTCGAATAAACAGGAGATTGCAAAAATCTACCGAAGTGCAGATGTCTTTGTTACTGCCTCCGAGATCGAAACGCAAGGCATGGTCCTGCTCGAAGCGGCGGCTTGCTGCCTGCCCATTGCTGCTGTCCACGCTGCCTGTATTCCAGAAGTCGTCCATGAGGGAGTTACAGGTTTCCTAGCAAGGCCTGGTGACATCTCTGCCTTGAGCCATGCCATCGAACTCGTTCTGGCTCATTCTACAGAAGGAACCTCCATGCGGACAGATTGCCATGCACTTGCCAAGAAATACGGGCTGGAGATCACGACTGAAAAGCATGAGACATTCTACTTGCAAACCCTGGAGTATCGTCTCGAACAAAAAGTACGACGCGAGTATGCGCCTTACTGAAATCTTTTCGAATATCCCTCAACAACAGGTTGCCCTTCTTTGCTTCCACGCCTTAATAACGCCAACCCCGGCATCATCGAATCGATGAGTTTGTTCCTCGAAGCGATATCCTCCCCTTCCTTGCACGATCAAGACCCTGCCAACACCGCCGCCAAAACGGAGACGAAGGCAGGCGTGCAAGCACTTCTGAAACCGCCGAAGCAACCGAGCCCACATACGACCAGTTCATGAATTCGTAATGCAGCTCGAACCAGCCCCGCCGCGGATATCGCAAATGGGCAGGAATGAATCCCGCCATCAACGTGATACAACTTGCGATTGCCGCGCCATGGAAAGGAGTGAACTCCCCGGTCAGCCGGTAAATGAACATGGCTGAGATATTCAGCCCGAGCATATTGAAGAAATAAGCATACCCCGTCATCTTATGAATTTTCGTTCCCTTGCGGGTCAAGACGACCCACAAACCGAACACAAGCGCAGATAATGAAGAAATAATATGGAATGTGGCAGCAAACTGGACCATGTCAACTCCTTTATGAAGTCCGTATCATTTTTGGAATCTCATCGAGATACACCCCACTGCAGAGTTAATCTTTATTCCGTAACAACCGGCAACCCCGAGTCCTCCCGCCCCCACTCCGCCCACGAGCCGTCATACACTGCAAGATTTTTGAGCCCCGCCTGCTCAGCCGCCAGCGCGAGAATGCAAGCCGTCACGCCAGAACCACAACTAAAGATCAATTTTTTATTTTTATATTGCGCAAACATTTCCTGGAGAAGCGCAGGGGATTTCATCTCGCCGCTGACTTGAGTCTCTCCAAAGGGAATATTGACCGCCCCGGGCATGTGGCCTCCCCTCAGCCCTGCGCGCGGCTCAGGTTCCTGACCTGTGAATCGTCCAGCGGACCGGGCATCCAACACGCTGAAAGCGGAATCATTCAAGGCGTGGAGGACTGTTTGAGAATCAACGATCAACTCCGGGCGCGGATGTGAGGCGAAGTTTCCTCGAACAGATGGAGTTGCGAGCGCAGGCGAGGTCTCATAGCCCGCTTCCATCCATGCAGGCAGACCTCCATCTAATACGGCGACATTATCATGCCCCATCGCGCGGAACATCCACCACGCGCGCGGACTGGCATACACACCCACGTTATCATAAGCGACAATCACGCTGTCTTCATCGATGCCAAGTTTTTGCATCTCTTCGGTAAAGAACTCTGCAGTGGGCATCATATGCGGAAGCGGTGTATTGTGTTCGCGAATTTCGTTATCGAAATCGAATCGCAGCGAGCCGGGAATGTATGCGATGGTTTGCGATGCAACGACATTTCCCACCGGCTTCATGCTGGCGTCGACGACGATAAGATTTTCAGCAAGAAGATTTTCTTTCAGCCATTGAGCAGAGACAAGCGCATTCGGGACGGTTACTTTTGTCATGCCGATATTTTACCGCCTAAAAAAGAAGCCGCATCCTCACAGATACGGCTTCTTTACTCTTTTACTTTTCCAAACTTTCCACTTTCCATCACCTACTCGATATGCCGCACTTCCCCGCTGACCGAAATGCTTTCCCCCGCCTTCGGTGTAAAGGAAACGATCAACCGCGAAGGCACGCCCATATCTTCACCCTGCAAAATGGTGAAGGTCTTCGAACCTTTCCAGCCAATATCGCGCAGATAACCCGCCAATGCCGCAGCCGCCGCGCCTGTCGCCGGGTCTTCGTAGACTCCGCCCGCTGCAAAGGGATTGCGCGAATGGATGACCGAATCCGATTCCCGCCACAACAAACTGATCGTGATGAGTCCTTCCGCCATCATCAGGGCGCGGACAGTATCAAAATCATATTTCATGTCCGCGAGTGTGGCGCGGTCTTTGACGAAAAGGATCAAATGTTTTGCTCCCGCCCCGGCATGACGGATGGGGAAGTTCGGGTCGAGTTGACCGCGCTCCATGTGGAAGCCTGCCAGAATCTTATCGACAAAATCAGTCGGCGCCTCCTGCGACCAGGTCTCCGGCGATTGAAGCGTGGCAGACATGCCCAATTCCGACTTTGAAGCGCGGACGCTGATCTCGCTGTCGTTGAGGATCAGCTTATACGTCCCTTCGCCGAAGCGTTCACCGAGAGCCGCGCCAAGCGCGATCGTGGCATGGCCGCAAAACGGCACCTCCAACTCCGGAGCAAAATAGCGGACTCTCCAGCCGTCATTCTGCTTCACTAAAAACGCTGTCTCCGAATAGCCAATTTCCTTTGCAATTGCCATCATCTCTTCGGCCGTGGGCATCGAGTCGTAGAAAGCGACGCCAGCCGGATTGCCGCCCTGCCCGTTCTGGGAAAAGGCTGCGAGTCGTAAAACGTTTGTCATCCTATTACCTCCAAAGTTTTCAATAATAAACCGCATCTTTTCAGACGCGGTTTCCTGTTCACTATTTTACGGATTGCTGGTTACTGCTCTTAATCGATCTTCCCCGTCATGATCGCCATCTTCACCTCGCCGATGGCTTTCGTCACCTGGATCTCGCGCGGACAGGCTTCCGTGCAACTGTAAGCCGTGTGGCAGCGGGCGATGCCGTCCGTCTCTGCGAGGATTCTGAGCCGCTGGGATGCGCCTTCGTCGCGGCTGTCGAAGATGAAACGGTGGGCGGTCACCATGGCGGCCGGACCATAATATTGATCGCTCGCCCAGAACGATGGGCAGGACGTGGTGCAAGCCGCGCATAGAATACATTTGGTGGTCTCATCGAAGCGCGCGCGTTGTTCCGGCGACTGGAGCCGTTCGCGCCCGTTTTCGGGAAGAGGCGAGTCGTTGATCAGGTACGGCAGCATCTTCCTGTAGTTATCGAAGAAGGGTTCCATGTCCACGATCAAATCCTTCTTGACCTTCATGCCCAGCACCGGCTCGATGGTGATATTCTCGCCCACGTCGCGCACGAGTACTTTGCAAGCCAGCCGGTTGCGCCCGTTGATGCGCATCGCATCCGAGCCGCAGACGCCATGCGCGCACGAACGGCGGAAGGATAACGCGCCGTCGGTCTTGCCCTTGATGTATTCGAGCAGATCCAGGATGCGGTCATTTGGGTCGGCTTCGACCTTGTAAGTCACATAATTGCCGCGCGTATCTTTCTCGGGGTTGTATCTAAAGATTTTGACTGTTACTTCCATAATCTATAATCTCCAATCTCCAGACCCTGACGGTTTTGAAAACCCTTCGACAAGCTCAGGGTAAACCTTTAGGGTCTCTTTGATCAGTACACTCTCGCCTTGGGCCGGTGTTTCGTAATCACGACCGGCTTGTACGAAATCTCCGCCTTGCCGTTCTTCTTCGTCACCAGCGTATGTTTCAACCAGTTCTCATCGTCGCGTTCTGGATAATCCTCGCGCGAATGGCCGCCGCGGCTTTCCCTGCGGTTCAACGCGCTCATCGCGATCACCTCCGCCACTTCGAGCATGTTGCCGAGTTCCCACGCGTTCAACAACTCGGTGTTGAAGATCGTACCCGTATCGCTCACACGGACATCCTTGTAGCGCGCCTGCATCTCACGCACCTTCTCCAGAGCCGATTGCATCTCATTCTCTCTGCGGTAGATGCCCACATCGCGGAACATGACGCTCTTCATCTCGTTGGACAGGTCGAACGCGTTCTCCTTTCCCGACCCATTGCGCAGCGCCTCAAATTCGGACCTCGCGGCTGAATCAGCGTTCCCGGGCAGCCTCGTCCATTCAGCGGATTTGGCGTACTCCGCCGCTTTGAGTCCCGCGTGTTTTCCGAACACGACCAGGTCGAGCAGGGAATTCGTCCCAAGCCGGTTCGCTCCATGCACAGAGACGCACGCACACTCGCCCGCCGCATACAAACCGGGGACTTTTGAGCCTTTATCTTCCACGACCACTTCGCCGAATTTATTGGTGGGAATGCCGCCCATCGTGTAATGAGCCGTCGGCTGGATGGGCATCATCTGGGTTATCGGGTCCACGCCGAGGTAGACGCGGCAGAAATCGATGATGTCGGGAATCTTTTTCAAGACGGTATCCCCGGTGATGGTGTAGGGAGAGCCGTCCGGATTCTTCCTTCCATCCTCCGCCGCAAACTTGTTCACCGTCTCCGGGCGGATATCCAGCCAGACATAATTCTTCCCATCCACGCCGCGCCCCTCCTTGATCTCGGTCAAGATCGCGCGCGAGACCACATCGCGCGAAGCAAGGTCCTTGACCGATGGCGCATACTTCGGCATAAAGCGCTCGCCCCTGCCGTTGATCAACACGCCGCCTTCGCCGCGCACGCCTTCGGTGATGAGAATACCGAGTTTGTAAATACCCGTCGGATGGAACTGAAAGAACTCCATGTCCTCGAGCGGAATGCCGCGCCGATACAGGATCGCTGCGCCGTCGCCGGTATAGGCATAGGCATTGGATGTCACTTCGAAAATGCGCCCGTGTCCGCCTGTGGCAAAGACAATTGATTTTCCATGAAAAGTGTGGAACTCTCCCGTCGCTAATTCGATCGCGACAATGCCCGAAGCCTTGCCGTCCACCATGATGAAGTCCACGACCTGGTATTCATCGAAGAAGGTCACGTCGTTCTTGATGCACTGCTGATACAGCGTTTGCAGGATCATGTGACCGGTACGGTCCGCGGCATGAGCGGCGCGGCGGACGGGTTTGCCCGTTTCGTTGTTGGTATGCCCGCCGAACGGACGCTGCGAAATTTTGCCTTCGGGAGTCCTGTCGAAAGGCAGTCCCATGTGTTCCAACTCAAGAACGGCATCGATGGCTTCATTGCACATGAACTCGATGGCATCCTGGTCTCCGAGATAGTCCGACCCTTTGACGGTATCGTACATGTGCCATTCGGGTTTGTCTTCCTCGTAATTTCCCAGCGCCGCGGATATGCCTCCCTGCGCCGCGCCCGTGTGCGAACGCGTGGGATATAACTTGCTGATGACCGCCGTCTTTGCGGACTTGGAGGCGTACAACCCCGCCATGAGCCCCGCCCCGCCCGCGCCGACCACGATCACTTCGAATTGATGAACATTCGGCATGAATTACTCCTGAAAAAAGCCTGTGCATCGCGAAGCACGCGAAGAGCGCAAAGAAAAATATAAACCTTCGCGAACTTGGCGGTCTTCGCGGTTATTTATTTACGACGTCCAGATGATCCACAAGCCCATGAGCATCATTGCAGTCATAAAAACGATGCTCAACAGGCGCACGACATTGCGCCCGCGCTTGGTAACGATGTAATCGTCTGCAATGACCACCAGACCATGCACACCGTGCGCTGTGGCAAGGAGCAGAAGCGCGCTGGCGGTCAACTTCCAGAAGGGAGTCGCCCACGGTTCGAGGTCCTGTAAATCGGTGCCTTCCACATGGGTCACATTCGGCATGAAGGACCAGCGCATCACGTCGGCAAGATTCATATTATTGCGCGCGCCCATCACCAGCGCCCCGATCAGGGCAAAGAGGATCAAAGCATACATTCCGAGCGCGGAAAGGCGGGTGAAGACCCACATGATGGATTCGAAGTTCGTCAGCCCGCGTTCTTTGAGGGAAAGGGTCTTCGTCTTCGTCTTCATCCTAACCACCCAATCCCGTGCTCAAGATGACGTACAGACACAATCCATACAAGGGGATGAACACCGCCCATTCGATCCAGATGGCTTCACTTTGATGTTCGAGCATCTTCGGGAAAAGATCGAGAAGCGTGATCCGGAAGCCGTTGATGGCATGGAACAGCGCGCAGAAAAAAACAAATGCCTGGAACGCCCAATTTTCGTAGATGTTGTTGATCCCCGCCCCAAGCTTCCCGCCGATAAACGATGCCAGGATATGCACCGCAATGAGGACCGCCATTCCCAACCCGCCGATGCGGTGCAGGATAAAAGTCAGGTACCCCCCCGGTCCGCGGTAGCGCAGACCCGTGGATAGGCTGACATCCCGTTTCAAGCCCATGTGATTAGCCTCCGTGGTGAAAATTGTTACGAGCGCTCATTTTACCCGCTATCTCTTAAAAGTTTAAGTGAAAAGGCAGGCATATCGAAACGTGACGAAAATCCTGTCAATTTCATTCCTGCCGTCCTACACAATCAGGGTACAAAGACCCTTATAATCCAATTCCAATGCTTGGAAAACCGCGGTTTTCCATATTAATCCGACAATCAACGGCAAGCGCAGCACATTTCCCCTGGAGGCGTCCATGTCTGACTCACACGAGTTATCCCGCCGGGATTTCATAAAGGTAACGACGGGCATTGTTGGAGGATTGATCGGTACCATGATCGGTCTTCCCTCCGTTTTCTATTTGATCGATCCCGCATTCAAGGAGGGCGGCAAGGAAGCGTGGATTCCCATCGGCAAATTCGAAGATATGCAGGTCGGCATGCCCTATCCCTTCTCGTTTACGCGGGTACAGGTCAACGGCTGGGAACGAACCGCAAGTTCCTTCGGCGGATACGCCGTCCGCAAATCGGATGATCCGGACGAGCTGCTCATCCTCAACAGCCGCTGTACGCATCTGGCCTGCACCGTGAATTGGTCGGTGGACGCAAATGCATTCATCTGCCCCTGTCACGACGCCAAGTTCAGCATGGAGGGCGAAGTGCTGGATGGACCTCCCCCGCGCGCGTTGGATATTTATGAAGAACACCGCATCACGGAAGACGGCATCATAGAGATCTTCTTCAAGGAAGCATAACTGGAGCGTGTCATGCTGAGTGGCGAGAGGCACCACGAAGCATCTCTATGACCAGTTGGAGACTCATCGCCACCGCTCAGAGTGACAAATCGGAGTAAATCTATGTGGAAAAACATTTACCTTTGGCTCGATGAACGCATCGGTTTCAACGACTTCTATAAAAATTTGCTCGACCGCCCCGAACCCAAAACCTCCTGGTGGAACACGCTCGGCTCAGCCAGCATGTTCCTTTTTGTTTTGCAGGGGCTGACCGGCATCTTTCTCACCGTCTATTACACCCCCTCGCCCGACCATGCCTATGACTCCGTCAACTACATCATGGAAGGCGTCGCTTTCGGCTGGCTGATCCGCGGCATCCATCATTGGGGCGCCACCCTTATGGTGATCCTGGTCTTTGTCCATATGCTGCGCGTGTTCTACACCGCCTCCTTCAAATATCCGCGCGAACTGACCTGGCTCATCGGAATCGGCTTGTTCCTCACCACGCTTGGCATGGGTTTCACCGGTTATCTGCTGCCGTGGAATCAAAAAGCCTTTTGGGCGACCACCGTCGGCACCCAGATCGCCGGGACGGCTCCCTACATTGGCGAATTCATTCTCAAAGCCCTGCGCGGCGGACCCGACCTGAGCGCCCTTACGCTCCAACGCTTCTTCTCCGCTCATATCTGGATCATCCCCGCCATCCTTGCCGCCTTGATCGGCGTTCACCTATTCCTGATCATCAAGCATGGCGAATCGCACTGGCCCAAGAAAGAAGACTGATAAATGTGTAACGGACGCTCTCTTGCGTCCGTGTTGGCGTTGGACGCTTTGCGCGCCAACTACACAGGAGAAATCATGAACGACGAAACCAAAAAACAGATCAACGAACGTTACGAACGCGAACTCGATAAAGGGGAACGCTTCTGGCCCGATACCATCTTCAAAGATGTGGTCATGTCGTTGGGCATCTTCCTCCTGCTTATCCTGCTGGCGACCTTCGTTGGCGTGCCCGCCGAACCCAAGGCCGACCCGAGCGATACATCCTACATCCCGCGCCCGGAATGGTATTTCCTCTTCCTGTTCAAATTCCTGGCGTTATACGGTCAGCTGCCCGTTATCGGCAAGATAGAATGGCTTGCCACGGTGCTTATCCCCGGCATTGCCGTCGCTGTGCTGACCCTGATCCCATTCATCGAGAAGAGTCCGCACCGCCATTACAGCAAGCGAGTCCTCCCCATCGCCATCATGACCATCATGGTCGTCGGCATCGTCTTGCTAACCTTGATGTCCGAGATCCCGACCGTTTCTGAAGACGGCTCTGCGTTGCTTGGGATGCTGCAAACCATTTCGGGGATTTTCATCCCCCTGGCGGCATACATCCTGTTATTCGCTTTCAAAAATAACACCCGCCTCATGCTCTGGACGACGGGACTTGCGGCTGCGTCGATGATCCTTGTCTCAGGGACGGTGCTCACGCTCGCGCCGGAGAAAGAAGCGGAAGAAACTTCAGTCGCCACCACTTTGCCGGACCAGATCGTCGCCGGGCAGGACCTGTACTCCATTCACTGCACCGAATGTCACGGTGACGACGGGTCCGTCGCCGTCATCGAAGGCGTGGAAGGACTCGAGGGCGAAAAGATCACGCCCATCAACAGCCGCGATGTGCTTTATACCATCACCGATTCCGCAATGAACGAAGTCATCGCCTACGGCCGTCCCAATGCGGGCATGCCGCCCTTCGGCAAGACCTATGGCGGCGAGCTTACCAAAAGCGAGATCGATTACATCATTATCTTCATGCGCTACCTGTGGGATGACCGATTCGAAGCGCCCGTCATCAAGCCGCTCTTCCCGCCCCTCGCAGACGGCGAAGTCCCATCGTACGACGTTCACATCCAGCCCATCGTGAAGCGTTATTGCATCTCCTGTCATCGCGCAGGGAAAGACAACAACAATTACCTGATGACCACCTACGAAGAAATCCTCACCACAGGCGATCAGGCTGCGAACAACGTCATAGCGGGCGACGAAAAATCCTACCTTCTGCAAACCATACAGGGACAGTCCATCATGAATCCCGAGAAACCCGATGAAGAACTGATCGGCGTCATGCCGCCCACCAAGGCGCTCAAGCCCGATGTGGTGGATGTCTTCGTCCGCTGGGTGATGAACGGCATGCCGCAAACCGCCGCGGAAGCGGCAGCGCTCTTTGCAACGCCAGCCCCCACACCAACGCCGTGATCCACGACCCATACAGGAGACCGCATCGCTCGATGCGGTCTTTTTATATCTTCGTGAAGATAAATCATCCAAGTTGCCACCTATTTTATTTTGCCCCTTTTCGATGTCATGCGGAGCGGCGCGAGGCGCCACAAAGCATCTCCACGCCGATCCCAGAGACCCTTCGCTGCCGCTCAGGGTGACAATTAAAAAAAAGGTCGAGACTGAAATAGTCTCGACCTTTTTGATTCGCTACTTTCTGCCTTTTTTCTTTGCGGATGTTTTCTTTACAACTTTCTTAGCCGCTTTTTTCGTAACTATCTTTTTTGAAGCCGCCTTCTTCGCTACCTTAGTAACCTTCAACTTGGAACCTTCAACTTTCAACTCAGGACTCTTATCCATCCACTTGATGATCGCGTCGCCGAACTCGGAGCATTTCACCTCGGTCGGTTTGTCCATTAGGCGGGCAAAATCGTAGGTGACGGTTTTCGCCGCGATCGCGCCTTCCATACCCTTCACGATCAGATCCGCGGCTTCGGTCCAGCCCATGTAACGCAGCATCATCTCACCGGAGAGGATCACCGAGCCGGGATTCACTTTATCCAGGTCGGCGTACTTGGGCGCGGTGCCGTGAGTCGCCTCGAAGATGGCGTGACCCGTCACATAGTTGATGTTCGCGCCGGGGGCGATGCCGATGCCGCCCACCTGCGCCGCAAGCGCATCGGACAGGTAGTCACCGTTCAGGTTCATGGTGGCGATCACATCGTAATCGCGCGGGCGGATGAGCACGAACTGAAGCGTGACATCGGCGATCGAATCTTTCAACAGTAATTTCGATTTCCATTTGCCGTCGCCGTGAGTGGGCCACAATTTCAACGCTTCTTCCACTTCGGCTTTGATATCGCCCTGCTGGGCGGGGGACATCATGTCAAAGCCGGGGTCGACCATCTTGGCATTGTCTTCCGCGCTCAAGTTCGGGTTCTTCTCTCTGTTGCCGAGGATCCAGCTCTCGCGCTCGGTCACCACGTCGTTTCGGAACTCGCGCTTGCCGAGGGCGTAACCCCAGTCCTTGAACGCGCCTTCGGTGAACTTCATGATGTTGCCCTTATGGACAAAGTTCACGCTCCTGCGTTTGTTGAGCAGCGCATATTGGATCGCAGCCCGCGCGAGCCGTTCGGTGCCTTCCACCGATACAGGTTTCAAGCCGATGCCCGCAGTATCCGGGAAGCGCATCTTGGCATATTCCTTCGGGAAGGCTTCCTTGAACAATTCCTTGAACTTCTTGTTGTCTTCGGTTCCGTTTGCAAATTCGATACCGGCGTAAATGTCCTCGGTATTCTCGCGGAAGATGACCATATCCACGTATTCGGGATGATTAACCGGCGAAGGAACGCCCTTATACCAGCGCACCGGGCGCAGGCAGACGTACAGATCGAGCAATTTGCGAAGTTGAACGTTCAACGAGCGGATGCCGCCACCGATCGGCGTGGTCAGCGGACCTTTAATTCCCACCAGAAATTCTTTAAACGCTTCGGTGGTCTCATCGGGCAGCCAGCTTTGGAACATCTTGAACGACTTCTCGCCCGCGTACACTTCCATCCAATGGATTTTGCGCTTGCCGCCATATGCCTTCTCCACCGCCGCGTCGAACACACGCACCGAGGCGCGCCAGATGTCGCGCCCCGTGCCGTCGCCCTCCACGAACGGGATGATCGGGTTATCGGGGACGTTCAACTTCCCATGTTGAATTGAAATCTTCGCCCCGCCCGCGGGGACTTTTACGTTTTGATATGCCATCTTTCCGAATCTCCTAGCAAAATGTTGGCGGGATTATAACATCCGCCTCTTCCGCGCCGACGCCTGCCCCGGCTTTCTGTGACTTTCATCTTAAAAAATATGACTGCCACTTTTGAACGTGACAGTCACCTAAATTTACGTCTTCTGCATCTGCAGTTTGTATTTCCTCAACGCCTTCCAGCCGACCAGCATCTTTTCCTTCTCGTCCCACAGGCGGAAGTACAACGACTTCAAACTGTCGCGGACCGTCAGCGGCTCGATCTGGAACATCGGGTTTTCCTCGTGGCACTGCTCCAGCTTGTAGTTGGGAATCTTCGGGCTGAGGTGATGGATGTGATGGAAGCCGATATTTCCCGTGAACCATTGCAGGACCTTGGGAAGTTTATAGTAGGAACTGCCATCCATCCCGGCGTTAAAGAAGTTCCAATCCTTGTGGCGCTCCCAGTAGGTCGGGTCGAAGTTATGCTGGACGTAAAAGAGCCAGACGCCCGCCCCGCAAGCCATCAACAAAATGGGAAGTTCCACCAGCAGATACGCCTGCCAGCCAATGATGTGGATCGTCCAGCCGACAAAACCGAGCAGGGCAAGGTTCGTCCACACTACGCTGTTTTTCTCGCGCTTCCCCGAGCCACGGTCCCAGAAGCGGTGCGCGAAGACGAAGACGATCAACGCACCGATGGTGAACAGGATGAAGGGGTTGCGCATCACACGGTAGCCGAATTTTTTGTACCAGGGAGCGGCGAGATATTCCTCCACAGTCATCGTGTACACGTCGCCGATTCCGCGCCGGTCCAGGTCGCCGGCTGTGGCGTGATGGATGGCATGCGAATGTTTCCAGCTATAGTAGGGAGTCCAGACCGCCGCACCGAGGAGAAGGCCGAGGCGGTCGTTGGCCAGTTTCGTCTTGAAGAACGAGCCGTGACAGCAGTCGTGGAAGATGATGAACATCCGCACCATGAACCCGGCGGCGGGGATGGTCAATAACAACGTCAGCCAGTAGCCGACCTGCAAGCTAAGGTATGCAAGATACCAAAGCGCGAAGAACGGGATGACCGAATTGAAGACCTGCCACAGACTGCGCCAGGTTTCGGGATATGCGTATTTGGCAACGATCGATTGCCATTTGATCTGTCCAATGCTCATGGATGCCCTCCGAAAAAGGTTGGTTTTACCTATGGATGATAATGCAGAACGATTAAAAAAGCCGTATACTTTCCTCATGTTGAAACTCCCAGGTTTGATCGACCCCCACGTGCATGTCCGCGAACCAGGCCAAACTCACAAAGAGGATTGGGACACCGCCACCCAAGCCGCGCTTGCCGGTGGAGTGACGACCATCCTCGCGATGCCGAATACCAAACCGCCCATCTTCGATGAAGCGACCCTTGAATTGGCATTAAGTGCCGCGAAAGCCAAAGCCCGCTGTGACTACGGTCAATACATCGGCGCGGGACCCGATAATCCGGATGTCGCCGCTTCGCTCGCGCCGAAGGCTGCCGGGCTGAAGATGTACCTTGACTCCACCTTTGGCGAATTGCGCCTCGACGACATGACCCTGTGGACCCCGCACTTCCAGAAATTCCCCAAATCAGCGCCCATGGTGATGCACTCGGAAAGCCGGACGATGGCTGCGGCGATTCTTTTTTCTGCAATTTACGATCATCCAATTCACATCGCCCATGTTTCATTGAAGGAAGAAATCCTGCTCATCAAAGCCGCAAAGGAAAAGGGCATCAAGGTCACATGCGAAGTCTGCCCGCATCATTTGTTCCTAACCTCTTCCCTTCGCCCCTCTCCCTCAGGGAGGGGGGTTGGGGGTGAGGGCAGAACCGAAGTCCGCCCGCGGCTCGCGACAAAAGAGGATGTGGATAGCCTGTGGATAAATCTGGACGCGATCGATTGCTTCGCCACCGACCATGCGCCGCATACTTTGGCTGAAAAGGATGGCGAGAATCCACCGCCGGGTTTCCCCGGTCTGGAGACATTGCTGCCTTTGTTGCTTACGGCTGTGGACGATGGACGGCTGACGATTGACGATGTAGTGCAAAGACTCTCTACCAACCCAAAACGCATCTTCCACCTGCCCGACCAGCCTGAAACCTGGGTGGAAGTGGATGAAAACGCCGTCTATGAGATCAAAGCAGCGGATCAATTCACGCGCTGCGGCTGGACTCCTTTCGAAGGATGGAAGGTGAGGGGGAAGGTTCGCAAGGTTGTTTTACGTGGAAAGACCGCATTCGAAGATGGGAAAGTGCTGGCAAAGCCAGGTTCTGGCAGGAATGTGAGATGAGACATGACAGGTTTTTTGAAAGCTGTCGGGTCTGGTGAATGGTATATTTTTTCACAATTCCAGCCATTACTATCCGAAAAATCCCATCTGCCTCCCATATTTCGGATTATTTGTTTAGACAACTATGCGATTCTGACCCTCCTTTCTGTGGATAAGTGCCAGTAATCTGTGGAAAAGTCCTCTCCCCTGTGGACAACAGCGTCCTTGCCGAGGCTTTTTAGTTTTTGATTAGAAAAATGGCACCCCTAAATATGGGGGGCTGATTTCAATAAATCCAATATATGGAAAATCGACTTGAAGTTATAAATTCCTGAATGCTCCTGCGGAAAAGTTATCCGAAAAAAATCCACAACGAGAGTCAGGCATGGGTCGGCGAGTCAACCTCAAGTCTGGGGGGAGGCGCGCGGGTTTCGTCCAGATGTGGGGCTATATTCATCTTATCCACATCATCCACAGCCCCTACTATTATTACGAATCCATTATCATACTTATATACCAATTGAATCTCTTATGGTATTCCTGTACAATCCACAAATAAATCCTGTCCCCACTTTGCCAACCCTGGGAGGTTGCCATGGATATGATCAAAGTTTCAGCCAACTCCCGTACCTCTGCCGTCGCCGGGGCGATCGCGGGGGTGATTCGCGAACATAAACGGGCCGAAGTGCAAGCGATTGGAGCAGGCGCCGTCAATCAGGCAGTGAAGGCTCTCGTGCTTGCCTCCAGTTATCTCAAGAACGACGGGATCGATGTGGTTTGTGTCCCCGAGTTCGTGGATGTGGAGATCGAAGACAAGGTGCGCACCGCCATCAAACTGGTGGTCGAACCGCGTAATCCTGCGCCACCAGTTCCAGCCGGTTCATAGATTTCAGAGGTGACGGTCATGACGCCGCGGCGTCATGACCGTCACCTGACTTACTTATAGGGTGGAATATATGCGCCCGCGAAGGGTGCTTGTGCCCTGCTATAAGGGTATAATTTTCGTACGTGGACTCGCGCCCCGATAAGTTGTCCGCCTCTTTCCTCGCCCAAAGCAGACTTTGCCCCCCTGCGCCGAATCCACGCCCAAGCCTTCCCGTGTCCAAACGGAATTGTTTTCCCCGCATCGCTCTCGTGCTGGTTTTCATCCTCGCCTTGTGCGCAGGGACCTTCTCTCCGCGCGCCGGGGTGGTGGAGGCAAAGCCGGTGGCGGCCTTCGATGCCTTTCGTAAAAGTCAAATGGACGAATTGACGTTTGACAGGTATAATCAATCCTAATTTTCTAAAAGAAGTTATGGCTTATGAAAAATAGGGAATTCGACTTATGAATGGAAAAATAAAGAACGCAGGTTCAACATCAACTAAAGAAAATGATAATTACATAAAATATTCATTTTTCAAGTTGCTAGTTGCCATAGTTAGGGAATCATTCTTAAACCCCTCACTTTTAACTCACTTGACCATTAGTAAAAATGGTAAAGGTTATATTTTAAGTAAAGAAATCGTAAGTAAAGTAAAAAAATAACCGCATATGGGGTTGCTCAATCATGGCAAGTAATATACGACGAGCACAAAAAAAAAGAAGCGCCCAACGGGTAAATCCTCGTGGGTCAAGTAATCGATATTCTCAGCATCAATCAGAATCGCGGCGCGTCTCCCTTACCCCGGCATTTAAGATAATTCTAATCATCACAACGTCATTTACTTTTATCAGCCTTGCGGGATATATTAGTCTCAGCCTTATTTATCCAGAAAACGATCCCGGTTTGCGAGTTGATGATGTAATAGAAACACTAAAATATAGCTTTACATCTGGTATCGCTGCTTTCATTGGGTTGCTTGGCGGAAAAGTATTATAGCTAAATTAGATAAAAATTATCTTTTGTGCAAAGATTAATTAATGAAATTGTTACATAGAAGTGCTAGTATATTATTACCATCGGTTTGTTCAGCTGATGATACAGGGAGCTTGTATGTTGACAAACTATATAAATCGCTTTCGAAAATGGTTAATGCTTGTTTTTGTCATCTTTTGCGAATCATTTAAACATTTAACAAAAACAACAGATATTTTTGATTCCTATACTGCGAACAATAAAAGCAATAACTTCAAAATCAAATATCGATAGGGTATTTTTTTAGTACAAATAACTTAGCGCTGAACGAAGGCAGCAAAGTACTTTCAAAATATGAGAAGGTTTGAACAAGACGTTGAAATTCTCTATTTCTCGTCTTTTTTTTATTAATTTACTAATTTTCCATGTTGTAAGTAAATCTTATTGGAGATAAGAAAAAATATGCATTCTAAACACTTTCAACTTGGTAATCATAGTCGAGTATTCTATTTAATCATACTCATGGACATTGTTGTTTTTGCATGTGGGTCGACCGCGACACCTGAACCGACTTTGGATGTGGGTTTGATATTCACGCAAGCTTTTGAGACTGCGAAGAGCGATTATTCATTGAAGTTAACCCAAACAGCATTTGCCCAACCAACCCAAACGACAACACCTACTTCCACTCCGACATTGCTTCCGACGAATACACCTGTTTGGGAACAAGTGCATGATGCTTCTTGCTTGTCTGTATCTAGTGTCTTTGAAACGGGAAAGGTGGTCGAGGTTGTAGATGGAGATACAATTAAAGTACTTATTGACGAAAAAGTTTATAGCATAAGATATATTGGAATCGATGCGCCGGAAACAACCGGAGGATTTTATAGTACAGAAGCAACCCAAAAAAACACGGAGTTGATTTATGGCAAAGAGGTTTTTCTTGTCAGAGATATTTCCGACACTGATAGATTTGGGCGATTGCTTAGATATGTTATAGTAGATAATATTTTTGTAAATCGCGAGCTAGTATCGAGTGGTTATGCACGTGCTTCATCGTACCCGCCAGATACTGCTTGTGATCAGACAATTGCGAATGCTGAGCAAATTGCAATGACGTCAAAAATTGGTATTTGGCAGAGCCCAACACAGCCACCAACAATATTAAATACGCCAGCAAACAATCCTTCTGGAAATTGTCATCCTTCATATCCGGATGTTTGTATTCCTCCTCCTCCACCAGATTTAGATTGTAAAGATGTTGGATTTAGGAGATTTAAGGTTTTACCGCCTGACCCACACCGATTTGATGGAGATAATGACGGAATAGGATGTGAAAGCTAGTAACTCAATATAATTGTTAATTATTTTGAACAATAAATTTCGATCATTCCTTTTACTATTGTACCTTGCAGTTTTCCTAGCAGGGCTATTTATGTCTAATTTAAAAGGCGTAAATGCAAGCCCTCTTTCATCTTTTGATCAGCTGAATATATTCATTAGTGAGTTTCGATCAAGAGGACCTAATGGGGAAAGTGATGAATTTATTGAAATTTACAATGCAACAGGAAATACTATTACATTAAACAATTGGGATTTAAGAGCATCAGAGGGATGTGGGATCATAACCCTTCCAATCAATGTAACTTCTATAAATACAACCCTGGCTCCTGGTCAGTATTTCCTACTAGGTAATACTGTTGGGTATTCTGGATCTGCGCCATTAGACATGGATTTATTTGGATCGGACTTGATTCAAGATAATGGTGGTATTGCCTTGGTTAATAATTCGGGAGTTATCATCGATCAAGTAGGAATGTGCAATACGACAGCTTATAGGGAGGGAACGCAGCTTTCCGCAATGAGCGGAAACGCCAATCAAAGCTATGAACGCAGGTTTGGCGGCAGTGCCGGCAGTTGCAGGGATACTGACAATAACGCAACGGATTTTATTTTAAATTCTACCACCAGCAACCCGCAGAATTTTGCCAGCGCGGTAGTACCGTGTTTGGCTGTGATAAGTACAATCTCTTCCATTGGCGACGGCGTTTACCTTGATACAAGCGGCTTGGTCATTGATGTTAATCTGATATTCAGCAATATCGTTACAGTTACCGGCTCCCCAACATTGTTGATAGAAGCAGGCGCTACCGACCGCCCGGCTGTTTATGCAGGCGGAAGCGGTACAAATACATTGACCTTCAATTACACGATCCAGCCGGGGGATAATACAAATGATCTTGATTACGCCGGATATAATGCCCTCTCGCTGAATGGCGGCACGATCGTTGGCGCAAGCGGGAATGCGACATTGATTCTGCCCAAACCGGGGAATCCCGGATCGCTGAGCGCCACCCGAAACATTCAAATTGATAATACTTCGACCACTCCAACCTTATTGTCTTTCACGCGCCAGAACCCAACTTCTCAATTTACAAATGCGGATGAACTTATATTCAGGATCACTTTTAATGAAGCCGTTGAAGGAGTTGATCTTGTTGGGGAAAATGATTTTGATGTTATCGGTGTAACAGGACCGGCTGTTACTGTAAGCAGGATCGAAAACGGCAGAATCTATGATTTGAGAATAACGGGCGGTGATTTGATAAATCTTAATGGAACGGTTGAATTGGATTTGACAGTTGCACATGGTATTACTGATATTGGGGGAAACTCTCTCCCTAATACACAGCCTTCGACAGAAGAAACCTATAGTGTAGATAATATCCGTCCCACTGTAACCATCAACCAGTCATTGACCCAGGTTGATCCAGCAAGCGCCCTGCCCATTAACTTTACAGTCGCATTTAATGAACCGATAGACGCAACTACATTTACTACCGCAGATATCAGACAAAACGGCACGGCTACAGGGATTACCTGGAGCATAATCAATTCAGGCGACAACCAGAATTTCACCCTGTCTGCGATTGCTTCCAGCGCGGGGACGATTGTTCCAAGTCTCAATGCGGGCACGGACTCTATTGTTGTTGTCAGAGATCTAGCGGGGAATCACAACCAAGCAAGTGGTGGTGGAGATAACAGCGTCACATTCAACGACACCGTTCCGCCCACTGTCACCATCAACCAATCTGGTTCTCAAATCGACCCGACCAATGCATTACCCATCAATTTCACGGTTCAGTTTTCCGAACCGATCAACACAGCCACCTTCACCGCTGCAGACGTTACTCAATCCGGCACAGCCGCCAGCGTGGTCTGGAATATCGCCAACTCCGGCGATAACAGGATTTTCACTCTTTCCGCTACATCCTCGGGGTATGGAACCATCGTCCCTTCGATCTCGATCAACCGTGTCACTGATCTCTCCGGCAACAATAACGCTGCCAGCACCTCCACCGATAATTCAGTCACTTTTGCCGCATCCAGCGCCCGATCCATTATTATCAACGAAGTGGCATGGGCGGGAACCACATCGAGCCTGACCGGCGACGAATGGATCGAACTCTACAACACCACCAACGCCACGGTCAATATCACCGGTTGGACCCTGCGAGCCGCCGATGGTACGCCCAGCATCACCCTCAGCGGCACGATTCCCGCCGGGGGATATTTCCTCCTCGAGCGCGATGACGACAGCACAGTCTCAGACATCCCCGCCGACCAGGTCTACACCGGCGAATTATCCAACAGCGGCGAAGCCCTCTCTCTGCGGGATGGCTCTGGCACGGTGATCGACACAGCCAACGGTAACGGTGGCTCCTGGCCCAAGGGCAGCAGTTCAACCTACGAAACCATGGAACGAATTGGAACGTCAACAGAGAGCGATAGCAGTTGGCTGACGAATACCAGCGCGAAACGAAACGGCAAGAACGCCAACGGCGGAAATATTCTCGGCACACCCAAGAACGCCAACTCGCAGGCGGCAACGCCCACTCCCTCGTCCACGCCAGTGCCCACCTCCACGCCCATCCCCACACGAGTCGTCATCGACCCGCGCCCGATCATCAACGAGATTCTTGCGCGCCCCGGCTTCGACTGGAACCAGGACCGCAAAGCCGATGTCTTCGACGAGTTCGTCGAGATCAAGAATCTGACCGCCATCGATATCTCCCTGAGCGGCTGGAAGTTGGATACCGTGAACGGTAAAAAATCATTCTCCCTGCCCGCGGTCACGCTCAAGCCCGGCGAGCGAATCGTTTTCTACAGCAAAGAGACCAACCTGCTGCTCAGCGACGGCGGCGAGACCGTGCGCCTGATCAACTCGAACGGCAAGATCTATGACGCCTTCACCTACAACGTCGCCCGCGCCGAAGACGCGTCCTTCTGCCGCCTGCCCGACGGCAACCCCGGCGATTCCTGGTTCGAAGATTGCACACCCACGCCGAATCTTGCTAACACGCGCGAAGGGCAAGCGCCCGAATCCATTGACGGCGCGGGATCTCCCGTCTGCAACCTGCCCGATACCATCCCGCTCGATTTCTTCATCCCCGAATGCCACGGCTACGGCGCGGGTATTTGGAATCCCTTCTATTGGGATTTCACCAATTGGATCGATAAGCTTTGGATTAAACAAGCCGACGAGAAATGGCGCACGTTCATTGAGTAAAATAGACCCTAAAGGTCTTTAAAACCTTTAGGGTTTTTCTTTCCAAGGAACAACATGGAATCCTTCTTCACTTTTCTCGAAAAACGGGCGGATGACTGCTCCTCCCTTCTGTGCGTGGGACTCGACCCGCACCTTTCCGACCTCCCAAGCCCCACGGCCGCATCTGCCCGGGACTTTTGCCTGAATCTCGTCAAACAGACCTCTCGCTACGCCGCGGCATTCAAACCCAACGCCGCCTTCTTCGAAGTCTTCGGCGCGGAAGGCTGGACGGCGCTCAAGCAGGTCGTCGAAGCCATCGGTGAAGAATCCCACCGGATGGGCTCGCGCATTCCCATCATCCTGGATGCGAAGCGGGGCGACATTTCATCCACGGCCGAAGCGTACGCACAATCCGCGTTTGAAAATCTTGGCGTGGATTGCATCACCTTGAATCCCTATCTCGGCAAAGACTCGGTCGAGCCGTTCATCAAGAACTCGGAGAGAGGCGTTTTCCTTTTGTGCAAAACATCCAACGCCGGTTCGATGGATCTGCAAAACCTGCTGGTCATGCCGATGGGTTCGGATACGCCCATGCCTTTGTATATTTATGTGGCGAAACTTGCCCAGCAGTGGAATGAGAAGAACAATGTCGGTGTCGTCGTCGGCGCGACCCACCCGCAAATCATGGAAATGATCCGCGCCGCCGCGCCGGACTTGTGGTTCCTCGCTCCCGGAGTCGGCGCGCAGGGCGGCGAATTGGAGATAACGCTGAAATCGGGATTGAGAGAAGATGGAAAAGGATTGCTGCTGCCCATTTCCCGCGCCATCTCGCGAGCGGATGATCCCGGCAGGGCGGCGGCGGAGATCCGCGATGAGATTTTGCGGGTCAAGAACGAGATCAAAAAATAGAAGTCATTATGGCAAACCAATTACGCATTACGAATCACGAATTAGCATCCCTCGCCGACGGGCTTCTCGAAGCGGGCTGTATCAAGTTTGGGGAATTCACGCTCAAGTCGGGACTCAAGTCACCCATCTATATTGATTTGCGGCAAATCATCACTTACCCCACGCTCCTGAAACAAATCGCACAAGCCTACCTACCAGTCCTCTCAATCCTCCAATTCTCCCGCATCGCAGGCTTGCCCTACGCCGCCATTCCCATTGCAACAGCCATCTCCCTTGCGGGTAATTATTCGATGATCTATCCGCGCAAGGAAGCGAAGACTTACGGCACGAAAGCCGAGATCGAAGGCGAATATCATGCCGGAGAGACGGTCGTGGTCATCGATGATCTCGCCACCACCGGCGGGAGCAAGTTCGAAGCCATCGAAAAACTGATCGGCGCCGGGCTATTCGTGAAGGATGTTGTCGTTCTCGTGGACCGTCAATCCGGAGCAAAGGAATCGCTGGAGCAGGCGGGGCATCACCTCCATGCGGTTTTGACCATTACGCAGTTATTGGATCATTGGGAGGCGAATGGAAAGGCTGCCAAGGAAAAGATCGAAGAGACACGGAAATTTTTGGAAAATAGATAATGCCGAAAAAACACAACTTTACAGCGGTCATCCAAAATGCGGGCGGGGGCGGCGCGTTCGTTGAAGTCCCCTTCGATGTGGAGAAAGTCTTCGGCTCGAAACGCCCCAGAGTCAGGGCAACCTTCGACGGGATTCCCTACCGCGGACTGTTGGCGCGGATGGGCGGCGAGAATCACATCCTGATCATTCTGAAGGATATCCGGGGGAACATTGGCAAAACGTTCGGTGACAAGGTGAAAGTGACGGTGGAACTGGATGTCGAGCTGCGCGTGATCGAGATCCCCAAAGACCTGAAAAGAGAATTGAAGAACGATATGGAAGCGCGGATTTTCTTTGAGAAACTATCCTTTACCCATAAAAGGGAATATGTCAATTGGATCAATGAAGCGAAGAAAGACGAGACACGTACCAGTCGAATCCTGAAGACCATCGCGATGTTGAAAAAGGGGAAAAAGGGAGTGTGATGTACTCCCTTCTTCGTCCGCTTCTCTTCCGCCTCGACCCCGAACGCGCTCACACGCTCACGCTTCACGCGTTACGCATCGCCGGGAATTTCCCCCCCTCGCGTAAACTGCTTGAATTCATTTATAAGTCGCCGCCAAAACCGGTACATGTTTTTGGTTTAACTTTCAAGAATCCGATCGGGCTGGCGGCAGGATACGATAAAGACGGGGTTGCAATCCGCGGGCTTGCCGCTTTGGGATTCGGTCACGTTGAAATTGGGACGGTCACACCAAAGCCACAGCCGGGAAACCCGAGTCCGCGCGTGTTTCGTTTGGTGGAGGATGAAGCCGTGATCAACCGCATGGGATTCCCTTCGCGCGGATCGGAGTTCGTGCAGGGGCGGTTGAGTCCGGCCATGCAAACGACCCGGCTTGGACACACGATGGGCATCGTAAACGAAAGACTGGAGAAACGCAGAAAATGGAACACTGTTTTGGGAGTCAACCTTGGTAAGAACAAGGAAACATCGAACGAGGATGCAGTTTTGGATTATCTTGCGTTGCTTCAGGTATTTGCCGGCCTGACGGATTATCTGACCATCAATGTCAGTTCGCCTAACACGGTTGGGTTACGCAATTTGCAGGGACGCAAGGCGCTGGAAGGTTTGCTTGCCCAATTGCACCGGCAGCGCTTGTTCGAAGAGCAGGCCCATGCACGACGCATTCCCATCCTGGTGAAACTTGCGCCGGATTTATCCGAATCCGAACTCGCTGACGCGGTGGAAGCGATTCTCAACACAAAGATGGATGGAGTCATTGTCACGAACACGACGGTGGGACGCGAAGGATTGAAGCGCCGCCCCGACGGTTCGCCTTTCGCTCACGGTGTCGAAGGGTCAAAGCATCGGGAAGAATCAGGCGGTTTGAGCGGCAGTCCGCTCAGGGTTAAGAGTGAGGCGGTTCTTCGTCAGACATTGAAACATGTGGATGGGAAGATCCCTGTCGTGAGCGCGGGAGGGATCATGAATCCGGAGGATGCAAAACGCCGCCTCGAGATGGGAGCGGCGCTGGTTCAAATCTATACCGGGTTGATCTATCACGGACCCAGTCTGGTGAAATCAATCGTTACGGCTGTGCCGGGCGCAGGACGGGATGCGGCGCTTCGCTCCGATTTGTAAAGAATCCGTCGGGCAATGGAAGGGGCTCGAGTTTACGCGATGTGGTGACCGAGTCGGTCGGGATCAGGTAAAGGTCGATGGGGCTGGTACTCCCGAGTCGTATATCTTGAAACGCGAATACAACATGACTGCTGTCCGGGCTGAACGATGCGTCGCGGTAGCAACAATTTCCTTCATACGGAACGGCGGGATCTGCCCGATGGGTAAATATGCTGTAGAAGACCATATCTCCAAAGCCATTATTACGGACGTTGCTGTTGAGAAAGAAGAGCAGGTCGCCGTCCCAGTCAAAATTGACGATTTCATTCCCGAACCGGAAACGCCCGGTCGGGAATTCGTCCAGGTTTGAATTTGGCATGGCTTCGCAGTTTTGCGCATCCACAATGCGGATGGCATCTGCATGGACGCCGTTCACATTGGCAACATATTCGATGGCGATCCGTGTGCCGTCGTCCGACCATTGGATATCCTTGACCGGCAGGCTGTTGAAGAGGCATCCTTTCATTTCGAGCAGGGCGCTGCGACGGGTTGCGAAGCGCAGTTTGATTAGATCGTAAGGCACGATGAAGAGTTCGCGGTTGACGCTGATGGCGACCTTTTTGCCGTCGGGAGATACGCTGAACCCTTCGAAATACTCGGCGGAAACATAATTGATGATGACTTCCTGCACTTCGGTTTCGATGTTCACGGTCTTGACGGTTTTGCCGGACATGAAAAGCAGGGTCTTGCCGTCGGGCAGCCATTGCAGGTTGAACTTGGGCAGGTTGTCGTTGGTGAATTGTTTTCTATCGCTTCCATCAACGTTCATGACCCAGATATCGTTTTCGCGCACAAAGGCAATCTTATCGGCGCCGCCAACGACGGGCAGTCCCGAGGACGCGGGCTGGGTCGCGGTGGAAGTCGGCAAGGCGGACGCGGGTGTGGCGGTCCATTGGATGATGATGGGCGTTGGCGTATCGACGGGCGGTCCGCTCGTGATCGCTGCGGTGGCAGGCGGCGCGAAGAGTGATTGGAGGATATCCCCGCCCATGAAATAGAGTCCGCCGCCGATCACCGCCACCAGCAGGAATAGCCCGGTAAAAATGGCGAAAGCGGGGCTGCGTCGTTTCGATTCCTCCATTGCGCGTTGTTTGCGGACGGTGGCGGTCTTGTTGAATGGAGAAATTTTCGAGGTGACGTTGGCGGTGCGGTCGGGCGGTTTCTCTCCTCGCAGGAAGGCTTTTGTTGTTTCCACCAATTCCACGGCGGAGGAAAAACGGTCATCCGGACTCTTTGCCATGGCAGTGGAGATGACCTTTTCCATCCATACGGGCAGGTTGGGATTTGCTTCGAGGATGCGCGGCACCGGTTCTGTGATGTGCTTGATCGCTAGCCCAAGCGGAGTATCCGCCTGGTAGGGTTGTTTGCCGGTCACCATTTCGTAAAGGATGACGCCCAACGCGTAAATGTCGGCGCGCCCATCGATGGCGTCTCCGGAGGCTTGTTCGGGAGCCATGTAGGCGGGCGTACCGATGATGGCGGAACCGGTCATGTTGCCGCTCGCCTCGCCCTGGCTGAATTTGGCGATTCCGAAGTCGGAGATGAGCGGGACGTTCTTGTTGGTGAAAAGGATATTGGCGGGCTTAAGATCGCGATGAACGATTCCTTTCGAATGCGCTTCGTCCAGCCCCGGCGCGATCTGTTCCAGGATCCTGACAGCGTCTTCGATGCCGAAGTTTTGCCTTGCCTTGATGCGTTCGGAGAGGGAGCCCCCGTTCATGTAACGCATGACGAAATAGGGCTGGTTGTTCTCCTCTCCCACGTCATAGACCGGCACGATGGCGGGATGTTCCAATTGCGCGATGATCTTCGCTTCGCGCTCGAACCTCATACGGAACTGTGGATCGGAGTGGATCAACTCCGGCGGCAGGAATTTGATGGCGACTTCGCGTTCGAAGCGCGGATCGTAGGCGCGATAAACGGTGGCGAAACCCCCGCGACCCAGTTCCCCCTTGATTTCATAGCGCCCGATCTTCTCTGGAATGGTCATGGGAGCAAGTATACCTATTCAAAGGGTTCGACGCAAGCAGGCGGGGATTCAAAATCGGTAACCTGACTCAGTCCGTCATATACAGCCCGCCGGTGGATTCCATCCAATCTGCAATGCGTTCCACGATGGAGGCGATGTTGTTATCCGAAACATCGAACTCGACCTTTGTCAGGATCGAATCATCGAACAGCCCGCGGATCACCCTCTGCTCTTCGATGAACACTTTCAGATCGTTGTATTGGGAGGGATTCCCCGAAACCTTCAAGCGTTCCGCGCGGGCGGCTGTGAAGGAATCGGCTGAACGGGTGAGCAACACCAATCGGAAGTTGAGCGGCAACAGCCGTTCCTCCAGCCAGCGGAAATCGTAATCCTTGTTATATGTCATCAATTGATACATGCGCGTCGAGAGGTGAAAGCGGTCTATGATCCAGGAGTAATAACGCTGCAACTCAAAAAGCCTGGCCCATGTTTCGTAGGTTTCAATTGCCAGAACCTCCTCCTGCGGTTCAAAGTTGATCAAGCCGCGCCCCCAGGGGACGTTGGTGAATGCGCACCACTCCCCGGAGATGAGCGGCGAGTGATACTTATACTTGCGCGGACCGACAATGCGGGGGTGTTCGTTGAGAGCAAAGGCGATGTCGGTCTTGAAGGTCAGGCGCGTGCCTTCAAGGATGATCTTTGGGGTGAGTTTGGTCATGCTGTAATTATACTTACCTGCCCGAATCCCGATTCCGCGAGTAGTTTTCCTGACGATTCTGACAAAATTCTGAAACGATTCCCATGCGCAGTTGTGGTATATTCGCATTCAGGTATATCTTATGGACGATAAAATCACCATCATCGAAGGACCGCCCCCGATCTTCGAGCATGTCAATGACGGCTGGGCCATGGGCTTGAACGAAAGCCCGCATCTTTCCATCCCTGCACTCACCCGCCTGCGGACGTTCAACGGACCGGCGCTCGTCGAACGTTGTTACAACGCATGGCATAACCGGAACTCGATCCACTTGCATTACCGCAACGAGACCGGAATGGAGCAGACCGCTCCCATCCTGGCCGCGCGCAATGTGGAAACGAGCGACGGACACGTTTTACTACTTTGGGTCTACCTCGACGAAGAGAAAGTGGAATACGAAACCGACTCAGGCGACGACGAGGCGCAGGACGACTACCCCGGCGAATAAGAAAGGATTCAAATACAGTCACTGCCCAAGTGACTGTATTTTTTTAATCAAATGACCACGCTTCCCTCCTCCAGCTCGGCTGCGCTCAGGGCAAGCCTTCAATCCGCTGTATTGACCCTGGCACTTCACCGCCCCGAACGCGCAAATGCCTTCAATCTTGAAATGACTCAGGCTTTGCAAACCGCCCTGATCGACGCGGAGAAAGACTCGCAGGTGCGGTGCATCGTCCTCACAGGAACGGGCAAGGTCTTCAGCGCCGGGCAGGATATTACCGAGATGAAGCAGGCCGGCGGCGGGATCTCCTATCGCGAACACCTGGAGAAGACCTATAACCCGCTCATCCTGCAGATTCGAAAGATGGGCAAACCGGTGATCGCCGCAGTTAATGGACCGTGCGCGGGCGCGGCATTTGGCATCGCTTTGGCGTGTGATCTGCGCATTGCGCATTCAAGCGCATATTTCGTGGTTGGCTTTCGTGGTATCGCGCTCGCGCCGGATTCGGGGGTTTCGCTGTTGTTGCCAAAACTCATCGGCTTGGGCCGCGCACAGGAGTATTTCTATTCAAATAGACAGATTCCCGCATCATTGGCCTATGAGTGGGGCTTGGTCAACAGAGTGGGTGGATTCAACTATCGGCGTGTGGTAAGGCAGTTTGCGGAGGATCTGGCTCGAGGTCCGCGCGAGGCGTTTGCGGCGGGGAAGAAGGCGTTCAATGAGGCCATCCTGCCAAACCTGGAGGAGGCGCTGAATCGGGAGGGAATCCTGCAAGAGGATTTGGGAAAGTCGTCCAGTCATCAAGAGGCGGTGAGGACGTTCCTTGAAAAACGCATGCCGAAATATGACTAGCGTATCCAATTTGGGGGTGTTCGGGTTATTTAAAACATCATTTTTTGCCGGAAATCCGCGTACTTTTGTCATATTGACTGTGCTGTCATAATCGTGTAAAGTTTTATGGCAGTTTTCTGGATTCTTCTTCGATATGAACCAGCAAATTCACATAGGCTGTTTGGAGCGGGTATCCATCCGGGATGCCCGCTTATGTTTCTCTATAACAATCCTTTCTGGAGGTAATCATGGCAGGACAAATCAACGCGTTTGAAATGGCGCAGAAGCAGTTCGATGCGGTCGCCAAACAATTGAAACTCGATCCCGGCGTGGCGGAAACGTTGCGCTGGCCGATGCGCGAATATTCCTTCCGCATTCCAGTGCGCATGGAAGACGGCTCCCTCAAGGTTTTCCAGGGATTCCGCGTTCAGCATAACGATGCTCGCGGACCCAACAAGGGCGGCATCCGCTTCCATCCGGCTGAGACGATGGACACCGTCCGTGCCCTGGCGACATGGATGACCTGGAAGTGCGCAGTTGCAGATATTCCGCTCGGCGGCGGAAAAGGCGGCATTATTGTCGATCCGTCCACGCTGACTTTGCGGGAAAAAGAAGACCTGTGCCGCGGCTGGGTGCATGCCATGTGGAAGAACATCGGTCCGCGCAACGACGTGCCCGCGCCGGATGTCGGCACGACCCCGCAGATGATGGGCTGGATGATGGATGAATATTCCAAACTCGTCGGTCAGTATACGCCCGGCGTTTTCACGGGGAAACCTGTTGGAGGCGGCGGCTCATTGGGTCGCACCGAGGCGACCGGCTACGGCGTGATCTATACCGTGCGGGAAGCGATGAAACATCTCGGCATCGACCCGAAAGGCTCGGTTGCCGCGCTGCAGGGTTTCGGCAATGTTTCTCAATATGCAGCCATCGGTTTTGCCGAAATGCTCGGCGGCACGATCGCATGCGTTTCCTGTTACGACCGCCACGATAAAAAAGCCTACACCTACAGCAAGAAAGGCGGCATCGATCCGCGCTTCCTGCTCTCCATCGTGGATGAATACGGGACCATCGATAAGAAGAAGGCGCAGGATGCCGGTTATGATGTGAGCGATGGCGATAAATGGATCGAATTCGAAGCCGATGTGTTGATCCCCGCCGCGCTCGAGGGCCAGATCAACGCCGATACGGTCAAGAAGGTTTCCAAACGCGTGCGCATCGTGGCGGAAGGCGCCAACGGTCCCACCACTCCCGAAGCCGATGAAGTGTTCAAGAAGAACAACGTCTTCAACATCCCGGACTTCCTTTGCAACGCAGGCGGCGTGACCACTTCGTATTTCGAGCAGGTGCAGAACGACGCCAATTATTACTGGGAAAAGGATGCCGTGCTCAGGCGTCTCGACACCAAGATGACCTCCGCCTTCAATGCCGTGCTCGAGCGCAGCACGCAGGAGAAGGTCTATATGCGCGATGCCGCGTACATGGTCGCCATCGACCGCGTGGTGAAGGCGATGGAACTCCGCGGCTGGTTGACGGGTTCGGCGTAGCAAGCAGAAAATGGAAAACAGAAGAGGATGCGCTGGGAGGCGTGTCCTCTTTTTGGTTGCCGCCTCTTTCCGGACTTGTGAACTGATTCGGCTACCAACGTTTTTCATCCGCTGATATTTGATACAATCATTTTGCGCTTATCGACCCGCTGCCCACTTCCTGCTTTCCAGAGGTCTTATGTCCAAACAAACCTTCAAATGGGATGATCCCTTTTTGTTCAACAATCAACTGACCGACGAAGAGCGCATGATCCGTGATGCGGCGCGCAAATATTGCCAGGACAAGCTCATGCCGCGCATCCTCGAAGCGAACCGCAAGGAAATCTTCCACCGCGAGATCATGGACGAAATGGGCGTGATGGGTTTCCTCGGCTCGACCATCCCCGAAGAATACGGCGGCGCGGGGTTGAATCATGTCGCCTACGGTTTGATCGCCCGCGAAGTGGAGCGCGTGGATAGCGGCTATCGTTCCGCCATGAGCGTGCAAAGTTCGCTGGTGATGTATCCGATCTTCACCTATGGCACGGAGGAACAACGAAAAAAATATCTTCCAAAACTCGCCAGCGGAGAACTTGTGGGTTGTTTTGGATTGACCGAGCCGAACCATGGAAGCGATCCGGCCAGCATGGAAAGCCGTGCCAAAAAAGTGGATGGCGGTTATATCCTGCATGGCAACAAGATGTGGATCACCAACTCCCCGATAGCGGATGTCTTTGTGGTTTGGGCCAAGCTTCCCGCCGAGGACGGCGGAAAGAGCGAAGGCGAGATTCGCGGTTTTATTTTAGAGAAGGGGATGAAGGGCTTATCGGCGCCGAAGATCGAAGGCAAGTTCAGCTTGCGCGCCAGTTCAACCGGCGAGATCGTGATGGACGAAGTGTTTGTTCCAGAAGAGAATATTTTCCCTGAAGTCAAGGGCTTGAAAGGTCCGTTCGGGTGTTTGAACAAGGCGCGTTACGGCATCGCCTGGGGCGCGCTCGGTGCAGCGGAATTTTGCTGGCACGCGGCGCGGCAGTATACGCTGGATCGCCCGCAGTTTGGGCGTCCGCTCGCGGCGAACCAGATCATTCAGTTGAAGCTGGCGAACATGATGACGGAAATTACGCTGGGTTTGCAGGGCGCATTGCGTGTGGGACGTTTGATCGATGAAGACAAATCCTCCCCCGAAATGATCTCGCTTGTCAAACGCAATTCCTGCGGCAAAGCGCTGGAGATAGCACGGGTGGCGCGAGACATGCTCGGCGGCAACGGCGTTTCAGATGAGTATCACGTCATCCGTCATGTGATGAATCTTGAAGCGGTCAATACCTACGAAGGCACGCACGATATCCATGCGTTGATTCTCGGCAGGGCGCAGACAGGTATTCAGGCGTTTTCGTAAATATGTATGGGCGATGCAAACATCGCCCATACAGCTTATTTATGCCCTTCCAAGCAGACCACGCCTTCCTCGCCGACATGCGCGTCATGTACAACCCCGGCGGGTAAATCCAATTTATCGCCTGCCTTCAATATCAGCGACTGATTCAGTTCGGGCAAGCCGAAGGTGATGCTGCCCTGCACGACATAGATCACTTTATCAAAACTGTGCGAGTGAGCGGAATAGATATCGAATGGTCCATTCGACCAGGCGTATGGGTCGAGACCTTCTTCCACCATCAACTGCCAGAGCGCGGCGCGGGTTGGAGGCGTTGAATCAGGCCAGGGCGTGACTCGAGGCGCGTTTTTCATCGTTAAGGTTCGAGGGGATAACCGGCATCCATCCAGGCTTGGAGTCCGCCGAGCAGGGCTTCCACTTTTTCATAACCGTTGTGCAGGAGAAGGAACGCCGCACGGGCGCTCGTATGTTCGTTCGGTCAGGTGCAGTAGGTGATGATCCATTGCTCTTTTTCGAGCGATATGCTGGCAATGTCGTACTCGAAAATATCCAATGGGATCGACATCGCGCCGGCTGCATGTTGCTCGGCAAAGATATCCGCGCCTCTCACATCCACCAGAATGGCTTGACCTGAGTCCACGGCGGCTTTTGCCTCTTTGACGCCGATCCGGGGAACGTCGTCCTCGGTTTGGGGCGCGTTGTTATTTTGGAATTGAGAAGGTTGGGTTGGAGCCGCAACCGGCTCCGCCGTTGGGAGAAGGGTCTGGCAGGCGAGCGCGGCAAGGGCAAGGATGGAAATTGCTACAATGATTCTTTTCAATTTCATGGTTCCTCCAAAAGACATGGAAGGCTGCAATTGCTCTGGGTGAGGCGATGATATTCTTTGGTCACACCCGGCGCGGATACAGGCATTTTTCTCTTGCACCAAAAGGTCAGCCAAGTATACCGTGATTGATTTTTGCAGAGTCCCATCCACAGGAGGGAACTTTTGAATCGTTTTGCCGGTCTATTTTGGGGTAAAGTTAAATGCGGAGGCTCTCTCATGAAACAGGATAAATTTCTTACCGGCATTCTTATCGGCGTCGGTGCGCTGGTCTTTTTGGCATTGGCGCTCTTCTTCACCCGGCAGGACAGGCGCGACTATCTTCCCGAAGATTCGCCCGAAGGCGTGGCGCACAATTATGTCCTCGCTGTGCTCGAGAAGGATTACGAAAAGGCTTACGGTTACCTTGCCGATCTGAAATACAAACCCACCTATGAAGATTTCCGCCAATCCTTTTTGAACGGCATGGTCAACCCGGGGAATACCGGGCTGGATGTGGGCGAAGCGGAGATTCACGGCGATGAGGCGGTCGTGGAATTGACGATCTATTATTCGTACAGCGATCCGTTCACCACCCGCACCGGTTCGCCCGACCGTGCCCTGCTTGTGGAACAGGGCGGCAAGTGGAAGGTCAGTTCCATGCCGTACAGTTTTTGGGATTACAACTGGTACCAGGAGCCGTATAAACCCTAACATCGTGTCATTGCGAGTGCCAAGGATCGCCGTCCCCGCAATGACGGAAAGATATTTATGAAAACCATCCGCCGACTTTATTTTTATGCCGTCGCCTTCATCAGCATCGAAGTTGTGCTGTGGGGCATCATCGGTCTGTTGCGTTCGATCTTCAATACGCAGGAGATATCCAACAACGCCTCCAATCTGGCATCCGCATTGGCGCTCATTTTCGTGGGCGTGCCGATCTTTCTCATTCATTGGTTTTGGGCGCAGCGTGTTTCCGCGTCGGATTCGGAGGAATGGTCCGCAAGCATTCGCGCGGTCTTCCTGTACGGAATTTTGCTCGGCACGTTGATTCCCGTTGTTCAGAATCTTCTTGCGCTCATCAACCGCACGATCCTATTCACCGCGAATCTTTCGGAATACCGCGCCGTGGTCGGGGGCAGCCAGACCTGGGTGGATAATCTGCTTGCCATTGTCGTCAATTTGCTCATCGCCGCTTATTTCTGGAATGTCCTCAAAGCCAGTTGGTCGGGCGTCCCGGACCCGGAAAATTTTTCCGAGATTCGCCGTCTCTATCGTTTCATCTGGGTATTGTACGGATTGTTACTGGTTGTCTATGGCATTCAACAAGCACTGAGTTACGTGTTCACCTTCCCAACTGCCGTGCTTGGGGATATTGGACGGGAGACGGCCGTCAATGCGATTGCCTTGATGCTGATCGGCTCACCGATCTGGTATTACTCCTGGCGGCTCCTGCAGGACGCGCTGCCTGATTCCGCTGAAAGAGAGTCTTATCTTCGCCTGGGGCTTCTCTACTTATTGACTCTCGGCGGCGTGATCGTTACCCTCATCGCAGGTGGAAACCTGATCTATCTCATCCTTTTGCAGGTGCTAGGCGAAGGCGGATCTTGGCTGGAATTTGTGCACCAGCTTGGCGGACCCATTTCCATCGGCGTGCCGCTGGGCGTGATCTGGGCATATTACGGCAAGTGGCTCAATAATCAATTTTCGTTCGACGAAAACCCTCCGCGCCGCGAAGGCAAACGGAGACTCTACGACTACATCCTGTCTTTCCTTGGTCTTGCCGCGACGGTGACGGGTTTGATCTCGCTCTTCTCCGTCCTGATCGATCTCGTGTTGGGTTTCAGTTACCTGAGCACGAGTGGGATCGTCGAACCATTTTCCGGCTCCATAGCCACGCTGGCGGTTGGATTGCCTGTCTGGCTGCTGACCTGGCAGACTTCACAAATACGCGCATTGGAGAACAACGATTTGGGCGATCACGCGCGTCGTTCGATTGTCCGCAAGTCTTACTTGTATCTTGTGTTGTTCGCTTCCGTCATCGGCGGGATGGTGACAGCGGGGATGCTGGTATTCAATCTGATCAATGCGGCGCTGGGTGTGGAAACCGGCTCGTTGCTGCGGGATACTCTCAATGAACTGACTGCATTGATCGTATTCGTCGTTTTGCTGGCATATCATCTGACAGCCTTGCGCAAGGATGGGTCTGCCCGCTCTGACGTGCTCGCGGAAAAACAGTCGCAATACCACGTGCTTGTCTTCGACCAGGATGGCAGGTTCGGCGAAAGTGTGAAATCCACCTTTGCAAAACGCGCGACGAGTGTTCCCGTCACAGTATTGAAGGTCGATGAACATATCCCCGGCGATCTAAAAGCAGACGTGGTCATTCTGCCCGGTTCGATGGCCGTGAATACGCCGCAAAGCGTCGAGGCGTGGATTCGGTCGTTTAACGGGAACAAGCTCATCGTCAGCGATGAGGCGGCGGGCGTGTTTTGGATGAATGATCTTGAGCAGGCGGCGGATACGGCAAAATCCCTGGCGGAAGGGCAGGACCTCCGCCTGCAATCCTCCAAACGGACGAATTCCATATGGACGTATGTGGCATATGTGTTCGCAGCACTGTTCGCATGCCAGTTGTTGTTCGGGTTGTTGATGTTCGGGATTTCACTGGTGACAGGGTTCTGATTTGAACAGGTCACGCAATACGCGTGACCTGCTTGTTTCTTAATGATATACTTTTGAAAAAATTGCAACCCATCAAGCGAGGCGCACCATGAAAGTGACTGTCCTTCAAGAGAATCTGGCCCGTGGTCTGAGCACTGTTTCGCGCGCGGTTTCCTCGCGCAGTACCCTGCCTGTTTTATCGAACATTTTGATTGCAACCGACGAGGGCCGCCTGCGGCTTTCTGCCACCAATTTGGAATTGGGAATCACTTGCTGGATTCCAGCGCGCATCGACGAGAACGGCTCGACCACCGTCCCGGCGCGGACATTTTACGATCTCGTGAACACCCTCCCGGGAGACCAGGTGCAGCTTTCTTTGGATGTGAAGACTCAAAACCTGCATGTGAAGTGCGGCTCGTCGAACAACGATATCAAGTGCATCGATGCACAGGAATTCCCACCGATGCCCACACCGGAGATGAAGGATGCCGTGCAATTGAACGTGGCGGATTTTAAAGAAATGATCCAGCAGGTCGTGTTTGCCGCTTCGACCGATGAAGCCCGCCCGGTGCTGATGGGTGTGTTGATGAACGTGGAAAAAGATAAGGTCACGATGGCTGCAGCGGACGGCTTCCGTCTTTCGGTGCGAAAAGGCCAGCTTGCACATTCGGTGAAAGACTCGATTAACATCATCATCCCCGCGCGTGCGTTGAACGAATTGGCGCGTGTGGCGCACGATCCCGAAGAGCCCATCTATATGGTCGTGCCCAAACAACGCGGACAAGTTTTATTCCGCGTAAAAGATGTGGAAGTGGTATCGCAATTGATCGACGGCACATTCCCCGATTATCATCAGATCATTCCGCGCAATTACAAATCGCGCACTTTGGTCTCGACGGCGGCTTTGCTCAAAGCCTGCAAACAGGCGGAGATCTTCGCGCGCGAAGGTTCGAACGTGGCGCGGCTGGACATCAAACAGGCCAACGGCGAAATGCAGCCGAGCGAGGTGGAAATTTCCGCGACCTCGGAAGAGACCGGCAAGAACGAGACCATCGTCGAAGCGACGGTTGACGGCGGCGGCGTGTTGATCGCGTTCAATGTCAAGTTTCTGCGCGAAGCATTGGAAGTCATCAAAACACCGAACGTGGCATTGGAAACAACAGCGCAAAATGCGCCGGGCGTGGTCAAGCCGGTGGGCGATGACAACTTCCTGCATGTCATCATGCCGATGCATTTGGGATAATATAAATTGGGCGACTCACCATCGCCCAAATTTTTTTGCAACAAAACAGAACATTTGTTCTATTCAATGTACCGCATCATTCCCGACCTGTTCCCTGTCCCGCCACTTCAGGTGGTTTCTCCGCCTCGATATTTATCATCACAAACTTTGGCTTCATCCACAACGTAATCCATATACTGATGGCGGCGAACACTGCGATGACACCTTCCACCGCCAGCGGGCTCAGACGCTGACCAAGATAAACTGCAACTCCATCCACGGCTGCATGCCACAAGACCGCCAGCCAAAACCAATGCGCTTTCATGCGCACCAATCCAAACAACACCATAACCGATAGCGACACATGCAAACACATCGAGAAGATGCGTTCCACGACTCCAAGGATCGCGAGATATGGCGGCGTGGACCAGTACGCTTGGACCTGTTGTTTTGCCAATTCGAGTTGTTCCGGCGGGATGCTTGGCACCGTTGCCAGATCAATATTGCGATACGCCATCATATTGACGAAGGTCAACGCGACGGCGATGCCGAGCAGAATCGCCTCCATCCCGCCGTGGCCGACGCCGACATAAACGCCTTCGTTCCAGGTTTTACGATTCTTCAGAATGTACTTGAATAGAATATAACGCGCGGTCTCCTCGAATAATCCCGCCAGAAATCCCAGTATCGCCGCATATGCGATCATTCCCCAGGTTTGAAATGTCGGCGTCAACGCGAGCACAAGCGGGATGTGCAGGATTTGAGAAGCGATGAAGGTCAATCCGCCTGCGAGGAACAACTTCCAGGAGAGTTTGAACTTCCGCGCAAAGTAAAAACCAGCAAGGATGGGGATGACGATCATCCCCAGAAAATTGATGACCAGCATGGTTTCAAGCATTTGGGTATCCTCAAAACGTCTGCGGCATCGAGCGCCTGCGCATCGTCTCGCGCGTTAGCGGGCGTTTCGCCACAATGGTCACTTTGCCGCTGTTTTCAGGCGTGTATACGTTCGTGGCTTCCCAGCCTTCCTCGCCCCATTCGTTCAATGTGGCTTCGATCGCCTCGTCCTTGGTGCCGAAGATGCTGCCTATGGTCAGCACGCGATATTCCCATTTTTTGAGTTCGTCGTTCATTCTAAGGGTTCCTTTCGTTTCACGTGAAACGAAAAGCGCGCGTCCGTAAAAGACACGCCCGTTTCGTTTGTCAGGGTTTCGTCTCGTTCCGATACAGTATGTAGGAATAGACGACGAGGAAAAGCGTCGAGCCGATCAACGGGATGAACAATAACCAGAAGGCAACCATCCCGCCGAAGAAACTTCCAAGGATGGCCAGCGCTCCCGATGCGATGAACAGGATCGAGCCGAGTTGATGCGTTTTCTCCCAGACGGTATCGCTTGAGAGAGTCCAGGGAGTCCGGATGCCGATAAAGAAATTGCGCTTCGCCTGCCTGAGCATATAGCCGATGAAAATAAACAGCACGCCGAGGAAAGGCAGCATGGTGGAACTCATTCTAAAGTTCTTAAAGCCGAGGCTCCATACGATCGTCAAGGCGTGGATGTACAGCATGAAGACGGTGATCAGCAGGATGAACAGGTTGAATGCGCCGCGGAATGTTGCGATGTTCGCCTTGAGAGGATCGATATTCGGCAGGAGAATGGACAACCCGAACATTCCCAGCGTGACCATCGGCATGAGGAACACGCCCCAGAATTTGGGCATATAGCCATCGACCTCGTCGTTGGCATTCCAGTGGGAGGCCATCTGCTCAGGGAGTTGATTCCACAAGACCGCTCCCGCCACGACGGCGACTGCGATCAGGGACAGAACAATAATGGATGTGGTGCTTGTCGACATGCTTTTTTCCTTTCGAGACGTTTCATGTGAAACATCCACTGATAACCGGTCGCTGATGACTGTGTCACTTCTCTTTCGGCAGATTATTCTGCGCCAGCGAAATCATGCCGCTCATGCCGCCGAGATTCATCGTATCCACAGCGGAGGACGGCACGATCACCAGGGCGCCTTTCTCTTTCAGTCCTTCGAACAGCATGTTCATTGCGCGCAGATGCAGGGCGGTCGGATTGTCGGCGTATGCCCGCGATGCTTCTGCAAACGATGCGGCAATCTGTTTCTCCGACTCGCCAAGGATTACACGCGCCTGACGTTCACGCTCCGCCTGCGCCTGGCGGGACATGGCATCCTCCAGATCCTGCGGGATGACAATGTCGCGGATCTCCACCGATTGCACCGTCACGCCCCAGGGCGTGGTGCGTTCATCGATCACCGCCTGCAATTCCTTATCGATGGCGCTGCGCCCGACGAGGATATCCGCCAGCATCTTCTTGCCGATGATGTCGCGCAAAGCGGTTTGGGCTGCCCAATCCACTGCGGCGCGGTAATCTTCAACTTCCAGTGCGGCTTTTTCGGCGTCCCACACCACCCAGAACAGCACCGCGTCCACATCCACAGGCACAGTGTCCTTCGTCAGCGTTTTCTGCGCGGCGAACGGCGTGACCATCACGCGGTGATCGATCCAGGTTGGCGTGGTATCCACTATGGGAATGATCCAGAACAAGCCGGGACCCTTCAAGGCTTTGAATTTTCCCAGCCGCAGCACAACGGCTTTTTCCCATTGCGACGCGACCTTGATCGCAAACAACAAGTAGGTGGCAATGCCGGTCAGCGCCATTACAACCCCACCGATCACAAGGTCAGATACCTTGATCATATCCAACAGGACCGCGGCCATGACCGCTCCGATCAAAATAATCGCAAAGACGAACCATGCGATGGGCGGAATATGCTGATCGTCTTTTTTTCTTTGTGAAAATGACTTTAAGAATTTTGTGTTCATTCGATGCTCTCCTTCTTGTCAAACCTAAACATCTTTTTGGACTTGCTTCGCTTCTTTCCAGGACTTGAGCCTGTCCCTCACCATCCGGCTGACCTCACGCTCCGAGAAGCCCAACCGATACGCTTCACCGATAAAGCGTTGCGTAAGTTCGGAGAGAGACTCGCGCCTCAGTTTCTCTGTGACCTCCGGCGGCGGGATTTCGGTAATAAATGTGCCGCGTCCCTGTTGCGTGGATATGATCCGTGCTTCATCCAATATACGGTACGCGCGCGCCACGGTATTGAAATTGATCCTCAGTTCTTCCGCCAGTGCGCGCACGGTGGGCAATTGGTCGCCTGGTTTCAAAATTCCATTCGCCAACTGGCTTTGGATCTGGTTGACGATCTGGGTGTAGATTGGTAACCCTGAATGAAAATCGAGGTGGAGGGAGGGTTTCTTTTCAACCATGCGTCCACCAAAATTGTACTAATTGTATCATTGTATAAATTGTAGCATGTTTTATTTTTATGTCAAGCCACAGGAAATGAAAACGGGCATCTGGATATTTTCCAGCCTGCCCGTTTCATGATCGCTTGTGCGAGGCGATCTTTTACTTCTTTTTACCCTTTATCTTGAGAATTGCCAGCCCCAATCTTTTGATCCCCTCTTCGATATCCTCCACAGGCTGGGAGGCAAAGTTAAGGCGGAGCCATTCTCTGCCGCACGTTCCATCGATGAAAAACGAATTGCCAGGCACAAAGGAGACTCCCTCCTTGCGTGCAACGGGCAGCAATTCATTCGCTGAAAGAGACTTGGGTAATCGGAGCCAGATGAACAAGCCGCCTTTGGGTATTTCAAAGGAAACGCCGTCCAGGTTTTGCCCGATCGCCTGTACCATCGCATCGCGCCGGTTTCGAAACACCTGACAGGAACGATGTAAATATGACTGATAACGTCCTACGGTCATATAAGCGTCCAACGCGCGTTGTATCAATGTAGACGTGGCCAGGTCGCTGAGACGTTTGAAGTTGAGCAGGCTGTCATAGACGGGACCATCGGCAACGATGAAACCGACTCTCAAACCGGGCATCAGCATTTTCGAGAAAGTGCCGACGTAAATCACCTGCCCACCCGGGTCGAGGGATTTGAGCGAAGGCTGGGTGTGCCCTTCGTACCGTAAATCGCCCACGAAATCATCCTCCAATATTGGAACGTTATATCTGCCCGCAAGCATGATCAATTCGCGACGGCGCGCGCTGCTGAGACATGTCCCGGTGGGGTTGTGAAAATTTGGAATCGTGTAGATCAGTTTGGGATGGTGGAGTTGCAGGAGTTTTTCCAGTTTATCGACCTGCATTCCCTGATCGTCGACTGGAATGCCGACGATCTGCAAACCAAGCGTGCGAAATAGTTCGATCGCTGCGGAATAGGTGGGATCTTCCACCAACACGGTGTCATCCGCTTTCAACAAAACCTGTGCGACAAGAAAAATAGCTTGCTGTGATCCGGCTGTGATGAGGACATTCTCGGGGTGGGTCTGCAATCCCTGGCTGGCAAGGATTTGGGCGATTCCCCTGCGCAGCGGAGCGTAACCTCTCCGTTCCCCATATTCGAGCGAGTCGATCTGGTCGCGGCGCATTACGGATTGAAGCACTTTGCGAAACTCCTCGACCGGGAACTGGCGCGAATCGCTGATTCCGCTGGCGAAACTGATCGGGTGCGGATGTTTGCCAAATTGATGCGCATCATCCTCGAGGTCCGAATTGGAGGCGTTGTGCGTTTGAAAGTTCGTCTGCCAGAGGGGCCAGGGTCCATCAGCGTAGTTTTTAGGAATGGCGGGGAGCGGATATACGGGAAGCACATATGTGCCGCTGCCCATGCGTGAAAAAACCAACCCATCCGCTTCCAATGCGGAGTAAGCGTTTTCAACGGTCGTGCGATTGACGCCAAGGTCGCGCGCTAGTTGACGGCATGCAGGCAGGCGTGTATCGGATGGAAGGTTGCCGGATAGGATTCCCTGCCGGAGGTGGGATTCGATTTGCTGGTAAAGGGGGATTCCGCTGTGACGGTCCAGAGGGATGCGCATTTTATCTCCTCAACCGCATTGGCATGGTGCGGTGTTCGATATTCTTCCCGAGAGCCGGGTCAATTCCTTCTCTTAATTATTTATACCCCAAAAGTGGATGGTCAGTTAATGGCATTTATTGGCTCTTAACACCTGCCAATTTTCACCTAGAATTGGTTTCGAAGAAGAAAAATGGATCCTGTCTATTCGGATTCACTTGCGGGTTCGCCGGATTTCAGGCGAAACCAGAATGATAAAATCAAAAACGTTTTGAAATCAGGAGTGAAATCATGCAGGCAAAAACTGGCACATGGACCGAGAAAAAGGGTTTAGCGCAGATGTTGAAAGGCGGCGTCATCATGGATGTGGTGAACGCCGAGCATGCGAAGATCGCGGAGGAGGCGGGTGCTTGCGCCGTGATGGCATTGGAGCGCGTGCCCGCCGATATCCGTGCGGATGGCGGCGTGGCGCGCATGTCTGACCCGGAGATGATTCTCAAGATCATGGATGCGGTGTCCATTCCTGTGATGGCGAAGTGCCGCATCGGTCATTTCGTCGAGGCGCAGATTCTCGAAGCCATCGGCGTGGATTACATCGACGAATCCGAAGTGTTGACCCCGGCAGACGAAGAACATCATATTTTGAAACACGACTTCAAAGTTCCTTTCGTTTGCGGATGCCGAAATATCGGCGAAGCCTTGCGCCGCATCGGCGAGGGAGCGGCGATGATCCGCACCAAGGGCGAAGCGGGGACTGGCGATGTGGTCGAAGCTGTGCGCCACGCGCGGACAGTGATCGGCGCGATCCGTCAGTTGCAAACGATGGGCGACGAAGAATTGATGACATTTGCCAAGAACAACGGCGCCCCGTATGAACTGGTGAAAGAGACGAAGGAACTCGGGCGCATGCCTGTGGTGAATTTCGCAGCGGGCGGCGTGGCGACCCCGGCTGATGCGGCACTGATGATGCAGCTTGGTGTGGACGGTGTGTTCGTCGGTTCCGGCATCTTCAAGAGCGGCAATCCTGCTCGTCGCGCCCAAGCCATCGTCAAAGCCGTGACGCACTATCAGGATGCTTCCATCCTTGCGGAAGTGAGCAAGAATCTCGGCGAAGCCATGGTGGGACGCAACGTCTCGCAGATGCCCGAGGCGGAAAAGATCGCAGGACGGGGTTGGTAGAATTATTATGTCATTGCGAGGAGGGCATTAGCCCGAGGAAGCAATCTCCTGTTCAATAGTGGATTGCTTCGGGCAAAAGATTATCGCCCTCGCAATGACATCAAAGTGTAGTTATGAAAATCGGTGTACTTGCCCTGCAAGGCGACTTTGCAGAACATATCTCCATGCTGAAAAAACTTGCGGTGGAAACCGCGGAAGTGCGTTTGCCGGAACACCTAAAAGGCCTGGATGGACTCATCATCCCCGGCGGGGAATCGACCACGATCGGAAAACTGGCAACGGCGTACAAGTTGATCGAACCCCTGCGCGAATTCGGGAAATCTCATGCGGTCTGGGGAACGTGCGCAGGCGCCATCTTTCTATCGAATGACATTGGGCGAGACCAACCCCTGCTCGGTTTGATGGATATAAAAGTCAAGCGCAATGCATTTGGACGCCAGGTTGATTCCTTCGAAACCGACCTGGAGATCGATGAATTGTTCAAAGCCACAGGCACGGAACATCCGTATCATGCGGTCTTTATCCGCGCGCCCATCATTGAATCGGTGGGCGGGGGCGTTAAGGTGCTGTCGGCCTTGGATGACGGTCGTATCGTCGCTGCACAGGAGGGGCATTTGCTGGCCACCTCCTTTCATCCCGAATTGACCGATGATCCGCGCTTCCACGAGTATTTCATTTCGTTAGCATCGTGATATATTGTAGGGGCGCGGTCACCGCGCCCCTACAAAGAAATGACTATCCGTCCCCTCGACCTGCTCGATCTTCCCATAATCGCGCGTTATCGAAACGATGTGCTGACCCTCGATACCACGCGCGCGCTTACCCGCGGACATCCGCTCGGCGCGATGGGACTGCTGGCATACATCAACCCCGCGCGGCATTTGTATGCGGCGCTCCGCAACAGCAACGGTTCGACCTTGCTGGGGGGAATAATCCACACGCGCGGCGAGACCTTTGCGAAACTTTTGTATCTTGCGCCTTCTTCCAGGTTGGACGACCCGAACCTTCCTGAGCTGATCGAACACCTTGCGGCTCAAGCCGGGGTATGGCAGGCGTTTCATGTCATCGCCGAAGTGGATGAGACCAGCGATGTTTTTGCGGCGTTGCGCAGGTCTGGATTCTCCGTCTATGCATGGCAGAGGGTCTGGGATGTGAGCGGGATCGGGAAAGCAGGATCAGGCTCCGGCGCGGCATGGAGGCGGGTTCAATCCGTCGACCTGCCCGCTGTGCAAAGTCTCCATTATCAGATCGTGCCTCAGTTGCTGCATCCGATCGAGCCCGCGCCGAATCGCCCGAACGGTTTGATCCATGCCGAGCGGCGTTGTTTTGCAAACGTCAATTACGGCGTGTATGGTGTGGCGCTCACGCCGCTCATCCTGCCGGATGAAAATGAAGTCAGTGAAAAGATCCGGTCGCTCGTTACGCATCTGCCGGACCGCCGCGGTCGTTCCGCTTATTTGAATGTTCGTTCCTATCAGGCCTGGCTTGAGCCCGTGCTGGAGGATCTTGGCGCGAAGGCGGCGCCGCGACAGGCGGTGATGGTGAAACATCTTGCGCGGCTGGTGAAAGAAGCGCAGCCCGCGCGCGTTCCGCCTTCAAATGCGCGCATTCAACCCTCACAAATAAGAGGGGGCCGCGGCGAATGAATCCGTGGACGATTTACAACCATGGACGCACCATCGGGTCGGTCAGCACCGAGGGCGGTCTGATCCTTTCGGATGAGGAGAATCACGGCGCGCGCATCACGCTCAAACGCAGCAAAAGGTTCGTTTCGGTCTCGTTGAACATCTACGGTTGGATGGAACACACGCGTTTCTTCAATAACGACGCCGATGCCATGCGCGAATACCGTGCCATGAAACCGGCCGCGATCACGGTTTTGGAAATCATCGACACCGAAGAGGTGAGTGACATAAAAATATGGGAGGCGATCTCCGACTTCGTAAGGCGGTTTCCTTAATATGCTCAAAGCGTTGATCTTTGACTTCGACGGGCTGATCCTCGACACCGAGACGCCCGAAGTTTTGGTTTGGCAGAACATCTATAAAGAACATGGATTCGAACTTCCGGTGGAGGAGTGGCAAAAGACCGTGGGCGGATACGGCATCTCGAACTTTGATCCCGCCCAACATCTTTCGCATCTTTCGCAGGGGACGCTTGATCCTGTTTCCCTTCAAGCCCGCTACAGGCGGGAGGCGGATGCGATCATTCACTCCAATCCCATCATGCCCGGCGTCATGGATATGATCCACGATGCGCAGGCAAATGGTTTGAAGATTGCCATCGGTTCATCCTCTCCGCACTCCTGGGTGGATTCGCACACGCAGCGGCTGGAGATCTATCATCACTTCGAGCATATTGTCTGTCAGGACGACGTTGCTCCCGGCAGGACGAAGCCCCACCCCGATATTTTCTTGAAAGCGTTGGAGAAATTGAATGTCAAAAATGAAGAGGCGGTCGTCTTCGAAGATTCGCCCAACGGTGTGCTTGCTTCGAAGCGCGCGGGAGTCTTCGTGGTGGCAGTCCCCAATCCACTTACGGCAAAGATGAACGTGCAGGGTGACATGACCGTTTCTTCCCTCGCAGAATTATCCTTGAAGGATTTGATGAGATCGTGAAATCACTTTATTGAGACTATGCGGAAACAAATCATCCCGGTTCTTATCGCTATCCTCATCATTGCCTTTGCCGCCTATTTGTGGATGAATCCCGTCTTTTCAGGATTTCAGCCGCCGGTGGAATCCACCGCCGTTCCTTCACCAACCCCAACACCGATCTCCGCTCATGCGCCCGAGGTCATTCCGCTCAGGAATGATCCGTTGAAAAAATCCATTCTCGCCGCAGGGGATTATCTGGTGCGGCAACAACTTGCGAATGGGGAATTACCTTATCAGGTCAACATCCTTACAAGTAACCGCTCATCCACACCTTCTTATATCCGTTTGATGGGCGGGGTCTCCGCGCTGTACATCGTCTGCCGCGTTGCGGAGGATTCATCCTATTGCGAGGCGGGTGACCGTGCGCTGGAACATTATCTGCCCAATCTGCTCTCAGACGCAGACCACTTCAAAGGGACGTGTCTCTATACCAACGGAGCCTGTCCGCTTGGCGGCGCGGCGGTCACCGTCGACGCTGTTTACAAACGCTGGCAGGCAACGGGAAATGTTCTTCTCGATGGACACGACTTACTCGCTGATGCTGTAAACCTTGGTTACTTCATTGTCTCCATGCGCAAGCCCGAGGGAGGGTTTTATCATTCGTTCGATCCGCACGCCGGGGGGACGGTGAACCCCGATTACTTCGACCCAAGTTTCAACGGCGAAGGAGCCGCGGCTCTTCTTCAACTTTATGAAATGACCGGCAACGGGTTCTGGCTCGAACAGGCGCGCGAGATAAATGATTTCCTGGTTTCCCAGCCTGTCACGGAGGATAACGGTCACAGCCACGCACTCGCCCTATTTGCCCGGCTCGATGAACTGAACCGGAAAGACGAAGCATACGCAAAACAGGTCGCCGACTTGATCATTGCCGGTCAGGTGCGTTCGTTGAACCCAGCCAATTCAAGCATTTCGACTGCGACGAAGATCGAAGCGCTTGCGTCGATCGCGCAGGCTTTTTTCCTTTCAGGCGCGGATCATGAATGGCTCGACCGCGAAACCCGCGCCTTCATCACTTTCGTCCGGGCGCGCCAATTACCCGGGAACGATTGCAGTTTCGATCTTGCCGCGGATGCCATCCGCCAGTACAAAGGCGGGCTATTCGGCAGTTGCGAAGATCCTTCCATCCGCGTGGATGGGATTCAACACTGGGTGAATGGTTTGACGCTCTACCTTGAATATCAAAGCCTCTTTGCAGGCAGGTGAACCGATGGATTCATCAAAACTTGGCTGGGTCGATTTCATGCGCTTTCTTGCAGCATTTCTGGTGGTGCTTGCGCACGTCTGCGATTGGGGGCATGAGCCCTGGTCGTGGGGCGCATTCTATTACACGCTTTCGCGAGTCGCTGTGCCCTTCTTTTTTCTCACCGGCGGTTTCCTGCTGCTTTCCAAAGAAGAGGACCTGTGGACGTTTTTCCGTAAGCGTCTTGCAAAGGTCGCCATTCCCTTCATCGTCTGGTCCGTGCTTTATGATATTCAGAACAGCCGCCCCTTTGCGGATGGATTAACTATTGATGCAGTCGCCGGAATGGTCGTCCGCATCCTGAGCGTCCCGCGCGAGGCGCATCTCTGGTTCTTTTATTCATTGATCGGTCTTTACCTGATTACACCCATGTTGCGCGTCTTTGTTGCCAATGCGAAGGAATCAGAACTTCTTTATTTCATCGCGCTTTGGTTCCTTGTAAAACCGGTTCTGATGATCGTCGAAGAATTCACCCCGGTCAGGTTCGGTTTTGATGTTTATTATGCGGCTGGCTATGTGGGTTATTTTTTACTCGGTTATCATCTGGGACGTAGGGAGATCACGCCCCACCTCCTGCGTTTGGTTTTTTTTCTTTTTGCCCTTGGCTTTATCGTCACCTTTTCCATTTTCTATTACGACCTGCCGCCCACCAATAACGAATCAATTCTGCGCGACTATCCCAGCCTGAATATCGTCCTCATGTCTATTGCCGCATTTGTTCTCGTCAAATACCTGGCGGAAAAAGTCCCCGTTTCATGGATCGGACTCGCGTCCAAAGCCGGCCCGGTCATCTTTGGCATCTATCTCATCCATCCCATGCTATTGCGCTGGCTGGCGCTTGGAATGGAATCGCTGGGGTACGATCCCTATGCCGGGTATTCGCTGCTTATAATTCCCATCATCGCGCTCATGGCATTCCTGATCTCCTGGCTGATCGTTTATCTGACTCTCAAAGTGCTGGGATTACGTGCCATTTTTTAGATGGTCAAAAGATGAAAAGTGACTGACAAAAAGTTGTCAGCCACTTTTCAAAGGATATTTTTTTCAATAGACTTCATGCAGAAGTCAAAATTTTACCTTGCTCAAGGCGGCGTCCCCGCCGCCGGGGACTGCGGCGGGAGCACTTATGCAAGAAGTCTAATTTATACCTGATGCACCACCTTTCCGCCAACCATGGTCAGATCGATCGTCAGGTCGAGGATATCCTCCGCGGCAACCGTATACGGGTTATCATGCCAGACGATGAGATCGGCGAATTTTCCCGGTTCCAAGGAGCCTTTTTTGTTTTCCGCAAAGTCTGCATAGGCGCTTCCCATTGTGTGAGCGTACATGGCTTCTTCGATGGTCATTGCCTGTTCGGGTCCGACCAGTTTTTTGGTGACGGTAATCCGCGCGATACTGGCATACAAAGTGCTTTGCGGATCCCACCACGGCATGGAGGGGGCATCTGAACTGAGAGCAAGCGGAACGCCCATGTCCAGCCAGGTGCGGGTGGGGATGACGCGTTGGGTGCGTTCCTCTCCCCAGATTCGGAACATCCCTTCGCCAAAGGCTGTGATGAGAGTCGGCTGGGTGGAGACGATCACGCCGAGGTCTTTTTCCCGCTGCAAATCTTTATCTGTGTTGAGAACAGAATGTTCGATGCGATGGCGCGGATCGGAGCGCGGATTTTTGTTCATCGCATTTTCGATCGCGTCCAGTGCCATGGCAACAGCCGCATCGCCGCCTGTATGAATAGCGACCTGATATCCCACATCGTGGAAGGCGCGCACCGCCTCGTTCAGATCCTTGGGCTTCCAGATGGGGATATCCCAGGCGATTCCGTTATGAGGCTCGAGCGTGTAGGAGCCTTCCAATCCCCCATCCGCCTGGAATTTCGCGCCGCCAAAATGCATGAAATCATCTTCATAGCGCACGGCCTCGATCTCATCGATGCGCCCATCCAACTCCTGGATATATTCCAACACATTCATCACCTGTCCGCGGATGGTCATCTCGCCGCGTTTAGCGACGTTGAAGTATGCCTTCATGCGGTCCATGTCGCGCGCGTAAACGTCCTGGAAGCTGGTAACTCCCATCGACGCAAACTTGGCTTGCGGATCGATGACGCTTGCTTCATATGTCTTCAGGTCCAGCAGGTCGGCGGGCCATAATTTGCGGAAAACATCCATGGCGGGATGATTCAGGACCAGACCGTTCGGTTCATCGTTCGCCTCGCGCAGGAAGCGCCCATTGCCGGGGTCTTTTGTCTTCGCTGTTACATTTGCCATCTCCAATGCCAGGCTGTTGACGACTGCCATATGCCCGCCTTGATTGATCAACATGACGGGATGGTTTGGCGAAACGGGATCAAGGTCATGCTTGGTTGGGCTGCGCCCTTCATAGGTCACCCATCCCGCGCCAACCACCCATTCGCCGGGAGCCGTAGTGGCGATCCGCCCGGAGAGTTTAGCCTGCATCTGTTCCACAGTGAAAACCGCGGGCCAGCTGACGTCCACGTATGCGCTACCAAGCAAGCCGCAGGCGCTCAAGTGACAATGGGCATCGATCAACCCGGGAGTGACGGTGCGCCCGTTCAAATCAAAGATCTGCGTACCGTCCCCGGATAAATTCCGAACGGCTTGATCGTCACCGACGAATTGGATGATCCCATTTTTGATCGCCACCGCCTTGGCAACACTGCGTTGCGCGCTCATGGTCACGACATTGCCATTGACCAGGATCGCATCGACGATTTCACCCGGAGCCAATGTCGGCGGTTTGACAGTGCTTATCGCGGTCGGTATTGCTGTTAACTCGATCAATTCCGTGCCGCCGCAAGCCAGCGCTGCTCCACCCAGCGCGGCTCCGCTTAACTTGAGAAAATCCCTGCGGGACAATCGGTGATTACGGTTGTGGTGCATTGCGTTTTTCCTTTCTCCGCCCTCCCGGGTGCGCGCCCAGGAGGGCGACACACATTCTCTGCCTAACATGCTTCAAACAAAAAGACCTTGGGCACAAATTCACTATACAACCGCAACCTGTTAAAAACAATAGTGATTTTCGAAAAAAGTCTGTGAGAACGTAAACCTGCTCCCGAATTGGAATTTTCCCAGGGAAGCCCCAATTCAACTGATAAATCCGGTCATATGCAAACAAGGCATGCCGCCTGCTTCAAGGGACGTTGATGCCGGGAATGGATTTTGGTTTTATTATCACGAATGGAGGAAGAAACCGGGTTTATCCGGTAAAATCTAACGAAGGGATAAATATGCCAAACCGTTCTGGAAAGAGGATTCTTGAATCGTAATCTTTTCTTCATCGCCGCCGCGCTCCTGTTGTGGGGTTTCGGCGAGGGGCTGTTCTTCAATTTTGTACCCATCCGTTTGGAGACTGATTTCCTGCTCACAAAACAGGAGATCGGATTCGCGCTGGGCGCATTCGGATTCTCGATGGCGATCACACACATCCCCGGCGGTCATCTCGCGGACCGCATCGGGCGGCGTCCCCTGTTGATTGGAGCGTGGCTGTTGGGCATGTTCTCCACGCTGACAATGGGACTCGCAAAAAGCCTGCCGTTTTATCTGGTAGGATTGTTCGCGTATGGCATCACAGCCTTCGTGGCTTCGCCGCTCGGCAGTTATGTGACTGCGGCGCGAGGCAAATGGGAGATCGGAACCGCGCTTTCATTGACGACGGCAACTTTCAACATCGGCATGTCGCTGGGACCCGTCATGGGCGGATGGGTGGCTGAGCGCTACGGCATGGATGCCAGCTATCTTGTAGCCTTCGGCGCGTTCGTGCTTTCCACGCTTTTCATCGTTTTCATCGAACCTCAACCGATAGATAAACACGACCCCGAATCGCCGCCGACCGAATTATGGAACAACACCCGCTTCGTCAACTTCCTGGTGATCTTTGCCTTTGCAGTTTTTGCACTGTATCTCGCCCAGCCGCTCACGCCGAATTTCCTGAAGGGCATCCGCGACCTATCTCTGGCGGAAACAGGTTGGGTCTTCTCGGCTGGCGCGCTGGGTAATTCCCTGCTGGCGCTGGGGATTAGCCGCTTCAAACCGCGCTGGGGATTTTTGATCGCGCAGTTCATGGTTGCGCTCTTTGCCGTGTTCATGTGGCTCGGGCTGGGATTGCCCGTCTTCATGTTCGCCTACTTTCTTCTGGGTGGATTCCGCGCGGCTCGTCCCATGGCGATGGCGCAGGCGCGCGAACTTGTCCACAACTCGCAAATGGGACTCACGTATGGCATGATGGAAACGGTCAGCGCGATCATCTTCATCATCGCGCCTCCCATCGCCGGTTTCATCTTCGAACGCGACCCGTTCATTATCTACCCGATTGCCATCGGCTTGATCGCCGTCTCCATTCTGTTCAGCTACATCTTCTCCCCGCGCCCTGAACCGTCCGCAATTCGCAACCTGTAACCTGCAACTTGCAACCCGAAAGGTCTCTCATGCTCGAAATCGTTTCCTTTACCCTCGGACCCGCATCCACGAATGCGTATCTGATTGCCGATCCTGAAACCAAAGAAGCGGCGGTGATCGATCCTGCATGGGATGGCCGCGTCATTCTCGGCGAAGCGCAGAAGCGCGGATGGCGTATCGGTCACATGTGGTACACACACGCGCATTTCGATCATATCGGCGGCGCGGCGGCAATTGCCGATTCGTTGAATCCCCTGCCGCACGTGGCTTTGCATCCCGACGATCACGTGCTTTGGCGCGCGGGCGGGGGAGGCGCGTTCTTTGGATTCGATATCGACCCGGGTCCGGAACCGACGATCGATTTTATACACGGCATGAATCTTCAACTTGGCTCGAACATATTCGAAGTTCGGTACACGCCGGGGCACACGAAGGGACATTGCGTGTTGTACGCGGAGAAGGAGAACATTTGCTTTTGCGGCGATTTGATTTTCAACGAGGGCGTTGGCCGCACCGATTTACCCGGCGGCGATTGGAATATTCTGGAAAAAAGCATCCGCGAGCAGATATTTACGATGCCGGATGAAACGGTTTTGCTTTCAGGTCACGGTCCGCAAACGACAGTGGGGCATGAGAAGAAATACAATCCGTTTGTGAGGGAATAAGATTTGCAAAGAAAGAACAAAGAGGAAAGATATGAAACGAGCGGTTGGCATCAGTTTGGGGAGTTCGAAGCGCGATAAGAAAGTTGTTGTCAATCTCAACGGCGTCGAAATTCAAGTCGAGCGCATCGGCACCGATGGCGATGTGGAAAAAGCCCGCCAAATGTATCTTGACCTTGACGGCAAAGTGGATGCCTTCGGCGTCGGCGGTGTGGACCTATATCTGCGGCTCGATGAAAAAGAATATCCGCTTCATGCCGCGCTCAAACTTGTCTCTGGCGTCAAACAGACTCCACTCTGTGACGGCCGCGGACTCAAACACACGCTCGAGCGGCGGGTCTTCGAACTGGCGAAAGCGGAATTGGGCGATGTGCGCTTCAGGCAAGCCTTTATCCCCGTCGCAGTGGATCGCCTGGGTCTGGCGCAAGCCGTTGCCGAAGTCTCGGACAAAATCGTCTCAGGCGATCTGATGGTTGCGCTTGGCGTTCCAATTCCTTTGTACGGCATCCCTGCGTTCAAGCGCGTTGCGCGGATCATGCTTCCCATCGTCAGTCACTTCCCCATGTCCATGATCTTCTACGGCAGTGACGGCGCCGAGCACGAGCCAAAGTACGTCAAATATTTCGAAGAGTCAGATTTAATTGCCGGGGATTTCCTCTTCATGCGCAAATACATGCCGCATCGGTTGGAAGGTAAGACTGTTGTGACGAATACCACCACTGAAGAAAATATGGATTTACTCAAAGGACGCGAAGTGAAAACAGTTATCACCACAACGCCGCGCTACGACGGTCGCTCTTTTGGAACGAATACCACCGAAGCCATGCTCACCGCCTATGCAGGCAAAGGTCGGCGCTTGACAGATGACGAACTCAATGGATTGATCGACGAATTAGGGTTGAAACCGAGTGTGATGCAATTGAATTGAGAAATGTACTTGTAGGTCGGGTTTACCTGTGCTGCGCACAACCCGCCACATCATGAATTTTCAAGATGTGTCAGGCTGCAAGCCTGACCTACAAATCAATTACGCCCGGATCATCGTCAGCAGCATCTTGAATTTCTGGATCGCTTTCAAAGCGTGCGGTTCGTTTGCGGGCATGATGATTGCGTCGCCTGTTTTCAATTGATACGGAGTGCCTGAGATGGTCACTTCCGCTTCGCCTTCGATGATGTGGACAAGCCCGTCGAAGGGAGCGGTGTGTTCGCTCAAGCCCTGGTCTTTATCGAAGGCGAATAAAGTGACGTTGCCAGCCTCCGCTTTGGTGACCTGGCGGCTGACGACGGAGCCTTCCTGGTAGTTGACCATTTCGGCGAGATTCAAAACTTGTGATTTGGGGGCTGTGGACATGGATGCTCCAATTCATCGTAGGGGCGACGCATGCGTCGCCCTTACTTATCAATTTTCCTCCGGCGGCTTGACCATGCGGAACTCGCGCCAGAGTAATAGATCATAAACGATCTTGAGTCCTCCGCTCAGAAAGAAGGGGATGCTGAGCAAGGCTGGGATGCCGAAGAAAACACCGGTCAGCGCAGGGGATAAAGACGCGCCGACCGAACGGGCAATGGCGGTGACACCTGAGGCGGCGGAACGTTCGTCGGGGTCCACTACAGCCATCGTGTAGGATTGACGCGTGGGCACGTCCATCTGGGAGATGCTGAAGCGCAGGAGCAGGAGTCCGATGGCGAGGGGTAAAGTCGGCATGAGCGGAACGAGAATCAAGAGAATATTGGAAGGAATATGCGTGAAGACCATCGTGTTGATGAGGCCGATCTTCTCCGCGAGTTTGACCGCAAGCAAAGATGAAATGCCCGCAAGGATGTTTGCGCCAAAGAAAATACTGCCGAGGACGCCCGTATCCACGCCGAATTTGATGTGGAACCAGTAGGCGATCATGCTTTGGACGATCAACCCGCCCGCGAAGGCATCGAGCGCGAAGAAGGCGCTCAGTTTGAAGACGACCTTGCGCGACTTGTGCAAGCCCAAAACTTTTTTGGCATGATTTACTTCATTCTTCACTTCGATGGCGGGAGAAACCTGTAAAAAGAGGATTGCAATGAGAAGACCGCCAATGGCATAACCTGTCAGGATGTAGCGATAGGAAGCCAGAGCCGTCCAACCGCCCATTTGCAGGAACTGCGCCAGCCAGCCGCCAGCCAGCGCGCCGATGGCGGTGGAGAAAGAACCGGCGAGGTTATACCAGGCGAAGACTTTGGTACGGAGTTGATTCGGCACGAGTTGACTCAACCCCGCCTGCTCCACTGAAAGGAAGGGACCGATCTCATTCCCGCTCGGGCTGATGACGCCGATGATCGCGGCGAGGATCAGGACGATAAGATTATTCGTAAGCAAGAAGATGACGCCCGCGCCGAGCATGAGCAGTGCGCCGATGATGAGCGTGCGTTTGCGCCCGAAACTGTCCGCATGGGTGGTGAGGTAGAGCGAGATGAACGCGTCGCCTGCAAGCGTGAAGGTGAAGAGCAAGCCTGCCTGTCCTTCGGTGAGTCCCGCCTCGGCGAGATACAGCACGAGGACGACCGAGAGGAATCCGTAACAGAACATGCGGATGATGCGGGTGGTGAAAAGCAGGGGAATGTCGAAGGTGGGGGTCATTTTGGTTTTGCGACTTCCAGTCTGCACCAGGCATAGAGCGCATCGTACACTTCAAATTGATGTTCGAGATTTTCATGGTCTTCGGGGAAGCGCAGGCTGTACCCGGAGGCGATGGCTTCGAGCCCGCGCGCGATGGGATCGGTATCAATATCCTCATCGACATCCGCCGCGTGGACGATCTTCGCTAATCGCAGAAGACCCGGCTCCTTCAACCCGTATTTGAAGATGATGGACTCGAAGGAACAGCGTCCGTCTACATGACCCAGTTCCACGCCGGGCGCGTCGTAGGGGATCGCGCCGGTTTCTTTGGCAACCTTTTCGATCTGGCTGCCGGGGACGAATAAGAACTCCGCTTCGCTGTCAATAAAGCGGGTGATGAGCCACGGGCAGGCGACCCTGTCCACGTGGACGTGCGAACGGGTGATCCATTTCATGAGATTGCTCCATTTATATGAACTGTTCCTTCATGAATTATATGCCTGCATTCCATAAAAATACCATGCCGGACTTCCCCTGAAAAATCAGGGGAGAACTCCTCTAACGTCGAAACTCGAATCTCCATACACTGAGGCTGGATATATGAAAAAAGCATGAGAACCTTCATGTATCGCCCGAAATTGAAAAATTAAAGAGGAGTATCACCATGAAAAAACTTATGTCTGTTTTGTCCCTCATCGTTCTGGCATCCATGCTGCTTGCCGCGTGCGGAACCCCCGCCACCGAAGCGCCGGTTGTCGAAGAACCTGTCCCCACAGAAGCCCCTGCTGAAGTTGTTCCCACCGAAGTTCCCTTTGTCGGACCCGAAGGCGCATTGGTCGCCTATCCTGTGGATACCGCCCCAATCCTTGACGGTGTTGCAGATGACGCCGCCTGGGCGGAAGCCGAAGCCATTGAGATCGAAGTAGATGGCGGCTTCAATGGTTATGAAACCGTGACGGTTCTCAAAGCCGTTTACACCGAAGATACTGTTTACTTCCTGCTGACCTATGAAGACCCAACTGACTCCTGGTATCGCTCACCATGGGTGAAACAGGAAGACGGCACATGGAAACAGGATAAAGACCCGGATGATAAAGGCGGCGACAACAACCTGTACTATGAAGACAAGTTCGCCATGATCTGGAACATCAACAACAGCATTGCCGGTTTCAACGAAAAAGGCTGTAATGGCGCCTGCCACTTCGGCGAAAACGAAGATATTAAACCCTACGGCAACAAGTACACCAAAAACGAAGGCGAACTTGGCGACATGTGGCACTGGAAATCCGTCCGCAACCTGAACCAGATCGACGACCAGTATCTGGATTGGACGACCATAGACACTTCCAGCCCCGAAAATCAAGCGAAGACCATTAGCGCCGGGCGCAAGAGCGATGTCAAAGACAGCGGCGGCTATTCGGATAACTTCGCCTCCCTGCCCGATCCTGCCGATGCAACCAAGACCGTTCCCGACAAATCCATGCCCGGGTTCATCTCTCCCAGCATTGATATGACCACCGGCTTCCCCGGCTTCATCCTTGACAGCGAAAAAGTCGCCGTAACCAAGGAAGAACTCGATGCCATGCCTGTGGGTTCGATTATCCCCAGCATCGTCAAATCTGAGTTTGTCGGCGACCGTGGTCAGATCTCTGCCAGTTGGGCTTGGGCAGACGGCAAGTGGACCATCGAATTCAGCCGCGCGCTCGTCACCGGCTCCGAAACCGACGTGCAGTTCGACGACCTGACCGCCCAGTACTTCTTCGGCATTGCGGTCTTCGAGAACGCGCAGGTACGCCATGCTTATCAGAACGACGTTGCCAGCATGGTCTTCAAACCCCGCTAAGTAACAATTATTCTCCTTTGAAAACGGGCTGGCGCATTGCGCCAGCCCGTCACATTTTATTCCCTCCCCATTCTTTCAAACAAATGATGCTCATACGCATACGCCGCCAGCTCAATGCGATTGTTCAATTGCAATTTCTCGAACATGTTGCTCACATAATTGCCCACCGTCTTCTCGCTTAAATGCAAAAGCGATGCGATCTCGGCATTGGTCTTTCCTCTTGCAAGATGAACCAGCACATCCATCTCGCGGTCGGTCAGATCGCGGAAGGCATCCTCCTCGGCTTTTCTCTCGGCCTCGCGGACTCGACTCAACAGCCGCGCCGTGGTGGACGGGTCGAGCAGCGCCTCTCCCCGCGCCGCAGCCTGGATCGCCCTTATGAGCTCTTCATTCCCGACTTGTTTGAGAACGTACCCAACCGCTCCCGCGCTGATGGCTCGCATTACCAATTCATCATCTGCAAAAGAAGTCAACATCACTACTTTCACATCCGAAAATTTAGCCGTCACCTGGCGCGTCGCTTCGATGCCGCCCTCGCCCGGCAGGCGGATGTCCATCAACACCACATCCGGTGAAAGCGCCCCAACCTGGCGCACGGCTTCGGCGGCGGTGCTGGCTTCGCCAACTACTTCCATATCGGGTTGGTCATTCAACAAGGTCATCAAACCCAAACGTACAATATCATGGTCATCGACCAATAAAATACGGGTCTTTGCCATTTAATCCTTCCAGGGAACTTCCAAGGTTGTACGTAAACCTTTGTTATTTTCAAATTCGATTTTACCGTTGAGCAGACGGGTACGGTCTCGCATGTTTCGCAAGCCATACCCATCTTTTAATTCAGATGGCAACCCATTGCCATTATCTTGAATATGGATCAAGAGCGCCTCTCCTCCATCTTTTGCTTGAATCTCGACCCGTTCAGCCTTTGCGTGGCGGACAGCGTTTGACATCGCCTCGTGGATGATCGCCATCAAATGTCCCGTCCGCCGTTCAGACATCGTTTTTTCTTCGGGCAAATCCGCGCGCACCGAAACTTTCAGCATGGCGTTGTAGTTCGGGTTGAGCGCGAGTTCATGCAAAAGTTCAGCAAGCGGCCTGCTGGCAGTGACTCGTGTATGTTCGTGTAATTCGGCGAGGTTTCGGCGCAGGTCAAGGATCGAATCGCTGAGAACGCCCACGGCGCGTTTGAGGCGTTTGTCCACTTCGCTATCCGGGTCGGCGATCCGTTCGGCAGATTCCACCAATAAGCCCGCTGTATAGACTTTCTGGATCGCGCCGTCGTGCAGGTCGCGGGCAAGGCGTTCGTGTTCGGCGTCGATGATCTGCTGCTGTTCCAACTGTTCGATGCGCCGCTCGGTTTCGAGGTCGAAGATCTCCAATGCGCGGATGATGGTAAAAGCGATGACGGCTCCCACCAATGAGCGGAAAACAAGCGGGGGAACACCAACCCATTCGGTAAACCTGCTCACGTTCAAGATATTACCGGGGAAGAAACCCACCTGCGGAACGATCATTCCACCGACGATGGCGTAAATCCCCAGCGATATGCCTGCAATCTGGAACATTTGCACGATGATTGGCACGTTCAAAGGTTTGATGCGTTGATAGGTATGTACGCGCAGGCTATACGCGGCAAGTAAACTTCCGGGGAAACCGATCAGGTAACGCGCAAGGGCATTCGACTGCCTGCGCCACTCGATGTCGTCGAACTCCCCGGGGAAAACTGCAAATGCAAGGATCGCCCAGAACACAAAAAGTCCAACGGTGAACCGATGGAATCCGCGCGTTTTTTTGCTGGAGGGGTGGACGGCAATGCCGAATTCCAACAGGCAGGTAAAAGAAACTGCCAATAGGATTTTATGGATCAAATACAATATGCGCATGGTGGACGCGCTCAGGTATTCAGCCTGGATGGGAATGAACAGGTCGCCCCATTCGTAAAGCCCATGCGTGATGCCGAACCCCGCCAGCCAGCGCAGGCTGCGCGCCAGCTCGAGCCGCGAGGAACGCCGGGTTTGCAGGATGATCGCAAAACCCAGCAAAAAGAACACCAGCCCGTAAACGAAGAAGATGACCTCGCGGTTCAGTTCGAAGAATTCGGAAAGGGATATCATGACGGGTAAAGGATAGCACAATTCAAGTAAAATTCACCTCAATGAAAGAATTCATCTACTCCCGCAACGCCGTCCATGAAGCCCTGCTTGCAAAACGCAGGCGGGTATTTTCGATTGAAATCGCCGAAGGGGCGCAGGAGAAGGGCAAACTGGCAGAGATCGTCAAACTGGCTGGGCAGGGGAAGATCAAGGTCAACCGTGTGCCGCGCAGCAGGCTGGACAAGGTCAATGCAAACCACCAAGGGGTGACGGCGGAGGTTGGCGAGTATCCGTATTCGGATGTGACTGATATTCTGGATAAAGCCAAAGACGAACCGCCCTTCATCCTGATCCTCGATTCCCTGCAAGACCCGCAGAACTTTGGGACGTTAATCCGCACGGCAGAGGCGGTGGGAGTGCATGGCATCGTCATCCCCTTGGCAAGGTCGGTGGAGGTGACTCCATCTGTGGTCAATGCGTCGTCGGGGGCGAGCGAGCATATGCTGATCGCCAAATCCAATCTCTCGCAGGCGATGGATGCGCTCCGAGATGCAGACGTCTGGCTCGTAGGGTTGGACCAGGCTGGAGCGGAGGTCGAGGCGGGTTCACGTCACCTCAAAGGCTCACTGGGACTCGTCGTCGGTTCGGAGGGCGAAGGTCTGCACGAACTCACGCGCAAGAAGTGCGATATTGTTTTGAAATTACCGATGCGCGGAAGAATCGAATCATTGAATGCCGCCGTGGCGGGGTCGGTGGCGCTGTATTTGGCTTATCTTTCAAGAAAATAACATATCGTTGCGAGGGAGCGGCAGAAGCTTGCCTCGTCGGGAAGAGCAAAAGCCCTCCTCGCAATGACATAACCATGGAGAACACATGCCTCAAGGCACCTATCATTTTCCAAAGGGATTTTTATGGGGGACGGCGACTGCCGCGCATCAGGTGGAAGGCAATAATACGAATAACAATTGGTGGAAGTGGGAGCGGGACGGTCACACGGACGGTTCTGCGGCGGTGGCAGCCGATTGGTGGGGCGGACGCTGGCGCGAGGACTTCGACCGCGCCGCAGAAGCGGGACAGAACGCGCATCGTTTATCTGTGGAATGGAGTCGCATCCAGCCAACGCCGGATACATGGGACGAAGAAGCCCTCGAAAAATATCGCGCCATGCTGCGCGGACTCAAAGAACGCGGCTTGACGCCGATGGTGACACTGCATCATTTCACCGATCCGCTCTGGTTGGGCAACTATGGCTCTTGGGAAACAGAGGCCGTCGTCCCGCTCTTTGAGAAGTTTGTTCGCAAAACAGTGGACGCATTGAAAGAATACTGTTCGTTGTGGTGTACGATCAACGAGCCGACGGGCTATGCTTTGAACGGATACGTCACCACCGGCGTGGATTCGTTCCCGCCGGGCAAAAATAATATGAAACTGGCGATGCAGGTCCATGCGAACCTGATTCGCGGGCACGCCGCCTCATATCGCGCCATTCATTTGCTTCAGCCGGAGGCACGGGTGGGCATTGCGCATCAGTATCGCCCGATGATGCCATACCACACCTGGTCCCCGCTCGACCGGTTATTGACAAATGCCTTTAACACCACGGTTAATAGTTTTGCATTGACGTTGGCAGATGGCGTAATGCGTTCGCCGCTCGGTTCGATAAAAATTCCGGAGGCTAAAGGAACGCAGGATTATTTCGGGTTCAATTATTACACGCGCGAATATGTCACCTTCGACCTGCGCCATGCCAGCACCTTATTTGGTCGTCACTTTTATCGCAAGGATGTTGAATTAAGCGACGATGGTTTTCTTGCCATGGAACCGGACGGAATGTATGAAGGATTGAAGTGGGTCGTGCGCACTTTCCCAAATCTGCCCATCCTTGTGACGGAGAACGGCGTCAACTCGGCAGACGACTCGATGCGTCCGCGCTATACGGTTCAACACATCCACCAGATGTGGCGGGCGGTCAATTTCAACTGGCCCATCAAGGGATATTTCCATTGGTCTTTGGTGGATAACTTCGAGTGGAGTTTTGGATGGAAGTACCGCTTCGGGCTTTGGGGGTTGGATGTGGACACCCAGAAACGAATCAAACGCCCCAGCGCGGACCTGTATGCTGAGATCTGCAAAGAGAACGGCATATCCAGCGAGATGGTGCAAAAGTATTGCCCCGAATCGTTTGAAAAGTTATTTCCTTCGTGAGCGGACGCGAAAGCCTCCAGCCTTTCGACTCCAACGTGGAAGGCGTTGGAGTCGATGGCAACAGGGCGGTATAATTTCCACCCGATGCCAATCCTCGACGCCCACATGTTGGAATTCTTCAGCCGCAGTCCCGAGCAAACGCGGCGCATCGGAATCCGCCTTGGCGGCCTTCTCGAGCCGGGCGATGTGATCTGTTTGCAGGGCGATCTCGGCGCAGGCAAGACCACGTTTGCACAGGGCCTTGCGCAAGGGTGGGGTTCGCTCGATGCCGTTTCCAGCCCGACCTTTATTCTCGTCAACCAATATCGGCGCGCCGATGGCGGAAAACTTTTTCACCTCGACGCCTATCGCCTCGACTCCGTGCCCGAAGCGGAGGAACTCGATCTCGACTCGATGCTCAATGAAGGCGCGCTGATCATCGAGTGGCCCGAACGACTCGGAAATCTAATTCCCAACGATCAACTGCGCATCCAACTCGAGCATATCTCGGAAGAACACCGCAGGCTGGGCTTTCGAGCGCACGGGAAACACTACGACAAACTGCTCGACGAAATCCGCCAGTCTGTGGTGGGAGGATGACCATGCTGCTTGCAGTCGATACATCCACTTCACTGACGGGCTTGGCGTTGTATGATGGAGACCAGGTCCTCGGCGAGATGACGTGGATAACCAGGCAACATCACACGACAGAACTTTCCCCGGCTCTTTCCGGACTTTTGAGTCGGTGCGGCGTTTCGATGGGTATGGTCACCGCTTTGGGCGTTGCCGTTGGTCCCGGTTCGTTTACGAGTCTGCGAGTCGGGCTGTCCTTGGTGAAGGGAATTGCGCTGGCGCGCAATTTGCCTGTGATGGGAATTCCCACATTGGATGTGATCGCAGCAGCCCAGCCGTTGGCGGAACATCCGCTCATCGCGATCATTCAAGCCGGGCGGACGCGAATCGCTTTCAGTATGTATAAAAATTCAGGGAAGCAGTGGCAGGCAGAGGGTCCGATTAGAAGCGGAACGCTCGAAGAACTCATCGACGGGATCGATTCGCCTGCATCCATCGCGGGCGAATTGACACCCGAAGAAAGAAAAAAAATATCCAAGGCAAAGAAACTGCGCCTGGCCTCGCCCGTATTGTGTGTAAGACGTCCCGCTGTGCTTGCAGAACTGGCTTGGAACCGCTGGCGGAATCATGATGTGGACGATACGGCAACCCTTGCGCCGATCTATTTGCATGTGGCGGGAACGCCGATTTCGTGAAATGGAAGACCCGACAGGCCTCCTTATTCGAAAGATGATCGAAGTTGATCTCGAGCAGGTGGTCGCCATCGATCAGGTTTCGTTTTCCCTGCCCTGGCCCTCCAGTTCTTTCATTTACGAATTGAAGGATAATTTTTCGTCGCGGTCCTGGGTGGCGGAGATGGACAGGCGTGTGGCGGCGATGATGGTCGGCTGGCTGATCATGGATGAATTGCACATCGCAACGATCGCAACCCATCCCGATTACCGCAGGCGCGGCATCGGGAAAAAGTTGTTGTTGCATGCCCTGCGCGCCGCAAAAGCCGAGGGTGTGACCCGCGCGTTTTTGGAAGTACGCGAGGGGAATCATGCTGCGTTGAGCATGTATCGTAATTTGGGTTTTGCGGAAGACGGAAGAAGGAATGAATATTACAAGGATAACAATGAGGATGCCATCCTCATGTCCCTGAACGATCTGGGGCATATCCAGGGAGTTTGAATTGACCATCGAGATACTTGACTGGATAGCCAGCGAGGTTTCCGTTTGCACGAAGTGCGCTTTGCACGAGTCGCGCAAACGGGTTGTGACGGGGGAGGGACCCGCCGATGCGGAGATCATGTTCATCGGCGAGGCTCCGGGATTCCATGAGAACGAGCAGGGACGTCCGTTCGTGGGGGCATCTGGAAGGTTTCTGGACCAATTGCTCGAGCAGGCGGAGTTGACGCGTTCAGAAGTGTTCATTGCCAATGTCGTCAAATGCCGCCCGCCGGGCAACCGCGATCCGCAGCCCGAAGAACTTGGGGCGTGCAGCGAGTATTTGCATGCGCAGATCGAATCGATAAACCCGAGTATCATTGTGACCTTGGGACGCATTTCGATGGGAACCTATTTTCCCGGTGCGAAGATCACCGCCATTCACGGGCAGATGCAAAGTATCGACGGAAGGTTTATCATTCCCATGTATCACCCGGCGGCGGCGCTGCACCAACCCGCCCTGAGACCATCCATCCTGGCGGATTTTGCTAAATTGCCGGATCAGTTGAATGAAGCCCGCGCAGTCCTGGGCAGGCATGCGGTCAGGAAGAAAAAAACCGCGGCGCATCAAAAGATCGATTCACCGCGACAGTTAAGTCTATTTTGATAAACGAGGAATCCATGACGATAAAAAACGATCTAATCAAAAAACTGAAGGAGAAGAACGCCAAGGTGGCGATTCTCGGTTTGGGATATGTGGGACTGCCTCTGGCGGTCGTTTTCGGGGAGGCTGGTTTTCACGTCACCGGCGTGGAGCCGGACAAGCTTAAGGTCGATGCGCTGAATAAAGGCGAGTCCTATATCCCGGATGTGAAAACTGACGCAGTGTCAAAACTGGTCAAAAGCGGGATGTTGACCGCCACTACGGATTTTTCTGTGCTAAAGAACATGGATGCGGTCAGCATTTGTGTGCCGACTCCGCTGCGGCAGACTGGCGACCCGGATATGTCGTTCATCATGTCTGCAATGGAAGAACTGAGCAAGTACATGCATAAGGGGATGGTTGTGGTATTGGAATCAACGACGTATCCCGGCACGACCCGTGAGTTGCTTCTACCCAAGCTCGGTACCGAACACAATCTTACTGTGGGTGAGGATTGGTTCCTTGCTTTTTCGCCTGAGCGTGTGGATCCGGGGCGTGAAGATTTCACAACCATCAATACCCCAAAGGTGATGGGTGGAATCACGCATGCCTGCGGCGAGGTGGCAACCGTTTGGTATGAAGGCGCGATCAAAACCGTGCATCACGTTTCCACGGCGGAGGCGGCAGAAATGTCGAAACTTCTGGAAAATACCTTCCGCATGATCAATATTGGCCTGGTCAACGAACTGGCGATCATGTGCGAATACCTCGGCGTGGATGTGTGGGAGGTGATCGATGCGGCAGCGACCAAGCCGTTCGGCTTCATGAAGTTTACGCCGGGTCCCGGCTTGGGCGGACACTGCATCCCGATCGATCCACTTTATCTTTCGTGGAAGATGCGTTCGTTCAATTACAACGCGCGTTTCATCGAGTTGGCATCTGAGATCAATACCAACATGCCGCGATATGTAGTCAGCCGCGTGCTGGAGGCAATGAATGACCTCGGCAAGACGTTGAAGGGCTCAAAGGTGTTGGTTTTGGGCGCTGCGTACAAGCCGGATATCAATGATGTGCGCGAGTCTCCGTCGTTGGATGTGATCGGTCTGCTGAAGAAGAAAGGCGCGCTGGTCGATTATCACGACCCGTATATCCCGCATATTCATCATGAGTACGAGGGGTGGCATATGGACAGCGTGAAGGATATGATGAAATCTGTGAAGGAAGCGGACGCTGTGGTGATCGTGACAAACCATAAGGTGTACGATTACAAAGCGATCATCGAATCTGCAAAGTTTGTGTTTGATTCGCGGAACGCAACCGGGAAGATTGGCAAGTTTGAAAATGTGGAACGGCTCTAGTTATTTTGCGCATCAGCAGAATGTGTTGCATCGTCCGTGATGCGTAAGGGAAAATAATGGCTCATTATCTCATTACTGGCGCGGCTGGTTTTATTGGCGCGCGGACCTCGGAAATGCTCCTTACGCAGGGGCATACTGTTGTAGGCATTGATAACGTCAATGATGCTTATGACCCGCGTATGAAGGCATACCGCTTGAAAAAACTTCAGGGTTTGGGTGGTTTCAAATTCCACCGGCGCGACATTTCCGAGAAATCCTGCATAGACCTGTTCAAGGATGAAAAGTTCGATGCTGTCCTCCATCTTGCAGCGCGAGCCGGAGTGCGTTACAGCGTGGAGAATCCGTGGGTATTCGTGGAATCAAATGTGATCGGCACATTGAACATGCTCGAGGTTTGCCGTCAGTTTGCATGCAAGAAATTTATCATGGCATCAACTTCCAGCATTTATGGCGAGAATCCGCCGTATCCCACGCCCGAAACCGCATCCAGCAGCGAGCCGATGCAACCTTATGCCGCAAGTAAGAAAGGCGCAGAGGTGCTTGCTCATTCGTATCATCACCTGTATGGGATCGATATCAGCATCCTGAGATATTTCACAGTGTATGGTCCGGCAGGCAGACCCGACCTTGCTCATCTCCGTTTTGTACAATGGATCAGCGAAGGGAGACCCGTGCGCATCAATGGGGATGGAAATCACTCGCGCGGCTTTACATACATTGACGATATTGCTCACGGCACGATTTTGGCGCTTAAGCCAGTGGGATTTGAAGTGTTCAACCTTGGCGGACATGAGGTCATTACTGTTATTAACCTAATCCGGCTGATGGAAGAAATCATCGGCAAAAAGGCGGTCATAAGATATGGTCCCGCCAACCCTGCGGATATGCTGACAAACCAGGCGGATGTAACCAAGTCTGGAAAGTTACTTGGATGGGAACCACAGATTCGCATGCGAACCGGGGTCACAAAACTGGTCGAATGGTATAACGAAAACCGTGACTGGGCGAAGGAAATTCTCACACCGTAAACGACCTCGTGCAAAACTTTCAATTACCGGTTACCTTTTACGCCCTTATAATCGTAAGTGGTAGTAAATTTTCATGTCCCTTCTTTCCAAATTCAAGGATGACCCGCTCTTTGCCAGAGTAATGCGCTCCAGCGGATCGTTGTTCAGCAACAACGCCCTCGCGCTTGGATTAAGCGTGGTGCAGGGCATCATGGCGACCCGCATGCTTGGACCGGCTGGGTTCGGTCTGATCGGCGTTGTGATGGCGTTCGCTTCGACCGTGAACAGCGTGCTCTCGTTTCGCATGGGCGAGTTGGTGGTACGTTACGGTGGCGAATACCTCAACAAGCAGGAAAAAGAAAAAGCCTCTGCCTTGCTCAAAGCTGCGGGGCTGACCGAAGCCTCAGTTTCGCTGACTGCGTTTCTGGTCGTACTTTTTACCGCGCAACTCGCCGAAACCTACCTCGCCAAAACTCCCGACATTGCATGGATGTTTACCTTCTTTGCGATTAACCTGCTGGCAAATTTCAACACCGAAACCTCCACAGGTGTTTTGCAGATCACCGAAAAGATCAAACTGCAGGGCACGGTTAACTTAATCCAAGCCATCGTCACCACACTCATTATTGCGGGCGCGTTCTTCTTTGGCGGCAGCATCACCATTGTTCTTATCGCTTATCTCATTGGTAAATCCATTCTCGGGCTTGGGCTTTTTATTCTGGCTCAACAACAACTAAAAGAAAAACTCGGCAACGGATGGTGGCGCACGCCCATCTCAAAACTCACCGCACGTAGAGAAATTTTCCGCTTTGCGTTCAGTTCCAACATCAGCGCGACCATCATCAAACTTTTCCGCGAGAGTGAGTTGATCTGGGTAGGTTTCTTTCTTGACACAACCGCTGTTGGTTACTATCGTGTTGCCTACACCATCACCCACTTCCTCACCATCCCTGCCGACCCGCTGATTGCCACGACCTTCCCCGAGATCAATAAACTTGTGGTTGAAAAATCATGGGGCAGGCTCAAAAGTTTTCTCAAGAAGATCACAGCGTTTTCATTTGCCTATAACGTCGCCATTGGCGCGGGTTTGATTCTCTTTGGTCATTGGGTCATTCGCATCTACTCCGGCGCGAACTATCTCGCTGCCTACCCCGCTCTCGTTGCGCTGACCATCGGCTTGGTCTTCAACTACATCCTCTTTTGGAATCGTCCACTCTTGCTCGCGCTCGGCTTGCCGGAGTTTCCCGTCTATGTCACGCTTGCGGCGGGCATCATCAAACTCGCGCTTTCGTTTTGGCTTGTGCCAGCTTACGGCGTGGCAGCGGTGGGCGGGTTGCTCTCGTTCTATTACATCGCGTCGGTGGGGATGATGGTGGTGCGAGGGATGGTGGAGATTAAGAGATTGGAGATTAGAGATTAGGATGAAGATTGCGCTCATCACCAACTCGCGAATACCATCACTGACAGCTAACTCGATTCAAGCAATGAAGGTTGCTCAAGCCTTGTTGCAACTGGGACATGACATAAAGATGTTCGCGCCCAAAGAAGCAGAATTTACCAATTACCAATCTCTAATTACTCACTACGGTCTGCGCCTCACGCCCGACCTCGAACTGCTCCCATCCATCAGCGGACTCAAACGCCTCGACTTTATCGTCCATGCCCAGCGAGCTGCGAAGAAATTTGGCGCAGAGTTGATCTATACCTGGCTGCCACAGTCCGCGGCGTTGGGCGCGTGGATGGGATATCCTGTTGTCCTCGAAATGCACGCGGATAATTCCGGCAAGCTCGGCGTGTGGTGGATGCGCCAGTTCTGGAAGCAAAAGACTCCCAAGGTGATGACAGTCACCACGTCAACATTGAGAAAAGCTTTGGAGCGCTCGACCCAGTTCGAGTTCCCGAATGAAGCGATTTTGCTCGCGCCGAACGGCGTAGAGTTGGAGAAGTATTTGGGTTTGCCAAATCCCACCGAAGCGCGTCGTCAATTAAATTTGAAAGAGGGGCTGACGGTTGGATTCACGGGTCATATCTATCCCGGCAGAGGCGCTGATCTGTTGTTTGAACTCGCCAGACAAATGCCCGCTGTGAATTTTTTGTGGGTGGGCGGCACGCCCGAGCTGGTGGATTTTTGGCGCGGCAAATTGACCGATGCGGGCATGACCAACGTGACGATGACCGGCTTCGTGAAGCATGAGTCGATCCCGCTATATCAAGCCGCGGCGGATGTGCTGCTGATGCCGTACTCGCGCTCCATCGAGGCTTCGAGCGGACAGGACATCGCCGAGGTCATCAACCCGATGAAGATGTTCGAGTACATGGCATCGGGGCGCGGAATTGTTTCCGCGGATTTGCCTTCGATACGCGAAGTGTTGAATGAGGGCAATGCGGTGTTTTGTGGCGCTGGTACATTGGGAGATTGGGAATCGGTGATTGGTGAGTGGAAAGTGGAAATTGAGAAACTGCTTGCCGATGAGCCGCGACGCTTGTCATTGGGTATGCAAGCCCGCAAGGATGTGGAGCAGTTGACGTGGGTTAAGCGCGAAGAGCGGGTGATGGATTCAATTCAATCAATGATTAAATCTTTTCGTCAAAAAGCTGTGTCATAAACTCTTGCGCCTTTGCGTTAATACTTCTCGGTTTGAAGAAGGTAAGTTGCACTATACGTTACAATACTCCTCCATCATGGAAAGATTTTTCCCCACCCGCATAGGGCGGACAATTGCCCTGATCGTGATCTTTGTACTTGCTCTTGCCATCCGCCTGTACGATCTGACCGATCTGCCGCTCGAATTTCATTCCACCCGCCAATTGGTATCGGCGCTCAAGGCGCGCGGAATGTATTACGAGACCCGCTTCGATGTTTCTCCCGAAGAACGCGCCTTCGCCGTCCAGCAGTGGAAGTTCCGCGCCTCGGTAGAGCCGGAAGTCTTCGAAAGAATTGTCGCATGGACGTATCGCTTCACCGGCGAGCGGGTCTGGGTCGCGCGCATTTATTCCTCCGCGTTCTGGCTAATAGGCGGGATATTTCTATACATGCTGGCGCGGCGTCTTGTCTCTGACGATGGCGCAATTGTGTCAACAGCAATTTATCTTTTTCTTCCATACGCCATCATCGCCAGCCGCAGTTTCCAACCCGATCCGCTGATGACGATGCTCATTGTGATGTTTTTGTGGGCGGTCTGGGAATGGGCGGGTGAAAAACCCTTCAACCACCAGGAAGACAAAGCCACACAAAGGAAAACCTTCGTGGCCCTAAGCCCCCGGAATGGGGGTCGTGACCCTTCGTGGTTAAAAACCTTTCTCGCTGGCATCTTTGGCGGGCTTGCCATCTTCATCAAATTCCCGGCGGCGTTCTTCATTGTAGGCGGAGGCTTGGGCGCGGTGTTCAGCTACAGGTCCATGAAAGAGGCGCTGAAGAATCCGCAGATATATGTCATGAGTCTCTTGGGAATCCTCCCCGGCGCGGCATATCTCATCTATGGAATTTTTGTCGAAGATTATCTCGGTCAGCAATTCGCCGGCCGTTTCATCCCTTCGCTGTTTTTCAAACCGTCCTATTATATTGGCTGGTTGAATATGTTGAATCTGGTCGCGGGCGGATTCATGCTCGGGCTTGCGCTGCTGGGATTGTTTTTCTTTGCGGATAAAAAACTCCGCTTCCTTCTTGGACTTTGGGCCGGGTACGTCCTCTTTGGGCTTTACTTTAACTTTCACATCTCCACCCACGATTACTACTCCCTGCCTTTGATTCCCATCCTTGCGCTTTCGCTTGCGCCGCTTGCGGATTTTCTTTTCGCGAAACTTGCCCAACTTACTCAAACAAAAGTTCTTCGTCTTTCTTCTTTCCTCTTTCTTTTTATTGGTCTTGTTGCCTCTCTCTGGAATGTCCGCAATCAACTCAACGCCGTGGATTACCGCCCCCAAGCCGCCATGTGGGAGGAAATCCGCGCAAAGACGGACGGATACAATCTGGCAGGCCTGACCCAGGACTATGGCGCGCGCATGGCATATTGGGGTTGGCGTAATATCAGTTCCTGGCCCACCTCCGGCGACTTGCTTTATGGCGATGAGCGCGGACCGGGACGTGACTTCGAAGGTTATTTCGAAGAACTCATTGTCAAAAAAGATTTGTTCATCGTCACCGATCTCGATGACTTTGAGCGCCAACCCTTCCTGATGGAAAAACTCGAACAGTATCCCGTCTTTGCCGAAGGGAACGGCTACGTGATCTATAATTTAATGGAATAGACCTCTTGCATAAGTGCTCCCGCCGCAGCCCCCGGCGGCGGGGACGCCGCCTTGAGCAAGATAAAATGGTGGCTTTTGCAGGAAGTCTAATAAAGGATGTTCCCAGTAAATCCCTTCTGATCTTATTGATAAGGTTTGTTTATCTCATCCAATTTAGCCTTCATCTCGTCCAAAAGGGAGCCGGCAAGATTTCTTTGTGACGCGGATAGATCGGTTAGTTCCTCGGGATCCGCCTTTACGTCGAAGAGTTTTATCTGCTGCATTTCCGGAAGAAGAGAATACCCGAAGTAATAATGAAGTTTATGGTTTCCCTTCACCATCATCACCGACGCCTGGGTAAGAGGGTCGTATTGCCCGTTCTTGCTCGCTCGCACTGTGAAAATATTACGCGTTGACTCCGTTCCCGATCCGTATGGCGGAAGCGGGATTCCTCCCTCCACCCAATCGGGGAAGGGCTGTCCGGTGACATGAGTCAGCGTGGGGATTACGTCCACCGCACTGGTGTTTTCATGGATGTCCATGCCGGTTTTACGCCCCGGCTCGAAGATCATCAGCGGAACGCGGATAACTGGCTCGTAGAGCACTTCCGTGCTATGACCGGTGATCCCGCGTTCGTTCAACTCCCCATGATCGGAGGTCAGGACCAGCCAGGTGTTTTCCAACAACCCTGCGGATTCCAATTTTTCGTACAGCCGTCCGAACTCCCTATCCACATAGAGGATGAACTCATCATACTCTGCGCGTTTTGCAAGAATATCCTTTGGCGGTCTCTTTGCAAAAATGTCCTTCGGCTTTTTGGGAGGCTTGAAACCATCATTGTGAAAGTGTTTGTAGAATTCCGTCGGCGGCCTGTAGGGATCGTGCGGCGGAAGAAAATGGAAATAGCCGACGAAAGGCTGTGGGATCGTCGTGAGACGGTCGGCGAGGTAATCCACTGCATTTTCCAATAAGAAAATGTTGTCTGAACCGGCCGAACCGGCCGTGGGAAGACCCAGGGGGAATAAATGCTTGAGGTCTTTGAACTTTTTTTCCTGGTACTCCTGATAAAGGCGGGAGAGAAACAGGGAATAGGCATATCCCTGCTCCTCGACATTGATATCCCTCAGCCAGCTGACGGAGGCGATGTCGTCATCATTCCTGAACAGGATATGAAGGAGTTCGTCCGATCCAAGCAAAAGTTTGTCCCTGGGGATTAATTCATCGGACCGGCTCAGAAATTGATATAGCAGGATATTCACCCAACCGTTATGGCTGTAGGCTATCGGATAATAATCCTTGAATGCACTGAAAAGGTTGTGGTTCACATACTGTTCAGTCACCGTTCCCGCCGGTTGAAAGGCGCGGTGCGTCCAGGGCAGGACGCCGGTTAATAAGGACGCCGTTCCCGGTGTGGTAAAGTTCCCGCCTGCGTAATGGTTGTGATATCGAACCGCCCGTTCAGAAAGCCTGTTTATGTTCGGCGTGGTTTCGCGGGGGTAGCCGTAAAGGGATATGTTGTAGCTGGAAAATGCGTCGAATACCACTACAAGCACATTCTGTTGTTCTGGCTGCTTCTCATTTGTTGAACTGGCAAATCTTGTAAAGGGTTCTGCCGCAAGGCTTAAAGGCAACAGGCCTGCGAGTTTGAGAAAGTCACGCCGATTTATCTTTCGATTCATTTGTCACCGTGCCGGTGGGTTGATAACTGCCCCAGGAAACGTTCCAGTCGAGTTCATTCTAATGATTGTTTGAGTCCCGAGAATGCCTGAGTGCTCACATCCTATTCTCGGTTCATTGGATGAATTATACTTGGTTTATGGCATTCAATCATTCGAGCGCCATCCCGTCCTGCCGAAGTGGACGGGTATTTAACTGCATTTTGATGAAGTAAACAATGTCCTCCAATAAATCATTGACCTATCTTGCATGGTTTGGCGTCCTTGCCATGACGGCGGCGCTTGCCGTATATGCCTATCTTGGGATCTTCACCCGCTACATGGGCGACGATTACTGTCTGCTTGCCCAGGTGAAATTTGGCGATATCTTCACCAACAGTTGGAACAAATATCTTCTTAAATCCAACCGGTTTTCCAACCTGTTCGTCCTTGGCTTTTGGGAACTCTTCCCCCGCAACATCGCGTTTGTGCCTGCCCTGCACATCCTGCTCTGGGGGACCGGCTTGTACTGGCTGTCGGCTGAGTTGAACAAAATGCTGGAGACAAAACTTGAAGCGCCGGTCCGTTTGCTCGCCGCCGAAGCGGTTATCCTTTTCTCCTTTTTTACCACACCGAACCTCTTCCAGGTCCTTTACTGGCGGCCCGGGCAGGTATCCTACCTGACCCCCATCGTTTTCTTTACACTCCTCACAGCATGGATGGTGAGGCTCGTCCGCCTGCAAAAAGCCTCCCTCCCCATTGCGGTTCTCTTCGCCTTCCTGGCATTTTTCAATGGCGGACTTTCCGAGACCCTGGGTGCATTGCACATTTCGATTCTCTCGCTTGCGATCGCCTGCGTTTATTATTTCGACACATCCGCCCGCCGCAAACCGGCGCTGACCCTGCTGACCGCCATGCTCATTGGCGCGCTGGCGGCACTGTTTGCAATGTTCATTTCCCCCGCCAATGAGTTTCGCATCAACGAAGAGAATGGTCCGCCCTCGCTTATGACCGTCCTCATCCGCGACGTGAATTTTTCCTTCCTTTTCCTGCGTGTCGCAGTGACGAACCTTCCCCTGCCCCTCTTTATGTTGTTGGCGATCTCCGGCTTGTTCTCGTACCAGTTCTTTTTGGATAAGGGTACCAAAAAAATCGAAACACGATTTTACTGGATATTCCTTCTCATTCCGGTTCTGCTCTACGGGTTGATCTTCGCCGCCTTTGCTCCCAGCGCGTATGGGCAGTCCTACCCGTTGGAGCGGGTGCGGTTCCCGGCATATTATCTGCTCATGGGTGCCATCATGGCACTGGGGATTTGCGCCGGATATGTACTATCCTTTATTAAACCCCCGGTCTTCGTGAAAAATGCCGCCCTTGCGCTGGCGTTCCTTTCTTTTCTCTATCCCTTGTGGATGACGCGCCAGCCTCTCTCCACCTACGAAGAACGCCGCCTCTTTGCCCTGCGCTGGGATGAACGGGAGCGGATGATCTACGATATGAAGGCTCGCGGTGAGCAAGAACTGATCATTCCCGGCTTGGATGGCTATAAAGGCGTAAAGGAACTGGACGTCCGGCCATTTTTTTGGCTGAATGGTTGTGCCGCGCAGTTGTACGATGTTCATTCCATCAGCGCCGTATCCATCGAAGAGGAACACATCCTTGAATATTTCAGCCAATGAACTGACTCCCATCCTCGTCACCGGGTCGCATCGCAGCGGCACCACCTGGGTCGGTAAAATGCTCGCCGCCGCCGCGGATACCGCTTATATCAGCGAGCCGCTCAACGTTTTGCATCGGCCCGGCGTCTTCCGCGTGCCGGTCAAATATTGGTACACCTACATTACAGAAGAGAACGAAGCGGAATACCTGCCCGCCTACCGTGAACTGCTGAACTTTCAATACCACACCTGGCTGGAGATCAAATCCCTCCGTTCGCTCAAAGATTTCCTGCGCATGGGGCGCGATTTCCGCATCTTTTTCAACGGGAGCATGTCCGGCCAGCGCGCGCTCATCAAAGACCCGTTCGCGGTCTTCTCCACGCCCTGGTTTGCGAACCGATTGCACTGCAAGATCGTCATCACTGCCAGGCACCCAGCGGGATTCGCCGGCAGTCTCAAACGTCTCGGCTGGAATTACGATTTCAACAACCTGCTCAATCAGCCGCTCCTGATGCGCGACCATCTCGAGGCGGATCGCGCGGCGATGCAAGCAATCGACAAAAATAACATCGTGAGTCAAGCGGCTTTGTTGTGGAAGTTCATCTATCGCTTCGTTCATGGGACCCGTGAGTCGTTCCCGCAATTTGGCATTGTCCGCCACGAAGACCTTTCCCTCGACCCCGTGAACAGATTTCAAATTTTATACAAATCCCTCGGTATGGACTTTACTGAACGCGTCCAGAAGATCATTGAGAACTCCAGCAGTTCCGAGAACCCGGTGAGATTGGCGCGGAACAGGACCCACTCCGTCAATCTAGACAGCCGCGCCAACCTTGATAACTGGAAGAAGATCCTCTCTCCCGAAGAAATCTCCCGCGTCCGCAAGATCACGGAAGGCGTTTCTGAATTCTTCTATTCCGAAGAGGAATGGAAATAAGTATTGCTCAGCCGCCGTCCTCGGCGGCGAGACGCCGCCTTGAGCAAACTGAATGAAACCAGCCGCCCTTCCTCTCGTATCCATCGTCACTCCCTCGTTCAACCAGGCGAACTTTATCGAAGCGACGATCCAATCCGTGCTCGGGCAGACCTATCGCCATATCGAATACCTCATCATCGATGGTGGCTCGACCGACGGCAGCGCGGGCATTATCAAAAAATATGAGGGACGGATCGCTTTATGGGTCAGCGAACAGGACAAAGGTCAGACGGATGCGATCAACAAAGGATTTGCCAAAGCCAAAGGCGACATCCTTGCCTGGATCAACTCCGACGACACATACGCCACTCCTCACGCCGTCGCGGATGCGGTCAACTTCCTGATCGCGAATCCCAATGTGGGGATGGTATATGCGGACTGCAATTTCATCGACGAAGAAGGAAAGATCATCGGCAAGTTTGCCTCGCGCCAGACCGATTACGAAAGGCTGCGCCGCGGCTACGTTCACATCCCCCAACAGACGATGTTCTTCCGCGCCAAATACTGGAAGGAACTCGGTCCGCTCGACCCGTCTTTCTTTTTTGCAATGGATTATGACCTGTGGGTGAGAATCGCCAAAATCGCGCCGATTCGATATCTTCCAGGCAGGACGTGGTCGAACTTCCGCATTCACACTTCCAGCAAGACCAATGTGGACGACGAACGCGGCTGGAAGGAAATGCTCAGGATTCATTACCGAGACGGCGGTTCATTCTTCGCGCCGATTGTGGCAAAATATTATCTCCGTAAGATCATCGGTCCGCTTTGGAAATGGCGGATCAAAGGTAATGCGTGATCCGTGATTTGCGTTTTGCGTCTCGCGTTTTACGCATCATCCAATTAAAATCGTAAATCAAATAATCGTAAATCGAAAATGTATCTCTTCTCTCCCCCCTCCCTCGACGATCTCATCCGCCTGCTGAAAGCCTGGCGCTTTTGGGTCTTAGGCGCGTTGATCGGTTCCGCCATCGGCGCGGCGTTCCATGCCATCGTCCCTCCGCCGTATCGCGCCAAAGCCACCGTCAACGTGGATTTTAATTTCGAAGAAGCCTTCCCGACCAACACCGACCGGCAGGACTTTTATTACCTCGAGCGTGAAGCCCGCAAAATGGAAGAACTCGCCTGGTCTGACGACGTGCTGTGTCGATTGAACGCGCCGATCGATCAATTGCGCAACGGGAAGTTGACCCTATCCCAACCTGCCGAAGCAGGCTGGCATTTTTATGCGGATGATCAAGACCCCAAAAAAGCGGAAGAATTCGCAACCGCGTGGGCAAACGCGTTTGTAGAAAAAATTCAAACAGAAATTCAAGCGGGCGGCCTGAATGAATTCATCAGACTCGAAGTGACCCAATCCGCGGACCTGCCAAGGGAACGAAGCGTACCATTGAGCGATTACCTTCTCGCAGGCGCAAGCGGATTTCTTCTTTTGGCAGTTTTCTTCGTTTTGTTCATCCGCCGAAAGGACTCCAACATCTCCTGATGTTGGAAGGTTTTATGGCTCAAGGCAAATCCACGAATATACTCCAAAGCCGGGAGACTTTGGAGTCCGCCATAAAATTACTTTGGGGTCTTGCCCTGCTCACCCTGCCTGTTACCAGTTTTCGCTGGTTCCCCGGTTTGGGCGAAAGCACGCTTGTCCGCCCGCTGGCTTTGTATCCGCTTGCGATCTTGTTACCGCTTCTTCTTATTCAGGCATGGCGCAGGAAAATATCGCTGACATTCTCTGGCGCGTTCATCGCGCTTGGCGTGTTTGTTTTATACGCTTTTTTCTCATCCAGCATCGGCGCATTGATAGACCCGATCCCCCTGCGCGGACAAACCTACGACGGGCGCGTCATTCGCGCTCTTGTGACGCTTTTCATCGGCGGCGCTTTCTTTGTCGCTGCCGTCTGGATGAACAATGACGAAGCTGATCTGCGTTTCACCGTCAAGTGGATTTTCGCCGGGCTATGTGTCGACCTTGTCTGGAGCGGACTGCAAGCCATCACGTTTTATACGGGTCTGCTTGAAAAGGAAATGGTCACGCATTGGCAGCTGGCATTTTCGATGCGCGAACTCGTGCGTACGAACCGCATCTCGGGCCTGGCGTATGAACCGGCGTGGCTGGCGGGACAACTTGCGACGATATTTTTTCCATTTCTCTTTGCCGCTGTTTTGACAAAATTCCGCCTCACTTCGCTGACCTGGCTTGAGCCTGCGCTTCTGGCTTTATCCACCCTCGTATTGTTTGCCACCTACTCACGCGGAGGTTTGCTCATCACCATCGGCGTTTCCGGTTTGATGACGCTTATATTCGGGCGCGACATTCTCCGCGGCATATGGGCTTGGTATATCAAAGGTTTTAAAGAAAAGCGCTTTACATCTTTCATCTTTCGCCTTTCGATCATTGTCGCTCTTATTGGGGTTATCGCAGGCGCGTTTCTTTTTCTTAGCCAAAAGAATTACTTCCGCCGCCTGTGGGAGGTCAATGCCGAAAGCTTGAACGAATACATCGTGGACATCAACGCCGGTGCGCGCGGAGCGTACACAGTCGGGGCGTTGTCTGCGTATTCAGAATATCCGCTGACAGGCGTCGGCTTGGGAGGAAGCGGGTTCTACATCTATCAAAACCTGCCTGATTGGGCGCTGACTACTGTCCCCGAGATCGCAAAACAACTCGACCCGGCGAACAAGTTGTATCCCAATCCCAAAAATCTCTACGTACGTCTGCTCGCCGAGACCGGTCTGATCGGTTTCTTCCTTTTCATTGCTTTTCAACTTTACCTGTTGGGTGAAACACTTTCTCTTTACAGGCGTGGGCCAGCCTGGGCGCGGTTTGCCGCAATCGCCGGTGTATTTGCGTGGGTTGCCATCGCCTTGTATAATTTCACCCAGGATTCGCTGACCACCCCGAACATTTGGATCGTGCCGGGGATCATGGCTGGGATTGCCGTTAATCTATCGAATAAGGAAGTTTCATGATCGTCCTTTCCGTTGGAATGCCGCGCGCGGGGTCGGGCTGGCACTATAACCTCATCCACGACCTGATGAAAACGACAGGATGCGCCGATGCGCGCGACATCCGCGAAAGATACAAGTTACAGAAGATTCTTACGGAGGTCAATTGCAACATTGGCGTGCTTTCGGCGCGCAGGCTTGCGATGGTGGCCATTCCCGCGCTGATGGGCAATACTTTTGTGATCAAAGCCCACGCGGCGCCATCCGGCGCGTCGCGTTTTCTGGCAACGCTGGGTTTGTTGCGCATCACCTACATCTATCGCGACCCGCGTGACGCCATGCTCTCGGCATTCGATTTCGGTCAACGCGCGCTTGCCAAGGGACGCCCCAACGCATTTTCCTACCTGTCGGATTTCGATAAAAGCATGGACTTCATCATGGAGTACGTCCGCATTTGGGAGATGTGGATTGCGGAGAAGAATGTGCTTGTCGCACGCTACGAGGATCTTTTAACGAATTACGAGGTAGAATCGGCCCGCCTTTTGAAATATCTCAACCTGGACGCGGCCAAGCCGGAGGTCCGCGCGGTGATCGAGCAATATCGTCCCGGCGCGAACGACTCTCAACAGGGATTGCACTACTACAAAGGCCAGATCGGGCGTTTCCGTAATGCCTATACAAGCGAACAAAAAAGGTTCATATTGACCAAACTGGTCGGTTATCTGGAGCGCATGGGGTACGATACGGTGTAGGTGTAATTCGACTGTAACGTCGGGGATGTTGTCGAACCCCGTCTTTTTCGTTATTATTGGCAGGCAATGATGAAACGATTCGACACCCCATACATGGCGGACTGGTTCGCCATATCATTACGCTGGATCATGTTGGTGGGCTTGATCGTTTCGCTGGGTCTCGGGCAGAAACTGGATATCGGCTCCACCTGGACCCTGGGTTTGTTAATTTTCTGGAATCTGGGTATGACGGCGCTGGCGGGATTGAACGTGCGCACTTCGTATCATCGACGGCTTAATATTGCAGTGGATATCATCCTGGCGGGCGCATTTTTCTGGATGCAGGGCGGCGTGCGCGGTCCGGCATTTTGGGCGGGTTTGCTTCCGATCCTGACAGGCTCCATTTATTTCGAGATCATCGGCGCGGTCGTCACTTCACTGATCTTTTCGGGGCTTGTGATCTATACCGGTCTGCGGAATGAAGGCAACCTGCTCCTTGCGGTCCTGATCGCAGGCATCATGAGTCTGCTGGGCATCCTCTTCGGTTTTCTTGGGCGCAGGTTGATGGACCATATGCGCAAGAACCGATCCATCTGGGGGGACGAAGAGGAGAGAAAACGCGCCATTCAAAACGAGCGCATGCGCGCCATTTACGAACTGACCTCCACGCTTTCGACCACCCTCAGTTACAAACGCGTGCTCGATTCCGCCCTCGATATGAGCGCCTCGGCTCTAAACCCGAACCTGGAACCGGAGCAGACGACCAGCGATCCGCTGGTGGGCGCGGTGATGCTCTTCAACGCCGGAAAACTACGGGTTGGTTCTGCGAGGCGTTTTACCAACGCCGATATGCGGATCACCTTCGACGGCACGGAGGGAATACTCAAGAGAGCAATCGATGAGGGCGAACCCTTCAAATTCAATGACATCGGCTACGACCAGGAATTGGGGCGGGTGGTGGCGCTCCGCAATTGCACCAGCGGATACATCTTCCCCCTGCGCAGCGGATTCAACGTCTATGGCGTGCTGATCTTTGCCCACCCCGAACCCGATTACTTCACCACCGAACGCACGAACCTTTTGGATATCATCGGCCGCCAGGCGGTCATCGCCATTCAGAACGCGCGCCTCTACCAGGACCTGGTGGAGGAAAAAGAACGCATGGCGGATGTGTACGAAGAAGCGCGCAAGAAACTGGCGCGCGACCTGCACGACGGTCCCACTCAATCGGTGGCGGCCATGGCGATGCGTTTGAACATCTCACGCCGCATGCTTTCAAAGGATCCCAAAGGCGCCAATGAAGAACTGGTCAAGCTGGAAGATCTGGCGCATCGCACCACCAAGGAGATCCGGCACATGCTCTTTACCCTGAGGCCGCTCATCCTCGAGTCGCAGGGCCTTGCCGCAGCGATTCAATCGATGGCGGATAAGATGATGGAGACCTTCGCCCAGCGCGTCGTGGTGGAGATCGACCAGAACGCGGCGCAGCAGTTGGAGATGGGCAAGCAGGGTGTGATCTTCTACATCATCGAAGAGGCGGTCAACAACGCGCGCAAGCACGCCGCGGCCGATACGATCACCGTGCGTTTGCGGCAGGTGGAGACGGGGGTCGTTCTTTTGGAAATTATCGATAACGGCGTGGGTTTTGACGTGAAAGCCATCACCCAGAATTACGAAAAACGTTCCAGCAGCAGCCTCGGCATGGTGAACCTGCGCGAGCGGGCCGAACTGGTGAACGGCTTGCTCAATATCGAATCGAAGTCGGGCAAGGGTACGAATGTGCAAGTTTACATTCCGCTCACCGAGGAAGCCGCCGACCGCCTGCATCACGCCCGCAGAAAATAAACCTCTTGCATCACATCCATCACGCACCCGGGACTCCGAGCCGCCGGCCGCCGTTGATCCTCATTCACGGCGCAGGCGGCAGCTTTTTATCCTGGCATCCAATTCTCAGAAGGCTCGCAGGTGAAACGGTTTACACGCTCGACCTGCCCGGTCACGGTGAATCACAAGGCGCGGGCCGGGGATCCGTTCGCGGATATGCATCGGATGTTTTGCAGTTCATGGACGAAAACCGGATTCGCAAACCGGTCCTTGCGGGACATTCCATGGGAAGCGCCATTGTCTTGACCATTGCGCTGGATGCGCCCGAAAAACTTTCGGGGTTTGCATTGCTTGGAGCCGGGGCGAGACTTCGCGTCTCGCCTATGATCCTCGAAAAAGCTCTCAATCCCGCTACATTCGCCGATGCGGTGGCTTTGATTAACGAATATAGTTTCAGCCCGGATGTTCCGAAAGACCTTTTGCGGTTATCCACTCAGAATATGATGAAGACCGATCCGCAAACCCTGCTGGGCGATTTTCTCGCCTGTGATTCGTTCGATGTGACGGATCGTGTCGACTCGATCCAGCTTCCAGCCCTCATCCTTTGCGGCACCTTGGATGTAATGACCCAGCCAAAGTATTCCGAATTCCTCGCGGAGAAGATGCCCGGGGCGCGTTTGCACCTGATCAAGGAAGCCGGTCACATGCTCGCGCTCGAGCAGCCGGATGTTGTCGGAAGATTATTGAAGGAATTTTTGGAGAGTCTCCCGCCTCTTTCCTGACATTGGGCTGGTACCGCCCATTTGATTTTTTTTCACACTGAACCTGTCGGTCATGCTCCGGCGCGACCTACGAGTTTTTCTCTGATAACATCTTTTTCAATAATGGCATTGCCGCCATCACCGCCCTTGCCCGGTGACTGAGTCGATTCTTTTCCTCCATTTCCAACTCCGCCATCGTCTTCCCCAGTTCCGTCAACAAAAAGATCGGATCGTACCCGAACCCGCCCATGCCGCGTTCTTCGGGGATGATCTCGCCAAAGCAATTCCCTTCGGCAAATTCGATCTCCCCTGCGGGTCTGGCAACCGCAATCGTGGCATGGAAATGTGCCGTCCAGGGTCGCGGTTTGTCCTTGAGATTCTTCAAAAGGAAGTTTCTTCGATCTCTATCGTTCGCCCCCGGTTTGGGGGAATATCGCGCCGAATAAAGACCAGGCGCGCCGCCCAGCGCATCCACTTCGAGGCCGGAATCATCCGCGAGGGAGATCAGTCCGCTGGCTTGGGCGAAGGCGATTGCTTTCTTGGCGGCGTTTTCCCGATAGGTGGATCCGTCCTCGTCGACTTCGAGTTGCAGGTTGATTTGTGCGGGCGTAACGAATTCTATGCCGGAGCCAGCGAGCAGTTCCTTGAATTCAACGATCTTGCCCTCGTTGTTTGTGGCGATGAGAAGTTTGTTCATATTGGCTCTTGGGATAGGTCACGGTTGCAGCGTGAAAGATCGTGTTGATGAGAGATGTTCCGCTAAAAGATGGACCTGCGGTTGATGTTATTTATCGCCCATTCCGCATGGTCCCGGATCAAAGACTCACCATCCTGTGCCGCTTTTTCAAGCAAGGGCAGGTCGTTCCCGTTGCCATGATTCCCAACAGCCACCGCGAGATTGCGCAAATATCCGCGGCGTTTGGCGCGTTTGATCGGGGAACGCTTGAATCTTTGATTGAATTCTGAAGATGTCATGGTCAAATCGTCGGATAAAACAGGGAGCGGAATGGACGGTTCAAGCCCGGGATCACCCGGCGGCGAGAATCGATTCCACGGGCAGACTTGCTGACAGATATCGCATCCGAAGATCCAATCTCCCATTTTTGGGCGCAACTCTTCAGGGATATCACCCTTGTTTTCGATGGTGAGGTAGGAAATGCAGCGCCGCGAGTCAATAGTGCGGTTTGGGAGAATGCAATTCGTGGGGCAGGCTTCGACGCATCGGGTGCAGGTCCCGCAGTGATCGGTTCGGGATGGTTCATCAGCTTCGAGTTCGATGCCGAGAAAAATTTCTGCGAGCAGGAAGGTCGAGCCTGCTTTTGGGTTGATGAGCATGGAGTTTTTGCCGATCCAGCCGAGTCCAGCGCGTTGAGCCAGTTCACGTTCGAGAATCGGGCCAGTATCCGTGTAGCAGCGGCTGGGAACATGATGCCCAACCCGTTCTTCGATGAATCGAACGATCTCTTTCAATCGGGGAGGAATGATATCGTGGTAGTCGTTGCCCAAGGCGTAGGAGGAAATCCTGAAATCTGAATTTTGAATTTTGAATTCAGAAATTGGCTTGTATGGCAACGCCAGCAGGAGAATGGACTTACATTCGGGGAGGATCAAGCCCGGGTCAGCGCGCCGCTCGCGGCTTCGTTCCGAGGCGAGGTAGTCCATCGAGCCGTGGCGGTTCGAATCCAGCCATTCCTGAAAGATGTCAAAGTGTTCGGTCGGCTCACAAGAAGTAACGCCAGCCAGGATAAATCCCAGCTGGCGCGCTTTGTCTTTTATGTCTCGGGTGAGTTCGTTTTTATTGGACAACGATCTTCACGATAAGAATATAGTCTTTCTTTCCAAAAGGAATACCCTTGGCGTTCACCATTTGCCAGTATCCGGTGTATTCGCCAGCGGTGGATGGAGCTTTGAATTGGACGGATACGTCCACTTCCTGACCCGGTGCGACGAGGGCTGCAAGCGGAACGGGTTGGGCGCCCATCCGTTCGTTGGGAGGCGAGCCATAGGAGAAAATGGGTTTGTAATTTGTATCCCAGGTGCAGATGCCGGTGTTTTTGATCTTCCAGGTCTTGACGAATTCCTGTCCGGGCGTCATGGGTGTGCCGTCGGGTATGGTGACATCGAGGGTGGCGAGGTCGAACGAGTAGTCGTCGCACAGGGCGTCGGGAGTCAGAGCCGCCTGGGTCGGGTCCAGGGTGAAAAGCGGGACGGCGGTTTCGGTAGGCGGAAGGAATTCCGGGGTCGGCGTTTCGGAAGGGAGAGACTGGGATGTGGGTGTGGCGAATGCAGCTGTCAGCGTAAATTCAGCCATCACAGTGCTTGCCGCCGAGGTGCGGACGACGTTCACATCCACTGTCGGCTCGATGGGGACGGCGGGAGCGCAGGCGGAAAAAAACGCTCCCAGCACAAGAAGGGCAAAGATTTTTTTCATGAGTTCCCTGCTTTCTATTTCAATACGGCGATGATCCGGACCCAGACGAGAGACCCGAAGTATTGACCGGCGTCATCCCGGATTTTGAAATACCAGGTGTAATCCCCGGGTTTGTTGGGAGCCCTCATTGGGACGGAAAACGTTCGGTATTCACCGGGTTTGGTAAAGGGTCCATCCTTGGGTATTGTGTAAGTCTTCGGCAGGACGTACAACGGACCCGTGGAAAACTCCTCGATAAATACAAATGAATAACCTTCGTCCCATGTGCATGTGCCAGTGTTGAGGAATTCCCAGTTTTTGGTGAATTCTTCCCCGATCAGGATGGTCTTGCCATCGTAGGGGTTGGATTCGCCAACAAGATACCCGTCGTTACAGCCATTCTTGGTTGTGACCGTGCTATACGCGCCCGGCGTCCCTGTCGGTGTACCGAGAAGTCCCGTCTGTGGGGTAAAGCCTGGCTGTTGGGTGTTGAAGGTGAAGGGCGTGTTGGTGGGAATCCCGAACGGATCAGTGGTGGAAACTGCAACGGTGTTGGTTGGCGCAATCGTATTGGTCGGAATCGGCGTTGGAGGAACTGCGGCGGCGGTTTGTGTCGCCTGATCTGCGGCCTGGGTCAAGACCAGGGAGAAAGCCTGGGTCTGGATCGCGCCGACATCCTGCGCGGGCGGCGGGGTGGCTCCGACATTGCACGAACTTAGAAGCACAGCCGCAATGGCAAAACCTGCCAGCCAGCGGAACTTACGAAAATTCATGGTGAAACCTCCGTTACTCATCGACTTAATTATAACCCGCCGCGCATCCAAATTTAGCCGGGGTTTTAATCTGCTTACGCCGTTTTAATCTCATTCATACGGATTGATTGATGATTCCCCCGTGCAATGACTCTACCACCCGGAGTGTACCCGTCTCTCCGCCTCATTTCAGACGCTTGGGATTCAACCTGAAATCCGAATCGTGGTTCAACGCCCCTGTCAGCGGACTCGATTCCAGCGCCATCACCCGGCCGTTTGCGAAGAAGGCAAAATCGAATGTGGTGGCGTCGCCCGCTTTTTTTCCAGGGATGGGCATCAGCCTTGCAGTGAGCGGCTTATTCAAGCGCAAAGCCAGGGCGCAAATATCCAGTAAAAGCGGCGTGATTTCCTCCGTAGTCACATCGCCCGCCAGCGGAACGGTATCCAGCCCGGTGCCGCAGACTGCCGAATAAAGCAAGGCATCTTTCACAGTAAGCACACCCTCTGCCGCGCGTTTCGCTAAAATCGTATCCTCAAGAATCGGTTGCATGAAACCGTTGAAGCCAATGTGCAGAAAGTCCGCCCGCTCAATGGCGTCAGTGAGGATTGCGGCGGCGGCGAGCGATCCGTGCAGACCGATTTTGGGAACACCCATATTCTCAACTGCCTTCCCAAGCGAATAAGCGTCATCGGGGAAGGGGGCGAGGGAGAAGTCGATGCCTTTGAAGGTGACGGGTGATGAGTGATGTGTGACGAGTTGAGCAATGTTGTTGATTGTTTGCCCATGCTTTGTAATTTTTTCGATCAGAATATTTCGCCCCTGGTCAACCGTTTTTGCTTCCGCAAACGCTTCCACAGCGAGGTCCGCGCATTCGACGGCGATGGCGAAGGCGGGTTGATCGCCGATGTGATACGCGGCGGGGAAAAACGGCGCGTGAGGTCGGACGTTTGCCAGCGCGGTGAAATGCAGGTTGGCAAACCCGTCCGGGTCGAGCGGCGCGGACTTGACGATGATCTCTGCACAAGCCTTGACCTGTGCCATGTGAACAGTCTGCGCATCTGCCATCACACCGCTGAAGAAAACACCTTCACTCGCCGCAATCGCATCCGGTATGACCTGATAACTGCGAGGCAATTCCGGCAGGGCGGCTCCCAACGCCGCATATGCCACACCATTCTGCTTCATCACCTGCGTCAAATGCCCGGCATATCTTGGCAACTCGTCAATATGCTTTTCTCCCAGCAACTTCGCGAATGAAATTGTCGCCACGCGGACGGTCTGCACTTCATATCCCGCCGCCTCATACGCAGATTTCGCTTTGGATAAAAAATCTCCCGCTTGCTGCAGGGCATTTTCTTCAAGGGGATATTTTGCGTTGCAGAAATATGTGATGGAACGTATCTTCATGAATTCTTGATATCGTCATCTTTCTTCGCTTCGGGTTTTTGTGGAGGCTTGATCAACCCCGAACGCTCGCCCAGCAGGATCACGAAGCCCGAGAGCAGGCCGATCCCCACAAAGATGTAGATCATCGTAAAGATCTTGCCCGCATCCGTTCTGGGATAAAAGTCACCGTATCCGACGGTCGTCAAGGTGGTAATTGTGAAGTAGAGGGAATCGAGCACACGCCAGCCCTCCACCTTGGAATAGAACCACGTGCCGAGCAACAGGATGCCAAAGACCCAATAAAAAAGGGCGCGGAATTCCCTGTCCTGTAATCCGTGCCAAAGGCTGCGAAAGAAACGGTAGTGGAGAATGAAGAATGCAGGCATTTAAACCTCCTTTTGGTTCCTCTGCCTTAACACCTCGAACATCAACACTGACCCCGCTACTCCCGCATTCAGGGACTCGGTCTCACCGGACATGGGAATGCCTATTTTGCCATTCGCCAACTTGCGCGCGGAGTCGCTCGCCCCCTCCGCTTCACTTCCGATGATCAATGCTACAGGCTGGCGCAAATCTGTTTCCCAGCAAGATCGTCCGGCCATATCGGCGACATAAACTCGCATTCCGGCTACTGCTTTCTCAATTTCACTCCAACTCATTTCTTGAATTGGAAGTTTGAAATGCGCCCCCATACCAGCACGTAATACCTTGGGTGCGAAAGCATCCGTCGTTTCGGGCGGGATCAAGGCAGCCTGCACTCCCGCAGCCGCTGCAGACCTCAACAATGTCCCCAAATTCCCCGGGTCGCGGACCTGGTCGGGAATGAGGATGAAATCAGGGTAATTGGTAATTGGTAATTGTGAGAATTGGAGAATGGCGAGAATTCCCTGCGGCGCTTCCGTCTCGCTGATGGACTTCATCACACTGATGGAAACTTCCTCTACATCCACGTCGCGCGACCTTAGACTTTCGACCTGCGATCTCCCCCGTTTGCTCAACGTCTCATCATACAAAACAATCTCAAATCTCCAGTCTCCCTTCGCCGCTTCTTCGACCAATCTCACTCCCTCCACCACAAAGGCTCCGGCCTCGCGGCGTTCTTTGGCGCGCCCCAGTAGAGCGCGGACGATCTTTATTTTTGGGTTTTGGTTGGATGTGATCATGGGGAGAGTGAATGGTGAATAGTGTATGGTAATAATTATTCGATTTCCAGTTTCCAGATCTTCATAAATTCGTCAATCGTCGCCTTGTCAAAGAGCACGATGTGAACTTGCTTCACACTGGAATTCGCATTCTTCTCAAAATAATCTGTAATCGCATTGAAGATAATTCCCGCCGCGCGGTCCTTGGGAAATCCGAAGATGCCGGTCGAGATCGCCGGCATGGAGATGGATTCGCATTTCAATTCATCAGCGACCTGTAAAGAGCCGGTCACAGCATCCGATAATTTTTTGTCTTCGTCGCCATCTCCCCACACTGGACCTACAGCGTGGATCACGTATTTCGCAGGCAGATTCCCGCCCGAGGTCCATGCAGGATGCGCGTGGGAAACCAACCCGTATTTATGTATCCAATCCTCGCTCTCCTGTTGGATTGTCGGACCGCCCTTCCTCGAGATCGCCCATGCCACCCCGCCACCGTGCGCAAGATGTTCGTTCGCGGCGTTGACAATGGCATCCACTTCCTCAGTGGTGATATCGCCTTGCACGACCTGCAACGACTGGCCTGATTGGAATTTCTTTTCGACCAAAACAGTGTTCATGAATCTATTTTACCCCCGTTAAAAATTGTAGGGGCGACGCATGCGTCGCCCCTACAAGTTATTTCGTTTGCGCCACCACGGCGGCGAAGGCTTGCGGATTCTTCACGGCAATGTCGGCAAGCATCTTGCGGTTGATCTCGATGTTCGCCTTCTTCATGGCTGCCACCAGACGGCTGTAGGTGGTGCCGTTCAGGCGGGCCGCGGCGTTGATGCGGGCGATCCACAATTTGCGCAGATCGCGTTTGCGCACGCGGCGGTCGCGGGTCGCGTACCAGAGGCTTTTCAACATCGCCTCGTTGGCGCGCTTGAACAAAAAGTGTTTTGCTCCGCGCTGACCCTTCGTGATCTTCAAAACTTTCTTGTGACGTAAGTGCCCTTGCGGGCCTCCTTTAACGCGCATTGTATTTCTACCTCCTGCAAACTCGCGGGCGTCGGCGGGTCTAATCGCCAGTTGCGCACACCCGAAAGCCGCAAATCAAAATTTACGACGACCAGTCTCGATAAACTCGACCTTCAGGAAGATTACTCTTCCATGTTGGGCGCAAGGCGCTTGATGCGCTTCACGTACTTGCGGCCCTGCACTGTCACCATTTCGCTCAAGAGCGCCTTGGTGCGGTCCGACGTGCGTCGGCGCAGGTGGCTCTTGCCGCCTTTGGTGCGGACAAGCGTGCCGGAACCCGTCAGGCGAAAGCGTTTGGACGTCGCCTTATGGGTCTTCAATTTATATTTTTTGCCGGGTTTTGCTTTGCGTGGCATCGCATAGACTCCTTTCAGACAAAATAATCCGCGGACATTTCTGCCCGCGGACGAATCAACATCTTTGGGTCTTGCTCTTCGCCCAAACTACGCCTCGGTCTTCGCCTCAACCTGTTCGGGTTTCTCTTTCTTTTTCACCGCCCCGGCTTTTGCGGGAGCCATCACCACCAGCATGGTGCGTCCCTCCATTTGCGGCGGGACTTCAATGACGGCGATATCGGCAAGGTCGGCGGCAATTTCTTTCAAGTCTTCGAGCGCGATCTCGGGGTAATCCATTTCGCGCCCCCGGAACTTGACCGTCACGCGCACCTTATGTCCCTGGCCCAGCCAGCGGCGGGCATCGTCCACTTTGAAGCCGCGATGGGCCGAATTGGTCTTGGGGCGCAGGCGGATCTCCTTCACCTCGATCTTGGTTTGCGATTTTCTTGCTTCGCGTTCCTTCTTCGCCTTCTCGTAGATGAATTTACCGAAATCCATCACGCGGCAGACGGGCGGGTTCGCGCCGGGCGAGACCTCTACCAGGTCCATCTCCGCTTCGCGTGCGATCTTCAAGGCTTCCTTGATGGAAACGACTCCCACGTTGCCCCCATCCGGACCGATCAGGCGCACCTCCGCCACGCGGATGCCCTCATTTACTCGAAACTCGTTGGCGCTTATATGCTTCTCCTCTTGCTTTTAGACAAAAACAAACCCAGCTCTTGGCTGGTTTTTAGCGGGCGAATAATACCATGAAGGCGGGGGAGTCGTCAACAAAAAAGCCCGGACTATCGCGCCGAATCCACCATGGGTAAAAAGACAGTGCGATACAGGGCGTCGTGCTCGTCCGGGTGAGAGAAAAGCACGATCACGAGCGACGAATCGCCGTCTTCCGCAATGGCGATATCCACAGGCCGCTGGTTCGAAGTGGCGTAGTAAAAAATCCATTCGTACCCGTTTGCCCGGCGCGTGCCAGCCTCCGCAGGCGGACCGTCCAGGCCGCGATAGCCGTTCAAACTGGATGAAAAATAATCCACCAGGTCCTGCGCTGTGATATCGGACCGGAAGGCTGTAACCTGGGTGATATCAAAGACGGAGGCTCCCCGCCAGAAAAAACCATCGATCGTCAATTCCCAATCGCCGGGGACATCCACCGTCACCCCGGAGATGCGTTCACGGTTCAACTCGAGAGCAGGCGTCCCTGTGTATGGAACCAGGAAATCAGCGGGGGAAGAAACGGCAAGACAGGAATCGTCCGGCCGCAAAAGCGGATTGGCAATAAAACCCAGCGCGATCTTGAGGGCGCAGGCATCGTCAGTGGTTGGGACATGCCCCATGGCGGGGAATTCGTAATAAAAACTGTTTGCCAGCCGTTCTGCGACTTGTTTCCCGTAGAAGGGAGGCGTGGCGGGATCGAACGATCCTTCGATGACCAGGCTGGGGATGTCGCTCACGACCGCATCTTTCTCCCCGAGGTTTGGTCCGGGGATGCCCCAGTTCCTGCACCCCGAAAACATATCCCCAAAATCCCCGTAGAACGGGCGGAACACTTTTTCTTCAACGCCAACCTTCTCTGAAATAAGACTTAATTCCTCCGGCGTGGAATCCAGCACATGCTCGCGGCACATCATGGAAATGTACAAGCCCGGGCTGATGCCTTCGAATTCATACGGCAGGGAATATTGCGCCGCGATCAATGTGGAGTAATCGCCGTTCTTTACTCGATAGATCGTTTGCGGCGCCGTGATGATGAAACCTGGTGAGCGCAGAAGACCGGTTGTAACAGAAAGAAGATATGAACCGTCCACGGTTTCGGTGACGGTGCCCATGGGATAGGCGGATGTGGTCAGGGTGATGGGGTTGGCGTCCAATTCCTGAATGAGCGCCCAGAACACCTCTTTGAGGTCGGGATACGCGCCGGCGCATTCTGGGTCGGCGGCGCAGCTGGTGAACATTTGTGAAAGAGCCGAATCGACCGACCTGGGATATTCTTCGATCACGTTCGATTCAACGGGCACGACCGAATCCAGGATCGCCGAACGGACGACTTCAGGGTGGTTGCGCATGGTCACCAATGACAGGCGGGTCCCATATGAGACGCCGTACAAGTTAACCTTTTCATAACCAAGCAAACGGACGATATCGCGCAAGTCGGCGGCGCTTTCCACCGTGGAGTAGGCGGATAGATCGATACCCTGTGCGTGCAAACGTCCGCCGCAATCCAGGAAGGCGTTCTGATAGACCAGTTCCCTTGATTCGGGCGCGATCGAACCGTAGATATCCTGCCGGTGGACTTTCTCCAGTTCATCACAATCCATCTGCGGGTCCGAATAACCGGTGCCGCGCTGGTCGAAGGTGATGTAATCCCGCGTGGAGATGAACGGCTCGACCAGAACGGAATATCCATCCGCGCTGAGCTGTACCGCCTGCCCGCCGGGACCGCCTTGCAGAAAAAGGATCGGATCGGGCGCCGGATTCGGATTTGTGCTGTGAAAGACCGCGACCGCCAGCCTCAAAGTGCGACCGGAACTGCTGGTTCGGTTTTCCGGCACGATGGCGTACCCGCATGAGACGCGCACGCCGGGGGGCGCCTCGAACATGCAAGGCGCCGATTCGTATGTGGGCGTGTACGCCAAGGTAGGCGCGGCAGTTGCGAGAGGTGTGGCAGGGGGCGGGGTGGAAGTAATCGCGGCGGATTCGCTCGTTATGGGAATGGAAGTCGAAGTCGGATCGAGTGCGGACGGCGCGGAAACAGGGCTTGTGAGCCTTCCAGCCAGCAGGTTGAATGCGACCAGGGCGGTGCAGGCGAGGATGCAAAGTCCGCTGATGGTTGCGATGAGAATGGCATTGTTGTTCTTTTGTTTTCGCTTCGGGGCTTTGACCGGGGTTTCAGGTTGGGAGTCTTTGGGGATTTCTTGTTGCGCTGCTTGACTTTCCAGGAAGGCAGGGACATGCAGAAGGGGAGGTTCCGGCGGGGTGATGACCGGGGCAGGCTCGGGCGGGGAAAGAAGCGCGAGTTGCTTTTTTGCATCCGGGTTATTGGGGTTGATGTCCAGCACGCGTTCAAAGCAATAGGCGCGTTTTTGAGCGTCGTCGATGCTCATGCCCAGCAGATACCATCCGCCTTCGGAATGCGGATATTGCCGGACAAGCTGCGAAAAGATCGAGACTGCCCGTCCTTTGTCGTTCGCTTTGAGCGCGGAGATTCCCGCTTGAATAAGTTCCTGTTCCGACACGCGCATCCCTCTTGAAAAAAAATGGAGCCGATGTTTCGGCTCCATTATACCTTTACATGTGCGGGGTGACTTTGGCTTCGATCTTGTCCTTTGGCAGGTAGCCGGTGATGCGTTCCTTGACCTCGCCGCTCTTGAAGAGCATGAGGGTGGGAATGCCCATGACGCCGTACTGCATCATGATGTTGGGATTCTGGTCCGCGTCGAGTTTGACGACCTTGACCTTTCCAACCCATTGCCCCGCCAGTTGATCGACGATGGGCGCGATCATCTTGCACGGCTGGCACCAATCCGCCGTGAAATCCACCAATACAGGGGTGCTTGCGCTGATGACTTCCTCCTGGAAGTCCTGCTCTGTTACGTATTTGACTGAACTCATATTTGCCTCCGGGGCTTGGACGAGGCGTCCACTTCATTAATTACTCAACGGGCACGGAGCGGATAGGATTGCCAAATCGACCCACCATCGTTATAATGTCCATCCGTCCGGGCGGGTAGCTCAGTTGGTTAGAGCATCGCGTTGACATCGCGAAGGTCGTAGGTTCGAGCCCTATCTCGCCCACTTGGTCAGTGATCCGGTAATCAGTGACCGGTAACCTGTGAAAAAAGTAAATGCGTTGACCGAGACGAGTATGTGGTCAAGTCCCTGCCAGGGAGAAGAGATTAGGATTGAGAGTCTCTTTCAGGGTTCACTGCAGAAAACCACTCGCGAGCATGGAACAGAACGTAGGGGCGCAACATGTTGCGCCCATGCAAGTAAGCGAAACGGATGGCTCCGTTAGAGGCTAAACGAGATGTTTCGAG
>JAPKMP010000016.1 GCA_026645935.1 Candidatus Villigracilaceae bacterium | reverse complement strand
TGTTTGATCATCTCGGAACGCGCATCCTTCGTTGTGACCTGCATCAGCCGTTCGATGAACTGGACGCGTTCCTGCTGGGTCTTGAGCATTTCAGGCGTCACGCCGTCTTTCCCAAGGATCGTCTCGATCATGGATTCGAATGTCAGGTTGGCTTGCGGCTTGAGCAGGTACCCCTTACGCTTCTCCGGCGGGAGGCGGTCCATCACCTGCTTGATCAACGGACCGATCATCCGTTCCTGCTCATTGACCGGCAGGCCCAACTCCGGCGGGAAGAATGTCAATAAGAGTTCCTTCTCGTTGTCGTGGTATACCACCGGCGTGGCAAGGCGCCCCTGGTAGCCGCAGTGCGGGCAGCGCGCGTAGTTCGATTGACCGCCCAACAGACGTTGTTTAGCCTGCGGGTCGGCCGTCACGTCGAACAATTGCTCGACGGTGGCGGGGATCATCTGTCTACAACGAGGACATGCGATTTGTGTTTGAGCCATTTATTGATTTCCGATTTACTTTTATGGGTTAATGCTCACATTATACATGGTTACGCATCACGTTTTACCGGCTTGTAATCCGTGATGCGTAATGACTTAACTTTCAGGCTATCGGACTTGGTGCCTGCGAAACTAGCCGACCAACTCTTCCAAACGGTCGATATACCCCTCCATCACGGCAAAGGTTTCCTCGACGGGAATTGGCGTCCTCAGATCCACTCCCGCATTCTTCAACACTTCCAGCGGATATCTCGATGAGCCGGATTTGAGGAAACCGAGGTAATCTTCAGCCGCGTTCGGTTCGCCGCGCAGGATTCTGGCAGATAGGGCATGGGCGCCGGAAATGCCTGTGGCGTATTGATACACATAATAGTCCGCGAAGAGATGCGAGAACGTCGACCAGACCATGCCGACGCGCGGTCGATCGACCATCACTTTGGGACCGAATGCCTCGCTGAACAGGTCCGCCATCAGGTTCTGCATTGAATCGGCGGTGAGGGGTTCTCCGCGCTCGGCGCGTTGGTGGGTCTCCAGTTCGAAGCGCGCCAGCGTCGGCATCTGGAAAAAATAGCGGAAGAAGTTCCCGCTCACGGCTTCTTCGATCAGCGCGATGAGGAAGTTTTTATCCTTGATGGTCTTGAGCAAATGGGCGCGCATCAGCGCCTGGTTGAAGTTCGAAGCCACTTCCGCCACGAAAAGCGAATAACTCGAGTAGGCGTAAGGCTGGTTCTTCCACGTCAGGTACGAGTGCATCGAGTGACCGAGTTCATGCGCCAGCGTGCTCATGCTGCCGATGTCGTTGGTGAACGACATCATAATGAAGGGATGCGTCTTCGGTGAACCGTAGGAGAACGCGCCGTTCGATTTGCCGAGATTGACGGTCGAATCGACCCAGCGGTCCTTCAGGCAGCCCTGGCGCAAAGTCTCCACATATTCCCTGCCCAGCGGAGCGAGGCTTTCACTGATGTGGTCCACCGCCTTTTCGAAGGAGACGGGGACTTTCTTTTTTGCGATGGGTGCCCACATGTCGAAATATTGGATGTCTTTCAATTTCAGCGCCTTGCGTTTGATCTCGAAATATCGGTGCCAGACCGGCAGTTTTTTCTTGAAGGTGTTGATCAGGTTGTGGAATACCTCCTCGGGGATGTTGTTATTGAACAGCGAGGCGGAAAGGGTCGTATCGAACCGGCGCGCGCGCATGTTGAACACGTTCGCAGCGATCGAAGAGGAAAGATTCGTTGCCAGTGTGTTCTTGAACTCGATGTGTTTGTCGTGATAACTATCGAAAGCGCCCTGGCGCACTTTGCGGTCGGGGTGTTCCAGCAGCGTCGAATAGAAATTACCCTGGGTTATCTCCACCTTTTTTCCTTTGTTGTCTTTCGCGGGCTCGAATTTGAAATCTGCGTTGACCAGCATGCTGGTGCTGGTCGAAGGTCCGCTGAACGGTTCCGCCATCATGCCAAGGATCTCCTCCACTTCTGTCGAACGCACATGCGCCTGCTGGCGGAAAAGGTCGTCGAAGGATTGGCGGTAAATGGCAAGTTTATCGTTCGAGTTCATCCATGCTTCGAGTTTTTCCCTGCCGATATAGAGGAGTTCGGGATTGAGGAATGAAGCCGCAGCGGAAACCTGCCCGGCCATGCCCTGTGCCTTGCCGACCATCCCGGCCGATTCCTGGTTGATTGTATCCACTGCATAGGCAAATTGGGCGTACATATAAACGGTCTGCGCGCGGAGGGAAATATCCTCGATCGCTTTGATGCCGTCGTAAAGGGTATCGGGACTTTCGCCTAACTTCCCCTCGAATTTTTTCACGTTGGGGATGTCGTCGATCACCGCCTTGAGCGCCGCCTCCCAATCCTTTTGGGTTTTGAATACGCTTTCCGCGTTCCAAGCGTATTTCTTGTTCACTTGCTTTCTTGCGGGTATTTTCGCCATGGTTTTTCCTTTGATTTGAATTGTTTGCAGGGTTTTCCCTGAAATGGATTGGTGAAACGTCGAATATTTTACCTTCACCCCCGTCCTGTGGGAGATACTGTGGAAGGGTCTGTTATTTCAGGGATATCGCCCTGCGTTTAAATCCGGAGTTTATGAACGCGGGCATGGTCGCTCAACGCGGGAGGGAAAAACAGATGCGGGCTCCGGATTCGGTTTTCGAGCGCGGATTCGATCCGTCCCTGCCCTCCGCCCAGATCCTCCCGCCATGCGCCTCGACGATCGCTCGGGCGAGATACAGCCCAAGCCCCGCGCCTTTTGTTTGTTTGACGGCGCTGGTCGAGCGGTAAAAACGGTCGAAGATGTGCGGCAGGTCCTTGGCGTCGATACCCGGTCCCTGATCGCTGACGCACACGATCACCTCGTCGGGCAGGATGCTTCCTGTGATTTTAATTTCGCCTTCCCGAGCGTATTTCAACGCGTTCGACACGAGATTGGAAAGAACTTGTTCGAGGCGGTTTTCATCACCGAGGATGACGGGGAATTTCTCCGGGAAGTCGGTGACGATCTTGTGGTTCGGCGATTGGGACGAAAATCGCTCGCTCACCCTGGACGCGAGGCTGGGGAGGGCGACATCGGCCTGGTTCAAGCTCAAGCCGCCCGCCTGAAGGCGCGATGCGTCGAGCAGGTCATCGATCATCTTGGATAACCGATCCGCCTCTTCTTCGATGACGCTGAGCGATTCGTTGATCGTATGTTTGTCCCACTTGGCGTCGGCGCGCCTCAGCGTGGACGCATACCCTTTGATCAACGCGACCGGGGTGCGCAGCTCGTGGCTGACGATGGAAATGAAAGTGGCTTTGATTTCATCCGCGGTGCGAAAGTGGGTGATGTCGCGTATTGCGACGAGAACATTGCGAAGTTTTCCCTCATCTGATAAAAGAGGCGCATAGGTGATTCCAACCGGGATGGGCGGTGGGAGCGGCCGGCTCAAATCGCCCTCCACGTATAATGTGGCGGTCGGGGAGAGGGGCCATCCATTGCTGATCGATTCTTCGAGGGTCTTCCCCTGCGGCTCTTTCTTCCATTGAATGATTTCATTATGCGGCTTGCCCGTGATCTCACTTTGACTCCATCCGAATAATTTTGCGAAGGCGGAATTACAGCGTTCGATGTTCATGCCCGCGTCGAGGATCAGGATTCCGTCTGCGGCGGAGTCGAGAAGAGCGTCAAGTCTTTTCTTTTCGTAGGAAACCTGCCCGTATAACTGGGCATTGAATACCGCGATGGCGGCTTGATCCGCGAAGGATTGCAGAAGGATGCGGTCGTTGGGGGTGAATAGGTCGGTGTAGTTGCGGAAAATGAAGATCACACCGATGACCTGTCCATGCGCGGCGAGGGGCAGGCCTGTTCCGTTTAGCAATCCCATGCTGGCGGTGTAGGTCAGGTCTTTCAGCATGCGGTTAAGTTCACGCACATCCAGTTCGCGGACCTTTTCCTCGGCGAGGAGCGGGGTCAGGTAGGAGAGAAAAGCCGGGGCGATGCCGTGAGCCGCTGCAACGCGCCATCCGTCGGGATGTTTAAGCGCGATGATTCCCGCCTGCCCGGCAAGCATTTCGATCGAGACTCGCAGGATCCGCGCCATGAGCTTCTCCAGGTCGAGTTCCTGGGTGAGCAGGCGCGAGATCTCGAGCAGGTAATCCCGCTGGCGCACGCGAAAATCGGGGAGCATGGACGGCACGATGGACATGTGCGGGAATTGTATCACCCTGTATGTGTGAGCCAGGCAAAGATGGAGGGATATTAATCGCTCATGGGTTGTATAATATTGTCAAGGAGATGGAATATGCGGAACATAATCGCCTTTGGATTGCTATTGGCTTTGTTGGTCGCCTGTGGACCCGCTGCTTTACCTGAAACTTCCAGGGAAACGACCGAACCAGAAGTAGCAGCGAAAACCCTCGATCTGGCTCCGCTGAATGATCCGTCGATTGCCGGGGATTTGATACAGTTGAAAGATGATGTTCGGGGACGGAATACGGATGACAACCTGCTTCTCCAGAAGTGGCACTTGGAACCGATCCTTCGATGGAACGAGGAGACTCGGAATTGGGTGATTTATTATATGCTGGATCCTGTTGTAGCTTCGCGTATTTACACACTCGTAAGTGTTTCCCAGCAACGAGCACTGGACGAATTGAATGGTTATTATATCGATTATGAAGGGCGTCAGCCAAACAAATGGGATAAAAACATAAATCCCACCGATCCAGGTTGTCAGCCCTTCGAATGCGCAGCAATATTGGGGGCGACCGAGTCGGTTTTGGTCTATTTGTTTCCTCAATCGTTTGATGCCATAACAATTACCGTCACAGAAGCGCGCACCTCCCTCTATCTTTCGGGCACCATACTGCCATCCGATCTCGATGCGGCTGAGGAAATCGGTAGGCTGGCTGCGGGGGAACTGATCGCAGAGCGACTTAACGATGGGTCGGCGGACGCAAAATCTGTCGATACCCTACCCAGGGGCTGGGGCATATGGAAACCCGATCCATTCCGAGTTCGACCCGAAATGCCTGGATGGGGCAAGGTTACACCGTGGTTGCTGACTTCGGCAGACCAGTTTCGCGCGACGCCTCCACCCGAGTTTGGCTCATCTGAATTCGAAACGGCATTGGATGAAGTGCGCCAGACTGTCGTCACAAACACACCGCGCGAATTGAACCTGGCGCTTGTCTGGGCGGATAAACGCGGTTCGTATACCCCGCCCGGACATTGGAATGCAATCGCGGCTGATTATATTGGTCAATATCATTTATCGGATCGTGACGCAAGCCATGTTCTCGCCCTAATGAATATGGCGATGATGGATGCTGGCATTGCGTGCTGGGAGAGCAAGTATTTTTACATGGTGGTACGGCCTTGGCAGGCTGACCCGACAATTTCCACGCTTGTGGGTTATCCAAATCACCCCTCTTATCCATCGGGTCATAGTTGCTTTTCGGCTGCCGCTGCGGAGATCTTATCCTACTTTTTCCCGGAAGAACGCGAAGCGCTCTGGGGGATGGCAGAGGAGGCTTCCAATTCGCGCCTTTATGGGCGTATTCATTATTCTTTCGATATCGAGGCGGGGAAAGACCTGGGCAGGCAGGTGGGGCTGGTAGCTCGAACTTTTGCGGTTTCGCAAGGATGGGATGTATCACGTTGATGCAAGATTTCAGACTTACTTCAGTGATATAATCCTTTTTGTTTTGTTAAGGTTGTTGTTGAGGTATAAATGCGAAATCGAGTCAGGTTTTTATCTTCTTTGTTTTTGATCGCAATGGTTCTCGGTATGCTTGGAACCCCGAGCGATATTGGGAAAGCGCTCTCCACCACTGTTGACGATACAGCGACGATTGTTATCCCGGATGCAAGTTGCGGCGCACCGCTTACTCGAACCATAAATGTGGGATCCAGTTTTATCATCGCGGATCTTGATGTGGGAATCAATCTCTCCCATGACCGGCGCAGTGATGTGCGCGTGACATTGCAGTCTCCTTCTGGCACGCTTGCCGTCCTTATTTCCGGTGGAGGGCTCGGCTCTCCTGCGCTCGCAAGTCCGGATGATTACAACAATTACGATGTATTACTGGACGATACGACTGTTAATTCCCTCTACGATAATGACGATGACGATACTGCTGTCCCGCTTTATGATCGCACGGCTCAAGCGTTCGAGCTTTTAAGCGTCTTCAAGGGGGAAAACGCGAACGGAAACTGGACGTTACGTATCTGCGATACCAGAGCTGGGATTACCGGCGCAGCAGTCCCGGAGCAATACAACAGCTCGCGATTGATTTTTACCAGTGCGGATCCGAATACCATAACCGGTACAGTGTTTACGGATTATAACGATAACGGTCTGCGGGGACCCGCTGATACACCGGTCCAGGGTGTTACCGTTACAGCCTATGACAGCACGGGAGCGGTGGTTGGAGCCGCGGACGTCACGGATGCGTCGGGGGGTTATTCCCTCAACATTCCTGACGGCGTTCCGGTTCGCATCGAATTTACGACCATACCAGGGAATTTACGGCCCGGTGCATTCGGCAGGGACTCCGGTACGACGGTTCAATTTGTCACCAGCCCCGCAGCAGGAGTTGATATGGGTCTGGCAAACCCTCAGGAATACTGCCAGAATAACCCATATCTCGTCATGCCGTGCTATATAAACGGGGATCCTTTGGCTGGAGGGACAGCAGGTACTTTGGATGTGTTGGTTTCAATTCCGAATGATGCGTATGGCAGGACCGATCTCACGGTAGAACAGCCGCTCGCCACGGGTGCTCAAATCGGCACAACTTGGGGACTTGCTTATCAACGATTAACAAATACAGTTTTTGCAGGTGCCCTGGCAAAAAGGCATAGCGGGTTGGGTCCGCTTGGGGAAGGTGGCATTTACAGGATCGTGGTAAATCCACAGACCGGGGCTTCGACGTCAGTTTCTAATTTTCTAGATATAACGACGCTTGGCATACCCGTCTCAGGCATGCTATCCAACGCTGCGCGAGGCTTGCCTGTCGTTGCGAATACGCCGAATACCGACCCAACAGGATGGGACGCTGTCGGTAAATCGGCTATTGGCGATATGGATATTGGCACGGATGACGATACCCTATGGTTTATCAACCTATCCAATCAGGCATTGTATCGGTTGAATAACATAACCTCGGGTCCCGTTACTGCAAGCGGTCCATTCGCAATTCCTCCGCAATTATCCGGACCAGGTTCGATAAGCGCGAACGTCTGTCCGGCGGCTTCGGATGTCCGGCCTTGGGCGGTCGAAGTCTATCAGGGAAATGTCTATGTCGGCGTGGTTTGTACGGCGGAATCAACCCAAAATGTTGCCAATTTGCGCGCTTATATCATTCGAACCAGCGAGGCGGCGCCCGGCGTTTTTACACTGGCATTCGAATTTCCTTTGAATTACCCGCGCGGCGTTGTCAGTAATACGGATGCGGGCTATCCGGCGGAATGGCGCCCATGGTCTCCGTTTATGACGTCGCTATGTGCAAATCCTTGCGCCAGTTTCGCCAATCTTGCCTTTGATAAACAGATTATATACCCCCAGCCGATCATATCTGATATCGAATTCGATATAAATGGGGATCTGATTGTTGGGTTGATGGACAGGACGGGGCACCAGACAGGGAATGCCAACTTCGCGACTTCGAATCCCTGGGGGACTGTCACCCTTTATAACAAAGATACAGGGTATACGCCAACGGTCGTTAATATACCTACGGATCCTGGTACTTTATATGAAGGTGCGGTGGCAGGCGATGTATTGCGCGCCTGTTTGGTCGGCGGAGTTTACGTCCTGGAAAACAATGCGACATGCGGGACGATCACAACCGGCGGCAGTAACAGTGTGCCGGGTCAGGGTCCAGGAAACGGTGAATATTACTGGCAGGATATGTATCCTCCTCAAACTGACAAGAATGGTGGCACTCATGACGAGGTGTTGTTGGGAGGGTTGGTGTTGTTCCCTGGCACGGGCGAAGTCGCGGTATCCATGTTTGATCCATTTGCCATTTTATCCGGTGGTGTTGCCTGGTTTAGTAATTCGACCGGCGCGCGCACGCGCGCCTATGAGGTGTTCGGTCCGAATTCCGGGGGTGCTCCAACAACATTTGGTAAAGCCGCCGGCATCGGGGATATTGAAGGCTTCTGTTATAGCGCTCCGATCGAAATAGGAAATCGCGTCTGGAATGATGTAAATGGAAATGGAATTCAGGAGCCGGGGGAAGCGCCTCTTGCCGGTGTGACTGTTGAATTACTGGATTCAGGTGGAAACGTAATTTCCACCGTGACGACGGACGCCAATGGAAATTATTTCTTCAGTTCAGGTCCAGGCACGGATTCGGGAAATCAGGATTATCTGATCCCGGGTCTGCTTCCAAATACAAACTATACGGTTCGGATACCCAATATAACGGGCGGCGGCCAGCAGGCAGCCCTGGCAGGATTATCCTTGTCGCCGAACGATCAGGGGGGCGCTTCTGCAGATCAACGCGACTCGGACGCGACAGTGAGTGGAGTCAACGCCGTTATCCCGGTCACAACCGGAAATCCGGGGAATAATAATCACACCTTTGATTTTGGGTTTACGACATCCAACCTTTATAGTTTGGGCAATCGGGTATGGCTGGATGACGGATCAGGCGGGGGAACTGCGAACAACGGAATCCATGACGGCGCAGAGGTAGGGATTGCCGGTGTGCTGGTGAACCTTTACGCAGATACGAATAATGACGGCGTACCGGACGGCGGCGTCATAGCGAGTCAATCGACGGATGCCAGCGGCTATTACAGATTCGATGACTTAACAGCAGGTGACTACATAGTAGAAATCGCTGCATCGAACTTCACTGGCGTGGCGCCTCTGGCAGGGTACGCCAGTTCGGCTGTGGATGAAGCGGAACCTGATCTCGATGTGGACCGGAACGATAATGGATTAGGGGTGATCCCGGATGCGGTGAACGGGATCCGCTCTGGCACAGTGACGGTGGGACCGGGCTTGAGCGAGCCGCTCAATGAAACCGATCTCTCCGCCAGCGGACAGGGTGCTGTCGACGGCCGTGCCAACATGACTGTAGACTTTGGATTCGTACCCGGGTACAGTCTAGGCAATCGTGTGTGGTTTGACACGAACAACAATGGCGCGATCGACTTTGGAACGGAAGTCGGCATTTCCGGGGTGCGGGTGGAGTTGTATCAGGACAATGGCGATGGAGTATTCGGAGCTGGCGATACCTTCTTGACCTTCGATACGACCGATGCGGACGGTTATTACCGGTTCGACAACCTGCCTGCGGGCGATTATGTAGTGGTGCTAGCAGACGACAACTTCCGCGATGTGGGGGTGGGGGATACGGTTCCCGGCAATCCGCTTGCGGGCTATTGGTCGAGCGGGACGACGATCAACGCCTCGGGCGTGCCGAACGATTCGACTGCGAACGATGCGGACACCACGCCGACGGACAGCGACGAGAATGGGATCACGACCCTGACAGGAAACACGATCAATTATGTTGCCGCCGCAGCGGTGACATTGGGACCAGGCTTGAGCGAGCCGTTGAACGAGACGGATCTCGAAGCCAGCGGGCAGGGGGCTGTCGACGGCCGTGCCAACATGACGGTGGATTTCGGGTTCTATCGTGTGGAATTGGGTGACTTGGTGTTCGTGGACGTCAATTCGGACGGCGATTACGACGCTGGGACGGATACCCCGCTTGCAAACGCGCTGGTGCAGTTGTACTCCGGCAATGGGACGGAGATCATCACAGGCGCGGATGGGATACCGGGCACGGCGGACGATGGGTTTGGACCGGACGGCATTCCTGGCAACGGGGATGACGGGACAGGCGGCATCTTTTCCGATGCGTCGGGGCTGTATCGATTCAGTGGGCTGGCGCAGGGCGATTACGTGGTGGGCGTAACGCCGCCGGTCGGATATTCGAGCACGGTGGATACATCCAGCCCTGGCGATACAACCAGTCCCAACAACAACGTGGACGATAATGATAACGGCGTTGGCGTGGCGGCCGGGCAGGCGCTCAGTAATGTGGTCACGTTGACGCCGGGAAGTGTGGGTGCGCAGAACAACAACACGGTCAACAACAACACCGGCACGACCTCCAATCCCACCGTCGATTTCGGGTTCGTCAACAATAATGTTCTATCCAAAACGATCTTCGGAACCAGCGAGACCTTTACCTCGGGAACGAATGTTGCGATTGGCGAGATTATTACATATGAAATCCTGATGAACTTGCCGGTTGGAACAGCTTTGAACAACGTCACTGTCACAGACCAAATGGATAAAGGGCTGGCGTTTGTGGATTGCCTCCTGGTGGAGGTTGCGGGAGTGAATCAAACGGCCACGGTTTGTCCGCCTACTGTATCAGCCATAACGAACCCGGGTGATTCTCCGGCAAATCCGGCGAATCCTGGCAGACAGGTTGTCTTCAACTTTGGTAATATCCCTGCCCAGGCGGCTCCCTCCACCTTGCGGATACGTTACAGCGCTATTGTCCTTGATATCGTCGAAAATCAACAGGGCACCACCTTGAACAACAATGTGACATTGGCATTTACCGGCGGGTCGTTGAATACCAGCGCTCCCGATGTTGAAATCGACGAGCCGGATCTCGTCATCAATAAATCCTCCAACCCATCCACCGGAGTTCCCATTGGAACGCCTATCCAATTTACATTGACGATCAATCACAGCCTGATCAGCTCGACGGATGCCTTCGATGTTGTTGTCACGGACATCCTGCCGCCGGAGCTTGAATACATTCCATGTAGTGTCGTTTATAGCGGATTGGCACCTGATGACCCGGTGGCGCCAGCATATTGCCCGGGTGCGACGTCGAATCTGGTTTTCCGCTGGAATGTTTTCCCGCTTGGTGCCACGTCGACCATTACCTTCAATGCACGTCTGGTCAGTTCTCCGGCAACAAATACAGCCAATGTTGCCTGGACCTCCCTGCCCATCGACCCGCAGCCAAATGGACTGCCGGTCCAACTGAGCGTGCATAATTCAAGATCAACTGAGCGCTGGTTTGATCCCCTCTCCAGCGTTGATGTTTACGGGGCTTCTGCTGTGGCTCGAATCAACGCTTCCAGCGCAACATCTGATCTTGACGATGTTGAATTGCCGAGAGTCCTGCCTCCGACTGGATTTCCTCCAAATGAGTTCACGTCGATCAAGACACAGCCCAACGACCTTGCTTATCGGGCGACGGATATTTGGCTGGAAATTCCAAAACTCGGATTGAAGATGCCAATCGTGGGCGTGCCGCTTGTGGAAGATGAGTGGAACCTTACCTGGCTTGGGGATGAGGCTGGCTGGCTTGAAGGAACAGCCTTCCCAAGCTGGTCTGGAAACAGCGTCTTAACCGGTCATCTTACCTTGCCGGATGGCGGGTCGGGTCCCTTCGTCTCCATCGGTGAGCTAAAATGGGGTGACCGGATCCTCATCCATGCCTACGGAGTTTCCTTCGAATACAAGGTTCGCCAAAACCGCACTGTCAGCCCGTTCAATGCAAGTGTCCTTCAACACGAGGATGAGCCCTGGATCACTTTGATCACTTGCAAAACTTATAATGAGACGACGGGTGTATATTCGAATCGAATCGCTGTCCGTGCGATATTTGCACGTACATTGGATGGCGATACAGCTCCGGCCGATAATAATATTCGATAGAATGACCCAAATCTAGGCGGCGTCGCAAGGCGCCGCCTTTTGATTCATTATTATTAATGTTTAGTGGATGGGGAATATACAAGTATATTTTTCTTAATAAGGACGTGCTTAAGTTGTTAATACGATGGATTTTATCCAATTATTAAATAAGTGACATAAGTAACATTTGCAGTATTACATAAAAATATTAAAATGACAGAATATTGATAATAACCATGGAACTGGTTACGGAAACTATGGCCTTGGTATTAAACTGGTCGCTTTTCTTGAGCGTTTTTCTTCGTTCATTTTCCGGGGTGAAATTCAGCTGAGTAAAATGCGAAACCGGAAATCTGTCGTTCTCGCATTTTTTTTTATCATCCAGATCCCGTTTTTCCTTAAGTCCGTAAAGGTGTAATGCCATGAATAGGTTTTTTCGCGTTAACTTTCTTCTGATTTTTGTGTTCGGGAGCCTTCTGGCGCAGCCAGCCACACCGGTCCGCGCGGCCAGCCTCCCGGCTGAAATCAACAAGCAGTTCACGCCGCTCCAGATCGATGCAGGCGGTGTTTCCACATTGCGGGTGACGATCTTCAACCCCAATACATTCCAGTTGACAAACGCAAGTTGGACGGATAATTTGGTCGGCGTCCAACCTGGCTTATTCATTGCCAACCCGGCAAATGTTGTCAATACCTGCGGGCTGGTTGGTGATGTGACGGCCGTCCCGGGTACGACTACGCTTGCCTTGAGCAACGGAACTGTTGACGCCCAGCAAGGCGCGAATCCGGGTGAATGCTACGTGGAAGTGAATGTATCTTCCGTCACACCCGGAAACCTCATCAATACCGTCCCGGCAAACAACCTAACCTCCCAGGGCAACGATGGCGGGACGATTGTAAACATTACGAATACCACCCCAGCCAGTGCCACAATTACGGTGATTGCTGTTACGCCACCCTCGTTGTCGAAGGTGTTCGCGCCCACCACGATCTTTGTCGGGGAAACCAGCCAGTTGACCATCCGCATCAATAACAACGATGTGGATACCAACCTCACAGGCGCCTCCTATACCGATACCCTGCCTTCGGGTTTGCAGATCGCCACTCCGAGCGGGTTGACCGTCACCAATTGCGGCGGAGGGGCGAGCGTATCGGCTCCGGCCGGCGGGACGACGATCACACTGACCAACGGAACGATTACCCCGGCACAGGATTGTCTCGTGCGGGTGAATGTCACCGGTGTGAGCGGGGCATATTTGATCGCGAACGGAACCGCCAACACCATCCCGGCGGGTCCCGGCGGACCCGGCTCCCTCCAAACCATCCAGGGAGTTACCAACGGTTCCCCGGCTCAGGCGGAATTGACCATCCAACCTGTTGGAATTACAAAATCCTTCGCGCCCGGAACCGTGGACGCGGGCGATCAAACCACGCTCACCATTACCTTGCAAAATCCGACGGGTTCGGCATATACCGGTGTCGCCATCAGCGACAACCTGAATACGATGGGCGCCGGTTACACGATTGCCGGGGCGCCGACGGCAAACACCTGCGGTTTTACAACTGTAAATGCTCCTGTGGGCGGTACGCTAATCCAACTTTCCGGCGGCACCATTCCCGCCAGCGCCACTCCACCGACCCCTCGCGGTACGTGTGTATTTTCGATCCCTGTGCAGACACCCCTGACCAGCACAGGTGGAACGGTCACCAATACCATCCCTGCAAACGTTTTGACCGCCGACCAACCGGTAACAAACTTCCTGCCTTCCACTGCCAACCTCACCGTCAATCGCGCCTTGACTGGCACGAAGGCTTATTCGCCCCTCAACATCGTTGTCGGCGGGACAAGCACCGTGACGATCACATTGAACAATGCCAGCAGTACCCCGCTGACGGGTGTCAACTTCACTGATACGCTGCCGGCAAATCTTACAGTGTCGGGCGTACCCGCTACCCCGCAATGCGGCGGAGCGATCACAAATGCGGCAAACTCCGTCACGCTGACCGGTGGCACGATTCCCGCCAACGGCAATTGCATAGTTGTCTTCGATGTCACCAGCAACACGCCCGGCACGTACGATAATTTGGTTGCGGCAAATACGATTACGAACAACCAGGGCGTGGGTCATGCGCAATTTCGGACCAACCCGGACCTGGTCGTGGTAAATTCAGCCTCCCTGCCGGTGGTCTTGAGCAAGACATTTCTGACCAATCCGATCAATCCGGGCCAGCCGACTCGGCTTCGCGTCACCATTAATGCGCCGATCGACACGGCGTTATCCGGCTTGAACATCGTTGATAATCTCCCAGTCGGGATGGTGATCGTGGGAACGACCAGTACGCCGCCTGCTCCTGCAAACCCAACGGATACATGCGCGGGCGCAAATGTGGTTGCGCCAATCGGCGGCACATCCTTTAGCCTGACCGGGGCAACCATTCCCATCGGCGGAAGCTGTAACATCACGGTGTATGTGACTTCCTCGATCCCGAATTCATACACCAATACTATTCCTGCCAACGCCATCCAAACGAACGAATTACGCACCAATATCACCGATGCGTCCGCCACAGTCCGCGTGACCAGCCTGACCCAGAGCAAGGCGTTCTATCCTACGCATGTCCAGGCGGGCGGACGATCCACATTGACGATCACTTTGCAAAATACGACGGATTCTCCGATCGTCAATCTGGCATTGACCGATAATCTCCCCGGCTCAGCCACCAACGGGATCCGCGTGGCGGCGGTTCCGAATATCGTCAATACCTGCGGCGGGACACCCTCCGCCGCGCCTGGTTCCAATTTGATCAGCATCACGGGCGGCACGGTTCCCGCACAGGTTGCCGGAGTGCCCGGGCTTTGCACGATCTCCGTGGATGTTGTCGGCCTCGATAGCACCCCGGCAGATCCAGGCCCGCAAACAAACACGATCCCTTTCGCAAATGTAACCGGCATCGTCCAAAGTACTGGGACGGCGATCTCTCCCTTCGGGCAGGCGCAGGCGACATTGAACATCCAAAGTTTGAGTATCGGTGTGGTCAAGGGGTTTAATCCGGTCCTGGTCTATGGCGGGGCATTTTCGACCATGAGCGTGCAGTTGATCAATCCGAACCTCAACACTGCTCTGACAGGAATTACATTCACCGATGATATGACCCTGCTTGGTGTTGGCATTCAGTTGGCCAACCCGGTCAACTTCGATGTGGGGACCTGCGGCGGTGTGTTAACTGGAAATCCCGGCGATACCTCTTTCACTTTCACTGGGGGAGTCCTGGCTGCCAATACATCCTGTACATTGACCCTCCGGGTGGTAATGAACGTCAACGGCAACCTAACCAATCGGATTCCTGCCGGTGCTGTCACTACTTTCAATGGCGTCAGCAATCCGGACCCGACCGAGGCGTCTTTGACGAATTTGCCGGGCGTCAGTGTCAGTAAGACTTTCAATCCTGCGCAGGTATTGACCAACCAGGCATCGGTGTTGACGATCACGATAGCGAATACCGGCAATGTGCCGGTTGTAAATATGGGGTTGGTGGATAACCTTCCCGGAACTCTGCCGGACGGATTGGAAGTTGCCAACCCATCGAACGCTTTCACCGATTGCGGCGGTTCATTAACAGCACCTCCGGGATCACAAACCATTCAACTGACCGGTGGTGGACTGGCAGCGATTGGAAACCCGGGTGCTTCCTGCATCATTAGGGTTGATGTCATCAGCACCCGGCCCGGAGTCTATATAAATACCATACCTGCAGGAAGGCTGACGGCGGATGGCGGCATCACGAATAACAACCCGGCAAACGCCACATTGACGGTTGCTTCGAACTACAGCCTCGGCAACCGGGTGTGGTACGACACTAATAATAACGGCCAGATTGATTTCGGCACGGAACAGGGCATCTCTAATGTCCGGGTGCAATTGTTCAACTCGGCCGGCGTGGAAATCCTGGTTGGACCTGACGGCATCCTGGGCACAGGTGATGATGGTCCTGGGGGCGTTCTTACGAATGCCAACGGCTATTACCGCTTCGATAACCTTCCGGCTGGGGATTACATCGTGCGCATACCGAACGATAACTTCACGGTTGGTGGCACAACTGATGCCCTCGTTGGCTATTGGAGCAGCGGCACCACGATCAATGCCTCTGGAATCCCTAGCGATTCAACCACGAACGATCCTGATACGGATGCGGACGACAGCGACGAGAATGGCATCACTACCCTGAGCGGTAATTCGACCAATTTTGTTCAATCGGCTGTCGTGACGTTGGGACCGGATGGCACTGAACCGATTGGCGAAACCGATCTTTCCGGTGGGCAGGGCGCTCCGGATGGAAACGCGAACATGACCGTGGACTTCGGTTTCTATCGGCAAACGCTCGGCGACCTGGTCTTTGTGGATATAAATGGAGATGGCGATTACGATGTCGGGACCGACTCGCCGTTGTCCGGCGCATTGGTTCAACTTTATTCCAGTGATGGGACGGAGATCATCACCGGCGCCGATGGCATCCGTGGAACCGGCGATGACGGATTCGGACCCGATGGGATACCTGCTACTGGCGATGACGGCACTGGCGGCGTGTTGACTGGCGCGCCTGGAACATATCAGTTTGCCGGGTTACCGGAAGGCGATTACATTGTGCGCGTTACGCCTCCCGCCGGTTATGCCAGCACGGTGGATACCGCTTCACCCGCCGATACCACCGACCCGGACACCAACACAGATAACAATGATAATGGCGCGGGGACGGGCACGGGTCAGGTCAGCAGTGGTGTGGTGACATTGACACCCGGACAGGGGACGGGAGGAAGCCCCGGCGCGGCGAACAATGTTGTAACTCAATCCAGCGGCACTACCCTCGACCCGACCGTGGATTTTGGCTTCACAACGACCAGTTTCAGCCTAGGCAATCGTGTTTGGTTCGATACCAACAACAACGGGCAGATCGACTTCGGTACAGAATCAGGCATTTCCGGCGTTCGCGTCGAGTTATATCAGGATAACGGCGACGGGGTCTTTGGAGCAGGCGATACCTTCCTTTCCTTCGATACGACCGATGTCGGAGGATATTATCGCTTCGACAACCTGCCTGCGGGCAACTATGTCGTTGTCATAACGGCTGATAACTTCCGGGATGTCGGCGGCGGTGATACCGTCGCCTCAGACCCGCTTGCCGGGTATTGGAGCAGCGGCACCACCATTAACACCTCTGGCGCGATCAGCGATTCGACCGCCAATGACCCGGATACAACTCCCACAGATAGCGACGATAACGGGATTTCAACCATCAGCGGAACTACTGTCACGTACGTTGCCGCCGCCGCGGTTACCTTGGGACCCCTTGCAGACGAACCTCTCAATGAAACCGATCTTTCCGGCGGGCAGGGCGCCGCAGATAACCGCGCCAATATGACCGTGGACTTCGGATTCTATCGGCAAACGCTTGGCGACCAGATATTCGTGGATGTCAATAGCAATGGGACCTACGATGCGGGTGATACGCCGTTGGCTGGAGCGACGGTTCAGTTATATTCCAGCAATGGCACCGAAATCAACATCGGACCCGACGGCATCCTCGGCACGAGTGATGATGCGCCGGGCGGTGTGATCACCGGCGCGGGCGGTACATATCAATTCAGCGGTTTACCGCAGGGTGATTACATAGTGCGGGTCACGCCTCCAGTTGGTTTTACAAGTACGGTTGATACGGCCAATTCCGGCGATACGACAAATCCGAACGGTAACATCGATGACAACGACAACGGTATCGGCGTTGGAGTGGGTCAGGTGTCCAGCAACCCCGTCACTCTCACGCCCGGCAGCGCCGGCGCTGCATCCAACAACACTGTGGATAATCCTTCAGGAACGACAGCCAATCCCACTGTGGATTTTGGATTCATCGGCAACAGCGGCGCGTTCACTAAAACCATGATTGCCACTGATACCGGCATCCTGCCGGACTTTACGTCAGGCACCAATGTAGCAATCGGTGAAATCCTGACGTATGAAATTCTTATCAATTTGCCGGTCGGCATACAGTTGGATATTGTGACCGTTACCGACCGGATGGACAAAGGACTTGCCTTCGTGGATTGTTTGCTGGTTGAAGTGGCGGGTGTGGATCAGACTGCCACAGTCTGCCCGCCCGTTGTTTCCTCCATCACCAACCCTGGCGATTCGCCCGCTAATCCTGCGAATCCCGGCAGGCAGGTGGTATTTACGATTGGAACTATCCCTCCCCAACCTGGCCCTGCTACATTAAGGATTCAATATCGCGCCATTGTGCTGGATGTGATCGAGAATCAGCAAGGCGTGACACTGAACAACAATGTCACCTGGGCGTTTACAGGCGGTTCGTTCACAACCAGCGCGCCGGATGTGGAGGTCATCGAACCGGACCTTGCCATCAATAAATCCGCGATCCCTTCCAGCGGGGTGCCGATCGGCACGCCGATTCAATTTTCGATCACGGTCAACCATTCAGCGATCAGCTCGACGGATGCCTTTGATGTCGTGCTGACCGACATCCTGCCTCCGGAATTGCAATACATACCATGCACCGTGACATACTCCGGGCTTCCGCCGACAACCCCGCCCGCGCCCGCCTACTGCCCTGGTGGGACGAACAACCTGGTATTCCAATGGGATGTTTTCCCGCTAGGCGCAACCGCCACCATCACCTTTAACGCGCGGCTTGTGGCTTCCCCGGCTACGAATACCGCCAATGTTGCCTGGACATCCCTGCCGATTGATCCCCAGCCAAACGGCCTGCCAGTTCAGCTCAGTGCTCACAATGCGAGGTCCACCGAGCGTTGGTACGACCCGCTCGATGATGTGGATGTCTACGGCATTTCCGCCAGCGTTGTGATCAATCAGGATCAGGGCGGAGTAGGCGGCGTCAGGGGAGGTCGGAGGGTTTCGGACTTGGACCTGCCGGACAAACTGCCAGAAACAGGCTTTGCTCCGGGCGTTGTTACCCTCCTTCCGGAACAGCCTTCCGAAAAAGCGTTTCGCGCCTCCGAGGTCTGGCTCGAGATTCCGCGCCTTGGCGTTAAGATGCCGATCGTTGGCGTTCCATTGCTTGATGGTGATTGGGATGTCACCTGGTTGTGGCAGGAAGCAGGCTGGCTTGAAGGCACGGCCTTCCCCAGTTGGTCTGGGAACAGTGTGCTTACCAGTCATGTCACCCTGCCGAATGGTGAAGATGGTCCTTTTGCCACGCTCGGAGAACTGAAATGGGGCGACCGGATCATCGTCCATGCCTACGGTGTTGCATTCGAATATGAGGTGCGCCAGAACCGCACGGTCGGTTCGTCGAATACAAGTGTCTTGCAGCATGAGGACGAGCCGTGGCTCACATTGATCACATGCAAGACCTACATCGAATCCAGCGGCGAATACAGGAGCCGCATCGCCATTCGCGCCGTTTTGGTTGGCGCGGAGGAGAGCAACTCCACGGTCGGCGGAGGGAATAAACGATAGATTACAAAAGGCGGCGTCGCGAGGCGCCGCCTTTTTGATTCCAGCCGTATAATCAACAAATGGCATCCAGTCCCTCTTTGAAAATCTTCATCAGCTATGCTTCTGCAGACCGCCCAAAGGCGCAGAAACTGCATGCTTATCTTGTTTCAAAGGGAGCGGAGCCCTGGCTCGATACCGAAAACCTTTTGCCCGGGCAGGATTGGAAGATGGAGATTGCGCGGGCATTGGATGAAACTGACCTTGTCCTGCTCTGCCTCTCGAAGCATTCCGTGAGCCGGGAAGGGTACGTCCAAAAGGAAATGCGCCTCGCGCTCGACCGGGCACTCGAGATTCCTTCCGGTGAGATTTTCCTCATCCCGGCACGTCTCGAGGAAGTCGATCTGCCGTACAGCCTGCGCGATTACATGTCGGTTGATTTGTTCACGGCAACCGGAATGAGTAAACTCGTGAAAAGCCTCAACTTGCGGGCTGAAAAGGTAAAAGCCGACATGCTCTCCGACGATGATTCCCCCGCGCCGGACATGAAGAAGGAAAGACAAGCGCCGCGCAAATAAACAATTTCAATTCCGGCATCAAAAACCGAAATCCATATTCACGGTGATGACACCGGCTCGAACATCGTCATCGGCAATGACAATCGTGTGAGGAATGAACCGGATGAAGAATCAAAAAGACCTTCGAATTTGAAAATCGAAGGTCTTTTCATTTGCCAATCGTAAATTGTCGGTCGCTTACTTCAATTCCTTTTCCGCCTGCGTCAAGGCGTCTTCGAACATTGCCAATCCCTCGTCCGCTTCGCTCTTGCTGATCGAAAGCGGCGGTGCGATGCGGATCACGCTCTGACCGCAGGAGAGGGTTAATAAACCTCGTTCGAAGGCAAGGTCTACCACCCGGTCGGTGAGTTTTTTGGCGGGTTCTTTAGTTTCCCGATTCTTTACGAATTCCACACCGATCATCAACCCCTTGCCCCGCACGTCGCCGATGCTCGGATGCCTTGCCTGTATCTCGGTCAGCGCGTCCATGGTGTATTCGCCGACTTCCTTTGCGTTCTTCAAATATTCCTTCTCGATCAGATCGATCGTTGCAAGCGACGCCGCGCATGAGATCGGATTCCCTCCATAAGTGTTGCCGTGTGTGCCGAGTTCCCAATCCATCACGGACTTGCGTGCAATGCATGCGCCTAACGGCATACCAGAGGCAATGCCTTTCGCGGCGGTGATGATATCCGGCTCGACGCCGAAATGTTCGATCGCCCACCATTTTCCCGTTCGTCCCATACCCGACTGGACTTCATCGAGGATGAGTAAAATCCCATGCTTGTCGCAGAATTTTCGCAGGGCGGGGTAGAACCCGTCTGGCGGCACGATGTACCCTCCCTCGCCCTGGATGGTTTCGACTAAAACGCCCGCGACTTCCTTGGCGGGAAGGATCTGGGCGATGATCTCCTCTTCGATGTACCGAACGACCGCTTCGCCGTAATCCTCTCCTTTGCGGCGTTCGAGGATGGGGCGATACGGATTGGGGAAGGGGGCATGGGTCACGCCGTTCATCAATGGATAGAATCCGCTGTGATACTTTGCCTTGCTGGCGGTGAACGTCACTGCGCCCATTGTCCGCCCATGGAATGCACCTGTAAAACCGATGAAGTTGGATCGTTTGGTGTGATAGCGCGCAAGTTTTATTGCCGCTTCCACCGCTTCGGTCCCTGAATTTGTCATGAAAGAAAGCGCGTCTTCCTCGAAAGGTGCGATTTCGTCCAGTTTTTCTCCAAGCCGGATCCAGTTCTCGTGATAGAAGTCCGACGAGATATGGATGAATTTTTCCGCCTGTTCCTGGATTGCTTTGACGACCTTCGGATGCGCGTGCCCGGTGGCTACAACTGCAATGCCGCCCATAAAGTCGAGGTAGCGGTTTCCGTCCACATCCCATACTTCTGTTCCTTTCCCGTGATCCATCGCAAATGGATAACTTCGCGGATACGAAGGTGAGATCACCTTCTGGTCGCGCTCGATCATTGCCTTGGTCTTCGGACCGGGTAGATTCTTTTGGGTCATTTATGCTCCTTGATGATGAATGGTTACAAACCGATTTTCATTTCCGCCAGTGCGCGCGCCCCAAGCAGACCGGCTTCATCGCCAAGTTGCGCCTGGGTGATCGCCAGTCCTTCGAGATAGCGCGGATGAAAAACGCGCCTTTTCAAACTTGCATCGAACGGGTCGAATAATAATCCTCCCACCTGAGAAACTCCGCCGCCGAATATGATGATGGATGGATCGAACGCATGCAGGAAGGATGCCACCCCGATTCCAAGATACTCCCCTGCGCGTTGGTAGGCGCGGATTGCCAGTTCGTCGCCTTTGAGCGCTGCATCCGCAACATCACGTGCGTTCAGGGATTTTTCCCGCTTCAAGATCGATTTAACGCCGGAATCCAGTTCTGCAAGGACATATTTGACGATGGCTGGACCCGAGGAAAATGACTCGAGGTGCCCGTTGAAACCGCAAGAGCAGGGCGGTCCATCCGGGTCGACGATGACATGCCCGAGTTCTGCGGCGAGGCCATGAAATCCCTGCAGGAGGCGGTCATCGATTACAACCCCCGCGCCGATCCCTGTGCTGACGGTGATATACAAAACATGATGATGTCCCTTTCCGGCTCCGTATCGATATTCGCCAAGCCCGGCGAGATTCGCATCGTTGTCGAGAAAGGTTTTCACTCCGAAATGTTTCTCGATCTCTGGCGCAAGGGGAAAATTATGCCATTCCGGATTATTGGGCGGGGCAAGCAGATAGCCGGTATGGGGATCAAGCGGACCGGGCGATCCAAGTCCGATGGCCGTCACGGCGTCAGATTCTGGCCATACATCCTCGATCACGTGGATGAGGCGTTCCAGTCCGCCGGGTTCTGTGGCAAGAGTGGGAATTTTCTTTTGCTTGAGGGGATTCAACTGGTCCTGCGTATAAGCGGCTGCGCGCATCTGGGTGCCGCCGATATCTACAGCGATGACGATGGACATGATAATGATTATACCGTAATGGATTTTTGAGATTCCAGGGCTGGTTTGACTCATCTCCCCATCCCTGCTATTATCCCTTCGATGCGTTTTTATATGTTTCGCCGTCTGGGAGAATTGATCCGCGACCTGCCCCGCTGGCTTCGCCCGGGCTTGGGTGTGAAGCGTTGGCTGGTCTTAACCATGTGCGGAATTACCCTGATCGGTTTGGGCATTGCCGTCATCATCATCGATATTTACCGGACAGATTCCTCCGACCCTACATTTCTCACCATCCTCTCTTATGCGTCATTGCGGTTCCTTCCGCGGATTCTTCGAGCCGCTATTTTTGGCGGATTGGGTTTGAGCTTCATCTTGTATGGGATCTACAAATTGAACCGTTCGCTTCTTCGTCCTTTCCTTCGGGAGGATTCTGATGTGGTCAATACTCTTGTGGACTTTCGGCGTCGCGACCGTGGTCCCCGCGTTGTGGCGATCGGCGGCGGGCATGGACTCGCCTCTCTTCTGCGCGGATTGAAACTGCACACGCGTAACCTTACTGCGGTCGTGACCGTTGCGGATGACGGTGGATCTTCCGGAAGGTTGCGTGAGAGTTTTGGAATTCTTCCGCCCGGGGATATTCGCAATTGTCTCGCCGCTCTTTCCAACGATGAAGACATGTTGACCCAGCTTTTCCATTATCGCTTCAGCGGATCGCCGGATCTCGAAGGTCATTCGTTCGGAAATCTATTTATCACGGCTCTGGCGGATATTACAGGGAGCTTCGAAAGCGCGGTTGTCGAATCGGGCAGGGTGCTTTCTGTAAATGGAAGGGTGTTACCCTCCACTCTCCATGACGTGAAACTCGTCGCCAGTTTGGAATTGCCTCATACGCTTCACGAAGTCCGTGTGGAGGGCGAAAGTAAGATCCCGTCGTTGGCCGGGCGCGTCCGCCGCGTCTGGTTGGAGCCGGATACCGCCCCCGCATTTCCGCCTGTGATCAATGCATTGTTATCAGCCGACGTGATTATTGTGGGACCGGGGAGCCTGTATACTAGCCTGCTGCCAAATCTATTGGTTCATGACCTCCTTTCAGGCATCCGTGCCAGCCGCGCGATTAAAATCTATGTCTGCAATATTGCCACACAGGATGGGGAGACCGACTCGTTTACTGCGTACGACCACGTCAGTGCGTTGGAGAGTCACGTCGGGGGGGATGTCTTCGACGTTATATTATGCAACACAAATTACACAGGGGTATTGAATCCAACCTCGGCCTGGGTGCGCCTGGATGAAGAAACCCTTGCGGACGAACGCACGTACGCAACCGACCTTGCCGAAAATACACACCCCTGGCGGCATGATTCTGCGAAACTGGCGCAGGTGATCATGGACATTTACAACGAAAGAACCGGACCGCTGGCCTGATCGTTTTGGCAATGCGGATGGCGGGGGTTTCGACGAAAGGGCGGATAAATTCCCAAAACATGGTTGGAAAAAGATAAAAATCCCTGACAAATATCACATTAAAATGAAGCGGTAATAAAATTCACAAATCCCCTTTAACGCAGTACAATCTGCCCCGGTCAATTGAATAATCACTGGAGGATTATCCCATGGCAATCAAAGTAGGCATTAATGGATTTGGTCGTATCGGTCGCCAGGTTTTGAAGGCGATCCGTGACTACTATCCCAAAGAACTTGAAGTCGTTGCATTTAATGACATCGGCGACACAAAGACAATGGCTCATCTGCTGAAATACGACTCCACCTATGGCCGTTTCGATGGCACAGTCGAAATTGCAGATGATGGCTTGGTGGTCGATGGCAGGAAGGTCAAAGTTTTCAAGGAAACCGACCCGGCTGCCATTCCGTGGAAGGATCTGGGTGTCGATATTGTGATCGAGTCAACGGGTCTGTTCACAATCAAGGAAGACGGAGTGAATAAGAAGGGCAAGACCGTCAAAGGCGCCGTAAATCACATCACGGCTGGCGGAGCCAAAAAAGTGATAATTTCCGCGCCTGCTGAAGGTGAGGACCTCACCATCGTGTTGGGCGTCAACGAAGACAAATATGAACCCGTCAAGCATCATGTGATTTCCAATGCTTCCTGCACCACGAACTGCCTGGCTCCGGCGGCGAAAGTTGTTCACGACAAACTCACCATCAAACGTGCTTTCATGACCACAGTGCATTCCTACACCAATGATCAGAAAGTGCTCGATCTTCCGCATTCCGACCTGCGCCGCGCCCGCGCCGCTGGTTTGAACATTATCCCGACCACTACCGGTGCCGCGAAGGCTATCGCCTTGGTTATTCCTGACCTCAAAGGCAAGTTCGATGGCTATTCCTTGCGCGTTCCGACACCCACCGTCTCCGTCGTGGATTTCACCGCTGAAGTTGAGAAAGAAATCACCACCGAGGAACTGCGCCAGATGTTCCGCGATGCCGCCAAGGAACCCCGCTTCAAAGGCGTTCTCGAAGCTGTCGACGAACCGCTCGTCAGCATGGATTTCAAAGGCAGCTCCTACAGCTCGTCTGTCGACCTGCCCTTCACATCCGCTTTGGGCAAGGAGAAGAACAACTTCATCAAAGTCGTCACCTGGTACGACAATGAGTGGGGGTACTCCTGCCGTACAGCCGACCTTGCGGCGATGATGGCGAAATCCCTGTAACATTCTTGGAGGGGCGAGGTGACCTCGCCCCTCCATTTTTGGTGGAAACATGAACAAGAAAACTGTAAAAGACATCGACCTGAAGGGCAAACGGGTTTTCATGCGCGTGGACTTTAACGTCCCGATGGCACAAGGCAAGGTCACCGACGATAAGCGCATAAAAGCCGCCTTGCCCACCATCCAATATTGTTTGGATCAGGGAGCTTCACTCCTGCTCGCCAGCCATTTGGGACGTCCCAAGGGCGGCTCCGACCCGGAATTCAGCCTGCGTGCCGCTTCCGAGGTTTTATCTACACTGATTAATCGTCCCGTGACCATGGCGCCCGATTGCGTGGGTCCCGAGGTGGAGGCGATCGCCAGGTCTCTCAAACCCGGCGACGTGGTGATGCTTGAAAATACGCGCTTCCACAAGGGGGAGGAGAAAAACGACCCCGACCTCGCAAGGCAGATGGCGTCGCTTGCCGATGTATATGTCAACGACGCTTTCGGTTCCGCCCATCGCGCTCACGCATCCACTGAAGGTATAGCGCGTTTCCTGCCCGCCGTCTCCGGCTTTTTGATGGAACAGGAACTGGAATACCTCGGCAAAGCCGTGGCAAACCCCGAGCATCCCTACATTGCCATTCTCGGCGGAGCGAAGATCAGTGACAAGATTTTGGTTGTGGAAACCCTCGCTGGGAAATGTGACAAGCTCATCATCGGAGGCGGCATGGCGAATACCTTCCTTGCTGCCAAAGGTTTGAATATGCAAGATAGTCTTGTCGAAGCTGAGTCGATTGAGACTGCCAAGACCTTGCTTGCCAAACTGGCTGACAAACTTGTGCTGCCTGTCGATGCGGTAATTGCTGATAAATTCGATGCCGAGGCCAACAGCCAAATCGTTGACGTGGACAAGATTCCCGCTGGCTGGCGCATGTTGGATGTGGGACCGAAAACTATCGGCTTGTATAAAGACACCTTGAAGGGCGCCAGGCTCATCGTCTGGAATGGACCCGTGGGCGTCTTCGAAATGCCGAAATTTGCCGAAGGGACGTTTGCGCTCGCAAAGCTTCTCGCAGAATCCGGCGCGGCCACCGTCATTGGCGGAGGCGACTCTGCCAGCGCGGTCAAGAAGGCGGGCGTTGCGAAACAAATGACTCATGTCTCGACCGGCGGCGGCGCATCCCTTGAATATCTCGAAGGCAAGGAGCTGCCCGGAGTGGCGGCCTTGCTCGATAAATAAAACCATCAAGAATAGGACAAAAGGAGCAGTGGATTTTTCTATGCCCCTGCTCCTTTCTTTTGTATAATCCGCCCATCTTATTCCAAGGAGAAGAGAGAAAATGGAAATAAATCAGGTTCCGGAGCCAGGACCGAAGAACAATCAAAAAACGCTCCTTTACATTGCGATTGCCGTTCTTTTGTGCTGTTGTTGTGTCGGGACTGCTGCCGGCGGTTATTATGGATATCAGGCGTATGTCGCCGCCCAGCAGGTCGTGGAGGATGTGCAGGACTTCGAAATCCCGACGAACGTGCCTTTTGTCCCTGTCGATCCGGGTAGCACGGAGACGGCTCCCAACTTCGATACCAGCGGCGAAGTTCCTGAAGGAGGGCTCTCGGATGAAGAGACTCGATTTATCGCCTGGGCTTCGGTCCAATTGGTTGGAATCATGTCCGGTTGTACCACTCCCACTGTCGAAGGGACGACGATTACGGTGACTCAGCAGCCGGATGCCAGCGGTCAGTGGCGCGAGGAATGGAACGTCAATTGCGGCGACGGAACATTCAAAGCCTTCCCATTGGTGTTCACGCCTGATAGCAGCGGCTTTGTCAACGTCGAGGTCGAACTCCAGCCTTGATCGATTGACATCAGAACGGACGAGGTAATTGCCTCGTCCGTTTTTTTATTTCCGTGACAATTTTCAATCGGTATCCAGGCATCCAACCCAAGGTTGGGGCGCTCGGATATAATTGATAAATATTTATCGCGGAGAAATTTTAATGGCGTTCAAACCAGTAGAAACCGTGGGTCCGTTTCGGATCATCGATCAATCGGGATAGGACGGCATGGCTTCTGTCTTTAAAACCCATCATCCTGCGCTCGATGTGCCCTGGTCATGGCGGATGAAATACACGATCCATACCGTAAATTGCTAGAAGCAAGAGCGCACAGATCTTAACCCTCCAAGGAGCACTATGAGAACACCTTTTGTAGCTGGAAACTGGAAGATGAACAAAACGATCGCGGAGACGCGGGAACTGCTTGCTGCTATGGTTGCAGGTTTGGAGGAAATCACCGGCGTGGAGCGGGTGGTTTGCCCTCCTTTCACGGCACTGGTTTCCGCATCCGAAATGCTTGCCGGGAAAAGGATCGGGCTTGGCGCTCAGGATATGCATTGGGAGGAAAAGGGGGCATTCACGGGCCAGGTCTCGCCGGGGATGATAAAGGAATTGTGCGGATATGTGATTCTGGGGCACTCTGAGCGCCGCACATATTTTGGAGAGACGGACGAAACAGTAAACAGAAAGCTACTCGCCGCACAAAAATTTGGGTTGACCCCGATTGTCTGTGTGGGTGAAACGTTTGCGCAATACGAGGCGGGAGAGACTTCAAACGTCGTTTCCACTCAAACGCGGCTTGGGTTGCAGGGCATATCTGTAGAATTTGCACCTCGAATCGTTGTAGCTTATGAGCCGGTCTGGGCGATCGGAACGGGGAAGGCATCGAGCGCAGGCAATGCTCAAGGTGTACATGGGGATGTGATTCGCCCGGTCTTGAAGGACTTGTTCGGCGCGGAGATTTCGCAGGCGATTCGAATCCTTTATGGCGGTTCAGTGACCGCCGCGAACGCCGCTGAATTCTTCTCCCAACCGGATATCGACGGCGCATTGGTGGGCGGCGCAAGTTTGAAGCCCGGGGAGTTCATCGCCATCACGCGGGCGGCGGCTGGCTAAATCGCCTTATTTCCTTACCGCCCGTCCAAGCTCGATTGTGAACAAGAGGAAAACCCCGCCGTGCAGTTCGTCGGTCTGATCATATTTGCCTTAAATCTTCTGCCGCTGGTATATCTACAGCGGTTTTTACATCGTGAGATCCAGTTGATCTTCTTTATGCTGACTCGCAACAAACCTCTCACCATTGCCTTGTTTTCATTGCTATTCCTCCCGGGCGTATTGCTTCACGAAGCCAGCCATTATCTGACGGCAAAGTTTTTGGGCGTGCAAACCGGGCGATTCACTGTCGTGCCCCAGGCGGTTGAGAGCAGGGGCTTGGTTCTGGGATCGGTCGAGATCGAAAACACCGATATCCTGCGCGACTCTCTGATCGGACTCGCGCCAATCCTTTCCGGAACCCTCTTTATTGCATTTGCGGCGCTCGTGCAATTAGAGTTGGATGCGCTGTGGCACGTTCTGAAGAACGGTCAATGGAATTTGTTTTTTATGGGACTGAGACTGCTGCCGACGGTGCCCGATTTTTATTTATGGTTCTACCTGACCTTCGCGGTTTCGAGCACAATGTTGCCTTCAGAATCGGACCGTCATGCGTGGCTTCCCCTCGGCTTATGGGTCGGTATATTGATCGCCTTGGCGGCTTTTGCCGGGGCAGGCGCCTGGATGCTCCAAAACCTCGCGCCCCTCCTGGACTCCCTCCTGCTTTCGGCCTCGTTGTTCATTGCGCTGAGCAACATCGTCCATATCGTGATGTGGATTCCCCTGTTTTCAATTCGCCGGGTGATTGCATTTTTCCTGGATGTGGAAGCAGGGTGAATCTAGGTTATTCCATTCCTTTCAGTTTTACATAGACCGCTTCCAATACGCCTCCTGCCACGGCGAGTGATTTATCCGAAACAAGCCGGATCATGGAGGGGTCGTTGCGGGCATCCACATCCCCGATCTTCATTCCCTCGGCAACCTCGACCCGCGGATGGATCAATCCGCGCAGAATGCCGTCGAAAGGGCTCGATACGGCTTTGCCGTTTACGCTGGCGATCACTTCGCCGTCTTTGCAAAAATCCCCAATTTGTTTGCGCGGTTCCAATGTTCCGGCAGTCGGGGCGCGTAATACACGCCGCGGATCGCCGTCGGGCTGCTGGTTGTCCGGCAGGGTACCGCCATCCCAGTACACCCTGCCGAGCGTGTGACCGCGCCGTGTTTCGATCACTGCGTCGCAGTTCATTCCGGCTGTGAAGCCCGGTCCAAGCCCGATGTGAAGTGCGATTTGAGTCGGCAGCGGTTCAGGTTCCATTTTTATCAGCCGGGCGTCCACAACGAAGGTGGATTTGGGACTCGTCAGAAACTGGTTGTTGAGAATATTGGCATTCGGATCGATCAGGACCGGGATCTCCCCCGCCTCCAATGTGACCTGGAACTGATCACCCGAAACCAGCCTTGCAGTTACGCCCTCGACGGTTTGCATCCCCTCATAAACAGCTTCGGAAAAGGAAACGGTCCGGCGGACTGCGAGCGGTTTATCGAGTTCGATGATGGCTAATTGAAACCCGACGCGATACAGGCGCAGGGCGACCCCGCTTGCGAGGTCCCCTCCGCCGCGGATGATGATCAATGGATTCATTTTGGTTCCTGTTGTTCATGAAGTAAAAGTCCGAAAGAATAGGTGGCGACGTAGATGAAAATAAAAAGGGAGGAGAATATTGAAATGAACATGATGGATTGCAGACTCGGATTCATGGCGTAGGACAGTAATTCGCCGAGACTGGCGACCGGGTCGAAGACCACATCCCAGGAGTTCCAGCGCAGGAAGCGCCCGATGTAGATTCCGACTCCGCAAAGTGTACCAACGATGAGGACGAATATCCATCCTGCAATGCGACCGAAAGCCCTGCGCACGAGGGTCTGCATTAGGAAAAGGGAGTAGACGCCCAACAGCATGCCTGTCCATGCGAACCAGTTGATCAGCAGGGTATCGAACCAGACCGGGACGTGTTCGCGCGGGTGGCGCAGATGGATGAGGTCTGTAAGAATATAAGGTGCATTCGGGAAAAACAAAAGCCATAGCGCCGCGGCTGGCAGGACGATGATCGCAGTGAAGCGCCTGCGCGAAGCGAAGCCCGATGCGGCGTAGGAGATCAGGAGCGGGAGCCAGGCGAGGAAGAGGTTCCATACCAGAACGGCGTAATCTGCTGTTCCGCTCATCTCGATGCGGAGTCGGATCAAAATAACGGACAGGAGACTTGCCCCGGAGAGGATTGTGAAGATGGCAAGCCTGAAGCGGAAAGGTTTCAGTTTTTCATATATTTTGCGAATCATGATTGCCTCCGAACCACCTGCCCATTCTACGCGCACCTGCTTTCAATCGCTTTCAAATTCTCTCCTTATCGTATCGGCTGTGACGGCTGGGTGGAGTCCATCTGTTCAGGCAAACCGTTTGCGCGCGCCTTTTGTTCCTGGAGCATATGACTGAATGAGTAGAGCAGGAGGAAAATAAAAAGGAAGAAGAAAGTATATGCTATCGTAAAAGCAGCCAGCCGCCTGCTCGGATCGATGACGATTCCGAGGATTTCCATGGCGGTCTCAGCCGGGCTTTGCAGGATATCCCATGAGTTCAAACGGACGAAGCGCCCGATGTAGATTCCAAAACTGCTCAAGCCTGAGATGACGAAGACGAACATCCACCCCAGCCATCGGCTGAAGGTGCGGATGATGATATCCTGCATGAGGTAAAGGGAGATCACGCCCAGCAGGGTTCCCGTCCATGAGCACCAGACCACGATGATGACATCGTACCAAAGCGGCGCTTCTTTTCCGGCTCCGCGGGCCAGGTCCTGCAGGTCGGTAAGCATGTAGGGCGCGTTGGGGAAAAATAATAACCAAAGGACTGCGACGAACGGGATGGCGAGATATACCCAGAGCTTGTTCCACGATAGCGCATGGGCAAGGTAGGCGAGGATGAAGGGGATCCACGCCAGGAAGAGATTCCAGATCAATCCCGAATGGCGGGTCGAGTCTGTGAACACCACCCGGGCGCCGACAAGCGCAATGCAAGCTCCGCAGGCGAGGTTCAGAAGCAAAAAGACCGCGATGTTGTGGCGATTGCGAAACGTTAAGTTCTTGATTCGGTTGAAGTTCATGGTTTCTTTCTGAAATACAGGATCATGTCGAGATCACCCGGCGAATGACCGAGTTTGGTGAGGGTGAATGCCGCTTCACTACGATGCTGCGTGCCGTGGTTGACCACGTGCGCCATCGATTCCCAAAGGATGTTCTCGTATGCAACCCCTTCCGTGCTGGTATACCGAAAGGGGCCGTTCAATCGTTCACCGGTAATTTTTGCGGTGAATGTCATTAATTCCTCCTCTTCCGATTGCCAGCGGTCGCGAAGAGAATCAAATGTAGGGAAATCTTCAGGTTGGAAGCGTATCTTTGGCGATTCGCCCTCCCAGCGTTTGCGCCAGATCCATTCGGCGAAGAGAGTGTGGACGAAGATGCCGCGCAATGATCCGTGCGGATATTCTCCCGGTTCAAGGAATTGCTCCAACGATATTTTCGCAACCGTGTCGAGGATGCGCGCATTCGCCCATTGGTTGTACTTGTAAAGCTTTTGGATGTATTCGCTGTTCACGTTTCTTTCTCCATGATTTCATCCCCTATACAAGTGATTATTGCTGATAAGAGGGATTGGTTATCTCTTCAAAAATTCTAACAGAAATTCATTTACTTCGCTTGCGCGCTCGTAATGGGGGATGTGGCCGCAATTGTCGAAGGCGTGAAATTCAGCATGGGGGATGGCGTTTCGAATATCCGCGCTTTGCTCGAAGGGGACCGTGGTATCCTGCTTACCCCATAAAATCAAAGCAGGCTTTTTCAGTTTACCGACCCGTTCAAAGATCTCGATAAAGGAGCCAAGCATCTCGCATCGCAGGGTGGAAAGGATGGCGCGTTTGAATCCCCGGTATCTCATCTGGTTTCGATATCTCTCCTGGAATTGCTCCACCAGTCTCGGCGAGAACATGTCGGCAGCGACACTTTTAACCATGCTTCCCGTGCCAAACAAACCGATGAGTATTTCGCCAAGGATGGGAATTTTCACCGCTTCGAGGAGGGGCGAGAGCGATATCGGCTTTGCGCCGCACGGGTCGATCAGGATGTGTTTGGCAACATCATCTGGATATGCGTCAATGAATGCGGCTGTGATCGGCCCTCCCATGGAGAGTCCGACGAGGCTGATATTCTTGCAGTCCAACGCCTCGAGCAATTCCTTGAGCTGCCGGACGAACAGGGATATATCATAGCGGGAGTTGGGTCTGTCGGAAAAACCGCGCCCGAGCAGGTCGTAGCGCAGGACGCGAAATCCCTGTTTGCTGAGGAACTCGAAGGTGGGGTCGTAGATAAAATATGGGACCGAGAAACCATGCACAAGGACTACGGCTTTTCCGTTTTTATCTCCGCCTTCTTCGTAGTGCGTGACTCCGCTTGGGAGCGTAATGAACGAACCCGGTAAGCCTTTGCGGGTTTCTTCGTTCAAGGGAATCGTTTCATCAAGGTATGGAAAATTGATCATTGACCTGGAGTAATCGAAGAATTCTATCTATCCAACAATCCCAATACCACAGGAAGTAATTGTTTTTTCCTCGAAACGACTCCGGACGCGTCGCGGGAACCATCGGGCAGGGGCGGGTAGGGGAGATCGTTCAACACGGGCGGCGCGGATGAAGAGACCAATAACCGGCTCGTCCCGCGTACGATGTCAGTGACGAGCAGCATGGCAAAGTCGAGTCCGCGTTTATCGCGCAGGTTATCGAGCGCATTGGTAAGCGGATTTAGATGCTCGGTCAGCTGCATCAGGTCGGTTACTTCCACCTGCGCCACCGCAAATTTGAATCCGCCGCCTTCGAAGGATTTGATGTCTGTGCTGACGACTTCTTCCGGTTTTCGGTTCGAGAGTCCCGCGCCAGCGCTGAGAATGGATTTGCCGAATGATTCGATGGTTTCGCCCTGCAACGGGCTTCCTCCGACGAACGTCCAACGCGCGAGTCGTTCTGCAGCGGTGCGGTCACGATTTGTCGTGGTGGGAGAGGTCAGGATAAGCGTATCCGATAACAGTCCGGCAAGAAGCGCGCCAGCGATCTTTGGCGGGGCGGAGAGTCCCGCCTCGGCTATCTGTTCCGTGACAAGGGTCGATGTCGAGCCGACCACATCCACTGTGAAGCGAATCGGTTGGTGAGTGTAGGGGTTGCCAAGGCGGTGATGATCCAAAATTTCAAGCAATTCGGCTTCCTCGAGCGCGGCGATGGACTGGCGTGGCTCATTATGATCCACAAGGATGATCTTGAGGCGCGGCGGATTAAGTATGTTCCGTTGGCGGGCAATGCCGAGATAAAGTCCGTTATCATCCACCACCCAGTAATCATCGATCTCATCGCGAAGGATTCGATTAAGGGAATCGCGGATGTGGGCGTTTGCCTTGAACTTTGGCACATTCGTATCTGCTGCGTCCTTGCACTGGGCAGACATCATCTCGCGCACGGTCGTGTCGCCGGGGCGGGGACCAAGAATGTTGGTGAAATAATTGAAGAGGCTCAAGCCGTTGATGATTCCGAATGGCGTTCCGTCCTCGTTTACGATGGGAGCGAGTCCGCCGGTGCGGCTGGCGAGGGTCCACGCCGCGCCAAGCTGCGCATCGGGGCGGATGCTGTCCAACCTGTGCATCACAGACTCAAACCTGGGCGACGCATCTGTGAGCAGGATCGGAGATTCGAGCCCGATGGTTTTAAGCGCCCATGACGTTTGCGGATTCAACGCCCCGGCTCGCGCGGGGATCGCGTTGACTCTGTCTCTCTCGCGCAGAAGCCAGGCATACCCCATGGCGGACGCGATCGAGTCGGTATCCGGATTGATATGGCCTACGATATAGATTTGATCTGGCATTGGTTATTATTTCCTTGCGATGTCCAATCTATAATTATATCTTGCATTGGCTCGAATTAATCCGAACATGCCTCTCCCATGTGGATCCTCCGGTATGAAATTAAAATTCCATTCCCTCCCGCCCAGGTTGACAAAAAGAACCCGCCAACGGCATCTAAATCCCGGGCGAGTCCTTTTTTTTCCGCATGTCGGGCTCGTTTATAGATTCTTGATCGCCTTCCAAACCCTTTCCGGCGTGGCAGGGATCTCGTCGACATTGGCACCAATCGCGTTGAGGATTGCGTTCCCAACTGCCGGAGCAACGCCGTCCATCGGGATTTCCGCGACAGCTTTGACCCCGAAAGGATGACTCGGCTCGAAGGTTTCCACGAAGATGGTTTCGAGATCGGGCATTTCGTCCGAGCGGAAGATGTGATAGCGGTCCAGGTCGCGTTCGTACGCCGAACCTTTTTCGTCGTAACGCATCTCTTCGCAGACGGCGTAACCGAGAGCCTGCGTCATGCCGCCTTCGATCTGCCCCGAAGCCGTGAGCGGATTGACGATCACGCCCGAATCCACCGCCATCACAAGCTTATCCACGGTAACCTGGCCCGTTTCCGTGTCCACGGTCACTTCGGCGAATTGCGCCGCGAATGGGGGAGGGGACACAGGCGAGACGTAACTTGCCACGCCCATGATCTGTTCCTGGTTGTTCTTGTGCAATGTATCGAGCGCGATCTCCGCAAGCGTCACGGATCGTCCGTCGGGGGCGATGGCTTTGCTGTCTGACAATCGAATATTCTGGTATTCGGAATCTGCCATTCCCAGCATCTTTGCCGCGCGGATTTTGATTCTTTCAGCGACGATCTGAGCAGCCTTGGTTGCAGCGGTTCCAGAAATGTAAGTCGTTGACGAAGCGTATGCGCCTTTATCGAAGGGAGTGAAATCCGTATCGGATGAATACGTGATCATATCTTCGACGGGCACGCCCAACACTTCCGCTGCCATCTGCGCGAGGACGGTATCGGAGCCGGTCCCGAGGTCTGTCGCGCCAACGAGCAGGTTGAATGAACCGTCATCGTTCATCTTGATCGATGCGCCGCCCATGTCGAGGTAGGGAATTGCCGTCCCCTGCATGACCATCGCCACGCCAATTCCACGTTTCAGGTGCGAAGTGTCAGGTGTCAGGTTTTTGTCTGAAACCTGAAACCTGGAACCTGGAACCGCATTACGCCATTCCTCATTCCCAAACTTCTGATCCCAGCCGATCGCTGCTTTCCCTTGCGCAACACATTGTTCGAGCCCAACGGTGTGGATGATCTCAGGGCGCGGTTCACGGCCCTCGTTCCATGCCGTCGAAAATGGATGATACTCGCCGGGGCGAATCGCATTTTTCAATCGGAAGTCGATGGGGTCGAAACCCATCGCGCGGGCGATCTTTTCCAGGTGGCGGTCAAGGGGCCAGTAGCCTTGCGGCACGCCGTATCCGCGGAAGGCGCCGGCGGGCGGCGTGTTGGTATACACCACGTCTGCATGGAATTGGATATTGGGGGATTTGCGATATTCGCCGTCGCCCACGTACAGCGCCATCGATTTGTGACCTGTATTCCCGGTCACGGTCAGGGCATGACAGCCATACGCGCCTGTATCGGATAATGCGTACATGGCGTTTGCGGTGATGGTGCCGTCCTTTTTCACGCCGGTCTTCATCTTCACCCTCATTGGGTGACGCGAACGCGCTGCAATGAATTCCTCTTCCCGGCTGTATTCGTAGATGACGGGACGCTTCGTGGCTATCGTCAAATGAGCCGCCACGTCTTCCATCAGAACTTCCTGCTTGCCGCCGAAGCCGCCGCCGATGCGCGGCTTGATGACGCGGATTCTTTTGACGGGCAGGCCCAGCACCGGAGCGAGCATTCTCCGCACGTGGAATGGAACCTGCGTGGATGTGCGAATTACCAGCCGGTCGTCTTCGTCCCAGTAGGTCACACAGACATGCGGCTCGATATGCGCCTGCTGGACTTTGGGCACTTCGTATTCGGCTTCGAAAATTTCATCTGCCTCGGCAAAACCTTTGTTCACGTCGCCGATGTCTATGCGGATATGCGCCGCAAGATTTTTCTCAGGGTTTGAATCTGCAAAGTTGACATATTCCGGCTCGTCGTGGATTCTTATCGCATCCGGCTTCATCGCATCGCGCGAGTCGATGATGGCTGGCAGGATTTCGTAATCCACTTCGATCAGGGAAAGGGCTTTCTCGGCGATCTCCGCCGTTTCTGCCGCGATGAACGCCACCCGGTCGCCGACAAAGCGGACCTTGTTGTCGAGCGAAAACGAATCCAGCGGACCGGGGATCGGGTCTGATTGACCGGCTGTGGAATACACGACACGTGGAATATCCCGCCATGTCAAGACGGCGACGACGCCTTGTAATGCCAGCGCCTTGGTCGCGTCGATGCGTTTGATCTTTGCATGCGCGTGCGGGGATCGTAATACTTTCGCGTGCAGCATTCCGCGCATATCCATGTCTGCGGCGAAGGCGGGCTTGCCCTGCACGAGTTTGATCGCGTCCACTTTCTTTTCCGGCTTCCCGACGGTCTGCCATTTCTCTGTTTCCGGCGTGACGACAACCTTGGGGCGGGTCAACACGGCGGCGGAGGGTGAGGTGGAAGCTCCAGTGGGAGGTACAGGTCCGGATGTGCCAAAATCCCAATGGATGGATGTCACATCGATGGGCTCATCCCCGCGCATCACAGCCGCGGCTTTCATCACTGCCTGGATTGGTTTGAGATAACCCGTACACCGGCACAACACTCCCGATAAAGCCTCGCGCACGTCCGCCTCCCCCGGATTCGGATTTTTATCGAGCAGGCTCTTCGCCGCAAGGATCTGCGCCGGTGTGCAGTATCCGCATTGGATCGCGCCGGATTCAACGAACGCCTTTTGAAGCGGATGAAGACCGTCGGTCTTTCGCCAGCCCTGCTCGGGATGTTCACCCAAAGCTTCGATCGTCGCCACGGCATGACCTTCCGCCTGCGCCGCCAGCATCGACCCGGCGTTGACGGGTTTGCCATCCAATAAAACTGTATCCGCTCCGGAGAGTCCCTGCTCGTCGCCAAACTTTACGCCGTGAAAGCCAAGCCCGCGCAATGCGGCGAGCAGGGTGGTGGATGCTGGGGTTTCGATCGCGTGCTCAATTCCATTAACTTTGAGGGTGATGTTCATGGTGACTCCTGTGGAGGATGGAGAGTTACTTAATTCTGGATTTCAATTCTAGAAGGTGGTCGAGAATATCGGGGTGCAGATCAAACTTGCCCGCTTCCGACTTTGACTTTAGAACGATACGTTCGAGTTCATTGAATTCGATAAATCCCTTGTCGATTTGAACCTTAACTTCTTCTGCCCTTTTTACGATTGTACGATGGAGTTCGCTAGGATACACATCGTCGCCCACGAAATCGATATCTTGGGAGTGGCGTGGGCTGCCAAGAAGGGTAAGGGCGCTGCCGCCCAGCAGGAAAAGTTGGGAACCTGCCGGGAGATGTGTTCCCAATTTCGTCAACATGGATTGGAGGATTTCTTTATCCACGATAAACCTTGTGAAGTTCCAAGTCCTTGTACCAGACATCGGCTGCATGTTGATAGGTGGCGAGCCAATTAATTGATTGCCCACTCAATACCTTTTGCCGGATCGATAGCGAAATCAGGTTCTTTTCGGGGTCTTCCCCTGGGGTAATGCCCAACTCGCTCGAGTAGAGATCAGGCAGTTGGTTCCGTGATAGGTACTTTCTTTCGATCCAAACAGCGGCAGTGTAAAAACACTCAAGGAGCAATCGATGAGTTGGATCTAACTCATGAACAGTTGCACTAACATATTTTGAGAACTCGGGGTGACAAAGAAAAAGTGGAATAAGGCTTAATTGTAGCCGCGCTTCCCGGTTTTCTGCCAGGGAAATGATCAAATCTTCAGGCTTCATTGTCGGCGGATGATCGGGTTTTTTTCCGAGGATAAAACGAACATCCTGCGCCCAGAGTTCTGAGACGAGTTGATCATTCGTTACGGATGATGCGGTGTTTGTAGCCATAAATCAAATGAGGGCAGAGATTTAACCTGCCCTCTTATTTTACCTAAAACGCGGCCTAATTTTTGTCTTTGTCTATGCAACCTTCGTGATCTTCAATTTTTCCTTCGAACCTTCCAGCGCGGATTGAGTGCCGACCACGACCACGGCATCAGACCTGATCGCCTTCTCCAGTGCCTCGCCGAACGCGAGGAAATCTTCTCCGTTCGTGGAGAGGACCTGGTCGCGGATTCTCTGCCGCATGTCGTCGGTGCGGCCGGTGAGGTGGCGCATCATGGACGTGTAGCCTTTCGCGTCGGGCAGTTGATAGGCGTCCAGTTCGCCGATGGTCGAGATGACGGCTTTCTTCAACTCGTTATCCGACAGCCGGGAGGACTCGAGCCCTTTCAGGAAGGCCGGCGCGGCATCATAACTCTTGATGGTGTCATCCACGTTTGGGTCGCGGTACGAGAGGTAGGTAAACACGCCGGTCGTGTCGTCGAGTTGGGCGAAGACGCCGTACGCGCCGCCCTGCACGCGGACCTTCTCCCAAAGATGCGTCATGCCGAGATAGCCGATGACGACCTGCGCCGAACCGTCATATTCATAGCCAAGGTCGAAAAGGTTCGCGCCTTTCCCCACGTAGTTGACCTGCGCCGGGATCGCCAGCCCTTCTTTTTGCATGGAGGTTTTTGCTTCCACATTCCAACGCGTTGCATCCCTGACCGGCATGGCGAAGATGAAATTCTCAACATGCGGGCGGACCGTCTTCCAATTCGCCTCATCGAGCGTGACGTTCGCGATCATCGTCTTGCAATTGATGAGCGACTCGCGCATCGCTTCCATTTTTTCGAGCACCCTCTTCCAGTTCTTGTCGATGTCGTTCGCAAGTTCGCGCAATGCAAAAAGATAACCCACGCCGCGCGTCTGGTCGTTGATCCAGCCTGTGCCGCCGAACTGCGAGCGCAGGCGCATGTTCGCAAAGCGATGCCCGGCGGGCGCCAGCGCCGACTCCACGCCGGATTTTTCTTCGAGGACGATCTGCCTGAGGCGTTCCTTGTTGTCGAGCTTCACGGTCAGGAGGACGTCCCTCAGGATGGACAGCATCTCCTGGCTTTGACTCACCGTGGACTTGCCCCGGATCATCAAATGCGCCTGCGCCTCTTTCGTGGGGAGGTTTGTCAGGCTGACCGATGTGCCGTGGATTCCGCCGGTGCTTTTGCCGATTCGCTGCGAGAGTTTGACGTAATCTTCGGTCTCGGTGCCCATCTCGAACAACGCGCGCGCGAAGACCTCCGTCAGCGGGAGCAGTTCCTTCGGCATGGCGCGCAGGTCGAAGGCGATGTCGAGATAGAGGATGCCGTTGGTGAAGATGTCGTGATAAAGGACTTTCGCATCCTGCACCTGGATCTCTTCGATGGGGATCGTGCGGGCTTGTTTGTCGAGGTCTTTCAGTTCGAGGGTCGGGATGGTCGCCAATGCGTCCGCAGAGTCGGGAGTCTCCTGTCTCGCTTTTAGTTCTTCCGCATTATTGGCGTGTTTGCGGATCTCATCCGCGCTCATCGCGGACCTGGCAGATTCCAGCCGGGACTTCTCCTCCGCCTCGAGGCGCTGACCCAATTCCGGGTCCGGTTTGAAGCGCAGGGTCGTCCGGTGATTATTCTCCAGCAAATACGTCTGGATCAACTTCTCGAAGTAGCGCGAGTCGTTGGTGAGTCGACTCTTGATATCAGCCAATGGCGCTTCGAAGGCAAGCACTTTGAAGGGGTCGTCGTCGTGCAACCATGTGGTCAGCGCGCGCAGCATCAGCCCGATTCCGCGCGGGAAGGAGCCGGTGTTGTTCTCACGCAGGGCGAACTCGATGGTGTTGATCGAAGCCGCGGTCATGTCAGGGTCGATGCCGTCTGTGACGAGGGATTGCAGGGTATCGAAGATCAGCGTTTCGACCTTCTTCGCGCTGCGGGCGCGCGTGCCTTTCAACCCGGTGGAGAAGTACATCTCGCGCAGTTCGGTTTCGAGTCCGCCCCCGGCAAGGTCTTCGCCGAGACCCGAATCCAGCAGCGCCTTGCGGAGCGGGGAGGCGGGCGTGCCGATCAGCGTGTGCGAAAGGATCTGGAAGCTGAGCGTGAGGACGGGGTCGAAGGTGTCGGTCAACTTCCAATTGACGGTCAGGTAATGTTTGTTCTCGATCTCCTCGCCTTCGCTGGCGATGTAGGAGGTCTCGACCTTCTTCGGTTTCTTGAACGGCTTGCTCATCGGCACCGCGGACTTGACCTTCTTCTTTTTATACGGCTTGAAATAACCTTCCATCAATTTCAAGCGTTTCTCAGGGTCGTCATTGCCGTAGAAGAAGATGAACGAATTGGACGGGTGATAATACGACTCCCAGAACCCGCGGAAATTTTCGTAAGTCAGGTCGGGGATGTTCGCCGGGTCGCCGCCCGAATCCACTCCGTACAGGTGTTTCGGGAAGAGCGATTGCTGGATGGTGCGCGCCAGTAAATTCTCCGGCGAGGAATACGCACCCTTCATTTCATTGAAGACAACGCCCTTGTAGGTCAGCGCATCGTCTTCCACTTCATAATGCCAGCCCTCCTGCATCAGGGTCTGCTCGTCGATGCGCGGATGCAGGACCGCGTCCATATACACGTCGATCAGGTTGTAGAAATCCTTTTCGTTCTGGCTTGCCACGGGGTAACAGGTCTTGTCGGGATAGGTAAAGGCGTTGATGAAGGTCGCCAGCGAGCCTTTCACCAGTTCCACGAACGGTTCCTTGACCGGGTACTTCTCCGAGCCGCCCAGCACCGAATGTTCGAGGATGTGCGCCACGCCGCTCGAATCCTTCGGCGGCGTGCGGAAGTTGATGCTGAAGACCTTGTTCTCGTCGTCGTTGATGACCGAGAGCAGCCTCGCCCCGGTGCGCTTGTGTTCGTACAGTTGTACATGGGAGTTGATCTCGGGGATTTGCTGTTCTTTGATCAGGGTGAATGATTTGGGCATGGGGGTCCTTTGGGGTAGGTGATTGGTAGTTGGAGAGTGTTTTGGAGTTTTGCGGAGTGTGTAAAACGAGAAACGCGAAATGCATAACGCAAGCGTAATTTGTTACTCGTCTCTCGATGCTTGCTTATTTCTGCTGCTTAAGTGTACCCCGTTTTATGAAGGAGGTCTCTACGGCAACCGAATATCCTCGGACGCTTCTGCCATATCGATCACCGTCATGTTTTGCAACAAAATATCCGGCGTGATGCCTTCGGGATAATAATCTTCCAGTCCGCGCACGAAGTAGGGCGGCAGGTGGCGGAAGTGGAAGACCACATTCACGACGATCTGTTCGCTGGAGAGTTCTGCCGCATCGAATACATAATCAAACGACGCCGAATCGCGCACCTGTCCGTTCACGAGGATGGTCGGATTGATCGCATCCATCGCCTGCCCGTCGCTGACGCGCACGCGGGTTTTGACGATGTCCGCGGCGGGGGTCTGGTACGGCTTCTCGAAGAAAACGCTCCCGATCGGTTCAGTCAGCACTTTTTGGAAGTTCGCCAGCCAGGGGTCGCAATCCTCGATCGGTGCCACGGCATCTTTGTTCAGCACGATCAGTTCGTCATTTTTGCTTGGCTTGATTCCGAATCTCGGAACCGACAGCGGATTGCATGTCAGCAGGTCGTCCTGCGGGGTTTCGATCACGCCCGAGGCGCATTGTGCGCCGATCGTGCCAAATTCCGTATCGATGTCGGTCAGGCAGACCGGTTCGCCGTCCGCAGTCACAGCCGAGACCTCCAACCACATCTGCCGCGCAAATGCAAAGCCGGTCGGCAGGCTGTGACCGACAAGATTGCTGCGCATCGTGACTGTGGCGGTGATGGTCCCGTCCTCGGGGTTGTGCGCCAGGTCAACGGTCAGGCTGGCGGCGGACTTCAATAAAGCCTCGCGCTCCTCCTGGACGTGCTCGAATTGTTCGGGCGTATATCGGTCCGGCGCGAGGTCGTAATCCACGCCGACGAACGTATGCGACTGGCGCTCGCGTTCCTGGGCGATGGGGAATGGGTAGCCGGACTCCGGCGAGACGACGGGTCCATTTGGCAGTTGCGGCATGTGACAGTCCACACAGCCGAGCGCGGGCTGTCCGCGCGATTCTTGCAGCGCAACGTAGTCCTCCCATTCATCGAACGTCGTTTGCAGCACGAGGTCTTCCAGCCGTCCCTCTTCATCGAACTCCAGTTCGTTCTCGTCGAGCTGGTTGTCTTCATCCAGGTCGCTGAAACTCCCGTCGCTGCCGGGGAAGGCGGTAACCTCGCCGTCGCCGTCGATGTCCACTTTGACGTTATGACACGAGCCGCACAAACGCGACGAGGAAACGTTATCGGTCATGAATCCGGTCTTGGATTCGTGCCAGACGTTCGGCAGTGCCGGAGTCTCCCCCAGCGAGGGACCGAACATATCCGCGAAGGATTTTGCGCCTCCGACCGCGACCGGGAACTGGTCCGCCATCCCGCGCCTTTCCTCCGGGGCGGTTGGCAGCGTGTGACAGACGATGCACGTGACTCCCTCGTCCATCACTCCACCGTTCGGCTCCGAGCGGAAGACGTTCTCCGCATCCAACGGCAGGATGACCTCTTGCGTGATGGCAGTGCCGATGGGCGCATGACAGTTGTTGCAGGCGCGCCCGAACTCGGGATGTTTTTCCAGCGCCATGATGGTCTGCGCGACGACGACCGGTCCGTTTTGAGCCCCCGAGTGCATACTCACGCTCCATTCTTCATAGATATCGGCGTGACAGCGCTTGCATTCCGTCGCGGGCGGCAAGCCGGTCAACGCCCCGTGAGCCGGCGTGCTGACATTGGTGAAGACTTCGAGGACGTGGAACGAGACGATGAATAAGAAAATAATGGCAAGCGGGATGTGCAGCCATTTCCATCCCTGCATGAAGGCGGCGTAGATTTTTTGCGCGCGCTCGCGGCGGGCGTAACGGATCAGCCGGTCGGCGTGGCGCTTCCAGTTTTCCCAGTCGCCGGTTTCCTCGGGCGGCAGGCGCAGGCTGGATTCGATCCGCTTCCATTTGCCGGATTTCGCCCCCTCCATCGCTCCGCGCCGGAATTCGGACGATTTCCCCGCCACAAGTTTATCCATCTCCACTTGTACAAGATGCGCCTTGGCGTTGGTATCTTTAACCGCCAGGTTCCCGACCGAATCCGCGACCACGGGTGGGAAGGCGAGATAGACCAGTCGCCACAGGATGCCGCTGATGACTAAGATGAGGAAGACCGCCAGCGAAATACTGCCTCCCGAGGGCTCCGCTTTGACGATGGCGATGAACGCATGCACGAGCGCCAGGCCGAACGCGAGCAAACCGAGATAGATGTGCGACTTGAGCCAGGACATCATCGTGCCGGGCAGCTTTTCCTGAAGCATTCGTTTGCGCGCGCTGTAAAATCCCACGATCACGGAAAGCAAAACGACCAGGGCGCCCAGCGCCGAAACCAACATCAGCATCGAAACGCGTGTCGTCTCCAGCATGTACCGGATGAAATTCATCGAGAGGAACATGCCGAGGGAGCAGATGCAGAGCAGGACCAGGCTGATTCCGATCCAGGGAAGAGCCCGCTCCAACAAGCCGTATCGTCGTTTCAGTTGGATTCGTTTTTTCATCCCGCCGCCTGTCGTCCGCCCTGTTTCTTCATTTCCAGACCGACGTTCAGGTCTTCGCGCTTGAACTGCTCCACCGGGTCGATGCGCATCGCCGCGCCGACCGGGCAGGCGCGCACGCAGGCATAATCGTCGTAGCCTTCGCACAGGTTGCACTTCACCGCCACGCGGTCACGCAGGTGGTTTTCCGCTTTCTTCAACCCCAGTGATTGCAGCATCGGCAGCAGGAACCCGCTTTCCTTGTGTCGGTCATGCATTTGGATATTCCCGTACGGACAGCGCTCCGAACATGCGCCGCAGCCGATGCAGTTCTCCGTCACGATGCTGATCTCGCCGTCCGGTTTGCGGACGATGCCGTTGACCGAGCACAACAGGCAGACCGGGTCTTCGCAGTGGCGGCAGGCGGTCGGGAAGAGCAGGTTGCCCATCTGCAAGCCGCGCCGTTCGAGGCGCGAATTGCCGTGACGCCGCCCGCAGGCGTCCACGCAGTTGTTGCAGTTCGTGCATGTGGCGGTGTCGATCACGAGGATCTCGTGCGCCTGCATCACGCCCTGGTCCATCAATGCCCTGAGCGAGATGTTCTCCTGGATGGTCTGGATGCCCGCCATGCCCGTTGTGGAGGTTTCCTTTTGTTGGGGTTGGGCAAGCCTGAGCAGTTGATCGCTCTTATAAGCCTCTTCCACAAGGCGCGAGCGCAGGTCGGGGTATTTCTCCAGCAGGGCAAGCACGCTTGCGGCGGGGATGAAGACCACGTCGGCGCGGGTGTTGGCTGTCACTGTTGTGGACTGCGGCTGCTTGAATAAGATCGAAGACGCGCCGAAGATATCCCCTTCGCGGTAGTACTGGACGACAAGTTCCGAGTCGAAGTGTTTGCGCGATACGCGCAGATACCCCGCCTGGACGAGGCACAGGTCGCCGCCTGATTCCCCTTCGCGGTAGATGACCTCGCCCGCGCGGAAGATTCGCAGGTTGGCATCGTTCAACAATCCTTCGACAGCCGACTCCGGCACGGACTTGAACAGCGGCGAACGGATGGCGTATGTCCATAAGGCGCGGCGGCGGTAGAGTTCGTCCATCGTCGCCTTGAACGCCGTGAGTTCCTTCATCATGCGGTGGACGGTGGCTTTGGGCATCTCCAGCGCGATGGATTTTTGCATCGCCACCAGGTTGTAGCCCTCGGCGAGGTTGCTCAGCACGCCCATCTCGCCGTGGAAGGTGCCGGCGGTCAGCACCAGGATGCGCATATTGCTGCCGGTCGCGGTCGAGACCGATTGTTCGATCTCGCCTTCCAATACGATGTACAGCCGTTCGTGGAATTCGCCTTCGCGGCAGAGGGTCTCGCCTTCGGCAAGCTGTCTCAGGGTGCAGCTCAACAACATCCGCCGCAGGTGTTCCACCGGCACGCCGTTGAACAATTGATAGTTGACCAATTGACGCGCGAGGCTGTCGATGGTCCAGTTGGATTGCACGACCTGCGAACCCACCTGCAAAGGCATCGGGCGGTCCGGCGCCACATGCTCCACCTTCATCTTGTTCCACAAGACCATGTCGGCGCGGTGCAGGTTCGCGGGGCAGACCGGGATGCACTGCTGGCATTGCGTGCAGGCAGTCACGAAATTGATCACAGTCACCGAAGTGATGCGGTCTGCCAGCACGCCCGCGTTCAATTCCGCGATTGTCACGCGCGCCTTTTCAGGCAGCGGGCAGGCGAGCATGCAGTCGTTGCATCCGATGCACGCCATCACCTCGCGTTCGACTCCGATCCGCAGTTCCTCGATGTAATCCAAAGTCATGTCACTCTGCCTTTAAAACAGTGCTGCCCAAACGCAGTTCGTCGCCTTTGTTCAATACGACGGCCTGATTGACTTCAAGTTTTATACCGTTATGGAACGTGCCGTTCACACTGCCGATGTCGCTGGCCCCGATCGTCCCATCCGGGTTCAACACAATGTTCAGGTGCCGGCGCGAAACAAGCGGATCGTCGAGTCCCTGCACATCGTCTGTGGATGCGCGTCCCACCGTCAGCGGAAGTTTGACCAGCAGGATGACCCGGCCGACTGCCGGTCCGGCGAGAACCGTGAGGCGGGTGGGGAAGGCGGTCTGGATGAAGTTCGTCGCGTCGCCTCCGACTCCGCCCGGGGCGGAATCCTGAACCGGTGCCTGGGGCTTCGCTGAATCTTTCACCGCAGAATCCTGAACGACGGGCTTCGAATCCACCGGAACCTCCGGCGCGGATTTCTGAACTGGCGGTTTCGGCTTCTCGATGACTTGCGCGGATTCGATTCGCGCTTCTTTCTTTTCCTCCACCTTTGCGGGCGGAGGTTCGGGAGCCGCTTCCTCCTCCGGTTCGATCACGAAGGTCATCGGCAAACCGGACGTCGAACCGGCGGATGCGGCGGAAGGGACGAAGACCAGTTTGACATCGCCGAATTGCAGTTCGTCGGCGGGCGCGATCGGGCTTTCCTTGTTCGGCACGAGCTGCGTCCCGTTGATGCGCGTTCCGTTCGCGCTCTGCAGGTCGGTGACGAACCATTTGTCTTCGCGCCAGTCGAAGCGGGCATGCTCACGGCTGATGGTCTGGTGCTGCAATGTGATCGTGTTCGATTCGGGGTCGCGTCCAAGCGTCACGGAAGGCGGTTTGAGAGCAAAGCTCAAACCGATGGTCGAGCCGGAGTAGGCGATCAACTGCCCCCACGATTTTTCGACCTTTACGCTTTGCAGGAATTCGGTCTTTGCATGTTTTGGCGCGGGAGCAGGATTAACGGCTCCGGAGTGGAAGTTCAATCGCACTGCGCCGATGCGGATGACGTCGCCGTCATTCAAGACGCAAGGCGTGACCACGAGTGTGTCGTTGACGAATGTCCCGTTGCGGCTTCCGAGGTCGCGCAGGTAATGATGCTCGCCATGGTGCGCGATCTGCGCATGCATGAAGGAGACGGTCGGGTCGTCGATGCGGATGGTCGCTTCGGGATCGCGTCCCAATGTGATCGTGTCGTGTTGCAGTTCTATGCGCTTGCCGTTGTATTCGATCGCGCCCGGTGTGATGTGTTCCTGCGGCGGCGCTTCGAGCGGAATCTCCTCCGGCAGGACGCTGGTCTTGTGCGCTTCGGCTTCGACTGCAAATTTCAGTGTGGTATGACCGATCTCGATCACGTCGCCGTCCTTGAGCGCGAGAGGTTCCCCGATCCGGTTCTCGTTGACGAATGTGCCGTTCGTGCTTTTATTATCGACAATGAAGTAGGCCACTCCGCGTTTTTCGATGCGCGCATGGCGGCTCGAGACGAGCGGTTCCTTGATCACGACGTTGTTCTCCGCGTTCCGCCCGATGGTGAGAACGTCGTCGATGGAATGGGTCGAGCCGTTCATTTTCAGAACGGCTTGCGGAGCCTTTAGCGGTTTGACGGCAAAGGTATTGCCCGTGCTGGTCATTTCGCTCTTGCGCAGGCTGGCGGGCGAGGGCAGTGCCGACGTTGCGATCATGCTGCGGACGGCGATCACCTGGCTGCTCATATTGAGCGAGTCGATCCAGCCGGGCAGGTCGAACTCCGGGTCGAGCATCCGTTCCGCCACGGATGAGACGTCGGTCTTCCTCTCTATCAGTTTCTTGAAGAAAAAGCCGTTCCTGCGCACATTCTCCTTGCGTTGACCGAGCATGAGCGCGCCGGCAAGTTTCCCATCGCGGATCACCACTTTCCGATACGCAATGCGCCCGCTCCCGCGCGGGAAATCCACAAGCACCTGGTCGCCCGGCTTCTCGTTGATGCTGCCCACGCTGGCAAAATCGAGGTCGTACAGGCGGGTGGCGAAATAATGTTCGCCGGGTTCATAGGTCTCCGATGCGCCTGTCATGTTGCGCCCGGCGATGCGCCCCTGCAAACGCGCCGGTTCCCACAAACCGAGCGTGCGGTGGATTACATCGCCGCCCGCATAGACGTTCGGGACGTTCGTGCGCATGTGTTTATCCACGGTCACACCGAGGAGCATTCCGCGCTTTTCGTCTTTGGCGATCTCGATGCCCGAGTCTTGCAGGAATTCGAGGTTCGGGCGGATGCCGATGGCGGTTCCTGCGAGTTGACAGTCGATGGTCTGGTTGGCGTTCTTGAGCCGGATGGCTTTCAATTTCCCGTTCCAATCGCCGACGGCATTGGCGATCTCTTCGTTCAGGCGCACATCCACCCCTTCGGCGCGCAACCGGCTGATGACAAGGTCTGAGCCGGTTTTATCCAAAGCGCGGTCGAAGAACATATCCCCGCGCAGAAGATATGTCACGTGGACTTTGTAACGCATCAAGCCCTGCACCCACTCGATCCCGAGCGGGCCACCACCCACCACCACGGCGCGTTTGACCCTGCCCGATCGGATTCCATCCAGCACAGTACGCACGTCCTGAAGAGTGCGCATCGTCATCACGCCGGAAAGTTCCGCGCCGGGAAAGGTCGGCGTGTTAGGGCGGGAGCCGCTGGCGATCAATAGGCGGTCATATTCGATCTCGCGCCCGTCGGCGAGAGTGACCCTGTTGCTCTTTACATCCACTGCGTTGACTCGCGCGAGGATGCGGTCGATTTCGTTTGTTATGTAAAAATCGGGAGGGACGGCGAATAGTTGAGACTCTTGCAACTCCCCCAGTAAATAATTCGTGAGCGCGGCGCGGTAATAGGCGGGATTCGGGTCGTCGGACACGATGGTGATGGACGCGTCCTTCTCCGCCGCGCGGATGTAATAAGCCGCGGTCGTCCCGGTCGCGCCATCGCCGATGATGATATATTTCATCAGGATTGGGATTTTATTGGCTGGGGGGGATTAAGTCAATGTGGATGATATTGAGAATATTTGAGTTTGGGAAAATAAGCGCAAATGTAGTGGAAGATTTATTTCACTTTCAACACAACCTTCCCAAACTGCTCTCCCTTTTCATACCGTTCATACGCCTCCCTTGCCTTCTCCAACGGATAAACCGAATCAACGATGGGCGTCAACTTGCCGCCGAAGACGTGTTCCATCATCTCCTTGAAGTCCTGTAAACTACCCATCGTCGTGCCGATGTGGGTTTGCTCGTTCCAGAACAACAGCGAAAGATTGGTCGTGGCTTCGCGCCCTGTCGTGCGCCCGTACGTGATGATGCGCCCGCCTTTGCGGAGGATTTTCTGGCTGTCGTCCCAGGTCAGTGCGCCGACGTTCTCGATCACCGCGTCCACGCCGCGCCCCCCGGTGAAGTTGAGCGCTTCCTCGAAGGGCTTGCCCTCACTGCGGTTCACGGCAAAGTCCGCGCCTGCAAGTTTGGCCTTCTCCATCTTTTCGGATGAACTGGTGATCGCGATGACTCTCGCCCCGAGCATGTGACAGATCTGGATCGCGGCTACCGCCACGCCGCCGCTTGCTCCCAGGACCAGAACGGTCTCTCCGCTGTTCATTCTTCCGCGCGTAACGATCGCTCGCCAGGCGGTCTGGTACGCAAGGGGAGCCGCCGCAGCTGTGACGAAATCGAATCCCGGCGGGAGTTTCATCAGTTTGTCCGCATTCGCTGCGATGTATTCGGCATTGCCGCCGCCTCCGTTCGAGCCGAGAATATCGTAATCGTCACATAAAGTGACGTCTCCTCTCTGGCACTGTTCGCATTTTCCACATGAAAGCGACGGGTTGACCACGACCGCATCGCCCGCTTTCCAATCCTTCACATCCGGCGCGACCTTTGAGATCACGCCAGAGATGTCCGATCCCGTCCACATGGGGAAATGATAGGTTTCGTCGGCGGGTCCGTGCAGCGACCATAACTCAAGGTGATTGAACGCGCTGGCATGGATTTGAATCAAGACCTGTCCCGGCTTGATCTCAGGCATCGGGACTTCGGCGATCCGGATCTTCGAAGCATCGCCGCATTCGTAAAAGACAGCGGCTTTCATCGGTAGATATCCTCCTCATCCTCCACCACGGGCGGAGGCGAGCCGAGGTCGAAATTCCATACGCCGCTCTCCTTCATCGCCGAGGCGACGTCGTAGGGCGTGGGCTTGAGGCCGTAATGCTGTCCCTGCACGAACTCGAGGATCAGTTTATGGGGCGGACGTTCGATCTTGAAACTTTTCTGCACGTGGTTGAGGAAATACTTCGCGCTTTCGTTCGAGATGGCGAAGAGTCGCGCGATCTCTTCGAAGGCTTTGATCTTGTTTGTGGGGGTCATGGTTGTATAGTAGGCGTTCTCTAACGCCGAAATTCCGTTATACCATTTGCCGCAGGCGCGGTAGAGACCGCGCCCTACGCGCGAGAAATGGATTCCAAACAACGCTTTGCCAGCACCGCGGCGGAGTCCATGCGGTACTCGGCGGATGCCCATTCATCGTTCGCTTCGTGGTAGGCATTCATCGCCGCTTCTTCGAGACCGTTCGCTTCGGTGCCGTCCATGGCAAGCAGGGGAGTTTTGCCATATCCGCCCAGGGTCAGCCGCGTGCGGCCCGAGTTCCATTGCGCCAACGCTGCGCAGACGACAGGCTTATCGGCGGGGGTTTTCGATACGAATTGGAAGGCATTCTTGGTGTTGAGTGGGATGGTGATGGATGTGACAAGTCCACGCGGGCGGGTGAGGAGATATTCGCCCAGACCGAGGACGGTGGATTTTGGATTGCCCGCGGTCAATGGACTATAGTCCACTTTTGCATCCATCGCGAGGAGCATGGTAACGAACGGGGAGCGGCCGTCGCTTGCAACGATGGCTCCTGCAACGGTGGCGGCATTCCGGATGTTGAGCGGCGCTTCGAGTTTGAGCGCGTTTTTCAGCGGGTTGGGACAGTTGCTGTCTTCGTACAGAGATTGAAGCGTGCATGTAGCGCCGATGACGAATTCACTGCCGTTGGCGCGGAGCGAATCCAGCCCAAGGTGTTGGAGGTCGACGACGGAAACAGAATCCACTGCGGAACGGGAGAGAAGCGTCCCGCCGCCGAGGGGCATGGTGTTCGGTTGATTCAGAAGCGCGAGGGCTTCATCGAGTGTCTGGGGTCTGTGATAGGTGGTGATCATGGTATTGTGTCTCCAGGCTTTGATTATACCCAGCGCGGTCATAAAATGCGTTCCTTATGGAGGCGGGAGAGTCACCTTGAAACCGACGGCGAAGAGCCGCAGGATGAATACCATTGCCGCGCCGGTGAGCGATGCAAATAAGGCATTTATCTCAAATGCGTCAAGAACGATGAAAAGGCTGGTCCCGATGAACGAACAGGTTGCATAAAGTTCGGTGCTTTGGCGAAACACGTTGGGGATGCGGTTGCTGAGAACATCGCGCAGTACCCCGCCGAAGATGCCCGTGACCACGCCCATTAGGATCGCCACGATGGGGGAGATATTCAATTGCAGGGCGTAGGTCGCGCCGAGGATGCTGAAAATACTGAGACCGATGGCGTCTGCCGTAATGAGCAGTCGTGTCGAGAAGGTATCGAGACGGTAGAACGTAATGATCGCAAAGACAAAGGTGGTGACCGTCAGCCAGGGGTCGTTGATCCAGAAGACCGGGGTGCGGCCGAGCATCATATCGCGCAGGGTTCCACCGCCGAAGGCGTTTACATAAGCGATGGTCGTCGCGCCGACAATGTCCATCTGGTGTTTGCGGGCTTCAAGCGCGCCTGATACGGATGAGGCTGTGACGGCAATATAGGTCAGGATGAAAAGGATCTGGTCCATTTAAAAATTTTACCGCCATCGGAAAGATGGCGGTAAGTATCTTAACGTCCGGATCGTTATGGCGATGCAAAGGGCGAGAGGAATTCCCGCTTCAACGCCTGCACAAGGATGTCTGCCTCGCCGCCGTTGGTGTAACGACCGTGCAGGTGCCACGCGGGTTGAACGTATTGCGGGCTGCTCGATGGTCCCGGCGAATCGTATTGCATCAACGGATCCATGGTGTAATACACCAACTCCACAGTCTCGATAACGAGATCGGGCGGGACGTAACTATCGTTATTCCCGAACGGGTCCGGCAGGGGGCGGTCCATGTCAGCCATCGAAGGCAGTTCGAGTGGCTGTCCCGAGCTTGGGTCAATCGCAGGAGAGGAATAGAAAACGCGCACAGCGGGGTATCCTGCAAAGGTTTCACCTGGCACGATCAATGCCTGGATGAGGATTTCGCCGTCCGGATAATAATTCGAGTCCGCTGAAGCGCCGCTCGGAACGAGTTGAACATAAGTCTCGCCTTCGTGATTGAAGAGGACGAGCTGGGTGCCGTTATGGTCTTTCAACTCCTGGCTGCCTCTCAGGGCTTGGAACTCTAAACCGGGGTAAAGCTCCTCGAACTTTTCGAGGCTTAAGCGCGGGAATCCGGCGGTATCGTAGCGGATGCTTCCCCATACCGCGATGGGCAGGTTTTCAGCTTCCAACAAACCTTCAAGGTTTTCGCCTTCGAGATGATAATACTGCCCGTTTTCTTTGAGTATGAAGGTGTACTCTGTTCGTTCGCGTCCGTCCGGTTTTACAAAAACTGTATGTTCGACCACGCCTTCCACGCCCTCGAACCTAGTGGGAGCTGGAACGCCCGGCAGCACAAGCAACCATCCCGCGCCGATTTCAGGCTCGGTCAAGTAGTTGGCGCTCATGATGTCGTCGACGGGGATGTTGAACTCGGTGGCAATGCTTTCCAATGTATCGCCTTCTTTGACCGTGTATTGCAAAAAGGCGGCCAGCTCATCGGGAGTGTACCTCTCTTCAGTTGCGGCAAGCGTGGGGAAGGGGATCGGGGTTCCGCTTAAGTTGAGCGGATAGAAGCCGTAACCGCCCCCGCCTCCGCCTCCGCCCATGCTGTTGATGTCGGCAAAGAATTGGATCGACGACCAATCCAATTTTCCATCCGTGAGGATACCGCTGATGTTGAGGTAGGATTTTTCAGTGTCTGTGTTCAGCGGCAGGTCTGCGGGCGGGTCGAGAACGATGTATTCGTCACCGCCATCGCTCCGGATGATGATCTCACCGCCCTCATTGCGAAGGGAACCTGCGATATTCGATTGCGGTATGCCGGTCTTCAATACTTCCACGCTGAATTTGTGGACACCATTTTCGAACACGAACCGGCCCGTGACCACGACAAACATGTAATTGTTCAGGGATTCCAACGCGGCTGTCTCGCCAATGGCTTGGATGCCATCCAGGAACAGCAGGGGGCGTCCGTTATTCTGGGTGGAGTCATATTTTGTCAGGCTGGCTGAAATGGTGACGTTCTCGTTATCGGGATATTCCCTGTGCCAAACCAGCGGCGGCTCGGTGCTCGGTCCGTAGCCCGTCTCCAATGTGCCTGCCTGTGTGTCTCCCGAAAGCACCGCGTCGAGGGCGTCCTGGGCGCTGATGATGCCGTAGCTTCCGATCGGGGTCGGGTCGTAGTTCATCAGGTTGAATTCCGCATAGGCGACTTCGCCGTCCTTGCCGAGCGTGATGCGTGAGACCCACATGGTGAATGTGTCGAACATCATCGGCATGCCATCCGGCGAAAGTTGATGAACGGAGTACATTCCGTTTGAGTCCTCAGTGACTCGATAGGCAAAGTCGAAGCCGTGTTTTGTCAGGAAGTCTCTGATGATGGATTCAGCGTTTGCATTGGACGCGCCATAAAAGCCGCGGCTCGTGGTTTGAATGTCTGCGGAGTAGGTAAAATAATTCACGGTATAGATCGTCAGCAGGCGCTTGCCATCCGAGATGACATACCCGGTCCTATCCGGGAACTGGGGGAAGGGGTTTGTATAAAGATCGCCTTGCAGCCCGAACCGGTCTGCCAGTGCCCGCGCCTGTTCGGTGGTGGCTGGCGAGTCTGCGATGTAGGCGTATACATTCGCGCTATCAGGTAACTCGGGAAGTGGCTGTGCGAGGAACAACTTCCCGCCGCGGAAGTCGTAACCGCCTTCTGAGGTGTTGCTGGGTGTGGCATTCGGGTCGATGATCACGCCCGGTGTCGCTTCTGCAACCGGGGTCGCATCGGTTTGAAAGACCACCTCGGTCACAAAGGTCAGCGAAGCTTCGCCGACACGACCGGTCACTTCCCAACAGCCTGTGGTGGGGAAGATCAAGGCAAGGATTTGCAGCCCGGTGTCGCCGTAGCCGTCCGTGATGAAGGCGCGTAAAGGTTCGGCTTCGGCGTCGAGCCGCCGCCCTTCGATGGTCAACGCGCCCGAAACGTCGTCTCCGCGCACGAAACTCCACTTCATCGCAAGCGAGCCGTCTGGCTCCACGTTGTGTGACTGCATGATGATCTTTCCATCGGGCCAGAGCGTCGTCCATAATTCGCCGTTGCCGAGATAATATTGCGACTCGACCGTCTCGCCGGGGGGCAGACTTCCATTTGGGGGTGTGACCGGGCAGATATAGTCATCGCCGCTGCTGAAATTTTCATGAGGGCGCAGTTCCTGGAAGATCCACACCATGAACACGATCACCGCGGCAAGGGCGGCGATTCCACTCAGAGCCGAAAATAGGTTTGCCGTCGTTCTTCCCATTCCCTGGGCTTGAATCCCCCTGAAAAACGACTGAAGATTTTTCTTCGGTCTGTGCGCCGCGCGGAGTTTTTCCTCCAGCTCCGCTTTGAAGACGAGGTTTGGTCGTATCTGATCCGCGCTTTCCTCGAGGTATTTTTCGATCTCGTTATTCTTGTCGAATTCGTTCATTCTTCCACCTCCATTCTGAGGGAGGTTCTCTCGCGCAGGTCCTGCAATCCGCGAGAGACAAGCATTTTGACGGCTGCTTCATTCTTGTTCATCACGCGCGAAGCTTCCGTGTAATTCAATCCTCCGAAATAGATCAGTGTTATGGCTTCAGCCCGTTCATGCGTGATCTGGCGGAGCGCCTGGGCGATGGCTTCGAGCCGGATGCGCGCCATGGCGGCTTTGTCCGTCGGCAGGTTTGGGCTTGGATATTGCTCCGCCGCCTCCAACGGGACCTCGCGCCTGTTTCCGCGAAAGAACATCGATCGCTTCTTTGAGGCGATTCCCATGATCCATGCCGCGAACGAGCCTTCGCCCCGAAACGAGCGTATTCCCTCCATTGCCGCCATAAAGGTTTGTGAGGTCAGGTCTTCGGCGTCCTTGATGTTGCCGATGTGCGCCATGTGATAACGATAGACCCTGGTCACGTGCTGGCGATACAGCTCCGCGAAAGCGTCCACATCCGTGATCGCTTTGCGCGCCAGGTCGTCTTCATCGCGGTCCTTGATTTCCATGTTCATTAGGGTGGTCATATACCTCCTGTAATGTGTGTGCACATCTTTATGTTGCAGGAGGTCGAAAAAAGTAACAGGCAGAATAGCGCAGGTCACACTTCAAGCGTGACTTGCGCTATTTACTCGGGATAAACTCTCCAGCCCAGTTCTTCCAGCTTGTTCATATCGAGTTGGTCTTTTGGCACATTGATGTGCATCCCAGTGCCTTCTGCAAGCAATTCCTCTGTTTCGGCATCGTAGATTCCCGCCCACGCTTCGGCGACCCTGCCCTTGTCTTTCCCGATCTTTCCAATGATCTTCAATAACTTTTCCACGGGAACGTTTTTGCGGTACTTCACTTCGAGCTTTCCCGTGAACATGAAGCGCGGATTTTGCGGGTTGCTCCCCATGTAGGCCCGCCCGGTGACCTCATCGATGATGGCGGCAACGATCCCGCCGTGTAAGACGCCGGGATAACCTTGAAAATGGCTTGGCGCAACGTATTGGGTTTCCACCTCGCCGGGTCCGGTTTCATAGAAATGCAGATGCAATCCCACCGGGTTTTCCAGCCCGCAGACGAAGCAATGCCGTGAATTGGCTTGTTTTATTTTTGGCATGAGCCGGATTATACTCTGGGTATGATTCGTCTCAATCCATCGGCGATCGGTTCAGGTATCGAGGACAACAGGGAATTGGTTGACCTGCGCAACGTGGTGAAAACGTACCGTAGTTCGGCAGGCACATTCACAGCCTTGAAGGGGATCGATCTGAAGGTCGAGCCGGGGGCGTTCGTTTCCATTATCGGGAAATCCGGCAGCGGAAAATCCACACTGATCAACGTCATTACAGGGATCGACAAACCTACCTCCGGCGAGGTCTTTGTGGATAACCATCCCATTCACCAATTCAGTGAAGAGGAGATCGCGCTCTGGCGCGGGCGCTCCATTGGCGTGATATTCCAGTTCTTTCAGCTCCTCCCAACCCTCACCGCCGTCGAAAATATTTTGCTGGCGATGGATTACGGTTCGCGATATCCCCGCGCTGATCGTGCCGATCAGGCCTTGCGCCTGCTCGAACTTGTTGGCATGGCGGATCATGCCCATCATCTGCCGAGCGCGTTATCCGGCGGCGGGCAACAATGTGTGGCAATCGCCCGGGCGCTGGCAAACGACCCCGTCCTGCTCACAGCGGACGAGCCCACCGGCAACCTTGATTCCAAATCCACCGAGATGATCTTCCGTTTGTTCGAAACCCTCGTCGAGTCGGGGAAGACGATCTTGATGGTCACACACGACAGCGATCTCGCCCGGCGTGCCCGGCGAACGATACGCCTGGTGGATGGAAGGATTCAGGATGAATTCGTCAACAGATAGCCCATTAATCGAACTGCGTTCGGCGGTCAAGGTCTACGAAAGCCTTGCCGGTTCCGTTACCGCGCTCGATCGCATCGATCTGGCAGTTCGCCCCGGGGAATTCTTGATCGTCACGGGAAAATCCGGCAGCGGCAAGACCACGCTGGTTAATATCATGACCGGCCTGGACCGCGCCACTTCAGGCGAGATACGGGTGAATGGCGAACCGATTCACAAGTACGGTCCCGAACGAGCCGCGAAGGTTCGAGGCAGGACGATGGGCGTCGTTTTTCAATCTTTCGAATTGCTTCCTACCCTCACCGTTCTCCAAAACGTCATGCTGCCCATGGATTTTGCGAAACGATACCCGATCTGGGAGCAGCGCAGGCGCGCCATGTCCCTGCTCGAAGAGGTGGATATTGCCGATCATGCGAAAAAACTTCCAACCGCGCTTTCGGGCGGCCAGCAGCAAAGGCTTGCCATTGCGCGCGCCATGGCGAACGATCCCGCCATTCTCGTCGCAGATGAACCCACAGGCAGTCTCGATTCAGCCACCGCAGCGGTGATCATGGATATATTTGAACGCCTCGTACAGGAGAGGCATACTGTCTTCATGGTCACTCATGACGAAGATATCGCCAGACGCGGCTCGCGAATCATCACGTTATCCGACGGAAAGATCATTGGTATGAAGGAATCGGTCCATGCTTAAAGCGCGCTGGTTCAAGGTTATCAACGACCTCTTCGGCAACAAGACCCGCACTTTGTTGATCGTGCTTTCGATGTCCGTCGGCTTGTTCGCGGTGGGGATCATCTTGAGCGCACGGACGATCCTCGCCGATGGACTTGCGGAAAGTTTTGCCGCCATTCATCCCTCCAGCGGCACGGTGCGGACGATCCAATTGTTTGACGAGGATTTTCTTGAGTCCATTCGCAAAATGAAGGATGTGCAGGAGGCAGATGCGCGCAGGAATATCTCCGCCCGTCTTCTGACAAAATCTGGCGAGTGGAAGAACCTTACGGTGTTTGTCATTGCCGATTACGACGATATTCGCGTGAATAAGGTAACTCCGCAGAGCGGAGCCTGGCCTCCGCCCGAGCGCGAGATATTGATCGAGCGGGCGGCAATGCCCGTAATCGAGGCGGAGATAGGCGATGTGGTCTTGATCAAATTTCCGAACGACGTTGAGCGCAGGGTCCGCATTACCGGGGCGGCGTATGATCCCGCCCAGTTGCCCGCTCAGATCGACGGGACGCCGTACGGATACGTTACCTTCGATACGTTGGAATGGTTTGGCGAGCCGTATGGTTTCAATGAACTGCATGTGATTGCCGTCAATGCGCAGGATAAAGCCTGGGCTCAACGAGTCGTCAACCGCGTGAAAGACAAGGTCGAAAAATCCGGCTACACAATTCCGTTGAGTATGATCGCCGAACCGGGGCAACTCCCCATGAACGATGTGCTGAACGGCATCCTTTTATTGATGGGACTGCTTGGTGTGTTGTCCTTGTTCCTCAGCGTTTTTCTCGTGGTCAACACAGTGTCCGCCATTCTTACGCAGCAAAAACGTCAGATCGGTGTGATGAAAGCGGTGGGCGGGAGCTCGGCTCAGATCTTGGGCATGTATCTCGTCATGGTCCTGGCTTATGGCGCACTGGCTTTGTTGATCGCGCTTCCGCTTGGCGTTTATGGTGCGCAGGCATTGAGCGCTGCGCTGGCTGGATTTTTCAATTTCGACCTTTACTCGATGGAATCGCCGCCGGAGACCTTTGCCGTTCAAATTGCGATCGGCCTGATCCTGCCGGTTCTGGCTTCGCTCGTTCCGTTCGTTACCAGTTTGCGCATCAGCGCCGCAGAAGCGATGAGCAATTACTCGATGGGCCGTGGTCGGTTCGGCGGGAATGTGATCGACAGGCTGCTTTCTGGCGCGAATTTATGGTTTGCGCGCGGTTTTTCGATCCGGTCGGTCTTGTTGTCCATCCGGAATACGTTTAGGAATAAGGGCCGGCTGATTCTGACGTTGATCACGCTCACGCTCGGGTCCGCGACTTTCATCAGCGTGTTCAATGTCCGCGCATCCCTTTCGAGCACTGTCGAGGATATGATCAAATGGTTCAACTGCGATTCGATGCTCGCCCTCGACCGTTCCTACCGCGCGGATCGGATTCAAAGCGAGGCGGAATCCATTCCGGGCGTGGTCGGGACCGATGTGTGGATTCAGCTTCCGGCGCGTTTGATCCGGGACGATGGGAGCGAAAGCGGCTTGATTTACATGTTCGCTCCGACGGTTCATCCCGATAGTTTGATCGTTTCCCCGTCCTTGCCGAAGGAAGATGGCTTGCCCCGGGTGATGAGAATGCAGTGGTCGTTCCCTCTGCCATGCTCCTGGATGAACCTGAGATGAAACTTGGTGGGGATATCCTCCTGAAGGTCGACGGCGAGGAGCATACATTCAAGATTGTCGGGACGTTCAAGGGAATGGCGTTTCTTCCCATCATGTACGTCAATTACGAATACATGACGAAGATCACAAACCGCATCGGTGAAACAGACGCGCTGATGATTGCCTTGGAAAGGCATGACCCTGCCTATGTCGACTCCGTGACGCGCCTTGTCGAAGAACGACTGGAATTTGTGGGCGTCAAGATCGGGCTTGCGACCACCATCAATACGGAACGGCGCGATGCAGAGGCATCCTTCGATGCCATTGTCTCTCTTCTTCTGACCATGGCGGTTTTGCTGGCGCTGGTCGGCGGGTTGGGTTTGATGGGAACAATGAGCATCAATGTCCTGGAGAGGACGCGCGAGATCGGAGTCCTCAGGGCGATCGGCGCATCGAACCGGAGCGTGGCACTGGTCTTCATCCGCGAAGGTATCGTCATCGGTTTGATGAGTTGGGCGATGGGCGCGATTTTTGCCATCCCGATGACGCAGGGATTGAATCAGGCGCTCGGGCAAGCCGTGATGGGAACCTCTTTGACGTATACCTATTCGTTGCCGGGATTTTGGATGTGGTTGGGAATCGTAATATTCCTGAGTATGCTCGCAAGCTTTATCCCCGCGCGCAACGCGTCCCGGCTTACCGTCCGTGAGGTGCTGGCGTACGAATAAAAAATCCCGCCGGTTCGTGAGAACCTGCGGGAATGATGTGCGTTTTTGTTGGCTAATTCTGGGCGAATGTATCGATCAATAACTTGAAATTCCCGCCCACGGGGTAGAGGATCGGGCAGGTGCATCCGCGTTTCTTGTATTCCTCCACCTTGGCTTTCGCTTCGGTGGGTGTGCCCGAGGCTGTGATCTTCAGTACGAGTTCATCCGGCACAAGGTCCTTCGCTTTCATCACCTGTTCCTTGGAGGCGGGCCAGCCCAAAATGGATTGGATCTTCTGTACGACTTCGTTCGAGACGTTCGAAGCCTTTGCGATGTGCGGCTGCTGGGCGATATACTGACACAGGAGCATCTTGCTGTAGTCGATGGCTTTGTTGTGGTCTTCATCCACTGAACAGACGATCAGCTGCGGGCGGTCGAAATCCTCCATTTTGCGACCGGATTTCTTCAAGCCGGTGTGCAGCAGTTCCATGGCATTGTCGTTGTATTCGGGGGCTACGCAATAATTGAGCACGGCTCCGTCCGCCACTTCACCGGTCAATTCCATCATCTTGTCGCCGGTCGCCCCGATCATGATCGGCACATTGCGCGGTTCGCGGCGTCCGTAAACCACATCCAATTCGATGTCTTTGACGTGGATGAACTCGCCATCGTATGTCACGCGTTCCAGGTTGAGCAGTTTCCGCATCACAATGACCGTTTCTTTCATGGCGGTCAACGGCTTTTTACGGTCGATACCGACATTGGCGGCTAGCGGATCCCACCATGCGCCTAATCCGCAGATGACCCGGTTGGGGGCGAGATCGTCGAGCGTCAGGAAGGTGGCTGCGAGCAGGCCGATATTGCGCGTCCAGTTGTTGATCACGCCCGAGCCGACCTTGATCTTGTTTGTTACCGCGGCGTAACCTGCCATTGGCACGATTGCGTCCCGGACGAGACGGCTTTCCGCCTGCCAGACGGCTTCGAATCCCTTTTCCTCGGCATACTTTGCGTATTCCAATCCGTCGCGCAGGTCGTGTGAATCTTGCAGGTACAGGGCAACACGCTCATTCGTCATCGCATTCTCCTTATTATGGCGCAAGATGGTTTCGAATCGTGCGCACCGTTTGAATATAAAAATTTTGCCACAGGTTTCGCAAACTTCATAGGTTTGGGAAAGTCTGTGGCGGATGAATGTCTATACTTTTTGCGCTTCCAATTTTCTGATAAGTTCCAAATCCTCCGGGTCATCGAGGTCGAGTCCAAGCGAAGGCAATTCGACTACCTCCAGCCTTGCTCCCGATTGGATCGCGCGTTCGCAGTGCCGCTGGAAAGAGCCTTCTCCGAATTCGTATTCGATCTGCCCGGCGGGCACCATCAACAATGCATTCGTCCCGCGGTGATGCCTGTCCGGTGCTATGACCACAACAGGCGGTTTTGCCGCGCGGTCGATCAAAGCCAGAACATCATCTGCGTTAAGCAGGGGCAGGTCGACCGGCAGTACCAAAACTCCCTGCGTTGCATGGACTTGCGCCACGACGGAGGCGCGTGTAAGCGCGGTATTCAAATGCGGCTGTCCGTCCTCCTGCACGGTCTTCGCGCCGTGATTGCGGGCGATGGTCAGCGCATGAGTATCGCGGCTGACCACGAGGACTTCATCCAATTCTTTTAATTCCGAAAGAATGCGAAGAGTGCGCTCCAGCAGTTCCTGGTTCAACGCCGCGCGTTCCTCTTCCGTCAGGGCTCCGGCGAGGCGGGACTTGCCTCGCCTAAGTGGTTTAACAGGCAGGATCGCCCAAAGTGACATGGTTATAGACTCCCGATAAAGTGTAGCACATCCTTCGCCAGCCGCACACGGTCTTCCGCGGTTTTCATGAGCGTATCTGTGACGAGTGTTTTCATTATTATATTTTTGATCCCGGCATCCAATTCCCGGTCCATATTATCTAACACAAAGCCCGAAGCGATGTTGCGATAATGGCTGGCGACAGCCAGCGCCGAAGGTTCGATTCCCATTTCAGCGTACATTTTGGCGGCGGGTCCTTTCACCGCGGTCCCGCCGATGATGGGGGAGATGGCGACGACTGGTTTATTTATTTCCTTGACGACCCTCAGGATCGGATCGATGCTCACCCAGGGATTCGACGGGCAGATAATGACCGCGTCCGCCAAATCGAGCGCTTCTTTCGCGCCCGAAGCAGGACCCGCAGCGTAGACTCCGTCAAACCTGAAACCTTTGACCCTGGGTTCGCATCGTCTGTGGACAAAGTACTCCTGAAAAGCCAATTCGCCCTCATCGGTATTAACCATCGTCCGCACTGGTAGGTCTGACATCGGTAGAACTTTGTGTTTTATACCCCATGCGGCGCAAAAATCTTCCGTGATTTGCGAAAGGGATTCTCCCTCTTTTAGTCTGCGCGTGCGCTCGAGGTGGGTCGCCATGTCCTTATCGCCCAGGCGAAACCAGGATGCTCCGCCTAGTTTTTCGAGATTCTCCATGAAATTCCAGGTTTCACCGGCACGCCCCCAGCCTGTTTCCGGGTTTGCCAGCCCTGCCAGCGTATAACAAACCGTGTCGAGATCGGGACAGATATACAAGCCCATGTGTTCGAAATCGTCGCCGGTGTTGACGATTATGGTTAATTCCTCCGGTTCCAGGGATTGCGCCAGCCCGTGCGCGAGTTTCGCGCCGCCGACTCCGCCTGCAAGTGCAACGATATTCATGATATTTTCGCTTCGATGTCGGTTATGAATTTGGTAATTTCATCCAATTGTTTTCTGTCTCGCGCTGCCGGGGCTTCAAGCGGATAGCCCAGCAGGAACATCGCTTGAGGTTCCCATGCCATGGAAATATTCAAAACCTCTTGAACTGTTTTCTGCGCAAACATTGGACTGCACACCCAGACCCCGCCAAGCCCTTCTGCATGAGCCGCAAGGAGCAGTTGCATGCCCGCATTCGCCGAAGATTGCGTTGCGATGATGTATTCGGCTTTCCTGCGTTTGGAATCGGGGTAGACATCCATTTCGGTCATGTCCACGCAAAGCAGGATGACAACTGGGGTGTTTGTCATCCTTTCACGGGAACGATCGATTCGTTTTTTTATTGTTTCACCGGAAAGACCGTCTTTTTCGAGGTCGCGTGCGAATTCCGCTTCCATGGCGCGGGCAAGGCTGGTTTTCATCCTCTGATCGGTCAAAACGACGAAGCGCCAGGGTTGGCGGTTGTGGGCGGAGGGAGCGAAGGTTGCAGCGTGGAGAATCTCGCGGATGACCGAATCGGGTACCGGGTCCGGTTTGAAGCGGCGGACGGAGCGGCGGGTCCGTAAAAAAGTGAGCAGGTCAATCGTGTTCGTCAAAGGAAACCGGTTCGATCTTGAAGATGATCCGCTTCTGTCCATCGCGGTATTTCCAGGGCTTGTTGTGGTAACGCATCGAAAGCATGTGGATGTGTTCGTCGGCGCCTTCGCGTGTGAAGGATACGACCATGCCGCGAATCCCAAGGTACCGATAGGGGTCGTTCGGGTCCTGGATCGCCATGGCGACATCGGGCTGGTTTTTCATGTTGCGGTCTTTTACGCGCCCTTCATTTGTGTTGATAAGGATGTGTTCGCCATCGTGGTCGAACCAGACCGGGGTGACTTGCGGGATGCCTTGCGCATTGACAGTGGCGAGAAATAATATGGCTTTGATATTTGGGTCGAACAGATCGAGGAATTTTTCGGGGAAAGGCATGCGACTCCGCTGATGCGTTGATGCTTTGTTCTTATATCAATCCCGAATTAGATTTGCGTTAGCAATACCATACGATTTGCCTATGATCGCGGGGATGTGCCAGCAGCCCGTCTTGCGTTCTTCATCGGAACATATCCATTTTTTTAGGACGGATGAGTTCCTTGAGAGAGCCGTCATTAAGAGGATAGGGAAAACCCCGCGCGTGAATGACTGGTGTGCCTTCGGCGGCTTGACCCATCACGAGGGAAGCGGCGGCGGCGAGTTCATCCGCCACCCCGACGACGGTGGCTTTGAGGGTGTACCCAAAAAGGTCCTTCCAGCCTCGTTCGTCCACAAGGGCGGGGATTCCGCTCAAACCGATGCAAATCCCGACTGTCCCGTTGCGCCATGCGCGCCCGTGCGAGTCGATGATCATTACGCCGACATCCTTATTCGTTAATTGTTTGATCTCGTACCGTAATTTCTGTGCGGATGCATCCGGGTCCTGCGGCAGGAGCAGGACGTCTTCCGCATCGTCATTCCCTTCGCCTTTTACATTGGAATGGTCGATGCCCGCGTTTGCGCACACAAACCCAAGGCGATGTTCGACCACGATGACATCCTTGCGCACCCGCATCACTTCGTTGCTTTCCCTCAGGATCAATTCGATGAGGCGCGGATCCTTTTCAACCTGCGGCACGAGTTCCATTGCGCGGGAAGAAGGGGTGATGTCCGCAAGGCTGACCATCCGCCCCTCGGATTTGCTGACGATCTTCTGGGCAACGACAAAAATATCATTATTTCTTAATTCCAGATCCGTTTCTGGCAGGGCATTAACAAGAATATCCGCCAGGTTGTCGCCTTGGCGGATGAGCGGGATATTCTTCAAGGGGGTGAGAACGAGTTGCGACACGTTATTTTTTATTCTGTTCGGATGATTCGCTCTCTTTGGTTATTCCGCTGACGCGAATCCCGCCAACCTTGGATTTATAGCGTTTGTTCATGGCGATGATGAGCGCAGTGAGCCCTTCGACAACAATGCCGTTATCCAGCCCTCCCGCTTCGTACGCCTGCATCCCCGCCTCCTCGGCAAGTTTCACCACTTGCGCGCGCGCATCAGGGTCATCGCCGCAGACCATGACGTCGCTCGCCAGTTCTGAATCCAGTTTTTTCAGCGCATGGGCGGGTACATTTTGGAAAGCAGCCACCACGCGCACTTCGGGACCGAGCAGATCTTGCGCCTCACGCGCAGCCGAACGCCCCGCGGGCGGTTTGGGGTCTTTTGCGTCCACCCGGGCTGTGGCATCCACGAGGATTTTTCCCGCGAGCACGTCTTTCACTTTTTCAAGTGTGTGGATTTGCGCCTCTGGCGGGACGGTAAGTACGACAATATCTGCCGCGCGGCAGGCGGATTCATTATCCATTCCCTGGGTGTTCGGCATCCCTAATTGTTGATTGATCTCATGAGCAGACTGGTCGGCGCGCTCGGTGGATCGGGAACCGATGATAACGAAATAACCGGCGCGCGCCCAACGCAACGCCAACCCTGAACCTTCCTTTCCGGTTCCGCCGAGGATGGCAATTTTTAATAGCAACTGGGTTTCTTCCATAACGATCTCCGATTGTCAGGATACTCTTGCTACTTCTTCTTCGTATTTCTTCCAAATGCGCGGGGCGATCTCCCTTGCGCGAGCGGCGATCTCTGCCTCATCAAGGGTGATGAGTTCGCGGTTTTTCATCAGGAACTTTCCATCGACCATGGTGGATGTCACCATGCTTTGCTGGAAACCGAAGATGATATGCCAGGGGAGGTTTCCGTCGGTGAGCGGTGTAAATGGGTGATAGTCCACGAAGATAAGGTCGGCGGCAGCGCCGGGTTTGATCTGCCCGATCGGCGCATCTGGAAAGAAGACTTGAGCGAGAGCTGCGTTGTTATACACTGCCATCTGCTGGACGTCGTATCCGCCCATGCGGCGCGGGTCGCGGTGTTCGATTTTATGGAGAAGGTACGCCGCTTTCCAGTCGTCCCACATCGAGTTCGAGAAACCGTCGTTCCCGAGGCATACCTTAATTCCAAGCCTGAGCATGGATTCGATCTGTGCTGTTCCCACGCCGTTGTTCATGTTCGATCGCGGTTGGTGGGAAAGCCAGGTCCCGGTTTCTTTCATAATCTCCATTTCACGCGCATCGAAATGAACGCCGTGAGCGGCGATGGTGTTCGGGCCAAGGATGCCGTGTTTTTGCAGGCGGTCGATCACTCGCATGCCTGATTTTTGCAGGCTGTCGTACTCGTCCGATTCGTGCTCGGCGGTGTGGATGTGAAAACCGGTTCCTTCCGGTATGGAGGAGGCGCAGGCTTGCAAGGTCGTACCAGAAAGCGTCAGACTGGCATGCAGCCCGAAAGCGGCAGACAGCCTCGGGTGCGGGTTCGAGGCGAGGCGCTTTATGAATCGCACATTCTCTTCGATCCCGGCATTTGCTTTTTCATTCCCGTCGCGGTCTGTCACTTCATAACAAAGCACGCTGCGTAAGCCGCTTTTATCCACGGCGTCTGCGATGACATCCAGCGAACCATCGATGAAATTGGGGGAGGCGTGATGGTCGATCAGTGTCGTCGACCCGTGCTTGATCGCGTCCACCAGGCAGACCAGGGCAGAATACCGGACTCCCTCTGCATCGAGGGAACGGTCGAGCGGCCACCATAATTTTCTCAGGATATCAGGAAAGTCCCTTGGCGCGGGACCGGGGATCGCCAAGCCGCGGGCGAATGCGCCGTAGTAATGTGTATGGGCGCAAATGCCCCCGGGCATCACGTACTGACCCTTCGCGTCGAATTGCTTTGCCTTGGGGTGTTTGGTCGCGAGCGAGCGTGTAGTGCCGACCTCTTTGATCCGCCCGTTTTCGATCAATACGGCATGGTTGGCAAACACACGGTTGGGAGATTCCCAGGTGATGAGATTCGCATTTGTGATCAACATATCAACCTAATCCATAATCGGAGGGAATTGGGAGTTTAATCCCCGCAGACCCCAACTCCCAGAGGACTTTGAATGTGTATTCCCTCAACTCGGGGTCGTCAGTGTACATGGCTTCATAGAGCCGCTTCAAGACGGTATCCTGGGGCGTGAACTTGAGGAATTGCAACGATGCGAGACGCACATCCGGGTCTTCATCCTTCAATGCCACCAAAAGGATTTCCGTGGCAGGAACACCGGGTGAAACGCCGACCCCTTTTTTCGCTGCAAACTCCACCAGCCACGGTGTGTCGGAAGGCGGCTTGAGTTTTACAGGCGAATAGAAATCGCCTTTCAACCGCATATCGAGGACTTCGGTGGCGGCATTGCGGACCACCCATTGGTCGTCATCGATTTGGACCTTCTTTAATAGCTCGGTGGCCCAGTCTTCCTTGACACGGCCGAGGCCGTACACTACTGCGCGCCGCAGAAGAATATCGTTGAGAGTGACGCCGTCTTTTAACATCTCGTGGCCTTCCGACGGCTCGTTGGCGAGCGCTTCACCCGCCGCACGGCGCACGTCTTCTTCTCCATTGAGAAGGGCTTGCGCCACGATCTCCAGAGCCTCGTTGGTTCCAAGGGCGACGAGCGCCATGCATGCCGCGCGTTTTACTGACACACTCGGAGCCTGCAATGCGCCTTGTAAAATTTTTACGGCTTTACCATCCCGAACTGCGCCGAGCCCAAGAACGGCAAGGTGCACGAGTTCGAATGAAGTGGATGTTGCGAATTGCCTGAACAATGCTGCGGCACTGGGGTCGTTGCTGTAGACGAACGCAGCCATGGCCTGTCCTCGCAACCCAAGAGGGATTCCATCGGTTTGCAGGATTGAGGCAAGCATTCCAAACATCTTTCCACGCCAGGGTGCGTTGCGGGGCGCATCCCTCAACCAGCGCGCGGCTTCGAACAGCGGCCGGTGCATGGGCAGGCGGGAGAATCCCAACAGGTATTGCACAAACCGGCTGGCGTCGCCGTGCGCCGCGAGATATCTCATGGCGATGAATTTTCCCGGCCAATCCTTCTGGTTGATCAAGGTATCATCTGCGGCATAAGTGGTCAGGGCATGTCCGGCAAGATATCCTGCAAAAACCAGGTGAATGAATCTCATTCGATTGTTTGGGTGGGATACCAGTAAGCCGCTGCCGGACATTCTTGACAACAGCCCGGATGTCGGTGTCGTTATTCTTTCGACCTTCGTGCGCGATACGGTATTTGGATTCACCTCTTGCGCCTCATCTTCCGGACTTTGGGCTGGTGCGCTTTCAGGAACCTCTTCCACCACTTCGAATGACTTCACCCATACCCGCGCCTTGCGCGAATCGAACACCGGATTCGCGCTAAGGATCGATTGCATTGCGAGAGTCTCCAGAGCGGCTATCGGCGTATTCGCGGGAGCGATGCGGCGAATATGCGTGGCGATGGCTTCAAGCACATGCGGTCCAAGACTGTCACCGGCATAAGCGCCCCAGACCTTCAAGGTCAATTCGAGGGGGGAAAGGTTGATGGATTCAGAACCCAGCCAGGAGTTGACGAGAAGCGGATCCACTTGTTCCGGTCCCGTTTGCGCCCAGGCTTCGAGCGCGACGGTCCGCATCCACAACTCCCCCCACTGGGCGATGAAATTTTGCTTCGATTTCTCGTTCCAGGCGCACAAGGCCAGCGGCACGAATTCGAGCATGATCAGGCCGTCTAAATGTTCGGGAGCGCCCGTTGTGACGATGCGAAGGTCCGGGATTTCCTTGAGGAGAGCCTTGAAGAATTCGGATACGAGATTCTGTTCGTCTGAAGTGATTTCGTCGAATCCGTCGACAAGAAGAAGGGCATTTCCGTTTTTGAACGTGTTTTGGACGAAGGCGGGAATTTTCCCCGCATCGAACACCGGGACATTTTCAGAGACCGCTTCGATGATCGGTTCGAGAATTTTTTTGGGATCCTTCGGCGGGAGACTCAAGTCTGCAACGTGAAAGTGGAAGGGGACCATGTCCTGCAGATGCCCCAATTTCTCGCTTCGATTTGCGGCGAGGCTTGCCAGGTATGCCAGGGCGACGGTCTTTCCCATTCCGGGTTGGCCGATGATCGCAATGTTTGCGCCACCTGCCAGCGCTTGCGGGAGTGTCAGTGTATGAGGTTGATAGGCAGCGGCAATTTCAGGCCAGGCCGGCAGATAGGGGAGGGTTTGCGTTATGACATCTTCGAAGCGGGAGGTTCGACCGGGTTCAACAGGCGCCGGTGGCGTAAGGACAGTGGGCTCCTGGAGAATTTCGTCCAACGGGAAGAGTTGGGCGGCGAGGTGCAATCCCTGCGCGCGCCGCAGGGTGACCCTGCGGTGATTTTCCTCGACTGAGCTCGTCTTGCGTGATTTTGCAATTTCACGTTGTTCCTTCAGGTTTTGCCGCAGTTCGAGGATCAGCGGTCGCGACCGGCTGATGACAAACCAGAGGACGGTTGCGGTCAGGAAACCGGTCAGGAAGGAGATGGGGTCGATGATATTGAAAATCATTTCTCTGGTTTATCTTGCGAACAGAATGCGGCCGCAGGACGGACAGTGCGCCAGTTGCTTTTGCGAACGCGCACTCTGCTGAAGCGCAGCATTGATGGTCGTACCGCAGGCGGCGCAGGCTCCATCATCCACTTCAGCCACAGCCACACCGCGTTTTTGTTTGCGGAGGTCTTCGTACACGGCCAGAAGCGGACTTTCGATCGGGGCGAGCGCTGCCTCGCGCTCCTGCCCAAGGCTTTCCATCTTCCTTATCAGGTCGGTCTGCTCCTCGATCAGCTTTTTGTGATCGTTCCCCAGCCTTGCCTGGACAAGATCAAGGTCATTCTTCGCCTTTTCCAAATTCGTGGTTGCCGTTTCGGATAAAAGCATCGATTCCAATTGTCGTTCTTCCAGGGTCGTCAGATGTTTTTTTAGAGAGGCAACATCCTTTTGAAGGTCCTGAAGTTCCTTGGGGTTTTTGATGGAGCCGCTGTAAAGACTTGCCTCGGCCTGTTCGATCTTTATCCTCAAGTTATCTACATCGAGTTCGGCATTTTTGAGCCCATGCTGGGCTTGCAGATAATCGCCGTTGGCACTTTCGTAAAATTGCCGGGCTGATTTCATCTCCGCATCGTCGTCGAGAGTCTTTTGAATTTTATCGAGCCGCGTGCGGACGCGATCGATATGCTTATCCACCTCTCCAAGTCGGTAAAGTCCCAGTGCGGCGCTCATGGTTGAATTATATACGAAGTGGGAAAAACCCGCCCGTTTTCACTTGAAAACGGGCGGGTTGGTCATGGGCTTGCACTATTGAAATAATTATAGACGGCCTGCGTCAGATTAACCACAAGGGGATTGGTGATGTCCCAGATGTTTTGAACGGGATGATAGGTATAAATGGAGAGTACGAAATTTCCACCGGGGGAATAGACAATGCCGACATCGCTGATGTCGTGCATGACGCCATCCCTCGAAAGCACGAAGCCATGCTTGTGAGGGATCAGGGTCCCATCGGGCACGCCGCCTTGAATCAATGCGCCAAATTTATCGAGAGCGAGGAAATCGATGATGGCTTGACAGGTGGACGGCGTGATTCGATTAGGAAATGCCGCAATAAGCGCGCCGCCTCCCGTTTGAACGCACTGGTATATATCCGCGACCAGGATGCCCATTTCAGATGGCGTGGTTTGAGAGTAGGGATCGGGGTCGGTAAAGACATCCGTACGGGAGTTGCCTGGGGTTACCCGCCCGGGCAGGAGATTTGGCGCCCCCAGAAAGAACATGCCGCTGATGTATGTGCTGGTCAGCCCAATGGCTTCCATATTCTGGGTCACGATGACGGGACCATTGTTCGGGTCGATGCGCTCGAGGATCAAGTCAGTTGCGGAATTGTCGGAAATTTGAAAGACGCGTGTGATGACGTCGATGGTTTGCGCGTCAAGTTCGGTACCGCGATTGATCAGATACGAGGTCAGGATGGGGAGTTTTATGGTGCTTGAGGCAGTGAAGGCAATATCCGGTACGATGGAAATTTCCTGTTTGTTATTGATTGCAAAATGAATCTCCTGCCCGGTTTGCAGGTCCATCAAGTAAAAACCGATCAACCCGTCGAATTCGGATGTGGTTACGATCTGTTTTAGCAGGATTTCGAGGTTGTCGAAGGTGGGTCGCGTCGAGGTCGTTTGATTGTAGGTGAGGGCGACGGAACGGTTTGCCGGGGACCGCAAAGCATTTGTGATGATGAGGACAGCCCGGTCAAGGTCGAGAGTCTGCCCGGGAGCGCCGGGAAGGAACGAGGTCCCGCCTGGAATTGGCTGGGCGGGGGAGGGTGGTTTGTCGTATCGCGAGGCGATCTCGTTCTGCAGAAATTCGCGCAGGCGTTCCTCCGAGACTGAAGCGCTCAGCGGAATTTGAGTTGGAAGTGTCTCGCGATTCCAAAGGTAATCCCAAAAACCGCCCCAGAAGGAACCTCCTGTGCGGGTAAGGTCGGCTGCGGCGAGCATGGTATCGATATCTATGCTGAAGCCGACTGCCCCGGGATCGATGTGGAAAACAGCTTCGTCGTATCTGACTTCAATGGGGGATGTATATACTTCCAGTAGCCTTTGGGAGGTTTCAGCTGGCGAGAGACCTCCGACTGGAACGCCTGCAATCGTCATCCCGTTGGGGTAGCCTGTTCTTTGCCGGCTGTAGGCGATCAGGGACACGACTGTGAGAACGAATGCCCCTATCAGGAAAAGTATGGACAATCCTCGCAGGATTGTGTTGGTATTGCGGTTTCTCACTCTTGGATCCTGCCTTTAAGGCTATGACTCATGACAAATATCACGGAAAAAGTATAACATACCGAAACAGGGGTGCTGTGCTAGAATATGCAAGCAGGCAAATCGAAATCCGAGGATGGATATGCTCCGTTCATTTTTCATCTATCTTTCCAAGGCGGCTTGGGCGCAGAGATTGATCACCGGCTGGAGCTTCGCATGGCGGACCGCATCCCGGTTTGTGGCGGGGACAAATCTTGCAGACGCTTTGCGCGTCGTGCGTGAATTGAATGCAAAAGGTATCAATGCGACCCTTGATCATCTTGGCGAACATACAAGCACACCCGAAGAAGCCCAGCAAGCCGCGGAGGATATCTTCGCCACGCTGGATGCCATCGGTGCGGAGCCTGGGTTGCGCAGCAATGTATCGATCAAGTTGACGCAGATCGGCATGGGGTTGGACGAGAGCATATGTGCAGAAAATTTGGAACGCACGCTTGCCCGCGCAAAAGCTGCAAAAACGTTCATCCGCGTGGACATGGAAGATACGCCCTACACCGATAAAACGATCAACCTTCACTATGGGATGCGCGAAAAGGGGTATGAAAATCACGGAATGGTGATCCAGGCATATTTGTTTCGTTCTGAAGCGGACACTCGTCGGCTGCTGCAGGATGGCGTTCGCATCCGGAACGTCAAGGGCGCCTACAACGAACCGCCTGACAAGGCTTTTCCCAAGAAAGCGGATGTCGACGCGAATTTCGATCTGATAACCAAGATCTTACTCGATGCGTCCCTCGCAGCTCGTTCCACGGTGAGCGAGGATGGGCGCATCCCCCCGATCCCTGCCATCGCCACTCATGATGAGAAGCGGATTCTCTTTGCGAAGAATTATGCTGCTAAGATCGGTTTGCCAAAGACGGGAATGGAATTTCAGATGCTCTACGGAATTCGGCGCGACCTGCAAGACTCCCTTGCCCGGGATGGCTACCCTGTCCGTGTATATGTGCCGTTTGGAACTCATTGGTATCCGTATTTCATGCGTCGCCTAGCCGAACGACCGGCAAACATTTGGTTCTTCATCTCCAATTTTTTTAAGGGGTAGATGACCCTACCGGCATAAACCGTCGGTTAATTAAAACTTTGTAAAGCCCGATTCTTGGGGGTGATTATTGACTGCATCCTCTCACTGCAATACAATTGCGGTCTCCATTTTGAATCCCAATTAACAGAAAGAAGCTTATATGATTTTCTCCTCCTTTCCCCTTTCCCCCAATCTATATCTCGATCCCGGTTCCGGCAGTATCGTCCTGCAGATGATCATTGCAGCCATTTTGGGCGCTGGCGTTCTTATCCGCTCGCAATGGGCGCGGATCAAACGCTGGTTTGGCGGCAAGCCCGCCGACGAAGACGAAGCGGAGGACGGCGAGGGCGACGGTGGGCGCTGACCGGATCGCCGCCTCGTTCCGGGACCCAAGCGGATTCCTGTTTACCCGCAACGGAGTCTTATACCGCCAGATAAACAAGAGTTACGCACAGGATTATTCCCTGTTCATGGGATCGGGGCTTTATGAAAGCCTTGTAAAAAGCGGTCTTCTTGTTCCGCATGAAGAAGTCGATGAGGGTCCTGAAGAACCAGCCAATTGCTTTAAAGTGATCCGGCCGCAAAAGGTGGGTTTTATATCCTATCCATATGAATGGTCCTTCTCTCAACTGAAAGATGCCGCGCTTGCGACCCTGGCTGTACAACGCCGGGTGATGAAACACGGCTTGTCCCTTAAAGATGCCAGCGCGTTTAACATTCAGTTTCACGAAGGAAAGGCGATATTGATCGATACCCTTTCTTTCGAAGCGTACAAAGAAGGCGAACCCTGGGTTGCGTACAGGCAGTTTTGCCAGCATTTCCTTGCCCCGCTTGCGCTGATGGCGAATGTGGATGTCCGCCTCTCACAGCTATTTCGAAATCATATCGATGGTATTCCTCTCGATCTAGCCAGCCGCCTGCTTCCGCTCCGCACCCGATTAAATTTTGGACTGTTGACCCACATCCACCTGCATGCCGGGGCGCAGGCGCGGTATGCAGGCAGGAAAATCGCATCATCCAAAGCAGGAATGAACAGGCAGGCGTTAATTGGTTTGTTGGATAATTTGAAGAATACGGTTCAAGCCCTGGACTGGAAACCGGTCGGCACCGATTGGGCGGATTATTACACCTTTACCAATTACACCGAATCAGCATTCGAGGAGAAGAGACGAATTATAAATGGGTGGGTGGACCGCATCCAGCCTTCCTCGGTTTGGGATCTGGGAGCAAACACAGGCCTCTTCACCCGCATTGCCTCAGAAAAAGGGATTCCTTCCATTTCTTTCGATATTGACCCCGCCGCGGTCGAGAAGAATTACAGGCGGGTCAAGGCGGAGAAGGAAAAGAAAATCCTCCCGCTCGTCATGGATCTGACCAACCCAAGCCCGTCCCTGGGCTGGAACAACCATGAGCGCGATTCCCTGGCAGCGCGCGGCCCGGCGGACATGGTGTTTGCCTTGGCGATCATTCATCACCTTGCGATATCAAACAACGTACCCCTGCCTGAACTTGCTAAGTTCTTTCACGACCTGGGCAAATGGCTGGTAATCGAGTTCGTTCCGAAGTCTGATTCGCAGACGCAAAAACTGCTTGCCTCGCGTCTTGATATTTTTGATCAATATGTTCTCGTTGAATTTGAACGCTGTTTTGAAAAAAGGTTTTTTATCCGTGAAAAGGTGGCAATTAAAGGATCAGAGAGATATTTGTACCTTTTGGAACGCCGGTAAGGGCGCGTCTGGAACGTAGATGGCTCGCGACCATATGTGATAGCGAGTCTCAGTCCCTCCATGAAAGGAATATGTCAAATTATTCGCTTTTTTGATAACTTTCTGGCCGGGTTGGTTTCCATTGGGGTGAAAAAACGCGACGAAAACCCATGTCCTGACAAGATGCTTTTTATTAAGTGGATCGCTGCGAATGGGAGATAGTTTTTAATCCATATCGCCATACTCATCTTGCTCATTGCTTGTTGGGTTGTCGCGCCGGTCTGCTCCCCAATTTCCCTTCCGTTGCTCCACATAGCAACATAATCACTTTGTTGTGGTGTGGACTTGAAAATTTTCGCTGCTGATATTTTTTTTGCGAGTACAAGCAGGTAGACAGGCTGTGAATTGACCAATGAAACCCGACTATTGACATCTTTGGGGTTTTTGACCGCATACCATGTAGTCCCAGGTTTATCTTCAAAGGCGATCAGATTGATCATTTCGAAGCCGTTTTTTGGCGTGAATATATTGAAATACAGTTCGGGACTGAATTGATAGAAACCATGTCCCATGAAATTATTGGCAGGTGTGATTCCCAAATAATGCCCGCCAACTTGAAGCATTTCCATGCAATTCCTGATCGCCGTCGGGAAGTTGAAAACATGTTCGAGCGAGCCCCCATCAAGCACTAGGGAATAACGCCCCTTAAGTTCTGGAAGGATCTCCTCGTTCATATCGTGCAAATGAGTCGCGCCTTCATAAGAAGATACATCGAAGGAGTGTATATTCTTTGCGCCAATATGTTTTAGAAAAGCCTCGGCGTACCCTTCGGTTTCAGCGAAAATGGATTTTGACACCCTGGCACCCACTGAATATCCGTAGGATCTCAGAAGTTTTTTCAACTCTGCGTGCGAGAGATCCAGGCGCTGCCTTCCGATCATAGCAGTGTTCTCGAAGTCAGCCCCGGCGTTCTGGGCGAAAAGCAGAAAACGTATTCCGTTAAGGTCAAGTCCCATGGTCAATCCTTTATAAAACTGCTATTGAGTTGGGGTCAATATCCAAATCCCATTATCGTTTTTCTGGCAGGAAATTTCCGGTTGGAATGGCGGTGATTTCGCGTCCAGGCGATAGGATGCATTCACTTGATCAGAAGAGATCGTAACAATATTAAGCCAGGAAGGCGCGACTTCGGGATCTGCGATTGCCCCAAAGCGCGAGTGATTAAGCGAAAAATTCCCTTCGAAGGCGACATAGCGATATCCTCTTCGATATAACTCCACCCAAAACTCGGCAGAGTTTTGACTAGCCAGGTTTCTCAATTCAATATATTCGTATGCCCGGGTCGAACAGTCAAAAAGATCGTTGCGGAAATAATATCGATATGCGTTCAGGGCAAAGACCCTATCTCCGGGCGCTGCTTGATCATTGATCGGATCGAAGAAATCGCAGAATGCAATACCCGAGCAATGTGCCTGTCCATTCGAGTCGATGGGCGAATAAGCCGCAATGGAGATGTAAACTATCCGCAGGGCAATAAAGCTCATAAGGAATCCGATCATGATCTTTGAGATCGACAAAAAGAGCTTTGGTTGAGTTTCAAAGATATGGTCCATGAGCTGTCCAAGGGGTAAAAATAACAAAGCCCAAATGAATAGCACATAACGAATCTCCACGATTGTGTAGAAGAATACGATCCATGTTGCCAGGGTAATAATCGATGTCAGCAATAATTGAAGGAATTCATCATTAATATGCAGCCTGGCACGAGCTTCTTTAAACATCACAAATGGAAGGAAGCCGATGAAAAGCGGAGTAACGTTTCCCAAACTTTGCGCCGAGTTTAGAAATGTTACCGTCAGTGGATAGAATGCTCGTAGCATATTCAGCAAGCCAGGGTCGAATTTCCACTCCCAGTTGCTTGATCGGAGATTATCCGCAAATTCGAGGGGGGCAAGAGGGGATCCTAGCCAGACCCAGTTTTGCCAAATGTGGAAAAAGCCGATGCCAAAAAGTGTCGGGAACAACCATATGAACTTTGCTGCAAATGTTTTCAGCTCTTCCAGTACCAGGCGTGTCTGCACTGTTTTTGCCAGATAAAGTGATTTTGCAAGAGCGATCAGGTAATAGGCAGCCACAAATACACTGACTATGAAAATGTTGTACAACCTCGAGATGATCGAAAAGCCTGCCAGTACTCCGATAAGTAGAAACAGATTTCTCGATGGTGATTTCATGCTGATCGGCAGCCAGTAAATAGCGACCAAGATTGGCGCAGTACTGATTAATTCCACCTTGCCGTCGCCAAGAAGGTCTGTAAAGGCAGTCGTGGTAAGCATCAGGATTAGGAAGTTGAGCCTCGCATTGGTCGAGAATCCGTTTCTCGCCGCAATTTCCCAGCCTGTTATTAAGATCGCCAATCCATTGGCCCAGGATAGCATTCTTGCTGCTTGATCTCCAAACATTTGGATCAGTATCGTAAAGAGGATATCAAGATGAAGCGAGCTGACGATCATATGGTTATCTGGAAAGAACGATGAAGCCTCCCATACGGATGCCATAAGTTTCGCCTGGGAAAAATAATCTGAAACCGCATCGTATCCCAATCTTGCTGATGTAAGCAAAAGGCTTAGCGCCATTATGAGAGTGATTGCTCCAAGTACGCCTTTCTGCCCAGGCGTCCAATCGTTGTCGGTTAACCTGCGAGTTCGATCTGCAAAAAACCGATACAACGGCTTGGTACAGATTATTCCGCTGAGCACAAATATGACACCTGTCAAGGTCGGGCTCAATGCGGTAACACTGATGATCGAGAGAAAGAGTACCGAAAATAAGATCTCGCCTGCTACGAACGCGGTTACTCCTTTCGCAAGGCTTGATGTTTCAGGGATTTCGGCATACCTTAATAAAACCAAGCCAATGCCCATGCAAAGCAGGGAGAATATTGTCACCCCTGCGAACGAAAAGAGGATGTCAAAAATGAAACTCGCGAGCGGAATATACGGCGATTTGCTTACGAAGGCTTCCCAATTGGTTAAGGAAAGCTGATGTAAATAACTCGTACGGTTTGCGTCCATGAAAATAAGAACAGCCGCGACAAGCCAGCAAACCAAAAAATTTATCAGGATCACTCGGCTTCGTTTTACCTTCATGGGCTTATGCGTCTTCTCCATAAATTACCATTGGATGCCTTGTTGAATGACGTCCGAAAACTGTTTCTCGTAAAGCCCTGCGATATTATCCCAGTCCCATTGTTTTGCATATTCGATGGACCGGATGCTGAATTGTTTCAAACGATGTGGATTATCGACAAGCTCGTCCAGGGTTTTCAGAGATTCGGCCAAAGAAGAAATATTCAGGCAGATGAGCGGGGCATCCGGGAGGGAGGCGGCTGTTTCTTCAGACACCACGGCTGGAACGCCGCAGGACATCGATTCTTGTACCGTCAGCGGGAAACCCTCTCCATGAGAGGGCAGAACAAATAGATCTGCCGCGATATAAAATTCGCGGAGCAGTTCTTGTGGTTGATGTGAAAAGATATACACGTTTTTCAACCCCCAATTTGCGACATTGATCTCGCCGCTGCCCAATATCATCCATCTGTAGTTCGGACGTGCTTTTGCGATATCCCGTATGATGTGTAGTCCTTTTTTATGGGTGAACCGCCCAATAAACAGGAGCACCCTTTCGTTTGGGAAAATTCCCAATTTGGCCCTGGTAGTCTGAACCTCATTGGTGGTGGGCGGATAGAATATTGTGTGATCCACTCCGTTTTGTATGAGGACCCTTCTCTCGACTTTTACCCTTTCTTTGAACCAGAGTTCGACCTTTTCGTTTATGAATGTAACCCTGTCCGCATTTCGGAGGACCAGCCTTCCAATTGTCTGGTAGGCGATTTGCTGCAATAGATTCTTGTATGCCTCCTTGTAGCGGACCGGGCCTACATGCTGGGTGATGATAACGGGCTTGGAAAGATACCATGCTGCAATGTAGGCGATAATATTTGCAAGATAAAGACAGTCGTGGATATGAACGATTTCAGACCAATTGACCTGGTCGATGATCATTCGATATGAGCTTAACGATGGGATGGGGTATGGAAAACCCAGGAATTTTTCGGTAAAGTTATTGGATTCCAGAGGGATGTTATCAACCTCAGGTTCATTTTCATCCGGCGCAGGATTGCAGGCGACCCAATGGACTTCATTATTTTTTCTCCAAAGCGCGACCAGATTCTTTGCGACGATCTCAATGCCACCGGGATGGCTCGGAAAAAAGTTGCTAATTGTTAGGATCTTCATCGATGGATATTAAGTCGTTTATACCTTTGCAAGGATGAAGATGACATCCCCTTTGTCGCTTCGATTGAGCATGAATACGAAGTACAGAAAATGTGAGATCGCCTTCTTGACCACGTTGTATTTGCCGTAGGTGTATTTTTCAGAACTCGGGAAGAGGCTGATAATGTCGCGGAACAGCGGGGAGTAGAGAGGGTAGCCCCATTCGACCACTTGCAGGACCTCGAACCCGGCAGACTCGATCTTTTGCCTTAACTCGCCATATGCATAATTCCTAACATGTCCGATCGATTTTTCGTTCCGTCTCATACGTCCTTGAACGGTGGCGATCAATGCGTATTTCTTCGTGCAGAGCTTCATGTTCTCCAATGCGGCATTATCATTTTCAAGGTGCTCCACTACGTCGGAGCAGAAAACCAGGTCGAAATTTTTGTCGGGGATTTCCGTCTGAATATCAAGTACGGAAAAATCGATACCGAGATTGGTTTTTGCAGACTCCAACGCGGTGTTGGAAAGATCAAAGCCGAATAGCTTCGCTTTTGGGAATTGCGTGCGTAAAAAGTACAGATTTGACCCTTCTCCACAGCCGATATCTGCAATGGACTGGATCTCCTCTTTTGGCAAACTCTCAAACATTATTGAAAATATCCGCCTGTGATGACGGTGGACAGGACCATATTTCTGCATATCCCCCCAAACGCCTTTCCAAATGTCTTCATAGTTAAAGGTATTCATTTTGGATCCCTTTTGCTTTCATCCTTTGAGTATTCTGTTAAGGTATGAAATAATTCATTGGCTTGCTATGCTTTATCATGCGTAACGGGGTCGTACTGGAGGTGACATCGCATTAAAGATGGAGCTATTGCTTGTACACTTTCAGCCCAAGTATACTAAGTACAAAGCTGGTGAAGAGTATTTGGAAGCCGCTTGTGAATGCGAGTACCCCACCAAAAACGAGCCGTATGCTATTGTTGTACCCTATCTGGGCAAAGTTCGAGGAGAGCGCCAATGCCCGTGTTATAAGAATTAATCCTAATAGAATGATGACCGCGCCTGCGAAAATTCCTCGTTCTAGGTTTATGTATTTGAATAATGAGAAAAAGCGTGGTGTGCGTGGCAACAGGCCCGTCTGAAAAGCGAAAATTCGGGTGATTGCGGCGAAAGAGAGTGAGTTTAGCCCAAGATATACCATTGCCCCCGCTGCGATGAAGGTGTGGAAGTCTATATAACGGAAACCTATATTGACAGGACCAAAGAAGAGTGCCACGCTCATTATCCCTCCAAGTGTGACCAGGAGCGAGCCCGGATACAGGAACAACCACGAGGGGCTGTATAAGAATAAAAACCTCAAATGCCGCCACCCATCCTGGAAGCTGCGGAGATGAGGCGGGCGATCCCTTCCATCAGGCGAAAGCGTGGTGGGCACTTCGCAAACTTTCATGCCGAGGATGGAGGCTTTGATGACGATTTCGCTTGCTAGTTCCATGCCGGTGGTCTGCAAGTTCATTTTCAAAATGGCGTCTTTCGTGAATCCCCGCAAACCGCAATGAAAATCATTCGCCGGGCTTTTGAAGAACAATTTCCCAATGAAAGACAGAATGGGATTCCCGATATAACGGTGATGCCAGGGCATGGCGCCTTTCTTGATCCCCCCTTTGAAGCGGTTCCCCATGACGAGATCGTAGCCTTCGCGCAATTTCTCGATGAAGGGCATCAGATTCGTCAGGTCGTAACTTTCATCCGCGTCCGCCATCAGGATGAATTTTCCCCGTGAAGCTTCGAACCCTCCGCGCAGGGCGCTGCCATATCCCTTGTTTTCGATGTTAACGACCCTTGCCCCGCTCCTCTGCGCAAGTTCCACAGACCGGTCTGTGCTGCCGTTGTCTGCCACGATCACTTCGCCGGGAATGCCCTGCGTCTTTAGGAAATGGATTGATTTTTCAACGCATGCCCCCACGGTCCGCTCTTCGTTCAAGCACGGTAATACAATACTGATTTCCAATGGTTGGGAAGTCATTGATTTTGCCTGTTTGAAAATTACTGTGTGAACTTTTTCTGCCACTCGAATAGTTTGTTCAACGCCTCGATGGGGGACAGGGCGTTCACGTCGATATCTTTCAATTCGTTCAACAAGGGATTTGTCTCCGGGAAGAGGGCTGCTTGCTGAGCCGCATTCGGGTCGATCTTCACGCCTCGCGCCGCCGATTTTTCCAATTCCATCATGATCTCGTTGGCTCTGCCGATCACAGGCGCGGGCAAACCTGCAAGTTGCGCGACATGAATCCCATAGGAGCGATCCGCGCCGCCGGGGATGATCTTGTGCAGGAAAACAACCCTGCCATCCGCTTCGCTGACAGCCACATTGTAATTTCTCACACCAGGCAAAAGTTCTGCAAGTTGCGTCAACTCGTGGTAATGAGTTGCAAACAAGGTCTTTGCCCGCAGCTGCGGGTGGTTGTGGATATATTCGATCATACCCCACGCAATGGACAAACCGTCATACGTCGAAGTGCCGCGCCCGATTTCGTCCAGTATCAACAAGCTGCGCGGTGTGGCGTGATGCAGAATATTCGCTGCCTCGACCATCTCGACCATGAATGTGGACTGCCCGGCATGGATTTCATCCTGCGCGCCGATGCGGGTGAAGATGCGGTCGACCAGGCCGATCTTTGCCGAGGCTGCCGGGACGAACGATCCCATCTGCGCCATCAACACGATCAAAGCGGTCTGGCGCAAATACGTGGACTTGCCACTCATGTTCGGACCAGTTATTACCCGCACGATCTCGCCTTTTTCAAAGATGACATCATTCGGGATGTATCGTTCAGATTTCAACAACTGCTCAACGACCGGATGCCGGCCTTCATGAATCTCCAGTTCGCTTCCTTCGTGGACCTCGGGCTTGGCGTAGCCGTTCAGGGCTGAAACTTCGCCGAGAGCGGATAGAACATCCAGCGTGGCGATGGCGCGCGCCGTGGCGAGAATCTTAGTTGCCGACTTTGACAGATCGGCGCAGACTTCCTTGAACAAGCGGGTTTCGATCTCTTTGATGCGTTCTTCCGCGTTCAGCACCAGCGTCTCGTACTCCTTCATCTCCGGCGTGATGAAACGCTCAGCATTTACCAGCGTCTGCTTGCGGATGTAATGTTCGGGCGCTTTCTCCGCCGCGCCGCGCGAAATTTCGATGTAATACCCGAAGACCTTGTTGTATCCTACCTTGAGAGTCTTGATGCCTGTCTTTTCTCTTTCGACAGATTCAAGATTGGCGATCCACTCACGGGCATGCTTCGAGGCGTCCATCACCCCGTCGAGTTCTGCCGAATATCCGGGACGAATCACCCCGGTGTTTTGCAGCGTCGCGGGCGGGTCGTCGTCAATGGCAGCTTCGAGAAAGGATAACTGCTCTGCCATTAAATCCACCTTCGGCAATTCAACCTCTTTCTTCTTTCCTCTTTCTTTCAAAACTTCAACAACCTTCGGCAATTCTCCCAGCGTCTCCCTCATCGCCACCAGATCCCTCGGCTGCGCCTGCCCGGCAATGACCCGGTTTATCAGCCGTTCCAGATCGGCGATGGGTTTCAATGCCTCCCGCAGTTCCGCCCGTACCATACCATTTTGGACGAAATATTCCACGCCATTTTGACGGTTGCTGATCCGTTCAACATTCAGTAATGGCTGGCTAACCCACTGATGGATCAACCGTTTGCCCATCGGCGTGATGGCGGCATCGAGAATGCCGAGCAGGGAACCTTTTCTTTCTCCGCGAAGGGTTTCATCCAATTCGAGATTGCGCCGCGTGGACGCATCCAGCGTCATGAACTCGTTCAGACTGTACGAGCGGAGCGAAGTCAGTAAATTGAGCGCGTCGGGCTGGGTTTCTTTAAGGTATTGAATGACCGCCCCCGCCGCGCGCAAGGAGAGGCTGTTCGCTTTCAGTCCAAAGCCATCCAATGTGGATGCATTGAATTGAGCCAAAAGCGTCTCGTGGCATTTTCCCGGTTCGAATTTCCAAGCGGGCACGGGGGTGGTGTGACCGATAATCCCATCGGGTAATTTTTGATTGTCGGGATGGAGGATTTCAGCCGGGTGCAGGCGGGTCAACTCGGCGCGCAATGCCTCGAGCGGAAGTTCGGTCACGGCGAACTCTCCGGTCGTGACATCGGTAAAGGAAACAGAAGCAACTGTCCCTGAGGATGAGGCGGCAGAGTCCAAGATCACAGAGGCGAGATAGTTATTCGCATCCCCCGGCAGGAGACCAGGTTCCGTTACTGTCCCCGGGGTCACAACCCGCACCACTTTGCGTTCGACCAATCCCTTTGCGGGCACTTCTCCGATCTGTTCGCAGATTGCGACGTGATAGCCTTTTTCGATCAGGCGTGAGAGATAATTTTCGACGGCATGATACGGTATGCCTGCCAGCGGGACGCGCACGCCGCCGCCGATGGGACGCGAGGTGAGGACGATATCAAGTTCGCGGGCGGTGATCTCGGCGTCTTCATCGAAGGTCTCGTAGAAATCGCCGAGGCGGAAGAAGACGATCGCATCTGGATGTTGTTTCTTCGTTTCGAGGTATTGCCTTCGGACGGGGGTGATGTCTTCGTTGGACATTGCCTGATTTTACTATGAGCGAAAGAGTTGGACTATAATTTGCGCGATCACATTTCGAGGAGTAATCGATGTATAAACTCGTTCTGGTCCGTCACGGACAAAGCACCTGGAATCTCGAAAATCGGTTCACCGGCTGGACGGATGTCGACCTGACCGATCTTGGCAAAGCTGAAGCCGCCGAAGCGGCAAGACTCCTGCTCGATGGAAAGTATGATTTCGACATCGCCTACACCTCGGTCTTGAAGCGCGCTGTCAAAACCTTGAACATCATCCAGGATCTGATGGAACTCGATTGGCTGCCCGTCGTCCGCGCGTGGCAGTTGAACGAACGTCATTACGGCTCCCTGCAGGGACTGAACAAAGCCGAGATGGCGGAAAAATTCGGTGAGGCGCAGGTGAAGATCTGGAGGCGGTCATATGATGTTCCTCCGCCCGCATTGGAGTTGACCGATGAGCGTCATCCGCGTTTTGACCGACGTTACGCCTCTTTGACTCCCGAGCAGCTGCCGGCCACCGAGTCGCTTAAGATTACGCTGGAACGCGTGCTGCCATACTGGAATTCAACCCTTGCGCCGGAGATCAAATCTGGCAGGCGCGTTCTTGTTGTTGCGCACGGAAATTCCATCCGCGCCATGGTGAAATATCTCGACAATGTTTCCGAAAGCGAGATCACCGAGTTGAATATACCCACCGGCTTGCCATTGGTTTACGAACTTGATAAAGACTTGAAGCCCGTCAGGAATTACTACCTCGGCGACCCTGCCGAGGCCGCCAAAAAAGCGGCCGCCGTCGCCAACCAGGGCAAAGCGAAATAATCTCCAATCTCCATTCTCCAACCATCAATCCAAAACTTGCCCTGAGCGAAGTCGAAGGGTCGCAAATCGTAAATCACAAATCGTAAATCGAGGTTCACATGTCCCTCACATCCCGCGAACGCGTAATTGCAACGATCAACCACGAAGTTCCCGACCGTGTGCCGATTGTCATCGGCGCGAGCAATGCCACCGGTATCAACATGGTTGCCTACCGTAGGTTGAAAAAACTCCTCGGCGTCGAATCTCCGGATAGATATATTTACGATTTTCCCGAATTAGGCGCGTCGCTCGTGGACGAAGAGGTGCTCGAAAGACTCCACGCCGACATCCGCGGAGTGTGGGATCGCGAGCCGCAACACATCATCGAAAAGAATGCCAACCGCGAGCCGGGTTCGATGTATTACAACTCCTGGGGTTCCGGTGTCGTCAAAGCCGCAGAGGATTCCTGGTTCCCGCATTATCATCCGCTGGCGGAAACCCATTCCATCGAAGACCTCGAGAAATATCCCTGGCCCGATATGGACGACCCCACCCGCGTGGCGCATGTCCGTGAGCGGGCGCTGAAACTTCACGGGGAAAATAAATACGCCATCATGGGCACTCCCTGGCTGGCGTTTCCCGTCGAACGCGGTTATGAAATGCAGCGAATGGATCATTTCTATTACAACATGGGCAGGTATCCCGACTTCACCGTTGCCCTCCTGCAAAAGACCGCCGAACTCTGCAAAACACTGATGGGACATTTCCTCGACGAATGCGGCGACGTGATCGACATCATCAAGATCGGCGACGACCTCGGCATGAAGACCAGCCTCATGCTTTCGCCAAAGATGTACCGAAAACTGGTCAAGCCCATCCACGCGGACTATTTATCCTTCATCAAGGCGCGCACCAAGGCAAAAGTCTTCTTCCATACTGACGGCGACGTCTTCGACCTGCTGCCGGATTTCATCGAAATGGGTATCGACATTCTCAACCCCATTCAATCCTCCGCCGGGAAGATGTCCAATCTCGAAGAGCTTAAAAAACAATACGGTAAACAGCTTGTCTTCTGCGGCGCCATCGACACCTCGAATACCCTTCCGTTCGGCACGCCGGAGGATGTCCGCGCGGAAGTGAAGCGCAATATCGGCATCCTTGGAGAGGGAGGCGGATATATGGTTGCCGCCGTCCATACAGTCATGGCAGATGTCCCTCCGGAGAACATCCTTGCCATGGTGGATGCGGTCGAGGAATTTGGCTGGTACAAGCGGTAGCTGCGCAGCGGGCGTTCTATTACGTCTGCATGTAAAATCGATATGAGCCAAAAATGAATTGGGCGAAGAAAGCGATCCAATATAAAAACCAGATAGTCTTCACAGCCGGGCTGTTTTTCCCGGCTTTTGTTATCTTCGTCTATCCGACCTGGTTCCAGCCTGACGACCTGGATGCCTTTCTCCGCTGGTCACAGGATTGGGCGAAGGGCGCACGAGGCATTTACATCAACTGCATGTATTGCAATTATCCGTTCCTGGGTATGATGTTTTCAGCCGGGGCTGTGGACTCGCTGGGCATCCGCGACTTTGACGGGATGATGGGTCCATTCCGCTACTATCTTGCCTTCATCGACCTGTTGAACGTCATGATCATTTATTACCTGCTCAAAACGCTGAAGGTCAAAGACGCGCCGTTTTGGGCGGGTGTTGTCGGTTTATTGCCGTCGTCATGGATCGGCACATCCTATTGGGGGCAGATCGATAACGTCGGGCAGCTTCTGATTTTGTTCTTCCTTCTTCTGTCGGCAAGACTCAATGAAATCCCTGATTCGAAACACTGGCGGAACTATGTCCTTGCGCTCACGCTCGGGTTTCTGCTCTCCTGTCTTTTGATGACCAAGCAGCTGGTTTATTTCAGCATGATTTCCCTTGGTTCGATGGCGGTTGCAAACATCATTTTTATCTCGCGCAAGTGGACAGGCGCGATTCTTCCCTTTGTTTTGCTCGCGCTTTCATTTATGGCACCGATTCTGCTGGTTGATTCCCTTCTCCAATACGACTCCCAGTATCTCTCCCACCTTCATTATGTCCTTGCGACTGGTAGTAGTCATGGCGACACGATCTCTTCGTTCGGCTTCAATATCTGGTCGATCTTTGCGGACGACCCGTTTGGCTCCTCTCGGGAGCCGATGTCTGTTTTTGGTCTGAGTTTGATTCCTTACAAAGTGGGAATTATCCTGTTCCTGCTGAGCGTCCTGCTTTTGTCGGTTGCGGCGATCTATTTTCATGTCGGGGAATACAAAACCGGGAATCGCACATTTACCTCCAGGCACCTTTGCTTCTGGCTTGTTCATCTCGCGTTGGTCAACCTTGGTTTCAATCTATTCCTAACGGGCACACACGAACGCTATTTGTATCATTTTTATCCTTTCGCCATAGCTGCTGTTCTGTTCCTTCAAAAAATGGAAGGGTTGAATCGGGCTGCCCTGCTCGGCGGCGCAATTTTCTACGGCGTATTTCTTTACGGTTACCTTACCGGCTACAATCTGTATTTCGATCAACTTCCATATCGCATCATGACACTGCTTCATTTATATTTGCTGGTGTTTATTACCGGCTTGCTGTTCGAGACCTTTTTGCCTCAAAAAGATGTCTCGATCCGAAATCCCTCAGGGACGAGGTAGGGTTTTGTGGATATTATCGAGGAATTAAGGCCACGCTTCAAAGGCGATCTTCGGCTTGATCCCGCCTCCAGGCTTTTATATTCCACGGATGCCTCGTCGTATCAGATCGAGCCGCTTGGGGTGGCGATTCCCAAAACGCAGGACGACCTTCATACCGCGGTTGAGTTTGCGGCGAAACACAAGATCCCTATCCTCCCGCGCGGATCGGGCTCCTCACTTGCCGGTCAGGCTATCGGAGAATCGTTGATCCTGGATTGTTCCCGCCATCTCGATTCGATCGTTGAAATAGATCATGAAGAACAATTTGCCGTCGTCGAACCCGGCGTCATCCTTGCGGACTTGAACCGTGCCGCCGTAAAGCATGGATTGATGTTTGGTCCCGACCCCGCTTCCGCCGAGCGCGCCACCATGGGCGGAGTGATCGGCAACAATGCCACCGGAGCGCATTCCATTTTGTACGGCATGAGCGCGGATCATCTGCTCGAGGCGGAAGTTATTTTAAGTGATGGCAGTCTGGCGCGGTTCGATGATTCGATGCCCGCTATTCGAAACTCGGATTCAAGAATATCCAATATCGTTTCAACCGTAAACGAGATCCGCAAAAACCATGCCGAAGCCATCAAGAAAAACTTTCCCAGGTCCTGGCGCAACTCAGCGGGGTACCGCCTCAATTACCTGCTTCCCTGGTCTCCATCCGCGCCCCCTCGCTGGCACGGGAATACATACCCCGCCAACCTGGAACCTCTCGACGCAGCTCAGGGCAGACCTCCGAATTGGAACCTGGCACATCTTTTAGCAGGCAGTGAAGGTACTCTTGCTGTAATCCGAAAACTCAAGGTCAGGCTCGTCCCTAGACCGAAACATACCATTCTCGGAGTCGTGTCTTATTCGACCATTGCATCAGCTTGCGATGACGTTCCGCGAATATTGGGAATGAGCCCGAGCGCGATCGAATTAATTCCGCAATTGATTCTTCGCAATGCAAGGAGCATTCCACACTATGCGCGTCAAATGGGTTGGGTGATGGGCGATCCTGCCGCGATTCTCGTGGTCGAGTTTAGCGGAGATGACCCGTCTGTGCTAAAGAATTCAGCGCGGAAATTGGGCGAGATATTGACGATAGCCGAAACAACGGCGGACCAGGCTCAAATCTGGAATATCCGCAAAGTGGGATTGGGGATTTTAGATTCACAGCCAAAATCCGTCCGGCCGGTTGCTTTTATCGAGGATTGCGCAATTCCTGTGGAAAGACTTGGCGGTTTCGTACGCGAAGTGGAGCGGATTCTCGAAGCGCACGGCACATTTGGAGGAATCTACGCCCACGCCTCCGCAGGTTGTTTGCACATCCGCCCGGTGTTGGATTTGCAAAAGGGCGAAGGCGTACGCTCCATGCGCGAGATCGCTGAACAGGTCTTTGCGCTTACGATGAGCCTCGACGGTGCGATGAGCAGCGAGCACGGAGACGGTATCGCCCGTGGCGAATTCATAGAGCGCACCTACGGTCCTGAGGTGACGAAGGCAATGCGCCTGTTGAAACAGGCTGCCGATCCCGTTAATATTCTGAACCCGAAAAAATTATTCGACGCACCGCCAATGGATATGAATCTGCGATACGGCACGGGTTACCAGGCGAAGGCATGGGAACCCGTTTTGAATTTCACTCATGAACGCGGGCTGGAAGGCGCCATCGAATCCTGCAACGGGCAGGGAGTTTGTAGAAAAACGACTGGCGTGATGTGCCCTTCCTTCCAGGCAACAAGAGAGGAAGCCAACTCCACCCGTGGGAGGGCGAATCTTTTACGCGGCTTGATCTCCAATTACCAGCCTGCCCTGAGTGGAACCGCCGAAGGCTTGCCTGTTACCCAAATGGAAACTCGTAAATCTGAATTCGAAAATTCAGTCTTCTCCGCCCTCGATCTCTGCCTCGCCTGCAAAGGCTGCACCTCCGAATGTCCCAGCGGCGTGGACATGCCGAAGTTGAAATACGAATTCATGAACCAGTACTACAAATCGCACCGCCGCCCGCTGCGCGATTATCTCTTTGGTTATTTCCACATTGCCGCCCAACTTCTCAGTCCTATTGCCCCTTTGGCAAATTTTTTCATGCAGAGGCATTGGTCTCGCAAAGCCATTGCCAGTGCTTTTGGAATTACCCGCCAAAGGCAATTCCCGAAATTCACCCGCAGATCACATTTCAAGCGTGACGTGGTATCGGGCGAACGCGTCATACTTTTATCCGATGTCTTCTCTCATTATATCGAGCCGGAAGTGGAAGAAGCCGCCATCACGATTCTCAACAGACTTGGATATGAAGTCAAAGTCCTCCCGATCATCGGAGCCGGGGCGTCCCTGCTCTCGAAGGGATTCCTCGATGCGGCGCGGAGTCATGCCGAGAAAGTTTTGGGCGAAATCCACAGGCTGGATGGGGGAGTAGGTCTGAGCGTGGTCGGATGCGAACCTCCCGAAGTGTATTGTCTTAAACATGAGTATCGGGCATTGTTGCCAAATCGCAGCGAGGAGATCAAGTCTCTCACAAGGCGCGTGTGGTTGATCGACGAATTTATACTGCGTGTAGTCAATATAGGGAAATTGGGGATCGATGGACTTGGATTTGAAGAGAAAAAAAGGCATATCACTTTTCATCCTCACTGCCATCAGCGTGCAGAAGCCCCTGCGGAAGACGGACTGCCAACAGGCGTTACTGCCACCGTTGAGATGTTGAACTTATTTGGATATGACGCAAGCGTGATCGATGCGGGTTGCTGCGGCATGGCAGGCACGTTCGGCTTCGATGCAGAGCATTACGAACTTTCGATGCAGGTGGGGGAGTTGGGTGTGCTGCCGAAGATCAGGGAGAAGGGAATGGGGAATGGTGAATTTGTTTCCAACGGCGCGGCGTGCCGGATGCAGATCGAGCATGGGGCGGGAGTCGAGGCGCGGCATCCGCTGTTGTTGGTCCGTGAGAGGTTGGAGATATAATCTTCGCATGGCTTCTGAATCTTTCAAGGTCAGGGAAGTTATGCTCAACGGTTGGAAATATTTTGCTCTGCCCGTTTTGTTTTTTACGATTTCATTCATCATTCTTACTTATCCCCTCATACGCAGTTTTGAGACGCATTTCTTCACCGATGACGGCGATGGATTGATGGGTGTCTGGAACTTGTGGTGGGTTGAACGGGTTGTTACACATCCCATTGCGTACTCGACTTTCTGGCATACGGATATGCTCCATCAGCCGTTTGGGATCACTTTATTGGGGCATACACTTACGCCATTCAATGGACTTCTCGCCTCTCTCCTGACCCGATTCATGCCCCTGCTCGAAGCGCATAATCTCATCGTTATTTTTTCCTTTGTCATGAGCGGACTGACAGCCTACTGGCTGGGGTACTATGTCTCAAGATCTGTCTTTGGAGGCCTTTTTGCAGGCTGGCTCTTCACCTTTTCAGCGTACCACTTTACGCATTTTGATGGACACCTGAACCTGATCACGCTCGAATGGATTCCGCTTTTTGTTTTGTGTTTTTATGTCCTGACGAATAAACCCAATGGCTTTGTGGGCGCTGCTGCGGCGGTCTCGTTATGGCTCGTCCTTCTAAGCGATTTTTATTATCTGTTCTATTGTTTACTGCTGGGTGGGTTGATCGTCCTTGGACGGATGATTCAAATGAAGGATATTTTCTTTCCGTTCAGAAATAACCATGCAATTCCGTTTGGGATATTTGGCGTGCTAAGCGTTATTCTCCTTGCGCCTGTGATCTTCCCTCTGGTGCTGGCTGCCGTTCGCAGTCCTTTCCTTGGTGGGCACGACCCTGCTGAGTTTTCCCTAGACCTGCTTTCGATCTTAATCCCCGGTGAACGTTGGCGTTTCGGCGAGTGGACCCGGTTCTTATGGGCAAACCTTCCGGGTGATCCGGCGGAGATCAGCGTCTTTCCCGGTTGGTCGATCCTGGTGCTTGTTGTTTACCTGTTTGTGTCTCTTAAGTCGTTCGATGACGAGACTCGCTGGCGGGTAAAAATCTGGTTCGCTTGCTGGTTATTTTTCCTGATCATGGCGCTCGGTCCGGTTTTGCATGTCGGCGGAATGATTACAGGGATTCCCATGCCCTATGCCCTCCTGGAGAGATTCGTTCCCTTTATTGAAATGTCCGGTGTCCCAGTGCGGATGATCATCATGTCTGTCCTGGCAGGGTCTGTCCTGTTTGCGATGGGGATTCGCAAATTGACCTCCGCTGGACCATCGCGGAAGGTATTGATTGCCCTCATCTTTCTTTTGGTGATCTTCGAAACCCTTCCCGCACCTTTACCCGCAACTTCGATCGAAACGCCGGGCTATGTGGAATTCTTAGCCGGATTGCCGGAGGGCGAAATTGTCCTCGACCGGGCAGCGTCAACTCAATACTTGCATTTGTTTTACCAGACCCTGCATGAAAAGCCGCTTGTCTTCGGGTACACCGCGCGGATACCTTCCAGCTTGTATAAGCGCGAAAAGAACATCAGGGATGCCATTGGCGCGGGTGATTACCGCATCTTATGGGAGGAATATCGAATCAGGTATATAGCCACGCAAGAGGGGATCGAGGTATTTGATCCTGTTATGGATATCCAACTGATCTATGATGAAGACGGGGTAATGATCTACAGACTTGGGATACGCTGAAAAAACCGATTTAAATCCTCGGCTTGGAATGAAAAAAATACGTATTGAAGTGTGCATGAGCGGCACGGATCGGTAGTTTCATGACGGTTCGAGGAAACCATGCTTCTCCGGATGTCAGGATTGACGTTCCAACAGGCAAACGTGTAGAATCCCGCGCATGAAATACATCGGTAATTCGACATACATACGGGAAGCGTTTATCATTTTTTTTGTCGTGCTTGTTGCCTATGGGTACATCTCGAGCGAACGCGACGTCAATATCAATTCGCGGCTGGCGTTGGTAAAGGCTGTTGTTGATGAAGGGAGGCTGGAGATCGATTCCTACCACAACACAGAACTATACACAAATGATAAGGCTTACTATGATGGTCATTATTATTCCGATAAAGCGATCGGCGCTTCGGTGTTGGGAACGGCGGTTTATTATCCTTTGCGTTGGATTTATTATAAGTTGGACATTCGCCTTACCCCCCGGCTCTTTCGCGAGTGGATCACGTTTTGGGCGATCGGTTTTCCGTCGGCTCACCTTGCGCCAGTATTGTATTTACTGGTGAGACGCCTTAATGGTGGAAAGTGGGTTGCCTTTCTCGTCACTATGGGCATATGTTTGGGGACACCCCTGTTCAAATACGCAACAGCCTTCTATGGGCACACGCTTGCCGCGGTATTTTATTTTCTTGCCTTTGCGATCTGGTTCAGCATCCGGGGAGGTGCAACTGTCCGCCCGGCATTGGTGTTTCTTTCCGGCTTTCTGATGGGTTTCGCCGTTATTACCGAATATCCCACGATTATCCTCGTTCTGACCCTGATTGTTTACATTATTTTTACGCTTTATTCCATCGGTCAGCATCGGAATATGAAGGTCTACACATCCCTCCTGTCAGGCATTGCGATTCCCGTGGCGCTTCTTGCGCTTTACAACCTGAGCATATATGGGACCCCTCTTGCTCTCGGTTATCTCCATGAAGCAGACGAAACTTTCAAGGAGGCGCATGCCGCGAACTTGATGGGCATTGGCGCGCCGGATCTGCTGGTGTTCTATTATCAAACCCTGCATCCAACGCTCGGCATTTTTTGGCAAAGCCCGATCCTGCTTCTGGGTGTGGCAGGTTTTTATTTTATGGCACGGCAGACACGGTTCCTGCCCGAACTGGCATTTAGCCTGAGTTCGATCCTGGTCTACTTGTTGGTGATTTCGGGCTATTACATGTGGTGGGGAGGTGTCTCCTTCACGCCTCGTCATATCATACCGATTCTTCCGCTGTTTGCGCTCCCGCTCGCGTTCCTTCCCATTCGCTTGTTTCCAGTATTATTCGCATCAGCCGCTGTCGCTCTAGTACAAAACTTGCTGATCGCCGCCAGCGCCGAGACGGGACTGGTGACCTACCTCGAAATGGTCTTCGATGGGAAGTTGATCCCAATTTATAAAGGATCTGTTATTTACGATATTTGCCTGCCCAATGTGTTGGGCGGCGAACTGATGAACAACCGCGGCTTGGATATTTTTTCGCTAACCGGGGCAGGAAGCCTTCTCCCACTTTTCGGGATTGAGATTTTGATGATGGGCTTGTTTTTCCGGATGAGATCATCTGCGCCATAGTCTGGATCGAGAAAGGATTGCCATGCAGCGCGATTTTTTCCGAATCTGATCGGAGAATGCTTTCCAAATACGGTATATCTCAACCACCGATGTGATCGATATTTACAATTCTTGCCTGGATCTCCGCCTGATTTTCGATGAGGAAGGCGTGAGGGTGTATCGGTTGGAAGTCAGGTGAAGGATATGCGTACATATAAATTCGAAGCGGATTCCATGCATGGTTTCGAAATGTGTTTCTTACCGGCTCTTTCCTTGGCTATTCGGGCGATGCTTAAGTGATGGCGTTTGCAGGGCAGACGTACAATTCATTGCATCGGAGATTCGATCTTCCTGCCGCAGCGTTGTATTTGGTAATTTATAAATTGGTAAGGAAAATATGACTCAACAAAAAGAACCTGATGAAATTAAACCTGCCCGGCAGAAAAGCCGGCTTAATAACCCTCTCTGGCGTTTGATCAGCGCTCTTATTGCCGTTTCTGCAATCGGCGTTTTTTTCTACAGTATTGTCGCTGGTTATGAGACCATCCCAATTATGACAGCGATCTTTTTCCTGATGTTGCTGCTCCTGCCGCAAATCTGGAATTGGATCGAATTCGTCTTCAGCAAACGGCCATCGAACATTTGGTGGCGGCTTGCTCTCGATCTGGTTCTCGCCATCCTGATGGCGTCCATGTTCGAGGATGTATTGGAGATAATAGTCAGGTTGTCGCGGTTGATTTTCAGGATGGTTATGGACCTGTAGGAAGGAATATGATGCCTTTCGCTGCATCCGCTTATGGGTGGTGTATGCAGGCGCGGACCAGCGATGCATGGTTTATTGCGCAATGGGATGGATAATTATTAACTTATAATCAATAAAACGATTGTTGCGAGGCGGGCTTTTGCCTCGTTCTAAATATGAACTTATCGCCCGCACTTGGAACAGGCGGGTTGATGGGTGCGTGACCATGCAAAATAATTTCCCTGAAAACGATTGGAAAATTCTCTCCCAACTAAAGCCGCTCGCGCTCGACCGCTTATGCCAGCGGATATTGACAACGTCTGAAGACATCATCGTGCGCGTAAAAGAGGGCGGATACCATGCCGCCTATCTCAAGTTGTTCAAGCATATCCAAGCCAACGATAAGAGATTGAGTGATTGTTTCGATGACTGGAGACGCTCGCAGGCGTTTTTCATCCTTGCGAATTGGCGCAGGGAGAAGTTG
>JAPKMP010000015.1 GCA_026645935.1 Candidatus Villigracilaceae bacterium | reverse complement strand
TGATGTCCTGGACTGCACCGATGATGCCGACCAGTTGATTCCTTTCCGCTTCCCAGACGGGATGAGCGAACACACGTTCCCACCGGATCTCTCCATTTTTGGCGATCGTGCGGATCTCAGACGCCAGAACATTCTGGTTCTTAAATAATGTTTCCATATCTCTGGCGTCTTTTTCCGCATCTTCGGGGTGGATGTGAGCGTTCCAACCACCAGCATCGATGTATTCCTCCGGGGTATAGCCTGTCATCTTTTCGAATGCGCCGCCCAGCCAGACGGTTTGCGCCACACCGTTTTCGTCGATCCTGCTTTCGAAGACGTAATCGGTGCTGACCTTTGATATGAGCTTGTATTTCTCCTCGCTTCGTTTGGCGCGCTGGATGGCGTCTCTTAAAGTCCGCACCGTTAGATACTGCAATGTGGCGATCACAGGGAAGAACACGAGGCTGATGATCCATGTCAGTTGGGGGGAACGAATCTGCGGGTTGTTTATCAGACCGCCAAATTGCGCAATGAGCATGCCCAGACCTGTAAGCAGGCAAAGCGCCGTTGCCATTACCGAGAAGTGCGGACCCAGCAACAATCCTGCAATAAGGATCACCAGGGGGTATCCAATGATGTATGCTTCATCCTGTACGCCGTATGCTGTAACCGCGGTCACTGTGAAGAAGAGCCAGAATGCAATGGACTGAATCAATGCCGCCGTGCGCACATATCCACGCCGAAGAAGAAAAAGAAGCGTGAGGTTTATGATTTCCCCGGCGATCGCTTGTATCCAGGCACGGGTCGATAGTTCCGGCACTGTCCAAAGGACGAAAATCAGATAGGGGACGGGTACGATGATGAGCAGCCATAGGATGATATTTAACAGGAATGCCTGCCGCGTCCTTTCCTCATCCTCGAAGACGGGAGCCCGAAAAAATCGAAGTAAATTTCCCATCGGATTTCTACTTCCTCAACCTTCTCATATCGCCGTCTCGTACGGTTAAACCCGTCGAATCCAGATGCTCAAGCAAGGCCTGCGCATATTTTCTAGTCGTGTCGAACATATCCCGTACTTCTGCCAGGGTGATCGATCCCCGATCCATAAGCATCGATTTGATTCGCGAGGTGATTTCATCGTAATCTTTTTTTAGGAAGATGACATTTTCCGAAACGGGCAACAGTTCCCCCGATTCGATCAACGCGTTGACGAGTTCGAATCCCGCCTCAGCCTGACACTCTTTGATGCTGGGGGTCGCGTAGGGATTCGACTCGAATCTCCGCTTCAGGGCTTCGACCCTGGCTTGATCCGCCCCATTGAACTTTATTTCATGTCTCGGGCTGGATACCGTTCCCCGATCATCGATGATCGAGCTTTGCAAGGAGAGAAAAGAAATTGCGGCGTTGAAAACCTTGGGTTCGAGTTTTAATCTGCTCTTCAATTCCTCCCGCGGTATTCCGCGCCGCAAGGGGAATTGTTCATGGTAAGCTTCGACCAGACCTTGAATATTTGTTCTCAGGGTATTCCAGTGGGATACAGAAGCCGCGATGGATTCGTTATTTCCTGTTTGATTCAGAAGGACGACCTTCCCAGATTTCAGTAGTTCCCGCAAAGCAGACTCTGCCAGGGCAGGCTCCAGGCGTGATTGAGCGATCATTGCCTTGACAGGGGCAATCTGCATGGAGAGCGCAGCTTCGAGCAGGACATCTGCCGGTGTGCCCTGCAATAGGGACCCTAAAGACTCGATGATTTTTTCGTTGAAGCGTTTATGCCTTCCCTTGGGCTGATGGTCCACGATTGTGCCGCCGCCCAGCGTTTCCCCGGGCGAGGGTCTTCTCAAAATATATCGATCGCCGCGGATCGCAACAATGGGTTTACTTAATTCGAGCTGAATCCAGCCCTCCCCGCCCGCGTTTATCTCCTCTGTGTCGAGGATGCGAAGCCTGGCAACCGTCTCGCTTGCGGCAACAAAGATTTTGACTTCGTCGCCGTGAAGTAAGGGCTTTCGGATATCTCCGATTGCTCTGAATTTGGCGTCGATGCGGCGCGTCGCCTGGTACTGATTTGGATGCGAGAGCACGTCCCCGCGGCTGATCTCTTCCATATCAATCCCTGAAATGTTTACAGCCGTCCTCGAACCCGCCACAGCGATATCTTCTTTTTGTTTGTGCGTTTGCAAACCGCGTATGCGTCCCTTGAGGCTGCCTGGCAGAACTTCCACTTCATCGCCCACCGATAGCTGCCCGTCTCTCAATGTGCCGGTTACAACAGTGCCAAATCCGCTCATGCTAAACACGCGGTCTATGGGCAGACGGGGCCGATCGAGGTCCGGACGGGCAGGGCTGTTTTGTAGTAAGGATTGAAGTTCGGTTTTCAAAGCTTCGAGTCCGGTTCTGTCCTTTGCCGAGACTCGCACGATGGGAGCGTCCTTGAGGCGGGTGTGACTCACGGCGGAGCGGATTTCATTTTCAACAAGTTCGGTCCAGGCGGAGTCGGAGGCGAGGTCGGTCTTGGTCAAAACGATCAGCCCGGCAGGAATTTCCAATAGATCCAGAATCGCGAGGTGTTCCTTTGTTTGCGGCATCACGCCTTCATCGGCAGCGACAATGAGCAAAGCCGCATCGATCCCGCCGATGCCGGAGAGCATATTTTCGATAAAATCGCGATGTCCGGGAACATCCACAATCCCCACTTGTTCGCCGTTCGGCAATGTCATCCAGCCGAAGCCGAGGTCGATGGTCATCTCGCGGGCTTTCTCTTCCTTGAGCCGATCTGGGTGTATCCCGGTGAGAGCCTCGATCAGGGTTGATTTTCCATGATCCACATGGCCTGCCGTGCCGATGACCTTCATGCAGATAATTTAACCACACTTTTAAAATAACAAGGTGGAAATCGGACGATTTCCACCTTGACGGCGAACGATTTGTGAACGCTATTTCTTGACGGTCTTTTTTCCGTGCCCCATGATGCGCTGGTATGAGGTCATCCACTCATGGAGGATATTCATTAGTTCCTGCATTTGCTTTTCGGATACATCCGTTGTCTGGTGGACCTGGTCGCGCAGGGATTGGGCAATTTCGCTCATGGCAGTCGTCTGTTCCTCGCTCTTTTTCACCTCTTTCCGCAGGTCGCGGAAAGCCTCCTCCGATGAAAGGGTGTAACCGGTCCAGCGCTTCTGATCGTCTGCTTTGAAACTGATCCATTCCTGGCGCAGGCGTTCCTCGGCGAGTCTCTGCATTTCCGTCACTTCGTTGATGCGCCGCTCGAGTTTGGAGTTGAGTTCCATGTAAGTATCCTGCGCCTTTTTCGCGCTTCGCAGGGTTTCGTCCAATTTCTGCACCTGCACATCCATGGCTTCGGCGTCCTTCTGAAATGCGATGAAATTTTCCTGCCATTCCTTCCAACCCCGGTCGCGGTCCACCTGCGCCACCCGTTGTTGATCCAAAAAAGCGGATTGCGCTTGCTTGCGTTCGAGTTCCGATGCGAGAAGTTCCGTGAAGCGGTTTTCGACGTTCCGGATGGCATCCCCCTGAATTGTAGCCTTGTCGCGGTTTTCATCGATGCGTTTGCGCAAGGCGGTCAACTCTCCCTGGATGTCAGAGATGCGTTTCAAGTCGTTCTTGCGCGCCTCCTCGTTCGCCATCAGAGTATGGCGCACATCTTCATTCGCCCGCAGCGCCTCCTCGACCGAGGCCTTGATTTCCCGGATGTCGTTAACCGCTCTCGTGTTTTCATCGGCTCGTTCTCTGATCTGCTTATTTATTTCGGATGGATTGAAGGAGGTTTTGACCTGGGAAATCGCCTTATTTATTTCGCCGATCTCTCCCTGAATACGTTTCGCAGCATCCTTCTCCGCCTTCGTCCGGTTTTTTTCGTTCTCGTCGATCAATTTAAGGATGTCTGTGCGTTGCTTGGCAAGAATGGATTCGAATTGGTCCATCCGTTTTGCGGCCGGCACGATATCGGTCATTTGCCTGCTGATGGTCTTTATTTGTTTCGACACGGCATTGACCGTGGCTTCGAAGGATTCCAGGCTTTCTTTGAGAGCGGCAAGGTTTCCCTTCAGTTCCCGTTGTTGTGTATCCAAGAATTCCAGGCGTTTGACGATTTGTTCGAATTCCATGTCGACTCCATGTCATTTACAGGGAAAATTATACCCTCTCGCATATGATGATCATTGAGCAAGATGTTCGAAAAGCGCGGGCAGGTTAGTGAGGAATGGTTGAAGGATTTGCGGGAACATCCCAAGCATGAACAAGCCCACGACACCGATGCCCAGCATCGCTGTCTGGATCCATGATTCATTCAATTCCCACTTGGCGTCTTCGTCCGCCATGACGAGTGCCGCAAGAGTGCGAAAGGCGGCTATCTGCAAGCCGAACATCCCCACAAACATCCAAATTGACGCGGTCATCGATTGGTTTGTAAGCGCATGCCAAAGCGCGATGCGAGAGGGAAATCCGGCGAGAAGCGGGAAGCCGGCAACGGAAAGATGGGCAAGGACAAGCGATCCGGTTGCTATAGGGTATTTCCTTGCCAGACCCTGAATGTCGCTGAACTTCAGGGGGAATGCTCTGCGTTTAATTATAGAGAGCGCGAGCGCCCAAACGGTCAACTCAAGTCCGCGCGGAATGAGGGCAAGGAATACGATCTCCAGGAGGTTGGAGGTCTGCAAACCGAGGGCCAGCAGGAACAGACCGGTTTCTGCGATGGCGGCATAAGCGAGTATCCTGCCAAGGTGCCTCTGCAGGGCGCAAAAGATTCCGCCTGTTGCGGTCATAATGAGCCCCGAAACCAGGACAGCGTTTGAGATTTGCGCAGTGTTTCTTAGCCAGGCGTATCGGTCCAGAAAGCCGAGCGCAAAGATGACCGTAAAGACAGGCAGTGCCCACAATAAAAAGCCGGCAGCATATGGAGGCGATTCCTCCAGAACTTGAGGTATCCAATTATAGAGGGGGAAAATGGCAAATAGAAATGCAAAGCCCATGGTGAGCATTATGCCAGATTGAATCGTTGTACCCAGGTCGCCGGGATTGGCTTCCACTCCGGCAAGCATCCATCCCGAGAAGAGGATGAAGGGCATTGCGAATGTCTGGTACACGATGAAGCGCACCACGCCCTTCCCAGGTACCTGGTAAATTGGGACAAGCATGAAAACGATGAGCATGGCCGCCATTTCGAGCAGAAGCGCGGCGTACAAGAATGGCTCGACCGCGATCGATGCCGTCAACAGAGCGATTATCATCAATCCCAACGAGGTGAACCGGTGTGCGGCGCCGGATGATTCGGATCCAAAGAACCAGATCGCAGCCAGACCATATATCATGGCAAGCAAGGGACCATCGGCAGCACTGAATTCGAAACTCCTGCCAAAGACTTCGATGGCCGAGGATATCTTGAAGGAAAACGCGCCGAGAAGCAAGGCAGCATCGATCGGGATGAAGAGTGCGATCAATGAAAGCAGAGCGGTCAGCCCGCCCGCAACATACGAGGAATATTTTTCGCCAAGCAGGAACAAGATCGCCCCTCCGGCAAGGAAGGGTAGCGCGATCCACAGAATCGGCGCGCTCATACGATATCCTCTGTGTCTGAATCCACAAGCGGAACCGAACCCGCAATCAGCAGGTATGCGCCGATGACCCCCAGACCTAGTGTCACCACTGCGAGTAACCCCGTTACGAGGATGGCACTTTCCACGGCGGCATAAATAATCTCGAAGCCCGACAGCAGGGTCAACAGCCCAATGATTACTCGTAAGATGTCACTTGTCACGCCGAGGTGGGCAATTCCCGCGCCGATCAGCAATAAACCTGCAGCGATTACAGGCAATCCCATTCCCGGTGTGGCCGATTCGATGCGAGGCGTTCCGCCAATTGCGATCAGGATGACGATTCCGATCAATAGAATGCGAAACACTGCGCCGCGAGGAAAGAACCTATCCTGCTCGTCTTGGTCGAGTGCCGCGTGACTCAAACGCGTCATACCGAGAATAGCCACCGACATCCAGCCGGCGATCAATTTCACCGATCCCATCGCAATTGGAAGGTGACGGGTGACCAGCCAGAAAACAGCCAGGTATTGAATCGCGAGCGAGCCAAGGAGGATACGCCAGTCGCGGCTGATTAGAATGGTCGCAGAGGCGGCAAGGGCAAGCCCCACGGCTGCCCAAGATACAATTTCAGTGAACATGGATTATTTGATCTCCCCCGTAATAACCGAAACGAAGAGCGCCAAAAACAGAAGAGTCCACATGATACCTCCCTCTCCTTCGAGCGCGCGGTTCGCTGTTTGCGCGATCCTTGCAAAAGCACGGTAGACGGACCAAAGCCCCTGGTACAGGTTATTTATTCCCTGACTGGCTGTGCCGACCCAGTGTGCGCGTGCAGGATTGAATACACGGAAACGCCTTGTTGCCCAGAACAAGCCCACAGTCAGGATCGAGGCGACAAGACCCGGGATCCAATTCCCGATTTGCGGCAGGCTGATCTGGAATAATATTCCAAGGAAAACCTGGATGGCGATTAACAGGATGATCCCGACAGGATAGGCGACCTTTGCCCAGGAAGGTTGGTCGTCAAGGGATTTGTTTTCACTGGACCTTAACGCATGACGGATAAAACCTGCAAGAATGGTAACCTGCGCCGCGACGGCAAAAGGAATTATGAACCATGAGGTTCCGGTCCATGCCGCGGCAGTGAGTGAGAAAGGAAGACTCGAAAGACACCACGCGCAGACCAGAAGCGCCCGGCTGATGCGTACCTCTCTGACGGAAGAAAGGAATATTGCGCCCCCGGAAAGGAGTAATGCGCAAGCCCAGACGGCCGCACCCGCCGGATTCCCATCAAGCGCGGAGAGGATGGAAAGCGATGCGATACCGATCATCCAATACGGGCGGGCGTTCAGTTCGTCCGGCGCACGAAGCCACATCCATCCCCCATAGACCGCGGCGATCAAAGCGAGAATCATCAGGAATGGATTCACCCAGGTAACGGAGATTTGAACATGTCCCAATACGCTCAAACTGGAGACTGCGCCGATCAACCGTATCGCTGTGCCAAAATCGCGCCGAAGGGACGATTCGGGTTCGTACGGTAAATGAAGAGGAAGCACGCCAAGGCGGAGTCCCGCAGCGATCAATAAATATACACTTGCAGGCGATTGCATGGCTTGAAATAGCAGAGGCGCTTCAGCGGTATAACTTTCGATATAAGCCCATAACAAAAGTGCGCTTCCGACACTCCGTGTGCCGAATGAAACCACGACACGCTCGTTGTTACGTTCGCCATTTACGGATCTTAATAGAGCGGCAAGCTCGGTCATGTCGAGAAGCGCCCAGATCATCAGTAATGTCAAAGGGCTATTGGCTGTAACAGCAAGCACACCAAAGCCGCCCAGCAATAAAACCCCGGCCCAAGACAGGGAAGTACCGACAACCGACCCAACGGCCGCCGTGAGGAGGATCGCCGCCAACAATCCGGTGATCGAAATGGAAAACGCCCATGCGATTTCGTCCGCATGAAACTGGATCGGGGTGGGAAATAATATCTGAGGCTGCCAGGCCGGCAGCGTCAGTTCAAATGGAAGCTGAAAACCCCAGGACAACACGGTGACGAAAGCAAGCATGGAGCCGCCAACCGCTACGAGCCATGTGTAACGCGCTTCCGGTTGAATCGCCCGTAGGACAACAAGCGCGAATGCGGATATAAATAGAACTGAACAAGCAGCAACCAGTAACATGGGGTTTATTAATTGTAACAGGGAATGCCATTGCTACGACTCTGTTCGTGACTGCTCAAAGCCCTCTCAATTCTGAGTGATTCTGCTCAGAAGCTGTTGTATTGGTTTGGTACAATCTTCGAATGATATTTGATAATTACCGGCATAAGCGAACGAGAAAAATCCATTGGCTGCTGATCATCATCGCGGGCGTATCCTGCACGCCGACATCGCCCGCTTCAAGCCCGGACCTGATTCCTTCTCCTTCTCCATCAGAGTACCTGCCAACCCCGACGCCCTTTCAGCCCCAAGCCGGAAGCACGCAGGATCCGTATGTATCGATCGATACGCCGCAGCCTGCTGCGACCTTTACTCCCCACCCGACCAGTATCGTAGTTCCGCAGGACGTTTCGGTGCCCGTGGATTCAATGCCTACCCCGGTGGGGAGTGTTTTGCTTTTTAACCCATTGACAGGGCTGCCAGTTGAAGACCCCTCGTTTTTGCAACACAGGCCTCTTGCCATCAAGATTGGCAACTCTCCAGACTACGTCCGGCCGCAATCCGGATTGACACTTGCCGATGTCGTCTACGAATACTACATCGAGTGGGGCGATACAAGATTTGTCGGAATCTTTTATAGCAATGTTTCCGTCGCTGAGCGGGTGGGACCCGTTCGCTCGGGGCGTTATTTCGATGAGCATCTTGCCCGTATGTACCACTCATACCTGATGTTCAAAGGCGCAGACTCGCGCGAACTTGAATACTTCCATTCCCTGGATATCGCCCCGTTCTTCATTTCGGTGGGATTCGGCAATTGTCCGCCTTACTTTATGGGTCCTTATAAGCGTGAGGGGTATAACAATGTGTTTTTCAATGCGACAAAATGGCAGGCTTGTGCAGAAAGGAAAGGCCTGGATAACAGCCCTCAAACGTTCAGCGGCGGATTTTTTTCTGAGGTCACGCCTCAAGTCCCGACGATCGTCACCCGTATTTATAATTTTTATTCCCCCGTGAATTATGGTTATTGGGCCTACGAACCCGATACGCGCACATATTTTCGGTATCAGGAAGCCAAGGACCTGATAAACCGCAAAGTGGAACAATACGATCTTCTATACGATGATTACACCAGGGAACCGGTCACCGCGGAAAATGTGGTTGTGTTATTTGTGCCTTACATATTCACCAGCCTGGGACAGGCGGAGGACGAGATCTATAACCCGCAGTTGATCGATTATGGCAATGCCTACGTCTTCCGCGACGGTCTTGCCATACCGGCAAGGTGGAATCGCGCCTCCATCGACCAACCCGTCCTTCTTACCCATCCCGACGGCTCGCCGATTTACCTGCGCCCCGGTCAGACGTTCTATCAATTGATGGGCGTCACATCCCGGCAGTTCACAGAAGGAACGGAGTGGCGCTTCGAGTTTGTAACCCCGTGATTTTTTCGTCATCGCGAGGAGTGCGGCAACGAAGCAATCCCTCCGTAATACCATCGCGATATGGATTAAAATGAAGCCAACCCGGAGTACTTATGACCTTTGATCCCGTATTCATCGCAAACCTCACGCTTGTGCTGACCGCCTTTGCGGGCGCATTCCTGATTGCCTTGTGGATCAGCCTTGTGATCTGGACGTACCGCGATATCCGTTCCCGCGCGCGCGACCCATTGGTGCAAACCCTGTCTGCATTGCTCGTTGCAGTGCTGAATTTACCAGGGGTGTTGGTCTATCTCATCCTCCGCCCGCCGCGGACCCTGGAGGAGGAATATCAACGGACATTGGAGGAAGAGGCGTTATTGCAGGCGCTCGAAGACCTTCCGCTTTGCCCGGGATGCGAGAGGCGGGTCAAAGAGGATTGGCAGGTCTGTCCGAATTGTCACACCAAGTTGAAGAAAACATGTCATAACTGCTCCAAGTTGATGGAATTGCCATGGAATATCTGCCCATTTTGCGGGACGCCCGCTCCGGGTGTGCGCCTCGAAGCCACCAGCCTCGACGATGCCCTCCGCGGGATCAAGATCACCGACGAACAGGGAAACAATAACTAACATCATCAGACCCTGATAGGCTTCATTATCCCTGTGGTCTTTCTGGAAATACCATGAAAATCGAATCCCTTGTTTTCCATCATATCTCCATGCCGCTCGTCTCACCATTCGAGACTTCCTTTGGCCGCGAGACGGAACGACAATGTATCATCGTCGAAATTCGTTCCGAAGGGTTGACAGGTTATGGCGAATGTGTTGCCTCTTACAACCCCGGCTACAACTACGAAACCACCGGGACTGCCATGCATATTCTCAAGGAGTTCATTGCGCCATTGATACTTGGAAAGGAGGTGAAGGACGCGCCTGATTTTCAGTATCGCGTCGCAGGAATCCGCGGACATCACCTTGCGAAAGCGGGCGTTGAAATGGCGCTTTGGGATCTGCTTGGAAAGCGCGGAGGCAAGTCGCTCAAACAATTATTCGGTGGAATGCGGGACAAGGTGGAGGTCGGTGTTTCGGTGGGCATTCAAGGCTCGCCTGAAAAACTGGTCGAAACCGTGACAGATTACGTCAACAGCGGCTACGCTCGCGTGAAGATCAAGATCAAACCAGGCAAGGATGTGACGTATGCGCAAGCTGTCCGCAAAGCCTTCCCGGGCATCCGCCTGCAGGTGGACGCCAACTCCGCCTATTCGATGGACGACGCGGAATCCCTTAAGCCAATGGACGATCTGAATCTCTTGCTCATCGAACAGCCGCTCTTCGAGGATGATATCTGGGACCATCACAAATTCCAGGCGAAGTTCAACACGCCGGTCTGTCTCGATGAAAGCATCGTGTCGCCGCGGCATGCAAGATACGCCATCGAGATGAAAGCCTGCAGGGTCATCAATATCAAGGCAGGCAGGCTGGGCGGATTAAGTCAGGGCGTCCTGGTGCATGACCTTTGCAAAGAGATCGATATGCCTGTCTGGTGCGGCGGTATGTTGGAAACCGGTATCGGGCGCGCCTCGAATCTTGCATTGGCATCCCTGCCCAACTTCATTCTCCCCGGTGATGTCTCCGCTTCAGATCGATATTACAAACGCGATATAACGAATGAAAGATTTGCGCTCAACAAAGACTCGACGATCGATGTTCCCTCGGCTCCCGGCTTGGGGGTGACGATTAACGATGAATCTTTGAAATCCCATACGCTTGCGAAAGTCGTAGTAAACTAACGCTCACGCCTGATTAAGCTGGTACATTTATAAGTACGAGGCGATCATCGCTTCGTACTTTTTCTTTGAAACCCATGAAAAAAAATCCTTCCCTTCTCCTAATACTCTTTTTACTAGCCGCCTGCGCATCTGCGACGGAAATGCCGCCGACGCCAACCGTTTTCGTCCAGCCAAAGCCAACGCAAACACCCATTCCCGATGCGCTGTGGGTGAGTCCTGCTGTCCCGGATGATCTGCTGGAGATGGCAGAAGGTTCTGGTCTTCCATTGACCGATGTCCGTGAGTTGGCAACGCAAACCTTGGATGTTTCCGACTCGGGCTCGATTTGGATTTACGTCCTTGTTGCGCCTTTCCCTACTGTGATGGATGGAGTCTCGTCCGCAGACTTGATCTCCGCCTGGCAGAGCGGCTCATCCCTGACCGGGAACGGTCAGCCGTTGCTCATGGCAGAATCCACCCTGAGGGCGTTGACATCTTTGTGGGGTGAGCCGGCCTCAGGCGCGGTAAGAAGCGTGCCCTCCGATCAGATTATGCCTGCGGCGTGGACTCAACCCTTTAGTCCGGCGATCATTCCGTTCGAAGATATCCAACCTAAATGGAAGGTATTGACGGTGGACGGTCGATCCCCGATACGTAAAGAGTTCGACGCGAGCCAATATCCGTTGAAAGTGACGTTTGGTTTGACGAGCGCATCGTTTGAACTTCCTGCTTCGAACCGTGACGCATCCAGGCTGGCGACCGTTGTCCTGACAGGCGTGACGGCGATGGTGCGTGCAACGGCGTTCACGATGGAATTGAAAGGCGTGACGAATCCGGGCGAATTGATCCGCGACTGGCTTGCGAATGCGGATGTTGCGCACATCAGCAATGAAGTGCCTTTCGATGTGCATTGCCCGCCGCCGACGCCGGGATATAAGAATTTCATCCTTTGCAGCGACCCAAAATATATCGAGTTGTTGAAATACGTCGGCGTTGACATTGTGGAGCTGACCGGCGATCATTTTGCCGACCGCGGCGTGCAAGCCATGCTCGATACGCTTGCGTTATATAAACAATACAACATTCCCTACTATGGCGGCGGTGCGAACCAGGAAGAGGCGCGCAAACCCGTGCTGATGGAAGTGAACGGCAACAAAATCGCATTCCTGGGCTGTAATGGGAAAGTCTCCTACGAATTTGTAAAAGCCACCGATATTCAGCCTGGCGCTGCAGACTGCGATTATGAATTCTTTGCAAGGCGAATAAAGAATCTCACATCGGAGGGATACATGGTGGTCTTTACATTCCAGCATGAGGAATGCTATCATTCCGGTCCGTGCTATATGCACGAAGAGGGATTCCATGCTGTCGCTGACGCAGGCGCAACAGTGGTCAGCGGAAGTCAGGCGCATTATCCGCACCTGATGGAATTTCGCGGAGACTCCTTCATCCATTTCGGCTTGGGAAATTTATTCTTCGACCAGATGACCTACGAATTGCCTGACGGCTCGGTGATCGATGAAACCCGCCGCGAATTTATCGACCGCCATGTGTTCTACGACGGAAAATATCTAGGCGTAGAGTTGCTCACCGCCATGCTGGAAGACTTCTCGCGTCCGCGCCCGATGAATGAGCGCGAGAGAACACAATTTCTCTCGGAATACTTTGCTTATAGCGGCTGGACACAGTTGATGCCGACACCCATCCCGCAGCCAACAATGACGCTGACGCCGATCGCGTTGCCCCCCTCACCCTAATCACCTTAAGTAATTTCGTAATAAAATATATCCGCTTATCAAACCATTTATTCAGAGTAACATAAATCACCTTTCAAATCGGGCGCTAAAGGCGCCACGAAGAGTCTATGAGACAATCGTGGAGTTGCTTCGCTTCGCTCAGCATGACACCTAAAAGTGTTAGGCGATTAAAGTTACCCTGAATAGGAAACGAGGAAATCATGGACAAACGTGTTATTTTTACCGAAAGTGCGCCCAAGGCGATCGGTCCGTATTCGCAGGCGATCCATATCGGAAACCTGGTTTACACAGCCGGACAGGTCGGCCTCGATCCTGCCACCATGGAGCTTGTCCCCGGCGGAATCGAAGAGCAGACCCGGCAGACTCTTAAAAACCTGACAAATGTTTTGGAAACCGCCGGGACCGGCATGAGCAAGGTGGTAAAGACCACGGTATTCCTGAAAGATATGATCGACTTTGCAAAGATGAACGCGGTCTACGCAGAAGTCTTCAATGAGAATCCGCCGGCCCGAACGACTGTTGCCGTGGCGGGGTTGCCCAAAGGCGCGTTGGTCGAGATCGAATGTGTCGCGCTTGCGTCTTGAATGACGCCTTAATTCCAGCGGTTGGCGAGCAGCCGTTCATAAATAACTCGCGCGTTAAAGATCGAAGCGGCGCAAAGTGGTAGAATAGCCATCCAGATTATAACAGGGGCGGGTATGAGCATGGATGTCATCCTTCCCTTATCTCCGCCCGGGACGACGAACATTGCGCGAAGAGAATAACCACTTGCATTAATTCGCCGCCCCTGTTGGCGGCGAAACCTTGCCTGAACATGCCCGATCATCCAACCGTTTCCATCATCATCCCCTGTTATAACGAACAGGCCACCATCCGCAAATTGTTGGAGGCTCTGCATTTGCAGACCTATCCGCTCGATAAGATGGAAGTGGTCATCTCGGATGGTCTCTCGACTGATGAGACGCGCGATGTGATTGGGTCTTTCCAGAAACTGCATACCGACCTGTCTGTGCGCGTGGTGGAAAATAAAGCGAGGACGATTCCCTCGGGTGTGAATCAAGCCATTCGCGAGTCGCGAGGCGAGATCATCGTCCGCCTGGATGCGCATTCGATGCCCATTCCCGAATATGTCGAACGATGCGTCGCGGCGCACCAATCTGGGAAGGGCGATAATGTCGGCGGCGTATGGGAGATTCGCCCCGGCGCGGAGACCTGGATCGCAGAGTCAATTTCATTTGCCGCGGCTCATCCGCTCGGCGTGGGGGATGCGATGTATCGCCTCAACGCAAAGGCGGGCGCTGTGGATACCGTCCCATTCGGTTCGTTTCGCCGCGAGTTGATCGAAAAGATCGGCACATTCGATGAAAGATTACTCGCGAATGAAGATTATGAATTCAATACGCGTGTGCGCGAATCCGGCGGTGTGGTCTGGCTCGATCCCTCCATCCGCTCGGTTTATTTTTCGCGCGATACGATCGGCAGGCTCGCCGTGCAATATTGGCGTTACGGATACTGGAAATTCCGTATGTTAAAGCGTTATCCGCACACGCTCCGCTGGCGTCAGGCGCTGCCGCCCGCGTTCGTCTTCGCCCTGATCGCTTTGATTGTGTTATCCTTATGGTTCGCAACCGCCCGGCTCTTATTTGTATTGCAATTTTCGATCTATTTTCTAATATTGGGGCTTGCCGGTTTGCGGCTGGCGATAAAGACGAGGAAAGGATTCCACCTTTGGGGGCTGCCGCTTGCCATCGCTACCATGCACATGACGTGGGGCGCGGGCTTTTTGTGGAGCGGCATTACGAGCATGTTCAAGAATGGCTGATATCTACCGCCCCTCACTGCGATTGCGACCCAGTGAGCAACGAACTGTCCTGTTGATCGGGGATTTCATCGCATCCGCCGCAGCCACGGCTGGAGCGATCTTTTTTTGGTACCAATACTCCCTATACCGTCTGGTTGAATCCGGCGTCCGGCGCAATGTGGCGGAACGCATTATTCAGGTGGAGGTCCCGGTCTGGTTCTATCTCCTGCCGTTGGTCTGGCTGTTGTTGATGGTCGACTCGTACGAGATCCACACCGCCTCGAATTTTCGCAAGACTTTACGCGCCATTGCCGTCGCTCCGATCGTCGGGTTATTGGGATATTCACTTCTCTTTACGATCAACATCGACCCGAACTCGCTGCCCCGTATTGCGATCGGCGCCTTTCTCGTTCTCGCCTCTTTCCTGACGTTGGGCTGGCGCGCCATCTATATTCGGCTTTACACCTCATCCGGTATGATGCGCCGTGTGCTTGTCATCGGCGCGGGCAAGGCGGGACGCACCCTGGTGGAGGCGTATCGCAAACTCAACCCGCCGCCCTTTCTTATCATCGGCTTCATCGACGACGACCCCGCAAAAAAGAGCAAGTCGTATCATGGATTCGCAGTCCTCGGCGACAGCAGCCACCTCTTTGATCTTATTGAAGATTACCGCATCTCGGATGTAGTCGTTGCCATCACGGGCGAGATCAAAGGCGAGACGTTTCAAACCGTGCTTGATATTCAGGAACGCGGCATCGAGGTGACGCGCATGCCGATCATGTACGAGGAATTGACCCAGCGTGTGCCGATCGAACACCTCGAAACCGACTGGGTCATCCGTTCTTTCGTGGATCAGGTGCGGGTGAGCGGTTTATACGAGTTCCTGAAACGAAGCATGGATATCTTGGGCGGCTTTCTCGGCACGATCATCTTTGTTGTAACCTTTCCTTTTCTTTCGCTTGCCATCATCCTGGAAACCGGCTTTCCGATCTTTTATTCCCAGCCCCGCCTGGGCAAAGGCGCCAGGCCGTTCAATATCCTGAAATACCGCACGATGACACAAAACGCCGAAGCGGAGGGGATCAAAAACGCGGAGGAGAACGATCCGCGCATTACGAAGATCGGCAACTTTTTGCGCAAGACCCGTCTCGACGAGATGCCGCAGTTCTGGGATGTGTTGCGCGGCGAGATGAGCCTGGTCGGTCCGCGCGCGGAACGGCCCGAGCTTGTCGCGGAATATCAGAAGCGAATCCCATATTACCGTGCAAGACTGCTTGTCAAACCGGGACTGACAGGTTGGGCGCAGATCAATTATGGATATGTCGCGACGGTGAAGGAAACTTTTGTGAAGCTCGAATATGACCTGTATTACATCAAACACCGCACGCTCACCATGGACTTTAGTATCGTGTTGCGCACCATTGGGACCGTTTTGAGAAGAACCGGGAGATAGTCATGAAGTATCTGGTCACAGGCGGCGCGGGTTTTATCGGCTCGCATATATCACGGTCCCTGCTCGAGCTCGGGCATTCCGTCCGAGTGTTCGATAACTTTTCCTCCGGCAAGCGTGAGAACCTCGAAGGCTTGGATGTGGAAATTCTGGAAGGCGATCTGCGCGATGCATCTGCGGTTGCCAGAGCGGTCAATGGCATGGAGGTCATTTTCCACGAAGCGGCTTTTGTATCCGTACCCGAGTCGATGGAGAAGCCGCTCGAATGTTTCGACGTCAACGTGACCGGAACTTCGATTCTGTTCGAAGCCGCCCGCGCGGCGGGCGTGAGGCGTGCCGTCTTCGCCACCAGCGCGGCAGTCTACGGCGACTCGGAGGATTATCCGCTTTCGGAGGATACAACGCTTCGTCAATTATCGCCCTATGCCGTCTCCAAACGCGTCGATGAACTTTACGGTCAACTCTACACAATCTCGTTAAACTTTGAAGTGGTTGCGCTGCGGTATTTCAATGTGTATGGACCGCGTCAGCGACCGGATTCGATGTATGCCGCCGCCGTGCCGATCTTCATCCGCCGAATGTTGGATAACAAACCCATCACCGTCTTCGGCGACGGCGGTCAGAGCCGCGACCTCGTCAATGTGCGCGATGTGGTGCGGGCGAATCTGCTCGCCGCTGTGCATCCTGCCGCACCCGGGCAGATCTTCAACGTCTGCACTGGCGTCGAGACTCGTTTGCTTGATTTGATCGATATCCTTTACGAAATCTTCCCGAACGCCCCGAAACACATCCACGCCGAACCCCGCGCTGGCGACATCTACCGCTCCATCGGCACGCCAAAAAAGATCATGGACATGCTCAGCTTCAAGCCGCAAGTTTCGCTGGCTGATGGTTTATATGAGGCGGTGGAAGCGATGCGTAAATCGTAATTCGTAATTCGCGAATCACGCGTCAGATATTACGCCCCCTTCCTCATTCAACCTTCTGTATTCCAAATGTCCTCCCGTCCTCACCTCCGCAATCGATTTGTCCTAATCGGCGACCTTGCCCTCACCGTCGTTTCGGTTCTGGGCAGTTTTGCCCTGCGGCTGGATGTGAGCCAGCTTCCGTTTTATTTTCCCGCCGCTTTGGTGATGTGTGCGACTGCTTTGCTTGTCAAGATCCCTACTTATTATTTTTTCGGCCTCTATCGCCGCCTGTGGGTATATGCCAGCACGAACGAACTGCGGCTGATCATCTTTGCGGTCTCTGCCGCCTCTGTCCTGACTTCGGGATTGATGCTCCTGCTCATCGGCTTTGACCTTGTCAAGCCGGGCATGCCGCGTTCCGCCCTCGGCATTGACTGGCTCATCTCGCTCATCCTCATCGGCGGCTCGCGTTTTGTCCTGCGGATTCTCGCTGAGCAATCATCGATTCAAACGAACGGCAAAACTCGCCGGGCGCTGATTCTCGGCGCGGGAGATGCGGGCGCGCTTGTCGTCCGCGAGTTGCAGAAAACCTCACAACTCAACCTGGTCCCCGTCGGTTTTTTGGACGATGATCCCGCCAAACAAAACCATCAAATTTACGGCATCTCCGTCATCGGCAGGATCGACCAGCTCGAAAAGACACTCGATACAAAACGTGTGGAAGAGGTCATCATTGCCATACCCGCTGCGCCGGGACGTATCATCCGCCTTGTCAACGATGTGTGTCGAAGGCGCGGTATCACATCGCGAATCATCCCTGGCTTTTATGAATTGATCGGCGGCAAGGTCAGCGTAAACCGCCTGCGCGAAGTGGACATCACCGATCTTCTGCGGCGCGAACCTGCAAAGATCGATGACCGCTTGATCGGCTCGATTCTTGGCGGCAAGCGTGTATTGGTCACAGGCGCGGGCGGCTCCATCGGAAGCGAACTGTGCCGTCAGATCGCGCGTTGGAATCCAAGCCGGTTGATTCTGCTCGGGCATGGCGAGAACAGCATCTTCGATATCTTGCAGGAGCTCGATGGGATTGATTCGCCCCTTTCCGTTCAAGCGGTCATTGCAGATGTCCGCGACCCGAACCGCATCGAGAAGATCTTCAATGATCATCGACCGCAAGTCGTCTTTCATGCCGCGGCGCACAAGCACGTCCCGTTGATGGAGGCGAATATCGAGGAGGCAGTCACCAATAACGTTCTCGGCACTAGGAATATCGTCGAGGCGGCGACCAGGCATAACGTGGAAAGACTCGTGCTCATCTCCACCGATAAAGCCGTTCGTCCCATAAGCGTCATGGGAGCCACCAAACGCCTTGCAGAGATGATCGTCCTCGACGCCGCGCAGAATAACAACCTTCCTTTTTCAGTGGTGCGTTTTGGAAATGTACTTGGCAGCCGAGGCAGTGTGGTGCGCACGTTCAAAAACCAAATTGCGCGCGGCGGTCCCATCACCATCACGCATCCCGATATGCACCGCTATTTCATGATCATCCCTGAAGCCGTGCATCTTGTTCTTCAAGCCGCCTCCATGGGGAAGGGCGGCGAAGTGTTCATGCTCAACATGGGCGAGCAGGTCCGCATTCTGGACCTCGCCGAAGATCTGATTCGCCTTTCGGGTCTCGAACCATATCGCGACATCGACATCCAATTTACCGGCGTCCGCCCCGGCGAAAAACTTCGGGAGGACCTTTTCGAGGAGGGCGCGGATTTCGAACGCACCGAACACACCGAAATTTTCCGCATGTCGAAAGAGGAACAAGTGGACGGCTCCGCACTTGCTCAAGCATTGGACAACCTCTCAGACCTCGCGCTGCATTCCCGGACCGAGGACTTGATTCAGTCCATCAACCGGTTCCTCCCCTCAGGTTCTGTGAAACCATGACGGAAGTTTCGCTTGCCGAGTGGAATCAATTCCTGGCGAATTTCCCCGATGCTCATCTTTTGCAAATGGGCGAGTGGGGCGAACTCAAAAGGGATTTTGGGTGGAAGCCCGTCCGTATCGTCTCGAACAATGTCGGCGTTCAAATCCTGTTCCGCAGGTTGCCGCTGGGTTTTACGATTGGTTATATGCCAAAAGTGAGCAGCGAGCAGCTATCAGTGAGCGGTGAGCAGTTCTGGCGTGAAGTGGATTCTGTTTGCACAAAGAACCGTGCTGTTTTTCTGAAACTTGAACCTGACGTATGGGGTAACGAATTCAACCCTTCAACAAGTTCAGGGCGCCGCCTTCAACTTTCAAACTTCAAACGTTCAACCCATAATATCCAGCCTCCGCGCACCATCGTTCTCGACCTGAAATTGAGCGAGGAAGAAATTCTCGCGGGGATGAAACAAAAAACCCGCTACAACATCCGCCTGGCAGAGAAAAAAGGCGTGACCGTCCGCGCATGGGACGACACCGCCGCCTTCCACGAAATGATGGTCATTACCGGCGGACGCGACGCCTTTGGCGTGCATTCCAAGGAATATTATCAACGCGCGTACGAACTTTTCCATCCGAAAGGGTCGTGTGAATTGCTCGTCGCTGAATACGAAGGCAAGCCGCTTGCTTCATTAATGGTCTTTGCCAATGCGAAACGCGCATGGTATGTCTTCGGCGCATCGAACAATGAAGAGCGCAATCGGATGCCGACTTATCTTCTGCAATGGAAAGCGATCCGCTGGGCAAAGGAACGCGGATGCGAAGAATACGACCTGTGGGGCGTGCCGGATGAGAACGAAGAGACGCTCGAAGCCCAATTTGAGTCCCGCCATGATGGCTTGTGGGGCGTCTATCGCTTCAAGCGTGGCTTTGGCGGACAATTGAAGCGCGCCGCACAGGCGTTGGATAGAGTGTACAATCCATTGTTGTATTGGGCGTATTTGAAGTTCATTGGGAAAAGGGAATAGTGAATAGTAATTCGTGGAATCAAATCATATCCAACTTGCCTGGCCCGCACTTCCTCCAAACCTACGAATGGGGACAGGTCAAGGCGAAGTATGGCTGGGATCCCAATTACGCAGTCTGGACTGAAGATGGAAAGTGGAAAGTGGAAAGTAACGTTGAAGCACTTTCCACTTTCCACTCACCAATCGTCGCCACCGCCCTCGTCCTCAAACGTACTGCTTTCCGACGCTTCTCCATCTTCTACGCTCCCAAAGGTCCGCTCATGGATTGGTCGAATGAGTCCCTTCGTGCGAGAGTGTTGGATGATCTTCAATCTTTTGCGGAGAAACAAGGCGCGATCTTCCTGAAACTCGACCTGGATGTAGTGCTGGGGCGCGGAGTCCCTCTCAGCGTGGGGGAGGTCACAGAAAACAGCGGACAGGCTGTGATGTCCGATTTGAAGCGCAGGGGCTGGGTGGAATCGTCTGACCAAATCCAATTCAAAAATACGGTCATCGTGGATCTATCCGCTACTGAAGAAGACATCCTGATGCGCATGAAACAGAAGACACGTTACAACATCCGCCTCGCGGAGAGGAAAGGCGTGTCTTTGCGCGTAGGCAAACTAGCGGATTTAGCGATGCTTTACCGCATGTACGCCGAGACGTCGGTGCGCGATGGATTTGTGATCCGTGACGAAGAATATTACATGACCGTTTGGAAAATGTTCATGCAATCATCTGAACCTGCGGTCGTCCCCTTGATCGCCGAAGTGGACGGCGAACCCATAGCCGGATTATTTTTATTCATCTTCGCCGGGCGTGGATATTACGTCTACGGCATGTCGCGCGAGAAACACCGCGAAAAGATGCCGACCTATCTTTTGCAGTGGGCTGCGATGAGACATGCCAAGGCGCGCGGCTGCCTGACCTACGACCTGTGGGGCGCGCCGGATGTCTTCGATGAAAGCGACCCGTTGTGGGGAGTGTACCGCTTCAAGGAAGGCTTGGGCGGTGAGGTCGTGCGGACGCTCGGTGCGTATGACTTTGCGCCGCGTAAATTCTGGTATTCGATGTACTCCGATGTGATGCCACGCGTTCTAGATTTCATGAGGTCGAGAGGGAGACAGAGGGCAAAGCAGGCTCTAGGCGCGTGAGCGTGGAATCACTGGGGTAAATTCAGAATAACCAGTGAAGAAGGCTTTTGTGGATTTCAGCTTTGATTTTCATTTGGTGGCGTATTCCCTCCCCAACTGGTGATCTTGCATTAATACCATTTCGACGAGCGGTAGCGAGGAGAAATCCTTTGCGCAATAAAAAAGATTTCTCGTGGCGCAGAGCGCCACTCGAAATGACATTATCACCTTCGTATCGTCTCTTCCCTCTTCGGACCCACCCCAATCCACTTCACCGGTACTCCCGCGGCTTCTTCGATCATCTTCACATACTTCTGCGTGTTGACCGGCAATTCCTCAAATGACTTTGCCTTGCTGATATCTTCGCTCCAGCCGGGGAAGGATTCATAAATGCATTCCACTTTATCCAAACCGTAGGCATCCACATCTGCATAACGGACAGGTTTTCCATTCAACTTGTAGCCAATGCAAAATTGAATTTCTTTCAAGCCGCTCAGCACATCCAACTTCGTCAGGCAGATCTCGGTCATGCCACTCAGTTCGGCTGCGGTGCGGACGATCTCCAAGTCCAGCCAGCCTACGCGGCGGGTGCGCCCCGTCGTGGCGGCGACTTCGCCGAATTTTTTATAAACATCACTTGCAGTATCGTGAATTTCTGTTGGCAGCGGGCCCGCGCCGACGCGGGTGGTGTACGCCTTCGTCACGCCGATCACGCTCGTAATGTATTTTGGCGGAATGCCAAGACCTGCCGAGGCTGCGGATGGGATGGTCGTCGAAGCCGTCACGAAGGGATACGTCCCCCAATCGTTATCGAGGAACGTTCCCATCGCCTGTTCGAGCAAAAAAGTTTTCCCCATTTTCAATCCGTCTTGCACTATCGAGAACAACTCTTTGATATACGGTTTGATCTTCCCGTAATATCCGCGATACTCATCGCGCACTGTCTTATACTTCAACGCCTCGCCGCCCAACGCGACGATGATCTTATTCTTGATCTCCAACTGCGTTTGTAATCTCCCCTCGAATGTATCGCTCGAAAAATCCGTCCAACGAATTCCGTTGTAACTGACCTTATCCGCGAACACGGGACCAATTCCGCGCCGCGTCGTTCCGGTCGCGCCAGCGCCTTTGGCTTCTTCGTACAAGCCGTCCAAGATTTTATGATACGGCATGATCATATGTGAGCGCGGCGAGATCCACAAACGCCCATCCACGTTCACTCCCGCTTTGTTGAGCATTTCGATCTCTTCGATCAACACCGCCGGGTCGATCACCACGCCTCCGCCGATCAGTCCCACAGTTTTCTTTACAAAGATTCCTGAAGGCACGAGATGAATCTTGAACGTCCCAAACTCATTGATGACCGTGTGCCCGGCATTGTTCCCACCGTTGAAACGCGCCACAAAGTCTGCGCGCTCTGACAGAAAATCCACGACTTTCCCCTTGCCTTCGTCGCCCCATTGCGAACCGATCACCGCGATCACGCTCATGTTTTCCTCCATGTCGTTGCGAGCCGCTCTTTGGCGAAGCAACCTCCCATTATCAAGAGATTGCTTCGCTCGTTTCACCCGCTCGCAATGACGTTATCTGTAATTTGAATCGCCAACCCGATGTAAGACTCTGGCGAGAGACTCATCAAACGCTGACGGATTTCCTCTTCGACGTTCAACGCCTCGACCCAGGACTTGTAGCTGGCACTGTCCATTTGGCTGCCCCTCGTCTCTCGCTTGAGCGTCTCGTATGCGTCGCTTCTTCCAGTAGCACGGAGAATCGTCTGCGCCCCTTCGCTGACGACTTCCCAATGCGCGTTCAACTCCGCCCGGACTTTTCCCTCGTCAGCATCCACGCGGGACATTCCTTTGGCGGTGTTATTCCACGCCAACAGGGTGTGACCAAACGCCGTCCCAAACGTTCTTCTTACAGTCGAGTCGGATAAATCCCGTTGCAATCTCGAAACGGATAACTTCTGGATATAGTGGGTGAGCAGGGCGTTGGCGACTCCCAGGTTGCCCTCCGCGTTTTCGAAATCGATTGGGTTTACCTTTTGCGGCATGGTCGAAGAACCGACTTCGCCTTCGACTGCTTTTTGTTTCAGAATCCCATCGCTGATATAACGCCACATATCCTGCGCGTAGTCAGTTAATATAGAATTGGTCAATTGGAGGTGTTGAAAATAACGTAGCCAGTTATCGTATGGCAGGATTTGCGTTGTGACGAGGTTGGGTTCGAGCCCAAGCTCTTCCACGAATTCCCAGCTGAATTTCAACCAATCTACATTTGGATTAGCGGCTTGCATGGCGTTGAAATTTCCCACCGCACCTGTGAGTTTGGCTTCGAACTTGTGAACAGCGATTTCCTCCCGGCATTTCAATAAACGCGCGAGAAAAACGGCAATTTCCTTTCCCAAGGTCGTCGGTACGGCGGGCTGACCGTGAGTCCGCGCAAGCATGGGTAGGGCGCGGTATTTTTTCGCGAAATCCCTTAGTGAAATGAGCAGATCGTCGAGCGCAGGGAGCAGGACCCGATTTCGCGAGTCGCGCAAGGCGAGCGCCTGGGCGATATTGTTTATGTCCTCGGAGGTCAGGCCGATGTGTATATATTGATGGAGCCCCTGGGGAATTTTTTCTCGTAAGAAATACTCGATTGCTTTGACGTCATGCCGCGTTGTATTTTCATATTCCTGAATCTTCAACGCATCTTCGTCGGTAAAGTTCTGTAGGTCGGACTTCCAGCCGGACAAGCTTTCAGCGGGGATCAGGCCTGCTTTGGAAAGAGCAGTAATAAAGTCCAGTTCGAGGCGGGCGCGGGAGCGGAGATAGGCGAATTCGGAGAAGAAATCCCTGAGGGGGGAGGTCCCCTTTTCGTAACGTCCATCCAAAGGAGAAAGCGCGTGAAGACTCATCCATAAGCATTATAATTCCGGCGGTTCGATTTGGACGACAGGAGTTCCCATGAGGATTTTGCAGGAAACTGCTTTGACATATGACGATGTGCTGCTCGTGCCGCAATATTCGGATGTCGATTCGCGGCGCACGCTTTTGACCCGCAGTCCATTGACAAAAAAGATATCCTTGAACGCGCCCATCATCTCTGCGAACATGGATGTGGTGACAGAGAGCGAAATGGCAATTGCAATGGCGCGGGAGGGGGGAATCGGCATCATTCACCGGTTTATGACCATTGCCGAACAGCAGCGGCAGATCGAGCGCGTGAAAAAGGCGGAATCCTTTATTGTGGAAAACCCGTTGACGCTGATGGACACCCAGACCATCGGCGACGTGAAGAAGGTGATCGAAGAGACGCAAACCGGCGGCATTTTGATCGTCGATAAAAAAGAGAAACTGGTGGGGATCGTCACCACACGCGACCTTTTGTTCGAAGAGGGCGACGACAGACCGGTCAAAGAGATCATGACCCGTGAAGTACGAAGCGCCCCTCCCGGCACATCTTTGAAAGACGCGGAGCGATTACTGCACCAGCATCGCGTGGAAAAACTCCCGCTGGTGGACCAGGATGGCAGGGTGACCGGTTTGGTAACGATGAAAGACATCATGAAGATCACTCAATTTCCGCAGGCGACAAAAGACTCGAAGGGGCGCCTTGCCGTTGGGGCGGCTGTGGGTGTGCGGGATAAAGAGATGCGGCGCGTGGAAACTGCCTTGAAGGCGGGCGCGGATTGCATTGTGGTGGACATTGCCCACGGCGATTCGCATCTCGAGATCGAAATGTTGGAAAACATCCGAAAGCGTTTCCCCGGTGCGCAGATCATTGGCGGAAATGTGGCAACTGCCGACGGAACCAGGCGTTTGATCGATGCGGGCGTGGATGCGGTGAAGGTCGGCGTGGGTCCCGGCTCGATTTGCATTACTCGTCAGGTGGCGGGTTCTGGTGTTCCCCAATTGACTGCGATCATCGAATGCGCGAATGCCGCGCGGGATAGCGGAACTCCGATCGTTGCGGACGGCGGAATTCGATTTCCCGGCGATGTTGCGAAAGCGATCGCGGCGGGCGCAAGCGCGGTGATGATCGGTTCGCTTCTGGCGGGAACCGATGAAAGCCCCGGCATGCTCATGACGCGCCGTGGCCATCGTTACAAGGCGTCTCGCGGAATGGCGTCGCTGGCGGCGAACATCGAGCGCAACAAACGCGAGGGCAACGACCTGACTCGCGAAGAGATCGAGGAATATGTCGCGGAAGGTGTTGAAGCGGCGGTTCCATATCGCGGCAAGGCGCGCGAAGTGTTGAATCAACTGGTCGGCGGTTTGCAATCGGGAATGAGTTACAGCGGCGCGCATACAGTGGATGAATTTCAGCAAAAGGCGATTTTCGTGCGGATGACGGGCGCGGGCTTGAAGGAGTCGGGTCCGCATGATGTGGAAGTACTAGGTTAGAAGGTTTATGATTAAAGGTTGCAAGTTTTCTATAAACCTTTTACCTGCGACTTTCAACTTGCAACACAACAGGAGAATCCATGACCGGTCAAACCCAAACCTGGATCGAAAAAGACAGACGACAACTTCATCCTGTTTATCACCCCAAGACTCACGCAAACCCTATGGTGATCGAGCGCGGCGAGGGCGTGTGGCTTTTTACAACCGATGGAAGGAAAATCCTGGACGGTATGGCGGGATTGTGGAATGTCAATGCGGGGTATGGACGGGAAGAGCTTGCCAAGGTTGCATACGCCCAAATGATGAAACTGGCGTTCACGTCCAATTTTTCGGGCATGACCAACCTGCCGTCCATTCAACTTGCCGATAAACTGGCGGGCTTTGCATATGAAGGGCTGAATACCACATTCTTCACTTCCGGCGGTTCCGAATCGAACGACTCAGCGTTCAAGACCGCGCGATATTATTGGAAGCGCAAGGGGAAACCCGGTAAATACAAAGTCATTGCGCGCAAGGGCGCGTATCATGGAATCACTCTCGCTTCCACGTTTGCGACGGGACTTGAAAAATATCAGGCAATGTTCGGTCCCGCCATGGAGGGGTTTGTCCACATCCCTGCGCCGAATCCATATCGTTATGAAGGCAAATTAACAGATGGGGAAACCGTCGGACAGGCTGCGGCTCGGGAGTTGGAAGAAGCCATTCTGCGCGAAGGAGCCGATACCGTCGCCGCATTCATCGCCGAGCCTGTCATGGGCGTCGGCGGCGTGATCGTTCCACCCGACGATTACTTCCCGCTCGTCCGAAAGATTTGTGATAGTTACCAAGTCCTCTTCATCGCGGACGAAGTCATCACCGGCTTTGGGCGCACGGGTGAATGGTTCGCGCTGAAGCATTGGAACGTCAAGCCGGATATTCTTTCCTTTGCCAAAGCCATCACGAGCGGATATGCGCAACTTGGCGGCATTCAAATTTCGGATGAAATTCGCGCGACGATGGAATCCGCGGCGGATACAGAAGCTTACATGCATGGCTATACTTATTCCGGTCACGCCATGGCGTGCGCAGTCGGGTTGAAGAATTTGGATATCATGGAACGCGAGAATTTTCCAAAACGGGCTCGCGAACTGGGCAAGCGCCTGCTGGAGGGGTTGAAGAAACTGGAAGAATTTCCATTTGTCGGCGAAGTGCGCGGACTCGGTCTGGTCTGCGGAGTGGAGATCGTATCGGATAAAAATACCAACGCCGCCGACCCCGCCACAGCGATGAAAATCTTCAAAGCTGCAGAAGCGCATGGGTTACGCTCGCGCCCGCTGGGAAATACACTCGCGTTCTCGCCGCCGCTTTCGATCACCGAAGATGAAGTGGATGAGATCGTAAAGCGCCTCAGCGCGGCAATGGATGGGATCGGTTAAAGAGTAAAAAGTCACGGGTTGAAGGATTCGGGTTTTTCCTTCGACCTGTGACTTTAAACCTACACACGCTATGTCTGTCTATCTCCACGATATTCCCCTCTCTCACGCGCAGGAACGATTTCGGCTGGCTTTACTGGAAGCGGGCTTATGGCGCACCCTCGGCGTTGAAGAAATTCCTCTCGATGAAAACGCATTGGGACGGGTCACCGCCGAACCGATCTGGGCGGAGGTCTCTTCACCGCATTATCACGCCTCCGCAATGGATGGATTTGCGGTGCGGGCGGAGGATACGAGTGAGGCGCAGCCGACGACGCCGATTCAGTTATCAGTCGTCAGTGATCAGTTATCAATCGTTAACCTCCGATCACGAATCTCCAGGTACGTTGATACAGGCGATCCCCTGCCGGAGTGGGCGAATGCGGTCGTCCCGATTGAAAACACGGAGGCATTGGACGAAGACGGACAAATATCGCCCATCGTCCGCGGTCCATCGTCCATCCGCATTCGCGCCTCTGTCGCCCCGTGGAGTCATGTCCGCCCGATGGGGGAGGATATTGTCGCCACGCAACTTGTCCTGCCTTCGGGTCACGTACTTCGCCCTGTGGATCTGGGCGCAGTTGCGGCTTCGGGTCATCATGCGATCCGTGTCGCGCGCAAGCCGAAGATTGCGATCCTGCCTACCGGAACCGAGTTGGTTCCCATCGGCTCGAAGTTGAAGACTGGCGATATTCTTGAATACAACTCACTGGTCATTTCCGCAAAAATCGAGCAAATGGGCGGCGAACCGACGCGTTATCCGATCATCCCGGACGATTTCGAATTGATCTGTAAACAGGTTGAAGAAGCCGCGAAGACACATGACCTTGTTCTGCTCAATGCGGGATCTTCCGCAGGCGCGGAGGACTTTTCAGCCCGTGTAGTGGAGAAACTCGGCAGGTTGTTGGTGCATGGAGTGGCGGTTCGACCAGGGCATCCTGTGATTTTGGGAATGGTGAAGCGCGAAACGCAAGACGCGAATCGCAGGCCCGATGACCTAATGCGTGAAACCTGGAACCTGACACCCATCATAGGCGTACCCGGTTATCCTGTCTCTGCCGCTTTGACGGTTGATATTTTCCTTGAGCCTGTCCTTGCAAGATGGCTTGGAAGACGACCCTTGGAAATGCCAATCGAAGAAGCGACCCTCACCCGAAAACTTGTGTCACCTCCGGGCGACGATGATTTTGTCCGCGTCGTTTTGGGAAGGGTCGGGGAAAGGTTATTGGCGGCTCCGCTTTCGCGCGGGGCTGGCGTCATCACTTCACTCGTTCAGGCGGATGGATTGGCTTTGGTTCCGCGCGGCACGCAGGGAATTGAGGCGGGCGAAAAAGTACAGGTGCGGATGTATCGCAGCCGAAACGAGATCGAAAGGACAATCCTTGCCATCGGCTCGCATGACATGACGCTTGATCTGATCGCGCAGTTTCTGGCGGAACATCAGCGCAGGCTTGCATCTGCCAATGTCGGTTCGCAAGGCGGATTGATCGCCCTGCGAAGGGGCGAGGCGCACATCGCCGGATCGCATTTGCTCGACCCAAATGACGGAACATACAACGTTTCCTACATCCGCCTATATATGCCTGGAATTCCGGTCAAGGTTGTGGCATTGGTGGGGCGCGATCAGGGCTTGATCGTCAAGAAGGAAAACCCGAAGGGCATCCAAAACTTGAAGGACCTGATCCGCTATGATGTCCAGTTTGTGAACCGGCAGCGCGGTGCGGGCACGCGTGTCCTGCTTGATTATCATTTGAGCTTGATATCGATCCCCAAAGAATCCATTGCGGGCTATAATCAGGAAGAGTATACTCATCTCGGCGTTGCATCCGCGGTTGCATCGGGGCGCGCGGATTGCGGCCTCGGCATTGCCGCCGCCGCCCAGGCATTGGATTTGGATTTCATTCCGTTGTTCCAGGAACGATACGACCTTGTAATTCCAAAATCCTTCGCCGGGGATGTACTTCTCTCGCCTCTCTTCGACGTTTTGGCTGATCCGCGGTTCCGGGAGGCGGTATCTCACTTGAAAGGATACGACGTGTCCGTCATGGGCGCGTTGATCTTGGAGGATTGAATGACCGAAGGTTTGATCATAGACGATAATCGTCAGACGGCGGATGCGCTCCAGCAAATGATAGAGTTGTTGGACCTGGCCGCGCGTGTGGCATATGGTTCGAGCGCGGCGATGTCGGTACTTGCAAATATGGTGCCGAATTTCATCTGCCTGGATATCAATATGCCCGGTGTGGACGGGACAGAGGTGCTGGCATACATCCGCCGCGAACCGCGATTGATGAAGGTACCGGTGATCATCATTACGTCTGATGACCAGCCCGAGACGCGCCAGCATGTCATGCGCAGCGGCGCGCAGGCGATGATCATCAAACCGGTGACCATCGAGATCTTGGAAGGCGCGTTCAAAAAGGCAGGGGTGCTGAAATAATTCATTTTAAATAAAACGAGAGGCTCCAGCAAGGGACTGGAGCCTCTCGTTTTATTTGCGGTTATGGCGGGGGCCAGGGAATTTCCGCAGGTTCCGAGAAACCGTGTTTTTCCACTGTGTATATTCTGCCCCATGATGGGGCCGCGCAACCGGCCTCATCCTTGACGGAATATGTGTCGTTATACTGATCGGGAAAGGAATCCGTCCACCAGATATAGGCGCCTTTCTGGCAGACGAATGCTTCTATCAGATAGCCGCGATCGTCGTCTGCCGTCATGCCCACCCTGTCCCAGGTGATGGTAACTTCATCGTCCTTTCGAGTTGCCTGTACGTTTTGAGGCGGACCATACATATTACTGCCGATGCGCTGCAGGTCGGGTTCGAATTTCTGAAGCGCGCTCACATCGCCAAGGACATCAACAACGGAAGGCGCAACCCAGCAGGAGTAGGTGAGTTTATCGAATTGAATATAAAGCCAGTTGCTGTACATCGCCCGATATCGCACGGTTCCTTTGTCGCCGGGCAAAAGGTCCGCCGCGTGAAGATATGCCACAGATGGACCGTATCGGCAATGCGCCTGCTTGTTGACGGTTGCTGTCGGAGCGCCCGGTGTTGGCGTAAACGTCTGCGTCAGCGTGGCAGTGGGCGCAGGCGTGAATGTGAGGGTGGGGGTCAATGTTGGCAGAGGCGTCGCGCTGATGTACACCACGATAGGGGTGGCAGTCTCTTCCATCTCCTCAACCGGTTGATCCGACTCAGAAGGCGCGCCGCAGGCAGTGATTAAAATAACGATCAGCATTAACAATAAATTCCATTTTTTCATTTGAAATTCTCCAATACGGTAAAGATGTTTTCTCCTAGCGCTTCATTGGCGTAACCGCCCTCCATGATAATCGTTGTCGGGAGATTTAATCCAGCAACTCGTTTGCCGATTTCCCCAAATCCATTGCGGGTGAGGCGGAATGTGCCCAGGGGATCGCCTTCGAAGCCATCCGCGCCGAGGGAAAGGACGATGGATTGGGGGGTGAATGCCCGGATCGATCTCAAGGCTTCATCCAAAACGGTGAGGTAGGCTTCGTCACCCGTTCCTTTGGGGAGGGGAAAGTTTCGATGGAAACCCTTGCCAGCGCCTTCGCCTGTTTCAACTGCAAAGCCGAAAAAATGCGGGTATTCGAAATCCGGGTCGCCGTGAATGGATATGGTCAATACATCGCTTCGTTCGTAGAAAATATCCTGTGTGCCGTTTCCTGCGTGATAATCCACATCCAGGAGGGCGACTTTTCCCTTTTTCGATAACCAGTTCGCGGCGACTGACGCATTGTTGATGAAACAATATCCGCCTGCATAATCCTTTCCGGCGTGGTGCCCTGGCGGGCGGCATAACGCGAAGGATGAGCTATGGAAATTGTATGATGAAGATGCCGCGCTCAGCGCGCAATTTGCCGAAGCCAGCGCTGCTTTATACGTTCCGGCGACGATGCATGCTGAGAGGTCCATGATGTAATAACCGCCGCGCCCGAGGAGAGAATGGGTCGGATGTGCCTGCCGCCGCAAGGCAAATGTGGCGGGAAGGAAGGCATGCGTTTCCGGCGACTTCGCCACTTCGGGGTCAGAAGCCAGCCATTCGTCCCAGCAGGAGGCGAGGAATTCGATGTAACCCCGGTCGTGGACTTCGAGGATCGGGTCGAGCCCGAACTCTTTCGGTTCGCTAATTTCCGCCCAGTCCGTTTTATTGAGCGCGGCCATGATCCGATCCATGCGGTCCGGGTTTTCGTAATACGGCACACGTTTGCCTCCGTCGAACACTTCGAAAGGAGGATAATGATTGCGATGCTTTTCCGAGTAATATATTTTCATCGTAAGACAATTTTACCCTTGCGCGTCTGTGAACCTGGAGGAATCGATGGAACTATTTGAAGCGATCCATGGAAGAAGGTCGGTCGGCAAGGTAAAGCCCGATGCGCTTCCGCGTGAGATCATAGAAAAATTATTGAGCGCCGGAGCGCAGGCGCCGAATCACTATAAAGTAAGACCGTGGCGTTTTGTCGTGTTAACCGGGGAAGGCCGCAGGAGACTCGGTGATGCAATGGCCGCCTCATTCGCGGACCGGAATCCGGGTCTGCCGTCCGAAGCCCTGAACAAACCCCGCGCCACTCCGCTCGCCGCGCCGGTAGTCATTGCCGTCGGGGTGGATAAACCATCTGAAACAAAAGTGATCGAAATCGAAAACATTTCCGCGGCATCCGCGGCTTGCCAAAATATCCTGCTCGCCGCGCACGCCTTGGGTTTGGGCGCAAAATGGAAGACGGGCGAATGGGCGCGCGACCCCAGGATCAAGGAGTTTCTGGGCTTTGCCCCGGACCAAACCATCGTTGGTTTCATCTATGTCGGCTATCCCGATGTTCTACCCGACCCTTATCCACGAATCGGCTTTGAAGATCGTGTAACATGGATGGATCAATAATCAGGTAAAGCTAAACAGGTCGCAAGGGATTTTCTCCTGCGACCTGTTTATTATTGATCCTCAATCTTTAAATTTCTTTTCCCCTGCTTCGACCCGCACCTTCAATATATTTTCCCTCGGAGGGATCGGGCATGTGGCAAAAGCGGTATAGGCGCAGGGCCAGTTATCCGTCAGGTTGAAATCCAGGACGATCTCGTCGCCCTGGGGAGGCGGCAGGTAAAATCTTCGGCCTGCGCCGTAGGTCGTGTCGCTGTTTGTTTCGTCCTTGAAATTGAAGAGCAATTCATCGCCGCTTTGTTCGGCTTCCAGTGTGCATTCGACACCGTTCAAGATGAATTGCGCCTGACCCATAAAGAAGGTTTGAATCTCCGTGCCGATCCCCTCAATGCGGATGGTCGGTTTGTGCGGGTCGTAACGCAAATATTTTGCAGTGACTTTATATTCCGGGTCGGTTGGATAATAGTTGAACCCGGTAAAACTCTTTTTTAGTTCCGCTTCCCTGTCCCAGACGCGAATGAGAGTGGCATCGCCTCTTACAATGACTTTCATGGTCAGTGTGCCAACTTCAAGCAAATCGGCTTGTTTATCCTTATCATGATAAAGCGGACGCGCCTCCACACTGCCCCCGTTCATGGTCATATCCACATTGGGATGAATGGTGACTTTTCCATTCGTAAAAAGAAAATGCCCGCAAACCGGCTGGGGAAATTGCAGCAGGGAAATTTTCGCCTCCGCGCTGCTGCCGAAGTTGTTTTCACCTTCCTCGAGCCAGAACAACCCAACGAGGTTCAACCAGCTCAACGGGTTGGAAATAAAACCAGCTTCCCTTTCTTTTCTTTTTTGCGCAACGTACTCGTTGTATTCGTTCATTTGTTTGTCTGTCCAATGAGAAGGGATTCGGTTCCATGTCTGGCCTGGGGCAGTTCCCGGGAATTTTACCTCAAGCGTTGACACGAACAGGTTTTTCACGTATAAAACTGTCCTGAATTCATCGGCATAAAGGAGAGAGGCATGTTGTTGATACGGGTTTTTTCAGAGGGCGGCGGGGGACCGAATACAGAGCTGCTTTGGATTCTGGGGATTTTGCTGGGAAGTTTCGCAATTACGATTCTTGCAGGCTGGGTGTCAGGCTCGGGCAACCCTCGACAGGCACAGGCGGAGTCTGAGGCGCATTCCGTCGAATCGGTAGCGGTTGAGGATCAGGTAAAAACTGCGAAGACGTCTCGTCCTTCCAAAACCAGACGTGGAAAAAAATGAAGTTGGGCGGACTCCCTGAAACAGATGTCATGTGGATAATGTAACTAAAGTCACAGTGCCATTTTTCACATCTTCGCTATAATCCACCGCAGCAAAACTCAACTGGAGGTTGACGATGAAGAAAGTCTTTTTTGGAATGTTGGTATTGAGCGCCATTCTGCTGGCAGCGTGCGGCGGTGGCGGCTCAAGCGAAGGGATCACCCTTGATCCTGTGCCTGCGGAGTATGCCGGTGCGACGAGCCCTCTCGGCGCGGATGCAGCAGCCGCTGGCGCGGAAGTATTTGCCGTCAATTGCGCGTCCTGCCACGGTGAAAAAGGATACGGAGATGGTCCTGCCGGTGCGGCGCTCGACCCGGCGCCGAAAAACCTGCACGAGGTTGCCGCTCTCGCCGGCGACGATTATTTGTATTGGCGCATCAACGCAGGTAAAGAAGGTACCGCCATGGTCGCCTGGAAAGGCGTGCTCTCGGACGAACAGATCTGGCAGTTGGTTGCGTTCATCCGCACATTGAAGTAATATCCCAAAATAAAACACGCCCGGTTACGAGCGTGTTTTTGATTCCTTTTTAACTTTCGAGCGCTTCCATGATCTTGTCTTTTAGTTCGCCGGGATGGAAAGGCTTGGTGAGGTAATCGGTTGCGCCTGCGCCAAACGCCACCGCTCGGCTGTCGCTGTCATCCAGGGCGGTGACGATGATGATGGGAACCTGGGTGAAATCGGGCTCCTCTCTTAGCATCCTGCAAAGGCGGAAGCCATCCGGCTGGGGCATCATCAGGTCTAGCAGGATGAGGTCGGGCGTTTCGGCTTTCGCGACTTCGATCGCTTTTGAACTTTCGTTGACTGTCACAGTATCGAATCCATCGGCTTTGAGTAATTTTTGCAAAAGGTCGGTTACCAGTTTGTCATCGTCGACCATCATAATTTTGATCATGTTGCTGTCCTGAAAATTGAACAAATTCGATTTAGGGATGGAACCTGCTCAATGATACAGCCAACAGGAGACAACCGCAAGGCGCCTTACGAAAGTGAAAATTCATTGAGCCAGCAGGTCCTTGACCTGCTGTGAAAATGGGCGGGGCAGGACGGGTTTTGATATAAACTGGTCCGCCCCGGCGTCACGACAATCCCTGCGAGTGGCATCGGTGCTCAATGCCGAGACCATCATCACCTTGATGTGGCTGGTGCGCGGCGTGGATTTGATCATTTTACAGATCGTAATCCCGTCTATTTCCGGCATCATGATGTCAAGCAATACAAGGTCGGGCATGATGGTTTCTACCGCCCGGATTGCGTTCCGGCTGTCCTGCACGATGGAGGTTTCGTGCCCATCCAGATTGATAATCGCTTCCAACAATTTGGCCGTCTCAGGATCGTCGTCGATGATCATTATCTTCGCCATTTTTTCTCCGGGGAAAATCTATTGCTGATCGCCGATCAACTCGTGAATCTTTGCGTCCAGTTCGTCCAAATTGAAGGGTTTTGCCAGATACCCATTTGCGCCAAGCGTGGTTGCGCGGCTGTTGCTGTTATCGAGCGCTGTGATGATCAAAATTGGAGTGCGGGCGAATTTAATGTTATCGCGCAGCATCCCGGTCAGGGTGAAACCATCCGGGGGCGGCATCATGATGTCGAGGATGAACAGGTCGGGGCGGACTTGTTCCGCTGCGGAAATGGCTTTGGAACTTTGATTCACAGTTGTGACCTGATACCCAAGCGAGGACAGGTAGCGCCCAAGCAGGGTGGTCACTTTTTCGTCGTCGTCTACGATCAGGATTTTTGCCATTTTTATCTTCCTGTGCTGACCATCGTCTACAGGCACCGGCATTATACCCTCTGAGTGCCGGGGGGGATGTTTGCGCAAGGGAATTTCAATGAATGCGGGGGAAAAGTGCAGAGTATGTCCACGATTTTCTCAAACCGGCAAACCCGCTTGTATAATGCCGTCAGTTTACCTTAGGAGTGAACCATGGCGATGAAAATCAAATCATTTTCAGGCAGACATTACGAGACCGGCAGCATCCACAACCTGCTGGCAATGCAGGGAGTCAAAACCCCGCACACGGGAAAACCGTTCTCCGAGGCGTTCTTGCTGGGCGTGAGCGGCGGGATTACCTTCGGCTATTTCACCTTCGAATATAAGAATATCCTGCCGCAACTGGCTCTGCTCACGCGCAACACTTTCGACCCGTTGCAGACCATGCTCGAGAGGCTGGGAATTTCCCAACAGGTGTACCAGACAACCTCGGAGTCTGCGGCGGTGAAGAACCTGCGTGAGGCGCTGGCTGGCGGGAATCCCGCGCTGGTTTGGGCGGACGAATGCAGTCTGCCTTATTCCCCCAAAAAAGGGACAGCGTATTGGAACATGATTCCCGTCCTGGTCTATGAACTGGACGGAGATCATGTGCTCATCGCGGATCGATCCGCGCATCCATTCCGCGTGCCGATGAAAGAGTTGACCAAAGCCCGCGGCCGCGTGAAGGATGATAAATTCCGCGTTGTCACTCTCGCTTCGCCCTTGACCTCGAAACTGGTCTCTGCGACCCAAAAGGGACTCTGGCAATCCATTTCTCTCTTCACAGACAAGCCGCCGAAAGGTGCACGCCATAATTTCGGTTTTGCCGCCTACGAGCATTTCGCGGATATGCTTGTCAACAAACGAAACAAGCAGAGTTGGGAGCGGCTCTTTCCGGCGGGTCCACGGATGTTCAACGCGCTTGCCGGTACGGCGGAAGCGCCGGGCGCTTTTGCTCCTCCCGGGGCGTTCACCTGGATTCAATGGTTTGGAGCGGGCGACGGCGCGGAGAGAGGCTTGTACGCCGACTTCCTCGATGAAGCCGCCATCCTGCTGGAAAAGAAATCCTTGAAGGATGCAGCAGGGCAATTTCGCGTCAGCCGCCAAAAATGGATCGCATTCGCCGAGGCGCTCCTGCCGTCGGACATCCCCCCGTTCGATGAAGTGAAAACGTTGGTCAATCGCAAATATCGATTGTTCTTCGAAACGGGGGAGGATGGACTGGAAGAAATTACAAAAGTAAATTCGCGTTTGAAAAAGATCGAAGGGGAAATGGCGAAGAAATTTCCGCTGTCGTCGGAACAAGCCGCCAGCCTTCGCGCCGAATGGCGCGAGCGTGTGCTGGGAATCGCCAAAATCGAGAAAGAGGCATTCGAGCTCTTGCAGGAAAGCTTGAAATGAGGCGTCATGAAAACAGCCATGGATATCCTTCGATTCGCTCTCGGAGTCTTTGCCGGCTTGATGGTCATCTCCCTCATAGCGGAAGGAATGGAATTTTCATTGGTGACCCTGGTTCACAGAGAGATTACCATGGACGAACAGGTTTATTTTGGAATCCGTAACCAACCCTGGTTCCTGCTCTTGAAATTCATCAACAATGGAATTGCCTTGTACGTCGGAGGTTGGCTTGCCGCCAGGATCGCTTCACGCTGGAAAAGGGCGTGCGTATTAAGCCTCGCTCTTGTTCAAACCGCGGCGTTCATTTGGGGGATGACGTTATCCGAATATGCAGGTACCACGCCGGTCTGGGCATGGATATTGCTGGCAATCGAAATCCCGCCGGTCATTTTGTTGGGTGGGTGGAAGGGATCACGAATTTAGTGAGCCGATCCGTTGAGCAAGGGAACGAAGCTGCACCGGGCTGATGGGTTTGATCAAAATCAAGTCCGCCACCTCTTCGAGGGTGGTTGCGAGGGCGGCGTCGGCTGTGGCAAGAATAACGGGAACCGACTTAAGCCGCTCATCGTTTTTAATTGCCTTTAAAACATCCACTCCAGACATGTCCGGCATGTTCAGGTCCAGAATTACGAGCGCTGGAGTCAGGTGCTGGAGATTATTCAAAGCCGCCGACCCCTCCTGAAAAGTGGCGATCTCGAATTCCGTTTGTAACGTCAGTTTGAAGATGTTGTTGATCTCAATGTCGTCCTCGACGATGACAGCAAGAGGCTTGTCCATGTAACCGCTCCTATGATTGGAGGTCCGAATCCCGGGGAAACCTTTCGGGCCAATGCTCCGAAATGATCCGAATCAACTTTGAAACGCTGACCGGTTTTATCAAAACGTGATTCGCCTTCACGCCCAGGGATTTCGAGTGAAAGATGTCGGCGGTTGCCACGATCACCACTGAGTTTTTCCATGTCTCACGAGCGCGAATTAGGTCGAGGATGTCCAGCCCGGAGGCGTATGGCATGTGGATGTCAAGAAGGACAAGGTCCGGGGCGGGACTTTCCAGTCGTTTGATGAAATTTCCGCCTGTCGTATCGATTTCGACGGTAAAGCCTGCTCGATTCAAGACAGTTTGAAAAACAGTGCCGATGACCGGATCATCTTCCAGGATGAGGGCTGTTACATCATTCATTGTTCCGATTCACTCCGGGCATGGATCGGAAGATAGACCGAGAAGGTGCTGCCCACCCCGATCTGGCTTTCCACGGTGATTCGGCCGCCCATCAAGTCGACCAACTGCTTTGTAATGGAAAGCCCAAGACCCGTGCCCCGGCCGCTAAATTTATTTTGTGAACTGACCTGCCGAAATGGCTCGAAGATATATTCGTGCGCGTTTTCTGGAATGCCAATCCCCGTATCCGAAACCTTCATCGCCCAGTTTTCATTATCGACGGCTAAAAACTGCACGTTGACTCCTCCGGTGGGCGTAAACTTGATGGAATTACCGATCAGGTTCACGAGGATTTGGTGGAGCCTATATTCATCACCCATCAACCTGATGGGCAGTTTTGGGTCGATGGAAATGGTCAGGTCCAGCCCCTTTTTCTGTGCCAGCATTTGCATGCTTGACTTGACATCCCTCAGGAGATTTCGGGGCGAGAATCGGGCGATATTGATCTTGATCGTTTTTGCTTCGATCTGGGCTTCGTCAAGGAGCTCATTGACAAGCTTGGACAGATAATTTGTGCCTTCGACAATACTGGAAACCGCCTTTTTTTGTTGCTCCGTCAGACTACCAAAGGTGTTGATTTGCATCAGTTCCGCATAACCCAATATACCGCCGAGGGGGGTGCGGAGTTCATGGCTGATCTTTGCCAACAGCTGGCTCTTTAAGCGACTGGCTTCCAATGCCTCATCACGGGCAAGCGCAAGTGCGCTCTGTGCGCGCTTTAAATCGGTGATATCACGCGCCACAGCCTGAAACCCAATGATCTGGTCTCCTTCGCGAATGATCTGGACGTTCTGTCCCAACCAAAGTTCGCTCCCATTCGAGGTGACAGCGGCAAACTCATAATAGGTTGTTGTCTCACCTGCCAGGAATTGCCGGTTATAGTGCCTCTTTAGATCGCGCCGTTGGTGGGGCGCTGCCAGATCAAGATAATGCCTGCCAAGCACTTCCGCCTCTGATTTGAAACCCATCAGTCGTAGTGCGACCGGGTTGGCGTAGGTGAAACAGCCGTTCGCATCGGTGCGGTATATGATGTCGCTGGCAGATTCGACCATTTGCTGGTAAAGCGCGCGGCTTTCCGATAATTGAGTCTCAGCCAGAATACGGGGTGTGATATCTGTGACGGTGATCGCGCGCCCGACGATCGCGTTCCGCCGGTCATGCAGGGGGGAAAGCCGGAGTTCGTACCATTTCCTCTCCCCGCCTTCACCGATGCATATTTCGTCGGTTGCCTCCATCACCCTGCTGTATTTCTGAATCAGATCGGGCCAGGCTGTCAGTAGTTCTCCGGCGTTTTTGCCCAGCGTTTCCACATCTGTTTTGCCGATAAACCTGAGTCCGGCGGGATTGATGTCCACGATTCGATTCCGAAGGTCCAACACGATCATTCCCGAAGACATCTCGTCAATGACCGTTGCGCGCGCAATCGGGGAAAGGTCGACCAGTTGGAAACCGAATATGCCCCATGTGAACGCGACGACGGTGATGGTAAAAGCGAAGGGAGTGAGATCGAGGCTTGGGATGGGGCTTACGCCGGAGAGGTACAGCGCGTTCCCGATCCACGGGGCTGATACTGCCAGGAGCAATATCGCTGCCTGCCGGCGGTAGATTCCCGTCATCCTCCCGACGGAACGGACGACGATCGCTGTGCCAACCAAGAGAAGGATATAGGAATAGGCGGTGTGTACCCAAAACCAAAAGCCATAACTTACGCTCAATGCTGAAAACGAACCCGTCCTTGCGATCCCGATCTCACGCCAAACCAATCCATGAGACTCGGTCGTCAGCACCAGTCCAAAGGTGATCAAAGGAATTATGGACAATGGGATGATGGTGCCAAGGGTGAGCCATCTTGCCCTGTTGGCATGATGAAAGGCAAACCCGACCCACATGAGCGGGACAAGAACAATGCCAAGATATTGGAACTTGCCCCAGAACAGTTTGGTGGCGAGGTCCGCCCCGGCAATTTCCAGCGCATACCCAAGCGACCATTCCGCAACCGCAGCTGCCAACAAGGTAAGGGCAAGCGCGCCCGTATTGGCGCGCCGCGACCAAGAATAAACCGCCACCCATCCTGAGATGAGGGTTGCGAGAATCAGGGGGATGATATAAGGTGTATATAGGAATTGCATGGCACTCTGCAGAATTGCGGTTGGTGGGTTTCCCGGCTTCAGATGAGATTTTGATTAATCGTTAAATTCCATTATAAAGGGTATGAAATCAAGGCAACATGACGATTTGGATATTTTGGGGTGACTTTGCTCTTAATTCTTCAATATCCAGGAGTCTTCGTTTTGCCTGTCGTATCATGTTTTACCGCGATTTGAGACCTGTTGAAGAATCCGGAACTGATTTGTAATAGAATCAAGATGGCAGTTCGACAAAAAACAAAGGAGTCTCAAAATGCCCAGACATCATCTTGAAGTTCATTATGCCGATCGGATCGGCTGGCTGCGCGCCGGTGTATTGGGCGCTAACGATGGGATCGTTTCAACTGCGAGTCTAGTGGTGGGAGTTGCTGCCGCAAGCGCAGTCCGTGGTGATGTTCTGTTGGCGGGAATTGCGGGTTTGGTGGCGGGCGCAATGTCCATGGCGGCGGGGGAGTATGTGTCGGTCAGTTCGCAGGCGGATACTGAAAAAGCCGACCTGGCGCGCGAGAAAAAGGAATTGGAAACAGACGATGTCAATGAACGCCGCGAACTCGCCAATATTTACATCCAGCGTGGACTTGAACCCGCTCTTGCAATAAAAGTTGCAGACCAGCTCATGGCAAAGGATGCGTTAATGGCGCATGCCCGCGACGAACTTGGTTTAAATGAAATCCACACTGCGCAGCCGATTCAGGCAGCCTTGGCTTCGGCGTTATCGTTCGCTGTCGGAGCGGTTTTGCCATTGTTGGCGGTTATGGTTGCTCCCGTTCAATGGATGATCCCGATCGTGGTGGCAAGTTCACTTTTGTTTCTGGCGGTGATGGGTGTAATTGCAGCAAAACTGGGCGGAGCCAATATGTGGGTGGGCGCGCTTCGCGTCGCTTTTTGGGGGTTGCTTGCCATGCTGGCTACTTTCCTGGTTGGCAAGTTGTTTGGGACCGCAGTTGCATAGGGATTTTCTACAGAATCAAAACAGGCGGCAGTTGAAGAACTGCCGCCTGTTTTCATGGATTGCTCATCAACTCGTCCACTGCGTTGACCAGCTCTCTTAAGTTTCCCACCTTCAACACGTTATTGCAAAACGGGGCGTATTTCATCATATCGCTGTCGCCGTTCCACATGTAATCCGGTTCGGGGTTCAGCCAGATCGTTCGTGTGGCGCGGCGCGTCATTACGGAGAAAATATCGAGGCGCGGATCGTTGTAATTGTTCCGCCCGTCGCCCACGATCAGCAGGGTTGTGCCGCTGTTGAGCGTATCCATGTGTTCATTTTGGAAATCGTTGAGCGACCAGCCAAGGTCGGTGTTGTAATGTCCGCTGGGCATGCGCCATAGAACGGAGGCAATTGCCTCGTCCGCGTTCGAGCCGGTAAAGTCTTCAGAGATCGATTCGAGATGGTCGATGAAGGCAAAGGCATGGGTCTTACGGACCTGTCCTTGCAGGGCAAAAAGAAAACTCAGCATCAACTCCGAGCAAAAACGCATCGATGTGCTCACATCGCAGATGACCACGATCTTCGGTTTCTTGATGCGGTCTTTGTGCCTGATTTCCATCGGCACGCCGTGGTATTTCAAGTTCGCGCGGATCGTGGCTTTCGGGTCCATTTGACCAGACTTCATCCGCTTTTGGCGCAGGGCGATTCTCGTCCGCAGGGCGGCGGCGAGGCGTTTTACTTCGCGTTGCAAAAGTTTTTTATCCGCATCCGAAAGCGCATGGAATGGGCGGTTCATCAGGGCATCGATATTCTCTCCGCGCGGGCGCTCGCTCATGTTCTCGGCGATCCGCTGACCTGTAAACTGGCGGATCTGTTCCTGCATCGCCGCCAGGTTTTGTTGAACCATCTGACGGATCTGGTCGATCCGTTCGCGGTTCATGCCCATCTGCTGGAGTTGTTCCATCAACTCGCGCAGCGCCTTTTGCACTTCAGGGAAGGCGAGCGCCCGCATCATCCGTTGCGTCATCCAGTTCTGATATTGAAGGTTTTCCGCCTGATTCAATCCGACCAATTGCCCCAGCGCCTCCAGTTCGGACTTTGTGAGCGGTTCGCCGTTCATCAGCCTGTCCATACGCTGACGGAGTTGTTCGGTGTATTGTTTCATCGCCTCGGCCCACATTTGCGCTTCCTCGGGCGTCATGTTGTCCGAAGGATCGCCGCCCATCATCGGCGGAGTTCCCGAGCCGAAGAATAGCGGGAAGAGTTTATCGAACGTGGGCAGGTCCTTTGCGTCTTTGATCAACGTTGCGCGCAGCGACAAACGGAATGACTCGCGATCCTGAATCCCCATCAAATCCACAGCGGAGAATGCCTCGGCGGATTCGGCAAGCGACACGCGCACACCGCTGGCGCGCAGGGCGGAGATCAGTTGAAGGATGCGGGATTCCATACTCTGCCGACCACTTAATTCCCGGAAAACTTTGCCAGATCGTCCATGGACGGACGTTGTTTCGGCTGAGGCGGATTCAACATCTGCCGTTTGGCTTTCTGCAGGTCCGCTTCATGTTTGAGCAGGACCGATAGCGTATCTTCCAGAATATCTTTATCCAACTGCGAGGCGTTCAATGCCACGAGCGCATTCGCCCAATCCAGTGTCTCGCTGATGGAGGGGGATTTGCGCATGTCCGCCTTGCGGAGTCGCTGCACGAATTCGACTGCCTGTTGCGCCAGTTTTGGATTCAGATCCGGCACTTTAAGATGCACAACGGCGAGTTCCTCCTGCAAGGTCGGGTAATCGATGAAGAGGTATAAGCAACGCCGCTTCAACGCCTCTGAAAGTTCGCGGGTGTTGTTGGAGGTCAACACGACAAAAGGCTTGTGCTTTGCGGCAAGCGTCCCCAACTCCGGCACGGAGACCTGAAAGTCGCTCAACACTTCGAGCAGAAAGGCTTCGAACTCGGCATCGGCGCGGTCGATCTCGTCGATCAACAAGACTGTCGGCTTTTCGCTCAGGATCGCTTTCAATAACGGGCGCATCAGCAGAAATCGCTCGGAGAAAAAGACATCCTCTTCTTTCGCGAGCCTGTCTGCCGCCTCGGTCAGCGATTCGGCTTTGCCGAGGGTGTCGTTCAATTTGTCGCGCAATAACTGCGTGTAAAGCAATTGCTTGGAATATTCCCATTCGTACAAGGCTTTCGATTCATCCAGTCCTTCGTAGCATTGCAGGCGGATCAATTCACGGCCTGTCGCAGAAGCAATGGCTTTGGCAAGTTCGGTCTTGCCAACACCTGCGGGACCTTCGGCGAGCAGCGGCTTGCCCAATCTCTGCGCGAGATATACAATGGTCGCAATTTCATCCGACGCGATATATTTTTGTTTGTTCAGTTCGGTCTTTACGGACTTTGCAGATTCAAAAATGTCAGCCATGGGTCTCCCAAATCGGTTTCAAAGAGTCGACCCGTTCCCAGCCTTCCCCCTGCTTTACATGTTCGACTTCGATGTTCGTAAAATAATCATCCAAAACGGCGGCGCGTTCCTGCGCCAGCGGCGGCACACAGTAATCCTCCTCCTCCCAGATGGCGACTCCGTCCGAATGCCAGCGCGCGTTATCCAGTCCGGTTTGAAGCGCATTGCCGAACGGACGCATGGCTCTGATTTCCCCGGTATCCAGCCATTGTCTCAAGCTCTTCAGTTTTGACGCGACGGGTTTTGCAGTGACAAGATAGTATGCCATCTGCTCCTCCTTCCGATGGATCGATTATAAACGGATGTTGAAATATTCGAGCAGGATCAGATCGAACTCACTCTCAGAACTTAGCTCCCTCTCATTCTTCACACCGTTCTCCGTGACTATGAAACGCAGGTTGCTCAATGTAAGCCTGCCATTCGGGGTTGCGCGCGAGCAGACACGTTTTTGAGTAAAGCTCGATTCGGGCGAAATTTGATGATACAGGCACATGTTCTCGTAATCCTCCATCCGGCGGGGAGTCAACGTAAAGCGATATTGCGCCTGCATGGATGGGTTTTCTTCGCGGTCGTTTTGCTCGAACAGGATCAGCGCCTCGCCCTCCGCCCTGATTTGGTACGACATCCCGTTCTGTGTTTGTCCGCCCTGATCGTTGATCCGCAGCGGGGTTTGGAACGAATCCCCGAAGCCGACATCCACAAGATAATCTTCATCGAGACGGACCATCAAAGTCATGTGATCGAATTCCGGACCGAAGCCGCCGCTCTCGCGCGAGACTCCCGCCGAAAGCATCGTCACATCGAAACCCAGCGAACGCAACAACCAGTCGAACATCCCGTTGAGTTCATAACAGAAACCGCCGCGATTGCGTCCAACGATCTTTTGATACAACCACTCCTCGTCCAACCGGATCGGTTCCTTGAAATGGACGCTAAAATTCTCGAACGGAACCGCCCGCATGTGCGCGGTCTGCAAATGAGACAGGGTCTGAAAGTCCGGCGTCAGCGCGCCGCGGTAATCGATCCTCTCGAGATATTTTTGAACGTTCATGTTCTGAGGCCGAGACTTCGATACACCGACAAATTCGCCTCAAGTTCTTTTTCAGGCGTGAACCTTTCCAGGATGGATTCTCTCGCCCTCCTACCGAGCGTCGCGCGTTGATCGGGATCCCGCTGCAGTTCGAGAATCTTTCCCGCAAGCATATCTGGGTCGTTGACATTGACGAAGATCCCGTTCTTTCCATCTTGAATCACATCCAGCGCGCCGCCGACCGGCGTTGTAATGACCGGAATTTCACAAGCCATTGCTTCGAGTAAAGCGTTCGGCATCCCGTCGCGCAGGGACGGATGAACGAACACGTCCATCAGTGAAAAATAAGCGGGCAGGTCATTGTGGGAGACCTGACCCGTGACGGTGATTGACAATTGGGGATTGGATGCTCGGAACTCGTCAAAGGTCTTTTTATCCTCCCCTTCGCGGACTTCGCCTACGATGAGCAGGGAAACCGTTTGTTTCTTTGCTGCTTGTTCGAAACCTTTTAATAGCGCAGTCATTCCCTTCTTTTCACGCAATTCGCCAACAAAACCAACTACGTTCCACGCCTGCTCTGAGCGAAGCCGAAGGGTTCCACTTTCCAGATTTCTTTCTTCTTTCTTCTTTCTTTCATTCAACCCAATCGCCTCTGCCAGCGCATCCTTTCTCTCCATCGGCTTGAACCTCTCCGTATCGATCCCGTTAGGAATGACATGGATCTCCCTGTCGATAAACACCTTTGCCTTTTTCGCCAGGATGCTTGCATTTGTCGTTACCGCACTTGCATGTTGCAGGGCGTACATCACGTGCGAGAATTTGGACGGGTCAAAGGCGGCGCGTTCGATGTCGTTTCCACGGATGGATACAACACTTGGAACACCCAGATATTTCCCCACATATGCGCCGACAAATCCCGCCATCGGGAGGAAGTAGGCATGGATCGCATCGAACGGTCCTCGCTTGTGTTCTTCAAGGATGAGTTCGAACCAATCGACCAGTGTATCGTCCACGCGCTTGTGCGCGCCGAAGCGCATGACGCTGACTCCGCCTGAGCGTTGAGTCTGTTTGATGGATGGAGGCAGGCTTGAACCTGCCATGAGCGAAGGCGAAGGGGTCGGAGCGAAAAGGCGCACATCGTATCCGGCGGAGGCAAGCAAATCCCCCAATCGTCCTGCCGAGATTGCGAGACCGCCGATGTCGGGTGTATACTTTTCGGAAAGCAAGGCAATTTTCATATCTTACTCAGAGGCGTTATGGCGAATCAATGTGAAATGGTGATCGGTTATCTCGTGCCGCATCGTTGTGAGAATCCTGCGTTGGGGACCTGCGTGAGATGCGGGCGCGGTTATTGCGACGAACATACGAATGCGACGAAAGAGGGGCGCGTGTGCCTCGCCTGCCAGCAGGGACTCGATATGCCGGTCGCATTGCCGATTGCCGCCGCCACATTCACCGCCGCCGATCTGACCACATTCGGTCGCTCCAGCACATGGGACGATGACGACAGCGGGGATATGTTCTCGGATTTGAGTTGAACATGTCTTTGCGAGGAGGGTGAATTTCCCGACGAAGCAATCTCCTTGTAACGTAAGATTGGTTCGTAACGTCCCGCGTCACTCGCAATGACATGCGCTTTTAATACGGTCCGATCAACTCCCAGATCTTTTTGTTCTCATCGATAAAATCATCACACCGCTGGCAGGGCTTCAGCGCGGGCGGATGCATCTTCAATCGGACCTGGCGATAGGCTGAATTATCCCAGATTTCATTGAAGGATTGGTTGATGATATTTCCCAATGGTGGGATCTTTTCGCGAGTCATGCAACAGACGTAAACATTGCCGTTGAAATCGATGAGAGTATGTGTCCACGGGGCATAGCAGGGATGCTCGTTGTAATAACCGAAGGCGTATCGTCCCGCGCGTCCCAGGCGGACCTCGGACTCGTCCCTGCCAAATGGAAACGCATCCTCGTCCGAAACGATCAACCCCAGTTCGAGCGCACGAGAGGCGATCTTCGGCGCGATCTCTTCATTGAAAAACGCAATGTCCTTTTTACGCATCGATAATATTTCGCCGCAGTGATCGTCAACTGGAATTAAATTGATCCCGTCCGCGCCGAGTTCGTAGGCAAGGTCGGGGAGCGTGGCGAGGGTATCGTAATTCGTCCGGCTGACCACGGTGTTGATGCGGATGGTCAACTTGCCTTTGTGTTTGTATCGGCGGAAGAGTTCCACGGCTTTGAGCGTGGCTTTGTAAGAACCTTCCACGCCGCGGATCTTCTCGTGCATTTTGCGGATGGGGGAATCGATGGAAATATTCACCCCGCGCAACCCGCCTTCGACCAGGCGTTTTGCATTTTCCTTCGTCACCAGTGTGCCGTTGGTCGTCATGGTGACTTTGATTCCCAAAGATGAAGCCAGTTCCACAAAGTCCGGAATGTGCGGTCTGAGCATTGGCTCGCCGCCGGAGATGTGCAACTTCTTCGCGCCCAACTCCGCCAGTTCGCTGATGACTTCCTTTAGCCTCTCCGCGCTGACCGGCGGCTCGCGGGTATCACGCCAGTGATTGCACATCTCGCATTTGAGGTTGCAGCCGTAAAAGACTTTGAACTTGACGTATAACGGTTTGAACGGGCGCGCGTTGAGAACTGCGCTTTTGAATTCTTCTTTTTCGTTCTCAATAGACTCGGGGCTGTACATAATGATAAGTTCGGGTATTGTATCACCCGCGATGATGATAAATGAGCAGTCTATTGCGGCTGTTGCTTCGTTTTTATAAGCGTAATTCAAGCTTTATTTTGATCTCGTCACCCTCTTTGAGATTCTCCGCTTTTTGCGCGCTCATGCGGATGGGAACGAGGTATCGCCCGTCTTTTGGGAAAAGGGACGTCGTCCACTCGGTTTTCCCCACCTTCATCGCGACCGGGATCACGCCCCAACCGTACGTAACCAGTTTTGAAACGGACTTGATCTCGGCGCTTTGTTTATCCGGCACGGCGACGAAGAGATAGGGAGCCGGTCCGCGCCAGTGGAAGATCTTGCCTTTGAACTCGATGACCATTGACGAAGTATATCAAATGGCTATCGGTCTTCATTTGGATTTTTTTGGCAGGCTGCGACCGGACAATAATCGCCAGACAAGCCAGAAAAGAAACCCCTCGAACGCGCCTAAAGCGCCTATGGCAATGGTTTCTCCCAAAACCCTGAGGATCTCCTGAAGGGTGGAAGGATAATTGGGTCCAAAGGACTGATCGAATGGCAGGATCAACAGAAAGGGAAGACAGCCAATGAGAAACCCCGCAAGAATACTTGAGAGCGGAGTAATCTTTCCGAGACGCCATCCCACGATGGCTGTGGGAATGCCGAAGATGACGAACTGCACACCCGTGCAGAGGGTAGCCGCGCCGCCCAAAAACAAAACCGCTGACGATGTGATTCCCGCTCCCTCAGCCAGCTCTTTTAGGATCCCCGGAGGCGCATTATAGGAAAGTGCGCCGAGCGCCAACCAAAGAGGGACGGCGGATAGGCAGACAAGAAAGGGCGCCAGGGTAGCGAACATCACGGCAATGACCAGATTGATTAGCGCTCTCCATGCCGGAAGGGGGACACGATCTTCGGAAGTACTGTGATTTATGGGAGTTTCTGACATATTTCGCCTGTGCTACGTCATTTTACTTCGTTTGAGGAATCCCAGCGCAAAGACAAACATCCAAACCATAAATGACACAACGTCTTGCATCTCGTCTCCGAGCCCTTCGACGCACTCAGGTTAAACCTCACGAGTGGGGTATACCCCTTCGGAGCAGACGCTTGTCTGCCTAATACAGTCATGCTCTGCCGCCAAACAATTGATTCGAATGGAGAAATAGCGAATACAGTACAATCTACCCTGCTATTCAGACCCTTCACTCTTCAACCTTCACCCTTCAACCAACCCCATGCGCCTTAAAGCTGACCTGACTCTCTTCCTCATCTCCATCATCTGGGGCTCTGCCTTCGTTGCTCAACGCATGGCGGGACAGGTGGGAGGCGTGTACATCTTCAACGGCTTGCGCTATTTGCTTGCGGGATTGGTCGTCTTCCTTTTTGCTTTTCGCCTCGGTCGGGTTTCCAACCCGACACGTCAGGTTAAAAGCCCGACCTACATTACCCGTGCTCAATTCAAATGGATATTCATCGCCGGGTTCTTCCTTTTCGTCGCGAGCGCGCTCCAGCAGGCAGGGATGCAATACACCACCGCAGGCAACGCCGGTTTTATCACCAGCCTGTATGTCGTGCTGATTCCCATCATCCTTTTCTTTTTCTGGGGCGAGCGACCGCACTGGCTTTTCATCATCGCGGTGATCCTTGCGATGGCAGGGGCATTTCTTCTCTCCACTGGCGGCAAATTCGATGCAATTCAATTCGGCGATCTGCTCGAACTCATCGGCGCCCTATTCTGGGCGTTCCACGTCATCCTCCTCGGTAAATACGCTTCGAAATTTGAATCCATATCCTTCTCGGTGGGGCAGTTGGGGGTCTGCGGATTGCTGAATCTGGTCGTTGGTCTCGCCGTCGAGCCGATGCCCGTCTTCGACTCGAACCTTCTTTTTGCCATCGCCTACACCGCCTTCCTTTCGCTCGGGTTGTGTTACACGCTTCAGATCTGGGCGCAGAAGCATACCCCTCCTGCCGATGCGGCATTGATCCTCGGGCTTGAATCCGTTTTTGCCGTTCTTTCGGGCTGGCTCTTCCTGAATGAACGCCTGACCGGCATACAAATTCTTGGTTGTGTCATGATCTTTGCCGCAGTCATCCTCTCTCAATTCAAGGAATGGACATCAGGTACAATAGACACAGATCATTTGGTGGAGGGTCGATGACCGCAAAAGTTATTCTCAACCCGTATTCGAACCGTTGGAATTCACAAGCCCGCTGGCCGCAAGCCGAAGCCGCCCTCAAAGCTGCCGGTGTGGACTTTGAAGTTGTTGTCTCCGAAAAGAAAGGCGCCGTCATCGCTCTTGCCGAAGGAGCCGCCCGCGATGGTTTTTCTCCCATCATCGCCGCAGGCGGCGATGGCACCATTGGTGAAGTCGTTAACGGCATGGCGCGTGCCGCAGGTTCATTGGATAAACCGCTTGGTCCGCTTGGGATCATGCCGCTTGGTTCCGCCAACGATTTGGTTGTCAACCTTGGTCTGCCCAAAGATTTAACCGAAGCCGCCAAAGTCATCGCCGCAGGTAAAACTGATCTCATCGACGTCTGCAAATGCAACGACCGATTTTTCGTCAATAACTCCGCCGCGGGTCTCGAACCCTACGTCACCACCAAGCAGGAAAAAATTCACTCGATCAAGGGCATCGGAAGATATCTGGTTGCCGCTGTGCAGGGCATCATGGATAGACCCGAATGGCATGTCAAAATGGAATGGGATGGCGGCTCGTTCAATGGACCTCTGTCCCTGGTCTCCGTCGGCAACACACGCCTCACCGGCGGCGTATTCTACATGTCGCCACATGCCGATCCGCGCGATGGCAAACTCACCTTTAGTTATGGCCACCGCGATACACGTCTTGGCTTGTTCCAGGCTCTGCCACGTACCATGAAACCCGATAAAGGTTCCTTCATCGAAATGGAAGGAATGTACGAAGTCCACTGCACCCGACTTGCCATCGAAATGGATAAACCCTCTCCCGCCCACACCGACGGCGAACTATTCCCTGAATGGCTGACATCGCTAAAATACGAGATATTTCCAAAACGCCTCCAAATCCTCCTCCCCTGATCATCAACCCCCCAACCCAATGACTACACTAGACCTCTCCTTCCATCCGCTCACGCAAAAACTATGGCGCGATTTCGAATTGCTCTTCGGCGAGAACGGCGCCTGCGGCGGATGCTGGTGCATGCATTGGAAACTTCGCGGTAAAGCCTTCAGCGAAAACAAAGGCGAGGGAAACAGGCAAATGCAAAAGTCCGTGGTCGATGCGAAGATCGTCCCCGGTTTGCTGGCATACCTGGAAGGTTATCCCATCGGCTGGGTGGCGATCGAGCCGCGTGGGCAATATCCAAAACTTGCTTATTCGCGCGTCCTCAAACCGATCGACGATCAGGAAGTCTGGTCGGTCACTTGTTTGTTCGTCGATAGAAAACATCGCAAGATGGGTGTGGCCGTCGAATTGTTGAAAGCCGCTGTGGATTATGCAAAAGATTGCGGGGCAAGGATCGTCGAAGGATATCCCGTCGAGACGAAAGAGGATGCACCTCCCGTTTTTATTTTTACAGGAACGGCTTCTGCGTTCAAGCAGGCGGGATTCGTCGAAGCGGCAAGACCGGGTCCCACCCGCCCGATCTACCGATTTAAAATTCCCTCTCCCAGTGGGAGAGGCTTAGGGTGAGGGATGAATTTTCAGCCCCCATCCAGATCGCTGACGACGCGCGATTATCTTTTCATTGCCGTTGTCTCCATTTTTATTATCGCCGTTTCTGCCGGGCTTTTTTATGCAAACCTCTCGCTGCCAAAAGGCGGCGGCGATTTTTTGCGTCACTGGGCCGGCGCGCGCGCGTTTCTCTTCGAGCGCATCGATCCGTACACGTTGTACGTTCCGAACATCGTACAGGGTCTGGTCTATGGGGATTCCGCAGGGGCGGGCGATGAGCCCTTTATTTTGGATACGCCGTTTCATCTTCTTCTCCTTTATTTCCCTTTTGCGCTTCTTTCGGACCCGATGACTGCCCGGGCGATATTTGCCTTGATCCTCGAATGGGCTTTGTTGGCACTTGCCATCCTCAGCATGCGTCTCGCGGATTGGGAGGCGCCGCGCTGGTTTTCGGTCTTGTTCCTTCTCTTTTGTTTCGTTAACTTTTTCGCCTTTCAGGCGATTCTCGAAGCAAGTCCGGTCATCTTGCTCACCCTGGTCTACGCCGGAATCATCCTCGCCATGCGGAACGAACAGGACGAACTTGCGGGGGCGCTGATCGCCCTCTCGATCTATTATTGGGAGGCGGGCTTGCCGTTCCTGGTGTTGATAGCGTGGCGCTCTTACAAAGAAGGACGGGCGCGGGTGCTTGCGGGCTTCGGGATGATATCCATTGTTTTACTCGCCATCTCCTTTCTCCTGTATCCCGGCTGGATCCTTCCCGCCTTGCGCGCCGGGATGAACAATTTCCGCGCGGATTATGGCTTTTCGATCTTCACTGTCCTTCGTCATGCGCTGCCGGAATATGGAAATCTTCCCGCCTGGGTGTCCGCCGTCCTTCTCATCGTTCTTCTCGGCTACGAGTGGAACAAGACACTCACCGGCGATTCGCGCCGCCTGTACTGGGTCACCTGCCTGACTCTCGCGGCGACTCCTTTGCTCGGTTTTCGCACCGGGATGGATAATCTCGCCGTGCTGGTCGTTCCGCTCGCGCTGGTCTTTGCCGTCATCCATGACCGATGGAAAGGCGTCGGGTCTTTCTTGAACTTTCTTTTCATCGTTTTAATCTTTGCCACGCCGTGGGCTCTTTACCTTTTTGCCCTGCCGCGTTATGGCGTGCTGGCGCAGCAACTGCTGTTTCTTTTCCTGCCTGTTTTCACCTTGCTTGGTTTATACTGGATTCGCTGGTGGGCGATTCGTCCGCCGCGCGTCTGGGCAGATGCGGTGAATCGTAAATCGTAATCCTATTCACGAATCAATACTCCCCAACCCCACCATGACCCGCCGAGCCTATATCATCCTTTTTATCCTTGCGTTGATTCTCCAATTCGCCGTCAGCCGTCTTCAAGCCGTGCCCGGCTATCTCGATGCGGATTATTACTATTCGGGCGGTTTGCAATTGGCAAAGGGGCAGGGCTTCAACGAGCCGTACCTTTGGAATTATCTCGACGACCCTGAGGGCATTCCGCATCCTTCGCATGGATATTGGTTTCCGTTGGCATCCATCGTTTCCGCGCTTGGGATGTGGTTGACCGGACATGCCAATTACGAATCGGGGCGGATATTTTTTATTTTGCTTGCTTCGATGGTTCCGCCTCTCACGGCCGCGTTATCGTATCGCTTCTTTCAGAACACAGCCTTCGCCTGGACCTCCGGTCTGCTGGCGGTCTTCCCCGTCTTCCATCTGCCATTCCTGCCCGTGCCCGATAACTATGGAATCTTCATGATCGCCGGTGGTTTGATGTTCCTCATCGCGGACCGGCCGCACCCGTGGTTTTGGATGGGACTGTTAGCCGGGTTCATGTCGCTTGCGCGCAGTGACGGGCTACTCTGGCTGGCATTGACCTTTTTATTCATCCTCTGGCGGGTACGGGATGAAAAACTCGGCTTCGTTTCCTTCATTCAATTCTGCGTCATTGCATTTTCGGGTTTCATTCTTGTCATGGGTCCCTGGTACATCAGGAATCTAACCGTCTTCGGTTCGATCATGTCCCCCGCCGGGAGCCGCGCCTTATGGCTGACCACCTATGAAGAAACCTTTATCTACCCCGCCTCGAAATTAACGATCGATTCCTGGCTGGCGAGCGGCTGGAAGTCGATTCTTGAAATCCGCTGGTGGTCGTTCACCACGAATATCCAATCGGTGATCGCGGCGCAGGGACATCTTATCTTGTTTCCGTTCATCGTGATCGGCATGGCGCAAATGCGCAAAGACCGGCGCGTGCAGTTGGCTTTCACCGCATGGATGATCCTTTTCTTTGTTATGTCTTTCATCTTTCCGTTCGCGGGCGCGCGTGGGAGTTTCTTCCATGCGGGTGCGGCGCTTCAGCCTTTGTTTTGGACTCTCGCTCCGTTCGGACTCGAACATGCTGTTGCCTGGGCGAGGAAAAAGAATCGCTTCAGCGACCATGCCTACGTCGTGTTTCGAGTCGCCTTGGTCCAGATCGTGGTCATGCTCTCCGCCTGGGTCGTCTGGGTACGCGTTATCCAGGAGGGTTGGGATGAAGGCGAATTATCCTATCCGGCTGTCGAGAGATATCTGATCGAACACGGCGCGCAGCCCGGGGATTCCGTCGTGGTCTTGAATTCGCCCGGCTATTTCATCATGACGGAACGCCCGGCTTTCTCCCAGCCATATGGCGATGTGAACACGCTGCTCTCGCTGGCAGATCGTTACGACATTCGATACTTTGCATTCGAACCGCGCGGCAGGCTCGAACTCTTGCGGGACCTGTACGATAATCCGGGGAATTACGACCAACTTCTTTATTTGGGTGAAGTGAATGAGATCCGCGTTTTCCAATTTCCTTAAATTGCTTACGAAGCGCGATCTGGCTGTTCTCGGCGTTGCAGCTGTGCTGGCGGGCTTGATCTATTTGGGTGCCTGCGCGTTGGTTTACAAGATCGGCTTTCCACTCGACGACTCCTGGATCCATTTGACCTTTGCGCGCAACCTTGCCGCACACGGCGAGTGGTCGTTTCGACCCGGCACTCCATCCGCAGGTTCCACATCCCCGCTTTGGTCGGCGCTGCTCGCCATCGGTTTTTTCATTGGTCTCGAGCCATACATCTGGCCTTATTTTCTGGGTCTGTTCACTCTTTGGGCTTTGGGAGTCTTGAGCGAGGCAACGGCGCGGCGCTTGCTTTCAAATTACGCGCCTCCGATCCCCTGGGTTGGATTGTTTATGATTTTCGAATGGCACCTCGTTTGGGCGGCCATGTCTGGGATGGAAACCCTGCTTCATGCTTTGATCGCGACCGGGGTCTTATCCGCCTTGATGTTGAATTCGCGCCGCTATCTCCCCCTTGGCTTGCTTGCCGGGATAAGCGTTTGGGTCCGCCCCGACGGTTTGACTCTGCTCGGTCCGCTTGCGTTGATGGTTATCATTAAAGAAGGAGACACGCCCTCTCGTTTGAGCGGACTGATGCGGATCGTCATCGGTTTCGGTTCCGTTTTTTTGTTTTATCTCCTCTTCAACCTGTTGATCGGTGATTCGCCCATGCCGAACACTTTTTACGCGAAGCAGGCGGAATATGCAGCCTGGCAGGAAAGGACCATATTCGATCGTCTTGGAGATCTTTCCCTGCAATTGTTTGCCGGTCCCTTCTTCCTGGTTTCGATTGGCGCGATCGTGTGGGTAGTTAGATCGTTTCGCGAGCGTTACTGGGGAAGCCTGCTTGTCCTTGCATGGTCGCTTGGCTATATGTTCATTTATATTCTGCGCCTGCCTGTTTACCAGCACGGGCGCTACGTAATGCCCGCCATGCCGGTCTTGTTCCTCATGGGATTGTTCGCTGTTATCGAATTTTCAGGGTCCAAAACCTTCGGGCGTTATCAATGGTTTGTGAAAACGCTCTGGCAGTCCGGCATCGCGGCGACGAGCATTTTGTTCTTCTTTCTCGGCGCGAATACCTATGCCCGCGATGTCGCCCTCATCGAACAGGAGATGGTCGTTACCGCAAAGTGGGCGGCGGCAAATCTGCCGTCGGATGCTGTGGTGGCGGCTCACGACATCGGGGCGCTCGGTTATTTTGACGATCATCCTTTGATCGACCTTGCCGGGTTGATCTCGCCGGAGGTTGTTCCCTTCATTCGAGATGAAGCGCGTTTGACGGAATTCCTCAATGAGCGAAATGCGGATTACCTGATCGACTTTTCCAACTTGTACGAGAACATGGTGCAGGGGAAAGAGGCGGTCTTTGTGGCGGGAGGACCCATGACGCAGGATGAAGATGTCGCTCCCATGACAATTTACCGTTGGAAATGAGATAATCTGTTAAAATAAGCCCATTAATTCGGAAAGCGAACAAATCAAAAGGAAATGAGAGATTGGGCCTGACATGAATCAGATCACCCTGCTTGTTGTCGACGACCACCCGCTTTTTCGCCAGGGCGTGGTGGATGCGCTGTCCCTGGAATCGGATATGAGGATCATTGCCCAGTCTGCGTCTGGTGATGAGGCGCTGGAATTGATCCGAACCAAAAAACCGAATGTCGCCGTCCTGGACGTGAATCTCCCGGGAATGAACGGCCAGCAGATCACGCACCAGGTCTCGCAGGATAAGGTCGGCACGCGCATCATTTTAATGACCGGTTACGACGACCTGGAGCAGGCCATCCATGCCGCGCTTGCGGGGGCGCATGGGTATTGCTCGAAGGATATCGAGCCTCAAAATCTTTCCCGCATAATCCGCGAAGTGGCTGAAGGGAAGTACGTCTTCGCCAATAACGTCTTCACCCGCCGCGAGCTGGAACTGTGGGTGGAGGAAAGCATGGAAGGCGCGCGTCGTTCCTATAGCGAACCTGGCGCACCTTTCCATCCATTGTCAGACCGCGAAATGGAAGTCCTTGGTTGTGTTGTGCGCGGCATGAGCAATAAAGAGATCGCATCGCTTTTGGGCATCAGCCATCAGACCGTCAAGAACCATGTCACTGCCATCCTGCGCAAGTTCGGCGTGGAGGATCGCACGCAGGCGGTTGTGTACGCGTTGAAACGCGGCTGGGTCACCCTGCGCGATACAGATATCCGCCCCTAGGAGAATTTCATGCCCGACGAGACTGTCGATTACAGAAGCGAATTGGATGAGACCCAGCGCGCCCTGCGCGAAGTCACGCTGATGATGGAACAAAGCCAGGGGGAACTTTCCAAACTCGCCCAAAGGAATACAGCGATCACATCGCATTTACAACAGATTGTAAAACAGGGTGGAGCGGTGGAAGATATAAAGATGGCGTATGATTCGGCCTTGGATGCCCAGCAGAGGCTGTTGGTGATGCGGGGACAGTTGGAAAAGTTACAAAATGATAAATCTCACCTTGAGAAGTACAAAGCGGTTTTGGAGGAGATAATGAACCGGAACAGCGGGGATGCGAACTCCGCCGGTTCGTCCAAGGAACAAATGAGCGGCATCGAAATGATCGTCAATGCGCAGGAAGCCGAGCGCCAGCGTTTGTCGCGGCAGATGCATGACGGTCCCGCCCAAGCGCTCTCGAATTTTATCCTTCAAACCGAGATCGCCATGCGCCTGCTGGATGTAGACTCTTCGCAGGCAAAGGCAGAACTGGCGAATTTGAAAACCTCGGCGATGAGCACATTTCAAAAGGTGAGAGGCTACATATTCGAATTGAGGCCAATGATGCTGGACGATCTCGGTCTGGTTCCCACCCTTCGGAAATACGCGGACGCGTTCAAGGAACAGTCAGGCATGGATGTAAGTGTCACCGTATCAGGTAACGAACGCCGCCTCGAGCCGTATCTGGAAGTAATGATTTTCCGGGCGGTTCAGGAGCTTCTTGGGAATGCGGCGCGTCACAGCCAGGCCACCCTGGTAAAAGTCCATCTCGACCTTGGGAACGATTATCTGCGGGTTACTGTCGATGACAATGGGCGGGGTTTCGACCCGGAAGTATTGAAAGAATCCGGCAACCTCGGGTTGAAGTTGATTCGGGAGCGTTCTGAGATGTTGGGTGGGAAATTTGAGGTGGATAGTTCAGTCGGCTCGGGAACCAAGATTTCCTTTACGGTCCAGGCAAGAATCTAGACCCATCTGGTTAACAATCTTGTAAGGAGCTCGGCGTATCGACTGTCGCCGACCCCTCCAAACATGCATTTGATATTTTTCCTGTATAATTGAAATGTTATAAAGTTGCGGAAATAATTCGCAGCTAGTCGAGAGGAGATACGTATGCGTCGCGCTCGTACACTGATCCTGGTGCTTTTGATCGTCATCATCGCCCTCGTGGTCGGTTTCGTGGCATTGCGCCAATTCCTGGCGCCCCCGCCCACCGAACAGCCCACGTATGTGGAAATATATTATGCGGCTCAGAACATTCCACAAGGAGGCAAGATCACCGAAGATGTGCTTGCTACTTTGAGCATCCCGCAGGAACGAGTGGTATCGGTCATGTTCACCCGTGACGAGCTGCCGTTTCTTGTGGATAAGACAGCCAGATTGCCTCTCGATCAGGGTGTTGTCATCACGGAACCCATGGTTGGCGACTCTTCCGAGGTCGCAATCTCTGGACCTGATTGGGCGTCCGTCATCCCGCCGGGCATGACCGCCATGTCTGTTCCCATCGACCGCCTTGGAACATCCGGCTATGCGGTAAATAGCGGAGCGCATGTCAACGTCAATGTCTGCCTCCTTTTTGTGGATGTCGACCCAGCCTACCAGACAATTCTCCCGAACCTGACCGCAATCCTCACCGGGACCGGCTTGGGCGGCATTCTGCAAGGTGCTGATGCCCAGGGCTTCACAACCCAGGGACTGCCCATCCTTTCCTTGGGTGTTGTCTCATCAGGCGCCGCTCAGGGTCGTTTGGAATTAGATCCATCGGTCCAACAACCCTATTATTTGATTCCATCCGAAGCCCAGCGCCCGCGAACAGTGTGTCAGACTCTTCTTCAAGATGTGGTTGTGCTGCGCCTGGGTGATTTCCCTCTTGTGGAATCCGCCGCCACGGCTAACCAGCAACCCGCAGATCCCAATGCCGAACAACCCGCGCCTGTTACCCCCGACCTCGTAACCCTGGTCGTCACTCCACAGGATTCAGTGACGCTTTCCTATCTGATCTATACAAACGCAAAGCTCTCCCTCACCTTACGGAACCCGTCCGATCAGACCCGGCTCGCAACAGAAGCGTCCACCCTTCAATTCTTATTAAGTCAATATAACATCCCGGTTCCCGCAAAACTTCCCTACGCGTTGCACCCCGCTCTGACCGTGCTCGTGTCACCGGCGTTACCGAATGATGCGCCTCCGCCTGAGGAATAAAAGGACTTAATGACTGGAAGTATCATCCATGGCTGCTGATAAGATCCGAGTCTTAATAGTAGACGATATCGCCGAGACCCGAGAAAACGTACGCAAACTCCTGCAGTTCGAGTCTGACATAGAGGTTGTCGGCACGGCTCGAACGGGACGGGAGGGGATTCAACTTTCCCAGGAAGTCAACCCCGATGTGGTGTTGATGGATATCAATATGCCGGATATCGACGGCATCACAGCTACGGAAAATATACGTTCGCAATCCCCGCACGTGCAAGTCGTTATCCTTTCCGTTCAAAGCGACCAGAATTATATGCGTCGAGCCATGCTTGCCGGGGCGAGGGATTTTCTGACGAAGCCCCCTCTTGGCGATGAGCTGATATCCGCGATCAAGCGGGCGGGGGAGATGGCGCACGTTGAACGCGAGAAGGGCGCCAAACAACAAATGGCGATGTCCGCAGCGGCAGGGATGACGGGCTTTGGAGGTTATGCGCCGCCGGTTCGAGGGAAAATCGTCCTTGTCTATAGCCCGAAGGGCGGCACAGGTTGTACGACCATTGCCGTCAACCTGGCGATTGCCCTGAATAACGAGGATACGCGTTCTGTTCTTGTTGATGGTAATCTGCAATTTGGAGATGTGGCCATCTTTGTGAACGAACAGGGGAAAAATACGATTGTCGACATCGCCCCGCGCGTGGACGACCTCGATGCCGAGATTGCGGATGAAATTCTGATCAAACACGAAGCTTCCGGAATCCGTATTCTGGCGGCACCCCAACGGCCAGAAATGGCGGAGAAGGTTTCGCCCGACCAGTTCATGAAAGTCCTGCAATTCCTGCAGAAGATCTATTCCTATGTCGTCGTTGATACCTCGCCGATTCTCACCGATGTCATCCTTTCCGCATTCGATATCAGCGATGTTGTGGTGCTGGTCACCACCCAGGAGATTCCCGCCATCAAGAATTCCCGGTTGATATTGGACCTGTTGAATACGATGGGGGTCGGCAAAGATCGCATCATTTTTGCCATGAACCGCTACGACAAACGCATTGCCATCACCCCCGAACGTGTGGGCGAAAATCTTAAACATGAAATAACTTCAGCCATTCCGCTGGATGAAAAAATAGCCATAAATGCGGTCAACCGCGGAGTTCCCTTCATGCTGGATAATAAATCCCAGCCGATTGGAAGGGGAATTTTCTCCCTGGCGGAAACCGTTCGTGCGCGCTTGATCGCTTTGGAAAATGAAAACGAGAGTTCCGCGATTAAGCGGTAAGGAGAAAGAGCATGTCTTTATTGAGACGCATAGAACAGGGGCAGGGATCGGGGAGTCAGCAGACTCCCAATTCACCAGCGCAGGTTCCGCCGAAGACGGGAGGCGATAGTCAGGGGACTTCCGGAGGCGGAGGCGATTCATCACGATTATCCTCCCTCCAGGCCAGGAGGGTCAGCGCGCCGATCACGTCACCCCAGGCTGGCTCTTACTTCGACCTCAAAACCCGGGTGCAAAATAAACTCCTTGCCGAGATCGATCCGTCGATGGATGTCACGAGGACCGATGAGGTTCGCCGCACCATCCAAAACCTGTTCGAGCAGATCCTGACCGAAGAAAACATCGTCCTTTCGCGCCCCGAACGCGCGAGACTGTTCGAACAAATATCGGCGGAAATCCTCGGTTTCGGTCCGTTGCAGTCCCTTCTCGAAGACGACACGATTACTGAAATCATGGTGAACGGACCCAAGAATGTTTATATCGAACGCAAGGGTAAAGTGCATCGCGTTCCGATCACGTTTGAAAACAACGATCACGTCATGCGCATCATCGACCGCATCGTTGCTCCGCTTGGACGCCGAATCGACGAATCGAGTCCTTACGTGGATGCCCGCCTTCCTGACGGATCCCGCGTCAATGCCGTCATTCCGCCCATTTCGCTTGTGGGACCGGTCCTGACGATCCGTAAATTCTCCAAGAACCCCATTACGGTGGACCAGATGATCCAATTCGGGTCGGTCAGTCCTGAATCGGTGCAATTTCTCAAGGCTTGCGTCGAAGCGCGGCTTAACATCATCATTTCCGGCGGTACCGGTTCAGGTAAAACGACCCTGTTGAATGTTCTTTCGGGTTTCATTCCATCCGACGAGCGCATCATTACCATCGAAAACGCCGCAGAATTGCAGTTGCGCCAGGAGCATGTGGTCACCCTTGAATCCCGCCCTCCGAACATCGAGGGCCGCGGTGAAATAACGATCCGCGACCTGGTAATCAACGCCCTCCGTATGCGCCCCGAACGCATCATTGTCGGCGAATGTCGCGGTGGCGAGACCCTGGATATGCTTCAAGCAATGAACACCGGCCATGACGGCTCGATGACGACGGCTCATGCCAACTCGCCTCGCGACGCATTGGCTCGTATCGAAACCATGTGCTTGATGGCTGGCATGGATCTGCCTGTGAGGGCGATCCGCGAACAGGTGGCAAGCGCGGTGGATGTCATTTGCCAACAGGAACGTATGCGTGACGGGACCCGTAAGGTGGTTACCATCGCCGAGGTGAGCGGCATGGAAGGTGATGTGATCACCATGACCGATATTTTCATATTTGAACAGACGGGTACGGAAAACGGACGCATTGTCGGCCGGCTTCGCCCGACAGGCTTGCGACCGAAGTTCATGGACAAGATCGAGGCGGCGGGCATCCACCTACCGCCCTCCATATTCGGCATCGGCGAGCGAAGACGTTACTAGGCACATGTCAGGAAGACTGGAACCAAAGGAAGTAGCTCAATGGAATGGATCATCATTGTTGGCGGAATAGTCCTGATCGTTCTGCTGATTTTTGGTCTGATTGCCTCTTTGAACAGCGAGCGTTCCCTGGTCGAGGAGCGCCTCAGCCAATATATTGAGGATGAAGGGCAGAAAAACCTCGATCGGGAGGCTCAGAAGTATGTCATTACGAACTGGGTTTCCAAGCGGGTGGAAAAAACCCCGTTCGGCGGCCGCATTGCGCGCGATCTGGCGCGTGCGGATATGAAATTCAAGGTTGCCGAATATATTGTTTTAATTGCACTGAGCATATTATTCTTCGGACTTGTAGCGTGGTTCATTGGAAATCAACATTGGTTTTCGGCATTGATCGGCGCTGTCTTCGGCGCGATTGCCCCGCGCATGTATGTCCGCTCACAGCAGAGAAAAAGGCTGCAAAAATTCAGCGACCAGCTGCCGGATATGCTGAACCTCATGGTAAACGGACTCCGCGCCGGTTACTCCACCATGCAGGCTATGGAGGCAATCAGCAAGGAACTTCCGTCTCCGATCAATGACGAGTTTCGTCGCGTCGTGCAGGAATTGCAGATCGGCATCCCAATGGAAACAGCGCTTGACAATCTTCTTCGCCGCATCCCTAGCGACGACCTTGATTTTGTCGTAACAGCGATCAACGTCCAGCGCGAAGTGGGCGGTAATCTATCGGAGATTCTCGATAATATCTCCTTTACCATTCGCGAACGAATTCGCATTAAGGGCGAGGTTCGCGTATTGACGGCGCAGGTCCGAACCTCCGGAACGGTTCTTTCCCTCATCCCGTTTGGTTTGACTTTGATCCTCTGGTTCCTCAACCCGGATTATCTTTTATCCATAACCGACCGCGGTATGTTGTGCGCAGGCATAATCATCTGTATTGTTCTTGGTTTGATCTTTTCCGGTTATTTCGTTATGATGAGAATTGCTGATATCGAGGTATAACATGGAATTGGGAACTATCATCGCGATCGTAATCGTCCTGGCCATTATCGGGGGAATCGGATTTGTGGTGGTGATCGGGGCACGCCTCGCCCGTCAGGTGCAGGGCGAAGAATCCGACCCGGTCCTTGCGCGCCTGGCGGAAGCGACCCAGCGCGGCGAAAACGTTTCGCTCGAAGACATCGAACTTCAGCAGCCTTTTATGGAGCGTGTCGTCATCCCGATCGTAAAGCGGGTTGGCGATATCTCTGCCCGTTTTACCCCGGAGAAACTTCTGCAGGAAACCACACTCAAACTTGAACTGGCTGGGAATCCCGGACGGATCGACGCGGCGACGTTTCTGGCAACCCGTTTTGTCGGCGCTGCCTTGTTTGGCGGCCTTTTGACATTGATATCGAATCTGCCCCAGGTGACGTGGCCCACCGGGCGCATCATCCTTGTCGTTGCTTTGTTCACCATCCTCGGTTTTTTCTTTCCCCAGATGTGGCTTTCAAGCCGGATTACCCGCAGACAAAACGAGGTTCGGAAAGCGCTTCCTGACGCGCTTGACCTGCTTACGATATGCGTGGAAGCGGGTTTGGGCTTCGAAGCCGCGATGTCTAAAGTGGCGGACAAGTGGGAGAACGAACTGTCCATCATGTTTGGCAGATGCATCCGTGAGATCCAACTTGGAAAGACGCAGCGCGAAGCCCTGCGCGACATGGCTGACCGGATCGGCTTGACGGAATTAACCAGTTTCGTGGCTGCCGTCATCCAAAGCCAGCTCCTCGGTGTGAGCCTGGCGAAAGTCCTGCGCATTCAGTCCGACCAGATGAGGTTGAAGCGGCGTCAACGAGCCGAGGAGCAGGCGCATCAAGCGCCTGTGAAGATGATCATCCCAATGGCTTTGCTGACCTTTCCATCGATCATGATCATTCTCATGGCTCCCGCCGCCTTTCAGATCGCGGAGGCGTTCGCTCCATTCATCGGGCCTTAGACATCGGCCTGGTCCGAAATACATTAACCTTGTTATCTTGGTAGGGTCCATTGGAGAACTGGAAATACAAGGCGTATCGTACTATCTGGAAATCACTCGACCTGCTATTCCCGCCTGAATGTGGCGGCTGCGGGAAGGCAGGCTCACGTTGGTGTCTGGATTGCCAGCGGAAGGTAAAAATACTGAACGGAATACTATGCGACGTATGCGGTTTGCCCCAGGAAAAGGCAGGGACATGCGCAACCTGCCTGGCGCGCAAGCCGCATTTTCGTTCCCTGAGAGCCTGGGCGGAATTCGAGGAACCGCTTCGTTCGGCATTGCATAAATTGAAATACCGGCGAGATCTTTCGATGGGCGATGCAATTGCAGCGCACATGTTGACCTTTGTACGCGGACTGAATTGGAATGCCGATTTGATAATTCCCATCCCGCTTGGGAAACAACGATTGCGGGAAAGGGGATATAATCAGGTTGCCATGATTGCAAAACCGCTTGCCATGGGTTTGGGGGTGGATTACTCTCCAAACGCGTTGGTACGAAAAAAGGAAACACGCTCGCAGGTGGGATTGAGCAGGGAGGAGAGGCAAAAAAATGTGAGCGGAGCCTTCCAGGCAGCCGCGGGGGTAAACGGGAAAATCGTCCTTATCATCGATGATGTTTCGACAACCGGTTCGACTCTTTCCTCCGGCGCGGAGACGCTATATGCCACAGGCGCCCGGGACGTATTTGCGTTGACGATCGCGCGCGCAATGCCCCATCACGGCTTGGGAATCGCGTAGCGTGTTTGTGTTTGTAACTTAACAACCCAAAAAGGAGCTTCTTATGTCCAATAAAGTGGAAGTTCAGACACGTCACATCCGTTTAACGGAACGGATCGAGGAATACGTCACGAAAAAGGCCGGAAACCTCGATCACTACCTGCCGGCCATCGACGAAGCCCGCGTGGAGTTGTCGCACCATAAGGCGGCGCGCGATGCCAAGGACAGGAACGTCGCCCAGGTGACAGTTTTTGGTAAGGGTTTTACGTTCCGTTCCGAGGAACGCGCGGACGAGGCGCTTGCCGCCTTCGACATGGCGATCGACAATCTCCAGCGCCAGATCGAGAAATACAAGGGGAAGAAATATCACGGGCGTGGGGATGGGCGTTCCGCGGCGGAGGTCGCGGACGACATCATCGACGATGAAACGGGGGAGCTCTCGCCGCTGTTTGCCAAACGGAAGAAATTCGTGCTTTATCCAATGTCCGAGGATGAGGCGCTGGTGCAGATGCGCAACCTTGGTCATGATAATTTCTTCATCTTCTACAATGCTGAGACAAGCAAGATCAATGTTTTGTACCGCCGGCGCAATGGGAGTTACGGCTTGATCGAGCCGGAACTCGGGTAAAATCTTAATAATCAAAAACGGGCTGACGAAGATCAGCCCGTTTTTGATTTGGAATTAAATTTTGACTCCAGTAGGATGAAACATGCCAGGAGCACGACCCATGCAAGGACTTGTTCGCCCCGATATTTTTCGAAGAATACGGAGTTATTCGCGCGAAAGGCTTGCAGGATAAGTTGGGAGAGAGCCGTCAGTGCGGCGAAGGTTAAGAAAAGAAAGCCGGGGTGTGGAATTGGTTTGAAGCGCCAGACCAGAATCAGTATCAGGAGCGAGGCGAGCGTTTCGTAGATCTGGGTTGGATGCCGGGTCGCGTTCCAAAGATCGATCCCCCACGGCAGGCCGGTGGGAATCCCAAACCCATCGCCGGATGCGATGCGGCTTAATCCCATACCGATCGCGATCATAGCAAAGAATGGCGTGAGCGCATCGAGCGCATTCCAGAGCGGGATCTGCCTCCTTTGCGCGTAAACGAGCAGGCCGATGACCGCAGCGGCGAGGCCTCCGGGCGGATCGAACAAGTCCGGGTTGATCGAAATGATCCCGATCGGACTCTTGGAGAAGGCGGACATATTTTGCAGGATGTATGAAAGGCGCCCGCCGAGGACAAAGGCGATCAAGCCGTAGAATGTGATGTTGTTAAGGTCTTCCTTGCCGACCTGATGCCGTCCCGTGCGGCGTTCGGCGAGGGTGAGTCCGATCCATGCGGCGACGATCAACAGGATCATATGCCGCGGAGGCGCGAAAAGATTCTGGAAAAATTCGAGCATCTTATTTCAACGCCTCCTCGATGCGCGTACGCAGCAGGGCTTCGGACATCGGTCCGCCAATCACAACCTCGGTGATGACGCCGAAGCGGTCGATGAAATAGGAGGAAGGCAGGGAGCGGACTTGGTACATGCGCGCGGTCTCGCCGGTCTCATCGAGCAGGATGGGAAAGGTCAAGTTGTGTTCTTTTGTGAATGGGGTTATTTCGAAAGGATTGTCCTGAAATGTCTGGTTCACGGCTAGCACAATAAAGCCCTGTGCCATGTATTCCTTATACATGGCTTCGATGGCGGGCATTTCCGCTTCGCAGGGCGGGCACCAGGTTGCCCACATGTTGACCAAAACTGCATTCCCTTTAAGTTCGGAGAGCGTGAAAGAATCGCCAGCAGCGTTCTTAAGAGTGAAATCGGGAGCGGGAAAGCCCGCTTGAGGAGCGGGACCTTCCTGGGTGATCGGACCCGTCCCGGCGGAAAGGATGATCCATGCGGCTCCCGCGATCAGGGTCAGTGCATAGAGAATGAGGCGTTGCGTTCGATCCATGCGATTTAGAAGTAAAATAGAGTTTGTTTCTTTCCTGTGAACCCGCAGATTTCGCCGATTTTCCTTGTTATGTCAAATCCGCCAAATCCGTGTAATCTCTGGATTATTCCATCTTACTATGCTTTTCACTGATACGGTCTTCGTCGGCATCGACCCCACCTCCTCACAAAAGTCGTTTACCTATGCGGTATTGGACAGGGGGATGAACCTGGTGGCATTGGCAGACGGCGAATTGGACGAGGTGGTTGCGTTCCTCGCAGGGCAATCTTCCGCAGTTGCAGCAGTCAACGCTCCTTCCGGGTTGAACCGCGGCTTGGTGCGTGATAAGAAAAAAGAGATGTTCAAGACCTTGAAATCCCGCGCCTCTGGGTTTCGGATGGCGGAGATCGAGTTGCGCGAACGCGGGATCGCTGTTGCGGGCACGCCGTCAACCGTGGGGACCTGCCCGGCCTGGGTTCAATCTGGTTTTACTTTATATCGAAGACTGGAGAAGATGGGGTTTAAAAAATACCCTGCCGAGAAATCCCCCTATCAGGTAATGGAGACCCAGCCGCATGCATGTTTTTGCGTCATGGTGGGCGGCATTCCACAATCAAAGCCGTCTGTCGAGGGTAAACTTCAAAGGCAATTGCTCCTGTACGAATGCGGTGTGGGAATCAAAGACCCCATGGATTTTTTCGAGGAGATCACGCGCCATAAGATGATCAAAGGCGCCTGGCCCCTGGAAATGTTGTATTCGCCCGAACAATTGGACGCAATGGTCGCCGCTTATACAGCATGGGTGGCAGTCAATAAAGCGGAAAACATTTCCATAATCGGGCATCCGAAGGAAGGGAAGATCGTTCTGCCTGAAAAAAACTTGAAGGAAAAATACTAACCGAATGGTAAAATTTTCCCCATGACAACCTCTGGACTTCAAAGCAAGGCAATCAATACACTTCGATTTTTATCGGCCGATGGCGTGCAAAAAGCCAACTCGGGCCACCCGGGTCTCCCGATGGGAGCGGCGGCAATGGCATACACTGTCTGGACCCGTCATTTGAGACATAATCCGCGCAATCCAAAATGGATGGGACGCGACCGCTTCATCCTTTCGGGCGGGCATGGGTCGATGCTTCTGTATTCCCTCCTCCATTTGAGCGGATACGACCTATCACTCGAACAATTGCAGAACTTCCGCCAGTGGGGCAGTCTAACACCCGGTCATCCCGAATACGGCTTGACTCCCGGCGTGGAAGTCACCACCGGTCCGCTCGGGCAGGGATTTGCGAACGGTGTGGGAATGGCGATCGCCGCGGCACATCTTGCCGCCGTATTCAATAAACCCGGCCATGAATTGGTCGATTCTAATATCTATGCCATCGTCACCGACGGCGATTTGATGGAAGGGGTTGCCTCCGAGGCAGCATCCCTGGCAGGGCATCTCTCGCTCGGGCGGCTGATCTATCTTTACGACGATAACAAAATATCCATTGACGGCTCCACCGATCTCGCATTTACGGAAGACCGCGCCAAGCGCTTTGAAGCCTATGGCTGGCACATCCAACGCGTGGAGGATGGAAATGACGTCGACGCCATCGATAAAGCCATCCAAGCCGCCAAGACCGACCCACGCCCGTCCCTGATCCTTTGCCGCACCATTATTGGCTTCGGTGCTCCAACACGACAGGGGACACAGAAAGCCCATGGGGAACCTCTCGGCGATGAGGAACTCAGCGCTGCAAAATCCAACCTCGGCTGGCCCCAGGAGCCGCGTTTCCTCATCCCCGAAGATGTGCTGGCATTTTTCCATAAAGCCATCGACCGCGGACGCGAACTCGAAGCAGATTGGAATGTACGTTGTGACGCCTATGCGCGTTTATATCCTGAACCAGGCGCGGAATTTAACCGCCGGGTGATCATGGGGAATCTTCCTGATGGATGGGAATCTACATTACCGACATTTCCTGCTGACTCGAAAGGCATGGCGACCCGCGCCGCTTCGGGCAGGGTGATCAACGCGCTTGCCGCTAAACTTCCTGAACTCATCGGGGGTTCGGCGGATCTAGCGCCCTCGAATAACACGAAGATCGATGGTTCACCAGCCTTCCAAAAAGAGTCGCCTGAGGGACGGAACTTCCACTTTGGCGTGCGCGAACATGCGATGGGCTCCATCTTGAACGGCATGGCGGTATATGGCGGCGTTATTCCGTATGGCGGGACGTTCCTTGTCTTTGCCGATTACATGCGGTCTGCGGTCCGCCTGGCGGCGCTTTCACATTACCCATCCATCTTTATTTTTACGCACGATTCGGTGGGATTGGGGGAGGATGGTCCCACGCATCAGCCGATCGAACATTTGACTTCCCTGAGGCTTATTCCAAACCTTGTTGTCGTGCGTCCGGCAGATGCCAATGAGACCGCCAAGGCATGGAAAGTTGCCCTCTCACGTCGCGATGGTCCCACTGTGTTGGCTTTGACCCGACAAAATGTCCCGACCTTGGAAACTCCCGCCCTGGTTGAAAAGGGCGCTTACGTGCTGAAGGACTTTGGCGCGCCCGAGATCATCCTTATGGCATCCGGCTCGGAGGTGAGTTTGATCCTGGAAGCCGCACAGAATCTCGCGAATGAGGGCAGGGGCGTGCGTGTGGTTTCATTCCCAAGCTGGGAATTGTTCGAGAAACAGGATGAAGCTTATCGCGAGTCGGTGCTGCCGAAAAACATTCAGAAGAGACTCGCCGTCGAAGCCGGGGCAACTCTCGGCTGGGAGCGATACGCGAAGAGCGTCATCGGCATCGAGCGTTTCGGCGCGTCCGCACCGTATAAAATCATTTTCGAGAAGCTCGGTTTTACAGTTGACAATATTGTTTCCAAGGCGAGAGAGCTATAGAAGTCAATTCGAGACGGGCGATCTTTCCGACGATGCAATCTTCATGAATGTGGCGATTGCTTCGGGCTCCGCGCTCGCAATGACATGAGGAGAATCATGAAAGTAGCAGTCGGTTGCGATCATGCAGGGTTCCCGTTGAAATATGTCGTTCTCGAGTCGGTCGCATCGCTTGGACATGAAGTGATCGATGTGGGCAGCTTCAGCGAGGACGTGGTGGATTTTCCCGATTTCACGAAGAAGGTCGGCGAGAAGATTCAAAATGCGGAGGCTCAACGCGGGATTTTGATCTGCGGTTCGGGCATTGGCGCGGCGATTGCGGCGAACAAAATGAAAGGCGTTTATGCCTCGATCTGCCATGATACCTATTCAGCCGCGCAGGGCGTAATGCACGACGCCATGAATGTCCTCTGCCTCGGCGGCCGCGTGATCGGACCGGAGTTGGTCAAAGTTCTTGTGCCAGCGTTTTTGAATGCCGAGTATTTGGGGGATAAATCAGGCGGCGAGCGTTTTGCCCGCCGTGTGGGAAAGATCAAAGGTATTGAAGAAGAGAATCGTTAAAGTGGCAATTGATTATTGTCAATTACTTCTTACGTAATAAGGAGCAATTTATATCATGACCGAAACGATCAAGAAGTTGACCGCTCTTGGGCAGTCCCTGTGGTATGACAACATTCAACGCAGGTTATTGGTAAATGGGGAATTGAAGGCATTGATCGACCGCGGCGATATCCGCGGCGTGACCTCGAACCCGACCATCTTCCAAAATGCCATTGCCAAGACGAACGATTACGATGCCGCGCTGGTTCCGCTGGCTTGGGGCGGTTGGGATGCAGAGAGGATTTTCTGGCAACTGGCCATTGAGGATATTCAGGAAGCCTGCGACCTCTTTTCTCCGTTGTACGACTCGACCGATGGTGGGGATGGGTTCGTCAGCATAGAGGTCAGTCCAAATCTGGCGCGGGATACCGAGGGAACGATCAAGCAGGCGCAGGAACTTTGGAGCCGAGTAAATCGCCCGAATTTGATGGTGAAGATTCCCGCCACGAAGGAAGGTGTTCCTGCCATCCACACTAGCATCGCTGCGGGCATCAATGTCAATGTAACGCTTATCTTTTCGCTCTCCCGTTATGCCGAGGTCATGAACGCTTATCTCGAAGGCATTGAAGATCGCATATCAAAAAACCTTCCGGTCCAGCATGTGGCGTCTGTCGCATCGTTCTTCGTCTCGCGTGTAGACTCAAAGATCGACCCGAAACTACCCGAAGATTCCCCGCTGCGCGGCAGGGCGGCGGTTGCCAATGCCAAACTCGCTTACGAACAATTCGAAGCCATCTTCACATCACCGCGATTTGCCTCACTCAAGGCGAGCTTCCGCGCGCGTGTTCAGCGTCCTTTATGGGCATCCACCGGCACCAAGAACCCGAAATATTCCGATACCCTTTATATGGACGAACTGATCGGACCCGACACCGTCAATACCGTCCCGCCCGCCACGCTGGATGCCTTCCGCGATCACGGGACTTCGACCATGACGATCACGCGCGACCTTGAAAAGATGCAGCAGCTCTTCGTCGACCTCAAGGCACAGGGGATTTCCATGAACACGGTCACGCAGGAGCTTGAAGACGAAGGCGTGAAAGCCTTTGCGGATGCGTTCAAAGCCTTGCTGGATTCAATCGAAGAGCGACGGAAAGCTGCGCTCGCCTCGATCGCGCCGTTGGCTGATTCTGTTTCTGAAAGATTATCCCAGCTGGAGATGGAGTCTTTTCCCCAACGCCTCTGGGAACATGATGTAACGCTCTGGTCCGGTGCGGACGACCCTGAAGGCCAGGCTGAGGCCGCCAAACGGCTCGGTTGGTTGGATTCCATCGACGACGCCCGCAGGCGACTCGATGATTATCTCTCATTCGCAAAACAAATCCATGATGAAAAGATCGACCGCGTTTTGGTCATAGGCATGGGCGGCTCATCGTTGACCGCCGAAGTGCTCAGCTCTTTACTCGCCAACTTCAGGATTGACGCAAAACTCTCGCTTGCGATTCTGGACTCCACTGACCCGGCTCAGGTTGTGGAAGCGGTAAAGAATTACCCGCCGGAGAAATCGCTTTACATCATTGCCAGCAAATCCGGCGGGACAGCCGAACTGATGGCTGCCTTCGATTACCTCTGGGAATTGAGCAATCATGACGGCTCGCGGTTCATTGTTACTACAGATCCCGGAACTTCACTGGAAAAACTGGCGAACGAACGCGGTTTCCGCAAAGTCTTTAATGCAGACCCGACGGTAGGCGGTCGTTTCTCTGCATTGACGGATTTCGGATTGGTCCCAGCGGCTTTGCTCGGCATCGACTTCGATAAGTTTCTCGGCTATGCAGACAGGATGCGCAAACAATCTCTGGCAGATGTACCTGCCGCGCGTAACCCGGGAGTGGTGTTGGGTGCTCTGATCGCAGAATCCGCTTTGATGGGTAGGGACAAGCTCACGGTCCTGGCGGATGCGCCAGTAACAGCGATGGCGGGATGGATCGAACAAGTCATTGCCGAGTCCAGTGGCAAGCATGGCAAAGGCATCCTGCCCGTGGCATTGGAACCGCTTGGCAAACCGGAAGATTACGGTAGTGACCGGTTGTTTGTATACATTAAGTGCAGTGGCGAGTTGGAAGCAGGCATATCCGAGTTGAAGAATGCCGGCTTTCCGGTGATCGATTTTCCGATGGAGAGCGCCTACGATGCCAGTGCTGAATTCTTCCGCTGGGAGATCGCGATTTCGACGGCGTGCCACATTCTTGGAATTAACGCATTTGACCAGCCAGACGTGCAAGATAGCAAATTGCGAACCATTGCCAAGATCAAGGATTATCAGTCCACGGGCAGACTTGCAGAAGCCGATTTGGTGGATGTTAAGGATGCGAATAAAGCCATTGAAGAGTTTTTTGCAAACCCGCATGCAGGTGAATTTGTGACGATCAACGCTTATTTACCGCGCAATCCTGAAATGATTGAAGCGATTCAAACCTTGCGGGTAGCCATTAGGGCAAAAACAAAACTTCCAGTGACGGCTGGTTTCGGTCCGCGCTTTCAGCATTCGACGGGGCAATTCCATAAGGGCGGCCCCAACAAGGGACGTTTCATTCAGTTCGTGTACGATGCTGAAAAAGACATGGATATTCCCGGTCAGGGTCTCACCTTTGGCACGCTCATCCGCGCGCAAGCCCTGGGTGATTACGAAGCCCTGAAAGCGGCGGGACGTAAAGTTTTGCGCATCCGTCTCTCGAAGCCGGAAGATATCAAGGATTTACTGAAATGAGCCTTGCAACCGGAAAATGCATTCCGTGTCGAAAAGGCGACCCCGCCTTGACCGATGCTGATGTGAGCGGGCTATTATCGCAAGTTCCTGGATGGGCGCTAATTGAAGTGGAAGGGATCAAACGCCTGGAGCGCGTATTCAAACTCAAGAATTACGCCGAGGCGGTGGCGCTTACGAACAAGATCGCCGCGATAGCGGAGGAGGAAGACCATCATCCGCTCATTGTGTTGGAGTGGGGGAGGGTGACCGTCCATTGGTGGACTCATGTGGTCAAAGGCTTGCACAAGAACGATTTCATCATGGCGGCAAGAACGGACGGATTATTTGGGGAATGATGATTACCGCCCGGTTTGCTCATCCCAAATGGCGCATGCCGATTCGCCGTTTCTTTTTGACATTGTCCAGCGCAAGGAAAAGATTAAAAATAACCTTGAAGTTTCCCGCCCATCCAATGACCGCCCTCAGGATTAATGCAAATCCTCTCGGAGGCTTGGCTAATTCGACGGCTTCTGAGAAATCCACAACTCGTTCATCGATCTTGTACTTGTAACGCCCGATTTTTCCGATTTTCGGAGTCGCTTTCAAAAAACCGGCTAGTTTTTCACGTTCCTGCCGTGTCATCCACTGGGGAAGGTCGCTTGTTGCTTTGAAACCGCAGATCAGGGCAAGGTCCTGCAATTGGGATTTATGTTCTTCCTCCAGTTCGTTTTCCTTTTCCACAAAGTATTCCACATCAGGGTCGACATGAACGAGCGGTTTGAGCCACAACCGATTCACTACTGTCCGGATTGCGTTGCGGGCGCTGGGGGTGGAAAAATTCTGGAGAAGATTTTCGAAAAGATAATCTTCCCATAGGTGAGAGACATCCGGTCCGATGCGGATGGCGTCGCACAAACCAAGCGCGGGAAGGATGGGCACCCCGCAGGTTAAGAGGTAAGCGTCCTCACCCAAAGCTTCCCGTATTTTGCTAAGCACGTTACGGAATGCCAGTTCGCGGGGTATGCGTGCATGCCGGACCCCATTCATCGCCCCTCCGTAAAGGAAGTCCAATTTTATGTAGTCAAAGCCCCAGCGGCGCACCCGGCTCATGAGGTCGACCAGCCACGAGATTACGTCAGGATGCGTCACGTCCAGTGTGTAGATATTGTGCCCCCAAACATTAAATCCAGTCGTAACATATTTCCCTGTCTTATCTTTTACAACCCAGTCTTCGTGATCGGCGAAAAGTGTTGAGCTGTTTGAAATCAATAATGGCGCCAGCCACAGCCCGGCTGTTCTGCCTGTGGATTTGATCTTGTCCGCCATCGAGGCCATGCCCGAAGGGAATTTTTCATTGGGTTCCCAATCTCCGATATCCTTTTGCCAGCCGTCGTCTATTTGAATTGCATCGAAGGGCAGATCGTCCAACAAGTCGATCGTCTGAATCAAATTCCTTTCGGTGATATAGGAATAGAATCCGTACCAGGAACACCATACGCGTGGTGAAACAGGCTTTCTCGTGATCCCGAAGCGCTTGCCCAATAGTGCAGTGTATTCGCTAAAGACCGAATCTTCGTCTCCATAGGCACAGAGCCATTCTGCTTCATCCGCTTCGCTGCGCCCTTCAAGTTGATTCCCTTTCAGAAAAACATGCGTATCTGTGGAAAGCGCGCCAAGGATGAGGACTTTGCCATTGGAAAATTCCACGGCGCCGAGCCACGAACCGTGAGGATCTTCTTCGAGCGAATAAACCGCATCGGTTTGGTAGGGGTGCAGTATATGTGGTTTTTGGATTGGAAGGGGGGAGGATACCTCCGTCCATGCGGCGAGCGACCAGGACTGCCATCCATGCCTGTAATATCGGAGCGGAGTCTCCGGCAGCTCGATTTTTATTTTCTTTGCCTTATAGAGATTTGTTTTCTCGATATCGGATAATTTTATATTCATGGTCGGTTCCGCTTATTCTAAAGGAAAATTGGCTGACTATAAAAACCTACCCTTGACTATTAAAAATCCGTAAGGTATATTTTATATGTCACATTCGGAAGAGATGCCTTGTTCCCATGTATGAATTCGACAAAATAGATATAAAAATCGTCAATTTACTCCTGGAAGACGGGCGTATGTCCGCTTCTGAAATGGCTCGCCGCATGGGGGATATTTCCGAACGGGCGATTCGATATCGTGTAGACAAGATGATCGAAGAGGGCGTGATCCAGATCAGCGCGGTCGTCAATCCCGAGGCGCTGGGATACAACATCAAGGCGGACGTCTGGCTGGAGGTTGAAGCCGATACCGTTTTGGATGTTGCCCGAAAAATGACATCCTTCGAAAATGTGACGTACGTAGCCTGCGGCATCGGGCAGAATGACATCAGCATTCAGGTGGTGGCAAAAGACACATCGGAGATCTACCATTTCGTCACCGAAGTGGTGCGCAAGGTCCCCGGCGTGCGAAAGACGACGACTTCCATCGTGCCGATCATTCTCAAAGATGTTTACCAGTGGAGAGTGCCTGAGCGAATAGCAAAAGAATTGTCAGAGAACGTAACAGTAACTGCATCCAAGTAATTCCGCTATGCGGCGATAAGCCGCAAACCGATAAAAGGAGCTAGCATGTTCGGTTCAAAGACTCAGGCGCTGCAGAAGCGCGCACTTAAGGTCGCACCGCTCGGGGTGAATTCCAATTTTCGATATTGGGGCGAGGGCATCACCCCTTACGTTCAGAAAGCCAAGGGCGGCTATTTGTGGGACGTGGATGATAAAAAATACATCGATTATCGCATGGCGTTCGGTCCGATCATCCTTGGCCACTCTTATGACGAGGTGGATCGGAAGGTTATCGAAGAGATTCAAAAAGGTGTCCTGTTCGCCATGACGGGCGAACTCGAGATCGCTGTGGAAGAAATGATCGCAGAGATGGCTCCCGCTGTGGAGATGGTTCGTCTCGCGTGTTCAGGCACCGAAGCGACCATGCATGCCATCCGTGTGGCGCGCGCCTTTACCGGGCGGGATTTGATTTTGAAGTTCGAAGGAAATTATCACGGCTTCCATGACCATACTTTGTGGTCCACCTACGCGCCTGCTGAAGCCTATGGCAATCGCCGCAGTCCCATCCCGGTTCCGGCTTCGTCGGGAATTCCCAAGTCCATGCGCGAATTCATCATTACGCTGCCGTTCAACGATTTTGAAGGCTTCGAGCGGGCGATGCGTTCGTACGGGGAGCAGATCGCAGCGGTGATTTCAGAGCCGTGCCAGGGCAATTGTGCGGCGATCAATCCACAGGATGGATTCCTCGAATTGATCCGGAAGAAGACGGAAGAATACGGCTGTGTCTTTATCCTGGATGAAGTGAAGACGGGATTCCGCATCGCCAATGGCGGGGCGCAGGAATATTACCGCCTCAAACCGGACCTCGCGACTTATGCCAAAGCCCTGGGCAATGGCTACCCGATCGCTGCCTTCGGTGGCAAAAAAGAGATCATGTCCATAATCGGGCACGGTGTGGCGCAAGGCGGGACCTATACCAACAATAAACCCGGCGTGGCTGGCGCGTATGCGACATTGAACCTGCTTAAATCCAAACCGATCCTTAAAACCATCGAAAAACGCGGTCAACGCCTGATGGACGGCTTGAAGGAAATCTTCGAAGAGAACGATATCCCAGCCGTGTTCACCGGCTACCCGGCAATGTTCTCCTTCTCGCTTGGCGTCGAATCGGTGACTTGTCAACGCGACTGGCAGGAAAGCGACCGCGACCTGTATCTCAACCTGGTCGAAAAAGCCATCGAAAAAGGCATCATGCCCGACCACGATGCCCGTGAACCTTGGTTCTTATGCTATTCCCACACCGATGCCGACATTGATGAGACGTTGAATGTCTATGCGGAGATCGTTAAGGAAGTAAAGTAATAGTCAATAGTCAGAGGTCAGGTGACTTTCGACCTTTGACATGAGGAAATCCATGTCTAACTTAACTACAAAAGAGATTGTCGATCTGAGCAAAGAGTACACCTTCTTCTCCTGGTCTGTGCAGGGGCAGGTCAATCCCATTCCTGTTGAAAAGGCAGAGGGACTCTATTTCTGGGATACAGATGGGAAACGCTACATCGATTTTTCATCCCAGTTGATGAACACCAATATCGGTCATCAGCATCCAAAGGTTGTGAAGGCCATCCAAGATCAGGCGGCGAAACTCTGTTTTGTGCATCCTGGCAATACAACCGATGTCCGCGCTTTGCTTGGCAAGAAACTAGCTGAAGTGACGCCAGGAGATCTGAAGAAAACCTTCTTTGCCCTCGGCGGCGCGGAAGCGAATGAGAACGCCATAAAGATCGCCCGTTTCTATACGGGACGTCACAAGATCCTGGCTCGGTATCGCTCCTATCACGGCGCAACGCACGGCTCGATTTCCTTGACGGGTGATTATCGCCGTCTTGCCGTGGAACCGTCCATGCCTGGCGGAGTTCACTTCCTTGACCCGTTCTGTTATCGCTGTCCGTTCGGGCAGAAGCCGGATTCGTGCAAGCGCGAATGTATTTCTCATTTGGAGGAAGTCATCAAGTATGAAGGTCCCGACAAGATCGCGGCGATTATCATGGAAGGCGTGGTCGGTTCAAACGGGATCATTGTCCCGCCGGATGACTATTGGCCTCGCGTGCGTGAACTGTGCGATAAGTACGGCATCCTGCTCATCTCGGACGAAGTCATGAGCGGATGGGGTCGCACGGGCAAATGGTTCGCGGTGGACAATTGGAATGTTGTTCCAGACATCATCACCACCGCCAAGGGCATTACCAGCGGTTATGCGCCGCTCGGCGCGGTGATCGTCTCTGAGAAGATCACCAAATTCTTTGACGATAAATATTTGTATGCAGGCCTGACCTACAGCGGCCATGCTCTTTCCTGCGCCGCCGCGTTGGCAACCATCGAGGTCTATGAAGAGGACAAACTCATAGAGAACGCCGCACTCATGGGTAAATATCTCGGCGAAGCGTTGGAGGATATCAAAGCGAGACACGTCTCGGTGGGTGATGTGCGTTATATCGGCCTGTTCTCGACGATTGAGTTGGTGACCAATCGTGAAACGAAAGATAGTTTTTCGCCAACGGTCATGGCAGAGGTGGGAAAAATTCTCCGCGAAAACGGACTCTTCACCTTTATCATGGCGAACAACATGGGGAGCATGGTCTTCGTGGTGCCGCCGCTGTGCATCAAGCAGGAACAACTTGACGAAGGTCTGTCCATTGTGGAGAGGGCGTTGGAAGTGGCAGACAAGCAGGTGAAGTAATTCGACGTCCGAGATTTGTAAATCATGTAATCGAACGTCGTTTTTGGAGAATACATGGAAATCCTCAACTATATCAACGGCGAATGGGTCAAGCCCAACGTCAAAGAGTATGTGGACGTGATCAACCCGGCAACGGGACATGTCATTGCAAAGACCCCGCTCGGCACAAAAGCGGATGTGGACGCGGCAGCAAAGGCGGCAAGTGAGGCGTTTGCCTCATGGCGTAGAACGCCGGTCAATGACCGTGTGCAATATCTGTTCAAACTCCGCAATTTGATGCGTGAGAACGGCGACAAGATTGCCGAACTCATTACGAACGAATGCGGCAAGACCTTCGAAGAAGCCAAAGCCGAGATGGTGCGCGCTTATGAAAATGTGGAAGTCGCCTGCGGTATGCCGCACATGAGCAAGGGCGAATTTGTCGAAGACATTGCCCCCGGCATCGACGAGATCATGATCCGCCAGCCGGTGGGTGTGTGCGCCACCATTGCGCCTTTCAACTTCCCCGGCATGATTCCGTTTTGGTATTTGCCGTATGCGCTGGCGGCGGGTAACACTTATATCGTCAAGCCGTCTGAAAAAGTGCCGATGACGATGCAGTATATTTTCACGCTCATCGAGCAGGCCGGCTTCCCCAAAGGCGTGGTCAACATGGTCAATGGCGCGAAGGAAACCGTGGATGGCATTCTCGAACATCCCGCCATCCGCGCGATCACTTTTGTCGGCTCGACCAACGTTGCCAAGTACATTTATGCTACGGCTGCTGCAAACGGTAAACGTGTACAGGCTCAAGGCGGAGCAAAGAACCCGGTCATCATATTGCCGGATGCTGATATGGAAATGGCGACGAAGATCGTCGCCGACTCAGCCTTCGGGTGTGCGGGTCAGCGCTGTCTGGCGGTTTCCCTCGTTGTGACTATTGCCGACGCAAAGAATGAGTTTACCGAATTGATCTGTGATGCCGCCTCGTCGCGTGTGGTCGGCTACGGCATGGATTCGGGAGTCCAGATGGGTCCTGTCATAAATACAGCTTCGATGCAGCGTGTGGAGCAGTTGATCGGTCTCGGAGCTAAAGAAGGCGCGGGCGTGCTTGTGGATGGACGCGGGACGAAAATCAAAGGCTACGAGGGTGGATCCTTCGTCCGCCCGACGATCCTGTCCGAAGTCCAGCCTGGAAGCGAGATTTGGAAGACGGAGATCTTTGGTCCCGTGCTCAGTCTCATGCATGTCGATACGATTGATGACGCCATCCAACTTGCCAATCGCGGCGTGTATGGCAACCAAGCCAGTTTGTTCACTACGAGCGGCAATGCGGCGCGCCGTTTCCGCTATGAGGTGGAGGCGGGCAACATCGGCATCAATATCGGCGTGGCGGCACCGATGGCGTTCTTCCCCTTCAGTGGCTGGAAGGACAGTTTCTTCGGCGATATGCACGGACAGGGCATGGACGCGGTGGAATTTTTCACGCAAAAGAAAGTTGTGATCGAACGCTGGCCCAAGGAATGGAGCAGGAAATTCTAAATTTCCATACATCATTCTAAGCTAAACGGAGAATACACCCATTGACATTAACATTCTCCCTTGCTTCAATTCTTTGAATGACATGACCATAAGGATATTTATGCCATACGATTACGAAGACGCATTGGACTATTCATCGCGCTGGCTGGATGTGATCCATAAGAACGAATTTCCAGGCGTGGATGATGCGCACAGAATCATCGACGAGTCAAAAATTAATTTTGCGGAGCATTACAACCGCAACTGGCTGGAATACCGCAAGTCCGTAACCGAGGCGGGCGATTGGGCGGCGGTCGAATGGAGCGGTGCGGGCGCGGTGTTCAAGGACGTGTTGGGACGCGAATATCTGGATTTCCTCGGTGGTTTTGGCATGATGGACCTGGGATGGAGTCATCCCGACGTGGTCCGGACGGTGAAAGCGCAACTGGATCGCTCTCCGATGCCTTCACAGGAACTGCTTGATCCCCTGCGCGGTGTATTGGCGAAACTTCTTGCGGACATCACGCCCGGCGACTTGAAATACAGTTGGTTTGGCGCGAGTGGGACCGAAGCCAACGAAGCCGCGATAAAGATCGCCAAACTGTATACCGGCAAAACCGCGTTCATCGTGGCGGTCAAGGCGTTCCACGGCAAGACGATGGGCTCGCTTTCGCTTATGGGAAAATCCGATTACCGCGCCCCGATGGGACCAATGTACGCCGGCCAGGTGTATCACGTGCCCTTCGGCGATGCGGATGCGGTCGAAAAACAGCTTGAAATTTGCGACAAGGTCGGGATCGGAGTCGCGGCGGTGATGTTCGAGCCGATCCAGGGTGAATCGGGTGCGATCGTCCCGCCGGATGATTTCTGGCCCCGCGTTCGCGCCGTAACGAAAAGGCATGGTGTGCTGTTAATTGCTGATGAAGTGCAAACGGGTCTGGGCCGAACCGGGAAGTTGTGGGGTGTTGACCATTGGGATGTGACTCCGGATATTTTGACCGTGGCAAAGTCATTGGGCGGCGGCGTGATGCCCATCAGCGCAGTGACGACAACGGAGGAAATCTTCCATCCGATGATGTACCCGAATCCGTTTATGCACACCACCACTACCGGCGGCGGCGCGCTGGCTTGTTCGGCGGCGATCTCGGCGATCCATGTGACTTTGCGCGAGCGGCTGTGGGAGAAGGCCGCCGAAAAGGGCACATATCTGATCGAAAAACTTAACGAACTCGCCCTGCAATATCCGCAAATTTATGAGAAAATAACGGGTAAAGGCTTGCTGATCGGCATGCACTTCAAGGATCCGGAAACCGGGTACAAAGTCGCGGCGGGTTTGTTCAAACGAAAGATCCTGGTGGCTGGCACGCTGACCAGTGCGCAGACCATCCGGGTCGAGCCGCCTCTGGTAGTGACCCGGGAGCAAGTGGATGCTTTTTTGGAAAGGCTTAAAGATACCTTGAAGGAAATCAAGTAACGAGACCTGATAGGTCTTCGCACCAGGAGAAGAGAGATGACGAGTGAATTTGCTGTCGAAATGCGCGATGTAGTGAAACGCTTCGTAACCCCGGAGGGACATGAAATCGCCGCTGTGGATCACGTCACCATGCAGATCAAGAACGGCGAGTTCTTCTCCATGCTCGGTTCCTCCGGATGCGGCAAGACAACCTCCCTGCGCATGATCGCGGGTTTCGAATGGCCCTCGGAAGGGGAGGTCTTTATCGAAGGCAGGCCGATGGGGCATACGCCTCCATTTCAGAGGAAGGTGAACACTGTTTTTCAGAGTTACGCCCTGTTCCAACACATGACCGTCTATCAAAATGTGGCATTTGGGCTGGAGATGGAAGGAGCCGACAAGAGTGAAATCGATAAGCGCGTCAAACGCGCCCTGGAGATGGTGCAATTAACCGGCATGGAACGCCGCCGTCCAAGACAACTCTCGGGCGGGCAGCAGCAGCGCGTGGCTGTGGCGAGGGCGTTGGTCAAGACTCCTGATGTTTTGTTGCTCGACGAACCGCTCGGCGCGCTGGACTTGAAACTCCGCAAGGAAATGCAGTTGGAGCTAAAGGCGCTTCAACAGCAGCTCGGCATCACATTCATTTATGTCACCCACGACCAGGAAGAGGCATTAACCATGTCCGACCGCATCGCGGTGATGAGTAAGGGGCGCGTTCAACAACTGGCGACTCCCGTGGAGATCTACGAGCGGCCGGTCAACAAATTCGTGGCGGACTTTATCGGGGAATCGAATTTTTTCGAAGGCAGGATCAAGTCCATTTCGAAGGATGAGGCGGTGGCCCATATCCCTGCATTGAACACGGAATTGAAGGGTTTGCCCATGTCGCGCGATTTCGTAAAAGGCGAGGATGTGGCGATCTCCGTCCGCCCGGAGAAAATCCGAATCGTCGAGAACAAAACCAAAGGGGACGGGTTGTTCATGGCGAAGGTGCTTACCTCCGTGTATATCGGCTCCGACACTCATGTCTATCTGGACCTTGAAGGCATCCGATTGAAGATCATGGAGCAGAATCGCATCTCCCGTCTCGATCCATCCTCGTTCTATTCGAAAGACCAGGTGGTCACCTTAATGTTCATGCCCGAAAATACCCTTATTCTGAAAAAGGACTGATCATGCTTCAGCGATTTCGAGAAAACAAATCAATGCAGGGTACTTTTCTTGCGCTTCCCACGACGTTGTGGCTGTTTGTGCTCCTGATCATTCCCCTGTTCCTGACCCTGGTGGTGAGTTTCGGTCAGCGCAGCCCCGATGGCGACGTGATATTTTCCTTCGGGCTTCATAATTACATCCGCCTGTTTGGATACAGCACGGATTGCCCGGGTGGACAGACTTCCTGTTTCGACCCGTTGTATGTCAATATTCTCTGGCGTTCGTTGACGCTGGCGTTCAATACAACGGTATGTGTGATCCTGCTTGCCTATCCGCTGGCGTATTTTATCGCCCGAGCGCACCCGAAACGGCGGAACATATTCCTGTTCATGGTCTTGATTCCACTATGGACGAATTTCGTCATCCGCGTGTATGCATGGATGATGCTGCTCCGCAAGGAGGGCGCGATCAATATCGTGCTCGGCTGGTTTGCAAACCTGCTGGGGTTGGATTTCACGCCGCTCGAAATGCTTTACACTCCCGGCGCTGTTTTGGTGGGCATGGTGTATGAATTCCTGCCATTCATGATCCTGCCGATTTATACCTCGTTGGAGAAGATCGATAATTCACTGTATGAAGCTGCCGCGGATCTCGGCGCGAACGCGTTCAAGACCCTGCTGCGGGTCACCCTTCCGCTCTCGATGCCCGGGGTGGTGGCCGGGACCATTCTTGTATTCATCCCGGTCATGGGAACCTTCATCGTCTCCGACATTCTCGGAGGGCGCCAGGTCATTTTGGTCGGCAACTTAATCCAGCGTCAGTTTCTCGATGCGCGCGACCCGACCTTCGGCTCCGCGGCCTCGCTCATCCTGATGGTGATGACCCTGATCGTCACCTACTTCTATACCCGCAAATTTGGGTTTGGGGAGGAGATCGTCGCTGCATGAATCCCGTACACATCCATTGCTATAAAAATAGAAAGAGGTGTATGGGATGAATCCATTCAAGCGTTCCCCTCTTGTGATCGCCGCGACGACGCTCGTTTATTTCTTTCTCTATGCGCCGATCGTCATCCTGGTCCTGTATTCCTTCAACGCCTCCCGCGCGAATGTGAAATTCGAAGGTTTCATCACTTCGTTCAGCGACCGCGTCCAAATGGATGGAAGTTTTGTGGAGGCCAGCCCATGCGGTCCCTTCCACTGGTATTGCGATCTTTCGAAGAACAACGATGTGATCGAAGCGGCGGGCAACACACTGACCATCGCCTTTACGGCTACGATTGTCGCAACCGTCATCGGTACGATGGCGGCGCTCGCGCTTCAACGATATGATTTCAAGATCAAACCTTTCTCCCAGCTTTCCCTTTACATTCCAATTGTCATCCCCGAGATCGTGATGGGAATCGGCATTCTGACCCTTTTCAGCCAGTCATTTGGGTGGTTAAATCAAGCCCTGAACCTGACCGGAGACTCCCGACTGGCGCTCGGCATTGGCACGGTGACCGTCAGTCATATCGCCTTCATGGTCCCTTTCGTGACCCTCGTCGTCCAGGCTCGTTTGCAGGGCTTCGATAAATCTTATGAAGAAGCCGCCATGGACCTGGGCGCAAACGAATGGACGACCTTCTGGCGGGTCACATTTCCCATGATCCTTCCGGGCGTGCTTTCGGGCGCGCTGCTGGCATTCACTCTCTCGTTAGACGATTTTGTCATCACCTTTTTCACGAACGGACCCGGCTCGACTACCCTGCCGATCTATGTGTATGGCTTGTTACGGCGCATCATCACGCCGCAGGTGAATGCGCTCTCGACGGTATGGATCGCTATTGTCTTTATTGCTGTTCTATTGTTGCAATGGCTTCAGAGCCGTGAAGCAAAACCGTCTCATTAATTTTTCTTATTATTGAAAAACTGAATACACCCTGCAAATAAGCTCTATCGTCGGCATCCCTGTCGCCGATCAAGGCTGCTTGGGGAGAAGATTTGTCAGGTTTATGGGAATTACCCTGGATAATCGCCGGGTATTTTGCGCGGAAACGCGCCTTCCAAATTTCACTAAAGGAGATAGAGATGAAAGGAAAATCACTGTTCAATGTTTTCGCTGTCTTGGCCATCTTCAGTCTCGCGCTAAGCGCCTGCGGCGGGAGTGGATCCCCCGAGCAGCCGGCTGGCGACGGCCCCAAGGTCACATCCGCCGGGTTCGAGTGCCCTGAACCCAATCCACGCGTGGAGGTCACATCCACTGAACTCAACCTTTTCGTGTGGACGGAATACTTCCCGCAGGATATGCTGGAATGTTTCGAGCTGGTCTACGGCATCACGCTCAACCGCGATGAATACTCATCCAATGAGGAAATGTATGCCAAGGTATCGGCCGGAGGAACGGCGTACGACCTCGTCCAGCCGACCGATTACATCGTCCCGCTCATGATCCGTCAGGGATTGGTGCAGGAACTGGATCATGCTCAACTTCCAAATATGAAGAATATCGATTCGAATTGGATGGACCAGCCTTTCGACCCTGGCAACAAGTATTCCCTTCCATACCTGGCAGGTACAGATGCGATCGTCGTGAATACTGCAACGGTCGAGACCATCCCCACATCCTGGGCGGACCTGTGGAATCCCGAATACGCGGGGCGCATGGTATTCATTGATGATTCCCGCGCGACGATCGGGCTTACCCTGGTCACGCTCGGGTATGATCCCAACACGACCAATCCGGATGAGCTGGAAGAAGCCAAGAACAAATTACTTGAACTGGTCCCGAACATCAAAGTGTTCGACAGCGACAGCCCCAAGACCGCCTTGATCGCCGGCGATGTGGACCTCGGCATGGTATGGACGGGCGAGGCGTTCATCGCGAATCAGGAAAACCCGGATATTCAGTATATTTATCCTGAAGAAGGTCCGGTGCTCTGGCAGGATAACTGGCTCATCCTGAAGGATTCATCCCATCTGGACGCTGTGTATGCCTGGCTGAACTACACCATGCAGGGAGATGTTTTCTGGCTGACGATCCGTGATTTCCAATACACCAATCCCAACCAGGCGGCATTGGATTACGCCAAAGCCAACGAGCCGGATGTCTACAACGCCTACGCCGATTCGCCGATCACCAACCCGCCACCTGAAGTGGTCGCCAAGGGGTTTGGCATCGAGGATGTCGGTGAAGCCACGCCGCTTTATGACAACATCTGGGTGGAAGTAAAGGGCGGCAACTAACCCTCGAACAGTATCATCGAACACAGACCCTGGCGCTATAGCCAGGGTCTGTGTATTTTGGGGATATTGGCAAAAACCAAACAGGTAAAATTTCAGTCATAATTATAACGAATTTTTATAATATTATTGACAATTAATAAAAATCGTTATAATATAGTGTTGTGGAAAGCAATATCGGCAACACCCCCCGGGACAAGCTCGACGATATCGACCGCCATATTATAAACGCACTTCGGAGCGATGGGCGGGTGGCATTTGCCCAGATCGCCGAACAGCTTAATGTCTCGCCCGGCATGATCCGCCAGCGTTATAACCGCCTGGTCGATCTTGGTTATCTCAAAGTTGTAGCGGTGGCCAACCCCATGTTGATGGGCAAACGCACAATGGCGATGGTCGGTATCCGCACAGATGGCCGCAAGATGATGGATGTGGCAAACAAGCTCGCCAGGTTCGATGAGGTCGTTTATATCGTCGCCACCAGCGGCGGCTATGACCTGATGCTCGAGGTTTTCTGCCGCGATAACGAAGACTTGCTCACCTTTATGACCGAAAAGCTTGCCAAGGTGGACGGAGTCCGCGAGACGGAATCTTTTATCTATTTGAAGATCGTCAAGGAGATTTATTTCTGACGGATATCCGCCTCAATGCGGACCTCGAGCCTGTTGTGGCATAGACGAAACTTGTCTGTCCCGGGAGTTATCCCTCATGCCGAACCAATCGAATGGTTATATGAAAGCCCTTGTTCGTGTGACGAAGACCGTGGGGGACGTGTTCATAAGGATGTGTATTACTAGTTCCCTGATGATTTCCGTTTACCCTGGAATCTGGCAGACGAAAATAGTCGTTACCGGTAGTTACAGTCTGTTCCGCCGCATATCGCGGCGGGATTCATCTACTATGTCAATCTAACTCGCGTGGACGCGGGTTATAAAACAAATGGAGAATCAAATCTCATGAAAGTATTGCTCGTCGGTGTTGGAGGCGTAGGCGAGGCGATCGCGGCCATTGCCAAACCGCGCAAGTGGATGGAATTGATGGTTCTGGCGGATTACAACGTCAAGCGCGCCGAAGAGGTGCAGAAAAAACTTGGCGACCCCAAACGATTCCCGGTCGAATTCATCGATGCTAGTAAACAGGCGGATATCGAAGCGCTTGCGAGGAATTATGGGGTGGACCTGATCATGAACGCAGTCGACCCTGTGTTCAACAAACAGATCTTCGACGCCGCATTTAATGTCGGCGTGACCTACATGGATATGGCGATGACGCTCTCCGAGCCGCACCCGACCGACCCATTCAATCAACCTGGCATCAAACTTGGCGATTATCAGTTCGACAAAGCCAAGGATTGGGAGGCGAAGAATCTGCTTGCTCTTGTCGGTATTGGCGTGGAACCAGGCATGGCGGACGTCTTTGCGCGTTACGCTGCCGACCATCTTTTTGATGAGATCGATGAAGTTGGCATCCGTGACGGCGCGAACATCACCATCGAAGGCTACGAGTTTGCCCCCAACTTCTCCATCTGGACGACGATCGAAGAATGTCTCAATCCGCCCGTGATTTGGGAAAACGGAAAATGGTTCACCACTGCGTCGTTCTCCGAACCGGAAATGTTCGACTTCCCCGAGATCGGGCCTGTGGAAGTGGTCAATGTGGAGCATGAGGAAGTTCTGCTCGTCCCGCGCTGGGTCAAGACCAAACGCGCTACTTTCAAGTACGGTCTGGGCGACCAGTTCATCGGTGTGCTGAAAACCCTGCACATGCTTGGTTTGGATAACAAGGAAAAGATCAACGTCAAAGGCGTGCAGGTCGCGCCGCGTGACGTGGTCGCGGCCTGTTTGCCAGACCCGGCCCATCTTGGAGAAAAGATGAAGGGTAAGACCTGCGCGGGGACGTATGTAAAAGGCACAAAGGAAGGCAAGAAGCGCGAGATCTACATCTATCAGGTTGCCGATAACGAAGAGTGCATGAAGGCATGGGGTTGTCAGGCGGTTGTCGCGCAAACCGCATTCTCGGCGGTGATCGCGATGGATCTGCTCAAGCACGGAGTCTGGAAAGGCGTTGGCGTCCTCGGTCCGGAAGCATTCCCGCCGGACCCGTTCATGGAAAAGATGGAAGATTACGGCTTCCCATATGGCATAAAGGAAATGACCAGGGAAGCCGCTGTGTAACGTATAAAGCGGACAAACGTGAGAGCGTTTGTCCGCTAATTTTTTGCGGGAGATTCCCGCGTTCATCAGTGGAGGGCACTGTGGAAGAGTATGCGTACTCTGGGTTGATCATCGGGGGCATCGTCGTCATTCTGTTGGTCCGTTTGGCGATCGGGTATTGGGCGTCGAAGCGGGTGCAGACAACCAACGATTATGTCTTGGCGGGTCGCCGCCTGCCCATCTGGATGGCCGCGCCATCCATCATGGCAACATGGTTCGCTGCGGAGACCCTGATGGGCTCCAGTTCTGAGGCGTACAAATACGGGTTGCAAGGTGTCATCTTCGATCCATTTGGCGCGACGATGTGTTTATTCCTTTCAGGTCTTTTGATCGTGCGCCTGGCGCGCCGCGCGCAATATGTGACGATCATGGATTTCTTTCAACAGCGTTACGGCACAACGATGTCGGTGGTGGGGACGATCGCGCAAATCATCGGATACTTTGGCTGGACGGCTGCGCAGATCGTGGCAGGCGGTGCGATCCTTCAAGCACTCCTCGGTTGGGATCTGTCGGTCGGCATGGTGATGGTGGCGGGCATCGTTACCATCTATACGATGGCAGGCGGTTTGTGGGCGGATACCGCGCTCGATTTCATGCAAATGTTCCTGACCATGGGCGGCCTGTTGATCATTTTCACAGGCATTCTCTGGGGCGTTGGCGGTTTCGATAACTTCCTTGGCATGGCAGGCGCACAATACACGGATTATCCCTTTGCAATGGCACCGACCGAAGCGGAAGGATATCTCGGCTATTCGGGCCACATGGGCTGGTTTTATTACGCCGCAGCGTGGATGGCGATCGGCCTGGGCAGCATTCCCGCACAGGATTATCTCCAGCGCACCTGCGCCGCCAAGAATGAGAATGTGGCGGTCAAATCCACGTATATCGCGGCGTTTCTGTATATAACTTTCGGTGTGTTATCCCCATTCATTGGGATGGCGGCTTACTCTGCGATTGGGCCGGATATCCAGGCGGAACAAACCCAATTCGTGTTGATCTCGATGGCGATGAAGTACCTGCACCCGATCCTGACCGCTCTTTTCGTGGCGGCATTGGCTTCTGCGTTGATGAGCACCTCCGATTCGTCCATGCTGGCTGGGGCGACGATGTTCACCGAGAATATCGTCAAGGTCTTCAAACCTGACCTTTCTGATAAAGCTCAACTGTTCCTGACGCGCGCCGCGTTGATGGTCAGCGGTGTGCTGAGTTTGATGATCGCGTTATGGGCAGAGACGATCTATGAACTGGCGGTGCTGGCGAATACCTGCATCCTTGTGGGTATGGTCGCGCCCTATGTCATCGGTTTATATTGGAAGAAAGCCAATCATATCGGTGCATTGGCTTCGTTCTTCTCGGGTTCGATCTCGTGGGGCTTGCTTTCGGTCTATTATTACAATGCTCCCGGAACCGGGACTTTTGCCATTTGTGAAGGAGATTTGTACTGCTCCTTGTGGGATGCAGTGTATATTGCCTCGACCCCGGCATTTATTATCTCGGTGGTGGCTTTCATCGTCGCGTCGCTGGCAACGGGAAAGATCGATCCACCCAAGATCTTGAAGAATATTTACGGCAAGCCGGTGGATATGAAACACGCGCTGGGCTGGAGTCATCTCAACACCGAGCCGAAAGAGGCAACCGCGGCAGATTAGCAAACAGCAATGGAGTGGTCCGGGGCATCGACTCGGAGCACTCCGCCATCGGGATGAAAAATGTCGATGAAACATGACTAACTGTCGGTTCGGAAGGACGCGCAGGGCTCGTGTAGGAAAAACCTTAATCGAAACCGCAAGCCTGTCGCTTTCGGAAATATCCGGTTGTGAAAAGCCCAGCCGATTCGATATAATTCGGTAAAACAACTTTTTACGGAGGATGTCATGCCGAACGGTTATAACGGGAAGATCCTGCACGTTGATTTGACGAACGGCGCGTTTACGGTCGAAGAGCCGGACGAGGCTTTTTACCGAAAATATCTGGGCGGATCCGCGATGGGAATGCATTACATCCTGCGCGACATGCCGAAGGGCGCCGACCCTCTGGGACCGGAGAATATACTGACGCTCTTTACCGGCGTGACAACGGGCGCGGCGATCTCGGGTCAGAGTCGCATCAATGCAAACGCCAAGTCACCGATCAGCGGCGGGATCGGCGATTCGCAGGGAGGCGGATTTTTCCCCGCTGAAATGAAATTTGCCGGTTTTGACGGAATTGTCTTAAAAGGAACATCGGCGAAGCCCGTTTATTTGTGGATCAAGGACGGCGAATACGAGCTCCGCGATGCCGCGCATTTGATGGGCAAAATTACGGGGGAGGTTGAAGGTATTCTGAAGAAAGAACTCGGCGATGATAAGATCGAGATCTTGCAGCACGGACCCGCTGCCGAGAACGGTGTGCTGTTCTCTTCGCTGGTCTCGATGTCGAATCGAAATAACGGGCGCACTGGCATGGGACTCGTGATGGCGTCCAAGAATCTCAAGGCGGTCGTTGTACGCGGAAAGAAAAAACCGACTCTGGCGAACTCGAAAGCGTTGGCTGCCTTGAATAAAACAGGACCGAAGATTCTTCCCGATAATCCCGATATGCCGGGTCTCGCTGAAGAGGGGACCGCAACTGTTGTTATGTTCCAAAACACGATCGGCTCGCTTCCCACACGCAACTATAACGAAGGTCAGTTCGAGCATTGCGAAGACATCAGCGGCACGCGCATGAAGGAAACAGTGTTGAAAGACCGCGATACCTGTTATGCCTGCGTGGTGCGTTGCAAGCGCGTGGTCGAGATAAAGGATGGCGCGTACCGGGTTGACCCAAAATACGGCGGCGCAGAATATGAAACCCTGGGCACATTCGGCTCATATTGCGGCATCAACGACATGTCGGCGATCAATCTTGCCAATCAGATGTGCAATGAATACGGCGTGGATACGATCGCTGCAGGCGCGACCATTGCATTTGCGATGGAATGCTTCGAAAAAGGCGTCATCACGAAGGAGCAGGCGGGCGGTCTTGACCTGAAATTTGGGAACGCCGATGCGATGCTCAAAGCGCTCGAAATGGTGTTGAAAGGCGAAGGCGATCTCGGCAGGACGCTGGGCATGGGGTCGGAGCGTGCGGCAAAGAAATGGGGCAACGGCGCGGATGAATTTCTCATCACGGTCAAAGGCGCTGAAGCTCCCGCGCATATGCCGCAGGCAAAACGCTCTCTCGCGCTGATTTACGCAGTCAATCCGTTTGGTGCGGACCATCAATCCTCAGAGCATGATCCGTACTATGAAGAGGGTGTTGCAGACCTGAACCTGAACAGGCTCAAACTGCTCGGTCTCGGGACGCCCCAGCCCGGTTACAGTTTGACGGAGGAGAAAGTCCGCTTCGCGTATTTGACCGAGGTCTTTTACTCGATGCTCGACTCGGTCGAACTCTGTCAGTTTGTGTTCGGTCCCGCGTGGACGTTATATGGTCCCGCTGAAACCGTCGAGATGATCAACGCGGTCACCGGGTGGGGGATGACCGTGGACGATCTTATGGCTGTCGGTGCGCGGCGGCTGAATTTATTCCGTGTTTTCAACGCCCGCGAAGGCTTGAATCGCAATGCGGACAAATTGCCGAAGAAGTTCTTCAAGCAATTGCAGGGAACAGGTCCCACCGCCGGGATCGCTCTCACCCATGAAGAAGTAGATTCCGCCCTCAATGCTTATTACAAATTTGCAGGGTGGACGAACGACGGCATCCCCACCCGCGAGACATTGAAGAAGCACGACGTGGAGTGGGCGGCGGACTATCTGCCGGCATAATGCATGCTGCATAATCCGTAACGGACGGGGATGGAGTGATTTCGATCATTTCATCCCCTTTTTGTAAAAAAGGATTTTACGTTTTGAAAGAATCACATGAACCAACTCTACCAGGATAACTTCCCGCACATGACTCCCGCATGGAGTCGCATCTTCAATATCGTCGCCGAGCGTGCCGAAGGCTCCTACATTTACACTGATGATGGAAAGAAACTACTGGACTTCACCAGCGGCATTGGCGTGACCAACACGGGGCACTGCCACCCCAAAGTCGTGGAAGCGATCCGTGAACAGGCGGGCTTGTTTCTGCATGCCCAGGCGAACATCGTCATTCATAAACCGATGCTGCAGCTCATCGAGGAATTGTGTACGGTTGTTCCGCCATCACTGGATAGTTTCTACTTTGCCAATTCCGGTGCTGAGGCATTGGAAAATGCGGTCAAGATCGCCAAGGTCGCGACCGGCAGGCAGAACGTGATCGTCTTCGGTGGTTCCTTCCACGGGCGGACACACGCCACGATGGCGTTGACCACGTCCAAAACCATATATCGCAGCGGTTTTGCACCTCTGCCCGCGGGTGTTTATGTTGCGCCGTTCCCGTATGCCTTCAATTTGAATATGACGGAGGAGGAAGCCGGTCAATTCGCGCTCGAGCAGTTGGAACATTTGCTGGCATCGCAAACTGCGCCAAAGGAGACCGCCGCCATTTTGATTGAGACAGTTCTGGGCGAAGGTGGATATATCGTCCCGCCTGCGTCTTTTATTAAGGGCTTGCGCGAGATATGCGATAAGCATGGGATCATGCTCATCTTCGACGAGGTGCAATCCGGGTTTGGGCGGACTGGCAAATGGTTTGCGCTTGAGCACTTCGGCGTCGTACCGGATATCATCACCGCTGCGAAAGGAATCGCTTCCGGCATGCCGCTTTCCGCTGTTTTCACCCGCCCCGAGATCATGAAGAAGCTCGACGTCGGTTCGATTGGCGGAACCTATGGCGGGAACGCGGTCGCCTGTGCGGCGGGAGTCGCCACCATCCGCGCGATGCGGGAAGAAAAAATGATTGAGAACGCAGCGGAGAAGGGAATCCAATTGATGACCGGACTCCGCAAATTGCAGGAGGAATATCCGCAGATCGGCGATGTGCGTGGACTGGGTTTGATGGTGGGGACTGAATTTGTCATGGATGGAAGCCAGGCGAAAGCCAAACCTCTCGTCAAGGAAATCATTCACAAGGCGGAAGAGAAGGGTCTGCTCCTGCTTTCGTGTGGAACCTATGACAACACCCTGCGTTGGATCCCGCCGTTGAATGTAACCGCCGGGCAGATCAATGATGGCTTGAAGATATTCGGCGAATCGTTGAAGGAAACCATCAAATAATCCCGTCATAAGTCGAAGGTTGGCATGACCCTTGACTTATGATTAAAAAACATCATGACGGAACTCAATCGATACAAGCTTACCGAGCTAATAAAAACAGAAGAAGAACTTTTTCACAAGAATCACCCCAAATCCAACGAATTATACCGACGCGCACGCAAATCACTACACGGCGGCGTGCCGATGCTGTGGATGATTCGGTGGGCGGGGTCGTTTCCCGTCTTCGTCAAAGAAGCCAAAGGCGCGCACTTCACGGATGTGGACGGCAACGACTACATTGACTTCTGCCTTGGCGATACTGGTGCGATGACTGGCCATGCGCCTGAGGCAACTGTTAAAGCCATCACCGAACAAATTCAAAAGGGTATCACGCTGATGCTGCCGTACGAAGACGTCATTTGGGTGGGCGAGAAACTTCAACGCCGCTTCAAACTTCCCTATTGGCAGTTTGCGCTCACCGCCACCGATGCGAATCGTTTCGCGCTCCGTATGGCTCGCATGATCACCGGTCGTCCCAAGATTCTCGTCTTCAACTATTGCTATCACGGCTCGGTGGACGAAACGTTCATCACGCTCGACGAAGAAGGCACGCCGATCTCGCGACCCAATAACATGGGCCCGCAGATCGATCCGCGCGAGACGACCAAGGTTATCGAGTTCAATGATATCGCTGCCCTCGAAACTGCCCTTTCTGCGCGTGATGTCGCCGCTGTCCTTGCCGAACCCGTGATGACCAACATTGGCATCATCCACCCCGAGCCCGGATATCATGATGCCTTGCGAAAGATCACTCGAAAATACGGGACTTATCTCATCATCGATGAGACTCATACCATTTGTACGGGTCCGGGCGGATATACCGCCTCATACGGCCTCGAGCCGGATTTCTTCACCCTTGGCAAACCTCTCGCTGGAGGCGTTCCCGCCGCGGTGTATGGTTTCACCGAAGAAGTCTCGCAAGCCTTTGCCGCCAAACTTGCCGTTGACGATGCGGATGTGGGCGGCATTGGCGGGACGCTGGCTGGGAATGCGCTATCCATTGCGGCGATGAAAGCCACGCTGCAACATGTATTGACGGATGAGTTTTATGCAGAAGCCATAAAATTGCAGGAACAATTCACAGCGGGAGTCGAAAGCGTGATCGTAGAATTCAACCTCCCCTGGATCGTGAAGCGGCTTGGCAACAGGTCCGAGTACTGGTTCCGTCCCACTCCTCCCAAAAATGGAGGCGAGGCGCATGCTGCCGTTGATCCCGAACTGGATCGCTATATGCATCTCTTCGCACTCAACCGTGGTATCCTGATGACGCCATTCCACAACATGGCTTTGATCTCGCCTGAAACGACACAGGCAGATGTGGATTACCATACAAGAATGTTTCGCGAAGCGGTTCAGAGTCTATATTCGTAATCCATAATCTTAATTTACGCATCACGCATTACGTCCTACGCTGAGAGGAATTATGAGCGACTATAAACCCCAAATCTGGCGCATTAACACCCGTAAGCAGGAATTGAAGCGTGAACCCATCCCCGAGGCCTGGCAGCGTCTTGGCGGTCGAGGATTGGTCGCGCGCATCATGGTCGATGAAGTGGATGCCAGATGCGACCCGCTCGGACCCGGCAACAAACTGATTTTCACACCTGGTCTATTGGTGGGGCATATGCTCTCATCCACAGATCGAATCTCCGTCGGGGGTAAGTCCCCGCTGACAGGCGGGATCAAGGAAGCCAATGCGGGCGGGCGAACGGGGTATCACATGGCTTTCATGGGCATTCATGCGCTTATTATCGAAGATACGCCGGAAGGGAACGGTTATTGGGTTTTGCACCTGTCTTTGAAAAACGGGGCGCAGTGGGAGCGCGCTGATGATCTGACCGGGCTTGGTGTATACGAAACGGCGCCAAGGTTACTTGAAAAATACGGAGATAAAGTCGCCATCGCATTGATCGGTCCAGGCGGCGAGATGAAGATGAAATCTGCAGGGATACAAAACATCGACAAAGATCGTGTCCCGGCGCGGATAGCGGCGCGAGGCGGCTTGGGCGCAGTGATGGGCTCGAAGGGACTTAAAGCCATCGTCTTTGACAATGCCGGAGGTCAGAAACCGCCCATCGCGGATCCAGAGGCGTTCAAAATCGCGCAAAGGGATTACACCAAGTCGGTCATGGAGCACCCGCAATCCATCACATATCGCGATTACGGCACAGCCGCCATGACGCAATTGACCCAGCGGTTTGCGGGCATTCCTGTGCATAACTTTTCGCGCGGCACGTTCGATGAGGTGGAGAAGATCGGCGGTGAATCCCTGCGCGATTTTACGTTGACACGCGGCAAGCCTTCCGACCCCTCTCATGCCTGTATGGCGGGTTGTACGATCAAGTGCTCGAATATCTTCGGGGGCGAGGACGGGAAGATCATCGTTTCCCCGCTCGAATACGAGACGATTGGATTGATGGGTTCGAATCTCGACATCGACTCGCTCGACACGATCGGACGCCTGAACTGGCACGTCAACGACCTGGGACTCGACTCGATCGAAGTTGGCGCAGCGTTGGGTGTCGCGGCGGAAGCAGGCTTGATGAAATGGGGGAGTGAAGACGACGCGCAAAAGTTGATCGATGAAATCCGAAAAGGTTCGGAACTTGGAAGAACGCTTGGCGACGGAGCGGCGGCTGTCGGAAAGAAATACAATATCGAACGCGTGCCTGTTGTGAAGGGACAAGCCATGTCCGCCTATGAGCCGCGGTCCATCAAAGGCACCGGATTGACCTACGCCACCACGCCCCAGGGGGCTGATCATACCTGCGGATTGACCATCCGGGCGCAGGTGGACCATCTCGACCCTGATGCGCAAAAATCTGTATCGCTCAATGCGCAGTTGAACATGGGCGGTTATGACACATTGGGCGCCTGCATCTTTGCGGGATTCGGATACGCGGCAACCCCCGACGGGGTGGTAAGACGCCTGCTTTCGGCGCGTTACGGTTGGAACGATTTGCCCGATAATATTTTACAGGAACTGGGAAAGCAGACAATTAAACTTGAGCGCGAATTTAATAAGCGTGCCGGGTTTACAGAAAAAGACGACCGATTGCCCGAATGGATGACGAGGGAGCCAATTCCGGAAACGGGTCACGTATTCGATGTGAGCGCCGACACCATCGACCATTTGTTTGACGATATTTAATGAACACGCCGAAGCCCGGCGATCTTGCTATCCTTTACCGCGGTCATTTACTGTAGCCTGAAATAAAACGTCGCACCGGCGCCTTCCTGCGAATCCACCCAAATACTTCCGCCGTGGACCTCCACGATCCGCTTGACAAGGGCGAGTCCCACACCGGTTCCCTCTGTGGCTGTGTTAAGCTTGTCGAACAAGCCGAAGATGCGCTTGTGGAATTCCTTTCTGATCCCAATCCCGTTATCGCGAACAAAGAAGATCGGCCGTCCGTCCTCCAGGCCGTGACCGATCTCGATCATGGGTTCCGGCTGGCTCCCCATGAACTTGATCGCATTGTCGACCAGATTTTGGATGACTTCTACGACTCTTTCCCTATCCACGTAAACGGATGGAAACCCGCTTCCGACCATTACTCTGACTTGGTTCGCCGTTAATTGACCTTCCACTCGTCCCAGGGCTTCGGAGACGATTTCCTCAAAAGGCACATCCTGCTTTTCGCTGGCAATACGTCCCACCCTCGAAAGCTCGAGGAGCTCGCCCAGCAGCCGCTGCATTTTTTCGGCGGCGTCTGTGATCCGCTGGATATCCGTGTTCAATTGGTCGAAATTTCCCATGCGGGCATCCTGGGCGAGATAACCGAGGAAACCGCGGATGGTGATGAGGGGTGATTTCAGGTCGTGCGAGGCTGTGTAAACGAATCGCTCCAATTCCTCGTTCTTCAACTCAAGTTCGCGGATGAGGCTTTCCTGAATTTCCATCTCCTGCCGAATGGAATCCTGTAAGCGCGTCTTTTCGATCGCGACTGCAAGGTTTGCTGCAATCGTGAGCAATGGGCGAACGTCCGTCTCGGTAAATGCGTATTCCCGCTCGCTGGATTCGATGGTTATGACGCCGATGACCTTCTCGTCCGTCATGATCGGCGTCGAAAACGACGATAATACCGGCATCGCGTTTGTGTAGATCGCATTCATCGCCTTCGAGCGATCCATCCAGCTGCTTTCGATCGACACGGATTTTTTCATTTCCATGATCTGGGTGGTCATTCCTTCTCCATATCGAATCGGGACATCTTTGCGTTTTTTTCCGTCTTCATAGTCATAGGGGAAATGGATC
>JAPKMP010000014.1 GCA_026645935.1 Candidatus Villigracilaceae bacterium | reverse complement strand
CCCGGCGGTGGAACCGATCACCCCGATTACGCCTTCAGACTCACCACCCAGCCAAGCAGGCGAATTAACCTCGGGAACCCGCGCGAATCTGATCGCTGCCACAGTGCAGATCTTCGGTTTGTTCAACGAAGGCGGGGAACTCGTTCCCGGTTATGTCGGCTCAGGAACGATCCTTACCCCCTCCGGCATGATCTTGACAAATGCGCATGTCGCCAGCCCCGCCTCGCAGGGTGAGCCGGAGAGCGAGCCGGATGCGCTCGGGGTTGCAATCATCGTATCGGAGGATAAACCGGCTGTACCTTCGTATATTGCCGAGGTCCGCGCCGTAGATGGCTTTCTCGACCTTGCCGTCATCCAGATCACGGCTTCCGTCAACGGCACAGCAGTGAATCCGAACAGCCTGAACCTGCCCTATGTGCCCATGGGCAACTCGGATAATATTCACGTCGGCGACGATCTCAATATATTTGGCTTCCCCTCCATTGGCGGCAATACCATCACCTTCACGAAGGGAACCGTTTCGGGCTTTTCTTCAGAAGATCAGATCGGCGACCGGGCATGGATAAAAACGGATACCACCATCTCCGGTGGAAATTCCGGCGGTCTTGCCGCGGATAATAACGGAAACATCATCGGCGTGCCGACGATCGCAGCCGCCAGCCGCGAATCGGAAACCTCCGATTGCCGGCAGGTTCAGGATACGAACGGCGACGGAGTCGTGGACCAGAATGATAGCTGCGTTCCAATCGGAGGCTTCCTTAACGGCATCCGCCCTGTCAACCTCGCCCTTCCGCTGATTCAAGCGGCTCAGGGTGGCAAACAATATACGAGTCCATTTTCGCTGCCCGGCACGGTCAGCAACCCGGGAGGCGGCTCAGAATCCGCCTCGAAATGGGTGTGGTTGGATACCTCTCCCAGCACAGCCCAGCAATGCGACTGGTCGAACGATACACTCAATGCCTATCAGGGACAGGTATTGTGCATCGCCGCCGGGTTCGAATACAGCGGCATGACGAACGGCGAAGCGCTGGTGGAATACTGGTATTTGAACGACCAAAAGGTCGCAGAATACAGCTACGCCTGGGAATGGGGCGAAAGCGGTCTGTTCGGCACCTTCCTGCCCAACGAAGGCAAACCGATGCCCGATGGAACCTATCGCCTCGAGTTGTACGCAGGCGATGCAATGACCCCGATGGGCAATTCCTCGAAGGTGACGGTCAGCGGCAGCGGAGGTGGAGGCGGACAACAACCCTCAACGCCTTCGAGCGGAGATACCGTCACCGTGTACGGCTTGATCTACGACGCCGCGACGAACAATCCGATCTCTGGCGCGTACGTCTTTGTGCTCTCGCCCGGCACAACGTACGATGAATGGGCTGCGACGAATTACAACGAAAGCTACGTCGAAGCCTTCCTCGAAACCGGCGCGAACGGACAGTACAAGATCACTGGCATCCCGCGCGGAGTGGAGTTCACCCTCGTCTTCGCCGCGCAAGGTTATTACGACTCTTATGCCGATAACCTTGTCGCCGGTCCCAATGACCCGGATCTGAACGAGATCAATGTTGGGTTGAGCAAGTAGAAAGCCTGCCCTGAGCAAAATCGAAGGGCAGCAAGTGGAAAGTATGCACTGAGTTGCGCCAATGGCGCCCTCGAAGTGTGAAAAGCGCCCCCGAGAGATCGGAGGCGCTTTTCCTATTAACTTCAATAACAAATCTTTTTATTTTCCTTTTTCCCCACTGGTCTTCATCCAAACCTTTTTCATCGTAAGAGCATCCTCCTCCATGATCGGACTCTCACAAAGAATGCGCCCGCCGCAGTTGAAATCGTTCAACGCCTTGAAGAGCGCTTTCAGGTCGAGGTCGGCGTCTTTTAATGGCAGGTGATTCTTTTCCCCTTTCGGTCCATATTCGATCCCAGAAAGATGTATATGTAGATTCTTCAACGATTTATCGCCAAGGGTATTTCCATATTTCTCGAGCAGGCGCGACCATTCACCGTACGTATTCATCGAGCCGTCGCCGGGGCGGGCGTGAAGGTGGGCAAAGTCAATGCACGGTTGAACCATGTCCAATGTCTTGCTCATCGCAAGCGCATCTTCGAACGAGCCAAGCATGGCAGATTTTCCCATCGTTTCGGGGCGCAATATCACTTGATCGCCGTTCTTCTGCAATTCCTTCACACAGCCGTCAAGCCGCGGAATGGCAACCTTCAAAACCTCGGAGGGATCGTTTCCAAAATACGAGCCGGGATGAAAGATGATATCCGTTGCACCGGCAAGATAGCCGTAGTGAGCCGCGTCCATCAGACGCTTGCGGGATTTGAGCCACTCATCCTTTTCCGCGTTCAGGTTGATGAAGTACGGCGCGTGAACGCTCAACGCGACGGAATTTTCCTCCCCCGCCGATTTGATCAGCGCACAAGTCGCCTCGCTCACACGGACCGATTGCACCCAGCCCAATTCGAGCGCATCCAAGCCCAGGCTTTTGCTGAACGCAATCGCGCCAACCGTCCCGCCGGGTTTCTTGGGCGTGCCGGTGGGCGAACCAACAGTGCCAAAGTTGAAGGATAAGGTCATGGGAGCTCCAAGGGAAGTTTCAAGTTGCAGGTTGAAGGTTGAAGGTTCCAGATTATAAGAGGGACTATGTGAAGGGTAGAAAGAGGAAACGAAGCGTGCAATCGTAAACTTGTGCTGAGGCTGTCGAAGCATCAGAAATCGTAAATCGAAATGAGCTTTTGCCACAATGGCGGCCCGAGGACCAGGAAACCGACGATGATGGCAGCCAGGGCGGCAACCAGAACTGCCGCAGCGCCGACGTCTTTGCCGATCTTGGCGAGGGGATGATGCTCCTCCGTGGCGAGGTCCACGATGGCTTCGATGGAAGTATTGATGAATTCGGCAGTGAACACCAACGCTGCTGTGAGCGTAATGATCGCCCAATCCTGCAGGGATAATTTCAACCACAAACCCAGAACAAAAACGACCGCGGCGATCAGGCTGTGGATCCACATGTTGCGCTGGGTGCGCAGAACATATCCCCAACCCTGAAACGCATACCTGAACGCCCGAATGCGCGAAAGGAAGAATTCTCTCACACTATTCCTCTATCTGAATTCGTGACAAGCCGAGCCGCTCCAAAACCTTGGCTTGCTCGGCCCACATGACGGATTTTTCCCCGTCTGTGCCGTGGTCGTAGCCGAGCAAATGCAAGACGCCATGCACAACCAACAGCTGCATTTCCGCTTCCACGTTGTGGCCGGCATTCTGCGCCTGCTGCGTGGCTCGCGGGATGGAGATGGCGATATCGCCAAGGTATAAATCCTCGGTTTCAGGGTCGATTTCGGCGGCAGGGAAGGAGAGCACGTCTGTGGGCGAGTCCACGCCGAGGTAGTCGAGATTCAACTCATGAAGGTGGCGGTCATCGGTCAGGACGATGGAAAGGTCTGCATGGGCAGGATCAAACTCAAATTCCACGTTGAGAGGCGGGGCGAGTTCGAGAGTCAAGGATGCGGCGCGTTCGAGCAGGGCGGCATCCGGAAAATCCAATTGATTATCGATGTGAATCATTTTTATTTTCTCGGTGTGAGCAGGGTTGTGTCCTGGTCCGGCACGGCGGCTTTGGGATATTGAATACGCGGATGATAGGTCCCGCGCAACGTGGTGACGAAAGATTCAGTAATGAGTTTCAGGTCGCGCAATGTGAGCAGGGTGTCGTCGAGCTGGTTGTGTTTTTGCACGGTCTGGATGACGCTGGTGACGAGCGCGCGAAGTTCTTCGTCGGAGGAGGGGCGCTCGGCGCGGGCGCGGGCTTCGGTGGCATCGGCAAGCATGAGCAATGCCGTCTCACGCGAAGCCGGGCGAGGACCCGGATAACGGAATTTATCGATGTCCACCCTGGTCACATCGCCGCCCGCGGTTTCCATGGCTTGATTGTATTGATAATTCGTGATTAGGGTGCCGTGATGTTCCAGAATAAAATCATGCAGGCGGCGCGGAAGGCGGTGTTTCTTCACCAATTGCACGCCGTCGGTGACGTGACGGATGATGGTGGCGGCAACTTCCTCGGGAACGGATTCTTTATGAGCGTTGATGTTTCCCTGCACCTGGTTTTCGATGAAAAAGTTCGGATTGAGCGCCTTGCCAATATCATGGAACAAAGCTCCGACACGGGTAAGCAGCGGATCCGCGCCGATCTTTTCGGCAGCCTGCTCGGCAAGGTTGGCAACCTGCAGACTATGTTGATAGGTGCCGGGGGCGTTGCGTAAAAAGAATTGCAGGAGCTGAAAATCGGGGCGGGAGATATCGAGCAATTGCAGCGCGGTGGTGAGACCGAGCATTTGCGCCAGCATGAACTGAAGCAGGAGGGCAATACTTGCCGAAGAAAAACCGGCAAAGGCGATCACGCCAATGTATTGAACGATGCCCAGCCAATCGAGAGTGATGAGCGGGATGCGAAACGCGAGCAATGCCGCCGCGCTTGATAATGAAATGGCGATTCCTGCGCGCAAGAAACCCCAAAAGCGGCGGGCGGGTCCGAGCGCAAGCAGCCCGATTATGGAAGAGAACATGTAATAGGGAATCAGGTCGTAGGAATTGGGCAATCCAAAGGCGGCAAGGATGGCGAGGGGAATCGCAAAGACCAGTCCCACCTCGAGGCTGAATAAGGCGGTGAATAACAACCCTGCGGCTTGAATGGGATAACCGTACGGGGCGAGGGTCCGCCCCGCGAAGAGGCGGGCACCGGCGAGGAAAAGAATAAAGATAAGGGAGATGACAAGCAGGTTCTTGCGGTCGTTTAAGAATCCGGCGCGCGGTCGGCGATAGAAATAAAGGGGAACGAAAGCGGCGCACAACAAGACGACGGCTCCGGCGGCGGCGACATCCTCCCAACGTTGTCCGGGGCGGATCATACCCAATTGCTTGAATGCTTCCATATCCGCAGGGGTGATGACCTCACCGGCGGGAACAATGGTCTCGCCCGCCTTGTATGTCTGCACGATCGGCTGGACAGCATCCCTTGCCGATTTTTTAGCGGCATCCGTCAATTCCTGGCTGAAGAAGCTGTTCGGCACCACAAATGGCGTGACAAGTTCGGTCACCAATTCGGATTGTTGTTCGTTGAAAGTCAGTGAGACAAAGGATGAAATTCCCGTCTGTGCAGATGCCACTCTGTCTTCGTAAATCGCGCGGCGCATTACCTGCTCGAGCACACGGACGGCTTCCGCTTGGACCGCATCCCACCGGGACGATGAAATGTTGAGGAGAAAATTCACGGTTTCGGATTTCAAGCGCAGGTCGCTCAACGCCAGCAGGTCCTCCTGCTTTTCCTCCAGAGTCGCTTCAACATTATCCCGGATGGACGTGATGTTCTGCAGGGAGGTGCGCAGGCGATCTATCTGATCCCGCGCTATATCGGGGTCGGGAGGACTATAAACCGGTTGAACCGCGCTCTCTGCGGCTTTGCGCGCTTCCTCGGTGCGGATCTCGCTGACGTATTCGATGTCGCGGGGCGATTGAATCGTGGTTTGCGCCACATCCCCCTCGCCCACTGTTTCAAGGCTGGGGTTGAGTCCCAGCGGGGAGATGAGAATACCAAATGAAGCCAGGCTAACGATAGCGATAAGGCTGGCTTGTAAAATGCGGGTCGAACGGGAAACAGGAGCGCGCTGGGTCATAAGTGGACTTCGGAGTCAATGACTCATCGTTGGCAGAATCCAAAATCGCCCGGCTTTGGATTCTGCCGCTTCAGTCCTGTTTTGCAAGCAGTTCCTTCACCATCGCGCTGATGGCGTCGTTGGGGGCGCGTCCGGCCACTTTTGGCATGACGGCTTTCATCACTTTGCCCATGTCGCTCGGCGCGGCGGCTCCCGTCTCGGCAATGGCGGCTTGCACCAGCGCGCGCAGTTCCTCGACGGGCATGGCTTTGGGAAGGAATTCCTCCAGCACTTTGATCTCAGCTTCGTTATCCGCGACCAGGTCTTCGCGGTTGGCTTTCTTCGCCTCTTCCAGCGCCTCGCGCCGGTTCTTGACCTCTTTCTGGATCAAGGCTGTGACCGCCATATCGTCCAGTTCGGTGCGTTTATCCACCTCCGCCTGTTTGACGGCCGCGAGCGCCATGCGCACGGTGCGTTTGCGGACTTCATCTCCGCTTTTCATGGCGGATCTCATTGATTCATTGAGTTTCGTTTTTATGCTCATAAATTAATTATACTAGGTTATCACTCCTGATCTCAAATAGCAAAATAAAATAGCGTGCAAACTTGCACGCTTCCTAGCCTTCTAATTCCAAATAAATTATATTATCAGTTCCGAACCGGAGATAATCGGTTTCTCCCGATCCACAATAATATAATAAGTTGAATGATAAGTAAAATTACAAAGTTTATTAATATATTCAGGGCAAGGCTTATTGATGGAAAAAATATTGGGATCAACAGACCAATAACACCAAAAATGAATGTTATTAGAGTGGCGCCTCGAAATGCTTCAATCCGTTCTTTTCGTTTTCTATTTGCGAAAATAGTCCATAAAATTAATATTATTCCAAGGCCAGCCCCCGATACAAATTTCCACAATAATGGGCTTAATATAAATGTTTGAAGATATGTCACTAAGATAGAGAGATTAAATATTTCCATTGACGAAACCCTGCCTTTCGACAAATCTTGCAATATTCCTTCATATAGTGGGATTAAATCTTTTCTTAACACATCATCTTTTTGAGCAATTTCGCTTAAATCACCCAATATATTTACTCTTAATTGTAATGCAATTAGATAAACAAACTTAAATCTAATTATGATAAATAATACCGCAATAAACAAAATGGTGGTTATCCATCCCCGCAACATTTTATCACGCGAATTTTGTGTGCTTTGATTCTTTCGAGAATTAATAAACTTGAAGCTTTCATCCCATTTCTTAAGTATGGGGGAAGTTATTGTAACTAATCCATTTATTAAAATTTTTATAATACCGTCAACACCTTCCATAACTACCTCCTACCTCCACCAAGAGCTCGCAATGCCTCCCAAATTTCCTCAATTCTGCGCTTTAATCGTTTTGCAATACGCGCAACAAGCGCTCTTAATGCTTGCTCAGCAATTTCCCAAATCTCATGCTCAGATATCTCTTCTGCTGCAAGCTCATCCCTGACCCTTTGCAATAAATCATTATCAACTGGCATAATTATTCTCTCCCCAGCAAGCTTGAGGAATTAATCTGATTTGCTGCTGGTCTAATATTATTCTTTTAAACTAGCAAACCAACCCTTCACCTTCTTCCAAAATCTCAATAGGGTAGTCTCCTGAAACTCGGCATAAAACGATCTGATGTTTCCCTTACTTTGTTCGAGGGCAAGCACTCTTTCTTGCGGACAAGCATCAATCATTGCCTTAAATAATTGTTTCAAGTGATAATGTCTTTTAGCAGAATACGATACGATTACGAGAGGAGTAATACCTATCTCTTGAAAATTATTTAGTACTACCTCTTCTTTTCTCTTTATACTAATAACCTGATCCTCAGATGGAAGATTAACCTCTTCTATCCATTTACCAGGTTCAATCTTGTCAACTTGATTGATTCCAACAACCAAGTTTTTCTTTAACCTGTCAGGAAGTATTTCTTTTATTAAAGTCTGATCAAATCCTAAAGTTCTGTCATCAGCCTTTATTATCCATACAGCCACATCACAATTAGATAATATTTCTTTATAGGCTTTGATATTTCTCTTATCAATAACTTCTCCTGCACCTAAACCAGGACAATCGACATACGTCAACTTACCTCTATCTCCAAGCGGTAAATCTCTAACTTCCATATTAATCGTTGCAGGTTCAACATGATCGACTGGTAGATGAGGATCAGGGTCAAACAATTCGTTGATTGTTGATGATTTTCCAACCCCAGTTTTCCCAATAAAAACTATTTGTGGCGGTAGACTCAAAGAAAATTGTAATTCATCCACGATTTCTTTCATGATTTCTTTTCCTAAGAGCGATTGAACTACACTATCTGAAAGCGCACTTGGATCTGCCTTTGACAGGCCCATAACAACACGCAACCCGCGAATTACTGCTAGGGTAGTTTTTTTTCTTTCAGCATTTTTCTCTAACATTGTGAATTACCTAAGGTCTCACGTTTACCCGGTCTGTATTTATCATAAATACTCACCTTGCCTCGTTTTGTCAGACAACTTCAAGTGATAAATATTTCAGAAAATTATAGCACATTTGAGCGCCATTGTATAATTTCATTTTTACAACGCGTTGTATTTCCATTATTAAAATTTAAGTTTTATTTATCCGTAAACCTGGCGAACATTTCAGGCGTGAGCAATTTTCGCAACAGATCAAGTTCGTATGAGGTTCTTTTCGTGGCGGCGGCAATCGCGTATGGGAATTTCAGACCCTGAGCGGGCTCGTCGAGATTCATCCAACCATGAGAATCTTTCGGCAAAATCTTCAAAACGAATGGACGTAGGATTTTGAAGTAATACAAGGCGTCCAATGGAAAATAGATCTTGCCGGAGCGCAGGCTTGGGCTTTTGACAAGCTCCCGCTTCAGCGGTTCGATCTCGGGCGGAGGCGGAGGCACAGCATCGAATTGATCCAGCCAGAGAGTCACATAATTGCTATGGGCGTAGAAATCCTGAGCGGTATGAAGCAATCGCCCAAATGCAACCCATGCGCCGAGGATACCGGGTGACAGTAATGTTGCGAGCACATACCCGCGCTGCTCGTTGATGTAGCGGTCGCCTTTGTCAAAGGCATTGTTATCGTAATGAATCTCATCGTGAAAGAATTGGTACCGGATCGCATCCTGCCGAACGTTGGCGGCAATGATGATCTCCAGCGCGCGTTCGCTGAAATGGGAAGCAAGCGCTTCGCGGGTCATCTCGATGTGATATTCAGCATTCATGCGCGACATTATATCGGACAATGTGTGTATAATGCCCGCATGACTTTTTATACGGCAAAAGGCGACGACGGTACAACAGGATTGCTCGGCGAGGGGCGCGTGCCGAAATATCATGTTCGGATGGAAGCGGTTGGCACGCTGGACGAGGCGTCTGCGGCATTGGGCCTTGCCCGCGCGCAATGCTCCGCGCCTCAGACTCCCCGCATTCTGGTCGAAGCCCAAAGGGATTTATACAAGCTGATGGCGGAGGTCGCCGCCACGCCTGAAAATGCGGAGACGTTCCGCCACATTGACGAAGAACGCGTGAAATGGCTCGAGCATGAAACGGATGAATTGAGCAAGGTCGTCGAGATGCCGCGCGAGTTCATCCTGCCGGGCGACACTTTGGGCGGCGCGGCGCTTTCAATGGCGAGAGCGGTCATCCGCCGGGCGGAACGACGCGTGGTGGAATTATTCGACGGGGATGAAGTGGTCAACCCGCATTTACAAAGATATCTCAACCGATTGTCTTCGCTATGTTTTGTCCTCGAATTACTGGAAAACCAGCATTCGGGGAAAAAGACTTCATTGGCAAAATGGGAATAGAACAGGAGCAGAGATTTCGGAAGTCTTGAAGACTTCCGAAATCTTGGTTTACAAAGGAACCATGACCGGAACGATCATCAATGTAATTGCTGTGCTTCTCGGTGGAGTCATCGGGTTGTTATTCGGCTCACGCATCCCGGAACGATTCAAATCCACCATCGTTGCCGGTCTTGGTCTGTTTACCGCCGCGATGGGACTGCAAATGTTCCTAAATAGCGAAAATCCGCTGATCGTGTTGGGCGCATTACTGATCGGAGCATTGCTCGGCGAATGGTGGAAGATCGAAGACGGTATGCAGGCGCTCGGTCAATTTCTCGAAAAACGCTTCTATCGCGATGAGGAAGTCGGGTCAGGCTCGCGCTTCGTGCGCGGATTCATGGTTGCCTCATTGTTATATTGCGTTGGTCCAATGACCATCCTTGGCTCGATCCAGGACGGGTTGACTGGCGACTACAATCTGCTGGCGGTTAAATCAACGCTGGACGGGTTCGCTTCGATAGCTTTCGCCTCCACATTGGGGGTCGGGGTGTTATTTTCTTCGCTGGTCGTATTTGTTTTCCAGGGCGGAATCAGCCTGATGGCGGGACAGTTGAGCGCCATCATCAGCGATCCGATGCTCAATGAGATGACCGCCGCCGGAGGCGTGATCCTGCTTGGGTTGGCGATCAGCAACCTGCTGGAGATGAAAAAGATCCGCGTGGGGAATTTCCTGCCCGCACTCATTATCGCGCCGCTGATCGTATGGGCGCTGGAAAAATTCTAGTCAGGTCTTTTTCTCTCTATCCAGCCATAACTCCCGATACTTACGATTCCAATCGATCAAAAAGCGGAAGGCGATGACCACGCCGACTCCCACCCCCACCCAAAAGGTAACATCTCGGAAATTCAACAACCAAAGGACTGGGGCAATCAAAATCCCGGCAAAGACGCTTGCACGCGCCGAGTGACGGACCACAAGCACAAGAAGAATCAAAAAGCCCAGGCAAATAAGAAAAGCGAGCGGGTTGATCGCCAATATCCCACCGCCTGCGGTGGCGAGACCCATTCCGCCGCGGAATCCGACGAAGAGGGGCCAGCAATGCCCGATGACAGCGGCAGTTGCTGTCATCGCAATCATTAGCAACTCGCCTGAAAATTCGACGGCAAGCCAGGTGGGCAAAAATCCTTTTGCGATATCGAGAAAAAGCACAAGAGCGCCCCAGCCGAATCCCACCTGGCGGATGGTATTCGTCGTGGTGGCGTGACCAGAACCGGAATCACGCACATCCACATTTTTGACGAAGCGCGTGATCCAAATCGAAAACGGAAGCGAGCCTGAAAGATAACCAAGGAGGGGAAACAGGATGTTGATCATGAAGTATATAACCCCGTGAAGTGAAAAAGTGAGCAGAAATCAGTCCAACGTGAACAGTGAGTGGAAATCAGTATGCCCTTGCCAGCACTCTTGCGCGTGAGGCAAGACGCCGTGACAACCCGTCGAAAAGCGGCTTATGGAAGGGCCACATGGCATACCAGTATAAAAACCCGAAGAAGCCATGCGGCGCGAAGTATGCTGTGACGGTGAACAGGGTTTTGTTCCTATCCCCTCCCAACGGCTCTGACTCGAACTGAAGCCATGCCTTGCCCGGTATTTTCATCTCCGCCCGCAAACGCATCAGATGATTCTTTTCCACTGTTTCCACGCGCCAGAAATCGAGAGACTCCCCTGTATGAATTTCATCGGGGTGACGGCGTCCGCGCCTCAAGCCGACGCCGCCGATGGCTTTATCCATCCAGCCGCGCATAGCCCACGCCCAATCCATGAAGAGCCAGCCGCGTTCTCCGCCGATACCTGTGTAGGAACGGAACACGGTTTCAGGCGGAAGATCGATCACGGTCTGGCGGCGTTCGATGTACATCCCTTCTTCGACCGTGAAACGATAGGGCTTGATGTCACCCGCCGCAGTGACCAGGGCGTCCGACCAACTCGTTTCCACATTATCCCGCGCGATACGCCCCAGCGCGAGACGCACGGCGGTTTGATAATCAATGGGCTGAATCTGCGGGAATAGTTTCTTCGCCGTCTCGTCGCGGACGATCAACTCCGCGCGCAAGCCTTCGATCAATGGGGCGACCACGCGCCAATGGATCGGCGTGACCATATGTACCCAATAGGCGGATAACCTCGGAGCGTAAAAAGGGGTGCGGATCAACCATCGCCGGAGATTCCGCTCCCTGGCATAACCCAGCAGCATGTCCGCGTAGGTGAGGCGGGTCGATCCGCCCACTTCGATCACCCTGCCGGTTGCTTCCGGTGTCTTGAGCACGTCCGCCAAATAGGAAAGCACATCGCGGATTGCAATCGGCTGGGCTTGTGAGAAGAACCATGCGGGGCAGACCAGAACCAGCTGACGTTCTGTGATGTAGCGGACCATCTCGAACAATGCCGAGCCGGAGCCGATGACCATGCCCGTGCGGATTTCTGTCACGGGGGTTTTTCCGTGACGGAGGACGAAGCCGGTCTCATGCCGCGAACGGAGATAAGGTGAAAGGTCGGCGGTCGGGTCGACAAGTTCGCCGAGATAAACGATTTGTTCGATGCCTTCCACTTCGGCGGCTCTTGAAAAATTGTCAGCAGCTTGCAGGTCGCGCACTGCGCTTTCGCTCCCGCCTTGTTTACCATGCATCAAATAGTAAGCGACCGAGACCCCTTTCATTGCCGTTTTAAGTTCATCTGGATTAAGCGCATCTCCCGCCGCGACTTCGACCCTACCCAGCCACATCCGGCCCTGCAAGCGTGAGGGATCACGCACGAGGCAACGCACCCGATATCCAGAGTCGAGAAGTTTCGGAACCAGCCTTCCGCCGACATAGCCGGTCGCGCCGGTGACAAGAATGAGTTTCTCCTTGGTCATGATGACAGATTATATCTTCAAGACTCATGTGGGATGTCATAATTTTGGAGGAGGGTTGTCAGGTTTTATTCCTTGATGCCGGTTTTATAATGAGTCCGCTGGAAAGAAAATTTTTGGATGGTTAAGTATGTCTTATGAGTGGTTCGAGGGGTTGAATCCCATCATGCAGGCGCTGCTGGCAACTTGTTTCACCTGGTTCGTCACAGCCTTGGGGGCGGCAGTTGTATTTTTCTTCAGGGATGTCAACAAGCGGGTATTGGATGCAATGCTCGGTTTTGCGGCGGGCGTGATGATCGCCGCCAGTTTCTGGTCTTTGCTAGCGCCCTCGATCGAAATGGCGGAAGAAATGTCCATGGTTGCATGGCTGCCTCCAGCAGTCGGGTTTGCGCTTGGCGGAATCTTTTTATGGAGCGTGGATAAGGTCCTGCCGCACCTGCATGTTGGTTTTCCCATTGAAGAAGCGGAAGGGATCAAAACACACTGGCAAAGGAGTATATTGCTTGTCCTGGCGATCACCCTCCACAATATCCCCGAGGGACTGGCGGTCGGAGTTGCATTCGGCGCAGTCCACGCCGGGCTTCCATCTGCAACATTGACCGGAGCGATCGCGCTCGCAATCGGTATTGGTTTGCAAAACTTTCCCGAGGGCACATCTGTGGCTGCGCCGCTTCACAGGGCGGGCATGAGCCATATGAAAAGTTTCTGGTATGGCCAGCTATCCGGCGTGGTCGAGCCGCTCGCCGGGATGCTTGGCGCGGCTGCTGTGATTCTTGTCAGACCGTTGTTACCATATGCGCTCGCCTTCGCGGCGGGCGCAATGATCTACGTGGTGGTGGAGGAACTGATCCCCGAATCACAACTTGAAAAGGACATCCACATTGCGACTGGCGGCGCCATGCTGGGATTCATCATCATGATGATTTTGGATGTGGCGCTGGGCTGATCGGAATTCGGCACGTAATCTAATGTAAAATCCAGCACATGCCCTTGCTGTGGATTTCATTATCCTTCCTCGCGGGAATTGTCCTAGCCGCCTCCATCCCACTCCCCGCCTGGGCATGGATATTGATCGCGGTTCTTTTCCTTCTTCTATTTCCAATTCTGCGTCGTCGCTTTTCACACAACCCGTTCACGATTTTCCATCTTCCACTCTCTTCTTTCCACTTTTTCCTCCCCGTCTTCCTCTTTCTTGGTTCCGCCTACTATCAGATTCGCCAGCCGGGCCTAGACGCATTTCACATCGCTTTCTACAACGATCGTGAATACGAATTACTGATCACCGGCTCGCTGACCGAACCTCCCGATGATCGCGACAATTACACCAACCTAAAAATCGACGTCAGTGCTGTGGATACGGGCGACGGCGACCTGCCTGCATCCGGTCAGGTTTTGGTGCGCGTCCTGCCGAACGAAGAGTATCGATATGGCGAACGCATCCGCCTGCGCGGCGAATTGAAGACCCCGCCTGAAGACGAGGATTTTTCCTACCGCGATTACCTCGCGCGCCAGGGAATTCATTCCTACATGACAAAGGCTGAAGTGACGCGGCTTCCCGGAAACGATGGCAACTTCATCTACCGATTTATATACAGTTTCAAATCGAGACTGGTCGAAAATACATATAAAATCTACCCCGACCCCGAAGCCTCGCTTTTTGCAGGCATCCTCTTCGGCGTGGATACGGGTTTGCCGAAAAAACTGCAGGAAGCCTTCAAGAATACCGGCACGGCGCATATTATCGCGATATCGGGATTCAACATTGCCATCATCGCGGGGTTGTTCTTTTCAACCTTTCGGATCATCTTGAGAAACGAAAGAGTCGGAGCCGCGCTTGCCGTCCTCTTTGTTTTCCTTTACGCCTTTCTCGTCGGCGGCGACCCGGCGGTGATGCGCGCCGCTTTCATGGGCAGCCTCTCCTTGTTTGCGCGGCAGATCGGCAGGCGCAACGCGGGACTCAACACACTTGCCATCGTCGCCGTCTTGATGTCCCTCATCAACCCGCTCACATTATGGGATGTGGGCTTTCAATTATCGTTCTTTGCCACGCTTGGATTGATCCTCTATGCCGAACCCTTCTCGAACTTTACCGCCAGCCTGATCGAAAAAATCTCAAAAACCGATAACACCGCGCTCGTCCGCATCCTCAACGATAATGTCATCCTCACACTCGCCGCGCAGGTCATGACCATTCCGCTTATGATGTATTATTTTCACCGGTTCTCCATCGTGTCCTTCATCGCCAACCCGTTCATCCTGCCCGTCCAACCGGCGGTGATGATCCTCGGCGGGCTGGCGGTTTTCGTCAGCCTCATCATCCCCCCGCTCGGTCAACTGCTGGCGTGGGTCGCCTGGCCCTTTGCGGGATACACCATCCGCGCCGTGGAATTCTTCGATAGGATCCCCAACGGCGTGATCGTATTAGGAGACGTGCCGCTTTGGTTCATCTATATGACATATGCTTCGCTTCTTCTCGCGACCTTTAACTGGTCCAGCATCCAATCCTGGTTCAAGTCCTCGGCTGCCTCGCTTCGAGCCGCAGCATGGACCATCCTTCTCGCTTTCATCTTTATCTGCATGACACTATTTTGGAGCGCCTCGTCAAAATCCGGCGACGGGCGTTTTCACGTCATCTTCCTCGATGCCGGTTCCGCCGACGCTGTACTCATCCAAACGCCGGAAGGACGAAACATCCTCATCAACGGCGGGTTAAGCGCTTCTGAACTTTCCGATGAACTCGGTCGCAGACTTCCCTTCTTCACCCGCAACCTGGACTGGCTCCTTATCGCTTCGACACAGGAGAATCAACTCGCTGCATTGCCGCGCATCGTCGAGAGATACGAACCCGAAAACGTTTTGTGGGGCGGAAATGTGCAGGCTTCTTTCTCCTCGCGTTTATTGGACGAATATTTTGCGGAAAACGAAATCCCCGTCAGCCGCGCGGAGGCGGGACAAAGGCTCGAGCTGGGTGATGGCGCGTTCATCGAGATTCAAGCTGAAGGTCCGCGTGGATGCGTGCTGCTTGTCGAGTACGGTGGTTTCCGCGCCCTGCTTCCCATCGGCGTGAGCGAAGGGACGTACGAATCCATCGAGTTTGGAAATTCGATCGGCAAGGTGGATGTGCTCCTGCTCGCTGATTCGGGGTACGCGCCCAGCAACCCATCGGATATATTCCAGAATTTGAATCCAGAATTGGCGATCTTGAGCGTCGCCGCGGGTGACCAGAACGGATTGCCCGATCAGGAGGTATTGGATTCGCTCGAAGGATATTCCCTGCTCCGCACCGATCGCAACGGCTGGATCGATATCAGCACGGATGGAATCGAGATGCGGGTCACAGTGGAACGGGGAGAAAATAACGTGAACAATGAATAGGGAATGGCAAAGGGGGAACATGTATAATGGCGATGGATCGGCTCATTGCGGATGTCAAAGGAGATGGATGCATGTCGGAAATGTTGAGAATTATCAAGTCGGAAGACAGGATCACAACCCTGCGCCTGGATGGAAAACTGGACGGCCAGACGGAGGGTGAACTTGTGGACGCCGCCCGCGCCGAATTCGATTCCGGCGCCCGGTTCCTGCTGCTGGATTTCAGCGGATTGCAATTGATCACCAGCGCAGGCTTGCGCGCCCTACACACCATTTTCAAGATCTACACCCCAGACGCGGAGATCATTGCCTGGAAAAAGGAACATTCAGGGGAGACCTATAAGTCGCCTTATTTCAAGATCGCCCAGCCCGCGCCTGATATCCATTATGTGTTGAGCATCTCCGGATTCGTAAATAGCCTTTACATCTTCCCCACTTTGCAGGAAGCGCTCGACTCGTTTTCATCCTAGGCTCGGACTCATGGGTTGGCTCATCCTCGAAGGCGGCGCTGAATTTGGCGGACGCATGTCCGAACCGGACTTGCGCGGCATCGATCTGGCTGGCGGCTTCGATGCGCCGATCGCCATCCTCCCAACCGCCGCCGCGCCGGATAATAATCACAAACGCGCGGGAAGCAATGGGGCGCGTTGGTTTCAAAGTTTGGGGGCGAAGAATGTTTTCACTGTTAACGTGATCGACTCGAACTCCGCAAATGACCCCAAACTTGCCGCTTCCATTCGGACCTCGAAACTGGTTTATTTGCTGGGAGGTTTTCCCCGTCATTTGGGCGAAACGTTGAAAGGCAGTCTATGCTGGAACGCCGCAATGGAAGCGTATCAAAACGGGGCGGTCATTGCCGGGAGCAGCGCCGGGGCGATGGTGCTGTGCGAGCATTATTACGACCCGTATGAAAAGAAATTATTGCGCGGCTTGAACCTGCTTCCCAATGCCTGCGTCCTGCCGCATCACAATCAATTCGGTAAGGCGTGGGCAAACCAACTGAGACAAATGCTGCCCGAAGCCGTCCTCCTCGGCATTGACGAAGCGACAGGCATGGTGAATGACGCGAGCGGCAAATGGCAAGTTTACGGCGGCGGGGAGGTGACGCTTTACCGAAGCGGTTCAACTGTCGGCTATGGGAGAGGCGAAACATTCTCACCTTAGAAATAGTATTGAATTAACTCCCAATTGATGTAGAAATCGTAAGTACCAACTCCCAATAAAAGCAAGCCGCTGATGACGTTAATCAAACGCGCCCGCAAAGCGAACTGGCGCGTGATCCAGCGTTGGGCAACGCCGGAGAGGAACGATAACAGCAGAAGCGGAATTCCGAATCCCAGACCGAACCAGAGGAAGACATTCAATTTGCCGAGCGCATCGACGACAGTGAGCGACAATGCAAAGATGCTCACAACCAAAGGACCGGAACACGGCAACGCGATGGGTCCGTATAACAAGCCATAAATGAACGCGTTTGCGAAGGGATGTGAAAGAAGCGGCGTCTGGATTTGGGGAAGTTTCTTGAAGGGGTTGATGTTGAGCAGAAGCAGCACGCCAAATAAAATGATGATGAGGTCGGCGACGGGGATGACAAATGCCAACGCATGCCCGATTGAAATGGACAGCAAGGCAATGACGGCTCCGAGCGCGAGCATCATCGTCAGCACGCCAGCCAGCACAAAGAAGCCGAGCAAATAGCGGGCGGACTTGTTTTGCAGTTTTTCCTGTCCGCCGCTGAGGTAGGCGAGGAAGCCGGGATACAACGGCAGCACACACGGGCTGGTGGTGGCAAGCAAGCCGAGCGAAAGGGAGGTGAGGATGGTTTCCATAAGGTTAAAGTTGCCCTCACCCTAACCCTCTCCCAAAGGGAGAGGGTTAGGGTGAGGGCAAATATTTACATGTTCTCGTCGAGCAAGGGCTGGATGAAATTCAACAAGTCTTCCGCACTTTTGATGCCGAACGGCAGCGGGTGGACGACGCCGTGCCGGTCGATGGCAAGCATCGGCGTGGACGGCGGGTTAAGGAACTGGTCACCGTAGAGGGAAGAGAGATCGCGTGAAACTTCCGCAGGCGAGACGGCATATAACCAGTCAAAGCCTTGGGCATCCACAAAATCCTTGAGTTTGGAGGCGTCTTCGTTCGGGTCGATATCCAACCCGATGCTGACGAAATCATCGCGCTCGCCGAGCAGACCGTGCAATTCCTTTACCTGTCCCTGCTGGCGCAGGCATTTCGAGCACCAAACCGCCATCGTCTCCACCAAAATGACCTTACCTTTGAGATCCTGAACGGTGAAAGCCTCGCCGGTGCGGACGTTCGTCAACGCAACGCTGAACCATGACGGGCTATCCATCATGACGTCCGCGGCGGGATTATCTTCCATCATGGCTTCTTCGGTTGCCATGCTCTCGTCCATCGCTTCTTCGGTCATCATCGTATCGTGCATGGCTTCTTCCGTCGGCTTGTCCATCATCGCATCCTCGGCTGGCGCGCCACAGGCAGTGACGAGGAATGCGGTCAGCGAGACGAGGCTGAAAAAGGTGGTACGTAGTTTCATGATCAATGGGTCTCCTTGAATTTTCTTGAAACCATATGATAGGGGAATCATCTTACGAATTGCCTGTCGATTCATTACGAAAGTATGAATTCGCCCCGGAAAGGTAATTTTTCGTAATGACTTTCGGCTGAGAATCAAGTATGATTTCGCGCATGAATGAAACGCGCGTCCTCGTTGTGGAGGATGAACCCAGCCTCGCGGAAGTGGTCAGCCTCTACTTAAAACGCGCCGGGTACCAGGTGCAGATCGCGGCGGACGGAAAACAGGCGATGACGATTCTGGAAAAACAAATTCCGGAATTTGTCATTTTGGATCTGATGCTCCCAGAAGTTGACGGTCTCTCCCTGACCCGTTGGCTGCGTGACCGTTCCAATGTGCCCATCATCATGGTGACGGCGCGGCGCGAGGAAATTGACCGCATTGCCGGTCTCGAAATGGGCGCGGACGATTACGTGGTCAAGCCGTTCAGCCCGCAGGAATTGGTCAGCCGTGTTCGGGCGGTGCTAAGGCGCACTGGACGGGAACAAGCCGGAGCGGAGCCTGAGCGCGATCTATCCTTTCAAGATATTCACATCAGCCCGGTCACCCGCACGGTGACGTTGCACGAGTCGCCCATCGAATTGACCGCGAAAGAATTCGATCTGTTGTATCTTCTGGCGCGTCATCCGAAGCAGGTCTTCACGCGCGAGCAATTGCTGGAGCGTGTGTGGGGCGGTGCGGAATACATCGACCCCGGCACAGTGACGGTTCACGTGCGCCGTCTGCGCGAAAAAATAGAAAGCGACCCATCGTCGCCGTCGCGCCTGCTGACGGTATGGGGCGTGGGATATAAATTCGAGTCATGAGATCATCTGCCATTTTTCGCTTCATTATCGGCGTCCTGCTGATATTCGTCGTTTCACTAGCCATCTTTAACATGATGATGGCGCCGCCGATGTACGAACTCGGCTTGATGGCGCTTTTCCTCGGCATCACGTCACTGGTTTCAGCATTGGCTGGATATGCCGCCTATCGCCTCGGTTGGTTGACTCTTTCGCCCGCATTGCGTTGGTCGTTGTTGAGCGTGTACGCGCTTTCGAGTTTGCTGACCTTTTTCAACGTCTGGTTCTCGGCGCAGATGATGTTCGCCAGCCAGCACGATTTGCTGCTTGCAATCGTGCTGCTCGTCTTTGCAGGCGGGATGGCAATGGCGCTGGGATATTTTCTTTCGTCCACTATTACAGACCGTGTCAATCAACTGAAAGGCGCGGCGGAGAAATTGGCGGAAGGCAACCTGAAGACCCGCGTCCCTGTGCTAGGACGGGATGAAGTTGCCATGCTCGCGAAAACCTTCAATCAGATGGCGGAACAACTCGAAGTTGCAGACGCCAAACAACGTGAAATGGAAAAGATGCGCTCCGAGTTGCTCGCCTGGGTCGGGCATGATTTGCAAACCCCGCTCGCGTCCATCCGCGCGATTCTCGAAGCGTTGGAAGACGGTGTGGTGGAAGATCAAGAAACGATCAAGCGGTATCTCAACACGGCACAGCGCGACGTGCGCTCACTGTCGGCGTTGATCGACGACCTCTTCCAAATGGCGCAATTGAACGCAGGCGGATTCCAACTCGAACGCGCGAATTCATCGCTGGCTGACCTGGTCTCCGACACGCTCGAATCTTTTGCAGAACTCGCGGCGCGACAAAGCATCAAACTGGCGGGAAGTGTTGACCCGCAAGTTGACCCAGTGGATATGGATACACGCCGCATCGGGCGTGTGCTGAATAATCTCATTGGCAATGCCATCCGTCACACACCCACTGACGGAGAGATAAAAGTCACAGCGCGCCGAACCAACCGCGGCGTGGAAGTGAGCGTCGCGGATTCAGGCGAAGGCATCCGCCCGGAAGACCTTCCGCATATTTTTGACGGTTTCTATCGCGGGGAAAAATCACGCAGCCGCGCCACGGGCGGAGCGGGGTTGGGCCTCGCCATCTCGCGCGGAATCGTGCAGGCACACGGCGGTGATATTCATGTTGAAAGCCAAGCCGGTCAAGGCAGCCGATTCACGTTTCATATCCCCTAATAAAACTCTCAGAATTGCGTAAGCCTTTCGTAAGGAAGGTTCCTTACAATGACCTCATCATTGAGGTGAAAGGTGAACCGATTATTCTTTGGACTGCTGTTCGTGCTGACCGCGTGTTCGACTCCAGCGGAGTCACAACCATTGGAGGCTGATATTCCACAATACGCCGCCTCACTGCCGGACCTCGGGCTTGCTCCCGAACTATCCAACGACATCTGGCTGAACGTGGATTTGCCCCTACGCCTCGCCGACTTACGCGGAAAAGTGGTCGCGCTCGAAATGTGGACGTTTGGCTGTTATAACTGCCAGAACGTGATGCCCTCGCTCAAGGATTGGCATTCCAAATATTCCGGCGAAGGACTCGTGATCATCGGCAATCATTATCCCGAATTTTCCTTCGAGGAAAATCTCGACAACCTGCAAACCGCCGTTCTCGAAAACGGAATCGAATACGCCGTGGCGCAGGACAACGACGGCATGACCTGGCGCGCCTACGATAATCGCTACTGGCCCACCCTGTACCTGATTGACAAACAAGGACATATTCGTTATGTTCACATCGGCGAAGGCAGATATAAGGAAACCGAAGCCGCCATTCAATTATTGCTCGCGGAACCATACCCCGTCCAATAACAAGGAGAGACCCTGATGACCCATCCTTTAAAATCTATGCCTGTTCGTCCATCCGAGATCACCCCCAAGGATGTTTACCTCTCCCGGCGCGACTTTATCAAAGCCGCCGGAATCCTCGCGGGAAGCGCCGCACTTGCCGCCTGCGCGCCGGCAGAAGCGGAGGGAACATCCCCGGCGCCTGCGCAGAACCTCCCCGTCCTGACCGACGAGTTGGGCGATCCTGCCAACACATTCGATGAAATAACAAAATACAACAACTATTACGAGTTCAGCACCAACAAGGAAGCTGTCGCTCCGCTCTCTAAAAATTTCACAACATCCCCCTGGACGCTGGAAGTAACCGGCATGGTCGGCAAGCCGAAGACGTTTGGCATTGAAGACCTGCTGACAATGTTCCCTCAGGTAGACCGTATTTACCGTCTTCGCTGTGTGGAGGCATGGAGCATGGTCATCCCCTGGAATGGGTTCCCTCTTGCAAGTCTTTTGAAACAAGTCGAGCCGACATCCGACGCGCAATACGTCCGCTTTGAAACCGTCTACCGTCCCGAAGAGATGAAGGGACAGGGAAGCGCCTTCTATCCCTGGCCCTACCAAGAAGGGCTGCGCCTCGACGAAGCCATGAACGACCTCGCCATTCTCGCCACCGGCTTGTACGGCGAAATGATGCCCAGCCAAAACGGCGCGCCCATCCGCCTGGTCGTGCCGTGGAAGTACGGCTTCAAATCCATCAAATCCATTGTCAAGATCGAATTGACCGATAAACGACCCGAAACGCTGTGGAGCACAGTCGCTCCGAACGAATACGGCTTCTACGCAAACGTCAACCCGAATGTCGACCATCCGCGCTGGTCGCAAGCCTCGGAACGACGCATCGGAGAACTCACCCGCCGCGAAACACTCATGTTCAATGGCTACGGCGAACAAGTCGCTGACTTGTATGCCGATATGGATTTGAGTTTGCATTACTAAATCAAAATAAGACTTCGGAAGTCATGAAGACTTCCGAAGTATGTTGAAACCATGAAAATTCTTAATCGTTATACCCCGCTACAAATTGCCATTCATGTCTATGCCTGGTCCGCCCTCGCGTGGATCGCCGTCGAATTGCTGTCCGGCACGTTTTCCATCAACCCGATCCAGGAACTCGAGCAACGCACGGGTCGTCACGCCATTACGTTGTTGGTGATGTCCATGCTTTGTTCGCCGCTGAACATGCTGATCAAATTTCCCGAACTTCTTAAACGCCGCCGCACGCTCGGTCTATATGCCTTGATGTATGCGACAATCCACGTCCTGATCTTCGTCAACCTGGATTACGGTCTTGCGTGGAGTTTGATCTTCCGCACCATTACCGAAAAGCCTTACATCCTCGTCGGCGCAACCGCCTTCCTCATGCTTATTCCGCTGGGCATTACTTCATTCGACATCTGGAAAGTCCGTCTTGGCAGGAACTGGAAACGCCTTCATCAAATGGTATATCTCATCGGTCCGCTTGCCGTGCTTCACTTTGCGTGGAGCAAAAAGGGCGATTTCTTCGCTCTCTCGGGGGATATCATCCGCCCGTTGATCTATGCACTCGTCCTCGCGATTTTCCTCATCCTTCGGATTCCCGCCGTTAAACGATTCATCGCCTCAACCCGGACCGGGAACCTGAGTCTGCGCTTCAAGCGGAATCCACAACCGAAGCCAGACGCGACTTAGATGCATAATTGGCGCTCTCTTGCGCCGATAGGTGCGTTGGAGAACGCACCCCGCGCAGATATCTAAAACATCCCGCGCAGGAAGAGCAAAAGGCCGATGATCGCCAGCGGAACGCCCACGATCGCGCCGACAATGGTCAGGCTGACGAGGACTCCCGCGAGGATCAGCACAAAGCCAAGCACCATCGCCACGAAGCGTCCTGTCATCTCCACAATGACTGCGAGCAATTTCCAGATCGCTGCAAAGGGCCACAGATACCAGGGAATGGAATGTTTTTGAGCTGTCATGAGAAGGACCTCCATGCCCGATATACGCAGGTTTCATCAAAACGGTGCAGGTGAAAATAATTTAAGTCCCTTTGCCCAAATCCAACATGCAAGGCTATAATCCGTCCATTATGACCACTTCAAAAACCACAAGATCCAAAAAAACCGCGCCGGCCGTGTACGAGCCCGTCATCGAGGATGTCTCCGCAGACGCCGGGTCGAACCCCGAGGAGTTCGTCACGTTCAAGCGAAGTCACTTCTATTCCGTGCTTGTCGTACTGGCGTTTGCCGTCGGCATCCTGTTGGGGTACGTCATTTGGGGGCGGGATACAGCCGTTGTCGCCCAACAACCTACAGGTCCGGTGGCTGAAGCGCCGGTTGAAGAACCTCAATATACACGTTACGACATCCCCACCGAGGGTTTTCCCAGCCTCGGTCCCGCCGATGCTCCCATCACCATCGTCGAATTCAGCGACTTCCAATGCCCGTATTGCCGCCGCTTCCATGAAGAGACCTACCGGGCGTTGCTCGATTCCTACCCCGGGCAGATCCGCTTCGTGTACCGCAACCTGCCATTGACGTCCATTCATCCCGATGCAATGCCCTCCGCGGTTGCCTCTCTCTGCGCGAACGATCAGGACGCCTATTGGGATTATCACGAAAAATTGTTCAGCAGTGAAATTCTCACGAGGGATACCTTCGTCCAGTACGCCACAGACCTGAACCTCGATATTGATGAATTCACCGCCTGCCTCGACAGCGGCAAACACGACGAGTTTATTCAGAACGACATGGATTTTGCGATCAACCTGGGCGTGCAATCCACGCCGACTTTCTTCATCAATGGGCTGGCGGTCGTCGGAGCCCAGCCGCTTTCGTCGTTCACCCAGATCATCGACCAGGAACTGGCGGGTGAAATTCCCTGAAAGATTCATAATCATGCGGGGACTGATATGAGCCTTCCTTGTAACATGAGACAGAAAACGGCGGACGATATCGTCCGCCGTTTTCTTAAAACACCGCGCATGGATTCAACCCGGTGGTAAGATTTGAACATTCAAACCACAATCCCCTGAGAGAATGCCATGAAACGATTTATAGCCATTGCAGGAAACATCGGAGTTGGTAAATCCACGCTCGTCAAAATGCTGTGCGACCAGATGGGCTGGGACCCGTTCTATGAGCCGGTGACTCAAAATCCGTATCTCGCCGATTTCTACAAGGACATGTCCGCCTGGGCATTCCATTCGCAGGTCTTCTTCCTCACGCACCGCCTGCGTTCGCATTTCAGCCTTGCCCAGCATCCCAACTCTGTGATCCAGGACCGCAGTGTATACGAAGATGCGGAGATTTTCGCCCATAACCTCTACCTGCAAAGCAACATCACCGAACGCGATTACCAGACCTATCGAGATTTGTACGAAACTGCCGTCCAATTCCTGCCCCCGCCGGACCTGGTCATTTACCTGCGCGCCTCGGTGGACACGCTCCTTCGACGCATCAGCCAGCGCGGACGCGACTACGAACGAACCATTTCCCCCGATTACCTGCAAAACCTGAACGACCTGTACGAAGGCTGGATCGAAAACTTCACCCTCTGCCCGATCCTCGCCGTCCCCGCAGATGATCTGGATTATGTCGCCCACAACGGGCATTTGAGATTGATCGTCTCGAAGATCGAGGCGAAACTGACTGGAAAAGAAGAAGTCGTTTTTGAACCTGATGAAGTGGCGAGAGCCGCGGAGGATTAATAGGATCAGGTGTCAGGTTCCACGTTTCAGATTACCTGGCACCTGATATTTGATGACTACGCCTTGCCCAACACCATTGCCAATAACGCCATCCTTACATATAAACCGTATTCCATCTGCCTGAAATACGCGGCGCGCGGATCGTCGTCGAAGTCCATGCTGATCTCGGTCACGCGCGGAAGCGGGTGCATGACGATCATTTCCCTTTTGGCGGCTTTCATCATGGTGGGATCGATCACATAAGCGCCTTTTACCTTTTCATAATCGGCGGGGTCTTCGAAGCGCTCCTTTTGGACCCGGGTCACATACAGCACATCGGTTTCGGGCAATATCTTTTCGAGGGAGGAATACTCCGCCTGCGGGACGTTCTTCGCGCCCACCTCATCCATCACTTCCTTCGGCATCTTCAAAATCTCCGGCGAGACGTAATTCAGCTTTATATTGTTGAATTGCGAAAGCAATCGTGCGAGTGAATGAACGGTACGCCCATATTTCAGGTCGCCAAGCAATGTGACGGTCAGATCATCGAGCCTGCCCAATTCCTCCATGATGGTGAATGTATCCAATAAAGCCTGGGTGGGATGTTCTCCGACTCCGTCGCCCGCGTTGATGATCGGTTTCCTGGCTGCTTTCGCCGCGATCGCCGCCGAGCCGGTCTCGGGATGGCGCAGGACGATCACATCCGCATAACATTCCAGCGTGCGGACGGTGTCGCTCAGGCTTTCGCCTTTCGTCACCGACGAATACTTCACTTCATTGATCGGGATGACCGAGCCGCCAAGCCGCTCCATGGCGGCAGTGAATGACGACGATGTGCGCGTGGATGGTTCATAAAACAGATTGGTAAGAATTTTCCCTTTGAGCAGGTCGAACGTTCCGATCCTCTCGACCATGCCGCGCATTTCATGCGCGACACCGAATATGTATTCAAGGTCGTTGCGGCTGAACTGCTTGACGGAAATGATGTCCTTGCCGTACCAGGCGGCATGTTTGTTTTCGCCAAAGGGAAGGTATGGGTTGGCGGGGGTTGTGGGCATTTGGAACTCCTTGGTAACTCGCGGGTTTGGAATTTAGAATTCACCTAAAAAGATGATTTGCCAGCGGAATGATATTGATCAGCGGTTCTTCATATGGATGGATGCTTTTTATCACTCCGACCGCCTCCTCAACCAGTTCACGCCTGCAATTGACTTCGAGTTTGTATTCCGCCACTTCGCTAAGTTTGCCTTCCTCCCCATCGAAGGGATTGGAGCCGGGCAGGGGGCGGAAAAATCCGCGCACGGGGATCAGCGCGACGCAATGGTCATGTTTGCCGATCACGCCAACGCCGATCTCGGATAGTGCGTCGGCGATATTCAAGGCGTAATCCTGCGGCGTGAAGATTTCAAGTTTGACGTCTGTGAAGTTGTTCATGGCTATTTTCCAAATTGACATGCTGAGCCGCAGAGCGGCGGAGCATCACTTCGATTATCTCAGAGACCCTCCGCTCAGGGTGCATGTCGAAAGGCACATTAAGAAAAAGCCTGACAATTACTTGTCAGGCTTTACGAGAAACAAACATAAATGCGTTCAGTCGAAATACGTCCAAAGGGTGAAATGTTTCGATTCTTATTAACATCGGCGCTGATTATACACAGATTCAAAGTCCTGTCGATGGTTCGGCGTCCAATCCATGACCGGCAGCGAGTTCGTCGAAGGTGATCTCCAACTCGTCGAGGAACTGGTCGAGCCCGGCGACACGGTCTGGGAAAGCCTCGATCAAGCCGAGCGCATTGCAAGCATCACGCCAGAATTTGAGGTGGTCGCCGCCGAGCATCAGCGTGGATAAGGTCCAGGTATGAAGGAGGGGCCAGAGGGCGGAAGGAGGCGTATCCCCATCCAGCAGGGCTTTGATGGCTTTTTCGTAATAATTCAATCGGGCGGGATGAATCCGCGCGTCCACGCCGGGGATGTCGGATGCAATGCGAAATGCGGCTTTCCAATCCGAAAGCCAGCTCTTGATCTTCTCGGCATCCACATGGGCGGCGCCAAGCAGACCGTAAACAGCGGCGACCATGCCGGGCTTTTGCGCGGCTTCGGCGCGGGCGGGGAAATCAAGCAAAAGGCGCCGCTCCCAAATGGGCGGACCGTTGAGTTCGCAAATACCATTGACGGCATGGAATAATGCTTTCATGTATTTTCGAATCTCATTCGGTCCCGGCTCACCGTCAAATTCAAAGATGTCCATCCAATTTCCGCGCCCATGCGAGAGGAGCGTGCGGCAGCGCTGTAATGTGAGCGGCGGTTGTTCGAATTCGAAACCAGCGCGAAGGCTGGCCTGCACGAAGTCGAAGAATTTTTCGCGTTCGTACAGCAGGACAGGGTCGTACATTTCATAACCCAGCCACGGGTCGCCGCGCAGTTCGCGAGGATTTTTGAACTCGTCTTTTGCGCGGCGGCTGATGTCGATGTGAAAATCGGGGGTAAGCTTGACGAACTCGCGAGTCTTCATTGGTGTCGTCGCGTGGACGAAAACAATGTCGATATCCGCCGTGCCGCCCAGCATCGGTTCGACGCGAAGGGAGCCGGTAAGATATGCCGCCATGATATCGGGATCGTTATATGCCCGTTCCTGTACGGTTTCCCTGGCAATGCGCAGAAGTGATTCTCGCGTGACTCGCATCGTTATGCCATCGGCAGGGCGGGCTGGTACGGAGTCAGCCCCAACGTTTCGCGAATGCGGTTTTCGATCAATTTGATGTGCTCCACATTCTGGACAATATTCAGATCATTCGTATCGATCTTCAACACAGGCGTGCGGTCCAACGGCTTCGAGAAGAATTTCTCGTAAGCCAGGTTCAATTCGTCTATGTAGGCGCGTTCCATCTGTCGTTCATACGGCCGGTCTCGGAAGGCGATGCGCCCCATGAGCGTGTCGGTCGTCGCCTGCAAATAAACGATCAGGTCCGGCTTTGGGATCTTTTCGCCGAGGGCTTCATGCACCTTGTGATACATCTCGAGTTCGTCGCCCTTCAAGTTGATTCCCGCGAACAGCGCATCCTTGGCGAAGGTGTAATCGGCGATCAGGCTTTTCCCGGCGGTGAGGAGATCCGGCACATTGTTGTTCTGCTGGCGGTAACGGCTGAGCAAAAAGAAGATCTGGGTCTGAAAAGCATATCGCGCGCGATCCGCGTAGAAATCGGAGAGAAAGGGATTCTCTTCGAACACTTCCAACAACAATTCAGCTTCGAACGCCGGCTGCAAGAGTCGGGCGAGGGTGGTCTTTCCCACGCCGATCACACCTTCGATGGCGATATACATGAACGAATTCTCCCGAATGATATGAGCAAAGGATACCATAAATGGGGTGAGGCGACCTCACCCCTACGGTTATAATTTTAACCATGACCCGCATTTGCATCACGCCATTCGTCGAACAAACGGGCGGCATGACATCGTTCCGTTTGAAATTCGAACAGGGATTGAAAACCCGCAACATCGAAGTGACCTACGATTTGGATGACAAGTTCGACGCCGTGCTTGTCATTGCAGGCACGCGCTTCATCCGTGATTTGAACCGGATTCGCAAACGGGGCATTCGCGTCGTCCAGAGATTGGATGGGGTCAACTGGGTGCATCGCGTGAAATGGTCCGGAGTGAGATATACCGTCCGCGCAGTGTATGGGAATACGGTGCTTGCCTTGATTCGGAACCGTTTCACAGATCGGGTGATCTATCAGAGTCACTTCATTCGCAAATGGTGGGAGGATTGGTATGGAGTCGCGAAATCGTCTGCAAACGTGATCCACAATGGAATCGACCTAAATGCCTACACGCAGAATGGGGACCATGCACGCTCGATTAATACTTTCCAAATGCTGCTCCTCGAAGCAAATCTCACGGATGGTTTGAACTCCGGACTCTTCCATGCGGTATCAGTCGCGGAGAAACTGGCTGAGAAATACCCAATGAAAGTCGTCGTGGCAGGGAACGTCGACGAGGCGGCTAGGAAGAAAATACTCTCCATGACCGCATCGAAAAAGGATCTCGAAGTTGACTTCCTCGGCACGATCCCGCACGCGGAGATTCCCAGGCTGGCACGTTCATCCCATTTGATGTTCTGCGCCGAGGTCAACCCGCCCTGCCCCAACTCGGTCATCGAAGCGCTGGCGTGCGGATTACCCGTGATCGGTTTCGACACGGGTTCGCTTAAGGAATTGGTCAGCGAGGAAGCAGGCATCATCGTCCCTTATGGGGCGAATCCCTGGAAGTTGGAAATGCCGGATGTAAACTCGCTGGCGGCTTCGGCGGAGTCGGTGCTGGAGAATCAGGATTCCTTCCGGGCGGCAGCGCGGAGCCGCGCGGAGGAAAAATTCGGGCTTGATAAGATGGTGGAAGCTTATCTCAGCGTGTTGCTGGGTGGCGGATAGCCGGAGATTGGAGAATCGAATGGACAAAGAAATCCACGAGTTTTTATTGAAACATTTGAACGGCATCATGACCAACGACATTGCGTCGTATCACGAAACGACATCTGAAGACCTGACGCTTTACGAATGGTGGGTCACGCCGCACAGATTGGACGGGCTTCCCTTCCATGAATTCATGATGTACTCGAACGCCGAGCGCGGCGCCGTCTTCGGCGCGGAACAGACTGGAAAGACGCGGTTTGATCTCTCGAATTTATTGATCCAACGATACGGTGAGACGGCAATTGCAAGTTACACATTGCTCATCAGCACGGCAACCGGTTCAGGAGTTCAGGTCGCCGCACACAACGAAAGCCGGGTGATGGTGAAGATGAAAGGAAAGCCCGCCCTGAGCGGCGTCGAAGGGTGGAAGGTAGTGCATGTGCATAAGTCTCCGGCTTATTCCGCGCCGCATACGGGGTAAGGCGCAATGAACGGATTCCCCGGCAAACTTGGTTTACAGCAACGCGTTCTTCCGGGCTATCGCGTTCCTTTCTTCGACCTGCTGGCAAGTCATTGCAAAAGCGGGTTGAGTCTGTTTGCCGGAAAAGCCCGTCCCGCAGAGATGATCATCGATGGGGAAACGCAAACCGCAAAACGCGTGACGGCGGATAATCATCACCTGTTCGGCGGTTCGTTGTATCTTTGCTTTCAGCGCGGATTCATTCGCTGGCTCGAAGATTGGAATCCCGACGCGTTGATCATGGAAGCCAATCCGCGCTATCTCGCTTCTCCCTTCGCCGTAAACTGGATGCACAAACGCGGACGGAAAGTCCTCGGCTGGGGCTTGGGAGCGCCAAAACAAAGTGAACTTTGGAAACGCTTCGTCCGTCAATTCGACGGGATGATCGCGTACAGTCAGCGCGGCGCGGACGAGTATGCCGCGCTTGGCTTTCCGCGTGAGAAGATTTTTGTGGCGCACAACTCAGTATCACCTGCTCCTACATCTCCCCTACCAAGCCGACCATCGACCTTTGATCCTTCGACATTGCTTCGCCAGACAGGGCATCGCCTTCGACCAACCCTCTTATTCGTCGGCAGACTACAAGCCAGAAAACGCGTTGATTCGTTATTACGCGCCTGCGCGGAAATGGAATCGCAACCGCGTTTGCTCATCGTCGGGGACGGACCCGAACGAGACTCGCTGCAAACCCTGGCAAGCGAAGCCTACCCATCCGCGGAGTTCATCGGCGCGAAACACGGTGCGGAATTGAAACCATATTTCGAGCAGGCTGACCTTTTTGTTCTACCCGGCACGGGCGGGCTCGCCGTCCAAGAGGCGATGAGTTATGGTTTGCCAGTCATTGTCGCAAAAGGGGATGGAACACAGGATGATCTGGTTCGAGAAAAGAACGGCTGGCAGATCGAACCGGAGAATTACAGCGCGTTGGTTTCGACAATGAAAAACGCGCTGTCTGACACAGCGCGTTTGCGGGAGATGGGGAAGGAATCGTTCCGAATCGTTTCGGAAGAGATCAATATCCAGAAGATGGCGGAGATTTTCGTCCGGGCGTTGAATTCGATCACGTAAGCAGGATTCAAGCCGCAGTTTTAGCTTGAGCCGGGGGTCTCTCGTGAGAGTATCCGATCCATTGTTGAACGAGCAGATAAAGAATGGACAAGTGTCCGAAGAGATGGATCAACAGACCAGTGGTTAATGCCCAGCGATCCACCTGGGCGATAAACAAGCCGAACAGCGACCAGGCGACTACGTATTTGTTCATTCCGCTCCATGCCATCCATACGAACAAGGGCAAAAGATAGAAAACGTAATGGTGATACCAGATCAGGTTCGGAGCGAGCATGCTCCCGATGCAAAGGATGATGAACAAGGGCTCTTTCTTTTTTGTGAGCCACGCCGCGGCAGCGCTTAGCAGGAAGACGCCCCCAAAATAGATACTCAGGCCACGCTGAACGGGTGTGGGGTCGATCTCAAGATAGTCTGGAAGGAGGTCGTTCCGCACCAATTTGGATACGAGAGATTGGGCATTCGCGCTGGTGGGAAAATTATCGAGGATATCGGCAAACGTGCCGAGATAAGCGGGGAACGGCTCGAACCCGTATCGCAGCCAGGAAAACACCGAAAAGATGATTAGAAAAAGTATCGTGTACCCGATGGCGCGGTACTTCTTATCGACGAGCAGGTAAAGGAAGAAAACCGCAGGTGTGACCTTTGTGATGACCGCCACACTGAGTCCCAACCCGGCAAGGATCGGATAGGATGAAGCCGCAAAGAACATCAGAAAGATGCCGAACATGGTGATGACATTGATCTGCCCCATGTGCATCTGCTCGAGGGTGGGACCAAAGAACAGCGCGAGCGGAAACCAATACCACATCGAGCGGATGTCGATCTTGTAATACCACGCCACTCCGTATACGGTGAGCAACAGAAGAAAAATATTGACGGCGGCGTAGAAGGAGATCTGCAGGTATGGTTCGGGGACGGCATAGAAAAAATTAATGATGAGCAGCGCCTGGGGCGGATAGCGAAATCCGCGCTGGTATGGGCTTTCTCCCGCCAGCGCTTCCTTCAGGGCGGTCTTGTAGATCTTGTAGTCTCCAAGCAGGCTTTCGGGCAGGGGGTGGCTGTCGAAGAAATGGACTTCGGCGTTGATGCCGAACACGATGTAGACGAACAAAAAAACGATCAGAAACCAGGTTGTCCAATGAAATTTGGGAAGTGCGATCCTGTCGTTCATGATGAGGTCCCAGCTCCGCCCGCGGATTGATGAAAGCGTAACAATGATTCGATGAACTGCTTCTGTCCCGAGGCGTAATGCGTTGCAAGCGCGTTCAAACGGAAGACGAGGGACCTGCCGTCTTTGAGTTCGATGGCGATCATCTTCTGGTTGAGAAATCCGCCCGGCTTGATGGATTTGATCTCAGAATAGGGAATCTCGCTCAACCCTTTGTTTTCTATTTTCAGCGAGGCGAATCCCATTTCAGTTGCGAGGATGAACATCCGTTTGAGGGTCAGGGCGGCGAAAAAATATCCATCGCCGATGAGGCTCAAACCGCCGGAAAGGACAACGCCTTTCAAGGATTTGGTGAAGAGGAAGCCTGTGAGCTCGATCCCCTCCCCGGCGTCGAGGTGAGGCGTGAGTTCCTTATGAATGAATTCGTCGTATTTGTGCATCATAACTCCTTCATGATCTCGTCTTTCTTACGCTCGTATTCCACCTGCGAAATGAGATTCTTGTCCCGCAATTCCTTGAGTTCCGCCATTCGCTCAAGTGTTGTTTTCCCGCCGGATCTTTTCGTCTGCTGTATGTCTTTCGCCAGCGCGCCGAAGTCTCCGGAATGCAGCAGGTGTTCCCGGCTTCGGAATGCCAGGATCACAAAGATGACGAGCGAGATGATCAACCCGGTAAGCATCACAGACGGAAAGGTGATGTCTTTATCGTCGCAATAGATATTGTTCGACCAGACCGTCTCACCGGGGCGGGGCGAATATCGCGTCGTCTCGATGTTGTATTCGCCATTGCACAGCAGGGGACGTGAAATCTGATTGATGGAGGGGAAGAATGCGCCGATCGCGGCAACGAAAAAGACATAGCTGATGAACAAACTTACGCCGATCAAAATTCCGATCACAATCCAGTTTGGTTTTCGCATGATGGTCTCCTATTTCTCTGCCTTGTCCAGGTCCCTGCCGATGTCACGCTGGAAATCCCATGTCAGGTAATCGAGGTTCACAGGCAGGGACAACTCCACCGTGTAAAGATATTGCAGTTCCACTTTGACTCTGCGCGGTTTGCATTCGAGCAAATGACCGCCGCTTGTCCTATCTTCAGTGAGGAAATGCAGATGCACCCCCGGCACGCTGAGCGACGCAACGAACGAAGGCGTATAAAAACCGACCATCCTGCCGCTGACATCATGGAACTCGAATGTCGGCTGTTCCATCGCCACCTCCACCAGCGGACGGTAATTCTCCTGTTTCGGCACCGAGCGCGTGCGCACATGGGCGAAATCGCCTGTGATACGAAACGCGTAAAAGATATTCGGCGAAGGCATCAACTCCATCATCCAATGCAGGAATTGTTCGTACGCCATCTCCTTTTCGAGCGTCTCTTCACTGGCAGGCTGGAAGAACGTCACACAAGCGAAAGGTGTGCATGTATCGTCGTCGGTGATCAGGTTGACCTTTCCGTCCGACCCGACACGGTAGATTTCGCCATCCACCATCATCATCTCGCCGTCCAGGTCGTTGAACGTGCCCAGACCCATATCGCCGTGTTTCCTGATTTCATGGAATGGGATGTTCTGCTCGTAAATGCCTTCGACCAGTGAATTAACCGGCGCGCATAAATAGATCTTATTCTCCGCCCGCCTCTTTCTGGACCTGCGAATGGTCGTCCGTTCCATTTAGGTTTTCCTCTTGATTTGTCATTGCGAGGGCGTCAGCTCGAAGCAATCTCCAGCGCAAACTCATTGGATTGTTTCGTCAGGCTCAGTCCTCCCCGCAATGACATGGTCTCTATTCATACCAGGGCGTATCGCCAAGGATTTCCCAGCCGCGTTCTGTTGCAATCACCTTAAGTTTCGTATCAGGGTAAACTGCCACAGGATGGTCAGCCTTTTCCAGCATGGGCACATCGAGGATCGTATCACCGTAAGCGACATCCACCTTATCCACGCCGAGGCGGCTCAATACCTGTTCGATCTTTTTCTCGTTCGCCGCCAACCCGTCGACCATTCGCAACTTTCCGTTCACAATTTCAACAGGTGTTCCGATCACCTCCGCGCCGATGCGGCGGGCAAAGGGTTCGATGAACGGTTCCACCACGCTGGAGGCGATGTACACCTTCGCGCCCGCTTCCCGATGCGCGACAAGGCGAGCGATCACATCTTCGCGGCGTTTCATCCACAAGTCCTTCTCGACCAGCCATTCCGCGACCTGAGCAATCACTTCCGGCGTGGCGTTCCGGATGTAACCAAGGCTGTCGATCATCAACCTCTGTCCCCATTCCTGCCAGTCGATGATTCCGCGTTTGGCAAGCAGGTACGAAGGCGTTACCGATAATTTATACCAATTCGCCCGCAACCTGCTTTGATTGTGCTTGACCCAGTCCACCACGCCGAGATAAGGCGAACCGGTGGTGAGGGTTCCCATCATATCTGAAACGACGATCATACGTTCTCCCTATTTATAAAATTCGATCTTCAAATCCATATCCAACTCGCGGCAGGATGTATCTTCGCAATATTTCAACGCTTCCAGTTTGGCATGCAGCGCTTCCAGGGTCTCCGCGCTCAAACTCCCGGAAAGATTCTCCAACTGATACGGGTCTGCGCTCAAATCATAGAACTCGATCTCGCCGTTGGCATATTCCACATAGACGTAATCTTCGCCGCGTATCCCGCGGAAGGCTCCGCCTCTCACGCCGACGAGAGCGTTATCGGTTTCGATATCACCCGGCGCATCGGGAGATTCTTCCTCGTCAATATAACCGAACTCGAGCAATAAGCCATCCCGCCATGGTACTTCTTTCCCCATCAAGAGCGGCAGGAAGGAACGCCCGTCCATGAAGAACGGAGGCTCGACCCCTGCAATCTCCGCAACAGTGTAGGCGATATCGATGTTGGCGGTCATTTGTGAGACAAGAATCCCCGGCTCGATGTCCGGACCTCGAATCATGAAAGGTACCCGGATATCTTCTTCGTATGCCGTGCCTTTGCCCGACGGAAGCCCATGCTCGCCAAGGCGAAAGCCGTTATCGGACGTGAAGATGATGTAGGTGTTTTCCAACTCGCCGTTTTGTTCGAGAGTTGTCACCAGCGCTTCCACCAAATCATCGACCGCCTGCAGGGAGCGGGCGCGCGCCTGGAAATAACCGTTGGCATCGTCTTCATCAAATTCATCGCCGGATCCCGCCAGTGTTTGGATCAACTGCGGCTTGTCGCTCAAATCCGCTTCACCGAAGGAAGGTCCTTGCGGATAGGTCAGGTCGGAAAATAAATCCCGATGGCGCGGAGCGGGAATCGCCGGTCCATGAGGCGCGTAAACTGAAACGAAAAGGAAAAAGGGAGATTCAGCTTCGACGCTGTGTTCGATGAAAGTGAGAGATTTTTCCAGAATCACATCGGTGCTGTAATCCTCCGGCGAATCGCCATAATCCACCAGGCTCCCGTTTTCGTTCATGGTGTAGTTGTAGAAAAAATTTCCTTCATAGCGGTTGCCGAGGAACGCCGCCCAATCCGTCCAGCCAGGCGGGACGTAATTCCTGCCTGCGTTGACTGGATAATTATTGAGATATTTGCCAAACAAGGCAGTCCGATATCCCGCCTTTTGTAGCCAGACGTTCAAGGTGTCTTTTTCCTCATCCAATTTAAAGAAGCGCGCAAAGCCAGGCGAGTTTTGCAGGATGTCGGTATTGTGCGCATATTGCCCGCGCAGGATGGACGCGCGCGACGGACAGCAAATCGGCGTGGTGACGAAAAAATTATCCAGGGTTGCGCCTTGTTCGCCGATGAGTTGATTTGTCTTCGGCATGTACGGCATCAAAGCAAGGTCCATGTCGTCGGTGAGAATGAGGACGATGTTGGGCGGATCTTTGAAGAGGTCTGATTCAGCCGTTATGTAAATCACGCCCGCAAGCAGGGCAACCGCGATGACGACCAGGATGATTCTCTTTTGCATTTGTCTCCGTAGGGCGGATTTCCAATCCGCCATTCGCTTATTTACAAAAATATGTCAGGCTGCATAACCCTTCGGAGCGCTTAGCCTGACCTACAAAATCATTTTATCACTGCGCCGTATTGCCGCCATCCACCAACAGAAGATGGCCCGTCACGAACGAAGACTCATCCGAAGCCAAAAACAAAACCGCGTTGGCGATCTCTTCGGGTTTGCCGAAACGCCCCAGCGGAATATACGCGCTCGATACTTTGATCGCCTCTTCCAACGTCACGGGGTCGGAGCCTTCGAAGTAACCTTTTTCCATCCAACGGTCCACGAACGTGTCGCCCGGGCAAACCGCATTTACGCGAATCCCATCCCGCGCAAAATCGAGCGCCATCGCCTTTGTCATCATCCCCACCGCGCCCTTGCTCATGATGTACGGGAACGCATCCCTGCCCGCCACCACCGACCAATCCGAACCGTTATTGACGATCACCCCGCCGCCCTGCCTTTTCATGTGCGGCAGCACCAATCTGCTCATGCGCCAAACCGCCGTCACATTGACGTCGAAAGTCTCCTTCCATACTTCCTCGCTCGTCGTCTCTGCCGTTCCCTTCGTAACGATGCCCGCATTGTTGAATAAAATATCGATGCGATTGAATTCCTTAAGCGCGGCTTCGACGACTCTCTGGCAGTCTTCCACCTTTGAGTGATCCGCCTCTACAAACACGCATCGGACTCCCTTCGACCTGCATTCCGCTTCGACAGCTTTCCCCAATCTGACTCGCCTCCCCGTGACCACAAGATCCGCGCCTTCCTCGGCGAACCGTAATGCCGTTGCCTTGCCAATGCCGGATGTCGCTCCGGTGATGATGGCAACTTTGTCTTTGAGTCTCATGGAAACCTCTTCGTTTTCAGGATGAATTTTGAAAGCCTTCTGAAATTTTCGAGTCAAGCATTTTGTTGAATTCCAAGCCAATTGGTCGTAGAATAGAAAACTGGACTAGTAATATCATATTTCATTCAAGACTGGTTCGACCCATGGAGAGGCAAAATGGAAAACCTGCTGCCCGGACAAATGCTCGGCTCGTATCGTATCATAAGCCAGATCGGGGAAGGGGGAATGGCGACTGTCTATAAAGCCTATCAAGCATCCATGGATCGTAATGTTGCGATCAAGGTCCTGCCAAGTCATCTTGCAAATAATAAGGAATTTGCAGGTCGCTTTCAACAAGAGGCGCGTATCATTGCCAACCTTGAACATCCACATATTTTGCCCGTTTTCGACTCGGGGGAAAGCGACAGCATCTCCTATCTCGTAATGCGTTACCTTGAAGCAGGGACTCTCAAGGAGAAGATCGAATCCCGCCCTCTCTCGTTGAATGAGATCGACCGTATCTTTACACAATTGGCAGAAGCCCTGAGCTATGCTCACGATCGTGGAGTGATTCACCGCGACCTGAAACCATCCAATGCCTTGATCGATTCGCGGGGCAATCTTTTTCTCACCGATTTCGGCATCGCAAAACTGCTGGAAAATACCTCTCACTTTACGAAAACAGACACGGTCATGGGTACGCCCGCCTACATCAGCCCGGAGCAAGCGCAAGGTCAACCTGTTGATCGCCGTTCGGATATCTATTCGCTCGGCATCATCCTCTACGAAATGGTGACCGGACGCGTGCCTTTCATGGCAGACACGCCATTGGCGGTCATTTATAAACATGTAAACGCCCCCCTGCCCCCACCCTCCATAATCAAAAAAGATATACCACCGGAGGTCGAACAGGTTATTCTCAAAGCGCTTGCCAAATCACCTGATGATCGTTTTGGCAGCGCCACTGAATTCATCACCGCATGGAAGCGCGCTCTCAGTGCGGGTGAAACTGTTCAAAATATATCCACTGATGCTGATAAGACGTTGCGGTATGAAGACTATAACAAAAAAGGAAAATCCACACCTCCAACCGCGGCAATGCAGAGTAGGGATGCATCCAAAAAACCTGCACGCGGGGTCTGGATCGGTTTGCTGGCAGGGATTTGTTTGATCGTTGGTATAGGCGGGCTTGCTATATTTGCGTTCAATCTGGGAGCACTCCCGTCCCCTAGCAGGAATAACTCTGCAGATTTATTTGAGATCGAAATCGGGGACGAGATATCGAACGGTGAACCAGATGAAGGCGCTGGGAATATCGAGTCGCCCGGCTCACAGGATATCTACACCTTCACCGCAGAACCCGGGGAGATGATCTTTCTCAGAATTGTTCAAACACCTGAAACCAATAACAGTATCAGTCTGTTTTTGACAGACAGTGAAGAAAAAAATATCATTTCAAGTTGTTTGGAATGCGGTGACCCCGGCATGGTGGCTTTAATTCTTGGCGGAACATATACTCTCACAGTTGGAAGTTACAGCCCGGAAAATGCAGGGGTTGGTGAATATCGGCTCCAGATCTGGGAGGTGCCACCGCCCGAGGAATTTGGGATCGAATTTGGAGAGAAAATAACAAGGGATCAACCTGATGTGGGAGCAGGCTTTATTGAAAGCCCCGGCGCACGGGATGTGTACACATTCGATGCTGAAGCGGGAGACGACATATATTTTCAGATGAACGAAGCGATCTTGACAAGTGGTCCGATCAATTGGAGTCTCATTGACGAGTCAGGGACGATATTATTCGAGACATGCCTGCAATGTGGTGACCCAGGTGTTATCACCATGGACCGAGGAGGAACATACACGCTCACCGTGGGAGGCGGGATTGAATATGGGACTGGCGCTTATTCCATTGTGATCTGGAATGTCCCCGCGACTCAAACCTTCGAGATCGAAATCGGAGATACCGTTTCAGGCACGATCGAATCACCAGGCGCACATAACCTTTACACATTTACCGCAACTGCAGGGCAAACCGTGGCGTTTGCCCTACATAGCGCACCCCAAACGAGATACTCGATCCAATGGCGGCTTGAAGATGCGGATGAAAATGAATTGTTCAACACCTGCCTCTTGTGCGGCGACCCGGCACCAGTAACTCTTGAAGAAGATGGAACTTACACCATCATCGTCGGAAGCGATACAAGCCCCGGCACAGGAGAGTATGAGTTCCAAATCTATTCTCCCTAATGCATAACCAATCAGGCGGACGAACAGTCCGCCTTTTTATTTGTGGTTATAATTCCACGTGATGGATGAAAAAAGTTTGCAAGTCCTTGAATATTCCAAAATACGCGAACGGCTGAAATCGTTCTGCGATTTTTCCGCTTCGATGGAACTGGCTGGACAACTCGAGCCGACCAACTCCTACGATCTAGCCGTCTCCCGTCTCGCCGAAACGACCGAGGCGCGGAAGCTGTTTTCGATCCAGGATGTGAGCATCGGCGCGGCTCACGACATCCGCCCGGCGGCTGATCTTGCCGCCCGGAGCGGAGTCCTTGACCCGCAGGTTTTGCTGGACGTGAAATCCACGTTGATCGCCTGCCGCGAGTTGAAAAAGACCTTCGAGAAAAAAGAAGGCGAATATCCGCGTTTGTGTCTGATCGCGCAGGGACTTCCCGAGACTCACGGCATCGTAGATTCTATCTCGCGTGTCCTCTCGGAACGCGGAGAGGTTTTGGATTCGGCATCTGTCAAACTGGCAGACATCCGCCGTAATCTGCGAATCGCCCACGACCGGCTGATGAGCCGCCTGCAGAGATACATCACCGATTCGCATACCGCGTCGATGCTGCAGGAATCCATCATCACCCAGCGCGATGGGCGGTATGTGATTCCGCTGCGGGCTGAGTTCAAGGGACGCATCAAAGCCGTCGTCCACGATCAATCGTCGAGCGGGGCGACGCTTTTCGTCGAGCCGCTTCCCGTTGTGGAAGCGAACAACGAGATCCGCGAATTCCAGCTTGCGGAACGCGATGAAGAACGCCGCATCCTTGCCGAGGTATCATCCATTGTCGGCGCTCATGCCGTTGAATTGAAATACGGCGTGGAGAATCTCGCCGCGCTCGATCTGGCGTTTGCAAAGGCGAAGTATGGGGATTCGATAAGGGCAAGCGAACCCTTGTTGAAGGAAAAGAAAGAGGAAAGAAGAAAGAACGGGGATGCGCCTCTTTCCTCTTTCGTCTTTCATCTTATCCAAGCCCGGCATCCGCTGCTTGACCCTGAAACCGTCGTCCCCATAGATGTCGATCCGCGCGAAGGGACAAGGGCAATCGTCATCACCGGTCCGAACACGGGCGGGAAAACTGTTTCGCTCAAAACTGTCGGCTTGCTGGTGTTGATGGCGCAAAGCGGACTTCACATCCCGGCACAAAGCGGCTCGGAGCTGCCGTTCTTCAAGTCGGTGTATGCCGACATCGGTGATGAGCAATCCATCGAGCAGTCGCTCTCGACGTTCAGCGGACACATCACCAATATCATCCGTATTCTCAAACATATCGACAATCGTTCGCTGGTCATCTTCGACGAACTCGGTTCAGGGACCGATCCGCAGGAAGGCGCGGCGATCGCGCGCGCGATTCTCAGTCACTTGCTTGAAGCTGGATGCATGACTCTCGTCGCGACTCATTACCCGGAACTGAAAACGTTCGCACATTCGACCGAAAGTGTGGTCAATGCTTCTTTGGAATTCGACATCAAGACGCTTCGCCCGACCTTCAAGTTGACCATCGGCCTCCCGGGCAGGTCGAACGCCCTGGCAATTGCCCAGAAACTTGGACTGCCGCAATCCATCATCGAGTCGGCAAAGGCGGAGATCAATCCGCTCGATTTGCGCGCCGATAAACTGCTGGACGACATCCGCAAGGAACGCAACCGCACCTCACGCGAGCGCGAGAAGTTGGAAAAACAACGCGCCAAACTCGAAGCGCAAAACGCGGACCTGCAAAAACGGCTGGAGAAGATCGAAGACGAACGCCGCGAGACTATCGCCAAAGCGCGAGCCGAAGGCGAACTCGAAGTGGCGGTGTTGAAACGCAACATCGACTCGTTGAAGTCTCAGTTGAAGAAAGCGGGTCAGCCATTGACCGCGATCAAAGCGCTCGAAGAGAAGATGGGAAGGATGGAAGAGAAGGTCGAATCTCCGGTGGAGCGGAGGACCGATCAATCTCCAGTCTCCAACCTCCAATCTCTCAAGTTGGGCGAGAGAGTCACCGTCGGCACGTTGAATGCCGATGGCGTGGTGACAGCTTTGGGTGAGTCGGATGCGGAAGTCCAGATCGGGACGGTCCGCGTGAGGGCGAAGTTTTCCGATTTGGTCAGACGACAGGCCGTAGACGAAAGACCGCAGACCGAAAAAAAACGTCAGCCTTCGTCCACGGTCAATCGCCCATCGTACACCTCCCCCGGCATGGAAGTGGACCTGCGCGGGTTGATGGCGGAGGACGCGCTCGATAAGATGGAACGGTATCTCGAGCAGGCGTATCTTTCGGGCTTGCCGTGGGTGCGGGTCATTCATGGAAAGGGAACGGGCAAACTGCGCCAGGCGGTGCGCGAAGCGTTGAAGGGACACACATATGTAAAATCTTTTGAAGAAGGCGGGCATACCGAAGGCGGCGAAGGCGTGACGGTGGTGAAGTTGAATGCGAATTAATGGATTGGTATAATTTGCGCATCAGAGGAGCCGACCATGTCCATTGACGATGCCATCAAGAATATGACCGATCTCATCAAAGCCGCATGCGCCAGCGCAGACATAAAAGCCACGAAGATGTCGGATGAAGAGGCGCGTTTGACGGTGCTGGCTCCTGCCGGGGATATGCAAAAGATCAAAGATGCGACCTTTCAGCCCGCGATCGACATGCTGAATGCAGATGGGATGGATGTGCAGGTATTCGTGTACGACAAGGATGCGCCGCCGCTTAAGGGTTAGAAGGTTGATGGTTGAATGTAGGGACGCGGTCTCCGCGTCCTTTTTGTTTGCCAATAACTTGGGCGACGAAATACCACTTCGTGGCACAGGCGTCGCCCCTACGGTTTAATTTCCCGTTGCCGCGCGCCAGACGATGTTCAACGCCTGCAAACCGGTCTCGCGGTGAATGAACTTTGCTTCATCGGTCAGATAAATATCGCCTTGCAGGGGTCGGTCTGCGTGAGTGAAGAGCCCACGGTTCGGCAGGTTGGAGAGCGACGCCCAAAAATTCCAGAGAGGCAGATCGAATTCATCAGCAAGCAGCGCCATATCGCGGTTGATGCGGTGGTCGAGTTCGCGGTTGTCGGCTTTGGTGGCGAGGATTGGCACTACTCCGTTCTCGATCAATTGCGCGATGATGCGGCGCAGATATTCCGTGTTGCGCGATTCGAAATGCGAGCCGATCTGAATGATAACGAACGACGGGCGGTGGACTCTCAACTCGCAATCCACGGGCGTTTCGCCGAATTGACATCCATACTCGCCGCGATGCCACTGGTCCCACAACAACGCGCCGGGCGTGGTGCCGTCCTGCGCGGTGGGACTATCGCGCTCAAACGAGCCGGAAAAATGTTCCACTGTCTCGCGAAAATCGGGCGGCAGACTTTGCACCAAAGCCGCATCGGTATCGTAGACGCCTAAAAATTCCTGCGGCTCTGCCTGGCAATCGCCAAAGATGGAAAAGGCATTGGGATCGTTGCCGAGTTCGATTCCTCTTTCATAGATCGCGCGGACGTTCTCCCCCGCCTCCGGCTGGACTGGGAGACTCATCCACGCGTTGACATCCGTCGTCGCTGTGATCGTGGCGGACTCGATCCGCGGCGTGGACGATGCCTGCGGCGTAGAGTCGGCTTTTGGCGTGGAAGTGAGCCGCGCCTGAGTCGGCGCATCATAGCGCGGCGTCGGGACGATTCGTTTGGGCGTCTCCGTCGGCGGCTTGACCGGGAGCGGAGTCGCTTGGGGAGCGCAGGCAACAAGGAAGACCAATAAAGTGAGAACGGCTCGTCGAGTCATTGCAGGAATTTAACCACAGTTACGCATGGCTGAAATGGACGATTAACCCATATCTCAGCCTTGGCGAAGTGGATGTAAAATCGGGAAGTATGGGTTGAAGTTCGAAGGTCAACGAGTGATAAAGAGGCGGCGATTTATCATGCAAAAAGGCGTTGAGACCCGCATACTGCAACGGTCCGCCGTATAATTACAAGGTGGCGTATGAAGAGGCGGAGCAGATGTTGGAGAAATTGAAATAACCCCCTCCCATCCTCCCCCAAATACGACAAGTTATATTTGAATGAATCCAGAGAGCGCTTCAATGTCGTATTTGGGGGAGGTGCCGAAGACGGAGGGGGTCGAAAAGGACTCAGTCCACCGCCAAGTCCTTTTACGTTATGTCGTTGCGAGGAGCCCGAAGGGCGACGAAGCAATCTCCTCGAAACAAAAGTATGCTTGTTATGAGGAGATTGCTTCGGGCTTCGCCCTCGCAACGACATTATCCTTTCGGAACGAAATACACATCCGTCGGCTTTAACTTCGAGTTCCTCAAAAAGCGCGGGCTGACCTCCATCCCGATCCAATCCAACGATGGCGCGTCGGGGTCAACGCCCATCAGGCGCGTCAACAGCAGCGTGTCCACGCCTTCGAACTCGATCAACGCCAGCACGAACGGGCATTCAGGCAAAAACTCCTGCGAGCCGAAATAGCACACCGTGAACGCATGTACATGTGCAAGGACGTTCGTGATGTCGATCCATTTCGTCTCCGCGCCCGAGTACATGTCATGTCCGCGCGGGTTGGCGTAGGTGTATCCGCTTGCATCGCGCGACGCGAGCAGTCGTTTATTCGTCAGCGCCGCAAACCACGGGCTGTCCTGTCCAAACGAGTGCAGGTACGCTATCTTATATTCCTGCTCGATCTGGATCGGCGCCATCTTCTGTAAAAACTCCAAGCCCTCTTCATCCAAAATCTTCGGAAATGGAATTCCGTGGACGATGAATCCGCCCAACGTTTCTTCGCGTTGTGAAGGTAATTTAGCCATTGTGTTCTCCTATCTCCGTCCTGAGCGGGGGACGTGCTCGCCGCCCGAAATCGAAGGACGGTGACCATAAAACGCGCTTTGACTGCGGGGCAGAAGATCGCTGCCCCTCCACTCAGCGAGGGTTATTCTTTTTCCAAAACCGACACCGTCACATACGTCCCCGTTCCCGCATGCGAATGGATCGCGCCCCGCTTCGCATCTTTGACCTGTAGCTGGTCGTCGCGAAAATGCTTTTGAATCGTCCCCTGCAACTGCCACACCGCAAAGACCGCTTGCATGAGCCCCGTCGCGCCGACAGGATGACCGCAGGCGATCAATCCGCCCGAGGGATTTACCGCGCAGACAGGTTTCTCTTTCAACTTCAAGCCATAGTCAATGTTCGGCAGGAATGCCTTGCCCGATTCCGCGAACGGACCGCCTTCCCCGTAACGGCACAATCCCAGATCTTCATAGGTTTGAATTTCAGAAGACGTGTACGCGTCATGCAATTCGATGAAATCCAGCTCATGCAGCGGGTCTTTGATGCCTGCATGTTTCCATGCCATATTGCCCGCCGCCCGCCCCGCGCGGAACGAGTGGACTCCGGGATAGCGCGTGCCGTGATCCCATAGTTTCTTGTAATACGCTTTCGTCTCGTCGGATGACTTTTCCAACTCGGTGGCGTAGTTTTCCATAAAGTAGTCATAATCCACATGTGGACGGTCCGCCATGCGCATCGCGTCTGTGCCGCGCCCGATGCCGGTCACTTTCACAAGTGGACGAGTCACCTTCGCACCCGCCGCTTCGAGCTTCTTCAAGCCTTCTTCTGAGCAAAGGATCGTCGCCGCCGCGCCGTCGGACATGACACAGATGTCGAGCCTCGTCAAAGGCCATGCCACCATCGGCGCGTTACGGACATCTTGAATCGTGACACGCTGACTCTTCTGCGCATACGGGTTGTGGAAGGCATTGATGTAATTCTTGACGCTGACGTGCGCCATCTGCTCGACGGTCGTGCCGAACTCCTTCATGTGGCGTGTGACCATCATGGCGTAGTAGCCCGAATAAAAACCCCCGACGGGATAATCGAACGACACGTCGGAGGCAAGGGCGATGAACTCGTTTCCCTTCCACGTCTCCACGTGCGACATGGTCTCGAAGCCGTACGCCAGGCACACGTCCATGTGACCCGAAGCGACCGACTTCCACGCCTCCTGGAAGCACAGTCCGCCCGTCGCGCCGCCGCCCTCCACGCGGTGACCGGGCTTGGGACACAGCCCGAGGTAGTCCTGAGCCATGATGCCAGCCATCAACTGTCGGGTGAAATGATCCGAAAAGTACGAGGCGACAGAGCCATCTACGATGCGGGTGAAGGTCGGGAAGTCTAATCCGATATCCTGGATGGCGTAATCGTACGCCTCCTTGATGATCGCCTGGAACGTCTTATCGGGTCTTGCCTTGGCAAACTTCGACACCCCGCCTGAAATTGCATACACCGGTCTCATCAGCGAACCTCCTTGGAATATTCCGCCTGGAGCGGAGGTCGAATACCCGCGTTCTTCGGGTATTTCGACCATAGACGAAGGGCGTTCAATAAACAAATCTTTGCAGAATCCGCCTGGGAATGCAACTGACATTCATCCATGTTCTGTCATCGCAAGGAAAGCATTTCGCAACTCCCCCTTTTATGCTAGACTCGCCCCAACCAAACCATGGAAACTCTCCCAACCGCCACCTCCCCCAACGACCCGGAATTCATCGCGAATAAACAACATAACCAGTCCCTCGCGCATGAATTGAGAAAGCATCTTTCCTTCGTCCGCGAAGGCGGCGGCGAGAAGTATCGCAAACGCCATGAAGAGCAGGGCAAGTTGTTCGTGCGCGAACGCATCGAACGCCTGCTCGATCCTGGCGCGCCCTTCCTGGAACTCTCCGCACTGGCTGCGATCAATCTCTACAACAACGAAGCGCCCAGCGCGGGCATCGTCACCGGTATTGGGCGCATCTCGAATCGCGAAGTGCTGCTCATCGCCAACGATGCCACCGTCAAAGGCGGTTCATACTTCCCGATGACGGTCAAGAAACATCTGCGCGCCCAACAGATCGCCGAGGAAAATCATTTGCCCTGCCTCTATCTCGTAGACTCCGGCGGGGCAAATCTGCCATTCCAAGATGAAGTCTTCCCCGATGTCAATCACTTCGGGCGCATCTTCTACAATCAGGCACGCATGTCTGCCAAGCGCATTCCGCAGATCGCGGCGGTGATGGGAAGTTGCACCGCGGGCGGCGCGTACGTCCCGGCGATGAGCGATGAAGCGGTCATCGTCAAAGGCGCAGGGACAATTTTTCTTGGCGGACCTCCGCTGGTCAAAGCCGCCACGGGTGAAGATGTCACTGCCGAAGAACTGGGCGGTGCAGATGTCCATACGCGCAAATCGGGCGTGGCGGATCACTTCGCAGAGGATGATGACCACGCGATTGAAATTTTACGTTCGATTGTGGAGACCCTCCCCCGCGGACACGTCCACTCGCATCTTTCCGGACTGGAAGTTGCTCCACCCGAGGAGCCTTTGTACCACGCCGACGAGTTGTACGGTGTCCTGCCGCGCACCTTCAAAGAATCCTTCGACGTGCGCGAGATCATCGCCCGCATCGTGGACGGTTCCAAGTTTCGCGAGTTCAAATCGCGCTACGGCACGACTCTCGTCTGCGGCTTTGCGCGGATTCATGGTTACCCCGTCGGCATCATCGCTAATAACGGCGTTTTGTTCAGCGAGTCCGCGCTGAAAGGGACGCACTTCATCGAACTGTGCGACCAGCGCGGTATTCCGCTCATCTTTTTGCAAAACATCACCGGCTTCATGGTCGGCAAGGATTACGAAACCGGCGGCATCGCCAAAGACGGCGCGAAGATGGTCCATGCAGTTGCAACGACCCGCGTCCCCAAGTTGACTCTCGTCATCGGCGGCTCATTTGGCGCGGGCAACTACGCCATGGCGGGCCGCGCATACGCCTCGCGCTTCCTGTGGATGTGGCCCAACGCGCGCATCGCCGTCATGGGCGGCGAGCAAGCCGCGAACGTGATGCTCACCATCAAGCAGGATCAACTCGCCAGAGAAGGCAAACCACCTCTCACTGCGGAGGAGGCGGAAGAATTCAAACGTCCGCTGTTGGAGAAATACGAACGTGAAGGCAGTCCCTACCACTCCTCCGCCAGAATCTGGGATGACGGTGTGATTGACCCGGTGGATACAAGACAAGTGCTGGGCTTGGCTTTATCCGTTGTGCTCAACGCTCCGAAGGAAGATGGCGGCTTTGGTGTGTTTAGGATGTAATAATTAGAAAGTGGAAAGTGGTGAGTGAAAAGCGATCTGTGATGAATTATCAGGAATGGATGCAAACAGTGCCAGGCGAAATTACTCAAGACCCGCTTTGGGGATTGGAAGTATATCGACTCGGATTCTTCATTGCTGATATTGCCTGGGATGATACGGAAGCGTTATTTAAAAATCCATCCACCCGCAGTGCTTCAGACCAAATTCGCCGATCTCTCGACAGCATTAGTGCAAACATAGCGGAGGGGTATTCACGCTCCACAGGCAAAGACCGCGCCCGCTATTTTGAATACGCTCTAGGCGAAGCTCGCGAAGCGCGAGATCGTATCTATAAAGTTCGCCATGCCATGAAATCCCAAGTTGTTTTACACCGTATGAAGATTCTCACACAGATCATCAAAATCCTAAATTCATTTATCCCAACCCAAAGGAAGCACGGCATACGCGAAGAAAAAGCGCTTTATCTCACCTTATCAGAGTTTGAAAACGAAATTCTCCAACCACCAATCCCTGAATCCTAAATCCACTTTCCACTTTCTACTTTCCATGTCTCACTTAACCTCCTCCCCCCACCACTTCCTCTCACAACTCGCCGGTCACTGGCAGGGAAATAGCAAACTCTGGCTCGAACCCGATAACCTCGCCAACGAAGCGTCACTTGTCGGCACCATCCAGCTCATCCTCGACGGCCGCTTCGCCCTCTTCCTCTACCAATCTTCCATCGACGGCGAAGCCCAGCACGGCATGTTCACCTTCGGTTACAACACCACGCTCGAACGCTACGAAGCCTCGTGGGTGGACTCGTTCCATAACAATACCGCCATCATGTTCTGCGAAGGCAATGCAAAAGAGAACGGATTCTTCGTCCTCGGCTCCTACCCCGACCCCACCGGTGGACCGGACTGGGGCTGGCGCACCGAAGTAGAGCTTAACGGGAACGAACTCATCATCACCGCCTTCAATATCATGCCCGATGGGCTGGAAGCCAGAGCAACCGAAGCCATTCTCAAAAAGGTGAACGCATGAAAATCCTCATCATCGGCGGGACGCGTTTTGTTGGAAGACATCTCGTTAACTCGGCTCGCGCCCACGGGCACGAAGTCACACTCTTCAACCGCGGCACATCCAACCCGGGTTTGTTTCGAAGAGTCAAAGCCATACAGGGAGACCGGGAAAAAGATCTGGACCAACTCACGGCGGAGTGGGATGCGGTCATTGATACCTGTGGATACCTTCCACGAGTTGTCCGCTTATCCGCCGAAGTGTTGAAAGAAAAAGTCGGTCGGTATGTTTATATATCCAGCATTTCGGTTTATGCCAGTTTCAAAAAGATCGGCATCAAAGAAAGCGACGCCGTGGGAACGCTTGCCGATGAAAGCCTGGAAGAGATCACCGGCGAAACCTACGGACCCCTGAAGGCTCTGTGCGAAAAAGTCGTGCAGGATGTGTACGGTCCGCGTTCGCTCATCATCCGCCCGGGTCTGATCGTCGGTCCGCATGACCCGACCGACCGCTTCACCTATTGGCCCCTGCGCATTGCCAAAGGCGGCGACGTTCTCGTTCCCGATAATCCCTCCGCCATGACCCAATTCATCGATGCGCGCGACCTTGCCGACTTCATCATCAAACTCATCGATCAAAACGTCTCGGGCACATTCAATGCAACCAGCAACCCGGTCACGCTCAGCACTGTTTTCGAAACGTGCAAACGCCTCAGCAAAAGCAATGCAAAATTCAAATGGGCGCCGGTGGATTTCCTCGAAAAGAACAACGTCGCGCCGTGGAGCGACATGCCGATCTGGATTCCCGAAGTCGGGGATGACGCCGGTGTTTCCCAGGTGGATATTTCCAAAGCGATAAACGCCGGTCTTACCTTTACACCGCTCGCCCAGACCATCAAGGACATTTACGATTGGGAGTTCGAACGCCCCGAAGGATACGAGCTAAAAGCCGGTTTAAAACACGAACGCGAAAATGAGTTATTGGAGTTGTTGCGTGTTCAATAAAATTCTCATCGCCAACCGCGGCGAGATCGCCATTCGCATCATGCGCGCCTGCCGCGAGCTTGGCATCCGCACTGTTGCTGTTTATTCAGACGCAGACCGAAACGCGCAGCATGTTCAATTTGCAGATGAAGCCATGTTTATCGGGGATGCCGCCCCCAAAGAATCCTATTTGAATGCGGATGTCTTGATCCAAGCCGCGCGCAACTCCCAATCCGATGCCGTCCACCCGGGCTATGGCTTTCTCTCAGAGAACGCCTCTTTCGCCGCCGCAGTTGAATCAGCGAATCTGACCTTTATCGGCCCCTCAGCCGATTCGATCCGCGCGATGGGCGACAAGGTTGAATCGAAGATTCTCATGAAGAAGTCAGGGGTGCCCACCGTCCCCGGCTATGAAGGCTTGGAAGGTTACGACGATTTCAAGAAAGCCGCAAAGAAAATTGGCTATCCCGTTCTTATTAAAGCCGCGGCGGGCGGAGGCGGCAGGGGAATGCGCGTGGTCAATACTGAAAGCGAGTTGAAAGAAGCCATCGAACTTGCTGAACGCGAAGCGCTCAACGCCTTCGGGGATGAACGCCTGCTCATCGAAAAATATCTCGCCGAAGCGCACCACATCGAAATTCAAGTCTTCGGCGATAAACACGGCAATTTTGTTCATCTCTTCGAACGTGAATGCTCCGTGCAGAGACGCCACCAAAAAATCATCGAGGAATCTCCTTCTCCCCTGCTCACTCCAGAGCTTCGAGAACAAATGGGACAAGCTGCAGTCAACGCCGCAAGGGCTGTAGGCTATTACAACGCTGGAACCGTAGAATTCATCTTCGACCCAAATCTTTCATCTTTCTTCTTTCTTGAAATGAACACCCGTCTGCAAGTGGAGCATCCCGTTACCGAACTTGTCACCGGCTTGGATCTCGTCCACTGGCAGATTCGCATCGCTGCGGGAGAGAAATTCCCTTTCACGCAAAGTGAATTGCACCAACACGGTCACGCCATCGAGTGCCGCGTCTACGCCGAAGACCCATCGACCGGATTTTTACCCAGCACCGGCAGGCTTTTGCAATTCATCCCACCGCATGGTCCCGGTATTCGCGTCGATTCCGGGTTTGCTACTGGCGATGAAGTCACTCACTTCTACGACCCGCTGCTGGCGAAACTCATCGTACATGCAGGCAGCCGTGAAGACGCCATCAAACGCATGAAGAACGCGCTTAACGATTTCATTGTTCACGGCGTGGTGACAAACATTGATTACATGCGTGCCGTTTTGGAAACAGACGATTTCAAACAGGGCAAAGTCTCCACACGCTGGGCTGAGACCAAATTCGGCGAGTGGAATGTCCCGCAGCCCGATCTTCATGCCCTCATCGCCGCCGCGCTTGCTGATGTCGTTTTTGTGGGCGGCAGGGCGCAGTCCGCCGTTTCAAACGAAACCGACCCGTTCAATCCCTGGAAGCAGACGGGGAATTATAGGAATTAATGTCGTTGCGAGGAGAGAAGCGACGAAGCAACCTTCCGGCACATGGGGATTGCTTCGGGCAAAGAACAAAAGCGCCCTCGCAATGACATGAACTACCACGATGAAAACAACCTTCGACACCCAAACCATCGAGATCAATCCCACTGGTGAGAATTTCACTGCTTACATAGATGGGAAGAATGTAAATATCCAAATCCTCCGCGCGGCGAACGGGCGTATGGACTTGCTCATTGACGGGCAACGTGTGACGGCGCATGTTTCATCCGATATGGCGAAGCGCTGGGTCACCCTTAACGGGCAGACGATGATGCTCACGAAAACATCGGGCGCCAAACAAGGCGTCCGCCACGAACATGCCGGGGGACTCATCGCTCCAATGCCCGGTCAAATAAGAAGCGTTTCTGTCAGCGTGGGAGAGGCAGTAAAGAAAGGTCAAACTCTGCTGACGATGGAAGCCATGAAGATGGAAATCCGCATCCAGGCTTTAAAGGATGGCGTGGTCAAATCGGTTTCGGTGACGCAGGGGCAGACGGTGGAACGCGAACAGATCTTGGTGGAGGTTGAGTAACATGACCGGAAAATATTTCGATGAACTCGAAGTCGGGATGAAGTTCAAACACGGTGGGCGGACGGTGACGGAGATGGATAACGTGCTCTTCTCTGCGCTGACGATGAACACCCAACCGCTGCATGTCAACGAAGATTTTGCCTCCAGGACCGAGTTCGGTCAACGGCTGGTGAATGGCATCTTCACCTTCGGCTTGGTCGTCGGCTTGACCGTAGCGGAGTTGACCGAAGGAACCATTGTGGCGAACCTGGGCTACGACAAGGTCGTGCATCCCAACCCTGTTTTTCACGGCGATACGATCTACGCAGAAAGCGAAATCATCGAGAAGCGGGAATCAAAATCAAGACCGAGTGCGGGATTAATAAAGATAAAATGCATCGGTAAGAAACCCGATGGAACAATCGTTGTAGAATTCGAACGAACGGTGATGTTCCTCAAAAAATAAAGCCCGACCATCTTCTCCCACATGACAGACCCGAACGCATTCATCGACCAGGTACTTGAAAAGCTTTGCATCCACATCGGAGACCGCCCGCTCGGCTCGCGCAACAATCAACGCGCTCAGGAATTCATCGGCAACTCCTTCAGGCAGCATGGGTGCGAGGTCGAAGATCAAGACTTCACCTGCATGGATTGGCGCGGAGAGAGCGTCTTATTGCATGCTAATGGGCACAACATCCCCGCATCCATTTCTCCTTATTCATTACCCTGCAATATCACCGCCGAATCTGTCACACTGGCAAACATCCACGACCTTGAAATGCGAGACATCCGCGGCAGGATCGCCGTCCTTCACGGCGAACTAACTCGTGAAGCCATCATGCCGAAGAACTTCAGGTTTTGGAATCCGGAAGAGCACCAAAAGATCATCCGCCTGCTAGAAGAGAAAAAACCCGCCGCCATCGTTGCAGTCAGTTTCAACGAAGAACAACCCACTCCCATTTTCGAAGATGGCGATTTCGATATCCCCAACGCCGTGGTCGCGAAGAACCATGCCGGAAAGTTGCTGAATACGGGCAGTAACATCGCATTGACCATCGTCAGCGAGAGACGCCCGTCCACGGGGGCGAATGTGATCGTCAGAAAACCCGGAAGAGTTGGAAAGAAAAAAGTTGTTCTCACCGCGCACATGGATACCAAGCCAGGCACGCCCGGCGCATTGGACAATGCCTCCGGCATCGCCTCCCTTCTGACCCTCAGCCTGATTCTACAATCCCAGACCTTCGGCTTCGGCCTGGAGTTCGTTGCCTTCAACGGAGAAGATCATTATTCAAACGCCGGTGAAACCCACTACCTCGATAAATACCAGGCGGAATTTCGGAACATTTTGTTGAACGTCAATTGTGATGGAGTGGGATTGAAGGACAGCCGCATCGGCATTTCCTGCATGGATTGTCCTGAACCCATCCATTCCGTTTGTGATGAGACTCGCAAACCATTCAATCTCATCGAATGGATCGAACCCTGGGTGCAGGGCGATCACATGCTCTTTGTGATGAACCAGGTTCCCGCCCTGACGATGACTTCCAGCGGGATCTTTCCGCTTGTGGACACGATCATTCACACGAAGAACGACACCCCCGCACTGCTTGACCCTGAATCCATCCTGCAATCCTCACGGTTTCTCGAACGGTTATTGATCAATTTGGATCGCGCAGTCGGCAGTTGAAAGGAAATTTATGCACTCACGACGAGCCCTACTCTACATGCCCGGTGATAACTGGAAGATGATCACCAAGTCCATTACCCTGGGTGTGGATTCGATCTGCATGGACATGGAAGATGGCACCGCCTTTAACAAGAAAGCCGAGGCGCGCGCCACCATCGCCAGGGCATTGCAGGAACTGGACTTTGGCGCAAGCGAGAAACTGGCGCGCATCAATTCGGTCGGTTCGGGCTGGGAGAAGGATGACATCGAAGCGGTCCTTCCTCATCAACCGGATGGGATCGTGATCCCGAAGGTCGAATCGTTTGAGCAGGTGGAATGGGCAAGCAGGATCATCGAAGATGCCGAGTTGAAGTATGGATGGGCGCTTAATTCGATTCGGATTTTGATCGGTGTCGAAACTGCCAAAGGCATTTTGAATCTCGGGAAAATCGCGGCGCATCCGCGTTTGGACGCGGTCATCTTCGGCGGAGAGGATTTTGCGGCGTCTATCGGCGCAACGCGGACAAGAGATGCAATTGAATTATTGTATGCGCGGCAGGCAGTGATCGTGGCCTGTGCGGCGAACGATTTGCAGGCGATTGATATCGTCACCATCGATTACAAGGATCTGGAAGCGCTCAAAGCTGAAGCGGAGTTTGGGGCCGGACTCGGTTTCAGCGGGAAACAGGTCATTCACCCGAATCAGGTTCGGGTCACGCAGGAGGCGTTCACTCCATCTGAAGAAGCGGTTGCGCATGCCAGAAGAATCGTCGAGACGTTCGAAGCCAGTCAAAAAGAAGGCAAGGGCGCGTATTCATTGGATGGCAAGATGATCGACATGCCGCTCTTGAAAAACGCGCAAAAGGTACTATCGCGCGCAAAAGCTGCGGGAAAGGTGTGACATGAAACCGTCACCATATCAAAAGGCGATCATGGACGTAGCCGAAGACGAGGAGATTGTCGGCGGTTGGGCGACCCCACACATCCCGCAGACGGGCGTCTATAAACTGCTCGCGAAGAAACGAAAGGACGGCGTGATCGAATGGGCGCATTTCGTCCAGCGCGACAGCGGCGCCAAAGAGCGCATCATGCGCGGCGAAGTTAATGACCGCGCCCAGCTCGACGAATTGATCGAGATCGCGAACAAGAATCTCCACGCGTTGTTCGGCGTGCAATTGCAGGCGGGGGACTACAATTTGCACATGCCGGGCGCGAAAAAGATGCCCGATAAACGGCATTAGATTTTATTCTTCCGCTTCTCTTTCGCCTGCCCCTTCACTTCCTTGACGCGAAACTGGACGATCTTCCCGATTAGCGCATACGGAATCGGCTTGGTCAGCGGGAACTTGACCGATCCCTTCGCCCCTTCATACGCGGATAGTTCCTTCTTGAATTTCGTAATCCCCGACGGCGTGGGGTAGAAGCCGATATGTTCCTTGAACGCCGAGAAATGGACGAGATTCTTCCCATTGAGCTTGAAGGTGGGAATCCCATATGCCATCGCCTCCTCCGCCCCCGGCGCGGACTTTTGAATTAGCGCCCGAATTTTTTGCAGGATGATTTGCACTTCGGGCGGGTATTTGGAAATGAATTTATCTATATTTATAGTTGGCATTACTAGATTTACCTTCCACTTTCTACTTCCCATACCTCTTCCTTATCTCCGGCAGGAAGTACTCCTCGAAGAATCGGTCCACATCGTAATCCGGCTTCCAGTTCCAATCTGCCCGGGCGCGGGAGTCGCCAAGCGAGAAATCCTTCGGCTATAGGTTGATTCCCAGAAATTCGCGCGGGGAAAGAATGGGGATATTTCGGAAGGGATTTAAGATCTGCAAGTCCTTGTCACCGCTTATTATGAATGTCGCACTCCCGTTGACGGCGAGTTCAAGGAATTTGTCATCATTGGGATCGCGGCATTCTTGTATTTTCTCGGAAATCTCAACCAATGTTGCCTCCTTGATAAGCAGGGACAAAAACCTCAGCCGGTCTTCTTCGTCAAGGTAATGGTTGAATGCAGGTCGGCTGAGAACTTCGTGCAATTCCTCAATAACTTCAAGCGAAAGCAAAATATCCCCCAATACTCTTGCCCTGTCAAATGCGACCCGTGCCGACGACCTTTTCGTTAACAGCGCGCTTACGATTACATTCGTATCGAAAACATACCTCCCCCGTTCAACCATTGAGAATGGACTCCAGGATATCGGGGGTCAATCCGCGCGCTTCGGCTTTGCGGCTGATGTCGTCCATCAATCCGTCCAGGGAAATGGACGGTTTTTCGAACTCCCTCAGCCAAAGGCTCATGAGAATTTGCATCTTCTTTTTATCCGTCTGCGGCGCATTCTCGTAGATTTTGGCGGTTTCGTTGTCTAAAGGAATCGTTATCACAACCATGGGTCACCTCTACAGTTTATTATACTTTGGCAAAGGAATTTCCACTCACCATTTTCTTTCTTCCTACTTCCCATACCTCTTCCTTATCTCCGGCAAAAAATACTCCTCAAAAAACCGATCCACATCGTAATCCGGCTTCCAGTTCCAATCCTTTCGGGCGCGGGAGTCGTTCACATCCTCGGGCCAGGAATCCACGATTCCCTGCCTGCGCGGATTCGGCTCGAAAACCACATCCGCGCTTGGAAAGGCTTTCAACGCGCGCTGGCGGAAATCCTCGGCGGTGATGGCGAACGCCGCCACGTTATAGACGTTCGTCGTCAAGTTCTTGCGCGGCGCGTCCATGATCATCATCAAAGATTTGATCGCGTCCGGCATCGCCATGAAGGATATCTTCGTATCGGGGCGCACGAAGCAGGCATAGGATTTGCCCTGAGCCGCCGCGTGCAGCATCTCGGGACCGTAATCGCTTGTGCCGCCGCTTGGTAATGTAAACGCTGATATCAAACCGGGGAACCGCAGCGCGCGGAAGTCCAGCATCACCGGCGGTTTCTCATCCAAATGTTTCTGACCGAAATATTTGCCGTAATACATCCCCAGTTTTTCGCAATACAATTTATTGCATCCATACATCGTGTGCGGTTCGTCCCATTCCTCCTCTTTCACCGCGCCCGCGCTTTTCTTCGCATTCAGGTTCGGCATCCCATACGCCGCGATCGAACTGGGGAATAAAAACTTGGCCGATTTGCCGTACTTCTCCGAACGATACGCCGCCAGCATCAGCAGCTGCATCGTCCCTTCCACGTTGATGCGGTGCGCCTCCTCGGTCGCGATCTCCGCCTTCGACGAAAGCGACGCCGCCAGATGAAAGATCACATCGAAATCGTAATCGTAAAATATTTTTACCTTGTAAACCAAATCCCCTTGAACATGTTCCGCCACCAGACCCCTGATCGAATCCGGCAAAGGCGCAATGTCCGATGTCACGATCCGATAGCCGTTCTTCTTCGCAAGTTCCTGCACCAGCGCCTGACCAATCTCTCCACACGCACCCGTTATCAGCACCTGCTTATCGGTCATCTTCATCTCCTGATATGCTAGAATACTTTGGTCATGTCACCCTGAGCGCAGCAGAGGATCTCTTATTGCGGGCATAGAGATTCTTCGCGGCAGCTTGCGCCGCTCAGAATGACATCAATGATATTTTACGACATATTGAAACGAATTTCTGTCATAAAAACCCAATGACTTTCAAACGGCTATTCTTATCTGGCTTCACGGCATTCCTCCTTTCGTCATGTTCATTCATGGACAACTGGCTTGCCGTTTCCACACCCATTCCCTTGACGGAAACTCCGCATCCCACTTCAACCCGCATCTGGTTCCCGCCATCAGAAACCCCTACACCCCAGAATTTATCCACCAAAGCTCCCACGCCAGAGATGCGCCCGGGCCTCGGCACGGACATCGTCACCGACAATTTTTCGAATCCCTCCGATTGGGAGATCGCCGCATCGAACGAAGCCAGTTCGTCCATCAACGATCACCGCCTCACGCTCGCTGTGCAAAGCGGAGTGTACATGACCAGCCTGCGTCAGGATACCCTGCTCACCGACTACTACGTCGAGATCTCCGCCCAACCCAGTCTGTGCAAAGGTGAAGATAGCTACGGCGTGCTCATCCGCGCGAACGGCGGCTCGTATTATCGCTTTGCCCTCTCCTGCAACGGCACCGTCCGCGGAGAAAGAATAACGAACAGCGTCAGGCTCGCCTTGCAAAAATCGATTCCCAGCGGAGACGTTCCCCCCGGCGCGCCCGGCAATGTGCGCATCGGCGCCTGGGTGGTGGGGAATGAAATGCGTCTCTTTCTGAACGGACGTTATCAATTCAGCATCACCGATCCATCCTTCCCCATCGGCACAATCGGGGTCTTCGTCCGTTCGGCGGGAGAAACCCCTGTGGTTGTCTCATTCTCCGACCTCGTCATCCGGGAGGTGGAATACGATTTTCCAACCGCAACACCGTAATGATGCCTCGACACAGCTTCGCTAGTCAGCAAGAGTTGACGATTGGTGACATTTCGACCTTGCTCAATGCAAGTTTCTGATTTACCATTGGAACAATAGTGGGAAACGCTCCAACCTGCCCCAACCCCACAACCTATAGCAAATCCTGGCCGCCGATTCCTTTATCACCGTTCCCTATTCACTATTCCTCCCATGCTCTCCCCCGCCGACTTTCTCCGTCTGCCGTATACCCCGGACCTTACCGAAGGCGGGATCGCGTATGCGTTAAGATCGCTGGCGTATACCTACGAACGCGAAGGCAGATCGCCTTATGGGCGACTGCGCAGGCTGGTTGCCAACGTCGCAGTAGAGGTCGCGTTTCGACGGTATCTATCCATGAACAATATTCCCTTCGAGGTCAAGGCATCCACTCCATTCACAGACAGGGAAAGGTTCGATGTAGTGTTGAACGGACATCGCTGCGACCTGAAATCGTTTCTCATTTCGCGGCGCGATCAGATTACACAGGTCCGTAAAAATCCCGCTGCGCTGCTGGACGCGCCTGCGCTAGTTCCTTCGGATGCTCATGCCGGGGATGGACATTCTTATAACGATCTATATCTTTTCGCCTTCATGAATGGCCTGGTCGCCGCCTCAAAAGAGGAATTGGGAAAGGTCATTGTGAAGGGACAGCCGCATTATCTCGTACACGTCATGCCGCCGGCGTGGTGCAAGCCCCTGAATTGGATTCCGCTCGGGGCACTGACGTTGAAATCGGAATCAGCGAAGGAACTGATCGTCGAGGTCAGCGGGCAGGACGAGGCGCGGGAAATGAAGCGCGCGGGGGTAAGCCTCCCCCCTGGGGTGAAGGTCAGGCTCGACGAGTCGTTCTATTCCATCACATCACTGCACATCAACCGGCCCCCCGATGCGCGGCTGGGAATCCGCTGCGAGCGGATGAACGATGCGCATATCATTTCGCCTCAGGATTGGGGAAACATCTGGATCTACGGCATGGATATTTTTATGGCCGGATACACGACCTATGAAGAGATGGGACAACGTGCAACCCTGCTCCAGCCAAATTCGAAGACCTTTCAATACGAGCGCACCCATGTAAAGAACCTAGCCATGCCGGTGTCGAGGTTGAAACCGATGAGCAGGTTGTTCGATTCAGCGGCAAAACGATCGTAGGTCACGCTTGAAGCATGACCTACTTATTCACATAGATAATTTGAGGTAAGATTATCCCGTCTATGGAAACCTCAAAAGAATCGGCAGTAAAAGAATCGCACATCCACCGAAGGCACAAGCCGCGAAGCGCGAACCCCTTTTTATCCACACTGGGGATCGCGGTGCTCATCGCCACATTATTCACGGCATGGACCCCGAACAGCATTTTCACGAGCAATCTGCGCGAACAATTGCGGACGCTTCTCACACCGCAGTCCGCCGTCCAAAATGGGCTCACTCCGCAGCCGCAAGTCCGCATTGGGATCGTAGCAGGGCACATGGGCAACGATTCAGGCGCGGCCTGCCTCGATGAAAACGGCGACGCCACGCTTACCGAAGTGGATGTAAATCTTTCGATCGCAACCCTGGTGCAGCGCAGTCTCACCGAGCGCGGCTATCAGGTGGACCTGCTCAACGAGTTCGACACGCGTTTGAACGGTTATCGCGCTGCAGCTTTGGTATCCATCCATAACGACTCATGCGATTACATCAACGACGAGGCGACGGGATTCAAGGTGGCGGCATCCCTCGAAACGCGCGACACGAACCGCGCCCAGCGACTGACGGCATGTTTGATTGACCGCTACCAGCGAATGACCGGGCTTTATTTTCACGCCAACAGTATCACACCGGATATGACGCAGTATCATGCCTTTTCCGAAATCGACCCGAATACTGTTACCGCCATCATCGAAACGGGATTTTTGTATCTCGACCGCGACATTCTCACGAAACGGACGGACCTTGTGGCTGAGGGCGTAACACAGGGCATTCTGTGTTTCGTCAACAACGAAAGCGTTCTGCCGACGCCTGTGGTCCTGCCGACCATCCTGCCATGAATCCGTTAAGGGTGGGTTTGCTTTTCGGCTTATTGACAGCTCTGTGCGGCACAGCGGCATGGGCGGCAAGCGCTTCGCAGGCGTTCAGCCCTTCGATATCGACTTCATCATCGCGTGGAAATTCCTTCGCAGTCGTAGAGATCGTCAAACCGACTTATACGCCTCCCCCCACAGCGACGGCGACTCTTACCCCGCTTCCAACTTCGATCCCAACCGAGACTCCACAGCCGATGGCGGAGGCGGTGATCGTTGATTCGCCAGAACGGGCATATGCGGCTCAATTGGAGGCAGAAACGCCGGTCGATTACACAGGCGGGAAATATATCCTTGTCGATATATCCGAACAGCACATGTACGTTTACGAAGGCGAGCTGCTTGTCTTTAGTTTCGTGGCTTCGACAGGGATGAACAACGCCACCCGCACGGGCAATTTCAGCGTGCTCGATAAGATCCCAAACGCTTATGGCGCAACATGGGATATCTGGATGCCCAACTGGCTCGGCATTTACTGGGCGGGAAGTTTGGAAAACGGAATCCATGCCCTGCCGATCCTGCCGAACGGAGCCACACTCTGGGCGGGTTTTCTGGGGACGCCCATCTCGTACGGATGCATCGTGCTGGATACATACGATTCTCAACTATTATTCGATTGGGCGGAGGTGGGGGTCCCTGTGGAAATTCAATGGTGAAAACGGCGGCTTTTTGTTTATAATTTCAATGAACGCGTTACCTGCTTTCTTATCTGTTATCTTCAAAAGGTGACCCATGTACAACCATCCTGCAAACACCCACACCCCGGCTGCTTCGGGTGGAACCATGCCGGGGAAACGCAGACCGGCAAGGGGTCCGAAAAAGAAGCGGAGTCTGATCCTGCCCTTCTTTTTGGTTTTTATGGGGTGCGCCGTCTTCGCTTTTGCCGCTTGGTCGGCGGTTACATCCCCCGCGCTGGCGGCGATCATCAACCGATCCAATCAGCCGCAATTCGAACAAAGAGCGCCGGGCGAGTCGTTCGCGCAAGTTTATCTTCCAAAGCCAGCATCTTCAGCGGTTGCGAGCGAACCTGCCGCACAGCCTGCGCCAGCCACAGCGACTGAAACGGAAGCCCCGCAGGAAGTTGTGATCGTTCCGCCAACCGATGTCCCTGCAACAGAACCGCCCGCTGATGTTGTTGTCCTGCCGACTGCCACAACTGAAGTGGTCGCAATCGTGGAAACTGGACAGGCGGTGGCAGAAGCGGCGATCGTCCCCGATACGCCCACAGCGGAATATGTCGCCCCGCCAACTGCAGTGGCAAACGTGCCGCTCCCAGGCACGGGAGGAAGCGGAGGCGTTCGCTGGTTCGATGTGGACCTCTCAGACCAGCGCATGTATGCTTATGAGGGCGATACGTTGGTTCGATCTTTCATTGTCTCCACCGGAACATGGCAAACCCCGACATTGACCGGCAGGTTCAAGGTGTGGATCAAACTTCGTTCCGCGCCCATGTCCGGACCCGGTTATTACCTGCCCGATGTACCGTACATCATGTACTATGACGGCGATTACGGAATCCACGGGACGTATTGGCACAATAACTTCGGTGTGCCGATGAGTCACGGATGCGTGAATTTGAGCATCTCCGATGCGGAATGGGCGTATAACTTTGCCTCGGTAGGGACGGTGGTGAACGTGCATGATTGATCGTGAGGTGTGGCTCTCTGCTGTCGCCCTGAGTGACCTGATTTTTTAGAAATGACAGTTCTTTCTCGAAGAGATTTTTTGAAATTGAGCGGAATTGGTCTTGCCGGTTTGATGGCAGCCCCGCTCAATTTTGATTCAAACGATCCTTTCGAGCTTCAGCAGGGGCGCGTCACCGTGCGGACGGTGTGGATGCATGAAGGTCCGTCCCTCGATTCCGCAAAGGTCAAATTGCTGCAACGCGATGCGCTGTTCAATATATCCAATACAGCCGTCAGCGAAGATGCGGACACCCATAACCGCATCTGGTACCAGGCTGGGAATGAAGGGTACATCCATTCCGGGAACATCCAGCCGGTGCGGACGATCATCAGCCAGCCGTATGGCGGCGATATCCCGAAAGAAGGCCTGCTTGCCGAGGTGAGCGTCCCATACACGGATGCATTCACAGAAGCATCGACTGAATCAGAAGTCGGATATCGAATCTATTATGAAACCGTTCATTGGGTCAAAGCGATAGTCGCAGGGAAGACGGATGGGCGGCCGTGGTATTTAATCCACGACGATAAGTGGGACGAATCCTATTACGTCCGCGCGGAACACCTGCGCATCCTCACAACCGAAGAACTGGCTCCCATCTCGCCTGAGATATCCAATCACGACAAGAAGATCGTCGTGCGGCTCGACGATCAAATGGTAATCGCCTATGAAATGAACATCCCGGTCTTCGTTGTTTCGGTCTCCACCGGTGCGATCCTGCGAAGCGGAACGTATACCACACCCGAGGGAAATTTCATCACGTTCTACAAACGCCCATCGCGCCACATGGCGGCTGGCGATATCGCCGCCAGCGGCTTCGACCTGCCCGGCGTGCCGTGGGTGCAATATATCACCAAGAGCGGCATCTCCTTCCACGGCACTTACTGGCACAACGATTTTGGACGTCCACGTTCGCACGGTTGCATCAACCTCTCGATCTCCGCTGCGAAATGGCTGTATCTGTGGTCATCGCCTGCCGTCCCCTTGAACAAGGAATTCTCCTATGGGTACGTCGGGACGAAGGTGGAAATCGCTGCATAGTACCAAAGAGATATTTCTTATCCCCCACTCAAACTTTATAGTTACAATCGAACCATGTCGTTGACACAACTCTCCCGCCGCGACTTTCTCAAATTGACCGCTTCCGGCGTGTTTGGGCTTGTCTTCTCCGAATTGGGTTTGGATTCCGCCTCAGCCGCTCCGCCCGCATCCAAAGGGCTTGCCTTGTTCAGCGGAGTTCCCATTTGGGATGCGCCTTCTGTCAAAGCCAATAAGATCGAGTTGATCGGCAAGGATCAGGTGTTCGACCTGCTTGGCGAGGTGCAAGGCGATTACTTCGACAACCCTCACAACACCACCTGGTATGTCGTGGACGGTGGATATGTGCATGCCGCCCCCGTCCTGCCGGTCGAGACGAATTACCAGAAACCGGTTTACGAAATTCCCGAAGGCGGGCAATTGGCTGAGGTGAGCGTGCCGTATAGTCTCACTCATTTCTCGCCCTTCTACCGTTCCAATAACGCACATCGTATCTATTACGAATCGACGCACTGGGTCAAAAGCGTCGTGGTTGCGCGCGATGAAAAAAGCATCTGGTATGAGATCTATGATAAGGAATTGAAGAAATCCTTCTATGTACCTTCCTACAATGTGCGCCTCATACCGAAGGAGGAATTGACCCCGCTTTCCCCCGGGGTTCCCAACGAGGAAAAATTACTGCATGTGGATCTCAAGTCGCAGATCGTCACCGCACTTGAGGGAGATAAAATCGTGCTCTCGGTTCGCTGTTCCAGCGGCCAGCGCCGCACGGATACGCCCAAAGGCGAATGGACGACGTATCACAAAGGACCTTCCATTCACATGACCAACCGAGGCGATGCGGTGGCGAATATCTACAACCTGCCGGGAGTGCCGTGGTGCAGCTTCTTCACAGGTTCCGGCCACGCCTTCCACGGGACGTACTGGCACAACGATTACGGCCGCCAGCGCAGCAATGGATGCGTCAACCTGCCGTCGAAAATCGCCAAATGGGTGTATCGCTGGACGAATCCAGTCGTGCCTTACGATGTGGATTATCTGAACCAGCCCGGCGCAGGAACGAAGGTGATCGTGGAGTAGTTCATGATGGCACGCAATCGATAATATGTTATGACCAACCGAAAGGATGAGAGAGATGAATCAAATTTTCCAGTTCAACCAGTATTTGCTCAAACGCCAGGTCTTCGCATTGACCGGCAAATTCCGATTCTACAACCCTGCCGGGGAAATGATCATGTTCAGCGAGCAGAAGATGTTCCGCCTGCGCGAAGATATCCGTGTATACGCCGATGAAGCCAAAATGCAGGAAGTGCTCGCGATCAAAGCCCGCCAGATCATCGACTTCTCTGCTGCCTTCGACGTGGTGGACAGCGCGACGGGTCAAAAGGTCGGAGCGCTTCGCCGCAAAGGACTCGCTTCCATGCTGCGCGACGAATGGCAGGTCCTCGATGTCAACGACAACGTGCGCGGAACATTGATCGAGGACAGCATGGGGCTTGCGCTCCTGCGCCGCTTTCTGACCGGGCTGGTGCCCCAGAATTACGATCTGTTCTTCGGCGAAAGCCGCGTGGCCGATTACAAACAGAATTTCAATCCCTTTTCCTACCAGTTGAACATCGACTTCAGCATGGATACCGCCGGTCAACTCGACCGCCGCCTCGGTGTGGCAGCGGGCATTCTGCTCGCCGCGATCGAAGGCAGGCAGAGCTAAACAACAGTCGCACTTTCCACCTGCCACAAGCATGGAAAGTGGAAAGTATTCGCCCATGCCCCAGCCCCTCTTCGCCGGACTCGTCATTGACGAGAATGGCAACCCGGTCGAAACCGCATCCATCGGAAACGAACCCGCCTACGTGGTGGACGATGACGGGTTCAAACGCCACATCCCTTCCGAGCAGGTGGACCGCGCCGTCCTCAATCAAATGGCGGAGTTAATGAAAGGCAGCGAGGACCTCCTCTCTGAACAGACCGCAAAGATGCTCGGGCAGGAGGATCCCTTCTCGAAGGCGATGATCGAGAATCAATTGAAGAACATCGAAAAGCAATTCGACGCTGTATTGCAGACCGGCTTTCCCGAAGAGATGAAAACCTATTTGGGCATGATGGGTTTCAAGGTTATTATCAACTACCACGGCGAGGTGGTGAGGGTGGAACAGCCCGGTGCGGCAGGGGATGAAGGAGAATGAGTAATAAGTGACGGTCACCATCAAGGTGATCGTCACTTCGTTTTACACCTTTTCCACCACCAAAAAATTGAGACAAGCCCATTATCTTCAACGGTGTTGCCTCAGCAAATTGCAGCATTGGCGCTAATAAATAAAAATGACGGTCATCCTAGGGCGACCGTCATTTACCGACGAATGTTCAAGTAAAGAATTTGATTATGGGATATAAACATTTCCAGTGTTCAAATACATGTACAAGTGAGAATATGGATATTCGTAATAATCATGGTTGCCAAGGCTTTCGCCATACCTAAAACCACTACATGTCCGTTTTGTCATTGTCTGAGCAGCGTAGTAAAGGGATGTATTATGAAGAACATGCCCCGAAAGATTAACCTGATTGGTGATTGTGGTTCCACATTTTTCGCGCACCGTCCAATAAGAATACCCAATATCATCCATATTAATTGCGGGGCTTACCGACCTGCTCCATAGTTTTGCATTCCAGTATGGCGTACCGTTTATGATGGTCTTTTCAGCGTGCGCTGTTGTAATTCCATAGTAGTTCTGCGACGTTGTGACGGCTTTCGCGACCCCATACAAGATAAAATTCAGGGCAATCACCAGCAATAAACTTGAAATGATTTTCTTGAAGCGCGTTTTCATTTTTTCACCTCGTCAAGGTATTCCATAACGGCATCAGACGGATCATTGACATTTTCTGTCAACAGAAACTCTGTTTCACTATCAACAACTTCTGTCCCATCTTTGTAAACCAGGACGGAAACTGCTTTGACAAAGTTTCCGCTGCTATCAAAATAAAGTCTTGTGGCAAAAATTTCAGAGCTCCCGTCAGGGGATGCGGCTCTTATTTCATAAACAGTAAGATCTTGATTTGAATTTATATCAGAAGGGTAATTTTTTTCCAGTGCTGTATCGGAAGCAAGAACCATGGTCATATACCCCCCATCAATCAAAGGTTTAAACGCCCCTGTCACCATGTTATCATTAAGAGTAGTGTTCATCCAAGTGCCATCAAAAAATACGCTTTTCTGAAGGATATTTTCGTCAAGGTCCCGCATAAAAGTTACAGCCTTGATAACGTAGGATTCTTTGTCCAATAAATACCAGTCTTCAATAATGTACTCATTCGGAAAGGGCACTCCATCCGTCAAAAAACCTCTGTCAACATCTTTTCGCAAAGAGGTTCTATAAACAATATGAAGCCACCCCGGTTTGAGAAGTTCTTGCTCCTTTGCAAGGAATAAATCTTGGATTTCTTTGGAAAGAAGTTCCTTTTGATTCACTCCTTCTTCAGAGGAAGGGGTTGAAATCGCAGCAAAAGATTGGGAGGATGATCCAACACCAAATGCCGCCGCGGATTGAGACCGTCCTACCAAAACAGCCGAAGTAATCAATCCCACAAATACAATCAACAAAATCAGCGTTTTTAATTTTTTCATTTTTATCTCCTTTTAAGAGGACCGTGACAGCAACTGTCTTAGAAGAATCATTGCATGACGGAGGCTTATTTTCAACTACGGAAAACCCCACCATTTTGAAGCCACCATAAAATCGCTTCCGCCCTGCACTTTACATCAATCTTTTTATAAATTGCCGTGAGATGTTTTTCGACAGTATTTATGGTGATATTTAGCGAAATGGCTATTGCTTTATTACTTTTACCTCCAGCCAATTCACTCAATATCTCTATTTCTCTGCCAGTCAGGGCTTTGTTGTAATTATTCTCTTGTTGAGTTGATTTTGTTTCTGCTGTCATGCACTCCTCCTTTGTTAGACAACTTTGTGAGCAACATCAATATACCCCCCCCCTCTTTCACATGTCAAGAAATTCATTCTCCCGTCCTCTCCACCACCCAAAAATGGGACAAGCCCAACATCTTCAATGGTGTTGCCTCAGCAAATTGCAGAACGGCTCGAATGATTTTTCCGAAGATGCCTGTTCGGGCAATGATGTTATCGTACGCGCCGAAGATGACGGTCCTTTCGATAAACCTGACCGGCAGACCGTCAAACAATTTTTGCAAATCTCGTTTGGAATAGACGCGCACATGCGGGGCGAGTTTGTCGCGCCATTTGCGCGGTAGGTAATTCACGAAGGGCTTGTTGCCGAAATGATATTTCCCCTTCCAAAAGATGCCGTGAGTTTCTACCGGGTAGCCGCGGTTGGGGCAAAAGAGAATCAGGCGTCCACCGGGTCTAAGAACGCGAATCATTTCGTGGATCGCCAGTCGGTCGTCCTGGACGTGTTCGATGACTTCATGGCTGAGAATCAGATCAAAGGTCCCGGAAGGAAGCGGGAGGAATTCCCCGGCTGCGTTAACAATTCCTTCTGAGTTGACGTGCGCTTCGCGGGCGCGTTCGAAATCGAATTCCAAACCAATCACGTTCGCGCTGAGTTCGGTCATCTTTTCGACGTACATCCCCACGCCGCAGCCGTTTTCCAAAACCCTGCCCGTTATCCTCTCCCCGGCAAATTTGACGATCATCTCGAGCCGCCGTTGTTGACCCGCCCGCCACACATACGAGGGTTCGCCGCGCAATGCGGCTTTTTGAATATCCCGTTCGGTCATGGCGGCGATTATACCTTGCGCGTAAAAATCATTTATGCTAAAATCCCGCTCGCAAGGGACAACCCAATAACGAACGCAACCGGAAGTGGGCAGCCCCCACTTCTTCGCTTTATATATAAACTGGCTGCCGCGCATGCGCGGTCAATAAAGGAGTTTTGGAGCAGGTACGTATGGCAAAGAATGATTTTGCGCTGGCATTCAACGAAGTGCTGGAGGAAAAACAACTCGCAAAAGACGTGGTCGTCTCGGCGATCGAGTCCGCGATGGTTTCGGCCTACCGGCGCGCGGTGGGAGCATCCACCGCCCAGCATGTGGAGGCGAAACTCGACCCTGAAACGGGTTTTGTGACCGTATATGCCGAAAAGGAAGTTGTCGAAGACAGCGTCGTGGACGAACGCACCGAAGTATTGCTCGATGAAGCGCGCAAGGTGAACCCCGAGGCGCAGGCTGGCGATATGGTCGTGGTGGAAAGCACCCCGTCGGATTTCGGGCGCGTTGCCGCGCAGACCGCCCGGCAGGTCATCCAGCAGAGAATCCGTGAAGCGGAACGCTCGAACCAGATGGAATATTTCCAGCGTCAGGAGGGCGAGATCGTTTCTGGCCTGGTGCAGGCGATCAACGCGCAGGGCATCACCATCGGCCTGGAAATGAAGGCCGAAGGGATGATGCCAAACAACCAACGCATCCCCGGCGAAAGATTGAAACTGCACGACCGCGTCCGCGCGGTGGTAATCGAGGTCAAGGACGGCACGCGCGGTCCGCAGATCATCCTTTCGCGCGCGCACCGCAACTTTTTGCGCCGTTTGATGGAAAATGAGGTGCCTGAGATCTATCACGGCATCGTCGAGATCCGCGCCATTGCCCGCGAACCGGGCGCGCGCGCCAAGGTCGCGGTCTCTGCCACGCAGCAGGGCATCGACCCCGTCGGCGCATGTGTGGGACAGAAAGGCGTTCGCATCCAGGCGATCGTCAAAGAACTTCATGACGAAAAAATCGACATCATCCTGTGGGACGCCGACCCGGTCGTGTATATCTCCAAAGCCATCAGCCCGGCGCGGGTGAGCGGCGTGTATCTTTCTGAAGAAGAACGCACCGCAACCGTCGTTGTCGGCGAGGATCAATTGAGTCTTGCCATTGGGCGCGATGGGCAGAACGCGCGTCTCGCCGCCAAACTGACCAGCTGGCGCATCGACATCAAATCCCTCACTGAAGCTGCGGGCGACGCCCTCACAAAACTCAAGAGCGACGAAGAACTGCAGGCCATGCTCAATACCGCAGTCGAAGCCGTTCCGCAGGTGGAGGAAGTCCTCGCCAAGAAAGCCGAAGGCCGCCCGATCACCCCGGAGGAATTCCACGTTCTCGAGCAATTCGTGGATCGCGTCGAGCGGCGCATGATTCTCGCCAAAGAGGAAGCCTCCCGCGTCGAAGATGAGCGCCTTGCCGCCATCCGCGCCGATATTCCCGCCGTGGCTTTCTCCATGCCGCTCTCAGACGCGACCGAAATCAAGGAACACGTTTTCAACATCCTTACCGAAGCCGGTTATGAAACCATTGGTCAATTGATGTTCGATCTGAAGACCGACCAGAACAAGGTACTCGGTCTTGCTGGAATCGGAGCCAAGGCGATTCAGAACATCGAGGAAAGCCTCGCGGCTCTGACCTTCCCCGAGCCTGCTCCCGCGCCCGAGGTGGAGGAATCCGCCCCGGCTGCCGAGGTTGTGGTCGAGTCGGCTCCCGTGGAGGAAATGCTCCCGGACGAGAAACCAGCCGAAAAGAAGAAAGAACCGAAGCGCGTCCTCGAAGAACCGGAAGAGGACGGCGAGGTCTCCAAAGATGGCGTTAACCTCGACGAGTTGTTCTCGATCAAGCCTGAGATGTTCCAGTCTGCCGCGGGGACGGAAGAAGACTCCGACGATAAGAAGAAAGGCAAGAAAGGCAAGAAGAAGGGCGTTGCCCTCGAATTCGACGAAGACCTTGGCGAAGTTGTTTCGCGCAAGAAACATAAGCGAGGCGACGAAGCTGGCAGCGGCGAAGAATGGTAGTAATTTACCCTCACCCGTAAGCCCTCGATACGGGAGAGGGAAAGTAAACGGACGTGGCAAAGAAACCTGTAGGACGCGTGAAACACATTCCCCAGCGCACTTGTGTCGGTTGCAGGGAAGTTCTCGCAAAACGGCAAATGCTGAGAATCGTCCGCACTGCGGAAGGCGTGCGTGCCGACCCAACGGGAAAACTGGCAGGACGCGGCGCCTACCTGCATGACAAACGATCATGCTGGGAGCGCGGAATCAAAGGCGCTCTGGCACATGCGTTGAAAACGGAATTATCGAATGAAGACCGCGCCCGTTTGGAAGAATTCATGAACACTCTGCCCGAAGCGGAGTCAGACGGTTCAGCCATGTGAACGACCAAGCCACTCGCTCACAGGCAGCCCGAGGTAACGAAGCGAACAGACAAGTTTTGAGTTGAAGGAGGTGGCTTATGAGCAGTAACGGAAACAAGATCGAACTCCCCGCCAGCATCGTGGTCCGCGACCTGGCGCAAAAGATCGAAAAAAGCCCGATCGACCTGATCAAAAAATTGATGACGAACGGCGTGATGGCGACCATCAACCAGGCGGTGGATTATGACACCGCTGCGATCGTCGTCGCCGAATACGGGTTTGAAGCCGTGCCTGAGGTTGTCGAAGAAGAAGTAAAGGAAGAAGCCGGGGAAGTTCCGCTCTGGCGGCAAATGATCGCCGGAGAGGACAAGACGCACCTGAAAGCCCGCCCGCCCGTTGTGACCATTCTCGGTCACGTCGACCACGGCAAGACGAGTTTGCTGGATGCGATCCGCTCGACGGAGGTTGCGGCGGGAGAAGCGGGGGGCATCACCCAGCACATCGGCGCCTATCAGATCGAAATGAAGGGGAGGCTGATCACCTTTCTAGATACGCCCGGTCACGCGGCATTTACACAGATGCGCGCGCGCGGCGCCCAGGGTGCCGACATCGTGGTGCTTGTTGTCGCCGCTGATGACGGTGTAATGCCGCAGACCAGGGAGGCGATTGCGCACGCCAAAGCCGCGAGAGTTCCGATTCTTGTGGCTTTGAATAAAGTCGATAAGCCGAATGCAAACCCGGACCGCGTCAAACAGCAGCTCGCCGAACTCGAACTCGTCCCTGATGACTGGGGCGGCAGCACCATGGTAGTGCCTGTATCCGCGAAAATGAAACAGGGCATCGATGACCTTCTCGAGGGCATCCTGCTCGTGGCAGACAGCAACGATATCAAAGCCAACCCGAACGGCAAAGTCATCGGTACGGTCATCGAGGCGGAACTGGATAAATCGAAAGGCGTGATCGCCACCTTGCTCGTCCAAAACGGAACGCTCGAATCCGGAGATGTGGTCGTGGCGGGAATCGCTCACGGCAAACTTCGCGCCATCACCGATTTCAAAGGCAAGCCTGTCAAGAAAGCGGGCCCGTCCACGCCGGTGGCGGTGATGGGCTTGAGCGACGTTCCCTCCGCCGGGGATTTGTTCGAGGTCGTCGAATCGGATAAAGAAGCGCGCGCCATTGTGGGAGAACGCCAGGAGACTTTGAAATCCCAGGCGCAATCGCGCAAGAAACTCTCGCTCGAAGACCTGTTCAGCAAGGTCCAGACTGGCGAGGCAAAGGAACTGAATCTCATCGTCAAAGCCGATGTGCAAGGTTCGCTCGACCCGATCAACACCGAGTTGAACAAGCTTGGGCAGGGTGAGATCGGTTTGAAAGTCCTCCACGCAGAAACAGGCAACATCGGCAACAACGATGTGATGCTCGCTGCCGCGTCGAAGGCGATCATCGTCGGCTTTAACGTTCAGGCTGACGTGGACGCGCGCCGCATGGCTGAAAAAGAAGGCGTGGATATCCGCCTGTATGAGATCATCTACCGCATGACCGAGGATATCGAGAAAGCCTTGATGGGCATGCTCGAACCCGATTTTGTGGAAAAGACCCTCGGCAAAGCGACCGTCCTGCAAGTATTCACAGCATCCAAGTTCGGACGCGTGGCCGGCTGCCGCGTGACCGAGGGCGAACTTCGCCGCGGAGCGAAAGTCCGTTTGTACCGCAACTCAGATATTGTGTATGAAGGCGATCTCTCCTCCCTGCGCCACGAAAAGGAAGACGTGAAGGAGATTCGCCAGGGATTCGAATGCGGCGTGGGCTTCAAGAATTTCAGTGACATCCAGCCGGGCGATTCGCTCGTCTGTTACGTTTTGGAGTAATGGACCTTATGCATTGCGGAGCACGCATTGCGTAATATGTTAATCAGCCATGCCATCTGTAATTAGAATCAAACGCATCGAAGACCGCATAACGCAGGAACTTTCGGAAATGCTGATCCATGGGGTCAACGATCCGCGCCTCAAACAGGTATTCCTTACAGGAGTCAAAGTGGACCGCGAACTTGCGTACGCCGAAGTATATGTCTCCGCAGTGGAAGGCGCCTCTCGCTCCGCCGAAATCTTGGCAGGACTCGAATCGGCTTCGGGCTTCCTCAGGCGGATGCTTTCCTCGCGGATGGAACTGCGTTCGTTCCCACGATTACGCTTCCACTGGGACCCCACCCCGGAAAATGCCGACTATATCGAAAAACTATTGGCAGGGTTAAGAGACAAGAAATAACGCCCTCGCCCTACCCCCTCCTTTGGGGAGGGGAACGCATGGAGAAATTTAGTGAATATTCAGATATCAGGGGAGATAAAAGCAAGACTTAACGATGCGAGGAGGGTGATGATCGCATCGCACGTACGACCGGACGGGGATGCTGTCGGCTCCCTGTTGGCAATGGGAATGGCATTACTCGATGCAGGGAAAACCGTCGAAATGATCCTTGCGGACGGCGTGCCCTCCTCATTCAAATTCCTCGAAGGCAGCAGTTTGGTCAGGAAGGAACCGGAAGGCGGCCACGACACATTCATCACCGTGGATTGCGCCGACTTCAAACGCACGGGAAAGGTCTTTGAGAATTTCGGTCAGCCCGACATTAACATAGACCATCACGTCACCAATGAAAATTTCGGCAAATTGAATCTGATCGAAGCCGAAGAGGTCGCCACAGCGGCGATCCTCACGAATCACCTGCCCGAGTGGGGATACAGAATCACCAAACCCATCGCCGCCGCGTTATTGACCGGAATTGTCACCGACACGCTTGGCTTTCGCACATCAAACGTCACACCGGAGGCATTACGCCAGGCGGCATTATTAATGGAAACAGGCGTGGATCTTCCGGAAATCTACATGCAATCGCTTGTGCGCAAATCCTATCCTGCCGCAAGGTATTGGGGTGCAGGGCTCTCGAGCCTTGAAAGCAAAAATGGTATCGTCTGGGGCACGCTTACCCTTGCGGACCGCAAATCCGCGGGCTATGGCGGGAACGACGACGCCGACCTGATCAATATGATCTCCGCCATAGACGGCAACAAGGTCGGCATGGTCTTTGTGGAGCAAACCAACAATCATGTAAAGATTTCCTGGCGCGCCCTTGTGCCGGGAATCGACGTTTCGAAGGTAGCCAAATATTTCAATGGCGGGGGTCACGCCGCCGCCGCAGGAGCAGATATCGAGGGAAGTTTAGCTGACATTCAAAAAGAAGCTCTTTTAAAGACGAGAGACCTAATAGGTTTGTAAAATCTTCATATGAATCTAGTACAATCGGGTGAGGCTTATATGTCGGATATTAATATTGCAAATTGGAAAATTGTGTCATAATGATAATAGGAAAAGGATAATTCACGGATAATCTTAGGAGGAATCCATAATATGAACAGCCAGGACATTAAAAACGCCATATCAGGCGCACTTGTGATTGATAAACCCGTGGGAATGACATCCCACGACGTGGTCCAAGCCATTAGAAATGGAACGGGGCTTCGCCGCGCCGGTCACACCGGCACGCTCGACCCGCGCGCTTCTGGCGTGCTCGTCATTTTGGTGGGACCCGCCGTCCGTTTGAGCGAATACGTTTCCGCATCCGACAAACGCTATCAAGCCATCATCCGTTTGGGCGGCACCACCGATACCTACGACGCGGAAGGCAAATTCACCCCCACCAAGGATCCGGCAAAAGTCACCGAAGCAGAATTCGAAGAAGCGCTCAAAACCTTTGTCGGCGAGATCGAGCAAACCCCGCCCCCCTACTCGGCGGTCAAGGTGCAGGGACGCAAAGCCTATGAAATGGCGCGCAAAGGCGAAGAGGTCGAACTCGAACCGCGCACGATTACCGTGCATCACCTTGAAGTGCTCGAATGGACTCCGCCCGAAGTGGTCATCGATGTGCATTGCTCGTCAGGCACGTATGTCCGTTCGTTGGCAAACGATCTCGGTAAAAAACTGGGCTGCGGCGCATATCTCGTCGGCTTGCGCAGGACGAAAAGCGGAAAATTCACCCTGCGCGATGCCGTGCCCCTGCGCAAATTGCAGGAGGCATTCACCGCGGGCAATTGGTATCAGTATTTGATCCCAGCCGCCGATGCGCTCGGCGATTGGTACGCCGTCGAACTCAGCCCCGACGAAGTGGAAGCCGTGCGTCACGGCCACCGCGTAAAAGCCAAACCCGCCGACATCAGCCAGGAAAAGGTGCGCGGCGTGAGCACCCAGGGCGAGCTCGTCGCACTCATGGTGCAGGCGGAAAACCCCGAAGACGGTTCGAAGGAATGGCAGCCGAAGAAAGTATTCTTTACATCGGACTAGCCCCATGCACCGCCGCCGTCCCCGGCGGCGGGTGCGCCGAGGACGGGCGCAACCCGCATGAACGGGATGATAAAATAAAGCCGCCGTCAGAGGCGGCTTTTTTCTTATGCAACATCATCGTTTTCTCGAAGAATTAACTCTCAAAAATTCCTACCTTACCGTCGGCGTGTTCGACGGTGTGCATCGCGGCCACCGCGAGATCATCCACAAACTGGTACGGGATGCGCACATGAACAACGCCCCCGCAGTTGTGTTGACCTTCGAACCGCACCCCGCATCGGTGCTGACAGGCCGGGAAATCCGCTGCCTGACCACCTCCGATGAACGCGCGGATTTACTATTCTCGCTCGGCGTGGATACTGTCATCACCCAGCGCTTCACCCCGGACCTTTCTGCTGTCCCGGCTCATGAGTATATGTCTCGTCTGAAATCGCATCTCGGACTCAGTCATTTGCTCGTCGGTTACGATTTTGCATTGGGCAAGGGGCGCGAAGGCAACGCTCCGCGGTTGACAGAGATCGGCTTGGAATTGGGTTACACCGTCGAGGTGGTGCCAGCCCTGGGCGACGAAAGCGGCGTGATCTCCTCCACCGAGATCCGTAAACTGGTCTCCATCGGGGACATGGCTGAAGCCGCAAAACTTTTGGGTTATCGCTACAGGATGGGCGGAGAGGTCATCCACGGCGAAGGGCGCGGAAAAAAACTCAACTTTCCCACAGCAAATATCGATTACCCAAAACAAAAAGCGATTCCCCCGAATGGAATTTATGCCTGTTGGGCGCGGCTTGGAGCCGAGCGTTACATGGCGGCGACCAACATCGGCTTGAACCCCACATTCACCCCTGAAAGAAAGATCCCCAGCCTCGAAGCCTACCTGCTCGATTTCGACCGCGATATTTACGGCGAGATATTAACCCTTGAATTCGTGGCGCGCTTGAGGGATGAAATCCGCTACACCAACGTGGAGGCGTTGATCGAACAGATCCATGAAGACGTGAAGCAAACGCGCGTCTTGTTGAGCGCTGAAATATAAATCAGGCCCAAAATCGAATAGAAGGGTCGTAATATGCGAAATCGCGCAGGGATCATCCTGATCCACGAGGGGAGACTTGCCTTGATGGAACGTCACAAACAGGGACGGCATTATTTTGCCTTCCCGGGCGGCGGTGTGGATGAAGGCGAGACGGACGAACAAGCCGCTGTTCGCGAAGCGCGCGAGGAGTTGGGCATAGAAGTGGTGGTTGAGAAAAAAGCTGCCGAGGTCCTGCGGGATGGCAGGCGCAAGCAGGTTTACTTTCTTGTGAAATGGGTGGATGGTGAATACGGGACAGGCACAGGCGAGGAATTTGACGAAATGGATGATTTCAACGGAACCTACAATCCAATCTGGATGCCGTTGGAAGAAGTCGTGACCAGTAACGTCGTCCCACGCGGGCTGGCAGAGTTGACGGTAAAGTCGCAAAGAGAAGGGTGGAAAGATTACGTGATCATTCATGAATAGCTGCATGCGGGATGATCAGGGTTCAGTAATGAGTGACCAGTTACCAGTGAAAAGGAATCAGTAAAAAAGGAGTTTCAATGCCAAACGTCCAATTCAATCGTTTCCATCGTTATGCTGAACTAACCCGCATTCTCAAAGCATATGAAAGGGAATATCCAAATCTAATCCGGGTGGAAAGCATCGGCAAAAGCCACGAGGGCAGGGATGTCTGGTTGGTAAGGGCGACCAACTTCAAGTCCGGGAACGATGCGGAGAAGCCCGCGGTGTGGGTCGATGGCAATATCCACGCCACCGAGTTGACCGCATCCGCCGCGGCCCTGTACCTCATCCATTCTTTGGCGACGCGTTACAAGAACGACGAAACCATCACGCGCGCCATGGACACGCGCGCTTTTTATATCGTGCCGCGTGTCAACCCGGACGGCGCGGAATGGGCAATGGCAGATAAACCGAAGTTCATCCGTTCGAGCACGCGGCCATACCCGTTCAACGAAGACCCATTCGATGGGATCATCACCGGCGAAGACATGGACGGCGACGGACGCATCCTGCAAATGCGCATTCCGGACCCGAATGGCACATGGAAGGCGCATCCCGATGAGCCGCGTTTGATGGTCAGGCGCGACCCGATCGAAAGAGGCGGCACATATTATCGCATCATCACCGAAGGTGGCGTGAAAAATTATGACGGCGTGACCATTCAGGTTCGCAAGCCCAAGGAAGGCTTGGACCTGAACCGCAACTTCCCCGCCAGTTGGCGAACCGAATCGGAGCAGCCCGGCGCGGGCGATTACCCTGCCAGCGAGCCGGAAGTACACAACCTCGTGAAGTTCATCGTGGCACACAAGAACATCACCGGCGCAATGTCTTTCCACACGTTCAGCGGCGTGTTGCTGCGCCCCTACGATGACAAGCCCGATGACGACCTCCCCACCGACGATCTTTGGACATTCCAGAAGATCGGCGAAAAAGGCACACAGGTCACAGGCTACCCGAACATTTCAGTCTTTCATGAATTTCGTTATCACCCCAAGCAGGTCATCACAGGCGGGTTCGATACCTGGGCATACGAACACATGGGTATCTTTGCGTGGACGGTCGAATTCTGGAGCCCCGAACGGCAGGCTGGCATCACAGACTACAAATACATCGACTGGTATCGCGAACATTCCGTCGAAGATGATTTCAAACTGCTCAAATGGAACGACGAGGTTCTTAATGGCAAAGGCTATGTGGACTGGTATGAGTTCGACCATCCGCAGCTTGGCAAGGTGGAGTTGGGCGGCTGGGATATGCAAAACTATTTCGGCAACGCGCCGCTGGAGTTTTTGGAGAATGAAATCAGCCCATTCCCTGATTGGATCGTGTGGCACGCTCTGATCGCGCCCGAGCTTGGTCTGCGCGACGTGACCGTCGCCCCGCTGGGAGCGAGTACCTTCCGCATCCGCCTCGTGGTGGAGAATCGCGGCTGGCTGCCGACCTATGTCACAAAGAAAGCATTGGAACGAAAATTGACTCGCGGCGTGATCGCAGAAATTTCCCTGCCCAGAGGCGCAAGCCTGCAATCAGGCAAAGCCCGCGAGGAATTGGGCGAACTGGAAGGGCATGCCTACAAACCGGCTTTTCTTTTCGAGGATTATGGTGAAAGCACCAAAGACTGCGCGAAAGTGGAATGGATCGTCAGGGCAAAAAAAGGGACGAAGGTTAAACTCTCCGCAAAGCATGAGCGCGCAGGGAAAATCCATACCGAGGTGTTATTGAAATAAGCCGCCCTCCTCTGTAGGATGAAATGGACACTGGTCCGCGCAGAGACGCCGAATCTGTGCGGATTTTTCTTTTAATAGGAGGGAAGCCCATGACGCAGGAACATTTCCCGATCCTTACACGTCTCTTGTTCAACGCCGAAAGCCAAAAAATCAAGAACGGAGGATGAAATGAAATCACGCATCACATCGCTGCTGGCTTTCCTGTCATTGGGAATGCTGGTCCTGAACGCCTGCCGCGCGCCAGCCGCGCAAGAACAGCCGACCGGTTTTGCGCAGGAAGCACCCGCCGCCACCGAAGCCGCCGCTTTCGAAGCAGAACAACCACTCGACGCGCAGAACGGGGCGGATTCTGAATCCCGATTGAAGGAAGGGTATGTTTATGAGACCGGGACGGAGAACGACGCCGCGCTGACCACGCATCTCGTCATCAAATCCGCGGATATGCGCCTGCTGGTGGAGGATTCAGACAATGCCATCGAGCGCATCACGCAGATCGTTGGCGACACCGGCGGATATATCGTCAGTTCGAGAGTTTGGAACCAACCTTACGCCGACGGTAAGAATTACAAATACGCCACGATTACCTTCGCGGTTCCGGTGACGCAGTTCGAGCGCGCCCTCAACCGTATGCGGAATCTCGCCCTGCAGGTGATGGATGAGAACGCTTCGGGCGAAGACGTAACCGACCAATATGTGGATTTACAGTCCCAGCTCGTTAATCTCGAAGCGACGCGCGACCGCATCAAATCCTTCCTCGACCAGGCGCAAAACGTGGATGAAGCATTGCGGATCAACCAGCAATTGGCTGAGATCGAACGCCAGATCGAAGAGATCAAAGGGCGCATCAATTATCTCGATGACCGATCCGCCTTTTCGACCATCACGGTCACCATCGAGCCGCAGTTGCCCCCGGTCGAACCGGTCCCCACGCCCAAACCGCTCTGGTTCCCCGGCGAAACCCTTGAAGATGCGCTCGAGGTCCTGACCTATGCCTACCAGAATATCGCCGATTTTCTCATATGGGTATTCGTGGTCTTCGTGCCGATCTTCGGTCCGCCCGCGTTGATCGTGTGGGTGATCGTGAAGTTGGTGTTCAGGAAGAAGAAGCCATCTTAGTAGTGAATGTCGATTGAGCATCACAATGAGCATCCAAAAAGAGACCCTTCTCCTCTCCTTGCTCAGGCGTAGGGTGGCATGAGGTAGAAAAGAGCGCCGGGTTTGAATCGCCCGGCGCTCTTGCTATATCCTCACCCGCCACATCTCCTTGGCAGAGTCGATTCCGCGGATCTCGCCTTGAAATCTGGAAACCGAGTTCGGCGCGGCGTTCTTTTCGAGAAATTCCGTCACTTCGGGGTCGTTGCGAATCTCAGCGGAAAGGATCAACTCGCCGCCCGCCGAGAAGTGCGGGAGTCTCGCCGCGATGTTGACCGTCGAGCCGAAGTAATCGAGCCGGTCGTTTAGATTCACCACGATGCACGGTCCGTGATGGATGCCGACCTTTATCGTCAGCGGCGGAATGCCGCGCGCAGTCAACTCCCTTTGCACATTCCAGATAGCGCGAACAGCCGAAACCGGTTTACGAAACGCCGCCATGACCGCATCGCCCATGGTTTTGATGATGGCGCCATCCTCGCGCGCGGCGGCTCCCTCGATGAGGCTGAAATGCTCGCGGACCTTTCCAAACGCGGAAGCATCGCCGATGTCGCGGTATAACTTTGTGGAATTACGCAAGTCTGTGAACATCAATGTCATCGAACCGACGGAGATCTCCTCGCCCGCGCGCAGGACTTCGTTCGAAAAAAGATCGCGGAAGACTTGCAGAGTGGTCACGTCCGCGGCGGTCGCCGCCTGGTCGGACCAGGTCACACGCTCGAGCTGGAAGGTCTGGGTAAAGTCCGTATCGTTGATCAAGCGGATGTTCGGCGACAGTCCGATTTCCAAAAACTGGTTCGACCAGCCAAGTTTATCGGCACGAAAATCCATCCGCGCGGCTCCATCCGCGGAGGCGAGCAGGGTCTGGGAACCTTCGAGACCAGAAGCCGATAAACGATAGCGCCCCGGCACGAGTACGGTATTGAAAGGCAGTTCCTCGCGCGGCGGGACGACCAATGAAAAGACAATATGCGGCTGTCGTTGCGGGCTTCCCACACAGAACTCCACATTTGCATCCACCTTGCGGATTGATGAATTCGGGCGGTAGATCACTTCCACATTCCTGTCGAAGTTCGCATCGAAACTGACCTGGCATGTGTTGCAGTGCGAATGTCCTTTCAAGTCGCCCAGTTTGCGATGGTCCTCGGTCACACCGCGGCATTCTGGACACAGCAGATCCCAGTACATGTCCAGCATCCCTTCGCGGGTGGCGTGCAGGAAAGTTTCCAAAACAGTTCGACGGTTCAAGCCCCAACCATCCGCGAGGGCGTAGGGTCTCATGCGTTGAATCGATATATCGTCTGCACGCTGAAGATACTCGGACAGACGTTCGAGGGTTTGAGAGTCCCCTTGCCCCAAATGCAGCCGCTCGCTGAGGATTCGCAGACGGGAGGAGCCGTTCGGGCTGAGATTTCGCCCGGGGCTGGCGGTCAGATTCAGGTCCGGGTTCGAGGCGATGCGGTCATATTTCGTGAATGCGTCTCCAAATCGTCTCGCGCTGACAAATCCAATCCCCAACGGGATGGCAATATCGCCCAAAAAATTCCGCGAGGTCGCCCACACTTCATAGGCAAGATGGGTGCCTTCGCCGCGACGTTCAAGGCGGCAATCCACGCGCATTTCGAGCAAGGGACCGGTTCGATAGCGGCGCAATATCCCGAAGCGATACGGGTACGTCCATTCGAACGGTTCTTCATCCCAGATGATTTCGATCAGCGGTAAATTGAATTTGACCCGTTTGACGCGGTTTTGAATTCCCAGCAGTTGCATGGGCGGCAAGCCCGTATCGCGGTTGAAGCGGTTCGTATCCGAGACGAGGGGCCAGAGCGCCTCCGGCGAAGAAGCGAGGTCCCACTCCCAAGTGTAGTGATATTCGCGGGGCATGAACTATAGACTCATAAATCCTGAAAATTTTACCCGTCCTTTGTTCTCGATGCATTACAAACGAATGAGAATTACAACGAGATCAAGCCCAATTCTATTCCCCGTTTCACCGCTTCGGTGCGGCTCGCGACGCCCAGTTTGGCATATAACGCCGAAAGATGGAACTTGACCGTATGCTCACTGATGCCGAGTTGCAAAGCGATCTGTTTATTTGCCAGCCCCCCCGCCATGTTTTGGAGGACTTCCTTCTCGCGGGCGGTAAGCGTCTCTGGAAGCGATTCATCTCCCAAACCATCCCTGCCCTTTGGCAGGCGCATCAATCCTTCGACCAAACCTGGCGCACCCACCCACAGCCCCTCTGCTACTGCAAGAATCGCCGCCGACATTTCCTCCGCGCCCGCTTCTGCAGATAACACGCCCCACGCGCGGATACCTGATGAAAGGGACGCCCGCACCGAATCGATATCGTCGGTGAGGAAGAGCACCCCGACGTTCAGGTTTTCGATACCCTGAACGGAAGAAACCGAGGCGAGTATTGCCACCTCGGTCTCCCGTTCGTTCACGTCCGCGATCCGCGCCGCCTCCCCCACCACACGAATACCGGGACGGTCTGCCAGCATTTCACGCAAACCGACCCGCAGGGCGTGGTTGGGAGAGACGATGGTTACGTGTATCATGAGGCGCTCATCGGAGTGCAACGACTCCTGTCTTTGCAGTGTGCAAAGTCTGGAGACTTCGCACTCCAATTCCTATCTCTCGCCCACAACCACATTGATCGTTTGAAACTTTCCGCCGCGCAATACGTCCATCGGCGTGGACTTGCCAACCACGTCCCCGCTCAGGCGGGAGAATAGTTCATCATGATGCTCAACCGCCGTCCCCGCCACGCCAACAAGAATGTCGCCAATGATCAAGCCGCCTTTCTCCGCTGGGCTGTCCTTTTCGATGCCGACGATGAGCAAGCCTGTTTCCTGTTCGCTGCTCAACTGGCCCCGCGATTCACCGGGAATATTTACGGTCTGGCTGCGGATGCCGATGTATCCGCGCTTGATCTTGCCGTGTTTGACAAGGATATCGGCAATCTTCCATGCCACATCGGTAGGGATCGTGAGAGCTTCGCCGCCCATGCCGAAGCCGGAGGTGTTGATGCCAAGCGTCTCGCCTTCACCGTTAATAAGCGGTCCGCCGGAGAAACCGGGGTAGGAGACAACATCGGTCTTGATGTAACTATCCAACATGCCACCGCGCCCGGTACGAACGGGTCCGCCAATGCGGTTGATGATGCCAAAACTGGATTCGATGCCGTTCGCAGAGGGACGGCCAATCGCCAGGACAAGTTGTCCCACGCGCGCAGGCGTCTTCGCAACTTCTGCCGGAGAGGCTGAGGCGGAGTCCAATTTCAATACTGCGAGATCCGTCCCCGGGTCCCGACCGGCGAGGCGGGCGCTGGTTTCGCTTCCGTCGCCAAATAGAATCTTGATATCCTCTTCACGCTCCACGACATGACCTGCAGTGAGAATCGTATCCTTTGCGATGGCGATTCCGCTGGCGGGTATGCGGCGGCGCGCGTCCACCAAGGCTGTATATTTACCCGCTTTTTCTGCGGCGTCTGCCATGGATTGGGAAAGGTCACTAAAGATATTTTTACTCATGGGTTTACTCCTTGGCGCTCATTCTAGCGGGCGCTTGGTGGGAGTGTATCGGTGAAAGGGATGGGATGGAACTGGAAATTTGGGTAGGTCGAGTGGGATGTAGTGAGCAGGAAGTGGAGATCCAGAATTGGAGATCAGAGATTGGAGATTAGAGATTTCTGGCTTTTTGTTCGAGAGGGATAAGCGCGGCGTAAAGTTTTTCGTGGGTTGGGGTCGGAATGCCCAGCGTCTTTCCCATGCGAATCACCGCGCCGGTCTGTTCATTTAATTCGGAGGGTCTGCCTTCGACGATGTCCTTGTGCATCGAAGCAATGGTGTGCGGCGGAAGATTGTCGATGCGTTGCATGGTGAGCTTCACGAAATCATTCGCGATTGGAACGCCTCGGGCGCGGCCGACAGCCGCCGTTTCCTCCAATGCCCCCATCAGCATGGCGCGCGATTCAGGAACGCCGCGATACCCGCCCGCAGGCTGGCGGGTATATGCGCCGACAGCGCTCGTTGCGCAAATGAAGATGAATTTCTCCCACATGGCAACCTGAATATCTGCCGGGTTTTCTGCGTTTAATCCGTTTACCGATTTGAACATCCCTTTCAGATTTTGAATTCGTTCGCTTTTAGAATTATCCCACTCGCCAAAAGCGATGTAAGGCGAAACGCCAACATGACGAATGTGCCCCGGTCCTTCGATGAAAGAACTGATGCGGCTCAATCCGCCGAGGACATGCTTTGCGCCGAATTCAGTGAGAAGTTTGTCCATGTGTTCCATGCCGTTCATAAGCGGCAGGATCATGGTATCGTTTCCAATCAACGGCTTCATCCTCGAAAGGGCTCCATCCAACTGCCAGGCTTTGACACAAAGAAGGATCAAATCCGCAACGCCGATCGCATCGGGATTATCGGTTGCCTTTGCAGGGCGGATGATAAAATCACCTTCCACCGAATCGACACGCAAACCCGACTCACGGATGGATGCGAGGTGCGCTCCGCGCGCGATGAACGTGACGTCCTGTCCGCTTTGGGCAAGCCTCCCGCCGAAATATCCGCCCACGCCCCCCGTACCAAAGATCGCAATATTCATTCAGTTCTCCAATTTTGATCGAAATATATAAATTAGCGCAGTTCGATGAAAGTATAACTTAAGCGATAGGAAGGCAAATGGCCTCGATCAGCAGCCCGGTTACGCTCAATACCAAACGCTTGATTCTCCGGCAGTTTATCTTTGACGACCGGGAAACCCTCTTCACCATTACACAGGAGCCGGGCATCCTGCAATACTTTCCCACCAGGACTGCCTGGTCGATGGAAAAGACCGAACGTTACCTGGCGCATCAGCTCGACCATTGGGAGAAATTCGGCTACGGCCACTGGGCTGTCACCCTGGCAGAGTCGGGTCAATTCATGGGATGGTGCGGGCTGGAATTTTTACCAGATACAAATGAGACGGAAGTCGGTTATTTGCTGAGCGGAAAATTTTGGAGAAGGGGTTACGCCACCGAAGCTGCGCGCGAATCGGTGCATTTTGGCATCAACCGGATCGATCTGGAAGAAATCATCGGTTTGACCGATCCGCAGAATATCGCCTCTCAACGGGTTCTGGAAAAAACCGGTTTGAAGTTTACGCGGCGGCAGGTCTATTTCGGGGTGGAGATGTTTCGATTCTCCACGAAGGTTTGAGGTCCGGGTCGAGGCGGAAAATTCAGGAATATATGTTGAAGTAAATAAAAAAGCCGGGCGAAGATTCGTCCGGCTTTCGATTAATTTTTCATTTACGCCGCTGCGGCTTCCGTTCCGGCTTTCGCCAGTTGATCGTGGTCCAGCAAAATCGATTCAGCGTTGTGGATGGCTGGGATGAAATATCCTGCAAGGCCGACAAAGACACTGAACAATCCGCAGAAAAAGATGATCAGTCCCATACCCGCGCCGGGACCGGTCCCGACCAGATTACCGAAAGTTTCGGTAAAAAGACTGGCTGTGCGCATTTGCGGCTCGAGCACAAAGTCTGCAAGGGTTCCGGCGATGATGGGCGAAATTGGATTTGTGAACCATGCGATCAAACGACGGGCGGAGAAAACCCGTCCCTGCACATCCGGCGCAACCTTCGATTGCCAGATCGCCTGGTTTGAACCGTTTACAAGCGGGATAACGATGGCGGCAATGATGCTACCTGCGATCCAGACAGGCAATCCCCCCGTCAGACCGAGAATCGCGATGCCAATCCCGGAGATCATCCAACCGATCAAGACCCCATGCACTTTGCGTCTGAATCCACCCCATGCGCTCATGGCGATGCCGCCGATCAACCCGCCTATCGCCCCCGCCGATTGGGCCGAGCCGAGCAGGAGGCTGTTGTTATCCGTGCGGGAAAGGATCATCGGGGCAACCAGTGTATATGCAATTCCTGCGAAGAGGTTCCCGACGAAGAACGTCAACTGCAAACCAAGCAGGCTGGGTCTGGTGAAAATATACTTGAACCCGTACGCCGCCTCTTTCCAGATACTGCCTTTGCCCTGTTCACCTTCCACGGTGCGTTCCGGCTGTGGAACATGCACGATCATCAATGCCCCAATGGCAAATAGAAAGGTAACCACATCAAAGAGGAGGATACCGGTCAAACCGATCGCGGGCAGGAGAGCCCCAGCCAGCAAAGGAGCCACTACATTTGGACCCGCCTCCACCAGGGACATCATCCCGTTGGCGCGGGCGTATTGTTCCTTCGGCACCATTGTGCTGATCGCCGCGGAATAGGCAGGCCACTGGAATGCCATCCCCAAACCATAGATGATCGAGGCAAAATACAGGTGCCAGAATGCAAGAATGCCGAGCGACTGGAAGATCAGGATGATGATGGTTGCAATTCCCGCCATCAGGTCGCTGACCATCATCATCATCTTGCGGTTGTGACGATCCACCATCACCCCGGCGATCGGAGAGATCAATAGAAACGGAGTGATGAAGAAGACCTGCATCAACCCCAGCGCAGTGGCGCTTTCGGTCTTTTGAAACATCCAGATGGTAAGACCGAACTGACTCATGGCACTGGCAAGCACGGAAACGATCTGCCCAAGCCAGACGATGGTAAATCCGAACATGCCCGTGGGTCCTTTGGTCGTTGTGGTTTCCATTTAAAGTTTTTTCCTGTTCGATTCTCTTGGATTAAATAACCACCGTCCATCGGCATTGGGCTTGTACAATCATGCCCACCCTCCGCTTTCAGGACGGTTGCGGAGCCTGCTTACTGCATCAACTTATATAGACCATAAGACAACATTTCACACTCGCCTTTCTTCATTCAACGAATATCTCGACGTGCTCGCCGTCTTCCTCGTCGGTGACATCGATAATCTTTCCTGTTACACCCATGCGCAGCGCTTCCATCACATTGCTCATGTCCACGCCCTGGACCTCCGGAGCAAAATGCGCGCCGATCTTGAGTCCGGCATCCACCAAAGCCAGAGGAATTTGAACGGATGCCTTTGACCGCCCGGTGCGGGTATCGGTGACCCGCACGCGCAGCATGCGCGCTCCGCCCGGCGCGGAAGGCGAACGCGGTGGCGCGGGAACGCCACGACGCGAGTCGCTCAGCGCGGAGAGGAGTTTTGCGCCCTCCTCTGCGCTGATCTTGCCTTCCTCGATCAATTTCAATATCTTCATTCTTTCTTCGACATTTGCCATAACCATTTCTCCTTTCGCCGTTCGAGCCTGGTGTTTTTCCTATCCCGCCGCGATGGCGACGTTATCTTCCCCTGGCGAGTCTGTTTCGGATTTTTCAGCCGTCCTGGGGAGTTTGAACTTCAACCAGATCGGAATGACCGAAAGCAGTAGGACGAATGCTGTGATCTTGAAAGGTGCGGTCGGACCGAAGTTATGCCACAATTGCGCACCGATCCATGGTGCCGGGAGCGAGAGGATTCCCAGACTGGTGCTGAATAACCCAAACGCCAATCCGCGCAGGTCTTTCGGCACCGCCTTGCTGATCAACGATTGATATGCGGGACCGGAAATTCCCGCGCCCAATCCAGCCACTGCCCAGCCAACAAAGAACAGCCATTGATATTGCGCGCCTTGCGGGATACTGATCAGGATGAACAAAGCTGCAGAAAGCAGCCCCATTCCAAGAGCGATGCAAATCCTCTCCCCTGCCTTGTCCGACAACCAGCCGCCGGGGAAGGTGCTCAACATCATAAAGATGCCAAACATCGATGTCACCCAGCCGATCTGCTGGTAGGTCAAACCGCCGGATTCCTGCATAAACACCGGGAAGAGGTTTCCCGAAAATTGAAAGGAAACATCGCGCAAACCATCGGTGATCAACATCCATGTGATCAAGCCGCCTGAAAAGACCAATCCGACCATCGAACCGAGGTTACTCTTCAGGCTCGTGAAAGATAATTTCTTGTGCTCGCCGTTCGCCTTTTGAGTCCTTGCCGCTTCACGCGCCATGCTCAAGCGCATGATCATAGCTATGAAATAAAAGACGCCCGCCACGAACAGCATGAACTTGAAACCGTATGTGCCGGTCAGCCAACCCCCAAGGGGAGGACCGACAACCGTTACAACCATAAAGATCGCCTGCGAGATGCCGTATACTTTGCCGCGATTCTGCTCACTGGAATGTTCGGCGATAAAAGCATCGAAGCTCGGTCCGACCAGGGAACGTGCAACCGCGCCGAATGCCGTTGCAAGAAGCAGCCACTGCCATGTATCGGCAAGGACCATCGGGATGAACCCAAGCGTGCCAAAGACGCTGCCAATGGCGATGGCGCGCAAGCGACCCAGCGAATCCGACACCCAGCCGCCAAGGATCTGCAAAAACAAAGGCACGATCTGCGCCAGCGTAAAGAACAGACCGATCTGCGTAATGTCCGCGCTCAGTTCCTTCAAGTACAACGGCAACAAACCGTCGTACATGTTCCCGCCGATGTTCGCAAAGATCATCGCCGTCAGGAACAGGATCAACAAACCGCTTAGTAAAGGTTGTTTCTTGATGGTTTCCATTTTTATCCTATAAAGACCTGCACATGCTCGCCGCTGTCCGAGTCATCCACATGCACGATCAGCGGGTCTCTAACATTCTTCGCCAGCGAGATCGCCGTCACCACATCGTCCACATTCGTATTCTTCAAACCTTCGATGCGGCTGCCGAATGTGCGGATGAACCATGCCGCAAAACCCAATGGCAGCGGAAACGCCAGCGAAATTCTACGAGGACCATCCTGGTCTTTCGAGCGGGTCCGGTCCACATTCACATACAGCCACCTCGATGTGCGGCTTCCCGCGCCAAGCGCGATCAACATGATGCCGAGCGTAAGCAGCATGCCCAGGCAATAAAACCAGAAATTCAACCCGGAGTTTTGCTGGACGCTGAACATCCACCAGGCAATGAAGACGGTCAACAAGACGCCGATCCAGAGGAAGGCTCCGGAAAAACGATGCGCTCTCATGCGGACTTCGTCGATCTCAGGAGCATCGCTTCTTTCCCCGCCGGTCACGGGTCCGACCTCGATGACCTCCGGTTCCGTCGAATCTGATTCCTCCCCCGGTTCGTCGAGCGCGCGCATCAGCGTCGCCGCCTCTTCCGCGCTGATCTTTCCATCCGCAACCATTTGAAGAATTTTCCTGCGCTCTTCAGAAGACATTACGAGCCTCCTTCCAATGCCGCTAAAAGTTTTTCCGCTTCTTCCGCGGTGATCTTCTTATCCTGAAGCATCTTCAGGATTGCCAGGCGCTCTTCATCTGAAACCGGCGCCTTGGGCGGAACTGGAACGCCCTTGGGCGAAAAATCCCAATTCCAACGACCAATGCCAAGAGCAACTTTTCCACGGCCGCGCTTTTCCGCCGCACGGACTTTCTGTTCGATGCGCCGGTTTGCCGCTTCGATCTTGCGCTGAGCCCGTTCGGTCGCCTGCTCCACGCGGCGGGAGATGCGTTCGCCAAAGCCGGACCAGTCCATGCCCATCCCGGCGAAATTGCCGAAATCCTCCGCCGAGTCGCCCGCATCCGACCGGTTCGAGACGCGGATGTCGCCGCCCGCGCTGAGATTGATCTGCGCCGAACCGTCACCAAGCGTAACGCTTCGATTGGTGGAGTCGTCGACGTTTTCAACGCCGTCCCAATCCATATGGATTTCGTCACCGCTCATCGAAAGTACGGCGTTCGCCCTCGGGGGCATCACTAGCAGGATATCGTCCCCGGCATTGACGTTATACGAATTGCCAGGACGGGGATTCAGATACATCACGACATCTTCGCCCACATTGGCGGTCACATTGCCGCGCACATCGCGCAGGGCAAGGTCGTCAGAAATTGAGTCGAGGGTTACATTCCCATCCACATCGCGGATGGAAACGTCCGAATCCGCTTTCCTGATGGACAAACTCCCTTTCGCACCGCGCAGGCTGAAGTCCGCGTGAACCGTTTCGATGGTCACGGAATTCACGTCCCGCATCGAAAGGTCGCCGTTGGCACTGATCAATTCGATCCCGCCCATCACGCCGCGGATCGAAGCGTCGCCGCCAATATTGGAGATCTTCACGTTCGCGCCTTTCGGCACACGTATCGAAAGATCGTCATCGCATGATACCTGCACAAAGTCTCCGTCCTGGCTGACGCGCATTTCATCGTCATCGGCTTTGAGAAGGATGTCGTCCCCTTCCCAACCTACGAGACTGAGGTCGCCGCCGATGGACTCGATCTCAATCTTGGGCGTTCTTCCCGCATTGATTGTCTTGGACATGACTTATTCCTCCTCGCCGCGCAGGATGCGCATGGCTTGATCGGCTGTAATCTTCCCGGCTTCGAGTTCGGCAATGACATCCCTGCGGGTATCATCATCCACATCCGGCAGTTCGTCTTTACCGGGTTCGAAGCCGAGTTTACGGATCACTTCATGCAGGCGGTTGCGGATGGTGGGATACGACCCCCAGCGCTCTTCCTGCTCCATGCGGTTGATCTTGCCTTCGCAGCGCACGAATGAGATCACGAATTCCACCTGGTCGGGAGACAAATTAGAAAATTGCCCCATCGCGAACTGACCCTCGATAGAGGTGTCGCAACTGGAGCAGTGCAGGCGGACAACTTCCATTTCAGACTGGCAGATCGGGCAACGTGATGGAGCGGGTCGCATAATGGGTCTCTCCGATATATAATTAGCTTGAAAAAGCAAAATTTCAACAGAAAATGAAGAATTTTTAAGCTGGATTTGTGAAAAATCAATTTATATCTCTCAAATCCTAATAAAATTATACCTATTATTTACTATTTGTCAAGTACAAATAAGGAATATCAATATCAACTTCAATATTATTGATTTCCTTATTAAAATTCCCAATATCCCCGGAGGTATCAGTGATTCGCTCCCTTTACTACAAGCCCGGACAACCCATCCGAACCAATATCCCCCCTTTGGAATTCCCCCGCCTCATCCGCGACCGGAGGGGGATGTTGTGGGTGGACTTTATCGGCGAACCGGAGGAGGATGCGGAGCCCATCCTGCGCAGTTTCGGTTTCCATCCCCTCGCCATCGATGACGCCCTGCAGGAAACCCACACACCGAAAGTGGATGATTGGGGCGACTATCTCTACATCGTCCTAAGCATCCTGAACTACCGGCAGGAAAACGGGGTGTTCGACGCCGAGATCGACGAGTTGGATATTTTTCTCGGTCAGAACTATGTCATCACGTTCCATGATCAATTGCTGACAGCCGTCGAAGACACCTGGATCGCCTGCCAGCGCGACATCCGCCACGTGCAAGATGGCGCCGATCATTTACTGTATCGGATTGTAGACGCGCTCGTAATGAGCTACATGCCGCTTATCGAGGATATCGACGCGCAAGTAGATCAAATCGAGGATAGAGTCTTTGATAAGCCTCATCCTGAAATCCTCGAGCAGATCTTCGCCCTCAAACGCATCCTGCTCACGATGAGGCGGATCCTGCTCCCCCAGCGTGAGGTGCTGAACAAACTCGCCCGCGACGATTACCGTGTGATTGACCCCCGCGACCGGGTGTTCTTCCGTGATATCTACGACCACCTCGTCCGACTGCACGACCTGAACGAGAGCCTGCGGGACCTGGTCACAGGCGCGCTGGATACTTATCTCTCCGTGACAAACAACCGCATGAATGAGATCATGAAGGTATTGACCGTGATTACGACGTTCTTCATGCCGATCACCTTCATTACCGGTTTCTTCGGCATGAACTTCTTCGAACCAATTGCCAATCTGATGAGCTGGACGAGCCAGCAGGCATTTACGGTTACCATGATCATTCTCCTGGGCTTGCCGATTGGGATGTACATTTGGATGCGCGGGCGGACCTGGGTGTGATTCAAAATTTCCCCCCGAAAATCCTTGACACAGAACAGGCGTTCGAGTATCATTATAACTAGCACAAATGAGCGAAGAATGCTCATAACCCGCGCCAGCCCACTGGCAGGAGGCTCGATATGATGATGGTTCGAAAAAGCAAAGGAATCGGGGATCGCCACAGGAAAATTTTGGATTTTATCGCGTCCTATCAACGCGAGCACAAGCACCCCCCTTCCATTCGTGAGATCGGGGAAAACTGCGATATATCCTCCACTTCAGTGGTGAATTACTACCTCGACCAGCTCGAAAAGGAGGGTTTGCTCGAACGCGACCGTAAGATTTCGAGAGGGATGAGACTCACTGGCGATAATAATCCTCTCGGTGATATGCTTCGTGTCCCGCTCATGGGCGTCATTCAGGCTGGTGAGCCCATCCTTGTACCCTCGGAATCCCCTTTTACACCTGAAGATTCGGTTGAGATCGCCATGTCCCTGATGCCCGCGCGGGAAAAAGGAAAAGACCTCTTTGCCCTGCAGGTTCAAGGTGACTCGATGATCGACGCCATGATCAACGATGGCGACATTGTCATCCTAAAATCTGTGCAGGACGCCCGCAATGGCGAGATGGTGGCGGTCTGGCTTCCCGAACGCAGTGAGACCACGCTCAAATATTATTACAAGGAGAAGGATGGCTATCGACTCCAGCCCGCGAACCCCGCTTTCAAACCAATCCTGGTCAAAAAGAACGAAGCGCTGGACATCAAAGGCAAAGTCGTCATGGTCATCCGCAGGATGGAACGGCAAAACTAGAAACTTCAAGACTCCGAACCCAACATCCCTGAGATTTATTAATCAAAAAGCGGCGCACAGAAATGTGCGCCGCTTTTTCTTATTTAATTTTGATTTGTGGTTTCCTGCTTCCGGTTGCAGTTTGAGACAACTTGATCCTTCCCTTACGTTTAAATCCTTTAAAACCGCCGAAAAGATCGCCTCCGCGTGAGATGACGATGGGAATCAACAACAGCAGAAGCAGGCCGCCGAGGATCATGGCGAACAACGTCCACGAGCTTTGCGCCACTTCCGGCAATACGCCGCCCGGGTTGTAGTTTCCTTCCGTGGAGACACCGACAGACGAGATCGACACCGTCAAATTACGATTCACGCCATCGCGCAGGGTGGACGGGGAAACGTAAGTAATGGCGTATTCGCTTTGCAGAGCGCGGCCGTACTGTTCATATAATGCCGTCAACGCCTGCGGGTCGTTGGCGAAACTGTACATGCCGCCTGATTTTTCCGCCAGGAATTTCATGGCTGGTTCATCCAGCCCAGCTTGGGCGGTGGTGCCGGGGTCGCCAAAGCCGATTGTGGAGATGGTCAACCCGCTCGGACCGATCGCCGCGATGACGTCGTCGGGCATGGCAGCGCTGTGGTTATCCAGTCCGTCCGCGAGGACGATGATGGCTTTGCGCCCTTCGATGCCTGCGAGCGCGGTTTCCGCTTCGATCAGGGCGTCGTACATGCTGGTATCGCCGCCGGTGACCAGTCCATCAATGGCGGCGATCATCGCAGCGTTATCGGTCGTGATCTGCTGGACGTAATAGGTCTTGGTATCGAAGGTGATCAACCCGGCCTGGTCACCTGCGCGCATTTGCGTCACGTAGGCCTTGGCGGCGTCTTTAGCGGCATCGAGTTTGCCGTTTTTATCCATACTGCCGGAGATGTCGATCACCAACATGGTGGTCAGAGGGTCTGCCTGGCCTTCCCCGCTTTCCCCGCCACCGCGGATATCCACCGATTGCATCGGCTCGCCGTTCTCGGAAATTTGGATGGACGTGGGGTCCACACCCACCGGCTCACCGGCGGAGTTCGTCACCGAAACATAGACAGTCACATTCGGGAATTTGGAGTTGTCCACCTGTGTGATGCGGATCTGGAAATCGTCCTGCGCGAAAGCCATCGGCGTAAGGAACATTGCAAGAAACCCGGCAAGGACAAAGTTTAGAATGAGGCGAAGGGGATTCGTCTTCATGCTACCTCTTTTCATGGTAGACCATCTCGGTGTTGCCCATGCGTATCTTTTGCCCGTTCGAGAGATGCGTGGCCTGAATCTTTTTTCCGTTAATGTATGTGCCCGCCAGACTCATATCCTTCAGCGTGAAGCTTCTGCCATCCCCCGTCAACATGGCATGTTGCGGGGCGATGTCGGGATCGGGCAGGACAATCTCGGATTTGAGCGGAGAACTCCCAATGGCGACCGCAGGATGACCGGAGCGCATAAATTTATCAAGGATGAACTCGGTACCTTTGAGTTTGCCAGAAGTGACCTCGAGCCAGGCGCGCGCAAGCAGTACAACGATGAGGGAAATAAATGCCCCGACCGATGCGCCCAGAAATACGAGACCTGCAGCTTTGCCGGTGAGCGGATCGGCAAGCCAGTTGTGCGCGCTTTCGAGCAAAACACCGCCGAGTGCGCCTCCGATCAGACCGCCCAACATTCCCTTCCACGCCTGACTTTTGCCAGTGATGCCTTCGGCGAGACCGAGCATCAACCCGAAGACCGACCAGCCGAGTGCGCGGCCCAGGATGCCCGCACCGACTGCCTGAAAGAGGAATTCACCGAGCGGCAACCCGATGCCCCCAGCAAGAGCGCCAAGAAACGCGCAAAAAAGACCGGACTTTGACGCCTGCACCAGGTTTTGGGTGAGCAAGCCTTCTGTGATGCCGATGAACAAGCCGATGACCAGGCCGATCAATCCTCCGACAAGAACTTCGCTCAGGTATAGATTTGCGACGATTGAAAGCCCGAGGTTGTCGCTGACCTGCCAACCGATCAAACCGCCGATAGCGCCGAGGACTGCATAAAAATAGGTTCGCATTCTTCTACTCATAATCAACTCCTTGCACTTCCTGCTCGTCGCCAAGCAGGTTTCGCCAATTCACCATGCTCCTGCCCAGGTTTCCATTCAGTTCGTAAAACCCGAAGTAACGAGAGGGGTCAAGATGTCCGCCTTCCTGGCGGATGAAAAATCCGGCAACTGAACTATGAGGCTCCACCACCAGTGCCACCTGCCAGGGTTCAGGAAAGAAATTGTTGTGGAGGAATGTATCAAAATGGGAAAGGAAAATTCCCATGCGCGGATGGGTGTGATACCAGCCGACGATCCGCTTTCCACTGTAATTCCTATCGATCTCATCATGGAAATCTACGATGGTATCTTGCGTGAAAGTCAGGTAGACGCTACCCTGCCGGGTGTGCCGGGCGGGAAGCATGTGCTGGACCACCACGAACTGCGAGCCGGAATCACGATCCATGCACCACAATCCAACCAGTGCACCGCCTACTTCATCGTCCAATTCGCCGGTCGAATGAATGAGGATGCGGGTATATGCGGGCTGCGATAGAAAGACGTTGACAAGCGGTTGCCTTCCATCGCTTTCGTGGATCGAGACCCAGCGCTTCGACCGAGCCAGTGGCATGCAGGCTCGTATCGGTCTCGCGCTTATGGGGGTGGATAGGCGAATTCCGTTACCAGTCATTCGATGATCCAGTGTTTAAATGAGGCGGGCTGTTCCATGCGAGCTGGAGCAGCCCGCCTTGAAGGTCAACCGGCGGTTACGTCGGCCGTCATCATCAACCGGTCGTTTTGTGGGATTCCCGCCTGGGAGAGCGTTTCGGTCTCCTTCAGTTCGCGACCAAGCGCCTTGCTGTCCAACCGATAGGACATCGGTCTTCCATCGGGTCCAGTGGTGGGCAGTTCCAGGGACGTTGTCAATTCCGGAATAAGATCCTTCACGACTACATCATCGGGAACCTCGGCGGTGCGGGTGCCCCCGGAGGGTAGAACCAGGGTGACAGGTATATCGGACATATTTTTCTCCTTTTCACTAATTCTCAAATACAAAACTTTGTAAGCGCGCAACGATGACTATTTCAATTTGATCACCGGCGATTTCTTCTTCTCCACCGGTTTTATCTTTACTCGTTCCGGGCGGAGGAGTTCACGACGGTCCACAGGGAACTCATTGGGATGTTTCTTGCGATATTCGCGGGACCAGCGCGCCGCATCCGCATCCCACGGGAACGGAGGTTTGGTCGGGTCGTCGTGAAAATTCTTCCACTGGAGCATTTCCCCCAACATGACGACCAGACGGTCCAGAGAACGGCTTGCGGTCCACCAGGCAGCGTCGATACACACGCTCCCGTTCAGGTGATTGATGTTGGGGTGCCATATCGGAGTCATCCACTTCATGCCCGGCCAGCGCTGCGGGTATTGAGTATGCAGGTAGATCTCCACTTGATGATTGTTTCCATATTTTGGTCTGCCCGATGAATCGATGCCGATGATGCTCTTGCAGGCGAAGGTCACGATATAGCGTTCGGGTGGGACTCCCGGGCGGGCATCCACAGCCTTGAAAGTGATCAAGTCGCTGCGGGCGGCAATCTCCTGCATGAGTTCGAAATCGTTTTTCAGGCGTCTCATGCGCGGGCTCCCGGCGACAGAAACGACGCTTCCGGCTGTGATGTCTGCGGTCAGCATGAGGCGGTCGTTTTCAGGAACTCCCGCTGCGGAAAGAGTCTCGTTCTCTTTCAATTCCCTGCCGAGGGCTTTGCTGTCGAGCCGGTATCCCATCGGGCGTCCATCAGGGCCGACGGTGGGAAGTTCCAATAACGAAGCCAACTCAGGCATCAAATCGCGAACCGGCACGTCGTCGGGAATCTCCGCTGCGCGCGCGCCCCCGCTTGGAAGGACTATGGTTACATTCAGGTCGGACATGTCGATTCTCCGTTCACAAGGTATTGAGGTGCGGGACCTGGCATTCGCCTGTAACATCCCAGCAGTCCGCATGATGCACGGTATTGCAAATCTCGCATTTTTTCACGCCGCGCGGATCGGTCAGTTTGACTTCCTCCAGACAATAGGGACAGCGGTGTACTTCGTACAATGAGACCTGCACGTTGGGTTTGCGTCTGGATCGCTGATATCCCAATCGGCTTCCCTTGTTCTTGAAGGATAGCGAAAGAGGTCTGTCGCGCCTTCCCCAACGGAATCCCGGCAAAGACTTGATGCGGGGGAACAGATTCCCTATGCGGGCAGAAATCGGCGCGTTCGAGGCGCGCCCGCGCAACAAACGAATATTTCCATTGGAACGGACAGGGACCGGAACCTTCACCGATTCCCTCATATTCAACGATTGATGAGATACCGATGACTCGCGCCCGACCTTTGGGGGTTTTCTCCTCCAGGCGGCGAGGGATATTACAGCCACGATCAACGCGCTTCCAAGTTGAACTATCTGTTCATGATCCAAAACCCCGTCGAGCCAGGGTTCGAGCGGACCGATACCAATCTGCCAGTTTGTAAAAAAACCCAGGGCGAGCATACCGATCGGTAAAAGGATCAGCATGACCAGGAACGAAATCCAACCGGGCCGGTCGTAGAAACTGGCGCGGGGTGCGGAACCAGACGCAAGTCCGACGGCGAGAACGGCAAAGATAATCATCAGGAACGGAGTAAGGTTTTCCTGATACCTTTGGATCAACGCCATGAAACCCGCAATCATCAGAACGAACATCAGGCATCCCACCAGTCTGCGAACGAATCCTGGGGAATACGAGGAGGTTGAGGTATCGCTTGTCATGGCGGCAGCATGAACGGACATTCGGGCATTCATATCATTTCTCGTCCCGTAGGCGGATTCGTCCCGAGCCTACCCGCAAGACCGGGGCTGCTTTTATATCTTTGATATGAAGCGGCGCTTCTTTGATCCGGATGCGCATCTCTTTCTTGTCTTCGAGTCCGATCCGTGTCTCGAAATCATGGAAATGAAGAGCCTGATCGAGATCGCCCGTCAGTTCATAAAAGCGGTATTCCTCGCCGTTGTGAGCGCGGATGATATGCAGGGGCGGCACTCCGACGCTCGCCAGCGTGCGATGAAGGAATTTTTCTTCGCCGGTGATGACGTGGGTCAGAAAAGCTTCGCGCAAAATGCCGCAGTTCGGGCAATGCCCGGCTTCCAACGAGACCTCGCCGAGCGGGCGCAATACTTCCTCGACCGTTTTGCAGTTCGGGCATTCGAACTTCGTAACCAGTTCCTGGTCCAGTTCGATTACGGCATTCAGCCCGAGGTCCGCGCAGGCGATGCGGAGCAAATCGTCGAGCGTCGTCCGTTCGGCGCGGGCGGGAAGTTCTGTGATCGTCCCATACGTCCAATGGGACTCGCAATCATCGCGCGGTACATAGGCTGTCGTGTGCATTTCGTTGACCATGCCGTTAAAGTGAGTCACCTTGCCCGGCTCGACAGGCATGCTGTTGATCAATTTCAACGCCTCCTGCGATTGCATCGCGCCGATGATCGAGGCGATGGTCGGCGTGGTCGGAACTTTACCCAGGAGAACGTTTTGCCGGGCAAGCAATGGGCATGAATAGCGAAGTGACAAATCTCGCAGTGCCTGTTCGGTCAGGGTGCATTCATAACATGCGCCCTGACCCGGCACAAAGACGCGCACCAAACCAAGCAGTTCCTGGATTGCGCCGTCCACCCAGGGTTTGTTTATCCAGTAACAAAAGCGGTTCACCGCCAGGCGCGCCTCGCGGTTATCAAGACAACCGATGACCGCGTCCATGCGGCGGAAGATTCCCAGCCCGACTTTGGATGTAACATCTCCGTTCACATACTGAACATGCACCTGTGGATTGACGGTTTTCGCGCGCGCAGCGGCGATTTCCGCTTTACTGCGGTTGCTATCCGTTTCACGAAAGAGAACTGAGCGGCTCAAGTTCGCCATTTCGATCTTATCGAAATCCACAATGAAAATATGCCCCACACCCATCAAAGCCAGGTTTTTTATGACCTCGTTGCCAAGCGCGCCTGCGCCGATGACCATGACTCTTGCATTTTGGACTTTATCACGATCCCACCACGAGATGAAGTCGAACGTCCCGAGGCGGTCCTTATTTAAATTTGGGATGCGAATCGGCTTATCGGAAGCGATGGGCACCCGGATCGGACTCGTGGGCGGCTCGCTTCGAGCCGGACTTTCAGCCTGTCTCCCATTCCTTCCAGCCAGTTCCTTCGCCCGGGTCAGGTTCGATTCGTTGACCTCGCGTGCGAACCAGCCGACGTGCGGGCGCGACTCCAACAGGCTGTGTTTTTCGAGCATCTTGAGCGCTTCGCGCAGGGTGGCCCGGCTGATGCCGAATTTGACGATCAACTCGCGCTCAGGCGGGAGTTGTGTGCCGGGAGTCAGACTCCCGTTCAAGAGAGAAGCGGCAAGCTCACCTGCGACCGTCTCGGCAAGGGGTTTGTGGGAAACTCGTTCGATTTTCATAATATTTTGGTCTGGTGGTCAGACCACTAGCGAGAATTATAGGAACTTCCCCTTTCAACGCGAATGGGAAATGGGTACTGGTTAAACAAAAAGATGGCTCTTGAAAAGCCATCTTTTGCTTGCATTTTTGAAAGGGTTTACTCGACGACGACCTGGGCGCCGGCTTCTTCGAGCTTCTTCTTGGCGTCCATAGCGGCCTCCTTGCCCACACCAGTGAGGACCTTGGAGCCACCGGCTTCGGCGAGCGCTTTGGCTTCGCCGAGACCGAGGCTGGTCAACTGGCGGATGACCTTGATGACATCGATCTTTTTGGCGCCTGCATCCTTGATGACCACATCGAACTCGGTCTTCTCTTCTACGGGTTCGGCGGCGGCAGCGCCAGCCCCGGCGACGGCGGCAACAGCCACAGGAGCGGCGGCGGAAACGCCCCACTTTTCTTCGAGCATTTTCACGAGGTCAGCCGCCTCGAGAACGGAAAGGGTGGAAAGTTCATCCACGAGTTTTGCGAGTTTGTCAGACATTGGTTAGCACTCCTAGCTAAGAAATGGTTTGTGTAATTCAAAGTTGCGAGATGGACTCGCATCGGTAAAATCAGGCGGCCGCCGGCGCGCTTTCGGTGCGCGCTTTGATGACGGCAGCCAATCCACGCGCGGGCTCTGCGAGTGTGCGGACGAGTTTGCCAGCCGGAGCCTGCAAAACGCCAAGCAGCGTCGCACGCATGACGGGCAGTGGCGGCAGGTCGGATAATGCCTTGACCTGGGCGGAGTTCATTGCCTTGCCAGCCATGAAACCGCCTTTGACCTTTACGAATTCGTTGCCTTTTGTTGCATCGGTCAGGGCTTTTGCCGTGGAAGCTGGGTCTGAGAACGCGAACGAAACAGCCGTGGACTTGACCAGCAGGTCGCCGGGCACATCCCATCCGTTATCCGCAAAAACGCGGCGTACAAGCGTGTTTTTGACCACATGGAATTCACCGCCAGCTTCGCGGATCTTCGCGCGGAGATTATCGAGCGATTTCATGTTCGCGCCTGTGTATTCCACGAGAATCACCGCCTGGCTGCGCTTGACCCAGTCGTTGTACTGGGCAAGCACCTCTTCCTTGCGTTGTTTTGAAATTGCCAAAGGGTTCACCTCCTTTCAAAAAAAGTCTTTGCCACTCTCGCAGGCAAAGACTTTTTCGCACTCCCTCACGGGAGAACAGCGCGGAGGCGCTGAAATAGCTACTGGGTCCTCACCTGAGCAGGAAATTAAGTGGCGCTTTGAGCGCCACACCCGCCGTCATCGGCGAAGTGGTTTACTCGGAATTAACGGATATCTTGCTATCCGGCTCCTTCAATATGTTCGCCCGGGTCGACCTTTACGCCCGGTCCCATGGTGGAGGCAACCGTAATGCGCTTGATAAAGTTGCCTTTTGCGCCGGAAGGGCGGGACTTGTTGATCGCCTCCATCAGCGCCACGTAATTCTCATACAATTTCTGCGCATCGAAAGATGCCTTGCCGATTGTGACGTGAATATTGTTGCTCTTATCGAGACGATATTCCACGCGGCCGGCTTTTGCTTCCTTGATGGCGCGTTCGATATCCTGCGCAGGGACGACGGTTCCGGCTTTGGGATTCGGCATCAAACCGCGCGGACCGAGCACGCGACCGAGGCGGCCGACCTTGCCCATCGCGTCGGGGGTGGCAATGGCAACATCGAAATCCAACAAGCCGCCTTCGATCTTCTTCAGTGACTCATCGTCGTCCGCGACAAAATCCGCGCCGCCAGCTCGCGCCGTCGTAGCGCCTTCTCCCTGGGCAAATACCAATACGCGAACGGTCTTTCCCAATCCGTGCGGAAGCACAACCACATCGCGCAATTGCTGGTCCGACTGGCGTGAATCAAGCGTCGTGCGCATGTGGACTTCGATGGTCGAATCGAATTTTGTAATGCTCGTCTCTTTTGCAAGAGCCACCGCTTCTTGTGCAGGATAGATCTTGTCGATATCGACCTTGGCGAGAGCCGCCAGATATTTCTTTCCGTGTTTAGTCATTTTATCCTCCGTGGTAATAACGGACAGCGCAAAGCCGTCCTCCCACAAATTTAGTCAACCACCGTAATACCCATCGAGCGGGCGGTGCCTTCGATCTGCAACATCGCGCCTTCGAGGTTGATCGCATTGAGGTCTTTCATTTTCAACTCTGCGATCTCCCTGATCTGGGCGCGGGTCACCTTGCCAACCTTGTCCTTGTTCGGCGTGCCGGAGCCTTTCTCCACTTTGGCGGCCTTGCGTAACAACACCGCAGCGGGCGACGTGCGAAGCACGAAAGTGAAGGAACCATCGGTATAGATCGTGATCTCCGCCGGGAGAATTTCACCAGGGCGGCTCGATGTGCGCGCGTTGTACTCCTTACAGAATGCCATGATATTGATGCCATGGCTCGCCAAAGCGGGACCCACCGGGGGCGCGGGATTTGCTTTTCCAGCCTCGAGCTGGAGACGTACGACTGCTTTCAGTTTCTTTGCCATTTCAATTTACTCCTTGCCTGCACCTGCAATGCAGGAACAGGTGTGGTTTTAGCGGGTCATTCTGGGAGACCCTCCCACCGCATCAGACTCGATCCGAGCCTGCTACTGTCCATTTGGTTTTTCTTACACTGCTACGACTTCTCGACCTGCAGAAAGTCCAGTTCCACTGGCGTTTCGCGCCCGAAGAAACTGACCATCACACGCACCTTGCTACGCTCCATGTCGATCTCAGCGACCACGCCGCGGAAGTCGTTGAACGGTCCATCGATGATGCGGACACGTTCGCCCTGCTTGAATGTGACCTTGACCGTGGGCGAATCGGCTTCGGTGCGCTTGACGATCTGAGCAACCTCCTCAGGACGAAGCGGCGTAGGCGAATTTCCCATGCCCACGAAACCGGTCACGCCCGGCGTATTGCGCACCACATACCAGGACTCTTCCGAGAGGACCATGTTCACAAGCACGTAGCCGGGAAAGATATGGCGCTCGACCGTGCGGCGTTTGCCATCCTTCACCTCGATCTCTTCCTGCATGGGGATGAAGACGTCGAAGATCCTATCCTTCATGCCCATTGTTTCGATGCGCTGTTCGAGGTTGTGACGGACTTTGTTCTCGTAGCCCGAGTAACAATGGATCACATACCATGCAGGTCCTTCGACGGTGGATTCAACGGGAGGAAGGTTCGAGGGGAGTTTCGTTTCGGGCGCGGAGACAGGCTCAGGTTCCGGATTGGAATCGAAACTTTCCGCCGGAGTATTCTGCTCTGCGGACTGTTCATCCTTCGGTTCCTGTTCGATCTGCTCTTGCGGTTCCGGTAAATCCATCTCAATTTCTCAATTCGACTAGATCGCGAGGATCAGGTTCAACAATTCTCCGGCGAGGAAATCCACACCGGCAAGGAAGAGGCCGACAGCAACCATTACAAGCAACACGAGTCCGGTCAGGCGGCGCGCTTCAGGCCAGGTGGGCCAGCTTACTTTGCGGAATTCGCCCGTCGTCTCGCGGAAATACCGCTGGATGGCGTTCTCCTGTTTCTTGACTTTCTTAGCCTTCTCAGCCAAGGTTTGCTCCTTCGGGTTTTTACGGCTAAAACGCCGCTGGGCGCGGCGTTGCCTTAGGCAGGCCAGGTAGGACTTGAACCCACAACCGCTCGTTTTGGAGACGAGAGCTCTGCCAATTGAGCCACTGGCCTAGGTTTGTCAGGTAGTCGTCTGGTCTGATGGTCACTTGGTTGTGACTACCCGCCCACTCG
>JAPKMP010000013.1 GCA_026645935.1 Candidatus Villigracilaceae bacterium | reverse complement strand
GCGGACTTTGTATTGAAGGAACTGACCGAAATGAAATGGTTGAAGAAATTACCAGTGACGAGTTATTGACTTAAATTGGTCGGATTTGACTTATCCTAGTTGAAAAGAATAGCGCCTAATGACAAGGCGCTGTTCTTTTTTTATCCAATTCTAAGTCCATAATTAGGCAAAACCGGGCTTGTGGTCACCATATACGGTTCCTTTATGACAACATAGTGAATACTAAATTGGGTAACCAAACCTGTCCTACTATTTCTAAGACAGCTATCACTGCTTGGTTTAAAACGACTTCCTTGCCGACAGGGTAGCAACACCTAGGCATCAAACTTATTAAAATTGGACCGTTGAAGCCAATACTGCGATTTTCCGCCTCACAACCGCAATCTGATCTGTCCGGCGGGGTACATATCTGGTATACGGGTATAAATTCCGTCCTCAAAATTTTGTACCCGCCAAATAGAGAATAAAAATCTAAAAACGAATGAACACCCCCACGTATAGGGGTGTTTTCGTTTAAAACATTTCCATAGACAATCAATCCACTTTTTCCTGTCTATCGGCAGCTTATCAATCCTAGACCTTGCCTGCTTTATACTGTTCCAATCAATTCATCACCACAGGCAGGTTCCTATGCAGAATCTTTCAACCGTTATAAATCAAACCACATGGGGAATCCATCTCAACTCCGAGGGACACCTCGCCTGCCCACCGAACCCTCCCTCCTGGCTTACGCAACTTCAACAGCAAGACTGGCAACAGCGCGGAGTTGTCCTATGGCATGCTGATCATCACATCGTTACTCATCTACATGCAGGTTATGCGCTTGAACTTCTTGAGCATCTGCAATGGAATGATGAATGGAAGATCAAAGGCTTGGTGGTTGGTTCACCAGCCTTCCAACTTTCAAGCAAAAGTGAAAATACCTCACCAACAAAGGCGGGAGGAGAGTTGGTACTGAAAAACCAAATAGAGCTTAACGCAGATCAAGCACAGACCCTTTTTGAGTTTCTCTCAGCACAGGAGGGTTCGTTGAAACGCATCTCAGCGTATGACAAAGAAGATGCGAAACAAGCCCTCAACAAGGTTTTTCGACTTATTGCTACATATGGGAGAAAAGTGCGGGAAAGAAAAGGAGACAGTGAACTGATTGAGAACAGGGAACAGAAAATCATACCCACCTCGATCCCACGCGGCAGTTATTTCACGGTTTATCAAGCCGCTCAGATTTGCAATGCTACATCAAAACAGATCAGGGCATGGATCCGCAAGGGGAAACTTGAAGCAATCGATTTGCCAGGGTTGGGGATTATCATTGAGGCTGGAAAACTAACTGAATTCTTACATCAAATCAGGTCTATTCAGAATTCTCCAACGCCTGGAAGACCTCATAAGCCATAAAGACCCGGTTGCGCGCATATCCGGTAGTTTCCTGCAACACGCCTGCTTCCACCAATTTGTCGATATACCGTTTTGCAGCCATATAGGGTATATCCAAAGCAGACTCCAATTGTCTCAAGGTCAGAATGGGACGTGAGAACATAAAGTCGATCACAGCGGTCATACGTTGGGGATTGCGATCTGCCAGTACCAACTCTTCATAGCGGGTACGGATACCCTGAAGCCGGGTCATGCGGAAGATACCATCCTGCGCCTGAGCCGTGATGCCACGCAAAAAGAAACGCAACCATTCCTCCCATTTACCACGCTGGGAAACTGCCAGCAAATGATCGTAATACTCCTGGCGATAGCGTTCGAAATAAGCGCTCAGATTCAAGAGAGGTTGGGGTAGAACACCCCATTCGCGCAACAATAGTATTACTAAAAGCCGCCCCACCCGTCCATTTCCATCTAGGAAGGGGTGGATCGCCTCGAACTGGTAATGGATCATGCCGGCGCGCACCAATGCCGGAAGATCAGTATTGACATGGATGAATTTTTCCATTGCACCGAGCGCATCAAGCATCTCATCCACTGGAGGCGGAACATACGTGGCAGTCTCAATGGTACTGCCCGCTGGACCGATCCAGTTCTGCGTTCTGCGAAAATTACCTGGCGTGAGTTGTCCGCCTCGCACCCCTTCCAATAATCTGGCATGTAATTCACGGATCAGACGCAGGCTGACAGGCAGAGTCTTCAAGCGCTCCAACCCATAGTCTAATGCCAATACATAATTGTGAACTTCTCGCACATCATTATTTGGTTCCAGGAAGGATAATTGAGCGGATTCGTAATTGTACAAATCCGTCAGGGAAGCGCGTGTCCCTTCGATACGAGAGGATAATACGGCTTCACGTCGGATGAAAGGCTGGACAAGCAGGCGTGGAAATGGGAAGTTGCCCGCCAAGGTAGTTAATTTGGCAAGTTCACGTTCCGCATCAGAAAGTGCTGTGATCAGGGTTGGCAACCACTCCAGGTTTGGAGGAAGTGGTGCAGGAATGAATGCCCAATAACCGTTCTGGGTTCGGATGGTCTTGCCAGTCTTACTACTGTGAAAATCACCTTGTTTCATAAAAATACCTATGGGTTGGGTGGTGTGAATACAGTTTACCATAATATCACTTTTAATCACAAGTGTTAATATGGGTTCTTGCATTAACACTTGCGATAAACAAATTTGCGCCCTCATACTAGCCATAATTATTGCCTGAACTAGATTTATCCAGCACGGACCAAACCGCGTTTACGGGGGCACGCGTCAGATAGAAAAATGGCATAAGATTCAAATGGTTTATACTTGAAAGCATTCCTTTCTTTTTGACGTGAAAGTATCCAAGTGAGGCTCATCATGACCAGGAAGATTTCAGCCGCAATCAATTCGATCAACCTTCCCCGCCGATTGAGGGAGGGATTGGCTGAAGCCGAAGAGCTTCTCTTGGAAGACAATACACAACAAGCGTTGAATCTTTTACATGAATTGGATAACAAGTTTCCTCGCCAACCAGATATCCTTGATTTGACAGCAAATGCTTATCTCGATACAAACAATCAACATGGATATTTACATGCCATATACAAATTGCATGGAATCACACCGCATCGGGCAGACGTGCAACTAGGGCTGGCTGGCGCTTACCTTACCATCGGATACTTGGCTCTTGCGCTCCAAACTTTCCGCCAGTTTATGAAGCACTGGTCCCGCGATGAGCGCGCCTAGATGTGCAAAAGACCATTCAACAGTTGGAAAAAAGTCTGGAGGAGATTCTCGTTGAATTGGGCGACGTATCAGAAAGAGGGTACGAGTTTGCTTGCCAGCACGAAGAGTTAAGATTCTTGATGGAATCGGAAAATTATTCCCGTTGCAGACAGCTGGCAAAGATACTCCTCCAGCAAAGACCTAACTTTGTCCCCATACTCAACAACCTCAGCCAGGTGGAATGCCTAGAAGGGAATTTGGCGCAAGCGATTGAGACAGGTCTAAAGGTCTTGGAAATAGAGCCACAAAATATCCACGCTTTGTCCAACTTGACGCGTTTCATCTTCATGCTGGGTAAGAGAGACAAAGCTAGTGTTTTCGCAAAACAATTGAAGGATTCGAACGCGCCAGCCGCAGACCGTTGGGTCAAGAAAGCAGAAGCGCTCAGTTTCATCGGGAACGACGATGATGTTTTGGCTCTCCTCGGGCAGGCAAAAAATGCGAAGGAAGTAGATCAACTAAACGAAATGATCTGGCATTGGTTCGCAGTAGCAGAGTATCGAAAAGGGAACCATTCCAAGGCACGATCCTACTGGCAAAAATGCGCAAAACTCGCGCCATACTTTGAACTGGCGGACAAGAACCTCACAGAGCTAAAAAAGCCTTTACATGAGCGTATCTGTCCGCAGGCTTTTTCCATCGAAAACTGGATTCCTCGCAAGACACTTGAAACTCTTACATCCTCGGTCGAACACGCCGCCCGTAAAAAGAATGATGATGCTTTTCGTAAAGAGGTAAGTGAATATTTTGATAGTCATCCTGAATTTATCCAATTCATTCCTGCCGCGCTCACAAGCGGCGATGAGATGAGTCGTGAGTTTGCCCTCCAGATTGCGGATATGTCATCCCATCCTGCCATCCTTGATGCGTTGAAGGTATTTGCTCTCGGGCAGGAAGGATCCGATTCGTTGCGGTTGGATGCATCGCAAATCCTGTCAAAACACGGTGTTCTCAAATCGGGCGAGATGGTTGACCTGTGGCTCGAAGGCAAATGGAAACCGATCATGATGATGGGCTTTCAAATCTCCTACGATCCACCAGAAAGACCCACTCTCAAGCCCGCCGCGCAGCACCTCATGGAAAAAGCCGTTTACGCACTGCGGGCAGAGAACGGTGGTGAAGCCGAATCTCATCTGCGCAAGGCACTCGAAATTCAAAAGGATGAACCAGGGTTACTCAACACTCTGGCAGTTGCCTTGAGTATGCAAGGGAAACACGATGAGGCAGAGAAAATCGCGGGTGAAATTCCAACCCGCTTTCCTGATTACTTTTTCGGGCAGGTGATCGCGGTTAGAAAAGCGATCCAGGCGGGTGAACTGGAAAAAGCCAAACCCATTCTCGATAGGATGATGCAAAAACCGGAATTGCATATCACCGAATTCGGCGCGATGTGTGCATGTCAAATCGATTTTATGATCGAAGACGATAAACCTGAGGGAGCCGTCTCTTGGTTTGAAATGTGGCAGGAAGGCTATCCCGACGATCCAGCCTTGAAGGACTATGAAGATAGGATCGCGATGATCGAGGTATTCACAAAACTCAAAAATGGATTTCTCAAATCGCGGCGTAAAAACAAAAAGCGGGAAAATTAGCAAGAGTTCTCCATGTTCCCTAACCTTTCATCCTCCCTCCACACCCACTTCGGCTTCAAGTCCTTCCGCGCGGGACAGGAAGAAGCCATTCTATCTCTCTTCAACAAACAACACACGCTCGCCATCATGCCCACAGGCGCGGGCAAATCGCTTATCTATCAATTTGCCGCGCTGCAACTCGAAGGTCTGACACTCGTCATCTCGCCGCTCATCGCATTGATGAAAGACCAAGTGGACGCGCTCAACCGCAAAGGGATTCCCGCCACGTTCATCAACAGTGCAATTCCAACAGCAGAACAAAATCAAAGGCTGACTCTTTTATCGCAAGGAAAATATCGACTCGTTTACGTTGCGCCTGAACGCCTCCGTAGTGTGACCTTCCTCCACTCGCTTCAAAATCAGACTTTGAGCCTGCTTGCCATTGACGAAGCGCACTGCATCTCGGAGTGGGGGCACGACTTCCGCCCCGACTATCTTCACATCGCCGAAGCGCGCCGCAAACTTGGAAATCCTCTCACCGTCGCCCTTACCGCCACCGCCACGCCCAAAGTCCAAAGCGACGTCGTCCGTCTGCTCGATCTGCCCGAAACAACAACACGCATTGTGACAGGATTCAACCGCCCCAACCTGACGCTCGAAGTGAAATACACAGCAGATACTGAAGCAAAATTCCGCGCGTTGAGTGAACTATTTGATTCTTCAATTTCTCAAATTTCAAACGGCTCATCCATCATCTACACAGGCACCCGCCGCGATGCGGAGGAAGTCGCTGAGTTCGTCCGCATCATCTGCAAACTACAAGCCGAGCATTATCATGCAGGACTCATTCCCGAAGACCGCGCACGAATTCAAGAACGCTTTATCAGTGGAGTAACCCCCGTCATCGTGGCGACCAACGCCTTTGGCATGGGCATTGACCGCGCCGACGTGAGGCAGGTGATTCATTATTCCGTGCCTGGCTCGCTCGAAGCGTATTATCAGGAAGCGGGTCGCGCGGGACGCGACGGGCATCCTGCCAGAGCCGTGCTGTTGTACGATCCACAAGACCGCGCTTTGCAGGAATTTTTCATCCAGAACAGCGTGGTTACTTCCAACGAATTGCAATCGCTATATCGAGTGTTGGGAAACTCCAACGACGAAGTCTGGCTCACCACCGAAGACTTCCAGCGCCGCACCGAATTACACCCTGTCAAGATCAAGGTGGGACTTGCCGAACTCGAACGCGTCGGCGCGCTCGAACATCTTGGCGACGACGGGTATCGCATGTCGCTCAAACGCCAAACGTGGAATCAAAAAGAGGTCGAAAACGCCGCAGCGCGAAGCAGGGAACACATCCGCCACCGCACCGAACAACTCGACCACATGATCCACTACGCTGAGACCAATTCCTGTCGCCGAGAGATCGTGCTCAAACACTTCGGCGATCATGGCAGTGCAGATGCACCTGTGTGTTGTGACAACTGCGAAACACGGAAATCCCTGCCTGCCCAAACGACTAGTGAAACCATCAGTGATGTATCACAGATGGATCTTATCGAACGCGCCGCGCTCATCATTTTGGATACTGTCCGTAGGCAAGGAACACGAATGGTGGGGCGTACAAAACTTGCCCAAATCCTCAAAGGCTCCAAAGCACAGGATATTCAGCAATTCCATTACGACAAAAATACCTATTATGGCAAACTCGCTGTGCTGAAACAAAAGGATATCGAAAAGATGATCCTTGAAGTTGTTTCACTGGGATACTTCAAGGTTGTCGGCGGCGAATATCCCGTCATCAAACTGACACCGAAGGGTGAAAACACCATCCAACAAAAGTCTTCCATTCCGCTCAAACTCCCGCAGGGATTTTCCAAACATAAGATCGAAAAGAAGAAAGCCCAAATGCAGGCGGGCGGCACGGTGGAATACACGGCGCAACTCATCAACGAAGGTCTGACACCCGAACAAGTTGCGCGTCAACGCGAACTTAAATTGATGACCATTTACGGTCACTGCGCCAAACTCATCGAAGCGGGAAAACTTAATGTGGACAAAGTCATCGAAAAGGAAACACGGGAAAAAATCAAAGCCGCGATCCAAAAAGTTGGCTCGACTCAATTCCTCTTTCCCATCAAAAGTATTCTTCCCGATGAAATCACCTATGAAATGATACGCTGTGTCTTGTCAGCACATTCCCAGACTTCCGAAGTCTCGCCGTTCTTTGGCGCTTCGGAAGTCTCATCTGAATCACACGACCCCAGATCTGCAATCCATCATATCGTTGAACTTGGTGAATCCAGATCATCATCCGCATTGCCTGAATTATTCGCCGCGCTAAGAAGTGAAGACGGAAACGCGAGAAGATTAGCCGCCTCTGCTCTTGGAAAACTCAAGAACGCGCAAGCAGTTCAACCTTTACTTGATTTGCTGGCAAATGAAACAAAACCACAAGTTCGTCAGTACGCAGTGAAAGCATTGGGGGATATTGGAGATTCGCTCGCCATTGATTTGCTGACAAAGATTTTGGAAGATGAAAACGAAATGTATTACACCCGCGATTCGGCAAAGACAGCTCTCTTGAAATGCCGCGAAGCATCCCCACGGGACGAAGTACGCAATACGCAACACGAAACACTCCCCACGCAACACGACCCCATCTCATCCTACCTCTCCTCCTCCCACCCTCGCCCGCTCAAAGGCAACTGGCAGGCAGGTTTCGCCCTTGACTTTCACAGTTCCTACAAGGGTGCAGACTGGAACCGTAGCAGCATTGGCGATCTCGTCTATCGTCTTAAATATGAATCAGACGCATCGGTTCTCCCCAGACTCGTCGAGCACACGCGCAAACTATTCGCCGCGCATCCTGAAATGAGTCAGTTCGACATCATCATCCCCGTGCCATCCTCCACACAACGTGAGTTCAGCCCCGTGCATGAATTTTGCAAAGCGGTATCGCAATCCATCAACAAGCCCATGCAAACCTGCGTCATCAAAACGCGCCAGACCCAGCCGCAAAAGGAAATGCACACCCTCCCGCAAAAACGCGACAACGTCGCGGGCGCGTTCGCCGTGAATAATGATATAAATGGCAAGCGTGTTCTGCTTGTAGATGACCTCTTTGATTCAGGCGCGACTCTCGAAGAAATCACCCGGTTGCTTCGCAAACATGGCGCAGCAAACATCAACGCTCTAACCCTGACTCGTACCATTCACGCCGACGCGTAACGCAAGCTGCCAACTTGCGCCACACATGCAATACCTGAAACTTGACCCATGTCACTTTCCTCCGACTCCCTCACCCTCCTACTCCTCTGCTCCCAACTTGGATTGGATAACGACTCCGTCAAACCATTGACTCTGCGCGAATGGAATCCCCTCGTGCGGAAGATGCAAGCCGCCTCGCTCCGACCTTCCGACCTGCTTCAACAACCCGAACATGATCTCCGCCTCAAACTTGACCTCGATGAACAACTCGCAACCCGTATCTCGTATCTTATATCTCGCGACATCCAACCCAACCTTTCCCGTCTCTCCTCCCTAGGCATCTCCCCCCTCACCCGCGCCGACTCAGACTACCCCGAAAAATATCGCCAGCGCTTGAAAGACTCAGCTCCCGCTGTGTTGTTCTACGCAGGAGAAAAAGCATTGCTTGGTCAGCCTGGCATTGCAGTCGTTGGCTCACGTCATCTGGATGAAGCAGGACAGGAATGCGCAAAGTTTGTCGGCAATGCGTGTGGACTTTCAGGACAGGTGTTGTATTCGGGCGGAGCAAGAGGCGTGGATACGCTCAGCATGGAGTCTGCGCTCGAGGCACGCGGAACAGCCGTCAGTGTGCTGGCAGATAGTTTGGAGAAGCAGGTCAAAAGTCGGAAAGAAGCGTTGAGTCGTGGAGATTTGTGCCTCGTCACACCGTATAGTCCAAACGCAGGATTCTCCGTTGGCGCGGCAATGGGTCGCAATCGTCTGATCTACTGTCTCGCTGATTATGCCATCGTCGTTGCGTCCGATGCAGAGACGGGCGGCACATGGGCAGGCGCAACCGAAACATTGAAGAATAATTGGGTTCCTGTTTTTGTTTTGGAAAATGACCAAATGCCCGAGGGAAATAAATTGCTTCTGCAAAAAGGCGCGCTGGCGTTCCCGCATCCATTCAAGGATAAGCCTGTGAAACTGCCCGAATGGTTGAAGGAAAAAACGGACATACTGCCATCACAACCAACACAACCGAGTTTGTTTTAATTTGGCTACCTCAAGTTGACAACTTGGTGGAGCAACCATAATGAAAGAGTTTACTCAATCTTCTCAAATCTCTTATCACAAAGTCAAAACGATACATCCAACGGGGTACATATCTGGTATACGGGTATAAATTTCGCCCCACGTTGAACCACATTTAATACATACCACACCCTGTTCCTATAAAAGATCATGCCGCACTTCCCGGTCACCTACATCGGGAAGTGCTTATTTAATGTCAATAACGCTTTGATAACCCCATTGCCTTTTACGGGGTTATCAAAGCGTTATCTTTTTCATTAGAAGCTGTTCACTACAGCCGAACTACGATTTCACCACCATTCTGCTCTCATCTTTTTACTGACTTCTGTGATCAAAAAGAACTTCAGGAAAAATCCTGAAGCTCTTTTTGATCTAAAGCCCAGTCCTTCTCAATAATTGGGCGTTGATGGCGACCACAATTGTGCTGACCGACATGAGCACGGCTCCGACTGCGGGCGAGAGCAGGATGCCCCAGTTGACAAGGACGCCTGCCGCCAGCGGAATGGCGACGATGTTGTAGCCCGCCGCCCACCACAGGTTCTGGATCATCTTGCGGTAACTGGCGCGGCTGAGTTTGAAGATCTTGACCACATCGAGCGGATTGCTGTTGACCAGGATCAAGCCTGCCGATTCGATTGCGACATCCGTGCCGCCGCCGATGGCGATACCCACATCGGCGCGGGTGAGGGCGGGTGCGTCGTTGACGCCGTCGCCGACCATGGCTACCCGTTTGCCAAGGCTCTGTAATTCAGCGACCTTCTGGTCTTTGTGTTCGGGCAGCACTTCGGCAAAGACGCGTTTGATGCCCAACTCGTACGCCACTGCTTTGGCAACGGCTTGACTATCTCCTGTCAACATGGCAACTTCGATGCCCATACGTTTCAACTCGTCCACGGCTTGTTTGCTCTCGGCGCGGACCACGTCTGCGATGGCGATGGCGGCGAGGATGGTCTTTTGCGCCGTCAGGTACACGACCGATTGCGATTTGGCGTTGGCATTGTTTGTAAAGTCCGCGATGGCGGCTTGCGGTTTCAGCGAGAGCAGTTCGAGCAGGCGTGGACCGCCGATGTAATACGTTTCATTTTCAAAGTCGGCTTGCACGCCGCGCCCTTTCAAGGCGGAGAAATTGCTCACGGGTGGAATGACCAGTTTCCGGTCACGTGCGAGGCGGCGGATGGATTGGGCGATGAGATGCTCGGAGTCAGCTTCCAGCGCAGCGGCGAGTGCCAAGGATTGGTCGTCGTCCCAGCCATCCGCGGCCACCATATCCACGACCCCGAATTGACCTTGTGTAAGCGTGCCGGTCTTGTCGAAGATGACCACGTCGATCTCACGGGCAGCTTCGAGGGCGAGGCGATTGCGGACGAGGATGCCGTTCTTGGCGCCCATGGCGGTGGTGATGGCAACGACAAGCGGAACGGCGAGACCGAGCGCGTGCGGACAAGCAATGACCAACACAGTGACAACGCGATTGAGCACTTCAATGTTGAAGGTGTCGGCAATGGTCCATGCAATGGCGGTGAGGATGGCGGAGGCGAGCGCGATGTAGAACAGCCAGCCCGCAGCTTTATCGGCAAGGACTTGGGTTTTGGATTTGGATTGCTGTGCCTGTTCAACGAGGCGCATGATGCCAGCCAATGCAGTTTCGTCGCCGGTGGCAGTGACCTTCACGCGCAGACTTCCATCGCCGTTGAGCGTGCCTGCGATGACCTTCTCGCCTTTGTGTTTGTGGACGGGTTTGGACTCGCCAGTGATCATCGCTTCGCTGACATCTGAGAAGCCGCCGACCACTTCGCCATCGGCGGGCACGCTCGTGCCGGGGCGGACTAGGATCAGGTCGCCGTGTTTGAGGTCGGAGACCGAGACGGTTTCGGTGGTGCTGCCTTTGATGATGCGCTCTGCGGTATCGGGCATGAGTTTGGCGAGTTCATTCAACGCGCCGGAGGCTTGACGCACCGAGCGCATTTCGAGCCAGTGACCGAGCAGCATGATGTCAATGAGAGTTACCAGTTCCCAGAAGAAGCCTTCGCCCAGGTCAACGAATTCAGCGGCGACGCTGTATATGAATGCGACGGAGATCGCCAGCGAGATGAGGGTCATCATGCCGGGCTTGCGTTCCTTCAATTCAGGCCCTGCCATTTGCAGGAAGGGAATGCCGCCATAGGCGAAGATGACCATGGAGAAGACGAAGGGAATCCATTCGGCGAAGGGGAACATGGGCGGCATGAAGCCGAGCCACATTTGGATCATTTCGCTGTAGGCAAGCACAGGGATGCTCAACAGCAAACTCCACAAGAAGCGGACGCGGAACATCTGCTCGTGTCCGCTGTGGTCGGCGCCGTGCGTGGAGTGATCCATCGCGCCAGACATGTTGTGTCCCGCATGGGCGGAATGGTCCATGTTGGCGGGCATGTTGTGACCTGCGCGTTGAGAATGGTCCATCCCTTCGCGCATGGAATGATCCATATTTTCCATGGAGTGATCCATCATGGATTCTTCTTCGTGATTCGAATGGTCGTGCGTGTTGTGGTTCATGGTCGTGTTCATTTGATTTACCTCTAACTTTCTTTGAACGAATATTTATTTTTTACTTTAAAAAGGATCCGATTACATGAAAGGGAATATAGAAAGCAACCCGCAAAAGAATCGCCGCAAGAAAGCCATACTTGCGGAAGAAAAGGGCTTGGAGAAAGTTCGCCGCAAACGATTGGACAAGCACAAAGGTCAACGCAAGCGGGGCTAAGTACTGTGATGCGGCAGTATTGGTCAGCGGCTCAATCAACGAAGTGAGGATCGCCAACACCCAAAACGCCTTCTCGCGCGCGCCTTGGCTGCGGACAACAATGGAGATCAGCGCAAGCAGAAACGGGATGGTCAGCAGGCGATAAACGACCTCGACAAAAATGGCGGCTGCCGAATAGACGAAGATCGAAGCCGGAAATGCGACATCCGTCGATTGAAGATTCAAGTGCTCCTGCTTTAAACGGGACATGTCGGTGATCAGGTCCGTTGCGAGGAAGAGGCTTCCAAGCAGCAAGCCTGCTGCAATTGGAATGAGCAAACGCTGCGTGTTGGATATCCCGGCGTCCCAGGCGTTGGGGAAACCGGTCCGTATGGACAATAAAACGCCGATCAACCCCATGACCCCGAACGCGATCACGGCTTGAGTTTCGAAAAAGCCCGATTGTGACCGGTCCACAAATTGGACGGGGAATACCACCGTTACAAGAAATGCGGCGAGGGCGAGATACGCAACCAACAGCAGCCAGATGATCGGGGAGTTATAACGCTTCCAGACGGATAACATACGGTATCGGTTTGAATTTGATGTCATGTAAATCTCCTGTAAATTTCAGTCTTTAGCGGGCGATCAAATAATTTCCGGCAGTGAACTGCATTTGATCAAAATGGTTCAAGGAATTACCCAGCTTTTCCTTCATTTGCACCCGCGCCCGCGCCAGCCTGCTTTTGACCGTGCCAACCGGGACGTTCAGAGCCTGCGCAGCTTCTTCATAGTCAAGGTCTTGCAAGTCCACAAGTGTGAGGATATTGCGGTAAATATCCTGAAGTTCATTTAGTGTGCGGTAGATGAACTTTACGCGCTCATCTTCTTCCACCGCATCCTCCACCGAAGCATTCGGGTCTGCCAGCCAGGCGGGAGATTCGATCTCTTCGCCATCGTCATCATCTGGAAAGAGCGGCTGGGTTGGTTTCTTAGTGGTTTGGCGAAGGACATCGTATGCGGTGTTGGTAACGATACGCATCAGCCAGGCGCGAAATGATCCGCCCCGAAAACTGGGCATGTTCTGAAAGGCTTTGACGAAGCCTTCCTGTACTACATCCTCCGCCAGCCAGCTGTCATTCAACATCGAAAGTGCGTGGCGGTACGCCAAATCCTGATGTTTGAGCACCAGTTGATTGAAGGCATCCAGGTCGCCTCTGGCAGCGCGCTGGGTCCAAACTTCATCCATATCGCCAATCTGGGTCAGGTTCATCTCTCTGCATCCTTCTAAACTAAGCTTGCCTCTGATGTTCCTACTTTATTCCTTTCTGGAAGAAGATGGTCTCAATTTTTCGCACAAGTCATTGGACAAAAACTAGTACAATTGAAAAGAAGCTTTGCACGTATCAACAAGCGGAGAGAGCATGGATCCATCCTTCGGCACATGGGTAAAGCGCAGGCGCAAGGCGCTCGACTTCACCCAGCAAGAGTTGGCAAAACAAATCGGTTGTTCACCTTCGCTCATCTTCAAGATCGAGTCGGATGAACGCCGTCCTTCGCGTCAGATGGCAAATCTGCTCGCCGAAAAGTTGGACATCCCCAGTGATCAACGTCCGCTATTTTTGAAGATCGCACGACAGGATAAAAATGTTGACGCACTTGATGCGATCCCGCCTCTCTCCCCGCTCGCATCTGTTTCTGCTCCCGAGCCGCGGCATACGCATTTGCCTGTCTCCCCCACCCCGCTCGTCGGGCGTGAACACGAACTCAACCTCATCCCCAAACAATTGCTCGAACCCTCCTGCCGCCTGCTCACGCTGACAGGACCCGGCGGCATCGGCAAGACGCGCCTCGCCGTTGAAGTGGGCAGCGCCCTCGAACCGCGCTTCGCAGACGGCGTTCACTTCATCTCGTTGGCTGGCGTGGGCATGCCTGAGTCAATCCTGCCAGCGGTTGCAGACGGGTTGGGAATCGGTTTCTCCGGTCCGGCCGACGTGATGGTGCAGTTCACCAACTTCCTGCACGACAAGGAAACCCTGCTTATCCTCGACAACATGGAACACCTGCTCGATGGCAGGGACCTGCTGGGTGACATTTTGCAAAAGACCCATCACGTCAAAATACTGGTCACATCGCGTGAACAACTGCGCCTGCAATGGGAATGGCTCTTCGAAGTGCAGGGACTGCCCCTGCCCGGCGAGAATGAAACGGATACAGAACATAACAGCGCCATTGAACTCTTCATCCAACGCGCCAGGCAAGCCTCGCAAACCTTCTCTTTGGAATCCGAAGACCTCTCTGCCATCGTGCGTATCTGTCGTTCGGTGGGCGGGCTTCCGCTCGCGATAGAACTTGCTGCCTCCTGGGCGCGCATGCTTTCCGCCCGCGAGATCGCGCTGGAACTTGAAAAAGGTCTCGACCTGCTCGAAACCCGCAAACTCGATGTGCCGCAGCGCCATCGCTCCATCAGAACTGTCTTCGATCATTCATGGAAAATGCTCAGCGAGAACGAACGCGAACTCCTGATGAAACTTTCGGTCTTTCAGGGCGGATTCACACGCGATGCAGCCATCAAGGTGACAGGCGCCTCGCTCTTCCTTATGTCGTCGCTGGTGGATAAATCCCTGCTGCGGCACAGCAAAAATCCCGACCGCTATGAATTGCATGAACTGGTGCGCAGTTATGCCACAACCCAATTGCAAAGCAGCTCGCCGGGCGCGGAAGAAGCCACCTGGCTTAAGTACACCACCCACTACGCCGACTGGCTCCATTCGCTCGAATGGGAGTTAAAGAGTCCGCGCCAAACGCAGGTCTCGCAGGTCATCCGCGCCGAGACGTGCAACTGGCACTGCTCCTGGCACTGGGCGGTGGACCATGACCGCCTCGACCTGCTGCGCAGGATGATCTTCACGCTGACGTGGTATTTTGAGGTGAACGGGTATTACGATGAAGCTATTTCCGCGGCGAAAGCTGCAGTGAACCACTTCCGTGATCGTGGCGCGCCTGTCAGCCTGAAAACCGCCGAAGAGCAATCGACGTATGCCGCCCTCGTCGATACATATGGCTGGTTCGAATTCCGCAAAGGGAATGTGGACCTGGGAATCAAGTTGTTAAGAGAAAGCCTGGAGATCGCCCGCACACACGATGATCCCGAAGTGATGTATTACATTTACGGCAATTGGGGCTATCTCGCACTCATCATTGGCGATATTCCGGAGGCAGAACGGCTCACGCAAATCAGCCTTGAATACGGGAGGACCCTCAAGTCGTCCTGGCATATTGCCATTCCTACCAGCGTATTGGGCATCGTTTCCTATCAACGCGGAGAATTGGAAAAAGCGCGTCAGCAGCTTACCGAAAGCCTTTCCATTTGGCGTCCCGTTGGCGACCCGCGCGGGTTGGTCTTCACCATGTTGTACATGGGCATGAGCACCCTTGCGCTCAAAGATTATCAAGCAACCCAATCCATTTTGCGGGAGAGCAACCAAATCGCTGAAGCAAACATGGACCGCTGGGCGCACGCTTTCGGCTTGGATCTGCTGGGAATTGCGTCGAAGTTAAAAGGTCAGAATGAAGAAGCGATTGCCCATTTCCAACAAAGTATCGCCCTCTACAATGAAATCGGCGCCCATATGAACAGCGCACAAGCCGCCACCCATATGGGGCAGGCGTTTGCAGCGATGCACCAGGATGATGAAGCGAAACGTCTGTTTCTCGAGGCGTATTCCAAAGCACAATCCTACAAATGGGCTCCTGTACTGTTGACTGCCCTCATTTCCTATGTCGAAATATCCAACGATATTCCTCTAGAAACGAAATTGGCGGTGGCTTTATCTACGCTTGCCCATCCAGCAGTCACACCGTATCTTCGCGGGCGCAGTGAGACGATGCGTGACGATGCAAAGAATATTCTCAGCGGTGAAATGATCGAGGCAGCGGAAAAACTTGCCAGAGAAAAAAGCCCAGAGGACTGGGCGCAGGAGCTTTTGAGATAAACGATGGCGATTGGTTTCAACGCGAAATCGAATTCGACAAGGAACTCCATCTCCTTTTGGATCTTGTTCGGAAATCCGGAATGCAGGCTTAGCGGATAGAGGAGTTCAGTCAGCCAGGCTTGCAACATCTCCTCCGCGCTTGCGCCGACAGGCAGTTCCAATTTTCCAAGGGTACGCCGGTCAGCGTGGGGTTGTGGTGGTGTTGTTAGTGTTCGCGAACTATGCTAAGTCTATATTGAATCAGTCATCCATGCGTTCACCGTCCATAACGGCTCAGGGCTGAAGCGCCGCATCGAGGGAGGGGTCGCGCCCTGTCTGTAAATCATGGACGGTGAGGACAGCCGGGATATCGGGTTCCAGGGTCAAGGGATCGCCCCCGGGATAATTCAGCCAGTAGCGCGTGGAGTATTGCACCAGCAGCCCAATATTTGGCAGGTGGAACCGGCGCACTTCGCCGTAGTGATTTGGTTTGCCGCCGGTCGCTTCACCGACCAGAGTCGCATTCATATCCTGACTCAGGGTGATCGCGTTCTGCAATGCCGAAGAGTAGGTGCCCCTTCCGATGATGACGAACAGCCTTCCCTTCGTCTGAAGCGAGGGACGTGCCTCGAGTGCGTCGATGAACGGATCGAGGACCGTCTCATTCCCGCCGCCGTTGAAGCGCACATCGAGCACCAAACGAGCCTCCGGATCCCGGTCGAGCACATCGAACACTTCATCCACGAAAGACTGAAAGGGTTTCCCATTCCGTTCGGCGCAGAAATTGTATTGCACGTACATGGCGTTGGACTCGGGCAGGTATCGATACCAGTAATACGAGCCGCGATCCTGTTCGTAGAGCGGAGTCGGGATGCCAGCCTGCTCATACATGGAGATGAACGATTCCGGATCGCGCGCCGCAGGTTGCAGTTCAAGGCTGAATTGTGAGCCATCGCGGGCTTCAAAAAGGAAGGTCACGCGATCTTTTTCGGGCATCAGATTCAAGCCATAGAGAATGGCGGGCATGGCAATATACGCAGGCGTGCCGTCGAGAATTTGTATTTCATTGTCAGCCGGGACCAGCGGCTTCACCGCGTCGTAAACTTCTGCCAGTGAGTGTCCGCCGATCTGAATCACCTCCGCGCCCACAGCCTGTTTGTATTCCGAGCTGGCAGAGAGGACGATTAGCCTGCCCTCCACCCATCTCATTTCTAGAGGCAGGCTAGGGAAAGCCACCGGCTCCGCGGCGGGATAGGCGCGCGTGTGCCCATCCCCGATCGAGGCGATGATGCGAAGCATCTCCACCATGATCTGCTCATCGTTCAGGTTCGGCACGTCGTTCGAGAGTTTCGTTATGTTGTTTTGAAATTCCTCTTCACCGATCTTGAAATATGGGTCGACATGCAGGTATGGCAGTTGGCTTCCCAAATATTCGACCGCCTGCTGCCAGCGCGCGTCGCGTGTTTCGGCTGGGATAGGCATTAGCGCGGGTTGCTTCATCATGAATGCCAGGATGGGCATATAACCGGTTCGCATCAAACCGTACACCCCGCCAAATAGAGCGAGCGCCGTGAACGCGACCCATTTAAGGAGTGGTCTGCGTTTATTCGTCTTCATTGCGTTATTTATTTACCAATCCTTCCCAAATGTGTATTCTGAAACGCATCCTCGTGTTTCAAGCCGTAACTGAACACGCGGTCAACGCTGGAGTGACCGAGCAGGAGCGTCCCGGCAAACATCAGCCATGGAACCGAAAACAGGGAGCCGCCAACATACAGCACCACTGCAAGTCCTTTATGGTGGATCAGGTTATAGGTCCACGCGCCGAGGCGGGGGTTGAGCAAATATCCGATCATGCCCAGGTCGGGAGCCAGGAACAACAGCGCGTACGATCCCCATCCGTAATCCAATCCGGAAAAAAGGAAGAGCGCGAGACCGAATAAAAAGAGTTCTTCAAGTTTGAGTAGGTTTTTCATGTTATCTCCTGTAGCGCAAGTTGGTAACTTGCGCTACGTGATCGATGCAATTGTTGAAGCCGTTATTGATTCAGGGATTCTGCCTGATCGGGCTTGTAACCCAACGTGCCGCGGGTAAAGAGAATCAACAACAGGGCGAAGAGACTGAACACAATTACGTTGAGCCAGCCTGATTCAAGTGTCTTCATCCAGCCGGTCAACTCGACCTCTTTCGAGATCAGCGAGCTGACCAGTTGGGAGGCAGCATTGCTGGACGCATGGAGCAACATTGCCATCCAGACACTGCCGCGGGTGTTGTTGAAGACCCAGGTGTAGATGAAGGTCCCGGCCGCCGCCGTCAGCACGAAGGTGATGAAGCCATTCACGGTGAACGGCCCCAGCAACGGTGTGAGCAAGGCAGGCAGATGCCATATCCCGTGCAGGGTCCCCAGGATGAGCGTGCCGATGACCGGTCCATAGGCGGCTTGCAAACGCGGAAGCGCGAAGCCACGCCAGCCTGGTTCCTCCCCGATGGAGGGGATCAACAGTCCCGAAATCACACTGGGGAGAAAGGTCGAAAGCAATAAGGCTGGATTCGCAGCGAGTCCGGCAAGCGGCACGCCGTTGAAAACGAAGCTATAAGCCGTCAGCCAGATGGCGAGGAAGATGAACAACACCACGGCGTACCATTGCAGACCCGCCCGAACCTGGAATGTACGGCGGAAGAGCCGCCCCATCCCAGCTTTGCCTTCAAGGACTCCCGTCACCCAATATGCAGCGACGGTCGGTCCGCTGAGAGAACTGAGGAAGAAGAGCAGGAAGGCTAATCCATCAGACAGCTCAATCCAGCCGAAACTATTCATTACCAATGGCGAGATGACGATCCACATCCCGGCGAAGGCGAGCAGGAAGTAGGCAATGAGGGGATGGTTTCTGATAAAACTTGAAAAACCTTTTTCAGTCGAAACAGTACCGGTAAGTGCAGACATGATATTTTCTCCTTGTTAAACTTTTGATGATCTTTTGTTATCGCTTCACCGCATTTGGACGATGAGCTTCATACGCAGGATGCCGGTCAATAGCACGGTCAACGCGAACAGCCAGATCCAGAGGACAAAGTCAGGGAAGGCGGTCAGGACCTCGTACCAGGATTGAGCGCCCATGCCGGTGACGATGACAGCCCGGATCACAGTCAGGAATGTCACAGCAAAGAAAATCTCCCAGCCCGCGCGCATGCTGACTCGCATCAACGGCAGCGTCCCGGCATGATGACGTTCCGCCAGCCAGCGCTTCCATGCCCGCATACGCAGGAGCGGGATGAGAACGAGGGCGAGCACAAAAGCCAGGAGGGCGTCGATCAAACTGTAGGTGGCGCCCAAACTCCGGGCTGGCGGAGCAGGCTCCAGATCCGCAAAGAGGCGCACGATTCCTGCTTCGATTTCCTTATAAGCGCCTTCGTAAGGCACGATCCCAAAGGAATTCATGAGGACGATCACGCCGCGTTCGGCTTCGGGCTCCATCAATAACAACGAGTGGTAGCTGATGTTGACGCCGTCGTGCCAGACGGCCGGCACATCCCCGAACGGCGCGATGACCCAGCCGAAGCCATATTCGCCGCCGTTGCCTCGCTGCGCGCCGGGCGCCTGCATGGCGGCGATGCTCTCCTTCGAAAGAAGTTGAACATCCGCATATCGACCTTGGTTGAGATGGGCGATCAGAAAGCGGCTCATGTCTTCGACGCTGGAGATCATGTAGCCGGAAGGCAATTGCGATGGGTTGTAGGGATGGCGCGTGGGCAGTTTCAAGCCAAAGAACCATTGGTAGCCTTGCGCTAACCCATCCAGTCGCGCGTCGGCTTCGGAGGTAAAACTATGCTCCATGCCCAATGGCGTAAAAATTTGACCTTGCATATAATCGCCGAAGGATTGACCCGAGACGACTTCCAGGATGCGGCCCAGCACATTGTAGTTACCGCTGCAATAGATGTAGCGCGATCCGGCTGGGGCTGCCGGTTGCACGCTCTTCAATTCCGCTACGAAGTCGGCAAGTGTGGCGGCGTCCCTGCGAGTGTCACAGGCGGTGGCAGGGATGCCGCTGGTATGCAACAGCAGATGGCGCACCGTGATGTCGGCGGAGGCGGCGGGGTCAGCCAGTTGAAATTCCGGCAGGTAGCGCTGCACCGGCGCATCCAATTCGACTTTGCCCGCCTCGACCAATTGCATGATCGCGGTGGCAGTCAACGGTTTGCTGATTGAAGCCAGGATGAACGGCGTCTGCGGTGTAATGGGACGGCCCGTCTGGTCAGCCGCCCCGTAACCCTGCATAAAGATGACCTGGTCCCCCTCCACCAAAGCCAACGCCAGACCGGGAAGCGCATGGCGCTGCATTTGTTCGGAGACAAAGGCATCGATCCGCTCGACAGTATTCACAGACAGGGTATCTGGTTGCAAACCGGCGGAACTTGCAGGGGATACATTCACAAAAACTGCAAATGTCAGGAGGAGCAGTATTGTTTGCCCATTGCGTTTTAACCAGTTCATGTTTTCCTCTTTTTCAAGTTGGCGTTAATCAGCCAACATCTACGGCGTCACTTTGAACACGGCAACGACCTGGTTGAAGAGCGCCTCGGTAATCGCGCTCGGTTGATTCGATTGGGTCGTATCAATGTAACCGCCGATCAGGTAGATACACCCATCCATTGACAGGTAATGGCGGATCTCCTTCGTCCCGTTGGGGAACTCCCACGGCTGGAGGTTTTCAAAGGTGAGGGCGGCGTGACCGCTGATCTGCGAATCCGGCTTGCGCTCGAAGGTAAACCCCGATTCAACGCTGGGCGACTGATGCACCGATTTACTCTCGCCGACCTGCATATTCAGCAGGATTTCCGTTGCCGCCGGGTCATAGTTGTAAACCTCGTGATTGTAGAGACCATCCTTGACCGCTTTTTGGATTTCCGGGGTAATCACGGATACGTAGACAAAATTGCGCGCGCCCGCATCCGACTCAGGCAAATTGAAAGAGAAGAGCTGGCTGTACGGGGTCTGCTCGCTGACTTGCATTTCCGGCGGATAACCGATCGCATATCCGCATTGCTGGCTGGCGCTGGTGTAGGTCGCCCACCCCACGGGAAGCGACGCCTCACCGGACTCAGCCGGGACTGCGAGGGGATCGAAACTCGCGGTCACGCCGTTGACGTTGACCTCATACGGTCCTTCGGGCAGGTTCTCGATGTTGAGCGGAATCTCCGCGCGGAAGGGGATGCTGTCCGCCTGGCAATTGTCACCTTCGATGACGTACGAGACCAGCCGCACAAAGAATGTGGTTCCATCGCGGTGGATGCGAATCTCACCAAGCTGCGCGCAGGAATCCGGCAGGTTCAGGCTGACGACGGCATGAACCGGCAGCGGTGAGCCTTGCCCGATCCCGACGTCCACGCTGTCCACTTGAACGTCGTCTTTGTAGAAGGCAGAATCAACCGTCGGCAGGGAGAAGGCTGAGGGTTCAGTATCCAAACTAAAGTCGGCGCGTGAGCCGTTAACCGTCACTGTGTAGTCGCCCGCGGGCAAGCCGATCACGTTCAACGGGATGCTCATCTTGAATGGAAGCGGGTCTTTGATGCAGCCATCCGTTGCCGGACCGCCCACATCGGGGGTCGCGAAAAGTGCGATGTCGAAGTTCGATTTGTCCTGCAGGACTTGAACGAACTCGACCTGCGAGCAGGGATCGGGCAGATTGCCGCTTAAATGGACAAAGACGGGGATCGGTGAGCCGACTCCGACTTCCACCACAACCTGCTCCACCGTAATAGGCTGATAGCCAGCCGGAGCCGGGTCGTACGATTCGAGGGGCGTCGGTTGTTCGCCGGAGGAACTTACAACGGTGGTGAGCGGCGAACAGGCGCCAAGCAGCAGAACCAGGCTCAATAAAAGGAATGGTAGGGTTTTGATTTTCATTTTGTCTCCTTGCAAGCGATAATAGGGATGTTTATGCCCGTTGGGTTGGCAGGGTGTCCGCAGAAAAAACAACCATCTTATTCTTAACTCATAGGGCTTCTTTCTTTTGGACTAGCGGATAACGAAACTTTGCGGAAAAATGTTCCTGTACGGCTCCGGAAAACCTGTACAAAAAATAGGACAAATAATTGGACACAGAGGTGGATTAATAATCGTTTAAAACTGGGATAAAACAATCGGTTTTTACCTGGAAGGATATCAAAAAAGCCTGGCGATCTGCCAGGCTTCCCAAAGGTGGATTGGAGGGAGGGGAAAATAGGTTTCCGGATCAATGCCCAAAATGGGTCTCGTCTCGCCACGCAGCGCGCGCAACATGTTGGCGGGATTGATGATCAGGGCTTTTTTGCACGCGTTCGAGTCTGCGGCATTCCTTTGTATCTTCTTGATCGCCGCTACGGCATCATCCACGCCTTTCGATCCTGCGCGGAAGACCGCTTCATCCAGTCACACCGCTTCATGCTCACAAGCGCGGGGGCTTCGGGCAGGTTCATTTTATTGAAATCGAAATATTGTGGAAAGGCATTTGGTACTGCCAGTTTCGATTTCTGCGGTTGGAACAATTCACAGTTGTGCATGGCTTCATAGCCCACCCAGCAACCGATTCCCTGTGCACCCAGCGCGGCGCTTAGAACATCGTGCTCCACGCCGAATTCTTTTGGATCAATCGCAAAAATGTAGCGAAAGAACGAGGGAGTAGTATGACGCGGGTCACGTTTCAACACGCACACCGGGAAGCTCGCTCAAGGTTTCGTCCATGTATGCCGCCATCCCTTCGCGCTGCTTTGCTTGCTCGGGAAAACGTTCAATGCCAACCAACTCTCCTCGCGGCTTCTACTACGCCACGTCCAGCAATGAGATGAGGAAGCGGTCCGTGCCAATGCCGAAGAGTCGGCGGGCATCGCCGGTGGTCACTTCGGGGAGGAGCGGCTTGACCATGAATGACGCCCAGTTCGGGTAAGTCACCTGCCAGCCTGCATGCTGAAATCTGGCGGCGTCCCCGGGGCGGCTCATGCCAACCTGCACATAAGGTGCCTGCAATTTCGAAGCAATCGCTGCAACGGCTTCCACTGCGTCAATGTCGGGGCGCAGCACCTGGATCTGGGTTTCCAACAACGGTCCCTCTTTGCGTGCATAAATGTATCCCACAGACGTGTTGCTCTCCCGCACGATCCAGATATCGTCGAGGCTCATCTTGTCGCGCATGCGGACGAAAAGCTTGTGTCTCCATGCGAAACCGAGATAATGCTTCGCGATGTCCTCGAATATCTTTTCGATAAAATCGTATCCGCTCTGACCCTTCGACTCGCTAAGGGCGGTGCTTGCAGGCTGTGCGCGCAGGCGAGTAGGCTGGTGCGCCGTCTCCCAGCGCGCCAATGCCTTTGCCCACACCTTCATCTCGACATATCCATGTTGCTGATAAAGTCTGTACGCTTTGAGGTGGCGCTCCGTAAGAAGCATGGAAAAGCGCAAGCCTGCGTCCCGCATTCGGGTATGAGCCTCTTCCAGTAAAGCAGAGGCAACTCCCCGTCCCGCATGATGCGGATGAGTGGTCACCGCCCAAACTCCGCCCACATCCTCCCGTCCCTCCGTGGAGATCATCGGCAGGCGAAGGATTCCCACAACTCCCACCACCTCATCGCCTTCCTTCGCATTGACCGTGAAGCAAGGAAACAGGCGCGGGTCGGTGCGGCGGAGATGCGCGGTGTATTCGGGCGTAAGCGGAAGATCCGGCGGCAGCAGGGTGAGGTTCAAGACTTGCAACGGATCAACGTTGTCGTATTCCAGAATTTTCATTTTCGACCCTCGGTCGAACGTTTGAGAAGTCCGCCTACGTGGTGATGTTTTCGCGGATGTGCCACCACTCGCGGAAGGTCTGGCATAAGCCTGCTCCATTGAACTCGACCACGAACAGACAATCCAGTGCGAGGCGTTTTCCCGATTCGATGACGGTGAATCTGCACCGCCAGCTTGCAATGCCCATATTTTCTTTTATCGCCAGAATCTCATGGCAGGATATTTTGTCCTTGAGTGTATGAGCGCCCTTGTTCCAATATTCATAAATGGCATCCCGCCCGATCATCAGCTCGTCGAATGGATTTTCGTAATAGCGGGCATCTTCTGCGAAGAGGTCTGCCGAGGCTTGCGGGTCGTTCTCTTCGCTGGCTTTGTCATAGACGGCGAGCCAGCGGCGGAAATGCTCGTGAGTCAGTGTGCGCATGTATCGCTCGTCCTCAACCGGCTGGCGGAAGCAAGCCAAAAGCGGACAATGCTCCCAACAGCGACAACAGAAACACAAGAATGGAGATGATGCCAAGCGACCAGTTCAGCCATCTTTTTTCGGGGTGATTCACCCAATAGTGCGTCAGGAAAGCAAGCAGACCTGATTGAACGAAGACTTCGGGGAAATTCAGCAGGTGAAACCGCGCAGGCAACCCGGAGTAGATCATCCCTTCGATGGAACTGGGCGCGGCGCTGAACGGGGAGAGAATGCCGACGATGACAAGCGTCAGCCACAGGGTCAGCCAGCCGCGTCCATACCGAAAGACGCTTTTACGCAAGGCGTAGAAAACGATCCCAAAGAGAAATCCGCGCAGGATTTGAAAGAACGGACCCGCCATGACCAACGGATGATCCGTCTGGCGCATGAAGTTCGCCACAGCAGGATCGGCATATTTGTCGGCATAATCCAGGAACAGGAACGACAGAATCCCGACAATGAAATAGGTGACAACGTGTACGGCTGATGTTTTCAGAGTGATGGAAGGGAAAGATGGTTGTTTCATTATGTTTCCTTAATTCCTGAAGGCTGGTTAACGCGAGTGCCGCCAATCCTATGCCGAGAATGGACACGCCTGTTCTACAAATACCTCGCCACTGCCATCGCCAGCATCGCCACCACCAGCAGGACGAAGTCGAGGCGATACGCTTTCATCAGGAAGGTCTGCAACCGATTCATTTCCGCCGCCTGCTCCGGCTTGAGCGGACCGCCAGCAGCAGCCATTGCCGCGTCCAAAGCGCTGATCTTCTCCTGGGTTTTGCCGAAGACGGTCGAACCGATCACGTAGGAAGCCAGCGCGGCGATGGCGCCGACCGTGAAGGCAAGTCCCGCGCCGGTCTTCCAGATGAAACTGATCCCGTCGCTGAAGAAGCGCACATACAACAGCGCGCCCGAAAGCACGGTCACTGTCGTGACGATTCCCATGAAAGGTCCCATGCGCGGACCGAGATTCTGCATGAACTTCTGCCCCGAAATTTCGGAAGCCCTCGCGGCAGGAACGAGCAGGAACAGGTAGAAGGTCGCCGTTCCCACCCACAGGATGCCGCCTGCAATATGCAGGATGCGCAAAATAAGGATGACATACAGGTTGAATAAGATGTTCATGGTCTTTCTCCTTTTCCAAATGTTTGATCGCTGCCATTAAACGACAACCCGAATGCGCTGTGGGGTCATTCAATTACCCGAAAATTCACCCAAAATATGCTACAATTTTTAGTCTTCCCCTTTATCGGTGATTCGAGCGGACATCTTTTCTGACAAGCACGCAAACAGGAAAGCATAATGAGCAACTTGGAAATTCCAGGTTCATTTGGCGATTGGCTAAAATCACGCCGCAAAGCGCTCGACCTCACACAGGAGGAATTGTCGACGCGCGCTGGCTGTTCCGTCTTTGCCTTGCGCAAGATCGAATCGGGGGAACGCCGCCCCTCCAAACAACTTGCAGCATTGCTCGCAGATGCGCTTCAAATTTCTGAAGACGACAGGCCGACGTTCATCCGTATCGCCCGCGGGGATTTGACACTCGACCGCGTTGTCTCCATCCCTGACTCAAAACCCGCCCCTGACTCATCCAAGCCTGTTCCTCACCATCTGCCTTTGCCTCCTACCCCGTTACTGGGCCGCGAACCCGAACTCGCCGCAATGGACCGCATCTTCAACGAACCTCCCTGCCGTCTGCTCACTCTGACAGGCATGGGCGGTATCGGCAAGACGCGGCTCGCGCTTGAATTCGCCTCACGACAGCAAAGCAAGTTTCCTGGTGGAGTCCATTACGTCCCGCTGGCCTCGGTCAATTCCGCGGAATCAATCGTCCCTGCGATTGCGGAGGCGTTCGAGTTCTCGTTTTCAGGTCCCGTCGACCCGCAGGAGCAGTTGTTCGATCACATATCGCATGAGAGGAAACAGTCCACGCTGTTGGTTTTGGATAATCTCGAACACCTGTTGGCACAGTCGTCTGCCGCGGCGGAACTGGTGGCAGAGATCCTCAAACGCTTCCCGAACATCAAAATCCTCTGCACCTCGCGCGAGCGCCTGAACCTGCACGGCGAATGGACGTATGAACTCCACGGCCTGCCCATCCCGCCATACGAATTCCTCGACAAACTCGAGGACTACAGCGCGGCGGAACTCTTCCTCCAGCGCGCCCGCCAGATCCATGCTGAATTTGAACTGACCGAAGCGGACAAAACCGCATTGGCGCGCATCTGCCATCTGGTCGAAGGGATTCCGCTCGCGCTCGAACTTGCTGCCGCATGGGTGGGCGTGCTCTCCTGCCGCGAGATCGCGCAGGAGATCGAGAGGAACATCGATTTCCTGACCACCTCCATGCGCGACATTCCCGAGCGCCATCGCTCGCTCAAGGCCACCTTCGATCATTCCTGGCGATTGCTCTCGCACGAGGAACGCTCCACGTTGAGCCGCCTCTCCGTTTTTCATGGCGGCTTCGACCGTCTTGCCGCGGAAAAGATCGCAGGCGCGACGCTGCCCCTTTTGGCGTTGTTGGTCTCCAAGTCACTGGTGAGGCGCACAGAAGACGGGCGCTATGACCTGCATGAGGTCATCCGTCAATATGCACTGACCCATTTGGAAAAGGAATCAAAGAAATATCTCGAGACTCGCGACGCGCACAGTTCGTATTATCTGAATTTTGCTGCGGAGCGCGAAATGTCATTGAAGAGCGCGCGCCAGCGTCTTGCCGTCCAGGAGATCCTCGGTGAGATGGATAACCTCCGCGCGGCTTGGTCATGGATGTTCCAACGCGAAACGTTCGATAAGGGATGCAAAGCCATCCGCAGTTTGGGATGGTTCTTCGAGGTGAGTGGTCTGATTAACGAAGGCATTGACCATTTCGAACCTCTCGTCCGAACGCTCAAAGCAAAACCCGCCTCCCCCGCCCTGCAACGCGTGCTTGGTGAAGCCTGCACACAGCAGGGCATCCTGTGCTTTCGCAAGGGACTTTACGAACGCGCAGTTTCCTTGATGGAGGAGAGCGTCCTCCTGCTCCGCCCGCTTGGCGATACGGGGTTGCTGGTGGATGCGCTCGTATATCTGGGCATCATCATGCACCTCAACGGCGATATTGACCGCTCGCAGGCGCTGATGAAGGAAGGCTTGTCTTACGCGCAGGATCCAAAGTATGAATGGTTTGCCGCCTATGCCACCTATAACCTCGGCTATATCGCCAGCCTTAGGGGAAATTACACACGGGGGCGGGAACAAATGATGGAAGGCTTGGCCATCTGGCGCAGGCTTGGCGATCCACACTCCATCGCGCTCGGCTTGAATTACCTCATCCCCACACTGATCACGCTCGGAAGTTTCGATGAAGCCCGTGCGTATTTGCAGGAAAGTCTCGAGTTATGCCAGGCGTCGAATAACCGCTGGGGGATGGGCACTGCATACCGTCACCTCGGCTGGGCGGCGAAGGCGCAGGGCAGACTCGAGGAAGCCCAATCATTCCTCCATAAAAGCCTGGAAACTTTCGGCGACTACATCATTGGCTGGGACATTTCCCAAACCCTCATCGTCCTCGGCGAGACGGTTGCTCTCACGGGCAACCACCCCAAGGCCAGGGAACTATTCCTGACCGCCCTGCGCCTCGCGCGTGACATCCACTCCGCCCCGCTCATGCTGGAAGCCCTGGCGGGTCTCGCTTCCCTCGAAGCGCGCCGCAACCCCGAATGGATCGTTGACTGGCTTATACTGATCAAGGAACATCCCGCCGCGAAGCGGGATGTAAAAGACCGCGCCTGCCAATTGTTGCGGGATGTGGAAGGATGTTTCAGTGCCGACAAATTACAGGCGATTCGAAAGGGGAAATCAAATGAATCTTTGGCGTCAATCGTCAATGCATTGGTTTTGGGATAAACTCTCTGGCTGGTTTCCCTGCAGAACGTCCAAAGGCTACTTTGACGAACCCCTGCCTGAATTTTTTATGATATGAATACGATTGACGCAGCCGATTCATAACTGGATATCGTATCTGGACATATACGACGCCAAAACAGCAAATGTCAGGGAGACGGACATGGCCTGACTGCGCTCATGCAGCGGCTTTTCGCCCTCCTGCCGCTGCAAAACCTGCCGCCAGCGCTTTGCGGTTCATTTCTTCGGTACCTTTGGGGGCGCGAGCGATGACAGCCTTTTCGAGCGCCTCCTTCGAAACCATACCCGTCATACCTACCAGCACGCCAAGCGCAACCGTATTGGCGGTGATGGGTTTGCCTGTCGCTTCCTGCGCAATCCGGGCAATGGGAACTTTGACGCCTGCAAAATCGGCACGGACCGCCACGTGGTCTTCATCCACAATCAACAAACCGCCGGAATGGACGGTCTTGGCAAATTTCTGGTACGCCTCCTGGCTGAGCGCCACCACCACATCAGCAGAGAGGACCTCAGGGTGGTCTATTTCAACATCCGAGATGACCACCTCCGATCGGCTGGCACCGCCTCGCGCTTCGGGTCCGTAACTTTGGGTCTGGGTGGCTTGTTTGCCGTCGTAGATGGCGGCGGCTTCGGCCAGGATGATCCCCGCCAAGATCATGCCCTGACCACCTTCCCCAGCCAATCGAATTTCGGTTCGCTTTTCCATCAGCGCCTCCCCGTATTCCGCAGTTTTACTTCCTCCTCGTGTTTGCGTTCCACGAGGGAGTCATAGGTTTTTGTGTACTCCGGGCGTTTCTTCCTATATAGCACGCCGCGCACGATCTTCGTGTTTGTTTCGCGCTCATCTTCACCGAGTTTTTCATAGGCAGATTTCGAAATACTGTTGTCTTTGAGCATCCGCATCATGTCTGCCGCCGAGCCGAGTTTGTTGATCCGCCCGTAGGTGGTGTGACAATAACTGACGGCTTCCACAAGGCTGAATCCTTCGTTCGAGATGGCTTCCGAGAGGTGCTTGTCCAGTTCAAGTGGGTGATATGCCGTACTGCGGGCGACAAAGGTCGCTCCCGCCGCCGCCGCCAAATCGCAGACGGGAAAGGGCGGCTCGACGTTTCCATACGGGGCAGTTGTGGCGCGCATCCCTTCGGGCGTGGTGGGGCTGTACTGTCCGCCGGTCATGCCGTAGGTGGAATTGTTCACCACCAGCGCGGTGATGCCGATATTACGGCGTGCGGCGTGGATGAAGTGATTGCCCCCAATCGCCAGCGCGTCGCCGTCGCCCATGATGGCGATGACCTTCATGTCGGAGCGGGCAATCTTCAAACCGGTGGCAAACGCCAGGGCGCGCCCGTGCGTGGTGTGCATGGTGTTGTAATCCATGTAGACGGGCATGCGCGCGGTGCAGCCAATGCCAGCCACCAGAGCCACCTGGTCGTTTTTGAGGCCCAGGCTTTCGATGGCGCGGATGAGCGACCCCATGATCACACCCAGCCCGCAGCCCGCGCACCAGATGGTTGGAAATTTCTTGTTTTTCCGCAGGTTGTGCAGGGTGGAACTGGCTTCAAACCAATCCTCGCGCGGAATTTGCCCTTCACCGACATCCAGATCGTGGACGGAAAGAATATGCTCCGACATGTCTAAGCCTCCGCTGCTTCCAAAACCATATTGGGGGTGATCATATCACCGTTGGCGCGGTTGACGCGCACGACCTTCTTCCGCCCGACAACACGCTCCACCTCCAGCGCCAGTTGTCCCAAATTCATTTCAGGAACGACGATTTTATCCACCGAATCCGCCAGTTCTTCCACTGCCTTTTCGGGGAAGGGCCACAGCGTTTGCGTGGTAAACAGGCTGACCTTTTCGCCTTTGGCGCGCATCTGTTTCGTGGCGTGGCGGGCAGTACGCGCCGATGCACCATAACTCAAAATGGCGGTTCGCGCCCCGGCTTCGTAATCGGTCTGGTAGAGCAGAATGTCGTCGGCAGTTTCAATCTTGCGGCTGACGCGCTCCAGCCAGGGGTCAATTTCATCGAGCCGCTGGGTCGGGAATCCGACCTCATCGTGGAACAAGCCGGTGATGTGGTAGCGGTAGCCAAGCCCAAAACCTGCCAACGCCGGCACATCGCCGCGGTCGTTGCGGTAGGCTTTGTAGTTGTCGGGGGTGTCGGTTACGAGGCGTTCGAACTTTTCCACTATGTCGAAATCGGGCAGTTCGATTGGCTCGCGCATGTGACCGATGATTTCATCGGTGAGCAAAATTACGGGGGTGCGATATTTCTCCGAAAGGTTGAACGCCTTCACCGTCAGGTCGAAGGATTGCGCCACCGAGATGGGACAAAGGACAATGATCTGATGGTCGCCGTGCGTGCCCCAACGTGCCTGCATCACATCGCCTTGTGACGCCGCTGTAGGCTGACCGGTGGAAGGTCCAAGACGTTGGACGTTGACTACAACACAGGGGATTTCCGCCATTGCCGCGTAGCCGATGTTTTCCTGCATGAGCGAGAAGCCCGGTCCGCTGGTGGCGGTCATGGATTTGAGTCCGCCGACACGCCCGCCGATGATGGCAGCCATGCTGGCGATTTCGTCTTCCATTTGAATGAATTTTCCGCCCACCTTGGGGAGTACGCGTGACATGACCTCCGCAACCTCTGTGGAAGGGGTGATGGGGTATCCTGCATAGAATCGGCAACCGGCGGCAATCGCACCCATGGCAATCGCCTCGTTGCCTTGCATCAGTTGAATTGTCAAAGCAGCCTCCTCATACTCTAACCCATCTTTTTGACCACAATCGCCAGATCGGGACAGTGGGTGTCACAGAAATGGCAGGCGGTGCAGTTTTCAGGTTCGACCACAATGGGATGGTTTCCGCTGGGGTGCATTGCCAAAACCTGGGTCGGACAGAGCACAACACAAATATTGCAACCCTTACACCAAGTTGCAAAAATCTTGACCTCGCCACGCGGCCCTCTTCGGCGGGGCTTTTCAGCAGCTTGGTTTTCAGCAGGGACAAGTTCGGTCATACCGATCCTTTCTATTTTTTGCTATTCATCCGATAATTCATCTTAATATATATCCCTTTTTTCCTGCAAATGTAACTGAAAAAAGTCCTGATTCTCTCGTTATCAAAAACCATAAAATTCAATGAATTAATAAACGTTACGTTTACCCCTCGGGTGTAATCCATACCATCCACGTTTCCCCTGGCGCTTTGCGCCATGGGGTCTTCTGTATACGATATTCAAACTTGATGGCTTGCTACCATCAAAAACTACGCCGTCAGCCTGGCTCAAAGGGCTGACCGGATACTGGAGGATATCATCCGTGCCAGCGCCCTGTATGACAAGCGGGAAAGCATCGCCCAATCGGGGCAGTACCGAGCCGGGGATGTATTTTCGCTCCTCTGTCCAAACCGAGCCTGAGGAGCTTTGCCTGGCAGACTTTCAACGTGCATGGTTATCCATCCTCGAACTCGGTGATTGCATCATTGTCATCCTTTCGGATGCGACTGTCGTCCACTCGCCACCTTCTTGGGTGGTTAGCCTGTCGACGCGGCAAGAACAATACCTATACCATCAATGGTGAACGGGATACCGATTATCTGGTCAACTGGTCGAAACCGCAGGATCTGCCCATAGGAACGCGGGTTTTGAAGTGATAGAGTAGGATCACTGCAAACAGCATCCAGCGCCTCACATAATGTACCGGCAGTCGATAAATCTACGCTACCTTTGTAAAAGTAGCGCAGTTGTTTGCAGTAATTTTTCTTGTCGATGGGTAAAACCAGCCTAACCATGGTCGTATATCGTATTCAATTATGACAATATGGCGAAGGCGATATTGTGACTCGTTTGGGTAGTAGTGGTGGTCATGGACCGATGACAACACCTCTATCGTAAACACCCCAATGAATTCCCGACCAGGCACTCATCACAGCTTCTTACGGACAGGAATCGCGATGCAGGTATTTTTGGCACTCTGCCAGAGTAAAGGATCGAGTCAGCCGGGATTTTGCCACGCTTATTAATTCTTCGAGCGAGAGGATTAACACCCTCACGTTTCCATCGCCGCTGGTGACTGCCAGATGTCTTCCATCCGGACTGAATTCCAAGTCTGGACCATTATTATTGCCCGACCATGCCAGTAACTCACTCCCAGATTCCGCGTCCCAAAGCCTTGCAGTACCATCAAAACTGATGGTTCCCAGACGTTTACCATCTGGGCTAAAGGTAGCATCCCAAACCGTGGAGTTGTGCCCTACCAACGTTTGCACAATCCGCACTTCGTTTTGCGGTTCCGTTCCAACCATTGAAACATCCCATATTCTGGCAATCCCATCTTCATGTGCCGTCGTCAGGCGTTGTCCATCAGGGCTGAATGCAACACTTTTTACATCCCCGCCTCCTGCGGAAAATGTATGAAGCATTTCGCCCGAGGATACCTTCCAGATTTTCGCCGTATCGTCCCAGCTTGCTGTAGCCAACAGGCTTCCATCAGGGTTGAATGAAATACGATGAATGACATCGGTATGACCTGCAAACATTCGAATCATTTCACCCGTATTAACATCCCACAATTTTGCCGTTCCATCTGCGCCGCCCGTGGCGATAAAGTTTCCATCCGGGCTGAACATGGCGTCAATATCGCCCGGACTATGCGCTGGAACAGAAAAAACCAATTTACCTGTATCAGCCTCCCAAAGTTTTAATACCCCGCCGTAATCCGCTGTAGCGATCCTCGATCCATCATCATTGAATGTGATGCGCCCCACCTCCGCTGTAAAATCTTGAAAGGCAAACAATCTATTCCCGGTAAATGCATCCCAGATGACAGCGGTTTCGTCCCAACTGGAAGTGGCAATTTTTCGACCATCGGGGTTATAGTTCAGGCTGTAAACCACCTCTGTGTGTCCTGAAAGAGTCAACCATTCGGTCATTCCATTTGCCGACACATCCCATACTCTGCTGGAACCATCCACGCTGCTGGATGCCAGATACTTTGCATCGGGGCTGAACGCCAGAGAACTTACCACATCGGTGTGCCCGGTGAGCTCGAACAGCAAACGAGCAGTTTCCAAATCCCAAACTTTGACAGTTCCATCAATGCCGCCCGCCGCAATTTGCCTGCCATTCGGGCTCACAGCCAGCGAATAGATTGGGATGGTTTCATTCAATACAGTTGTTTCCTCCCCGTCTTCCAGATTCCATACTCGAATCTTCGCATCCCGTCCGGCAGTAATGATATGCATTCCATCCCTGCTATAAACCACAGCCAGCGAACCACGAGGATGACCAGGCAATGTCAGTGTGTTTTCTCCGGATGTGATGTCCCAAATCGTCACTGAGCCATTGGATTCGAGATCATTGGCAATTGCAAGATATTCTCCTTTGGAGTCAAAGGCAATGCCTGAAGGAGCGGGAAGCGTCAACATGAGCAGTTCATCCCCCGTTTTCGAGTCCCAAACCCGCACCGTTCCATCACCGGATGTTGTTGCAATATGTATTCCATCCGTGCTGAATATCCCGGCATTGACCGATGCGGTATGCCCCTGTAGTGTTAACAACTCATTCCCCATGGGGATGTCCCAAACTTTGGCTGTCCCGTCCGCACTGGCGGTGAGTACCCTTCTACCATCAGGGCTGAAACTTACCCCCACACCGTAAAGATCGCCGGAAAGCCCCTGTAAAACAAGCCTCTCTTGCCCGGATGGAAATTCCCGGATGACCACAGAACTGTTCGCTCCACTGGATGCGATTAAGGATCCTCTCGGATCAAAATCCACCCCATAACCTCCCGGCAGGGTCATCCGTAATCGCGACGCCAGGACAGATCCATGCAACGCCTCTTCCGCCTCACGCGGGACAGGCAAACCAGCCGATTGCGCCTCGGATACAGCAGCCAGGGCGAGTAAAATGCTGAGTTCCGGATCCAAGCCCAAGTTCGAGACAGATGCGGCGGCTAGTTCACGCGAAAAGGCAATTCGGCGTTCGTCCTCCGCCCGTTCAGCATTGGCTTGTGCTGTCAGCGCAACCTGCCGCACCCGCTCCCCCAGAAACAAGGCGATGCCCGCCATGCCAAGCGCAAAGAATAGCGCAGCCGTGAGGTAGATGGCGCGCCGTCGTAATTGCGCCAAGGCATGGGTCTGACTTTCAGACAGTTGCTTTTCAGTTTCCGCTCGTTCCTGCTGGGCTTTCGCCAATTCCCGGGCGGCGCGCAATTCGCGCTCCTGTTGAGCCTTTCGCTCGGACTCCACTTGTTCGGCTTGTTCCCTTGAAGCGGTTAGGAATTCCTGCTCCAATAAGCTCAGGTCTGATGCGTACGTTTCACTCCATTCGACTGCCTGACCCAACCTGGTTCTTTGATAAAGTTCACTGGGATCACGATCCGACTCCAACCATGCCTGCGCGGCTTCGGTGAGATGACGATGCAGCCTGAGACCTTCCCGATCTTCGACCAGCCAGTTGTGGAGCGTGGGCCATTCCGTGATCAACGCCTCATGCGCGACTTCCGCTGAATCTTCGCCAATGGTGATCAGGCGGGCATCTGACAGTATGTTCAAAACCGATTGAACGGCGGACGCATCCCGCGCGGCGGGAATGAGCTCCGCCAACATCACGCGCCTGCGGGTTCCCTCGACTCCTTCTCCTAAATTAGTAAGCCTCAAAAAGATGTTTTTGGCGATCTGCTGTTGTTCGGATGAAAGTTGGAGATTGAAGACGGTCTCTGCTGTCCTCGCAATTGCGCCGCGTACGCCTCCGGACTTAACATATCCCTGCAGAGTAAGTGTTCGTCCCTGCCGTCTGCACCAGGTTTCCAACAAGGCATGTGAAAGCAGGGGTAACATGCCGGGCTCCCGGTTCACATCGCGCAGGATCAACTCCACCAGACCGTGCTCGAAATCCCATCCGCCATGACGCGCCGGCTCTTCGATCACCCGGCGAACCTCCTCCGCACTCATTGGTCCAATGTATATCTGGGCGCGGGTCAATGCCTCCCGAAGGTTCGGATACTGTCCGCAGTGCGAGTAGAAATCCGCCCGCAAAGTGATGAGCACATGGACATGTTCTTCAAACTCCGCATCAGCAATGGACATTAACACGTCAATGAATGCCCGTCGTTCAGGTTCATCGGCACATAACGTAAAGAGTTCCTCAAATTGATCAATGACGATTAAAAGCTTGGAAACGCCCTGTCTATCTGAGCTCTGGGAAGGCATCTTTTCCCCGTCCTGCCTCATCCCGGACAAATGCCTGCGAAGATAATGGACATCCTTCCTGAGATCGGCGGATCGAATCTCCGTTTGCAGATGTTGATTTAGTCCCATTAACAGCGCTTCAAGCGGGTGCATGGTTGGGTTAACGAGGACGATTTTCCAAACATGCCCATCATCAACTTGAGTATCGGTGTGTTTTTTCTTGAATCCCTGCGAATTAAGGGTCGGGATCAAACCTGCGCGGACGAGAGATGATTTCCCGCTTCCAGAGGCGCCTACAACCGCAATGAAGGGATATCCCCCGGTTAGGCGGCTGTAAATCAAATTGATCAATGGCTCCCGACCAAAGAAATAATCAGCATCGGTTTCATTGTAGTGCTGTAAACCCATATAAGGCGGTGCGCCGGGCGCTGGGTTCTCGTCTGTGAATGGCGAAGCGTTTTGAATTGTTTCGCGCTTCATCAAATTGCTATTTGCCACTCCTCCTGCCTTTAATTGTTCATAAAGGGATTGAGTGGTGTCGGAAGGCGCTAGTCCCAACTCGTTCTGCATCGCTTCTTCACAACGATGATACGCCGCCGCCATTTTGCTCAGATCACCTTGAACTGCGTGCGCCAGCATCAATCCGCGGTAGGCAGGCTCGGGCACACCGCCCAGTGAGATCCATCGCTCGCTCCATTCGACCGTTTCCGACCAGTATTGCAGTTCCATCAGGCGGTTTATCAGCGCCCCCATCCGCGCTTCAAATATTGCCCCCAATCTCTCACGTTCGAGAACCACCCAATCATCATAAAACCCCGGCAACAATTCGCCCTCATACAAGGAGACGATCTCGATCAACCGGGGAAGCGGCGTATCTTCATGTATCTGTGTTTCCAGTTCGATTACATCCAGGCGATATTCGGAAGAGGCGTTGACCGAAACCGTAATGTCATCCACCAAAAGCAGGGATGGATCATAGGTCCCATCAGCATCCAGGCTTTTCCGGACCCGCCACAAAGCCTGGCGGAGATTATTCCGCGCATTTTCATCAGAGGCATCGGGCCAAAACAAACCCGCCAGTTTCTCACGCCGAACTGCTCTGCCTGCGTTTATAAGCAAATACGCAAGAAGGGATTGCGCTGGACGCGAATTTATTTGAATGGGAACCCCATCCAACTTAATTGTAAATTGCCCTAACAGTCTGACTTCAAGCACTCGGCATCTTTTCTTGACTTGAAAGCGGTGGATGATAAGGAAATAATGTCAAATCAGGTCGGTTTGGTCATTATATCAGCATGTGTATTCTCGATAAATGCTAAATTAACGGCTCTGAATACACTTGAAAAACGCACAAGTTCTACACTTCGAGCAGGTTTTCAAAATAACGATATTTGGAGGCGCCCATGAAGTAAGTTATATTCCCTCAAGACAAGATTGAAATTCAAAACGCCTTAAAAATAATCAAAGGAGATTAATAAAATGAACGCCAGTCGTTTAATGAAAGTTGCAGCCGTGGTCGCCCTGCTCGTTGTGGGAATTTTCACTGTGCGCGCGATATTGAACACGAGGGAAATCGTTTCCTCCATCTCTGATAACACCCAAGTGCAACCAACCGAGTCGGCTGCGGTTGAAACCAAAGCGCCCGTCCCTGCCGAAGCAAAAGATCCCGTTCGCATTGAGGCGAATGGAGAGGTTCCCTTCTATGCCCGTTTTGGCGAAAATGAGACATTCTCCAACGGCGAATGGACAGTCATCGTCTTCTATCGCTCCCCGGATTGCATCCCAGCCGAGTTCAACCTGAACCAGTTCTTCCATTTTCCGGGCAATGACGGTCCGGGAGCATTTGCCTGTACTCCGCCCACTACCACCTCCATCGAGTATTGGGCGAATGGTCCGCAAACCGATCCTGCCCCTCTCATTGCAGAAATGATGGGGCGGGGGGCTGTGCCTGTTTGGTTTATCGCCCAGACGGAGATTGAGGCGGCATTGGCAGATGGTGTCGTGACTATCGGTGAGCTCGCGGTATTACCCTCCCTGCTGAAGGGCGAAGCGGCAACCTACACAGAATTGCTGCATCCCGGTCAATCGAATCCGCAGCCTTTAATCCAGTTCAAAGCCGAAGGTATGTTGGAAGATGGTCGTTCCTTCATGGTGGATGTCAGTTACGGCGCGCCGGATGTGGATGATCACACCATAATTGAGATTCAATAGGTGTAGTTGTTCGAATATCATAACGCCTTGATTTGTGAAGGCGTTATGATATTCATGCCAAGCATTCCAAAGTAGCCCATTATCATCGCTTTCATCTCACAACCACAATCGGATATGTACAACGGGGAACATATCGGTATGCAGGCAAGAATTTCTTCCTACTTCACTATATAACCAGCGTAACAACCAAATATGGGATGAAACAACAAAATAAGGATAATTATCTCTATGATGAGAATTGCTCATCTATAAGTATTCGATTTCACTCTCATAAACGATCATGCCCTACTCCCCTGCTCTGAAGCCGGGGAGTGGGCGCTTATTGCAACAGGGCAACTCGAAATTGAGTGCCCCGTTGTCGTTTTCTGAACCGGATTTATTGGCGAGATCACCCTATATGGGTTGCCAGGTTTGAAATGCATTTAGATGGGATTGATTATCGCACCGCCTCGATCAAGTTTTGAATTGCCTCTACAACCAGGCCGGGTTCATCCACCTGAATATCGTGACCCGTCTGCGGGCTTGCGACAATCAATTCGCTAGTAGACGATAACGAAGCAAGATATTTCTGCATTTCCAGCCAGCCTGCCTCTTCCTTTGCCAATTCCGCGGGGTTTTTGCTGCAACTGTTGCAATACCCGTGGACAATGACCGTGAGGGGCAGATCCCCAAGGGAGGTTTGATGGGCGCGGTTTTCCTCCCAAATGATCGGCAAGGCAGCCACTTCAACGGCTCCCGCTTCGGTCGTTTTGACCATCATCACCTGAATGGTTTCAGGGATTCCCGCTGGCAATGTCTGATACATCGGCTCAGATGGAAACAAGGCACTGAGACCCGTCACGACTTTGATGAGTCCAGTGTCAGTCAATGTTTTGCTGGCTTCAATAAATTGGTACATCATCTGCATGTAAGCCGTTCCCTCCATGTAGGTCGCCAGTTTCCCATCTCCCGAATCGACCAGGATGATTCCAGCGACATCATCTGGATATTTGTACTGATACTCGCGGACGAAAATTCCACCCAGCGAATGACCAACGAGAATGTATGGAGCTTCGATTCCGGCATTGATCAGCAAGGTATGCAATTCATCCGTGATCACTTCCGCAGTGCGTGGCTTGGGGCTGGATTCACTCCAGCCAAGCCCGGCGCGATCATAAGTACAAATGCGGGCAGACTTCGCTACTTCATCCTGCACCAATGTCCACATCAGACCCACGCTGCCTGAGCCTGCTTCCACGATCACGGTCGGCTCGCCAGATTGCAATTCGCCTGTGCAATACAAGTGCAAACGATAGCCGCCCACATCCACCATCTGCCCAATGGGCGGATAATTCTTGGCAAAATCACGTTTGTTCTTTGCGCCGGCAGCCAGCGCTGCGCTGACAAACAAAACGATCAATGCCAGAAGGACAAGGAATATTCTTCCCAGCCAGAAATGGAAGACACGCTTTTTGTTCGTTCGAGTTGTTTTCATTTTGATTCTCCTCTATTGATTTGATTAGGAGCATTGTATAAATTTCATCTTCGAAGCGTATCGGAGCATTGGCGCGAATCACTTAATACAAAAGACCGCCTTTTACAGCGGTCTTTATCCTTCAAATGACGTAGGTCAAACATCCTGATTCATCTGCGTCGAAAGATATTGTTCCAGACTGGGTCCGGTCGGATTGTTCAACATCGTATCCACCCACGCCTGACGTTCAAAGGCAAGCAGCGCCGCATCCCACACACAGGCGGTGAGACCCGTCGGCGTTTTGTATTCAAGCTTTTCCACTTCCTCTTTGAGCGAGACAAAGACGTGATGATGAAGTTCATTCTCGTCCGCCCAGAAATCCACAAAGGAGAAGATCGCGCCGCGCCCGTCGTTGATTCCGATAAAACCCACGTTGTAATGAGGTTTATCTTTCGCAACCTCTTGCAGGTGCTTCCACAATATAGGCTTCGACGTCTCCACTACATGCGGTCGCGCCAACGGCATTTGATAAGCAAGGCTGTACACTTTCAATCGCCAGCCATTCTTTTCCCATAACTCCAAAAAGCGGATCGGGCGTTTTTGATATGGCTCAACCAACTTGAACATGGCTCATCTCCTCTTTTCTGATGGATAAAGATTCCTCATTTTGAATTTTACCCATCATTTCCAAAATGGATTCGATCACGATCTCAGGCTGCTCGAACATGATGTTGTGCCCGCTTCTTTCTGCGACGATCAGCCTGCCCCGCGTTGACAGGGACATTATCTTCGCCTGAAGGGTTTGCCACGCGGCTTCGTAATCATCCCGCACCTGCTGACCGAGAGATGGCGGTACAGCGTTCTCATCGAGTTGCCCATGACGGATGACGTTTAGTGGCAGATCTCCGAGAGCCGAAACGGGTTGAGTCTCCGCCGCAAAGACGCTTTCGGATTCAGCAATCATCGCTTCGGCATGGCTACTGCTGGATGCCATCACACCCTGCATGTTTGCGACGAGTACTTTCGAGAGTTTGCCGTTATCGCCGATCTGGACAAGGTCTGGTTTGAGCGCAAAGATACCGAGCCTGCCCATCAATTTCATTACGCCCATCATGCCTTTCATCGAATTGACCATCTTCACCAGAGCTTCAGGGAAATGTTTGACCTGCTGTTCATGCGCAGAGTCCACCATGACCATACCAGCCACTTCATTCGGATATTTAGCCGCGAATTGACGGGCAACGACTCCGCCAAGGGAATGTCCCACCAGAATAAAGGGAGCTTCGATGTTCGCTTTCTTCAACAAGGTGTGTAATTCCTCCGCCATCACATCGGCGCGGCGCGGTTTGGGACTGTGGTCGCTCCAGCCGAGTCCGGCGCGGTCGTAAGTGACAACGCGAGCCACTTTGGCAATCGCAGGGCGGACAAGTTCCCAGTGAAGACCGATTCCCCCAGCGCCAGAGTCGAAGACGACGGTGGGCGTCCCTGCGCCTTCTACCTGCATGTGCAGGCGGTAGCCGCCGATATCGATCATTTGCCCGATGGGTGGATATTTTTTTGTGAGACGGCGTTTGGTGAAAAAGCCCAAGGCGAAGATAAAAGTCAGGGCAACAGCCAGCAGGCTTAGAGTCCAGAAAAGAGGCATGGGGTTCATGTCATTATTCCTTGTCTTGTAATAGGGCGGACAAAATTCCAGTCACGTTGGATGGCGGCATTCCTTTGATGAGTATGGCTTCAGAGTATTGGTGAATGAATTTCCAGGCTTGCACTTCGTCGACGAGCAACACACGCCTGGTATGCGGCGAAAGTTGGTGGATTCGTTCGAGCAAAATTTCGGGCTGACTGCCTAGCAGAATCATGTCGATCAGAGCGAGGTGATGGCTTCTGGCTTCGATCTGAGTGAGCGCCTGTTCCATGCTTCGAACAATCTCCACTTCTGTGATCTGCGGCATGGCTTTCAATAAAGCGCTCAGACCATCTTCGAGCGGGGTCGAGCGGGTGACGATGAGCGCAAGGTGTTGTTCCATGTTCATAGGATATTCGTTTTGTTTCATTGACACATCGGCGGATGTGCAGATTTGCCCTGCGACAAATGACGTATTCGGTCACCACATTGACCGTGTGATCACGTTCGTGATCTCTTCCGCGTCCCTGCCCACGCCGTGAATGATCGCAGACGCGCGCGAGGTCTGCCAGGGGTGACCGATGAAGAATAAATTTCGCACAGGCGAAACGCCGTGTTCATGCACAAAATTTCCCTGCGCATCTTTCACTTCGGGGATGTTCACCCAATCCGAATCATCACGATAGCCAACCGCCCACACCACCGAATTGACCGAAACATTGGCGCCATTTGCAAATGTCACCGTGTCGCCGTCTGCATGGGTCAACTTTGGCAGGATCTGAATCCCTTTGCGGCGCAAGTCGTCGAGGCTTCTTTCTCGGTTGGGGAAAGCGTCTGCCTCGCGCAGTTTTTTGCCGACGAAACTTTCAGAAGGCGCGCTGAGAATGCCAAGTTTTTCCAGCCACCACCAAGTGCTGATTCCCAAAATCCTTTCAGGGACGAGTCGGCGCGGCTTGCCCGTGGCAAGGTAAACCGTGATTGACGCCGCCAATTCGCTGGCAATATCGCGCCCCGTTGCGCCGTCCCCCACAACCACCACATTCCCAGCGGGGATCTGTGAAGGGTTCTTGTAACTCTCAGCAGAAAATTGCCGGACGCGGCTCGACAAATTCTGCGAGACAGGCGGGACGATGGGCGTTTGAAAGCCGCCATTGGCAAGGATGACAACCTCCGCCTCCACTTCCTGACCGTTGAAACTGGTCGCGCGAAAATGGCTGTTCACACGCTCGAGCCTTTTGATTCCCATGTTCATCTCGAGTGGAAATCCGAAATGATCGGCATAGGTTTCAAGATAATCGGCAAATTCATCGCGGCTGGCATAGCCTTGCGGGTCGCCCTGCAAAGACAGCCCTGGCAGGGCGCTCATCGCGCGCGGTGTGAAGAGCGTGAGCGAGTCGTATCGACGGCGCCAACTATCTCCAACGCGCACCCCGCCGTCCACGAGCAGGAAGCGAAACGAAGTCTTCCGCAGGTGATAACCCATCGCCAACCCCGCCTGCCCTGCGCCAATCACTAGAACGTCAATTGAGTTCATGGCAGTCTCCTTGAAAAACATTCAACGCCGCTTTCAGAACGGCGTTGAATGTTGCGAATTGAAAACTACTCGGCAGGTTCGGTCATCACAGTGTTGGCTAACTTGCCATCTTTCGGGAACGCCATGATGAAACGAATCTTGGCTTTTTCGAACTGGCAGGTGAAGACCCAACGGACGGAGTCGGCGCGGGGGCTGGGAGCCATTTCAGCCGAAAGGATGGATTGGAATTGCCCGACCTGCCCAAGCGCCTGCTCGCGATACTGCAGGAAGGCTTCTTCGTTGATGGCGCCTTTCAGGTCGTCGTCCCAATCGCGGCTCCAGGCGGCATAGTCGCCGGTGTTGAGTGCGTTCAGGGCATTCTCCGCGATGGCAATGGCTTCGGCTTCGGTGAGAGCCGAGGTGACTTCGCCAGCGCTGGCAGGTGCGCCGCCGCACGCCGTAACGAGCACGGCAATGATCAAGAGGATGAACAGGGTGGTGAATTTGGTATTCATTTTTTATCTCCTTTGGTTTGATATTTCGAGTGTACGGGTTGACATCCATTTCCACATCGGCGGAGTGTCTGGAGCCGCCTCAAACAAAAGACCGCCTTTTCAGCGGTCCCGGGTACGGCAAATGACGTAAGGTTATTTCGCGGGGCGATATCCGCCGATCACCCTGCGCGTATCGTCCACGGTGATAAAGGCAGCTGGGTCAACTTTATGAATGCGCTTCAATAAAACGTCCAGGTGTTTGCGTTCGACGATGGTGCCGACAATGCACACGGGTCCCGATTCACCGAAGCCTTGAAACTGCGTCACGCCAAATCCAGCCAAGCGCATGGACTCTGCCAGTTCCGTGCTATTGTGCAGGGAAATCGTATGCACTTCCACCGAGCCGAATGCCAGGCGGTTTTCGATCCACATCCCCAGCCAGGTGCCTGCGGTGTACCCCAGCGCATACCCCGCAATATTCCACGGGTTATCCAACTGTCCCATGACCTTCCCCATCGCCGTGATCCAAACCGTGACTTCAAGCAAGCCAAGCAGCGTAGCCCACGTCCGCAGACCGCGTACCATGAGAACAGTCTTCAGGGTTCCAATGGGAACGTCCAGGAGGCGCAGACCGAAGATCAATAACGCGCCGCCCAATGATTTCCAGGGAATCTGTGTGAACAGTCCTTTGAGCATGTCCGATAGGCTTCCAATATTAATAATGGCGAGAAAGGAGATTGCAGCAACGCCAATAAGGATCGGAAGCGCCGTCTTTTGTTTGGGGCTGAATTTAAGTAAGGGAATTGTGAACGTCATGTCAGTACACTCCTGTAGTTAAAGTTAAACAACGATACAACGCCTGCGCGGCCATGCCATCGGCGGAGTGACCCGAACCCTATAAAACAAAAGACCGCCTTTTCGGCGGTCTGGATAAGACAAATGACGTATCACCGGCGCCGAGGACGGCGCTTTGAGCGTTATTTACAAAGAAGCCAAACCTTCTTTCAACGCATAGAGCGCGGCTTGGGTACGGTTCGCCAGTTGCAATTTCGCCAGAATATTACTGACATGCGTACGGACAGTTCTTTCGCTTACGACAAGTTTTTCGGCAATCTCGTCGTTGGTCATGCCCTGCGCAACGAATTGCAAAATTTCCACTTCACGCTCCGTGAGCGGACTTTCCGTTTTAGGTTTATCGGCTGGAGGCTGTTTCAACTCGCGAATCAACTTTCTGGCAATGCTGGGATGTAAAGATGATTCACCGTTATTCGTATTGCGAACCGCGTTCAATAAGTCCTGCGGCGATGAATCTTTGAGCAGGTAACCCAATGCGCCTGCTTTGAGCGCCGCAAAAACCTTTTCATCGTCCACGAAAGAGGTCAACACCAGAATCTTTGCTTCGGGAAATTGCTTTTTGATCTCTGTGATGGCGCCAATGCCATCCAACCGCGGCATCATCATGTCCAGCAAAATAACATCGGGCTTCAAGGCATTTACCTTGTACACAGCTTCCAATCCATCAATGGCTTCAGCCACCAATTCAAGCCCCGGCTCGGTGGCGATCAACGCACGCAGTCCTTCGCGCACAATGGCATGGTCGTCTGCGATCAAAATTCGAATCGTTTCACTCATGGCACCTCTACTCAAAAGGAATCTTCACCGAAATTTTTGTCCCCGCTCCATCCGATGACTCAACTTGAATCATCCCGCCAAGTTTTTCTGTCCGTTCGCGCATGTTGGAAAGCCCGAATCCGCCTTCATTGCCCAGCGTTTTCACATCGAAGCCGCGACCGTTATCGCGGATCTCCAATTCCACTCCAGCCTCATCGGACTTCAAATTAATGGTCAACGAACTTGCCATGGCATGTTTAAGTGAATTATTCAACCCTTCACTGGCGATATAAAACAAACCCTCTTTCACCAACACCGGCATTTTCGATTTGACATCCGCTTGAAAATCGACCTGGATCCCCGAACGTTTTTCGACGGCATCGAGACGATTCTGGAGCGTCTTCACCAGCCCGTCCTGTTCCAACGCCTGTGAACGCATCTCATAAACGAGCAGACGCATCTCTCTTAACGATTGCTGGGCGGTCTCTCCCAAACGTCCGGCATACGCCTGAACCTGATCCAGATCTCCGCTGTTCGCAAGACGGCGCACCGCCTCCGAAAGAAGCGTCAGACTGTACAAGGTTTGGGCGACGGTATCGTGCAAATCACGTGCGAGGCGTTGACGTTCCTCGATTGCCGCCTGCATTTGCGACTCCGCCAGATTGACGCGGGCGGTCACATCCACCATTGCACCGATCATGCGCAGCGCCTTGCCGTTCTTATCATAAATAAAATACCCGCGGTCGATGACATGGGCATAACTGCCATCGGCTCGCAGGTAACGATATTCCATGGACCAGTATTTAGCTTGATTTTGGATCGCCTCTGCCACGCTTGCAATCGCACCTGCGCGGTCGTCAGGGTGGACGTGATCTTCCCACCAGGTGTGCGTCATCACATCTTTATCCGCGTAACCGAACAAAGTCTGCAACCCGTGGTTCCAGCGCGTTTCACCAACCACGATATCCCAATCGTAAATGGCATCGGCAGAGACTTTCGCGATGAGCTGAAGTTTTTCTTCGTCGGAGAGGAAAGGCCTGGGCGTAAGTTCAGACTCAATCGTTGACGGTTGCATTTTGACTGACATAGCGTGGCATTATACTCTGACTTGCTCTGGTTTTGCCCTCCTCTCTCGAATTTAATAAAGCCTTTGCATACGCTCCTTGCAAATTGAATTGCAGGTAGATGGTATATAATTAATTTAAGGTTATCTCAATCCTAGCTACTATACTTTATCCCCCACCACCACCTTCCAAAATAGTAGTCCGGTCACGTTTGGTCAAACAACTTATGACCCTATCCATTTCCTGATCGATGTCATCAGTGCAATGCTGAAAATTTCTCTAAATCTGGGGGAAGGATTGCCGGATATGGCTCGACAAATTTTTCGAGATGGGCGGAACGATTCTCTTATATTCAATATCATTTAGAGCAGTAAAGAGACAGAGATCGTAGTCCCCATCCCGGGTTGACTGACAACAGCAAACGTACCGCCGATCTGAGCGACACGCTCCTGCATGGATTGCAGCCCAAGATGGCCCGGATGTTCACGGCCTGGATCGAAACCCATTCCGTTATCACGAATCTCCAATACGAGGCAACTGTCATTTTGATGGAGTCGAACTTCTGCTTTCGTTGCATGCGCATGCCTGGCAATGTTCTGCATCGCCTCCTGAGTAACCCGATAGAGCGCTTCCTTCCAATCGAGAGAAATATCAGGCTCAGGTCCGAAATCTGTGATTACTTGCAGGTTATAACGCGCATGCAACGCATCCGATTGCTTGGCAATTGCAGCCACCAATCCTTCATTTTGTAGCGACTCGGGGCGCAGTTCGAAAATCAGCGCACGCATTTCGGAGACACCCGCCTCGGCGAGGGAAAGGATATAGTCCAGAGGCTCCGCCAGCTTTTCAGGTTCAGTTTCCAGCCTCATCTGAGCCGTTCGCGCGCCGAGCGCGATCCCATACAACGCCTGAGAGACAGAATCATGAAGTTCACGCGCCAATCTTTGTCGTTCCTGAAAGGCGGCAAATCGCTGTGCCTGCTCATGGAATCTGGCATTCTCGATGGCAATGGCAGCTTGATTCGCAAATGCCAACCCCAAATCGGCATGTGCGCTGGTGAAGTGCCCGGGCTCGTGGTGATCGAGCCTCAGTACACCGATCAACTGATCGTGGCTAATCAGCGGTATTCCCATCCAGGAGTGGATGTCCTGAAATTTGGCTAGCATCTCCTTATCGGTTATATTCCGCAACATGTTCAGCCACGGCTCATTACCCCATATATCATCAATGATGACCGGCTGCTTTGACTCTGCCACTTTTCGATAACCAGTATCCTGGTTCACGGACGCGCGAAATCCAAGCATGATTTCGCGGGAAATAGGACCCAAGTATTCGACAATGACGAAATCGTCTCCATCCAATTTTGCAATTCCAGCACCCGTATAATCGATCACTTGCTTAAGTTGTTCCAGGATGATCGTGAGCAGCGAACCCAGCTCCAGGTTCGAGCTGACGATCTGGGATACTTCCAGGATCGCTTTCAATTCGCGCGTCCGTACTGCCACGCGCTGTTCAAGCAATTCGTACATCGATTTCTGATTGGTGATATCTGTAAACGAGACGACAACCCCATAAGGTTTGTCATTTTCTGAAAAAAACAATGCGTGGGTGCTGATGGAAATCCATGTCAGTGAGTCGTCCGGCTTGTAAATACCCATGACAACGTTGGATAGAGAAGTGCCCGTTTGTAGAGTCACCATCGCAGGATGCGTTTCTCCTGGAAATGGAGAGCCATCTTCATGGATCGTTCTCCAGCGAGGGTCGATGGAGGTGCGGCCCAGGATCTGGTCGACGGAAAGCCCCAGGATTCGCTCCGCCGCAGCATTACAAAGCGTGATCATACCGTCCGCGTTGTGAAAGACGATGCCTTCCGTCAGGGTCGCGATAATCGCAGCACTCCTTTGTTCACTATCTCGAAGGGCATTTTCCGCTGCTTTCCTTTGCGAGATATCCTGAACGTTAACCACCCTGTATAAAACCTTGCCCTGTTTATCTTTCACAGCTGTTACATCGATACTTACAGGGAAAACAGAGCCGTCTTTGCGCAGGTGTCTGCTTTCAATACTGATGTGACCTTTCCGGTGAGCTTCCTCGATCCAATCTGGCAGATTTGCCCTTTCCTCCGGAGCAAAAACGGATTCGATGGGCTGACCTCTCAATTCACCAATTGAACATCCATGCATCCTTGCAAAGGCTGCGTTCATGATCTCCAGTGTAGTGACGTCGGCCCGATTGATGACTATTCCCCATTCGGCATGCTCAAATGCCTGAATCCACTGCAGCCATTCATTCCCAGTTGAATTCTCATCAACCGACATAAAAGGAGACCCTCCCGACTGGTTTACGATTGTCCGGGAGGCAACATGACCAGTCCAGTTCGTAAAGCATAGATAACAGCCTGGGTCCTGCTGGTTACTCCCAATTTTGAAAGGATACTGCTGACGTGCGTTTTGACGGTCTTTTCTCCGATATTCAGATCTTGGGCAATTCCCTTATTTGAGTACCCTGATGCAAGCATTCGAAGGATATCGCTTTCCCGATCTGTCAGAGGTTCCGGCGCCTCCGGAAAATCAACCTCCTTCAACAATCGTTTTGCAACCTGGGGCGAGAATTGAACCTGTCCTGCAACAGCTGATTTAACTGCATAGATCAAATTATCTGCTTTTGTATCTTTTAATAAATACCCGATCGCTCCCGCCCGGATCGCTCCAAAAATAGAGCCATCATCCAGGACACTGGTTAAAGCGATTACTTCCACATCCGGGTATTGCCGCCGGATCCTGGACGTGGCTGTGATACCGTCCATGACCGGCATGATCAAATCCATCAGGACGATATCCGGCTGAAGTTCGCCAGCCAGCCGGACGGCATCCTCCCCATTCTCTGCTTCCCCGACCACCTCAAAATCGGCATCCATTTCCAGAAACATCCGCAACCCCTGGCGCACGACAGCATGATCATCTGCTATCAAAATGCAAATGCTCATAAGCAGCCCTCCCGGTTACATAGTCATTATAACCTTCATTTCATGGGTCTCAGACTTAAGTCTGAGTTGGGAAACAGACCTTCTCCCGATGCGGATTGCATCCTCTCTTTATATACTGTGGGCATGATCAAAATCCTGATTGTCGACGAAGAAGCCGGCACTCGCAAAGGGCTTCGGATGTGGCTCAGCACTGAAGCGGATTTCATTGTCGCGGGTGAAACAGCTGATGGTTGGGAGGCCATGCAATTGGTTCGTGACCTCCAACCCGATGTGGTCGTGACGGATATCCAACTCCCAGGCATGGATGGCATTGCCCTGACCGAACGCCTGCACCGTGACTTTCCAAGCTGTGCTGTGATTATTCTCAGTTTGTATGATGATCAATCAAATCATGAACGCGCCATAAAAGCCGGGGCATCTGCCTTTATCAGCAAAAAGAAACCAAATGGAGAATTGATGGATGCGATCCGAAAATCCGCTCGAATCTCCAAGTGAATGCATTTAGGAATGTGGAATATCACATGATCTTCGTAAGGTTTACTGTCTCAAGATCGAAACCTGAAGTACATCCAGCATCTCTGCTCCCGAATTTGGCAAAATGCAACCTTCTTTGTTGGTTATTACAGACAACCTTTATCTTGAGGATGGGTTGCTATAATATAATGAATCTATGGCTGCTTCAGTTCTAGCCACCAAGTTCTTCATCCCACTGCTTCCTCCAAAAGTAGTAGCCCGTTCCCGATTAGTTAAACAACTATCTGATGGACTAACCACGGGTCATAAACTAACCCTTATCTCCGCCCCTGCCGGCTTTGGAAAAAGCACGTTGGCAAGCGATTGGGTTGTGAATTGCGGGCAGCAGGCTGCATGGCTATCGCTGGATGAAAACGACAATGACCCTGTGCGTTTCCTGATCTATGTCATAAGTGCATTGCAGAAAATTTCCCCGAATCTGGGGGCGGGATTGCTGGATGCACTCCAATCGCCGCAATCACCACCCATTCAAACAGTATTAACAGCATTACTCAATGAGATCACCAGCCTCTCAAATAATTTCATCCTCGTTCTCGATGACTACCACCTCACGGACGCCAGACCGGTCGATGATGCTCTCACTTTTTTGATCGACCATTTACCGCCTCAATTGCATTTGGTCATCACCACCCGCGAAGACCCATCCGTCCCCATTCCGCGGTTACGCGCCCGAAATCAATTGACCGAAATCCGTGCCGCGGACCTGCGTTTTACCCCATCCGAAGCCGCTGAGTTTCTCAATCAGGTGATGAGCCTCGACCTTGCCGCGGAAGAAGTCGCCACACTGGAGGCTCGCACCGAAGGCTGGATCGCCGGTCTGCAGCTTGCCGCACTTTCGATGAAGGGACAACAGGATGTCCATGGTTTCATTCAGGCATTTGCGGGAGATCATCGCTATATTGTGGATTATCTCGCTGAAGAGGTTTTGCGGCGTCAGCCTGAACCCGTTCGAAACTTACTGTTGCAAACATCCATTCTTGAACGTCTGAATGGTTCCCTCTGCGATGCTGTGACTGCTCAAGCGGGAAGCGCATCCAAATTGGAACAACTTCAACGGGGAAACCTTTTCCTTATTCCATTGGATGATAAGCGTGATTGGTATCGCTATCACCATCTTTTTGCCGATGTGCTTCATATGCACTTACTCACAGAACAGCCTGATCTGGTTCCTACTCTGCACTATCGTGCAAGCGAGTGGTTTGAGAATAATAACCTGACAGCGGATGCGATCCGCCATTCATTATCTGCCAAGGACTTTGAGCGCGCAGCGGAACTGATCGAAAAAGCCATACCATTCATGCGCCAGAGCAGGCAGGAGTCCACCTTGCTTGGTTGGTTTAAGGCACTCCCCGACAAACTGTTTCAGAATCATCCCGTACTTAATGTTAACTATGTCGGTACGCTAATGCAGAATGGGCAGTTTGATGGTGTTGAGTCCCGACTACGGGATATCGAACAGTGGCTCGTGACCCCTGAAGAAATTCGGGGACAACCTGTATACGTGGATCAGGAGGATTTTCAGCGCCTGCCCAGTTCAGTCCATCTGTACCGTGCCGCAATTGCCCTTGCGAAAGGCGATGTGACGAACGCCACAAGCCATGCAAGCAAAGTGCTTGAACTTGCCCGTGAGGACGATGATTTTCCCCGTGGTGCGGCATCCTCACTGGTAGGGCTCGCGTCCTGGACGAGCGGTGACCTTGAGGCTGCCTATCAGATGTTCGCCAAAGGTATGTCTCATTTGCAGAACGTTGGTTACATCTCAGATGTGATTGGCGGCTCTTTGACTCTGGCGGACATAAGGATTACGCAAGGTCGTTTGCGGGAGGCGATGGGCATCTACGAACGCGGATTACAGCTTGCGACAAGGCAGGGTACGCCAGCTTTGCGCGGCGCGGCAGACATGCATGTCGGAATGAGCGGACTTTATCTTGAACGCAACGATCTGATTGCCGCGGAACAGCACCTATTAAAAAGCAGGGAACTTGGCGAACTTAATGGGTTGCCGAAAAATCCGTACCGTTGGCGCGTTACGATGGCACGAATCCGTGAAGCCCAGACCGATCTTGAAGAGGCTTTTGATCTTCTCAATGAGGCAGAGCCCCTGTATCTCAGTGATTTCGCCCCGAATGTTCGACCCATCAGGGCATTGAAAGCACGGGTATGGGTCAAGCAGGGTGAGTTGGAGAAGGCGCTTGCCTGGGCGGGTGAACGGAAGTTATCAGTTGAGGAAGAACCCGGCTACTTGCGGGAGTTCGAGAAAATCACGTTCGCCAGAATATTGATGTCGCAATATCAAAGCAGCCATAGAGAACCTTCGCTGAATGACGCAATAGGATTGCTGGAGCGCCTTTTGAAAGCAGCAGAAGAAGGCGGCAGGGTGGAAAGCGCCATCGAAATCCTGATCTTGCAGGCGCATGCCCACCAAATGCAAAAGGATGCCCCTGCTGCTCTGTCCGCGCTGGAACGCGCCCTGAAGTTGGCTGAACCGGAAGGGTATATCCGCATGTTCGTGGACGAAGGCGCAGATATGGAAAGACTGCTCCGTGAAGCTGCCACACACAAGATCCTGCCAGACTATACAGACAGGCTGTTGTCGGCGTTTGAAGGTTTCGGGGAGGAAACGCCTCCTTCCGCCGCACCAGTTTTGGGGTCGCTGGTCGAGGCGCTCAGTCAGCGGGAGTTGGACATCCTGCGGCTGTTCAAGACCGAGCTTTCGGGTCCCGAGATCGCACAGGAGCTTGTCATCGCTTTGAGCACGGTTCGGACTCATACCAAGAGCATTTACAACAAACTCAATGTGAATAGCCGTCGAGCAGCTGTAATAAAGGCAATTGAATTAGGCTTGATTTAGCCTGAAACACACAAATTCCCAAGCCCCGCCAATTGTGGCGGGGTTTTTTGATTCTCCCCACATGAAATCCCCACATGTGGGGAAGACATCTCCCCACATTGATTTGTATATTGTCATCAATCAAATCCAAACAGGCAGCGATGCCGGGTGTCAACTGACGCTTATCTTATTGGTTCAAAAAGGAGACAAATATATGAATTCCAGGTCCGAGGTTTCGATTTTCAGGCTTTATTTACTGAGAGCCATGTATGCGTTCATGGCTACCGGGCTGGCAATCTATAAATTGCCCGCGATTTTCAATCCTCCTGCAAACTTGTCGACCATGGGCAGCGTTGTGCTCAGTGTGCTCGCTGGGTTGGCGCTCCTGGCAGGAGTAGGAATTCATCGCCCGCTCAAGATGCTGCCACTGCTGTTCTTCGAGTTTCTGTGGAAGGCTGTCTGGGTTCTGGCGTTCGCGCTCCCCCAATGGTCTGCCGGGCAGTTAGCTCCGGACGTTCAAGAGGTGCTGATCAACAACCTCGTGGGTATTGTGTTGGTTCCACTTGTGATGCCCTGGGGTTATGTCTTCGATCAGTTTGTGAAGTCGCCCGGCGATCCGTGGAAGAAGTAGATATCCCAAAACCCAAAACCTATTTTATGAATTCAAAAGGAGAAAACAAATGAACGCCAAAGGAAATTCGATCAAAAAGAGCAAGGCAATTATGACCGCATCCGCTCTCATGCGGTGGGCAGGTGTGTCTGCCATGTTGGCAGGGCTTTGCTTCATCATTATCGGAATGTTCCATCAAGAGAATGTTCCTGCGTCCGTCACCACTGCCACATGGGTGAACGTTCATATCGCTGCGACTGCCCTGGGCTTTTTTGGAATGTTCGGCATTGCAGGGCTCTATGCCCGGCAGGTGGAAAAGTCCGGATGGCTGGGTCTGATCGGCTTCCTCCTGTTTAGCATATGGTTCTTTCTTGTTGCAGGTTTTTCATTTGTCGAAGCGTTTATCCTGCCGCACCTGGCAATTGAGTCGCCTGCATTTGTGGAAAGTCTTCTCGGGATGTTAACTGGAATCCCAGCCACAGTTGACCTTGGAGTCCTCCCAACGTTGTGGAATTTATCGGGACCCATGTATATCTTGGGACCCATGCTGTTTGGCATCGCTACGTTCCGTGCTGGTGTCCTGCCGCGCTGGGCAGGTGGTTTGCTCACACTCGCAGCCGTGTTGATCCCCATCGGCGGAATGTTTCCGCACGAATACCAGGCGAAGATCGCCATGATACCCGTTGGACTGGCGATGGTTTGGCTGGGATACGCCCTCTTTTCCGAACGCCGCCAGAGATCATCGGAAGTCGTGCCGGGAAAGGTAGGCTCGCAGCTTAGCCAAACCGAAGCCAAGTAAATTCGCGAGAGACTTTACGCAATGGACAAGCACCGTAGGATTGCTTGTCCATTGCGTACTTAATTTCCACCTAATCGATCATTCCCATCCTCCATAAATCCCCACCCGGAATCCCCACATCTGGGGAAGACATCTCCCCCCATTGATTTGTATATTGTCATCAATCAAATCCAAACAGGCAGCGATGCCGGGTGTCACCACTGACACTTATCTTATCGGTTCAAAAAGGAGAAAAAATGAAAGTGACAACCCCGAAACTTATCCGTTGGGCAGGCTTATCCGCCGTGGTGGCAGGGATTATTTTCACGGCTATTCAGGCGGTCAATCTACCGGTCAATTCCAGCATCTTCATCATCATCACCTCCTTCAAGACTTCCATATCCATCTTCGGTCTGCTCGGTATTACAGGGCTCTACGCCAGACAAGTCGAAGAAACCGGTTGGCAGGGTTTGGCTGGCTATCTTCTGCTGACCATCTATTATGCAGTTCAGATGTGTATTTCATTCATCGAACCCACCGTCCTGCCTCTGTTGACAACCATAGCTCCAACATTTGTAGAAAGCATGTTGCAGTTGTCGAGTGGAGTTGGTGCCCCAACGAACCTTGGCAGTCTCACAACAATCTATTCCATCGCATCGATACTGTATGTCCTCGGCTCTCTGCTATTTGGCATGGCTACGTTCCGCGCTCGCATCCTGCCGCGCGGGGCGGCTGCCCTGTTTGCGGTATCAGGTCCTTTGGCGGGCACCATGTTCACGCTGCTCCCCTATCAGCTCGTCCAGTTGACATCGATACCGATTGGAGCCGCTATGGTCTGGCTGGGATACGCCCTCTTTTCCGAACGACGGGAGAAACCGTCCGAATCCCTGCTTGATCAGGGTGTCGTTTCACAGGAATCAGGCAGTGTCGCCTGAGTACCAACAAATCTTTCCAAGGAGTTTAAGATGAAAGCGATCATTCAAAATACAAGTCAAATCAAATCACCTGCAAGAAAAACTCAAACATCGTGGTGGGTGCCCGTCGGGCTGATCCTCCTCAGCATCATTCCCCTAATCTTTGGCGCGTTACGCTTGAACGAATTGGCAAGCGGCGCAGAGATCACAGCAGACAACGCGCGCTTCTTTGCTTCGCCATCGCCGGTGGTTATTCACATTATTGCCTCTGCGGTCTATGCCCTGCTTGGCGCGCTCCAGTTCGTGGGCCGCCTTTGGCAGCGCGGAAGTAAATGGCATCGTTGGGTTGGCAGGTTTCTGGTTCCCGTTGGACTTCTCGTTGGGCTTTCAGGGGTATGGATGACCGTGTTCTATCCCCGTCATGAAGGCGCAAGCAACCTGCTATATGCCTTTCGGCTCCTGTTCGGAACTGGCATGGTCCTCTCGATCGTCTTGGGATACCTCGCCATTCTGCGGAAGGATGTTGATCAGCACCTGGCCTGGATGACACGCGCTTACGCACTTGGTCTTGGTGCCGGTACGCAAGTATTCACGGGTATGGTCGGCGCACTGATCTTCGGCACGCCCAATGAATTTCAAAATGCGTTGTTGAATGGCGCTGCCTGGGTGATCAATCTTGCCGTGGCGGAATGGAGCATCCGCAAGGGCACAACCAGGCAAACCCGTACAGCATAGATTTAAATATTGATATCAGGTTCACTTAATAATTTCAAAAACAAGGAGTCTAAAATGAAAGCAATCGTAGCAAGCCAATATGGTGGTCCCGAAGTTCTTCAACTCGAAGAGGTTCGGAAACCGACACCGAAAGATAATGAGATTCTGGTCAAAGTCCACGCAACTACAGTCACCGCCGCGGATTTTCGAATGCGAAGTTTTACCGTCCCTGCTGCAGTATGGATCCCCGCCCGCCTCGCGTTGGGCATCACAAAACCCAGACAACCGATCTTCGGCTCTGAACTTGCGGGCGTAGTGGAAGCAGTTGGTAAAAATGTGACCCGCTTCAAGGTCGGTGACCAGGTCTTCGCCTCCACCTTAACGGAGAATTTTGGCGGCTATGCCGAGTATAAGTGTCTGCCCGAAAAAGCGATGATGGCAATCAAACCTGCCAACATATCCTATGAAGAAGCAGCTGCCCTTCCGATCGGTGCGACTACTGCGCTGCGCCTACTCCGCAAAGGAAATATCCAGCGCGGACAAAAGGTCCTCATCTACGGCGCATCGGGAAGTGTCGGCACGTATGCCATCCAGCTGGCAAAGTATTTCGGCGCAGAGGTGACCGGGGTGTGCAGCACCGCCAACCTGGAGATGGTGAAATCCCTGGGCGCCGATCACGTCATCGATTACACAAAAGAGGATTTCACAGCAACAGAAGAACGCTACGATGTCATCTTTGACACGTTGGCGAAGTTCCCCAAATCACAATACTCGCAGGTTCTCGCCCCAAACGGGACCTTTGTATCAATGGCAAAACTGGACACAAAAGAACACATGGACAACCTGATCTTTATCAAAGAGTTGATCGAGAAGGGCGAGATCAAGGCAGTCATTGACCGGTGCTATCCGCTGGAAAACATTGTAGAGGCGCACCGCTATGTTGACGCAGGACACAAAAAGGGAAATGTCGCCATCAAAGTGGGGGAAAAATAATGACAAATGAACAAAGACCAAATCCCGATGCGAATCAACAGACGGTCTATGAATTCAGGATCAAAGGCCATCTGGGTCAACAGCGGATGGATTGGTTTGTTGGATTAACGGTCACTTTGGAAGAGGATGGCAACACCCTTCTGAGTGGACCAGTGATCGATCAGTCCGCGCTGCATGGAATTTTGAAAAAGATACGCGACTTGGGAATGCCACTGCTTGCAGTAAGCCAGGTTGAACCCAAAGACATTGAGAAGAAAATATCAACCAGTGTAGTAAGCCAGAAACGTTCAAAAAGGAGAAAAAAATGATGAAATGGATTGCCGGGATATTCATTGTTATCGCAATACTGGCTTATGGGCTTGTACATTATGCCATGTCAACAGCGTTAAGAACCGAGAACCCTGTGGGATTCGAAATCATCCAAATATCCGCTGTCGATGGACATTCCTTTCCCGCCGGTGTGTGGTATCCAACTCAGGCGCAACCAAGGCCGACATTGTTGAGTATCATCCTGATGAATGTGGCTCACAATGCCCCGATTTCAGGTGACGCTTTGCCATTGGTAGTCATCTCACATGGAAATGGCGGTGGACCCGCAAGTCACGCCGACCTGGCACTAGCACTTGCGAACGCTGGTTATGTGGTTGTAGCGCCCATGCATAGTGGTGATAACTATGCAGATCAAAGCGCTGTCGGTTCAGTAACCTGGTTAAGCGGACGTACCAAAGAACTCCACGCTACCATCGACTATATGCTCAAGAATTGGGAAGGTCGCGACCGCATCGACCCCGAACGTATCGGCGCTTATGGATTGTCAGCAGGCGGATTCACGGTCCTGACCGCTGTCGGCGCTCAGCCAGACCTTCGCATCATAGCCAACCACTGCGCCGAGTCGCCTGAAGTCATTTGCGATCTATTGCGTTCCGTCAATTCCCCTTACCTGAATGCCGATACGCCGACGATGGAAGATGCTTTTCTACCTGACTTGAGAATTAAAGCGGCGGTTGTGGCAGCGCCAGGACTTGGATTCACTATGGTTCCAAATGGACTTGATAATGTACATGTGCCAATTCAACTTTGGAGTGCCGAGAACGATATCAACGTTCCTTATGAAACGAACACCAGGTTGGTAAGGGAGGCGCTTGGTTCATGGGTTGAATTTCATTCAGTTCCTGGCGCAGGTCATTTTTCATTCCTCACGCCCTGTAGCTTTCTCGCACCATCTGCAATATGCTCAGACGAGGGGCAATTCGACAGGAAGGTTTTTCATACGGACATGAATGCCAGCATCATCATGTTCTTTAAGGAAATTATGAAGCAGCCATAAAACATGCGTCCATTTCAATGTTTGATTTCAATCAATTCGTGAACAGAAGGGATCGTCCATGACCTTCAACCCATTTCTGAATTCTGACCGGCGGCTTCGTAATGGCTGGTGGATCCTGATATTTTTCGTCGTGCTTGCTACCTTGCTTGTACCGGCGATGATCTCAGCACAGCAAAACAATATGGAAGTCTCCATTGGCTTGCAAGTCCTGATCGTATTGATCGCCTCATTAACCGGTCAACTGCTACGACAAAGACCATTAGCTGAACTGTTTGGCACGTTGAATTGGCGTTGGCTCAAAGAATTATGTGTAGGCGGCTTGATCGGTTCCATGCTCATGTTGGTCCCTGCACTGATTTTGGGGATGTTCGGTCGGGTACGCTTGCAATGGAATCCTGAAGGCATATTAATCCTCTTGCCGAGTTTATTGCTTTTCGCCGGAGTTGCAATGGCAGAGGAACTTCTGTTCCGAGGATTTGTCTTTCAACGTCTCATCGCCGGTCTGGGCCAGTGGCCAGCCCAATTGATCATAGCCGCTTTTTTTCTGCTGACACACTTGAACAATCCGGGCATAAACGGCAGCATCAAAGTGCTGGCGAGTTTGAATATTTTTCTCGCATCGATCCTATTCGGACTGGCATTTATCCAAACCAAAAGCCTGGCAATGCCTCTTGGACTGCATTGGATGGCGAATTGGGTGCAAGGCAGTATGCTTGGGTTTGGCGTGAGTGGCACGGAACAACCGGGTTTATTAATACCTGCTTTTGGAAAATCACCTGTATGGTTGACAGGTGGTCAGTTTGGACTTGAAGCCAGCCTGCCCGGATTGATATGTATTGTAATTGCGCTGTTCATGTTCTATTTGAAAACTGGAAATACTAAATGGTAACTTATGGATAATTCAATTCTTTTCTTTCTCAATCCCATCATTATCGGAATAGGCGCAACGTTGACCTTTGATCTGTGGGGGCTGTTTCTCAAACACGCCTTCAAAATCGCCCCCTCGAACTTTTGTCTTGTCGGGCGTTGGGTTCTATATATGCCAGAAGGAGTTTTCAAACATTCCAATATTAGCTCTGCGCCACAAAAGAGTGCGGAATGCATAATAGGATGGATAACACATTACATGATTGGCATCACATTTGCAGTCACTTTTGTGGCAATCGTAGACAACAAATGGCTTCAACACCCTTCGCTGATTCCTGCTCTCCTATTTGGCTTAATCACCGTCTCTGCGCCATTCTTCATCATGCAGCCTGCATTTGGACTTGGAGTTGCAGCATCCAAAACTACGAAATCAATGCAAGTAAGATTCCGAAGTGTGATGAATCATGCAGCATTCGGATTTGGCATTTACTTTTTTGGATTGCTGATCAATTGGCTGGTATAAAAAAGAAATCTTAGATTCACTGTTTAGAAAACAAATTAAAAAGCATTTCAGCAATACCCTCACGATTCAAATCTGTTCCATTTGCAAGTACCACGATTCCCATAGCATGCTCAGGGTATAACCTCATGGTCGTCGCAAAGCCGGGACCGCCTCCGCCGTGTTCGAGGTATGCCTCATCATCTGATTCGCCCACTGCCCAGCCGAGTCCGCGCCCGCTGATGGGCGGGGTATTCGTCAGCGTGGCAATGGATTCAGGAGACAGGATCAACTGTCCGTTAAGCGTGCCGCGGTTGAGATATGCCATCATCAACTTCGCCGCATCCGGCGCGGATCCGATCAAGCCGGTGGAGGGTGTCGCTTCGATGTAGACGCGATTCATCCAAAGCAGTTTGCCATCCCGTTCGCGGACGAGCGCGTTCGTATCCAGCAGGGTTGGGAGCAGCGGCGTAAAGAAATGGACAAGTGGGATGCTGCCCGCCGCTTCATGCATGGACATTTCGGGTGTGTAGACGAAGTTGGTTTGATCCATGCCGAGCAGATTCAAAATGTGCTCAACGACATATTCTTCATAGGTTTGCCCAGAGACCGCTTCGATCACCGCGCCCAAGACCATGTAATTGAGGTTGCCATACACCGCCTTTGAACCGGGTTCGAATTTCACCGTGTTGAATTCCGGTAAATATTTTTTCAACACGTTGGTTTGATTTGGTGTGACTTCATCGTAGTGAACCCAACCGATCATGGCTGGGACTGGGTTTGGCAGCCCGGATGTATGCTGCAACAAGTGACGGATGGTGATGGCTGGGCTGTTACTGGCTGGATAGTTCACTTCGAACCAGGGCAGGTGTTTGGTGACTTCATCGTCGAGACTCAGTTTTCCTTGTTCCTGCAATTGCATGATGGCAATGGCGGTGGGAATCTTGGTCATCGACCACCAGTGATAGATCGTTTCAGGTGTGGCTTTGATCTTGCGCGGACCATCCGCAAGCCCAAAGGCATTGTTGTAAACAATTTCGCCATCCTTGACTACGACTACGGATAAACCGGGCGGGTTACCAGAAGCGGTCAATTGATTTAGGTATGCTTCTAATTCAGTCACGCTTTCGACCTTCCTTGGGACAGGCGGGACGTGAGGGGCAAAGGCATATAAAGCGAAACCGAGAAGAAGAACAATAAAGAAGATCAACATAGCTTTCCTTTTCATCTTTTACCTTTCAAGCCAGGTGACAGTCACGTTTGGCATGACTGTCACCTTTTTTATATCTTTTATTCCTGAATCCTTTGATTCGTCCGCGAAAGGTTTTCAGCGCCAGATGTTAGAGTGACAATCACTGCAATAACAACAAGCACAAGGGGCATCATCCAGGCAAGAAATTGATTGGTGGCTTCACTGTTGATTGAAAAGATCTGTGTCCATGTATTAGAAGAGGCATGAAGCAAGGTTGCAAGCAGGACACTTCCGCGTGTATTGTTGTACATCCAGGTAAAGATCACAGTCTGAGCCATGATGCCAATTCCATAAGCGATGAAGGAGGAATCCGCTTGCGATGAGCCCAGCTTGAAGAAGAGCGGCAGGTGGAAAAATAGCCAGGGAATGCTGAGGATCAGGCTGGAGGTTAGGGCGTTATATTTTGACTGTAACCGTGGCAGAACAAACCCACGCCAACCGAGTTCTTCACTGTTGAAGATGGCTGAGAAGATCAAGAGAACTACGATGTTGACCAAGAGTTCGATCGCTCCGGAAAAAGGCGGCATTTTGGTCGAGAGAAAGGGGACGGTAGATGTACCAAAAAGGTTGTTTAGTGCAATCGCCGTCACACAGACCAAAGCCAGGCTAAAAAGCGCAAAGGCGTACCACCGAAAACCCACTCGAATGATAAGGAGTTTACTGAGCAAGGCGCGAATACCTACCTTCCCAGAGATCAAGCCCGTGACGATCACGGCTGCCAAGCCTGGCATAAATCCCTGCAAGATCATGATCGGCATGGGTAGTTCGAAAGGCAGCATCTCATACGATGCCAGCACTTCCACGATGAAAAAGGGCCAGGTCAGCGCGTACACGAGAAAGATAAACAGGAGGATCGGATACTTTGATGCCAGCGAGTTGGGACTGGTTGTATTAGTTGTCAGAATTGAAGTAGACATGATGTTTTTCCTTTTCTAAAGTTATTTGAATACGATTAATGGACAGGTGGAGCACATATCCCTTATCGGGTCACTTCTCCTTTCGGTCGAACCAATATGCCAGTCCGCAGATCAAAAAGGGTTGGAAAATCCAGGACATGGCGGCTCCAGTTGCGGGTGTTATTCCACAGGCTCAATCCAAGCTTTGGAGAGTTCTCACCAAGCAAAGGCATCTCAGGGATGTGGACGAACCAATCCAGAACAAAATGCGAGAACACAGCCAGGGCAATCGCCAAGCCTGCTTGCTTGCGTTCCTTGGTTGACCAACGCGGCAGGACGGCATACGTGATTCCGAAACCTAGCAAAGACCAGATGATCGAAGCAGTCAGCCCGTGGGAATATGGGAAGGTAAAGGTCAGATAATGCGTCTGCGCGAAGTTCGCAGGGATATGGATTTGCTCCAATCCCAGCAGCACGAGAATTCCGAGCAGAAAATCATGGAACAGGGCGGCGAAGAACAACCAGCCTAAATTGATGCGTCGTTCCATTTTCTTAAGAACCAAACCAGCAGCTAAATGTCCAGCAAACATATGAGACTCCTTTATTTGTTTTTGATTAATTCACGAACCGCTTCGATGACCAAATTCGGCTCGTCCAACTGAATGTAATGACCACTATTTTGTGCAATGATCTGCTTGCCATTCGTAGACAAGCCAACCAATTCACTCTGCAATTCATGCCAGGTCGTGTCGTATTGAGCGTTCTCCTGCTCCGAAAGGATGGGCAATGAGTCAGGCAAACCGCGCGTCAACACGATCAATGGCAAGTCATCGAGGCTTTTCAGTTTTCGTGTCGAACCATTGCCATACTCTGCGAGGAAAGATGAAGACTCGATCACAGCCGCGTTGAAGTAATCCGTGGTCGCGAGCAAGGCACGATATTGCTCTAACGCTTCACCTTCCAACCCACGTGCTGGGATTTGCGCGGGAGATAAAGCCATGATGCCAAACGAATTGAGTGTGGCAAACAACTTGAACTGACTCGCCATCGCTTCTGTCAACGTGGCAAAGGCAGGGATGCGCACAAAGTGCTGTTCATGCGCCGAGTCCACCAGCACCATGCCGCTCACTTCATCTGGGTATTGATACGTGAACTCCCGCACGAGGATGCCGCCAAAGGAATGCCCAACCATCACATACGGAGCTTCCACTTCGGCAATTTGAAGTAAGGTGTGCAACTCATTCACCATCATCGCCACAGTGCGCGGATGTGGACTCGCATCACTCCACCCGAATCCTGCGCGGTCATACACACAGACTCTCGCGAATTGACCGATCTCCGTCTGCACCGCAGACCATTGCAATGAAAAATCGTTCAAGCCTGCTTCCATCACCACAGTGGGGCTGCCTTCGCCAATGCAATGGATGTGCATGCGATAGCCACCGACATCCACCAATTTGCCCGGCGCGGGATATTGCGCGGCGAGTCTGTTCTTTGCGATGCTGCCAGCAATCCAGGTCAACGCAGTCAGAACAAAAACGAAGATCAACAAACCAGTCAACATTTTTTTCGTCCATTTCAAAAATTTACTCATCATCTTCTCCTTTTTCCAAAGCGGGTAATGAACCCAAAATCTCGATCTTGTGACGGGCTTCCAGCATCATGGCATCGAAGTCCGTGAAGGGCTTGGCTCGCTCCAACACAAAGGCATCGAAGCCCGCCGGGACGGTCAGATACAACATGCGCACAGGTTTCGTCCCGCTCACGCGAAATCCATGCGGCGTGCCGCGCGGCTGAAAAAAGTATGAGCCGGGTTTTGCCCGTTTGCTTTCTTCGCCCCAAAAAATATCGAGCACACCTTCCAAAACATAGATCGCCACATCTTCCGAGTAATGGATATGCAGCGGCGTTTCATATCCAACCGGGCACAACACATCGAATAAATTGAACGCACCTCCAGTCTGTTCCGCGCCCGCCTTGATGCAGACGAACGCACCCAGCGACTCAAATCGCTGGCAGTCATCATCTGACGAATAAGGTTTTGTTTGAAGTGATAAATTTGACATGCCTGCATTAAACGCTTTCAAGCCCTCCTTTGGGTGTCAATTGAGTGTGACAAAAAGTGTTACAATTTTTTCGCATGAAAACATTTGGCGAATGGCTTCGTGAACAACGCACGGCACGCAGGCTGACGCGCGAGGAGTTTGCCAGTCGCGTCGGTTGTTCGGTCGCCATGCTGCGCAAGATCGAAGACGACGAACGCCGTCCTTCCGCCCAGATCGCTGAATTGATCGCCAATGTTTTGGAAATTGCTGATCGGGAGTCCTTCACCAAAGTAGCCCGCGGTGAATGGACAACAGACCGCCTCCCGCCCGTATCGAAGCGGGTTCAACCTTCGAACCTTCCCCCAGCCCAAACTTTATCCACCAACCTCCCCATCCTGCCCACGCCCCTCATCGGGCGGCAGCACGAAGTGGACGAACTCTGCAAACTTCTCCGCGACCCGCATTGCCGCATGTTGACCATCGTAGGCACGGGCGGCATGGGCAAGACCCGTCTCGCGCTCGAAACCGCTTCGCGTTCTCAAACCGATTTTGAAGATGGCGCCTATTTCGTCCCTCTCGCGCCGATTCAATCTTCGCGTTTCCTCATCCCCGTCATCGCCGATTCGATGGGCTTTACGCTTCAAGGAGAACATGAGCCCAAGGAACAGTTATTCAACTACCTCAAAGAGAAACACATCCTGCTATTGGTTGATAATCTCGAGCATCTCCTCAGCGATGCCACCGTCCCTGAATTCTTTGCAGAACTATTAGAAAAAACATCCAACCTCAAACTTCTGGTCACTTCGCGCGAATCGGTAGGATTGCAAGGCGAATGGATCTTCGAAGCCCAGGGTCTGCCCATCCCCGAAGGGACGGATATCGAAGGCACGTCAGTGGAACTATTCCTACAACGCGCCCGCCGCGCCCACGTCAGCTTCGACGCCACGACAGAAGACTATCCAGCCATCGTCCGCATTTGCAACTTGGTCAACGGCATGCCGCTTGGCATCGAGCTTGCCGCCGCCTGGGTGCGGACTCTCTCCTGCCTTGAGATCGCCAGCGAGATCGAGCGCGGACTGGATTTCCTCTCCATCTCTGCAAAGGATGTGCCAACCCGCCACCGTTCCATTCGCGCAGTCTTTGACCATTCATGGAAGCTGCTAACTGAAGAAGAACAAAACGTCTTGCTTCGGCTTGCCATCTTCCAGGGTGGATTCTCGCGGGAAGCAGCGGGAGAAATCGCGGGCGCGAGTCTCCCCATCCTCTCGGCGTTGGTCGCAAAGTCGTTAATCCGCAGAAGTGGAACGGGGCGCTACGATCTGCACGAAATCATCAGACAGTACGCGGCTGAACGGTTGACAGACCAGCTCAAGGTCAAGGAAGAGGCGCAAGCATTTCATGGGCGATTCTTCATCAAATTCCTGAGTCAGGAAGATCTGCCATTACGAAGTTTCACACAGCGCGAGTCGCTTGCCAAACTTGTCGCGGATATTGACAACCTCCGCACTGCGTTGGAATGGGCGTTGGCGCATCAAGAATTTGTGCTCATCGAAACAGGTTTGCGTGCTTACTCAACGTTATATGACGCATTGGGCTGGTATCAGGAAGGATTGGATTATCTCAAGCGTGTTCAAGATGCCTTGGCAGATCGATCATTAAACGATGAAGAAAAGAAAGCCCTGTCACATGTACTGACCGCTCGTTCTTTGTTTGCCCTGCGAACGTCACAACATGAAGAAACCCAACTCATGCTTGAACAAAGCCTTGAGTTATTGAAGTCTGTCCATGACCCAAAGACATTGGAAGAGGCTCTGACTTTCCTCGGCATTACCAAGATCATTATGGGCGATCTTGCTGAAGCATTGAGACTCTTCGAAGCGGGATTGCAAACCGCCCGCAGTATCAACGACCCTTGGTATGAGGCTCTCTGCCTGACGGAACTGGTCGGCGTGGATATGCTGCTTGGCAAAACGGAAACGATGCACGAGCAGTTTCAAGCCGCCGTGGATGCATGGCGAAAGACTGGTGACTTACGATTTACCGCATTCGGGTTGACTTCCCTCAGCCTTAGCGCCAAGGATGCTCAAAAATATGATGAAGCTCATGTTGCATTGGAAGAAAGCATTGCCATCAACACCGCGATCGGAGACCGCATGGGGTTGGGAAATGCCTACCGTAGTTTAGGGCTTTTAGAGCAGGCACAAGAAAAACATGCCGAGGCATATGAAGCATTTCAAAAAAGCCTGGATTATTTCACTGAACTTGGCGCACGCTGGGATATTGCACGTCTGCTTTCGGAGATGGGACGAAGTAAATTTGCCTTGGGAAACGACATTGAAGCCGAACGTCTCTGGCATGAATCCTTGCGGCTTTCGCTCGATACGCAAGGTCCGCTCACAGCGCTGGATGTGCTCGTTGATATTGCAGACCTCCAGGCGAAACGCGGGAATCTGTTCTTCGCTCTTCAGTTATCACTTTATTGCCTTGCCAATTCCTCTGCCTTGTTGAAGACCAAAGCCCGTGCCGAAAAACTTGCAGAGGAACTCAAAGGCAAAACATCTTCCCATGAAATGAAAACTGTTCCTCTCATCGAAACAGATGACCATTTTGAAGAGGTTGCCAGAAAAGTATTGGAAGAAAAACGAAACCAGTAACCTTCATTCTCCCATCTCTGGAGAGGATGCGTTTTATTTGCGTCACATCATATCCCGCCGCCTGATGCAGATTTTTCCGCATTACCCCGCGGGAGTGATTTTCATAACAAAATACCGCATTGCACACAACAGCGGATTTTCCACCTGCCCGCCCTGTACCCACTTTGCTGCAAGGCGTGCGGGCGCGCGCGGGTACCTGCTCAAAGATGCGGATAAGGATGAGGTCGTGCGGGCTATCGTCGCTGTGGAAAGAGGCGAGGCGATCTTCAGTCCCGCCATCGCCAAGCGGATGATGAAGTATTTTTCCGCGCCGTCAGCTTTATCCAAGAAAAGTCAGCCCAGCGAATTCGCCGGGCTGACCGATCGAGAATTGGAGATTTTGGATTTGATCGCCCAGGGGCATAACAACCTGGTCATTGCCAACAAACTATCGCTGAGCATCAAGACCGTGCAGAATTACGTTTCGAGTATCCTCACCAAATTGCAGGTGGTCGACCGCGCCTAAGCCATCGTCCGTGCCAGAGAGGCAGGGCTGGGGAAAAAGGATTAATCTCAATTATCCCAGATAATTGCAAGATGAATCCCACCTTATCATCACCACTATTTACAAAAACAATTGATCCGCCCTGCGGGACATATATCAGTCTCCGGGTATTAAATTAGAAACAGGCTTATGTCGCGGAAAAAATTCTCAGCCGTTTTGCATTACACGAAAAATCATTTCCAAGGATACTTTGTGAAAAATATATTGCCGATGAATTAAGAGATTAAGGTCTTTGCGAAAAAAGACCCTACCTCATTTTACATATTTCTAAAATATCATTCCAACATGTTTATGGTTGCATAATCTACTCAACAACCTCATTTTTCCGGATGACTTCCGCATACCATGCTCCGGAATCCTTGATGATGCGTTTCTGGGTGACATAGTCGATATAGGTCAGCCCAAAGCGTTTGGAAAAGCCGTGCCCCCATTCGAAGTTATCCATCAGTGACCAGACCATGTAACCGCGCACATCCACGCCGTCGAGCATGGCAAGGCGGGTTTGAATAAAGTGATTCTTTAGATATTCGATGCGGCGCGGGTCATGGACCCTGCCATCAGCGCTGATCTCATCCTTGAACGCCACGCCGTTCTCGGTGATGAAGATCGGCGGCAGTTTGTACTCGCGATCGATCTTGACCAGCATGCGCCTCAGCGCTGGGGCGCAAACCTCCCAACCCATTTCGGTATATTCCGAGCCTTCGATCTTTTCCACTTTTCCATTTGCGCTAAGAACATTACGCGAGTAGAAGTTGATGCCGACGTAGTCCAGCTTTTGGGAAATAAATGCCATGTCACCATCGTTGATCTTGGGCATATCACGTCCGATTTTGTCATACACGGCAGGCGGATAATGTCCTTTAAAGATCGGGTCAAGGAACAGAGTTTCGCTTTCATTCCAAAACTTATCTGCGGCCGCCACATCGTCGGCGGAATCGGAGGCGGGTTCGGCAGGCCACAGGTTGAGAACGATGCCCGCCTTCACATCCGGTTTGGCGGCGCGAATGGCTTGCACGCCCAAGCCATGAGCAACCATAAGATGATGCGCCACCTGATACGCCATGCGCTGATCTTTGAAACCGGGGGCATGGTCGCCGGTGAGAAAACCGATATAGGTGATGACGCTCGGTTCGTTGAAGGTCGTCCAGAACTTCACGCGGTCGCCAAGGCGCTTGACCATGAGCGCGGCATAATCGGCGAATGCATACGCGGTATCGCGGTTATCCCAGCCGCCTTCATCTTGCAAGGCTTGCGGCAGGTCCCAATGATAGAGCGTGAGCAGCGGCTCGATATTGGCTGCACAGAGACGGTCTACAAGTCGGTCGTAGAAATCCAGCCCTTTGGGATTGATGCGTCCGCGCCCGTTGGGCAAAACACGCGACCATGAAGTGGAGAAGCGATAGGCCTTCAAACCGAGTTGACGCATGAGCGCAATGTCTTCTTCGTAACGATGATAATGATCGCAGGCAATATCGCCGGTATCACCATTGGATACATTGCCCGGCGTGTGGCTGAAGCGGTCCCAGATCGATTCGCCCCTGCCGTCTTCGTTCCACGCGCCTTCCACTTGATAGGCAGCCGTTGCCGCTCCCCAGAGAAAATCATGCGGGAATGTATAAGTTGTCATGTTTGTGTTCCATTATTGAATACGCTTGAAGATCGGCAAAGCATCGAGCGGGGTTGGGTAATTTTCGAGCAGGGTATTGCCGGTGAGAATCTCACCCGTCCAATAGTTTTGCCATTTCCCCTTTGGCAAATAAATATCGCGCTGCACGGTGTTGGGTGTCACCACAGGTGCAACCAGAAATTCATCGCCAAGTAAAAATTCATCGTCGCAAGTCAGGGCGCGTTCATCGGTTGGGTCAAGCCAAAAGATCGGTCGGATGATGGGCTGTCCCTTCGCGATGGAAGCCTTCGCAATTTCCAAGATCTTCGGTGCAAATTCCACGTGCAGGTTTGCAAAGCGTCGGCAGAGTTCGGTGCCATCTTTGCCATAATCCCACGGTACCAAACTGAACTGAATCGAAGGCAGCAGCGCGTTTAACTGCGTCCAGCGGATCATCATATCGGCATCCGCTTTTTCATCGTATTCGTTGCCACCCACCATATCGGGCAGAATGAACGGGTAGCCCACCAAGCTCATCGCCAGCGCACCGGTCAACACCGAATGTAAGCCATTGTCCAAGCCCCACGAAGTGGTCTTATCCCATTGGCGAAAGAAGATCGGCGCAGATTGATTGCGCCAGCCAGAGCGCACTTCTGTCAAGCGGTGATGTTTCGCAACAGCATCCACGTAAATTTTTGTGTATTCATTGGGATGGATTTTTTGATACGTGACCGCATCCGCTGGAAGGAAGCAAGCTTCGCCTGCGTCGAACTTAAACCCATCAGCTCCTGTCTTGACCTGTAACTGATTCAGCCGCCCGAAAAACCATTCCAACGCCGACGGGTTGGTGACATCGAGCAAGCCGCCATGTCCCTGCCACCACGGCACGAGATATGGAGAGCCATCAGCACGGCGCACGAGCCAGCCATGCTTCGTCCCTTCGGCAAATGCATTTGACCGTTCATCCAAAAATGGAATCACCCACGTAGTGATTTTGAACCCCTTTGAGTGCAATTCATCGATCATCGCTTTGGGATTTGGGAATCGCTGCGGATCAAATTCCAAGTCGCCATAATAGACCTGCCAGCGGTCGTCGATCTCCATCACGCCGTAGGGATAGCCGTTTTGGATAATTTCATCTGCAAATTTCAGAACAACTTCCTGATTAATGGCGGTTTTGTATCTCGCCCAGGTCGTCCATGTGGGTTTGGTGAATAGATCTTCGGGCGGCAGTTCATGAGGATGCCCAAAGTATTTGACTTGGTTTTCGTAAGACGTGACCGCGTTGTCCGAAAAATGGAATTTGAGATCGAGTGCATTGCCTTTGAAGGTGAGTAAGCCATCGCCCTGCCCGCCATTATCAAGATAAGGACGATCCGAGAATGCGCCGCGCCCGTCGGTGACGAAACTCCACTTGAAGCGCGGATAGTCCGCGGGCGGCTGGTTCATGCCGAATTCAACGGGCGAGTCCGCGATGATGAGCGTGCCATTGGACGAGAACCACGCGGGATTCATTACGCCGCTCAAGCCAGTGGGGCCATTGTCAAAGGTGTGGAAGGGTGCGCTGTGCATCATCAACTTGTTGAGCGGATGCTGCTGGTGGATGAATTCGCCGCCGCCATACCAATGACCGTCGAGTTGAATTTTAACTTCGACGGGGACATCGGCTGGGGATGTAGATAAATGCCAATGGTCAGCGACCAGTTTCACGTTAAGTGTGAAGCGTGGGAATTCTGCGGTGACGGATGAATCGTCGCTGCGGAGATTCGGCGCGGAGTCAGAATCCAGCCGCACGGTCATCATCACAACGTTATTTTTTTTGAAGGAGATGGAGAAGGGGTGGGGAGTGGGTTCGAGTTGGATCATGGAAATGAAAAGACCTGACAGGTTTCCAAAACCTGTCAGGTCTGAATTGATTATCGTTTGAACTTCTTGCCCGTGGCAAGTTCGACACTCTTGTACGCGCCGTCGTAGATGCCGATGCTCTTGTTCTTGACGATGCAGTTGCAGAACATGGTGAGCAGGTCGCCGTAGTTGGTGAGCATGTCGATGGCTTGCAGGGTTTGCGGGATGGTGCGGGTTTCGACGGTGCTGTCGCCGATCTCTGCGCCGCGGATGGCGCCCCACATTTCATGTCCACCGACACGGGCATTGAAAATCTTGGGCACGGGATAGAAGGCGAGTTCGCTGGGTTTTGTGATCATCACATCGACCACACGCATGAGATAGTTGGTGGCATACACGGCGTGGAAGGTGTTATCGTGCAGGAATACATGCAAACCCTTGGCAGGTTTCTTGCGGATGCTGTCTGTGAATTCGCGGGTATCTTCCCAGGTGAAGTGGGTTTGGATGAGGTCTTTGTAATCTTTGAGCTCGCCTTGCAGCCATTCCCAGTTGTTCTTGTGGTCGCCGAGATTGACAAAGAGTGTTACTTTATCCTGCTTAACCAACGGAATGACATGCTCGACGATGGCTTTGAAGAGTTCGCGCTGCGCGCCCGCCCCGCCCATCGTCAACAGGAAGCGGCGCGGTTCCCTCGCCTTCATGCGGCGGATTCTATCGGCGCAGTCCTTTTCGATGTTATCGACAAGTTCATGATCCACATGGTGACCGGTGAAGAAGAGCGCGTCGGACGGGGTAGGTTTGAGAATCCTGCCCCTGTCATCGAAGCCGCGCATGACGCGGAAACCGTAATAACCGGAGGGAGATTGAACCGCGTGTTTGGCGCCCTCGGTCAGTTGGAATGCCATGGGCCAGTTATCGAACATCATGTCCACCACGTGGGTCATGCCGCCTGCGACCGCGCCCATGCAGTTCCACATATGCGAGGTGAGCGTGGGCATGTCCGCGGGTAACGCCGCATACAGGTTGGCGAACAACTCGCTCATTTTGTAATCTTTGACCTCGGTCTTGAGGAAGCGCCAGGGCCAGGTGCTGGTCATGTAATTAAAGAGTTGGTCCAAGCCGGGTAGAGTCGGATCACCGGTGGTGAGAGATTCCCACACGTACTTGTCGAACCACGGGTAACGCTGTGAAATGCGCGAATATTTGCTGTAGTTGGTATTGCACCAGTTGATCACGTCGGTGGTGATGCCGGGAATGCCAAGCAGGTCGAGCCAGTAGGGAGTGAAACCCATCGCTTTGGCGGCGGAGACGCCCGCCATCGCGATGCGATAGTGACCGAAACCCATGCGTATGGTACTGACGATGACGCCGTTCTTTCTGTCCACGGGCTTGCCCATCCCGTCGCGGACAATATTCTTCAGCCCGAAAATTTTCGAGCCATATGGATGATCTTCAACAGTAAGGTTGAATTTTTCGTTCGGGTCGTAATTGAATTTCCTGGCGAGCATGTCCTTCCAAGCATCGGCGGCGCGGGATTGACGCTCGGTGATGGGGTTGCCATACACTTCGTAGCGTCCATTCTTCTTTTGAAGCATGTTGAGTTCTCTCCTTGAGGATGAAAATAATTTCGTAATTGACCGCAGACCATGGATGACGGACCGCAGGTTATTCGTGGGGTGATATTACTTTATCGATAAACCGCAGCGACAGGTCGGTGACGGCATCCAACTCTGCATCGATCAGAATGGGATGGCCTGATCTTTCCATCCAGTGATGTTCCTTCACCGTCGAAGCAATGCCGCGCAGGATTATATCCCCTGCCTGCGGGTGCACGGTCGTGTCATTCCGCCCCTGAAACACAATGACGGGCTGGGTAATGGACGGCAATCTTTTCTTCACTGCGTCCTGAAACTGAAGCAATTGTATGATGCCTTTTGTGGGTAGCTCGGGGTCGTATCCCTGCCACTTGTCCGAAGCATCCATGGTTTCCCGCCTTGCAAATGGCATGAAGTTCGCCCCAAGATACAGTTTGACTTTGTCCATAGTGGAAATGGTTAATTGGATGGCAGGCGCATACAACATCACGCCTCGAACTTCGGGATGCAGGATTGCCAGCATCAGAGCGACCAGCCCGCCCATGGATTCACCCCCGAGGATGACCTTTTCACATCGGGATGCCAACTGAGTATAGGCCTTTTCCCCGCTCTCGACCCAATCCTGCCATTTGACGCGGTTCAAGTCTTCGGGACGGGTGCCATGGCCTGCCAGTAAAGGTCCGGCTACGCTGAAACCTTTTTCGTAAAGCCGCCTGGCGAACATGCGTACCTCCGCAGTGGTGGCGGTAAAACCGTGCAATAGCAGCACCCCTGTCGCGCCTGCATCCCAGAAGAACGCATCTCCTTCAAGGTGCGGGTTGTGAAGCACATAGTCTGACATGGATGCCCTATTCATTCGCGGATGAACGTCCGCGCAAAATTGCTAACCCTTTACGCCGCTGCCTGCCACACTCTCCACAAAGAATCTTTGACCGAGGATGAAAACGATCAACGGCGGTATGATGGCGATTGCCGCGCCCGCCAGAATGAGGTTGGGAGTGTCGGAGGCGCGTCCGCGCAAGACATTGAGCGCAAGGGTGAGCACGTGGTTCTTCTCATTACCAACGTTGATAATGACCAGGGGCCAGATGAACGAGTTCCAGGCGTAAAGAAAAGTAAATGTCGCCTGAGTGGCCAGGGCGGGGACCGAGGCGGGGATGATGACATCCTTGAGAATGGCAAAGCGCGAGGCGCCGTCCAGCACTGCGGCTTCTTCGATCTCTTTGGGGAAGGTGATGAAGTGCTGACGCATGAGGAAGGTGCCGTAAGCGGTGAAGATCCACGGGATGATGAGCGATGCGAGGCGGTCGGTCCAGCCAATGAGCACCATGAGTTGATAAAGCGGCACGATCAGCATCACGAAGGGAATCATGATGGTGCCAAGATAAAAGACGAAGACAGTGTCACGTCCGGGGAATTTCAGGCGGGCGAAGGCGTAGCCGCCAAATACCGAAGTGAAGAGCTGACCGATTACGACCAAAAGGGTTACAAGTGTGGTGTTGGTAAGCGCACGCCCGATATTGTTGAGTTCGATGACTTCCTCGTAGTTTTCAGGATGCCAGGTGATATTTTCGACCGGTTCGCTTAAGCGCACATTTTGAAAGACCGGCTCAGACCCGGGAATTTGGGGATCGATAAACTCGCCCACTGTCGTCTGGCTTAGGAGGATCATCGGAACGACCTGCCCGTCCACGTCAACATCGAAGAGTTTTTGCTCCTTGCCGTCCACCGTGATGGTCTGCTGGTTCATCGCGCCACCGGTCGGCTTGACCTCGGAGATGAAGCGCTCGACGGTGGCGGTCAGGTCGTCTGCGGGCGCATAGGTTCCAACCTTGATGTTACTCCTGGCAAGGGCAAATTCTTTGCGCACACCGTCCACATCCACAAAGTAAAGAGGGAGAGGCTCATCGTAGCCTTCCACCTGCATGGTGATGGGATCGCGCGGGAACATGCGCGGCGGATAGCGGAATGTGTCCGAGGGAATCTTGAACGAGGTCGCCAGCATGTACATGAACGGGAAGAGCATGATGAGCGCGAAGAAGGTCAGGATGAAATAGACGAAGAAATTGCTCAGGAAGCGGACAAAACGGTAGGATTGGATTTTCATATCTGCCTCCTGTTAACCTTCGTAGATGCTCGAACGGCGCTGGCGCTGGAATTGGACGAGCGTCAGGCCGAAGATGACGATAAACAGGATCCATGCGATGGCGGAGGCGTATCCCTGCTTGAAGTTCTGGAAACCGCTTCGATAAAGATATAAGACCAGCGTGATCGTGGAATTATTCGGTCCTTCCGCCGGGTTCATCAGAATGAAAACCTGCTCGAAGACTTGCATGGCTTGAATGGTGGTGGTGGATACAACGTAGAAAGTCGTGGGCGCCAGCATGGGCAGGGTGATGCCCCAGAATTTGTCCCATGCGCCTGCGCCGTCCACAGTGGCGGCCTCGTACAACTCGCCGGGGATATTCTGCAAACCGGCAAGGAAGAGCACGGTGTTAAAGCCCATCGTCTGCCAGGCGGCGATGATGATCACCGACATTAAAGCGGTGCGCTCATCGGAAACCCATTGGATCTTCGGGTCCACCAGGGCCGCGTTGAAGAGATTGTTCCAGGACTCGACCCCCAATGTGATGAAGTAGTTGATATAGCCAATGGTGGCGTTGTACAACCACTGCCAGACCAGGGAAATGCCCACCACCGCCGCAATGCTGGGTATGAAATAAACAGCGCGGAAGAACTTCATGCCGGGCAGTTTGCTGTTGAGGATGTTGGAAAGGACCAGGGCAGGAATCACGCTCATGGGAACGGCGAACAACACATAGGTCAGTGTATTGCGAAGCGCGAGCCAGAAGAATTTGTCGGCGGCGGCAAACAGGATGCTGATATTCCCAAGGGTGAATCGCCCCACTTCGTCATACACTTTGATATCGACAACCTCGCGGGCAAGTTGAGTGGGAGTCTCCAGTAATGCAAAACGAATGTTCAGGAGTTTGGCATAGTTCTCGAAGCCCACCCAGTTCGGGGGGTTGAAGGCGTCTGAATCGGTAAATGAAAAATAGAACGAAAGGACGAGCGGACCGGCGAAAAAGATGAGGAAACCCAGCAGGTTGGGCGAAAGGAACAGCCAGCCGTTGATAACCTGCTCGTGCCCGGTCTTGACATTGAGGGTATGCGCCACGTTCGGTCGGCTCATCGACCAAAGCGACAAACCGAAGACAGCAAGACCCGCTACGGCAGCCAACCCGGCAGGCTGGGCAAGTTTGCCCAGGAAATAGCTGAGCCCGTTGAGCGCATTCACCCGCCAAAGGAAGAGAATTAACCCGCCGATCATCACCCAGCGACTAACAGTCTTGAGGCTGTTCTCAGAATTGACTTTCCTTTGGGGGAAGTAATCCTCCAGCATGCCGAGGAAATAGCCGAGGACAGTAATGCCCAGATAGGGAAGGCCTTTGCTAAAGTTCTCACCGAGGGCGTCGATGCCGATGAAAAATTCACCCGTGTTCAACGCGACAACGAAGCAGGCGACGAATGCCAGATAGTCCAGAAAGAGCGAAGCCATGCGCCCGGCATGATTACGTTTCGAAATCTGGAAAGATCCGAATGCGCTAAGCACGGATGCGACTGCCGCGAGCGCCGTCAGTAGGATTTTTTGCCATAGCGGCGTTTCCGGCATACGCGTCCATATCATGATAATGGCGCCCGCCGCCAAAACGGCGAACAGGGCGCGCCATATCATGTGGATGCGCAATAACAGGCTGGTCTGGGAGTCTATCCGTGATGGAGCAGTCATATCCTCATCTCCGTGGGTGGGGACTTCAGAATAGTGACACAAAAAAATCTCGAAGCCGCAAATGGATTTGAAGCTTGGGGATTTTGTTGTACCCCAGAAAAGCGGGGCAGGCAAGGTTTGCCTGCCCCGCAGACGTGCAAGGGATCCTTACGGGTTGAAGGCTTTGTTGGCTTCGTCGCAGATCGTAGCGCCAAAGTCTTCGACGGTGGTCGCCCCTGTCAACACACCCTGGATGGCGGGACCCATGATCTTGTCGAACTCAGGCCAGGAACCAGCCCACAACGGACCTTCAGCGGTCGGAGCGGCGGAAGGATCGATGCCGTTCAAGAAGGCCTGGTTGTTGGCGGGAGGCGTGAAGGTCAGGAAGGCGTCGAGCGCTTCCTGGCTTACGCGGCTGGGAATATTCGCGCCTAGAGCAGAGATCTTACCCTGGGTCTCAGCGGTGGTCAGAGCTTGAACGAGCGCCCAGGCTTCTTCCGGGTGTTCGGTATTGGCGTTGATCACATAAGCGCCCCAGAACAGCCAGTTACCCGGCGTACCCGTGGGACCGGCTGGCAGTTCAACAACATCCCAGTTGAAGTCCACAGTGCGGACGCCCGGGGTAGCCCAGCGGCCGTTCTGGAACATGGCAACCTTGCCAGCGCGGAAAGGCGGCTCGGGGTCTTCGCCGTAGGGGGTGGCGACATCGAAGTCTTGATAGAGGGAGCGCTGGAAGTCAAGACCGGCAAGTGATTCTTCGGTGTTGAGCGCGCAGGCAGCGCGGTCCTCAGTGAAGAAGCCGCCGCCGGAGGCGTTCAACCAGACACCGTACGGACCCCACCAGGCGGAGGCGCCGTAACCATAGATATCAGAGCCGAGGGCGCGGGTGGCTTGGGCAACTTCAAGGAAGGAGTCCCAGTCCCATTCACCGTTGGCGGCAAGTTCGCGCGGATCCGCAGCCCCGGCTTCATTGATAAGGTCCAGGTTCAGGTAGAGCGCAAAAGTGGAAACATCTCGGGGCAGACCCCAGACCGCACCCGAGCCGTCACCGGAAGCGCCGGTTTCAGGGTTGTAGGTCAGATGGAACATGGGACCTTCATAGAAATTCTCAGCGGTATAGCCTTCGGTTGCATCTGCGAGGTCGGCAGCATTGAGGATCAAACCGCGGCTGGCGAAGTCAGCCACATCGGTTCCGGGGATCCAGAAAACATCGGGAGCGGTGCCAGCGGCGACCTCAGCGCGGAGCTGTTCCTGATAGTTCGTGCCTTCGGAACCGCCGGGTTCATATGTGAGGGAGATGCCTTCGAGCTGGGCGTCGAGTTCGGTGCTGATCTGGCTGTAGACGTCGATCTCTTCCTGATTGTCAGGGCGGGTGCGCCAGCGCAGGGCAACTTCACCTTCGGCGGGAGCTTCGGTCATTGCTGCTTCGGTGGCAGCGGGTTGTTCCGCAGGGGCTTCTTCGGCAGGCGCGCCGCACGCAGCTAGCACAAAGGAAGCGATTACGAAAAGTCCCAGAAGCTTCAAGAGCAAATTCTTTTTCATTTTTTTCTTCTCCTTAGGAAATGGAAACACTCTTCTTAATTCAGTGAAATTTTTACTTTGTCTATTGAGAGGTTCGATCACCTCCTTTAACCGTGGATTGACGTACAACCAACTGAGCCGGTAATTTGAGAACGCTTGGTTCTACGGTCTTATTCTTGATGATATCCATCAACTTGCGGATGGCCTCCTGCCCGATGAGCGGCATGTCCTGCCGCATCGTGGTGAGAGGCGGGTCGAAATAGGAGGATAAGGGCATATCGTCCACGCCGATGACCGAGAGTTGATCCGGCACGTTCAGGTTCACATCCCGCGCCGCGCGCAGCACCCCCATTGCCATGCGGTCGTTCTGGGCAAAAACAGCCGTCGGTACATTGTTCTTTTTAATAAAATCCAGAAGCGCATCACGTCCCGAAGAAGCCGACCAATCCCCTTCAAACACCAGCGATTCATCGAACGAAACTCCCGCCTCATCCAGAGCGCGGCGGAAACCTTCCAGACGATCTTGAGAACAATCTTCAACCATTGGACCGGTCACCAAAGCGACGCGTTTATGACCAAGCGAGATCAAATGATGGGTGGCTTCATAGGCCACTTTTTCATCATCCAGAGAGATCGAGCAGACATCTTCATCGTGGGAGCGGGCGCCAACAAATACCACAGGAAAATTCTTTGGAACATGCTGATAACGTTCATCGGCATACGGGTTGATGACGATCAATCCGTCCACCCGGCGATGACCAACCAACTCCTCAACAAGGTCGTGAAACGCCTGCTGGTCGGAAGCAGAAGAAGACAATACAAAATAATTGTGCCGGCGTGCTTCCACCTCGGCGCCTTCCACAATGCTGGCAAAGGTATAGTCTGTAAGGTTTGGGGAAATGATCGCGAGGGTATGGGTCAACCCGCGCGCCATCGAACGGGCAATGGCGCTGGGGCGGTATCCCAACTCTTCAATGGCGGCTTCCACCACTGCGCGGGTCTCTGGCAGGACATCGTTACTGCCGTTGATTACACGCGAAACGGTCTGGTGTGAAACACCTGCCTGGCGGGCAACATCACGGATTGTAGGGCGATTGGGAGCCATTTGATATAATGTGACCGGTCACGTGAGCGGTAACATGAGTCTACAAAAAATTTGCCCCTTTGTCAATAGCCAGTTCCAAAGTGAGTCAGATTGATGGTAAAAATTGAGACCCTCCCGCCAAAAATTCGAGTTTCCACCCCGCAATACGCCTGGGAATGGAATGCTGACACCGACCAGATTTACCTACACGACAAAAACGCGCATCTCATCGCCAAAGCCTGGCATAAACCCTTGCCCATCACATCCCCCACCCAACTGGATTTTTCAAGCACCAGCTTCGAAATTCAGAATCACCAACTCCGTGTCACATACAGTGGATCAAGCCCCGCCTCATCCTTGACCGTATCCTGGAACTTCCACCCAGACTTCATCTCCCTCGAACCGCTCCTCCTCACCCTCCCCGCAGATACAGACCTCGTCCGCATTGTGTACTTCCCCGCCATCGATGGCGACTCCTACAAGCCATCCATGTACAGCCATTATGCTGTTGTGCCTGGCTTGAGTATGAACACAAATATCAGCCCCATCGTGGACTTGCACTCCCGCCTTAACACCACCGCTGTCCTCGGCTCCGGCGCCATGCGTGGACCCGGCTTGACCCAGCAATGGGGCTTGCCCGCTCATTACTTCTGCACCTTCAACACCTCCGACCGTTGGAATGCCATTGGTGCGAAGGCTGAACAAAGTGATGCCGCCTGCTGGGGTCTTGCCGCTTTACCGCAAGGTGACTTCCGTTTGGAGATCCGCGAGATCGGAATCAGTCCCATCCTCAACCTCCGCACCGATCTATGGAAGCATAAGCCGGATACATTTGGCTTTCACTTCCTCATCACCTTTGGAGAGAATTATCACGAAGCCATTCGCAAGTATTACCAAGTCTTGCAGCGTGAGAAGTTCATCTCGCCTAAAACACATTCAGCCAAAAAACAAGAAGTTCTGCTTGCGCCGCAATACAACACCTGGGGCGTGGAATCTGCCTTGGCTCTGCCGCCAGAACAACTGACCGAAGAACTTGTCCGCGATATTTTTGGCAAATACAAAGCCTCTGGCATGAAAGCCAAAACCTTCGTCATTGACGACAAATGGGAAGGCGTATACGGCGAACTCAAACACGACCCCGAACGCTTTCCCAATTTTGAAAGCCTGCTCAACGACATCCGCGCCCAGGGGTACAACATCGGCTTGTGGGCGGCGTTCCTGCGCTGTCAAAATCCCGCCGCCCTTGGCTTGGACGAATCACATCTGCTGCGAACACCTGAAGGTAAACCGCTTTGGCTCGACCATCAAACCGCGCGCTACGGCATCTTCGATATGACGCAACCCAAAGTGCAGGAAATTATGCGGGAACGAGCCAAAGACTTCATCCGCCGCTACAAACCCGACCTGATCAAATTTGACTTCGGCTATGAACTGCCATCGCTCGATGTCGCCGCTCCGCAAGATATGACCTTCGCCGGTGAACGCCTCTTGCAAAAAGGTTTGGAAGTCATTGTTGGCGCAATGAAAGAAGAGAATCCAGACCTCGTCATCATGTACTACGGTCTTTCCCCCCTGCTTATCGACTACTACGACCTGCACAGCCCGGATGATCTCGTCTATTGCATTGGCGATTACGACCTTGACAGCAACCGCCGCATCTTCTTCAGCAGCCTGTGCGGCGAACTTGGCATGCCCACCTACAGTTCATCGGGTTATGACTGGGACTCTGCCATGGATATCTGGTTCGACGCCGTCCCTTCCGGCAGCCTCGGCTCATTGCATTGCTTCGATGGCGATGAGAACGGGGAGAAACCATCAGCGCGGCACATCGCCAAATTCAACGGACTCAACGCCCTCGTCAGGAACGAAGCGATTTTTACCGTCAAGCCCATGCACGCGAAATGGCAGGGCGGCTTGCGCGCAGGGTTTAGTCCATCCTGGGAGCGCATCGAAAACGGCAGGACGGTTCTGCTGGCGTTACGCACCCATCACTTCGATGGCAGGCCTATACCGACCGGTTTCAAAGATGGTTTTCAATCCGATATTATGTTGGTAATTGCCGCGCTGGACGATGAAGCCATTGAAACATCCCGCCATCTTGGCATTGTGCCGTTCGGTGATGGACGTTGCACGATTAAGACCGCCTATCGCCTCGCAAAATGTATCGAACATTATTCTGATGGCAAGTCGAGCGAATCGCGCCTGGCATTCTCCGATCAGCTCGCTTTGAACCTTGTTCAACACGAAACCCTCGAATGGGTCGAAATCTTTTTCGAAAGGGAGTGACCATGCTTGACAATCCTCACCGCCGCTATAACGCTCTTACGGGCGAATGGGTGCTCGTCTCGCCGCACCGCGCCAAACGCCCGTGGCTCGGGCAAGTGGAGCAACTCGCCCCGGAGACCCTCCCCGCGTATGACCCCACCTGCTATCTCTGTCCGCGCAACGAACGGGCGGGCGGAGTCTTCAACCCGGATTATTCGGGGACTTTCGTATTCCCCAACGACTTTGCTGCCTTGCTGCCTGATGCGCCGGAGGACGCTTCGCCTTCGCCCAGCGCGTCCGCCTCTTCCCACCCTCTGCTTGTTTCCGCCCCCGAGCAGGGACAGTGCCTGGTGGTTTGTTTCTCACCCCGCCACGATCTGACCCTGCCCGAGCTCGACCTGCCCGCCATCGAAAACGTGTTGAACACATGGTCAAGCGAATCAGCCAGGTTGATGGAGTTGGATTACATCCATTACGCGCAGGTCTTCGAGAATAAAGGCGCGATGATGGGCTGCTCGAACCCGCATCCGCACAGCCAGATCTGGGCGCAATCCCAGCCACCGAATGAGATCGTGAAGGAACTCGCCACCCAGAAGGAATATTTCGCCAGGAATGGACGTCCGCTTTTGTTGGATTATTTGCACGAGGAACACAAGCAGAAAGGTCGCATCTTGTTTGCCAATGACCACTTCACGGCGATGATTCCGTTCTGGGCAGTGTGGCCGTTTGAAGTACTGGTCACTGCGCACCGACCCACAGCCTGCTTGAAAGACTTAACCGCCAGCGAAGTCTCTGCGTTGGCGGAGATCTTCAAACAGGTCACCACCCGTTACGACAATCTCTTCGAAATTTCCTTCCCCTACTCCATGGGTTTCCACCAAGCTCCCTCTGACGATCAACCACACCCAGAATGGGTGCTGCACACGCATTTCTATCCGCCGCTGCTGCGCTCGGCGAGCGTACGTAAATTTATGGTCGGCTACGAGATGTTGGGAATGCCGCAAAGAGATACCACCCCCGAAGCTGCCGCAGAACGATTAAGATCCACAGCAGACGTTCATTACAAAACCAAAGGCGCAAGCTTCGCCCGGCGTTAGCTGCGTAACAAAAAAATAAATCCTTCGCCCGGGAGGGGTTCTGCCGGGCATTTTTCATTTTCAGAGATCCTCTGCCTCGGGCGGCACAACCAAGATTGTCAATGCGTCTGCACTTCGAACCAGGAATTAGTTTATTATCCCTATTTCATGACACTTGTTACTATTAAATTATCAGAAAGGAGGTTACCATAATTATGATGTTGTATCCCGAAAAACAGATTATCGGCTTGAGATTGGAGTAGACATGCTTTCACTCATTGAACTTGTCACCCCGGTTACATTGACGGTGCTCGCGCTCATTTTCTACATCTTGATCCACCGCAAACATGACCGCAACGGGAAAGACGGCACAGATACGAATCGCACCCATCACCGATGACAGACATATCATCGACCAAAACCCCGCGCATCCAGCGCACAAAACGCCCTTCGATTCCTTTCAAATGAACCATTTCTGCGATCCCCGCCCCATCTGATAAACACGACGGAACATCCCATGAGAAAAACACTTCCTGCAATATTTCTTGTCATCGTAACCCTATTCCTCCCCTCCCTGTCAGTTCGCGCACAGGACGCAACCCCGGTGGTCCATGCCGTGTTCTTCCATTCCCCATCCTGCGGGCATTGCCAATACGTGATCTCCGAGACCATCCTGCCCATGATGGAAGAATACGGCTTGCAGCTGCAGATCATCGGCGTGGATGTTTCAACCCAGGATGGGAATGCCTTGTTCATGAGTGCGCTGCGAACATTCAATGTCGAGCGGGCTGGCGTTCCCTTTCTTGTGATCGATGACATTTATCTGATAGGCTCCGTGGACATCCCCGAAAAATTTCCGGCACTGGTTGATTCCTACCTTGCTCAAGGCGGAGTGGGCTTGCCGAATATACCCGGCTTCTCTGAAGCGTTAAACCAGCCATCAGCTGGAGATTCGACAACGGATGAAGCCCAACCCCAAAACACGGATGAGGCGCCCCAGTCCGCGCTCCCGCCTGCCGCTGAATCCCCAGCTTCCTCCCCCACGACAGAAACGCCAGGCACTCCATTTACCAGAATCCATGATCTTCACTGGACGGAACGGTTTGCGCAGGACCCCGTTGGAAATACGTTATCGGTGGTCGTGCTCGTGGGAATGTTCGGAGCACTTTTCTGGGCGGCATTCTTTATAAGAAACGGAAGGCCGGTCAGAACTTCCGAAACGATGCCCGCATGGATTTTCCCATTGCTGTGCGTCATTGGCGCTGGAGTTGCCGGGTACCTGGCGTTCATTGAAACGACCCAAACCACTGCGGTCTGCGGTCCCGTTGGCGATTGCAACACCGTCCAGCAAAGCGAATATGCCCGGCTGTTCGGAATCCTTCCCATCGGTGTGTTGGGATTGTTTGGATATCTGGTAATTTTCGTTTCATGGCTTGTCACGCAATATGGAAGAAAGAAACTCGCGCGACTTGCTTCGCTGGCGTTGTTCTTCCTCACTCTATCAGGCACATTGTTCTCGATTTACCTGACCTTCCTCGAGCCTTTTATCATCGGTGCGACCTGCGCGTGGTGCCTGACCTCGGCGATAGTGATGACTGCGCTATTTCTTCTCACAGCCAAACCTGCAAAAGGTGCGCTTATCCAGATGCGGATTTAATTCCCAGAATGGTCTTGACTACTTTCCCGGGTTGACGCGTTGTAAACGAAATATCACTCACGAGACCGGCTTTCCGCTTGAGTGAAACCACAACCCGAGGGTATTCCAAAAAATTGAACGAGACGCGGTAGCGTTTACGGATGAACATGAAATGGATTCCCGCGCCGCCTATTCGCATCAACAGCGGAATATCGTCAATACGGCAATCCGCGATATTGTTCAGAGGCACGGTCCAGGCGAAGATGCCGAATCGAAGGGACAGCACCCCGGGAGTGATTATTATGAGCAGAACCTGGAAATTCAGCACATAGAAAAGAAACATCGCTGAAAACGCGCAAAGAAACCCAGCGAGCCAATCCATGCCTGTCACGATCCAACGAACGACAGCCATAAAGAGAAACAGAAACGTGAGAATAAGGAAAAAGAAGGCGGTCTTTGGAGATGAGATTTCCTCCAGATAAATGGGTTTGGCGGGCGATTCAAGGACCTTGCTCATACACACCTCCAGACAGGCAAACCGGGTCGCGTATCCTTAACATAGTGTAGCACTCCGCGCAGGTCCGCGCATCAGCCGGCGGAATCAAAACTCATCAGCGCCGCAGCCCCTGGTACGCGCTATACTATAAATAGGCAGAAAGGACGGCCATCATGATCTCAGTTCGGTCCCGAAAATTTAGGCAGGGATTGGTTCTTGTGTTAGCGCTTTCTTTTACCCTATCCCTGGCGGCGATGAGCGTCAGTCCCTATATGCTCGGCGGCGAGGAATTTGAGTTTTGGATGCTGGCGGTGAATTCGATCCTGATCGCGATCCCCCTTGGCATTCTCCATTCCCTGCTCGGAATCCTGATCCTGGCGGCAGACCGACATCGACGCCATGAAGGTATCGATACCCGGCTGGCAAAATGGCTTTACTGGGGTCCGCGCATTTGCTGTCTGATCCTCGTGGCTTTTATGAGCCTGTTCGCATTCGATGTATTTGAAGAAGGACGCACCCTGGGAGGGATGCTGCTTGCCTTCCTGATGCACATGCTTCCGATGATCGCGCTGGGATTCGTACTGGCATTCGCCTGGCGCTGGCCGTGGGTTGGAGCCGTCGTATTTGGACTGGCGGCGCTTGCTTTTTCGATCTGGACTCTGGACGATGGGATCCAAAGCGCAGGCACATTCCTGATCATAGGCGCGCCGCTGCTGATGATCTCTCTGGTATTTGCGGCTAATGCGAGCTGGAAAAGGGAGATTGATCTCGCCAGGCACCCAATCATATGAAGAAGATCAGCATGGCACACGCCCGCCACCCAATGCCGCATTTGTAAAACTAAGGCAAGCCCGCGGGCGGGAACGACACTGACGACTGCGTTTTCATCCCCCGCCGCATGGGATTCGTTGTGAACAAGGAAATATTGAAAGCCCTGCAAGCCGTGCCTCGTCACAAGTTCGTTCCTGAAAAATATATCGATCAGGCATACGAAGACCACCCGCTCCCGATCGGATATGGCCAGACCATATCGCAACCCTTCCTTGTGGGCTGGATGACAGAACTATTGGACCTTAAGCCCGGGGAAACAATTCTCGAGGTCGGCACCGGCTCCGGTTATCAGGCAGCCATTCTGGCTGAATTGGGTTACAGGGAGGTATATAGCATCGAGATCATTCCCGAGTTGGCTGAAACCGCCGCTGCACGGCTTAAAGAATTGGGCTACACTAATGTACACGTCAGGCAGGGCGATAGATATTACGGCTTGCCCGAGTATGCGCCTTATGATGCGATCATTGTAACGGCCGCGCCGGATCATCTGCCCGAACCGCTAATTAACCAATTGGCAGAAGGGGGCCGGCTTGTCATCCCAATCGGTCCGCCCGGGGTATATCAGAAATTGTGGAAATTCGTTAAGGAAGGGGGTGAGCTGAAGTCCTGCAGCCTTGGCGGCGTGGCGTTTGTCCCATTTACAGGGCCCGGAATCAAGAGAAAACGGGGACGTCGATCCACCCCGCAATGACGTGAAATTTTATGCTATACTCGCGCCTGCCGTAGGGGAAATCCCGGTAGAAAACGGAATCTCCCCATCAAACAACTTTTTTTTCATAGCCATAGGAGGCAAACATGACCGTGAGATTCAATGTTGTCGAGCGCGGGAACCCGGCGAACCCGACCGCGCCCAAGAAGTTCTACCCGTCCATCGATTCCACCGGGCGCAAGACCCTGCGCCAGATGGCGGAGCGGATTTCGCAGATCTCCACCGTCTCCACTGCGGATACGATGGCGGTGCTGGAAGCCCTGCTGACCACCATCCCGCAGGAACTGGCGGCGGGGAACATCGTGGAGTTGGGCGATTTCGGCAGTTTCTGGTTGAGGATCGAATCGGACGGTGTCGGGACGGCCGACGAGGTGCGCTCCAGCCAGATCCAGAACGTCCTGCCGCGCTTCAACCCCGGCAAGGAGTTCAAGCGGGTGCTGGACGCCATCGAGTTCCAGAAAGCGTAGCTTTTCACAAAAGACCTGACGGGTTTCACGACCTGTCAGGTCTTTTCGCCAAAGAAGACAGTACATGTTTGGAAAGAAAACAGTACATGTTTGGAAAAATGTACTGATATGTTTGGGAAGAAGACAGTACCTTTTTTATCCCCTCGCGGGCGGCGGAAAGCCATTACTCGACATGCTATAATTCGACAACGTTTAGGTTGGAACATCCCTCATGGCGAAACTCGAAGACCTCATCAAGCAAATCCCTGACGCAAAACTGCGAGCCGAAATCGCCCGCGAAGCGGCGGCACTCAAAGCCACTAAGAAATTCGGGTTGGTCTTTGAAGAACACATTCCTGAACAGGTGCAGATACCGAATCTCCCCGTGCGGACAGACTCCCGCGTCGTCAAACGTGGAAACGGGAAACAGGTCTTTCACGTGCTGGAAATCAAAGGCAAGACTGCCCGCCTTGCGCCCGAACCCGAGGGGCAGGAAGAAACCGCAAAACTGGATGAGTTGGTAGTTGTCAAACGCTTTGGCGAACCGATCTATCCAACCCTGACTCCACGCGAACGGATCGAACGCGCGTCCGATAAACCCTGGCACACCATCATTAATGCCGACAACTTCCATGCCCTGCAACTCCTGTTGTATTGCTATGAGGGTATGGTGGATGTGATTTACATTGACCCGCCCTATAACACAGGCGCAAGGGATTGGAAATACAACAATGATTACGTTGATCGTAACGACCAATTCAGTCATAGCAAGTGGCTGGCGATGATGAAAAAACGTCTGTTGTTAGCAAATCGACTTCTCAAACCAGATGGCGTTCTTATCGTTACGATTGATGATAACGAAGTTGCTAACTTGGGGGTACTCTTGCGAGAGCTGTTTTCATCTAGCGGTGTACATCTTGTGGTAATTGAACACAATAAACGCGGTCGGCCTCAGGTAAATTTTGCACCGACACACGAATATGCTTATTTTATTATTCCGAGCAATCGACAGGTCATAGCAGAGCAAATTACGGAGCGCGATATTCGCAGTATCAATTTGCGTAGAACTGGAAATAATTCGGGGCGGCTGAACCGTAAGACAATGTTTTACCCAATTTATGTTGAACCGATAAGTTTGAAAATTATCAAAGTCGGCGAAGTTCCTGATGATAATTTTCATCCAAAGCAAAATATGGCCATAAAAGATGGTTTGGTTGAGATATGGCCTTTAGACAAAGATGGAAGTGAAAAATGTTGGTATTATGGTCGCGAAGGCCTATTAGATTTATTGGAGGCGGATACCGGAAAAATACAAGTGCAGCGACACAAGGGTGAAATAAGGCTAGCATTTGCCAGTGACAATGAAGGAAAAACTACATACAAAACAGTATGGAGCGATAGCAAGTTCGACGCTTCATATTATGGCAGTACTTTAGTGAAGAACATTTTGGGAGCAGAATTTCCCTTCCCAAAGTCTCTTTATGCCGTAGAAGAATGTATCGCCGCTGTTTGCCGTCATCGTCCAAATGCCTTGATTATGGATTTTTTTGCTGGTTCGGGAACAACTCTGAACGCTACTGCCTTGCTAAATTCTGAGCTTGGCGGAACTCGAAGATGTATTCTTGTTACCAACAATGAAGTTAATGAGAGAACCGTAAAAGAGTTAAACGAGCGCGGCATCTTTGCAGGGCAACCTGATTTTGAAAAGTACGGCATTTGCGAGTCAATCACGTGGCCTCGCTGTAAGTATGTTGTCAACGGCAAACGGGATGATGGCACCGAATTGTCAGGCGCTTATCTCAATGGGCGCGAGATGAAAGAAGGCTTTGAAGAGAACATCGAATACTTCCGCCTTGATTTTGCCGACCCCTCCGAAGTGGCAATTGGCGAAAAGTTCGAAGCTATTCTTCCCATCCTTTGGCTCATGGCAGGCGCGAAGGGCAAGCGCGAAAACGATAAAGGCGAAAAAGGCTGGTTCATTCCAAAACATTCCCCTTTTGCCGTGTTGATTGACGAACACGCCTTCACCCAATTCAAGAAAGTCATCGCCAACCGAACCGACCTGACGCATATCTTCCTTGTGACGGACAGTATCGAAGCCTACCAAAAGATGATCGCCCAATTACCCGAAGGCGTCAAAACAAAAATGCTCTACAAGAGTTATCTCGATAACTTCAAGATCAACATCGAACAAAGCCTATGAATATCGAACTCAAAGGATTTCAAGAGACCGCCGTAAAACAATTACGTGAAGATATTGAATTTGCACGCGCAGAAGCCGCGCGTAGACGTTTACAGGCAATCGTTTTATCTTCACCAACCGGTTCAGGTAAAACCGTGACCATCACTTCTTTGATGGAACGCATTTACGAAGGCGACGATTCCTTTCAACCAGATCGTGAAGCTGTCTTTTTATGGGTCAGCGATTCGCCTGAATTGAACGCGCAGAGTTACGACAAAATCCTGAAACAATCCAGCCTGTTTCCAAAAAGCCGTCTGGTGAGAATCGAGCCGCCATTCAGCCAGGAACGATTCGAAGCGGGCAAAATTTATTTTCTGAACACACAAAAACTCGGCAAAGACAGTTTGCTCACCAAAACAGGCGACGGGCGCGATTACGCCATCTGGCAGACCATTCAAAACACAGCCGCCGCCAAACCTGCCAGTTTCTACGTTATTCTCGATGAAGCTCATCGTGGCATGACCGAGAATAAGCGCGAACGCGAACAAGCCAATTCGCTTGTCCAGCGACTTATCAAAGGCTATCCCGAAGTCGGTTTACAGCCCGTCAAGTTGATCATTGGGATGTCCGCCACTCCCGAACGATTCAGCCGCCTGATCGAAGGCACGGGACGCACCAAACGAGAATATTTGATCGACCCCGAATCTGTCCGCAATTCCGGCTTGCTCAAAGATGAGATCCTTTTAGCCTACCCCGACGAAAAACAACCTTCCGACTGGTCACTGCTTGAAGTTGCTGTTAAACGCTGGAAGGATTTCACGAGGGCTTGGGAAAAATATTGTATTGCACAAGAAATCGATAACATCGTCAAACCTGTATTGGTTGTTCAAGTGGAAGATGGAAGCGGCAAAACCTTGTCGCATACCGACTTAAATCAACTGGTGCAAGTGGTTGAGCGAATAACAAGCCGCTTGCCCGAAAACGCCTGGGCACACGCCTTTCAAGAAGACAACGACGTGGAAGCAGGCGGTCAGCGCATTCGCAAGATAGATGCTTCCAAGATCGAGGATGATCCGTTTGTACAAATCGTTTTGTTCAAGATGAGCCTGTCAACGGGCTGGGACTGTCCCCGCGCCGAAGTGATGATGTCCTTCCGAAAAGCCAACGACCACACTTCCATCGCTCAATTGGTCGGAAGAATGGTCCGCACTCCACTTGCGCGAAGCATCGAAGGACAAGAATTCCTCAATACTGTTTCTCTTTACCTGCCGCATTATGACCGTGACGGCTTGAAGTCAATCCTTGAAAAACTCAAGAACCCCGATGCGGATACAGGGATTGGCGTCAATGTTACAGAAGAAAATGATTATTTATCCCTGCCCCGCGCTTGGGGCAAGGAGGAATTGTTTGAGATGCTGACTACCCTGCCAACCTATCGAATTGACAAGCAGGACAAAACTTCAAATGTCAAGCGTTTAATCAGGCTTGCGCGGCAAATGACGATGTTCGACGAGATTGACAAGGAAGCCTTGCCAAAAGCAAAAGCGTTGATTGTCCAGGTCCTTGATGAAGAACTCGAGAGACTTCGCAAGAAGAAAGACTTTATCGGCAATATCGCCGCCAATCAGGAAATCGAAATTCGAGAGGTCGCCGTCCAATATGGCGATTGGGTTGAAATCCCCGAAGGCAAAAAACTGAAAATCAAAGCCACACCTGAAAACATCGAGGACCTTTTCAATCAATGCGGACGCATTCTGGGCGAAGGCCTTCACATGACATTTTGGAAGGCAGGGGTTGATCTTCAAAATCCTTATCGGCGCCAATTGGAACTTTACGGCGTTCTGCAGGAACAGGAAACGCTTGCCAAGCTGGAACGCGTTTGCGAGAAGACGTTGGATGACCTGTTTGAAAGACGGCGAATCTCAATAGAAAAACTTCCATCCAGCAGGCAGGAAGAATACCGCCGAATTTATTACCGAATGCAAAAAGCGCCTGCCGCAGAGACCATAGTTCCTTCGATGGATTACCCAGGCAGGAAAACGGGTACGCGGTTGGAGAAGCATTTGTATACCGATGAATCGGGAAATCTTTATGAAAACTTCGAGAAAACGTCATGGGAGCCTGATGTTCTCGCAGAAGAATTGCCCAAGCCCGAGGTTGTTGGCTGGCTGAGAAATCTCCCTCGCAAAGATTGGTCGCTTTGTATTCCTTATGAGGAAGGCAATATAGTCAAGCCCCTTTATCCTGACTTCATCATCTTCCGAAAGGTGAAAGGCAAAATCCTTGCCGATATTCTAGATCCCCACTCCAGTGGTTTTAGCGACGCACTCCCAAAAGCAAAAGGCTTGGCTAAATACGCGGAAAAGCACGGAGAGCAATTTGGACAAATTGAATTGATCCACAAGGTCAATGGGCGGCTGAAAAGACTCGAATTAAAGGATGATGCCGTCAGGAAACATATTTATAAAGCTACCGAGCGGGCCCATTTGGATAAGTTATTTGAAGTATAAAGAGGATGTTATGAAACAGGAACTGATCCTCTATTCTGCTCAAGGCGGCGGGAGTAAATCCAGGGATACCAAGTTCTTCACCGTCACGAAAATGCGCTTTCCTGCCAAGAGGCAGAAAGATAACATTCTTTACAACAGCAAGGTCACGATTTCCAACATCTCTGCTAAGATGTATGAGTACAGGTTTAATGGCAAGCCCGCTATTGAATGGGTGATGGAGCGGTATCTGGTCACCACCCATGCAAAAAGCGGCATTGTCAACGATCCCAACGATTGGGCGGAGGAGGCGAGGAATCCGAGATATATATTGGATTTGCTGTTGAGCGTGATTCATGTCAGCGTGCAGACGGTGGAGATTGTAGGTAAACTGCCGAAGGTGAAGTTTGAATAGAAGAAGGGAAATACTATGAAACTTATTTCAATTAATATCAAGAATTTTCGAAGCCTCGAAGATGTAACTTTTTATATTGATTCTGTTGATGGTGGGTATACATATTCGCTTATTGGTATTAATGAGTCAGGGAAAAGTAGTTTCCTCAAAGCGATTTCAGCGGTATTAAATGAGGAAGAAATCGTTTATGACAGAGATTTCACATCCCCCAATCTTCCAATAATTGTTACGCTTAATTACAAATTAACAACAGAAGAGCAAGATAATCTTTCAGATAAATTAATGGAGTTCGACTTTGACGCTGAATTGACAGGTTTGGTGAAAATCCAGAACATTTCAATATGCGCAAAATTTGAACCTGTACCAAACAGTCAAAGAAGAGTCTACGAACAGGTTTCGCTTGAAAAAAATATTATTGACGAATACACGCTTCAAAATGAAAAGCCTGTAAGAAAGGATCCTGAACAACAGGAACAGGAAAGCCTTAACTTAGAAAAGTTTTTTCAAAACAGCCTTCCCAAATATTTCAGGACTTTGGCTCATCATATTGTGTTCTGGAAATCAGAAAGCAAATACCTTATTACGGAGCGTATAAACCTGACTAATTTTGCTTCGTCTCTTGAAAACATTTCCATTCCCCTCGTAAATTGCTTTGCGTTAGCAGGAATAAACAAGGCGAATATTTCAGGCTGTATTAACAGACTGCAAGATAATCCTGCTGAAATCAACAATCTCGCCGAGAAGCTTGGTGATAGTGTTACCGCTCATATACAGAAGATATGGAAAAACCATCCAATAAAAATCAAGTTCCAAATAAGTTTTCCGCTCCTTTCTTTTCTTGTCGAAGATAACAAGGTTAAGTATCAGGCAAAAACAACTGCCCAAAGAAGCGACGGCTTCCGCCAATTCCTGTCCTTTTTGCTCACAATATCCGCAGAAAGCGCCACAAACAATCTTTCGAACACTCTGCTTTTGATTGATGAGCCAGAAACCCACTTGCATCCCAAAGCGCAAGAGTATCTTATGGAAGAATTGATCGAAATAACAAGAGGCGACGATAACAACGTTGTTTTATTCGCTACTCACTCAAACCATATGATTGACAAGGATCAAATCGGACGTTGTTTTCGAGTTTCTAAAAATGAAAACGATAAAACAATTATTGGAATAATTGAGTTGGGAAAAACCACCTATGCTGAAGTGAATTATGAAGTTTTCGATATCATCGACTCTGATTATCATAATGAACTTTATGGGTATTTGGAGGCTGAACACAAAGTTGCATTAAAAAATCTTCCACTAGAAAAAACATGGTGGAATGATAAGAAAAAAGACAAAGAAAAAGTGTCTTTGCCGACTTATATAAGACATGCTATTCATCATCCTGAAAATACGAAGAATAAAAGATTTACCGAAGAAGAATTGAAAAAATCTATTGAAATATTGAGAGAACTTAAAAGAGAAAATACTGAGCTTAAAACTGTCTAGCATACATCAGCGTCCAGGCAGTGGGGTTGGCGAGTCAACTGTCGAAAGTAAAATTTGAATGATTATGTGAGGAAATACTCTATGAAATGGCTGAAAGAAATTATTGAAGTACTTAAGATAGTCAAAGAGCCCCTTGCCTTGGTTGCTGTATTATCCTTTTTGATTTATTCAATAGCAAGCATTGCATTGGTGCGGGAACCAACCATTTATCACACCATCATATCAGTGCTCGCCTTTCTGTTTATTTTTGCGCTGCTTTGGACGGTGATGCCTGGCGTTAAACCCAAAGAAAAAGCGCTTCCACCCATGTTGAACTGTAAGATTGCCTTTGTAGGAAGGTTGAAAACTGATAGGGGGGTTCTTGAAAATATTGCCAAACTCATGAAAGCGCAAGCCGGAAATCTATCTGCTGATACCAAAGTTGCTGTTGGAAATGCGCCTGGAAAAGAGCAGGAAGGCTTAATAAAAAATCTGGAAATTATGGTGATTTCAGAGTCGAGATGGAAAGATTGGGTTCAAAGGGAAGTCAACAGCTATTATTTGCCAAAACGAGTTTATCTTCGGTTAAGATTAATGCGTATTCAAAATCCGATTCAAACAGAAGCCAAGCCTGAGAAAAAGCGCGTTTCCCTGTCTCAGCGATTCGTAAATTTGTTCAAGCGACGTAAAGGGAAAAAACGCTGATGCAATCTTGTCAGTGTGGAGACAGTGGAGTTGGCGACCATTTTGCCGATGTCGGGAAAATGGTCGAGATTGGAAAAGGCGGGCAAAGGGAAAGATGTGAAACAGTAACTGCAATTAAAAAAACCGGAGAGCAAATCTCTCCGGTTTTTGACGAAAGCCCCATCCCTTACAGCGCGGGCAGTAAATAATCGTACGCGCTCAGGGCGGCTTTGGCTCCCTCCCCGACCGCGATCAGCACCTGCTCGGCATAGTTATTGGTCACATCTCCAGCCGCGAACAAACCGGGAACGCTCGTACGGCAATTGGTATCCACAACGATGCGGCCCTGCTCGTCGAGTTTCGCCAGGTCCTTGACCATGTCGGTGTTGGCGACCAATGCCTTCTCGACAAACATGCCGTCCGCTTCGATCTCCCGGACCTTTCCGGTCTTATCCTTCAAAAGCAGTTTACGGGCATATGCATCGCCCTGTACTTCGACGACTTCGCAGTCCTTCATGATGTTCACATTGCCAGCCCGCTTGAGTTTCAAGCCAAGCGGGGTATCGAATTTCTTTTCACCCGCGCAGACGATGGTCACTTCCTTGGCAACCGTGGAGAGTTCTCCCGCGGAACGCAGCGCGAGGTCTTCGTCGCCGATCACAAGCACGGATTTATCGATGAAGAGCGGCGCATACGAAAGCGCGGAATAGCACAAGCCCTTCATCGTGTATTCCTTCTCGCCCGGCACGCCCATTCGGGTCTGGCGGGTGCCGGTGGCAAGGATGACCGCCTTCGATTCGAGCGCCGCGCCTCCCCTGGTCGTGACGATGAACTGCTCGCCCTTCTTTTCGACCTTATCCACAACTTCGATGTGGCGCGCAAAGTCGAGATATTCCAATTCATTGCGAAACTTGTCCACGACCTCGAGCCCTTTGATGACCTGGTACTCTTCGACCCAGGGCAGGGCAAGGCGGTAATTGGTCTTGCCGCCCAGGTCCTTCGAGACGAGCAACACGTTCAGGCGTTTGCGGATCGCATACACAGCGGCTGTCAACCCGGCGGGTCCGCCGCCAACGATAATCAGATCGTACATGATCGTTCTCCTTTCGCCTAATAAGCCGACTTGATGGTCTCGAGATCGACATCGTGCGAGCCCTCATCGGGCGGAGGCTCGGCGATGAATCCTTCCTCCATCATGCGCTTTGTCATGGACCGCGAGCGCTTGATGATCTTCGAAGCCCGCTCGAATTCCTCGCGATAGGTGCATTCGATCCGCGCCAGGCCCTGCTCGATGGCTTTCATCGCCACTGCGGCGGCTTCCTTCGGGAAGACCTCCCAATCGTCCATATCCGGCAGGATGAAGTCCGGCGCGAGGCGGTCGCCGACGTGGTTCGCCATGGCTTGCGCGGCAGCGAAACACATCTCGTCGGTGATCGTCCTGGCGCGGACATCGAGCGTACCGCGGAAAATGCCGGGGAAGCCCAGCGAGTTATTGACCTGGTTCGGGAAATCGGAACGCCCGGTTGCAATGACGGCTGCGCCCGCCTCCTTCGCCTCCCAGGGCCAGATCTCAGGGACGGGATTCGCGCACGCAAACACGATCGCATCCTTCGCCATGGTCTTCACCCATTCCGCTTTGATGACATCCGGTCCTGGCTTGGACAAGCCGATAACGACGTCCACATCCTTCATCGCCTCGGGGATATCGCCCTCGCGTCCCTGCTCGTTGGTGGTGTTGCAGAGTTTCCATTTATCTTTGAATTCAGCCTTGCGCTTTTCGATATCGTCGCGGTGTTTGCCAAGAATGCCTTTACTGTCCACCATGTAGCACTTCGCCGGGTCTGCGCCCCAGCCAAAGATCAGGCGCGAACAGGCCACGTTCGACGCGCCGCTCCCGACGAAGGCGATGCTGACATCCTCCATCTTCTTGCCGACGACCTTCAACGCGTTGATAAGCCCCGCCAGCGTGACCGTTGCGGTCCCCTGCTGGTCGTCGTGCCAGATGGGGATCTCCGCCTTCTCGCGCAGGGTATCGAGGATGTAGAAACATTTGGGCTGCGCAATGTCTTCCAGGTTCACACCGCCGATGCCGGGCTGCAGCATCAGCACCGTGTTGATGATGGCGTCCGGGTCCTTGGTGTTGAGCATGATCGGCACACCGTCCACACCGCCGAGGTATTTATAGAGCAGCGCCTTGCCCTCCATCACCGGCAAGCCTGCCTTCGGTCCGATATCGCCCAGACCCAGCACGCGCGTCCCATCGCTTACCACCGCAACCGTGTTCCATTTGTTGGTGTATTCATACACAAGTTCAGGGTCGGCTTGAATGGCTTTGCATGGCGCGGCAACGCCGGGCGTGTACCAGATGGCAAAATCATCGAAACTGTGAACGGTGCATTTGAGAGTCGTTTCGATCTTCCCCCGATAGAACGGATGCAATCGCATTGCATCTGCGGAAGGCTTCTTTGCTTTTGCAAGAAGTTCTTCGGTATTCATACCTGCCTCCTTTAGTTTATTTTCCGCTCCTCCGCTCCGATTCTTCGCGAAGGACGGTCATGACCGCATGGAGATCGAGTCCGCGTTTGCAGGCGCGGCGGGAAGCTTCGAGAACGGAATCAGACCACAAGGTCCGGCATTGAAGCGCTTCTTCGTCGTTCTGCAACACCATTTGGATGAGGCTCGCCAGCGGAATATCCATTTCGTTCTCGTGGGACGTATCGCAGTCGTAACATGCCTGGCATTTGTAAACATCCTGGCCTGTCGCATCCTTGACGATACGCCGCAGGGATCGTCCCGGACTCATGCAGGGACAGGCTCCGCCTCGCCCTTCGGGACGGCTGATCCCGTTTTCAAAAGTTTTGCCTCGCCGACAATGCGTGGCACCACATCCTCCCAGCCCACAGGCATGATATGCAATCCGTGGATGCCCTGCCCGTGAAGTTTTTTGATTCGCTCGATGATCTCCAGCGCGATCTTCACGCCCTCCTCCTGCGCTGCCGGCGCGCCGCCCGCTTTATCGGCGACGTCCATGCGTTTGACGATGACATCGGGAACAACCACGCCAGGGACCTGGGTCATGTAATGGGTCATCTTTGCGCTTTTGAGCGGCGTGATGCCCACCATTACGTAGACCTTATCGAGGATATTGCGCTTCGCGATTTCGTTCAGCCATATCTCCATGCGGTCCACATCGTAGACGAGATTGGTCTGGAAGAACTGCGCGCCCGCATTGACCTTCTTCTCTTCGCGCAGCGCCTGGAACTTGGGGTCGGATGCAAACGGCGAAGCCGCCGCGCCGAGGAAGAACCTGGGTGGGAATTTGATCTCGCGTCCATCGAGATAATGACCCTCATCGCGCATACGGCGCAGAATCCAAATCATCTGGATCGCGTCCAGGTCGTTGATATCCATGCGCCCGCGCGGCTGCGGCGCAAGCACAGGACTGTCACCCGTCACGCACAATACATTTCGCACGCCCATCGCGGTCGCGCCAAGGATCTCGCCCTGCAGACTTGCGCGCGTCCGGTCGCGCGCAGCGATCTGCATCACAGGTTCCGCTCCGTTTTCGATGGCAAATTTCGAACAAGCCCACGATGTCATTCGCGGCGTGGCGGAGGCGTTATCGGTGAAGTTGATGGCGGTCACGTACGGCTTGACGAGGTTGATGTTCTCGATCAACTTCTTCGTGGACATGCTCAACGGCGGCGCGATCTCGCAGGCGACGACGAACTCTCCAGCCTGAAACGATGTCTGCAGATTGGAAACAGGTTCTGTCGACGCGGGAGCGTGATACTTGTCATCGCCCTGCCACCAATCGGGCTGGCGCACGTTGCGGAAGATCAGATTCCATGTCTTCCAGCGGTTCTCTCCGCTATCGAGCAGGAGACTCTTCATCACCTTGCCGGTGCCGTTCTTCCTGACCTCGGCGACGACATCCTTCCACGTCTCTGTGCCGACCTTTTCCCAATCCAGCGGCGGGAGGACTTCGAGCAGTTTTTCTTCGCGTCCCATTCTGTGCGACCGTTCGTAGATCTTGTACCAAATGCACGGGCGGGTTTTATCCACGTAACAATGTTCGGGCGTCGAGCCTCCGCACGGTCCGTTACGCAATCCCTTCGGGCATTCCATCGGGCAGATGAACGCCGTCTCCTGCAAGAGACAGTTGCCGCACATGCGACAACCGAATAGTGGTCCCTTGAGCATGTATTCGAAATCCTCCATCAGTTTATGGCTGAGGGGCTCGTTCTTAAACGGGGAATAGGCTGGTTGCCATCGGCGACCGGGGGTAAAGATGGGCATGGTTCCTCCAGTAAGGCGTCAGGTGTCGAGTAACAGTGTCGCGTTTTGGGTTTCACAATTCGTGTTCGAGCCACGCCGGCCGTACCGCCTGAAACCTGACACCTGGAAACTGAAACTCTAATTCATCAAATACGAATCCGCGTAGATCACTTTGTTCAGCAGAATCTGGGTCGTCTTCCAGATTTCGGACTGTTCGGGGTCGGTTAGGTCGAAATCTTCCAATTGCGGTTCTTCCCCTGCGCCGATCCGTTCTGCAATCTTATTGTAGAGTCTCGCCAGCGGATTACTAGTGTCTTTCGTCTCTACCCAGCGGATAACATTGTTCTGTTTTTCATCGAACGGATTGGCGATCATCATCTGCAGTCCCACACCCATCAACATGGCGAGGTAGACGCGGTTGATAAGCGGGCGGTTGTCATTCGGAACCGCATTTGAAACGTTGCTCAATCCGACCGAAATATTCGGCTTTGGGTCCCAGGCATATTGCAAGGTCCGCACCGCTTCGATGAGGTGGGGGCAATATTGCTGGCATCCGCTGACGGTCAGCACGAGCGGATCGATGATGAGGTTCTCCATCGGGAAGCCGATCTCCATCATGCGCGGAATCAAGGTCTCGATGGCGATATTGACCCGCGCATCCGCTTCGACGGGGATCCCTTCGGTCTTCATCGTCAATGCGATCACTTTGGCGTTGTATTTCTTCGCCAGGAGCGGAATCTTCTCCAACCGTTCAGGCTCGGCTGAAGTGGAATTGAGGATCGGCTGCGCTTTTGTGATCTTCTGCAAAGCCGCCTCCATGCCGTCGACATTCGTCGTATCGATCGAAAGCGGCACATCCACGACCGATTCGACCGTTTCGACGATCCATGGAAAGACCTCCGCCCAATCCTTCTTGCGCGGACCGAGATTAATATCGATCGCCTTCGCCCCCGCCTCCACCTGCCGCACCGCCAGATCCATGAAGAACTCACGGTCGCGGTTCGCCAACGCCTCCTTTACCTTCTCCGAGATGATATGAATGTTCTCACCGATGATATACATGGTTCCTCCTTTACATGAACCGAATGCTGTCATTTCCTTTGCGGAAAAACATCTCCGCTTCTTCCATCCGTTAAAACTCGTCTGTGCGCGGTTTCAGGCATAGGGTCATAAAGACGACGTCCGCGCAATCGCCGTCGGGAAACATGAAATAATCCTCCAGCGTGCATTGCGAGACGAAGCCGACCTGCTCGAAGGCGCGGACGACCTTCGTCTTGTCCGCAATGATCTCGGCAGTCAGGATCGCAAGCCCCTGCCGGCGCGCAAAATCCACCAACACGCGGGTCATCTTCATACCGAGTCCGCGCTTGCGATAATCCTTCGAAAGGAACAGACGCACCTCGCCGATATGCCGCTTGGGACCGTCGAAGAAATGAAGCGACCCGCTCCCCACTGCATGGTCCTTGACGAGCGCCAGCAGGGGCAGCACCTCGTCATAATTCAATCGGTCGCACCATTCCTGAAGAACGGCCGGGTCTTTCACATTGTGCCGGAAATAGACCATATCGTCCCTGTCCGCCTGCAGAAAGATCTCCTCCAAATGCGGCCGGTCCTCCTTGACCATCGGCCTCAACAACACATGCACCCCATCCTTGAGCGTGACCATTTCACGAAATATCCTGATCTGATCTGGCAGCATAGCGTTTCTCCTTGCTTGCTTGTTCAAACTTTACCCAACGCAGACTCCACGGAAGGGAACCTGCGCAGGTCTGTATGAGGAAGAAATAATGCGGAAGTGAACGCATCATAAAAACTGTTATCAGCCGACAACTCGATATAGGTCATGCGCTTCGCGATCTCGGAAATGCGTTCACGCTTGCGCCAATCGAGCAGCGCGTAATACGCGCCTTTCACCGATGTATTTCCCAGGAATTCGAACCTGTTCCATTCCATGTCAGGCAGCAGCCCGATCTGCACCGCCTTTTCCACGTTGATATATTTTCCAAACGACCCGCCAACCAAAACCTTGTCCGTGGTCTCGAGCGGAATGCCGACATTCTCAGCCAGCACCGTAAAACCGGCATAGATGGCGGCTTTGGCGCGCAGGAGGTTGTCAATATCGACTCTTGTGATGACGATATCCTCACCCGACTCGGTCTCCGCGCCCCAAGCCACGACATACTCTCCTCCATGCGCCCCTTCACGGACCCTTGAACTGCCAGCCGTTAAATTAACATTTCCACCCTTATCCAGAATCCCCGTCAAGAACGCTTCCGAAAGCAGGGAGATCAATCCGCTTCCGCAGATTCCCTTCGGTTTGCCTCCGCCAATGACGCGATACGTCGGCTCGAGCGTTTCGCTGTTGATCCAGACTTCTTCTATCGCGCCCGTCGTTGCGCGCATGCCGTTCACGACGCCCGCACCTTCGAACGCCGGTCCTGCCGAGCACGCGCAAGTGACAAGCCAATCCCGGTTTCCAAGCACGGTCTCGCCGTTCGTACCGACATCCAGAAACAGGGTCACATTTTCCGCGTTATCAAGACCCGAAGACAACACGCCCGCCGTGATGTCCGCGCCGACATAACTTGCCACCCCGGGCAGACAATCCACGACCGCTTCGGGAGAGATATTCAAACCGACCTCTCGTGCCGTCGAAGTCGGCGGCTGGTTGACTGCGGTAATAAAAGGCGAGAGCCGGATATTCGATGCGGGGATTCCCAACAACAAGTGCATCATCGTGCTGTTCCCGGCAATGGTTGCTTTGACCAATTGTTCGGGAGTCAAATTGCCTTCAGGCAGTTTGACGCGTTTGCACGCCAGTTCGAGCAGTCCATTGATGGTATCCAATACCCGCTGACGTAACTCATCCCCGCCGCTTTTTTTTGCGGCGTAAATGATTCGCGAGACCACATCCTCGCCGCGCGAGATCTGGCCGTTATACTCGGCAACCTGCGCCTTGACCTGTCCCGTCACCAGATCCACGAGCCATAATGTCACCGTCGTTGTACCGATGTCCACCGCACAACCCCAGAGCGGGGCATATTCATCTTCATGACCAGCGCGCAGGTCGATCAGCCGGGTGGGATGCCCTTCCTCCAGATTGCCTGTCTCGATGATGGCGGTAACGCGCCAATCTTTTTCGCGCAAGACCTCGCCCATCTTTCTCAACAGCCCGACAGAACACACAATCTGTTCCATTCGGTGCTGCAGCCGGAATGCGGTCTGGGTGCGCGACCAATCGTCGGTTTGATCATCCATGCTGGGCGGCGTGAGGGTCAGATGCATGCGGCGAACTGATTGCGTGAATGGATATTCATAATCAGATGGAACGGAAACTTCCGCAACGACGCGGTCGGTGGTGAGCCGTCGTTCGATCTTCTCCTGTGGTGGGATATAAATTGCAACGTCGCCCTCAACGACGGTCTGGCAGGCGAGTGCGTATCCTTGGGCGATATCATCCAGCGAAAGCCGCAGCGTACTTCGACGACGGACATCGCCACTCGTCACCTGCACAGCGCAACGACCGCAGCGTCCCTGCCCGCCGCACGGCTGGCCGATGTCGATGCCCGCGTCATGCGCGGCATCAGCCAGCAATGTGTTGGTCGAAACTTTGACTTTGGCGTCGATATTTTCGCCGGTGAAGGTGATGGAATGTTCCACTTTGGTTTAAGGTTGAATGTTTCAGGTTGAAGGTTATTATTCCTCAGAGAACTTTCAACCTTCATCCTTGGACCTGCAATTTAATTGAGAACCTGCTTCATGAACGCAGGCAGATCCACCGCCTCACGCGGACCGACGCGGACCTCCCAGCCAGGGAGTTCCTCTTCCACCTCGCCAGACAGCACCGCGACGTGGCCCGGCAAAACGATACGCTTCTTACTGACCTTTTCCTCGACGTTGAATCCTTTGATGGCTTTGGCGATTCGTTCAGCGTCGAATTTGCCCGCCGCCCAAGCGGTCAGGACTGACATGCCCTCCGCGTCCGTGACGACCAACCAGGCGGGCAAGCCGCTCCCTTCCACTTCGTTTGCAACGGCAAAGTAAGTGATGCTGAAATTGGTGGTGACGAGCACAGGACTATCGGGCTTCGGAGAGTTGATCTCGTAGATACCCGGCTGGACTTGAATGGGTTTCTGCGGATCGGTGTAGATGTTCTCGCGCAGGACGAGCAATGGATAGATCATTTCCGGCGCAAAGGTGTCGATAACGACAAACCCGGCGTATTTCGTTATTGCCTGCGATGCATAGACAGCTTCTTTGTCGAGTCCGTTTTGGGCTGCAAAAAAGATGGTGGGATACCCAAGTGGCTTGAAGTTGGATTTCAACGCCAGGCGGCGGGCTTGCGTGGAACGTGTGAGCCATTCGCCGAGGTTTTTCCCGCCGAGGTCGAGCACCATATCCTCCACACCCCTGGCTTGCACTTTTTGAGTCAGGTCGGCGAGAGCCTCGAGTGAGTCCGCTTTGACGGCAAGGATGGCTTTATGTTTCTTCGCAACATCCGCAAGGGATTCGTGGTTGGATGAATCTGCGGCGTAGATCAGAGTCGATTCGCCAGCGAGCTGGCTGAGGGTTGAGTCGAGAGCCGCCGCATCGTTCCCGATCAAGATGAGCGGGCGCTTTGTCACACTGCGGACCGTCTTCGCGGCTTCGGGATTTCCATCCAACTCGATCGCAAATCCGTCGATGGAAAAATCCATGCCCACATAATTGACCTTGTATGCATCGGCAGCCGCGACTTTCTTGGCAAGATCGGGGTCGCTGGCTTTGACGCGCAGGAACAGGCCGGGCTTGTTGTAGAAAGTTTTTTCGTGGCGGAACATCACAACTTCGTTCCCGACCTTGAGTTCCGTGCCGTTTGCCCTGAGCGAGATGAGACGGATGGGCGGCGCAGCGGATTCTGCCAGCTGCTTTTTCGATTCTTCGCTGACGTACGGGCACGCGCTGAGTTCCACCTGTTTTGCCGCAAGTTTCATCGCGAATGCGAGACAAGTGGGGAAGCTGCATTCCTTGCAGTTGGTTTGAGGGAGGAGCTTGTAAATTTGGATTCCGCTTAATGCCATTTGTATCTCCTTCGTGGAAATTGGAAAGTAGAGAGTGGAAACTTTTCACCTTCTACGCAGTGATTAATTCCTCAATCGCATCCTTCACCCTTGCCACCGATTCAGGATGCCTCAACACCACAATATCCGCGCCCGATTCGACAAGCGCAATCGCGGTGAGCGTTTCCCAGTGAATCGCGCGCGCTTTCCAGTCGCCCCACGCTTCGGGCACACCCTCCCCGACCTTCGCTTCTTTTGTTTTCCATGCTTCGAAACCCGGCGTGACGATCATCGGGTATTGAGTCATCGCATCACCCTGCAGCGCGGCAAGCCGTAAGCGTTCCATTACCGAATAACCATATTCAATTCCGTATCCAAGCGCACCCGTCGTCGGGTCCATGATGATGCGCTCCTTCGGCATGCCCATGTCGCTGATGAGGATGTTCAACTGCTTGGACAGGTTCACATCCATCGGCGCCCGTGCCTGCACGAGATGTCCGTTCGCCATGGCGGTGGCGACGATGGTGCGATAGTTCTTGTCTTCGCAAATGCCGAGGACGAGTTTTTCGCCTTTCGTTGCCTCCGAAACAGGGACCAGCACTTCGTTGTCTTTCTCTGCCTGTCCCGGTCCCCAGACGATGAGCGGGAGTCCTGTTGCGCTTAGAACAGATTTGACAATTCGCACCGCATCATCCGGGGTATCTTCAACGGTCAAGCCCAGGGCGATGAGGTCGGCTCCCGCCTCTTCCGACTTTTTCGCCCATTGAGCAGGATCCGTCATCGCCTCGCCCCAGACCTCCATCAATAACGGGGACCAGTCTTCGGGTTTGCGAGATTTGATCTCTATGGCAATGACGGGTTTGTTCGGGGTCGGCGCTTCGAAGTGCAGATACGGCATGGTCGTTTCGCCGCCGATGGTGACGCACCTTGAGCGCGTGCCTCCCTCTGCGCTTGTCGCGCCGATTGTAATGGCTCTGATACTGCCAGCCCATTTGTCTTTTGGGATTTCAATTGGCATAGTGTTCTCCTTTTTGAACCGCCAGGAGCGCGATGCCCGCAAAGAAAACATTTTGCGTTCCTGGCGCGCTTCGTGATTACAGTAATCCTGCCTTCCTCCTTGCTTCATCTCTTTTCTCAATGAATTGTTCGATTGGCGATTTGCGCTCAGCGGCAAGGCCCAAATCCTTCAAATCGCCTTCATCCTTCGCCGCCATGTGACGCAGGAAATGACGATAGGAAATATAAGCCGCGGGATAGATGATCCCTGCGGAGTTGTGCATCATATACGCGATACGGATGCCCCTGTCCTTCATCATCTGCGCGGCGACCGCGAGTGGAACATCCGCTCCCAGCTCGGGGACTCCTTCACTCATGATGTCCTCGGCTGTCAGGGACTCAAATCCCTCCCTGGCATATGCCCAAACGAGTTCGTCGGCTCCCACCACGCCGATGCCGTGACCTTCCACATCGAGCACACACATCGCCTCGACGTTCTTCTCCAGAAGGAAGCGGGCAATATCTTTAATGGGTGTTTCCCATTTACATGTCGGCACACCGACAGTCATCAAGTCACGGACGAGTTTTTGTTCGCTCATGATTTCCAGTAAAAAACCTGACAGGTCTTCCTGAGGCCTGCCAGGTTTTGAGTAGTTTACTCTCCCTCGCCAGCCTGATTGCTTAGGTAGTTCTCAAGACCCATCTGCTCGATCTGGATGCGCTGTTTCGCCGCCCAGTCGTGATGTCCCTCCTCCATCTTGAGGATGGTGGTGAGGAGGTCGCCGGTGGATTCGTCGCCGACTTCGCCTGCCAGCGCGATGCCCGCGTTATAGGCTTTGATCGCGCCCAGTTCGGCTTCCTGATCGTTGCTGACCATTTCCTGCACATTCTTCCCGATCTTCATGGCATTGAGTTTGGAAACGATCGGCAAACCCTCCAAAAAGAGGATACGCCCGATCAGCCACTCGGCATGATGCATTTCGTCGATGGCTTTCTTTTCGATCTCTTTGTGGAGTTTTCCGTAACCCCAGTTATCACACATCTCGGAATGCACCATGTACTGGCTGATGGCGGTCAGTTCATCCGCCAGAAGGTCGTTCAGGGTTTTGATCAGTTTATCGTCGCCTTTCATGTTTTGCTCCTATATCAGAATGAATGTTTGAATATTGGAAGGTTGATCCGTAAACCTTCGATCTTTCAAACTGTAACTGCTAAAACATCGGCTCCATCGCCATGGCAGGATGGTTGTGCGCCTCCAGCCACGCGAGTAGGTCATCCACGGTTGATACACTTCGTTCGTCGGCGATCTTGTCAAGCAGATCAGGGTCGCCTTCGCGGGCGCAGACAGCTTTGAACTCGTCGTTCATGGACTGTTTCAACACGGACGACATCCACACCACGCGTTTGAATCCGCCATCGGCGGAAATAAACTTGGGGCTGATGAGATAGAACTTGCCCACGCCCATCACGCCGGGGGTTTGCATCCCTCCGCCTGCAATGCCCGCGAGGGTCGAGAAGGTCATGCCCGCGGGGGTCATGGAAGTGTCTTCGCGCGAGACGACCATCACGCCATTGGCTTCAGGGATGAGCATCACAATGCACTCGAAACATCCACACGCCGTCATCGGGTTTTCCATGATGGAATACATCGAAACTTCCTGTACTACCCCATGCGACCCGATCTTGGCATAATCGTTCGTCCCCTCCCAGTACCCTTTTTTCTCATCCACAAGCTTGCCCAATTTGATGGGCTGGTTCGGCCCGGTCGGATTGATGCTGAACGAGGCTTTGCAGTCCAGCCAGTTGTACGCTCCGCACAGACCGAGGCGTTCAGGTGAAACCACGCACACATGGTTTGGCGCGAACGATTGACACAGCGTGCAGGAATAGAACTCCTCGACTTTGTTATCGGTCAAATCGGCAAGACGCTTGTTGCGGAAGTCATATGCCGCGCGCGCCTTCTCCAGCCACTCGGTGTGGAGCGCCGGGTCGGTGATGACTGTGACTTGTACCTTATCCACGATTGCGCCGAAATCTTCATGGAAGCGGGCATGTAATACCCTGCCGAAATGTTCGAGGTTGAAGCCCTTGTCCGCAGCGTTGTTGGAAATTCGAATCCACGCGATGTCGCGTTGACCGACATGCTGGATTCCGCTCGCGCCGTTGACGAAGTAATGGACCTGCCGCTCGAGGACCGGTTCAAAATCCTGCTGCATCTGCCGCCCCGCTACTTTGATGATGATGCCCAGGTCCATCGACCCTTGTGCCGGGATTTGCGCAAAATCGGGACCAATGACTTCGATCTTTCCATCCGTGACTTCATCCAATTTCGCCATGTGGAGGTATTCAAAGGCGCGCGAGTGTTTGCCGCCGAATTCCACCCGCAGATCCGCCTTGCGGACGACCTCGCCCTCAAACGCGGAACCGTACGGCACAGGCACATCCACGTTCGAGACCTTCACCCGCACGCCGCGCACTTCGATGCATTTTTGCACGAGTTGTTCCGCGCGTTCCAGATCATCCTTCCCTTCGATTTGGTTGAACGGCATGGAAACGACGTGTTCGTACGTCGTGACGCCTGTCGGCAGGATCTCGGGAATGACAGTATCCGCAATGACCGGGAAACCAAAATTGATCGCGCCCGCCGCCGCGGCGTATTTCAAATCGTCCACTTCGCCCAAAGCAAGCACGAAGGCAAAGACACGCTCCTTGTTGTAGAGCAGGATCTCGCGTGACATGCCCGGCTTGAGTCCGCCAAAGGTCAGGGCGGAGCGGGTGGCAAACCCCAAAGCGTAGATCGCAGAGATGGTGTCGGTTCCAAATGGAACGGTAAACGTGTTGTAGCCGAGTTCCACGCCTTCTTCCTGAAGCTGGTGGATGATGCTTCGTCCGTTGACATTGCCGCAAAGGAAGGTCAGGATATTGCGGCGTTGAAGTTCGCGCACGATCTTGACGGCGACTTCGTTCGATTTTGCACATCCAACGATGGCGGCAAAACCGGGCATGCGACCGTCCACAAGTTGGATGCCCCACGAGCGGAGTTGAATATCATCGATCGGACCGTTGAGATGATGACCTTCACTGCCGACATAGTTCGTGCCTCCAGAGAGGGTAAAGCTATCGGGCATGGGCTCAGGCTGGAGTCCATAGACGAAGCGCACCACCTCGATCGTCTCGGCGGCGAGAAGCGTTGCCATCCCTGAGTCCAACGTCTCGCCGAGGTAGGGAGTCCATTTAGCAAAGGCGGGGATGGGATGAAGCAAATCCCGCGCATATCTCATGATGGGCTGCAAGTCGCCCAGTTTTTCGACAGCCTTGCCCGTCATGCCGAGGATGGTCGGGAGGTAATACGCCGTATTGGGGAATGCGACAGGTGTATCGGCGCCTTTTTCCTTGAGCGCGCGATCGAGCATCAATTCAGCTTCAATGACCAGCGCATTCGCGCCGCGCATTGCTCTGGTTGCGATATATCGTGACATGAGTTTCCTCCAGCGATTGGTAAAGGGTAACTACCAATCACCAATAACTTCAATCAGCCGCCAAACCATAGATCGCTTCGCGCTTTTCTGCGAGCGGCAACTTCTCCAGTTCGTTCATCTTCGCATCACCGCTGCGGCCAAACTTGTCCTTCTCCCATGCGGGCAAGCCGAGCGCAGCGCGCTTTTTATCGATATGTTCGAGCGATTTGAAAATCATCTCCTGCGGGTCGGGGATGAATTCCAGTTTTCCGCCGTACTGCTTCTCCCAGCCTTCGCTGATGTATTTCAGCACAAGGTCGCTGTCGCTGACGCGGTCCGGCATGCCGCTTACAGGCGACGCGCCGCCGAAAATGACATACGCGCCTGATGCGACGCAATACGTTGCGATTGCCAGCGCCTTTTCGCTCATCCATTCAGGCGCAAGACCCACGGCAGGGACCTGGTCAATGTCATCGCCCAGTCCGCCTTCTTCGACCATTTGCGTCAGCACGGTCAGGATACGGGTGTTATCCACACAGGAACCCATATGAAGTACGGGCGGGATGCCGACCGTTTCACAGACTTCGCGCAGACCGCTTCCGACCTCGCTCAAGCCTGCTTCGCCCAACATCAGCCCCAGTTTCCCTGCGGCAATCGCGCCGCAACCCGTCTGCACGACAAGCACATCCTGCTTTAGCAGCTCCTTGACAACCAGGTTGTGAAGGTAATCCTGCGAGGAACGCGGATTGTTGCATCCCACGATAGCCGCCACCCCGCGAATACGACCGGTCATGATGGCATCGTTCAGCGGGCGGAAGGATGCGCGGTACGAGCCGCCGAGCATGTAGTTGATGTACTCATGCGAGAAGCCTGGGATGACGCTTTCCTTGATCTGCGGAATGCGCACCTTGGCAGACTCGCGATTTTTGAAATTATCGATAGCGGTCTTGAGAATCTCTTTCGCAATCGTTAGCGCTTTTTGCTCGTCGAATTCGATATGAGTCGCGCCCTTGATCTTGACCTTCGGCGACGTGGTGATGATCTTGGTATGGAAGTTCTGCGCCAGTCCCACCAGCGCCTGCATGATGCACTGCACATCCACGACCATCGCTTCGACCGCGCCGGTCATAATGGACAACTCTTGATGCAGGAAATTTCCCGCGGCAGGGATTCCCTGCCGCATCAGGATCTCGTTCGCAGTGCAGCAAATCCCGGAAAGGTTTATTCCGTGCGCGCCTGCCGCTTTCGCATACGCGATGATGTCTGGCGACTGCGACGCCGCGACAAGCATCTCGCTCATGGACGGTTCATGCCCGTGCACGACGACATTGACCATGTCCTCCTTGATCACACCGAGATTTGCCTGACCAAGAAGCGGCGCAGGTGTGCCGAATAGAATATCCGAGATGTCGGTGGCGATCATCGAGCCAGCCCACCCGTCGGCAAGAGCCGTGCGCACGGCATGATTCAAAATATGCGCGGGGTCCTGGTCGTCGCCAATGTGGGTGCGATGCAGCGCCTCAACCACCTCGCGATCGACGCCGCGCGGCCAGACCTTCTGTTCCCGCCAGACCTGCTGCCGCTTCTTCGGCGCGCGCACCGCAGGGGCAACCTCCCCGCGCTGCTGCCCAAATTGGGCGATGTAAAGGTCTGCCAGGTCGTTGGCGACCTCTTCGGGTGACCGCCCTTCGACCTTGATGTCATAATATGAAGCGACCATCCGCAGTTTCGCGACGTCACGTATGGAATATCCCTCTGCTTCGCCTTTGGCGGTTGCCTTTAAGAGGAAAGCCATGTCGCGTCCATGGTCTGAATGGGCCGCGCCGCCGGCCGCAATCGCGCGCGTCAGGTTGCGTGCCTGGATCGTATCGAGCGTCGCGCCGCAGACACCCACTTCGCCGTTCTTCGTTAAACGACACGGTCCCATGCCGCATTGTTTGCAGCACATCCCTGCACCGCCAATGTTGCACGGAACCATGTTATCGGCGCGGGTGAACGCTGTTCCAATTCCCAACTCCTCCGCGCGGATCAACATCTGTTGCGCGGCGGGATCGGTCGAGTATTCCTTGATCTCACGCTTCTTAGCCATTGTTCGTCTCCTCGTCCATCTTGATTGCGCCAATCCCCGGGCAATACCAAAGCGGGCGTCCTCCATAATTCACTTTTTGCGCAAAGCTGACGGTTTGTTTGGTGGTCTCATACGTGGCAGTGTGACGGAAATACGGTTTTTGTCCATCCCCCTGTTGAGGTGCAATGCCCAATTCAACGGGCGGCGTCCATTCCCCCAGATAGCCAGCTTCGTCCAACTTCAGCGCAATTTCAAGATCGTTGATCTTCGACTCGTCGTAATCCACTTCGATGGTCTGAAATGCGCTGCTGGCATAAACCCCCGCGACCCCCTCCAATTCAAGCAGGATGCGTCGCACCTCCGTGACATGATGGTCGCCATAAAGCGCGGGCGCTTCGAACGTTTTTGTTTTCATGCTGCCTCCTTATCGGGTACTTAAATCATCACAAGACCTCTAAAGGGAGGTGGGTTTAAATCATTCTAGCACCCCGACCCCCCGGCAAGTTGTGCTGATTGTCACAGGTTAGCTGGACAAATGTTATATCCATCGTCCGAATTGATGATGAACGGCAATTTGAATGCACGCACGATTGGATTACAGTAAAAGCATGAAAATTGCGATCACAGGAAAAGGCGGCGTCGGGAAGACGACACTCACAGCACTGCTCGCCCAGACGTATGCAGATGCCTCACGCGACGTTCTGGCTGTGGATGCCGACCCAAGCCCCTGCCTCGCCGGAGCCTTGGGATTCCCTCCCGAAGTCCGCAGCGAGCTTCATCCCATTTCCGAGATGAACGAACTGATTTTCGAAAGAACCGGCGCAAAACCCGGCACCGTCGGCGGATTCTTCACCTTGAATCCCCGGGTGGACGACATCCCCGAACGCTTCAGCGTTCTGCATCGCGGCGTGCGCCTGCTCGAAATGGGCTCGGTCGATATCGGCGGATCCGGCTGCATCTGCCCCGAATCTGCGATGTTGAAAACATTGTTCACCCATCTGCTATTCCGCGATGATGATATCCTTCTGCTGGATATGTACGCGGGCGTGGAGCATCTCGGCCGCGCCACTGTCGATTTTGTGGACGCCATGCTTGTGGTCGTCGAACCGACCCGCCGCAGTTTGGGCACAGCCAAACAGATCAGGAAACTGGCGAACGATATCGGGTTGATGCGGTTGTACCTGGTGGGGAATAAAGTGCGGAATGAGGACGAAGCGGAATTCCTCCAGGCTGAGGCAAACGAAATTCCCTTGATCGGTTATCTCCCCGCCGACCTAAAAGTGCAGGAAGCGGATCGTCTGGGCATTCCGGTCTACGATCATGTCAAAAGTCTGAAACTGGCTGCTCAATCCATCGTTCAAAAACTGACCGAACTGACCAGTGATGAGGTGTATGAATGACCACCACAATTGCATTGGCGGGCAAAGGCGGCGTGGGTAAAACCACCGTGGCCGGGATGATCATCAAATATCTCGCCCAGAATCAAACCGGAAGTATCCTCGCCATCGACGCCGACCCGTCCTCCAATCTCAACATGGTTCTCGGACTCGACCTCGAATGGACGGTCGGGGAAATCCGCGAGGAGATGCTGGAACAGGTTAAAACATCGTTGACCAGCGGCGGCGCGGCAATGGGGACCATGCCCGGCGGCACGAGCAAACGCGATTATCTTGATTACCACATCCGTTCATCGCTTGCGGAAGGTTCGCGCTTCGATTTGATCGCGATGGGGCGCGGTGAGGGACCGGGTTGTTATTGCGCGGTAAACCATAATTTGCGCGAAGTGATCGACGGATTAAGCCGTCATTATGCATATGTGGTCATCGATAATGAAGCGGGCATGGAGCACCTCTCCCGACGCACCACGCGCGATGTGCAGCATCTCTTCATCATCAGCGACCCCACCCAGCGCGGACTTGTTGCAGCACAACGCATCGCAGATATGCGCAGGGAATTGGATATCAACATCGAAAACGCGCATCTTATCATCAACCGCCTGCGCGGAGATATGCCAGCCGAACTAAGAATATTCATCGAAAAATCGGATGTGCCGCTGCTTGGCACGATCCCCGCCGATGACGAACTTTCAGCATTCGAGTTTTCCGGCAAACCTCTTGTGTATCTGGGAGACGTCTCTCCAGTTTATCGCTCCGTCGCACAGATGTTGAAAAATATCCTCTAGGTCACAACGCTCGATTGTTTCGACGTTTGTTCTTAAGAACCTCAACTTTTCCCATTGACCCAATGCACATCATCCCGTAAAATCCTTCTTAAATTATATATAATTTAAGAAGGATACACGCAATGGCAAAATATCGAGTCATGTACTGGCGGGACATTCCCCAATCACTCACCGTGGAAGGCGATGGGCGTACGATAAAAAAGGAACTTTCGCAAAAGATACAGAACAAGATCGACGCATATGCGATGGCGATCGGCGCGACATCCACATCGGATTATGCAAAAGAATACAAACGCGGCGAATGGATCGAGCGCGATGGCACACCCGAGGAAGTTGCCGAAACGCTTCTTTCTGAACTGGAAGCTGCCGCCGCAATGATCATGATTCCACGCCGTGAAGCTGATCCGGCGTAATCCTTGTCCCAAATGCCAACCACCGATGGTGACCGCGCACTTTGCATAGAATATGACTAAAAAACACAACATCATCCTTCAGCCCTCCGGTCGGCGTGGACAGATCGACGAAGGCATGTCGGTTCGTTCAGCGGCGAGGGAATTGGGCGTGGAGATCGAATCCATTTGCGCCGAGAATGCCACCTGCGGCAAGTGCATGGTTTTGGTGGAAGAAGGCCGCTTCGAGAAGTACAACATCGAGTCGAAGCGCGAAAACCTCTCCCCCGTTGGCACGGAAGAACGCGCCTATCTTGAACGCAGACCAAAGTTATTAAAGGAAAAAGGCTGGGAAATAGGCCAGGTCCGGCTATCCTGTCAGTGCAGGATTTTGGGCGATGTTTTGATCAATGTCCCAGAGGAAAGCCGCGGAAACAAGCAGATCGTCCGCAAGAGCGCAAGGGACCGCGAGATCGAAATCAGGCCTGCAATCCGAAAATATCTCGTCTCGATGGCGCCCCCCAATTTGGAGCGTCCCATCGCGGATTGGGAACGCCTTGCCAAGGGATTGGAAACATCCATGGCGCTGGTGCGCGGCACGGAGGAAAAACTTCCGCGTTGGCATGACTTCGACATTGATTATGCCTGCCTGCGCACGCTCGCCAGGACCCTTCGGGAAGCAAAATGGAGCGTGACCGTTACCGTGCACAACGAGAGGGAAGTGATCGCTGTGCAGGCGGGCTATCACGAAGACAGCTACGGGGCGGCGGTGGATATCGGATCGACGACGGTGGCGCTGTATTTATGCAATCTGCGGACGGGTGAAGTGCTTGCCTCTGAATCGGAGATGAATCCGCAGATCGTGTACGGCGAGGACGTCATGTCCCGCATTCAGTACGCGATCGATCAGCCCGACGGTTTGGAGAAATTACACAAAGCCATCATCGCCACTTTGAACAAATTGCTCAGTCAAGCCGCGCATACGGCTAATATCCGCCTGGATGATATTCATGAGATGGTCCTGGTGGGCAACTCCACCATGCACCATGTCCTGTTGAATTTGCATCCAAAAGATTTGGGGCTTGCTCCCTTCGTGCCGACCATTCACAAGTCGGTGGATATCAAAGCAAGAGAACTGGGATTGCACATCAACCCGTCCGGGAACATCCATGTCCTGCCGACCATTGCTTCGTTTGTCGGCGCGGATACGAGCGCGGTCATCCTTGCCGAGGAACCGCATAAACAGGATGAAAACTGGTTGCTGATCGACATTGGCACCAACGCAGAGTTGGTCTTGGGAAACCGCAAACGCCTGGTGTGTACGTCCACGCCGACGGGACCAGCATTGGAAGGTGCTCATGTCGAGTATGGAATGCGTGCCGCGCCCGGCGCGATGGAACGGGTCCATATAGATGAGATAAGTCTCGAACCGAAGTACAAGGTCATCGGCGTGGAAGGTTGGAATACCGATCATGCGGAGATCATTGGTCATGTCAAAGGGATCTGCGGATCCGCCATCATCGACGCTGTGGCAGAATTGTTCCGGGCGGGGATCGTGGACTCTCGGGGCAAGTTCAAGAAAGACTTAGACTCGAAGCGCGTTCGGGAGGGAGAATCCGGCTGGGAGTATGTCATTGCCTGGAAGGAAGAAACATCCATCGGACGAGACATCCCAATCACCCAGCAGGATGTCAGGCAAATCCAGTTGGCGAAAGCCGCATTGTTCACGGCGGCTCGCACGCTCTTGAAACGCAGTAATCTGGAAAGCCCTGATAAAATCATCCTCGCTGGTGGCTTTGGAAGTTTCATCGATAAGGAGAAAGCGATGCTGATCGGGCTGATTCCCGATTGCGAATTGGATAAGGTTTATGCGGTTGGAAATGCCGCGGGCGACGGCGCGCGTATTGCGCTGTTGAACATCGAGAAACGCAATGAAATCGATTCAGTGACACGCAAAGTGGAACGATTTGAACTGCCGACCGATCCCGAATTCCAAAACCAATTCATGCTGGCGACGAGTTTCCCGCACATGAGCGAGCCGTTTCCGCACATCGCGCATTTGATTCCGAATCGCAAGGCGGATCCGCTGGCGAAGAATTTTATGAAATAATTTTTCCCTCACCCCCATCCCCTCTCCCAATGGGAGAGGGGTGAAGAGGTGAAGGTGGAGGATAAATGAATAAATTTCTAGAACGATTGAACGGCGGGGAAATTCTCGTTGCGGATGGGGCAACGGGATCCAATTTGCAAAAAATGGGATTGAAGCCGGGCAAGCCGCCCGAGGACCTCATCATCGATGACCCCGATACGATTCTCAAACTCGCCTCTTCCTTCGCCCAAGCCGGGTCGGATATCATCCTGACCTGCACCTTCGGCGGGACTCGCATGCGCATGAAAGACTCGAAGTATCAGGATCGGACTCCCGAGGTCAACATCCGCGCAGCGGAGATCGCCCGCAAAGCCGCTTCGTTGAATAATGGACTGGTTGCCGGTTCTATGGGACCCGTGGGCGGAATCATCAAGCCGTATGGTCCGCTCGAGTTTGAGGATGTGAAAGCGACCTTCGCCGAGCAAGCCAAAGCCCTCGCCGACGGCGGCGTGGACTTTTTGCTGATCGAAACGATGTTCGCCATGGAAGAGACAAATGCTGCATTTGAAGGCGCGCGGTCCGTGACAGATCTGCCCATCGTGGTGTCGTTCAGTTATGACCGCGGCACGCGCTCGATGATGGGCGTCAAGCCGAAGGACGTGATGAAGCGTTACTCCGAGATGGGCGCTGTGCTCATCGGTGCGAACTGTGGAACCACGCTCGATAACATGGAAGCGGTGGTAAAGGAATATCAAGCCACCAAGCCCGACATGCCGCTGTGGGTCAAGCCGAACGCGGGCGTTCCGCATATGGATATCGAGACCGAGCAGGGCGTGTATGACATGGGTCCCGAAGACATGGCGGCGTATGCCAAAAAGTATGTAGCGCTTGGCGCTAAGGCCGTGGGCGGATGCTGTGGGAATACAGCAGAACATATTGCGGCGATCGTGAAGGCGGTTAAGAGCTAGTTGCAGGTTACAGGTTGAAAGTTGAAGGTTACGGATTACGAATTACGGAACACGTAAAGCGTAATCCGTAATTTGTAAGTGGAGGTCCTGATGCGTGCTGAGATTATTAAGTTGTTGTACGGGGAAAAGATTTCTTCGGTTCCCACGTTCAGCGGATTGATTCATGTCACGATCGAGGGATTGGCAAGTGAGGGACTGGCATTGCATGAAGTCCATCATGATGCGGAGAAGATGGCGCGGGCGGCGGCAAGTACGTTCGAGTTAACAGGGATGCCTTCGGCAACGCTCCCATTGGATCTTTGTTCCCCAGCGGAAGCGCTTGGCGCGGAACTTCTCTTTTACAGCAATGAAGAAGTGCAATTCCCGCAGGTGCGCAAGTTGTTGTTTCAGAGCACAAAAGAGATCGGGGATTTGGAGGTTGGAGATTGGAAGAGGGGAAGGATCGGGTTGATTTGCGATGCAATTGGATTGGCGAGAAAGGATATTGGAAAGCATGCTGTGATCTCAGGCATGATCCCCGGTCCGTATACGTTGATGATCTACATTTGCAAGGCTCAGAATCTTTTTCGCGAGATGAGGGATGACCCAGAGACCGTCCTCAAAGCATTGAATGTCCTCGCTAATTTTCTGGCACGCATTGGGAAAGCCTATTTGGACGCGGGCGCGGACTTTATCACCATTCACGAGATGGGCGGCTCACCTGGATTTATCGGACCCAAACCATTCGAGGCTTTCGTATTGCCTGCGCTTCAACTACTGACGGGGAAATTACCCCGCCCCACCGTGCTTTCGGTGTGCGGGAAAACGGACTCTGCCATGAGTCTGCTGGCGCAGTCTGGCGCGGATGCGATCTCGGTTGACCAATTGAATGATCTGAAAGCGTCTCGCGCTTTACTAAAAGACATGTTGCTGTTTGGCAACATCGACCCGGTGGCGACTCTGTGGCAGGGAAATGAAGGCTCGGTTGCAGAGGCAGTTCAAAAGGCGAAAGAAGCGGGCGTGGATGCGGTCTGGCCAGGCTGCGACCTGGTCCCCCAAACGCCGATCCAAAACATCAAGAAACTGGCAGAATAGGTCAACCTTTTTAGGGGGTACGGGTTACTAAGGGTATATAATTGCGCAATTATCAGAGACGAGGAGAAACGGAATGACCGGGAAGTTGTCGTCCGTCCGCAAGGCTGTTAAGAAGACGGGGAAAGGAAAAAACAAGGCTGCAACCAGGCAGTCCGCGCCGGTGCGCGCGCAGAGGCATTCGCTCGATAAAGAGAACCTGAAAGAACAGATAAAGATCCAAAAGGCGCTATTTGAGATCGCAGATGCCGCCAGCTCGGTCAAGGATATGGGGTCGTTCTACAAGAAACTGCATAAGATTGTGGGGAAGTTGATGTATGCTGAGAATTTCTTTATTGCTTTGTATGATCAACAATCCGATCTAATCACCTGGGTCTATTATATCGATACCGTCGATGTAGTGGTTCCTGAACCCGAATTTCTAAAGGATTTTCGCGGAGCAACAGGCTGGGTATTACGACATGGGAAAACGTTGGCAGACATTGACGGAAGTACAGCACTTGCCGGGAAACGTGGCGAGGCGGTACAGGTCGGCACCCGGTCAGACGGAATCGCGATCCCGCTAAAGGAAGATAAAAAAACAATCGGCGTGTTGATGGTGCAGAGCTATGAGGAGAAATACAAATATACCCTGACAGATCTTCAAATCCTCACTTTCGCAGCTCAACACATCGCAACCGCATTGACCCGCGTCCGCACCCTCGAAGCGGAGCGACAGCGTTCCACAGAACTTTCCGTCATTAACAGCATTCAACAAGGGCTTGCGGCAGAGATGGATATTCAATCCATCTATACTCTTGTCGGTGAAAAGATACGAAAGATCTTCAAGGGTAAGGCTCAAACTATCTTTTTTGCCTTTTACGATCCCGCCACAGACTTAACTCAGTTTCCATATTTGTATCAAAGCGGCAAAGTCCGGCAAGTTAAAGATTGGAAACCCGATCTGCCAATTGCCAGAAAACAGATTGCTTCCCGTAAAACAATCCTGATTCACACGGTCGCAGACATCGAAACCTATGGCATGACCGCAGAGTATGCGCGTTCGGCGGTGTATGTGCCATTCTTACAGGGTTCGGAATTCCATGGGCTTGTGGGGGTATCAAACCAGGAACGCGAACACGCTTTCAGCGAGTCGGACGTGCGTCTTTTGGAGACACTTGCCAACTCGATGAGCATTGCACTGCAAAACGCGCAATCCTTCAAAGCCGAGCAGGAGCGCGTGGCGGAGTTGCAGATCATCAACTCCATCCAGCAGGGACTTGCCTCTCAACTTGATTTTCAATCCATTATTGATTTGGTTGGCGACAAAATTCATCAAATCGTTAAAGCCGATATTATTTTCATTGCGCTTCACGACTCAAAATCAAACCTGGTCCATTACCCTTATGTGCTTGGCAATGGACAACGTATCTACCCTGAATCATTGGAACCTGGAGGGTTTTCAAAAGTAATTTTGGAAACCGGCAAACCGATTGTCATCAACGACCACATGGCAGAACGCTCGGCAGAAGTACAGTCCTCCAGCCTTGCCGACCGTGATGTAGATATCAAATCGGCTGTTTACATCCCAATTAAAGTCAATAACATCACAACAGGGCTGGTCTCCATTCAAACCGAAGAACGCGAACATGCCTTCAGCGAGTCGACTGTACATTTGTTGGAAACGATTGCATCCTCACTTGGAGTCGCGCTCGAAAACGCGCGTCTCTTCGACGAGACCCAACGGCTGGTCAAGATCACCGAAGAGCGCAATGCGGAGCTGGCGATCATCAATTCGGTACAGGAAGGGTTGGCATCTGAACTGGACATGGATGCCATTTATGAACTTGTCGGCGAAAAGATCCGCGAAGTTTTCAATGCCGATTCAACCTATATCGGTTTGTATGATCAGGAAAACCAATTTGTCCACGCACAATATGCTGTGGATCGCGGGGTACGTTTAACCTTTGACAAGCCGTTCCAAATGGGTCAGGGATTCTATACTCATGTGATCCAATCGCGAAAACCGCTCATTGTAAATACACTGGAACATGGCACCCAATTGGGGGGCATACCCACTCCCCGCCCCGATACAGGCGAAGACCTTAACGAATCCTACCTTGGGGTCCCACTCATGCTCGGCAATGATGTCAAAGGGGTGGTTGCCGTTCAAAGCTATAAGCAATATGCCTTCGGCGAAGCCGACGCCCGCCTATTAACTACCCTCGCCAACTCGATGAGTGTCGCGCTCGAAAACGCGCGTCTCTTCGATGAAACCCAGCGCCTGCTCAAAGAAACCGAACAACGCAATGCTGAACTTGCTATCGTAAATAGTGTCCAATTGGGGCTTGCTTCCAAACTGGACATGCAAGCCATCTTTGAGTTGGTCGGCGAGAAGATCCGCAGTATTTTCGACGCCCAATCCACCATCATCGCCACCTACGATAACGACAAGGAACAAGCCCTCTATCGCTACGTTGCTGAAAAAGGAGAACGCTTCGACGGCTTGATCATGCCGTTCAATGGCTTCCACAGGAAGATGATTCAGGAACGCAAGACGATCCTGTATAACGAGAATCTGGTGGAGCAGGTCAGGGCGTTGGGCTACGAAGATTCCTTTACCGATAATGAATTGCCCAAATCCGCGCTGAATGTGCCTTTACTTGTCGGCAATCAGGTTCTTGGGCACGCCGCATTGGAAAATCTCGACCGCGAACGTGCCTTCAGCGAATCAGATGTGCGATTGCTCGAAACGCTTGCCAACTCGATGAGCGTCGCGCTCGAAAATGCCCGTCTCTTCGATGAGACCCAACGCCTCTTAAAGATCACCGAAGACCGCGCTGCCGAACTTGCCATCATCAACAGCGTCAGCGAAGGACTGGTTCGCGAACTCGATTTTCAAGCCATCATCGACCTGGTCGGCGAGAAGGTCCGCAGGGAATTCGGCGTGGAGGATATGTATATTGGTCTGTTCGATCCACAAAACAATATCATTACCACCCCATATTACATCGAACACGGCGACCGATACCCCATAGAACCTTTCACGCTCGGACCCGGGTACGCGAACTGGGCGATCAAAAACCGTGCCACACTCGTGATCAACGAAGATATTGACCAGCGAAAAATTGAACTGGGTATGGCTGGGGGCGTGTTGATCGGTGATGAAACAGAAGACGATCTGACTCAGAGCGTTGTCTGCGCGCCGATCTGGTCCTCGGGGCAGGTGATCGGGGTTATTACCCTGTATTCGAATCAAACACACGCCTTTTCGGAATCCAGTGTCAGCTTATTGACCACGCTCTCCGCCAACCTTGGCGTGGCGTTGCAGAACGCGCGCCTCTTCGACGAGACCCAGCGCCTCCTTAAAGAAACCGAGGAACGCAATGCGGAACTGGCGGTCATCAACAGCGTGCAACAGGGCTTGGCATCCAAACTCGAGTTCCAGTCCATCATCGACCTGATTGGCGACAAATTTGAGGAGATCTTCAACGCGCAAGCCACGCTGATCTCATTGTATGATCCTGCCGCGAATGAAGTCAATCATCGTTACCTGATCGAGCGCGGTGAACGAATCCATTTTGATCGACCGGTTCCCATCGACAAGTTCCGCCAGCGGGTGGTGGAGACACAACAACCCTGGTTGATCAATCAGAATTACCGCCAGATCACGCTCGCACTTGGGGAGGAACCGGTGCTGGAAGGGGAGGAGCCGAAATCCCTGCTCTTTGTGCCGATGATCGTCAGCGGGAACGTGACCGGCATCATCAGCCTGCAAAACCTGGATGTTGAGAACGCGTTCAGCGACTCGGACGTCCGCCTGCTCTCGACGATTGCCAACGCAATGAGCGTCGCCCTCGAGAATGCACGTCTCTTCGACGAGACCCAGCAGCGCAACGCCGAGTTGACCATGATCAACACAGTCCAGCAGGCGCTGGTCTCGAACCTCGATATCAAATCCATCTTCCAGGCAGTGGGCAAAAAACTGACGGAGATCTTCAACGTTCAATCCGCCGCCATCTACAGCATCGACCTCGAAACAAGGATGATGACGTATGAGTACGCCTACGAACAGGGGAAGGAATGGGATATTCCCGCCAGGCCCGCCACCAGCATGCACAACCACATCGTCGATAAGGTGCTCAAAACAAAAAAAAGTTTTGTGAAGAACAGCGGGTTCGACGAGTTCGCTGTCGATTTTCCCGATTTCCAATCCTCCCGCGGGCGGCTGCCAAAATCCCTTTGCGCCGTGCCCATCCTCATCCGCAAGAACACGCTCACGGGAATCGGGCTGCAAAACCTCGATGTCGAAAATTATTTTACCGACTCGGACATGCGCCTGCTGGAAACCATTTCGAATGCGACCGGGATCGCTCTCGAGAATGCCCGCCTCTTCGACGAAACCCAGCGCCTGCTCAAAGAGACCGAAGAACGCGCCGCGGAACTGGCTGCGATCAGCACCGTCACCCAGGCTTTGGTGGCGGAAACGGAGCTGGATAACATGATCCAGCTTATCGGGAGTCAGATGCGCGACACGTTCAATGCCGATATCGCCTACCTGGCATTGTTCGATCCACAAACTAACATGATCCAGTTCCCCTATCAATTCGGTGATGAGATGGAACCGATCCTGTTCGGGGAAGGGATGACCAGCCGCATCATCCGCGATGGTCAGCCGCTGATCTTCAACCGCAACATCGACGAGGAAAGTTTGGCGCTCGGCATCCGCCGCCGCGGCCGGAAGGCGCGCTCGTATCTCGGCGTGCCGATCAAAGCCGGGCGCGAGACCATCGGCGTGTTGAGCGTGCAAAGCACTCAAAAAGAGAATGTCTTCGATGAAGACTCCCTGCGGCTGTTATCGACCGTTGCCGCAAACGCGGGGGCGGCGATCAAGACCGCCAAGCTGCACGCAGAGACCCAGCGCCGCGCAAGAGAGATGGCAACCCTCACGGAAGTCGGTCGCGATATTTCCTCCAGCCTTGAAGCGGCAACCGTTTTGGAAAGCATTGCAAAACACGCCAAAGACCTGCTCGACGGCGACCTGAGCGCGCTCTTCCTTCCGGAGCAGAACGGAAAAATTTTCCGCGCCATTGCCGCAGTCGGCAGGGAAGCCGAGGAATTACGAAACGACACCATTACATTGGGCGAAGGCCTTTTGGGGACTATCGCCCGGGTGAAGGTCGGCGAGATCGTCAACGATGTCAATTCGGATCCGCGCGCTCTGATCATTACTGGGACCGAGCCAACTCCCGATGAGCACCTGCTGGCAGTTCCTCTGCTCGCCAACAGTGAATTGAAAGGCTTAATGGCGGTCTGGAGACACGGCGGCAACAACCAGTTCGTCGAATCCGAACTTGAGTTTTTGAACAATCTTTCACGGCAGGCCGTTATCGCGATTCAGAATACCCAGTTGTTCGAAGAATCCCAAAACCTGCTTCAAGAGACCGAGCAACGCGCAGCAGAGTTGCAAATCATCAACAGCGTGCAGGAAGGGCTCGCCTCGAAATTGGATGTGAATGGAGTGTACGACCTCGTCGGTGACAAACTCCGCGAAATCTTCGATATGAGTGATGTAGTAATCAGCATCTACAACGAGAAAACGAACATGATCGCGGCTCCTTATGTCAGCTATCAGGGCAAAAGAATCGCCGCGGAAATCAATGAATGGATGCTGTTACCCAACGCGCCCATCCGTGAATACCTGATTAAACAGGGCAAGCCACATGTCATCAATCGTGATTTTCAACAATGGGCTGAACAATTTGGAAGCCAGCCGCCCACCGATTACACCGGCTGGCCAATGTCAAGCCTGAGCGCTCCAATTATCATCGGGAATAGGGTAACCGGCTTGATCTGGCTGACCACCTATGATCGTGAAGACGCCTATTCGGAGTCGAATGTGCGTCTGCTCTCCACACTTGCATCCAGCATGGGCGTTGCCCTTGAAAATGCGCGCTTGTTCGATGAAACCCAGCGCCTGCTGAAAGAGACCGAAGAACGCGCCGCCGAGCTCGCCATCCTCAACAGCATCAGCGAATCGATGACCCGCACACTGGATGTGCGCGCAGTGACCCACAATGTGGGCAACAAGGTGCATGAGATATTCAATGCCGAGGTCGTGGACATCCTGCTCTACGACCCTGCCACGAATATTGTGCAGTTGGCATACAGTTTCAGCGACAATCGTTTTTACGAAAGCGAACCGCCCTGGGAACTGGGCGAAGGGCTGACCTCGAAAATCATCATCACCAAAAAACCGCTCCTTTTGAATACCACCGGGGAAATAAATGAAAACGGCGCGGCGGCATACGTCACCGCCCCGGAAGACGAAGAAGAGATCAAATCCTATCTGGGCGTGCCGATCATGGTCGGCGACCGGGTGCTGGGCGTGGTGGATGTGCAAAGCTACAAATCTTATGCGTTCAATGAAGGCAACCTGCGCCTCCTGCAAACCCTTTCCGCGAATATGGGCGTCGCCATCGAGAACGCCCGCCTCTTTAACGAGACCCAGCGTCTCTTCGATGAAGCAAAGGAAGCCCGCGAAGCCGCCGAACATGCCAACCAGGCGAAGAGCGCCTTCCTTGCCAATATGAGTCACGAACTGCGCACGCCGCTCAATGCCATCATCGGCTTTACGCGCATTGTGAGAAGAAAAGGCGAGGAGTCGCTTCCCGCAAAACAACTCGAGAATCTCGACAAGGTTCTGGGCAGTTCGGAGCATTTGCTCAACCTGATCAATACCGTGCTCGACATCGCCAAGATCGAAGCCGGGCGCATGGATGTGCAAGCCGCAAACTTCAACGCCAACGCGCTCATCGATCTATGCGCCAACACAGCCACACCCCTCGTCAAGCCCACAGTGCGGCTTGTCAAACAGGCCGACGACCTCGGCATGATGCATTCCGATCAGGACAAGATCAAACAGATCATCCTCAACCTGTTGAGCAACGCCGCCAAGTTCACCTCGGCGGGCAAAATCACACTGCAGGCAAGAAAAGAATACGAAATGCTCATTGTGGACGTAAGCGATACCGGTATTGGCATCAGTGAAGAGGCGCTCGAGAGGGTTTTCGAAGAGTTTCAACAGGCCGATACCAGCACCACGCGTCAATACGGCGGCACCGGTCTGGGACTGACCATCAGCCGCGACCTGGCGCGCCTGCTCGGCGGCGACCTTACAGTATCAAGCGAGTTCGGCAAAGGTTCGACGTTCACGCTCACTGTTCCCGTTCAATATGGGACGAAACCCGCCTCATCCCCGGACCTCGGAACTGATTCGCGCCGCCCAGCCGCATCTCCATCCAAAACGCAGCCCGGCAGGAAACTCATCCTCGTCATCGACGATGACCCCGATGCGGTTTACCTTCTGCAGGAAAGTCTCTCGCGTGAAGAATTCGAGATCGTCGGCGTGCGCAGTGGCGCGGAAGGACAAGCCAGGGCTCGCATATTGAAACCGCACGCCATCCTGCTCGACATCCTCATGCCGGATAAGGACGGCTGGCAGGTTTTGCACGACCTGAAAACCGACCCGGCGACGACTAATATTCCAATCATCCTGCTAACCATTGTGGATAAGAAAGCGCTGGGGTTTCGTCTTGGTGCGGCGGCATATCTGTTGAAACCGCTCAACCCGGTCGAAGTGATCTCCACATTACGGCAGGTTATCAAGCAAAAGCATCGCGACCGGGTTCACGTCCTGGCGGTGGATGATGACCCGCACATCGCAGATATGCTGCGTCAACTGCTTCCGGAATCAGAATTCAGACTGGATTCCGCCGCGGATGGCGTGGCAGGCTTGGAGGCGGTCGAGGCGGAGCGTCCCGATGTGATCCTGCTCGACATCATGATGCCGCGGCTCGACGGGTTCGGGGTCATCGAAGAACTTCGCAAGGATCCCGCCACGCAGGACCTGCCGATCATCGTCATCAGCGTCAAGGAACTGACGGATGAAGAGACAGCCCGCCTGCGCGAAAGCGTGACGCTCGTCATGCGCAAGCAGGGCTTCGACGGCGAGAAACTGGTGCATGAAATCAGGAGAGCCGCGCACATCGAAGAGTGAAAAGACAGGAACCTTATATGAAAACCATTCTGATCGTGGAAGATACCGACCTGAACATCGACCTGCTCACGCAATTACTGGAGGATGATTACAACCTGCTGATCGCGAACGACGGCGGGAAGGGCGTTGCCATGGCCGTCGAAGAAAAACCGGATCTTATCCTGATGGACATTTCCCTGCCGGTTTTGGACGGGTATGAAGCCACACGCAGGATCCGCCAGACGCTTCCCGCAACGCCGATCATCGGTCTTTCCGCGCACGCCATGGACAGCCAGATCGTGAAAGCGCGCGAAGCCGGCTGCAGCGATTACCTCACCAAGCCGGTGGATGAAATGCAGCTTTACGGGCTTTTGAAAAAATATCTCGGATAAACGCGATGAACAACCCTCCCCGCATCCTGCTTGTGGATGATGAGCCTCTCAATCTTGATTATCTTCAACAGGAGTTGGAAGACAAGGAATACGAGCTGCTGACCGCCACGAACGGAAAGGAGGCGCTCGACGCGATCAAAGAATCCCTGCCGGACCTCGTCCTGCTCGACATCATGATGCCGATCATGGATGGGTTCGTTGTGCTCGAGCAGGTCAAATCCGATCCCGACACACGGCATATTCCCATCATCATCATTTCCGCCAACAACGACCTGCCCAGCGTGGTAAAGGGAATCCAACGCGGGGCGGAGGATTACCTTCCCAAACCATTCGAGCCGGTCATTCTCCATGCCCGTATTACAGCCAGCCTGGACCGGAAACGACTCCGAGACCAGGAGCAGCTATACCTGCAAAGCCTGGAAAACGAATTGAACATCGCGCGTAACATTCAAAAAGAGTTCCTGCCGCGCGAATTGCCTCAGGTTCAGGGCTGGGAGATCGCCGCCTACTTCAAAGCGGCAAAGTTCGTTGCGGGGGATTATTACGACGCTTTCACGCTTTCGGATGGGAATCTTGTACTGGTGGTGGGCGATGTATGCGGAAAAGGCGTTGGGGCGGCTTTGTTCATGACGCTGTTTCGAAGTTTGATCCGCGCCGCATCCTCCAGCCTCGTCCTTGACGGTTCCCCCTCTCCCGCCGCAAGAATTGGAGGAGCCGTTCACACCACCAACCGATATATCTCCGAAACTCACGAAGACGCGCTCATATTCTCAACGCTCTTCGTCGGCTTGCTGGATTCATCCAGCGGGACCCTCACGTATATCAATGCAGGGAACGAAGCACCCTATCTCATGCGGGCTTCGGGCGATATGGAAGAACTGCGTCCCACCGGACCCGTGATCGGTTTCGACAGGAAAGCCAAATTCGCATCAGCTGAAACCCGTCTCGAGCCCGGCGACAGTCTGCTCGTATTCACGGACGGCATTCCGGACAGCAAAAACCCCGAGCATGAATTCTACGGCCGCGAGCGGCTTGTGGATTTTTTGAAGCAGGGCATCTCATCCCCGGTCGAATGCGTGAACCGACTCGGCCGCGACCTCGATACCTTCATCGGCGAAGCGGAGCAGTTCGACGATATCACCATGTTCGCCCTGCGCAGGCTGTAACACCGCCGATGAAAACATGACAAATGGATAACAGACAGGCGCACGCCGCCTGTTTTTTTCATTCCGCTATTGACGATTTTCCACGCCGTATGTAAACTGAATCACCACTCAGAGGAAATGATGCCTACCGCCGGGCAGAAGAAAAAACCGTCCCAGAAAACCGTCCAAAAGAAAAAGTCCGCGCGCACCGATGCCTCCGCCCAACTTCGCAAGGAATTGGAACAGCGCGAGGCGGAACTTGCCATCATCAAAAGCGTGCAGGACGGCCTCGCCTCCAAACTGGAGATGCAGGCGATCTACGATCTCGTTGGGGACAAGATCCGCAACCTGTTCGGCGCGCAAACCACCATCATCGCCACCTTCGATCACGAGGAAGGCAAACAAAATTTCAATTACTATGTAGACCGTCACGGGCGCGAGTATCTCGAAGCGCGTCCCATGAGCGGGCTGGTCAAATCGCTGATCCGCACCAAAAAGACGATCCTCTTCAACGACAGGGTCGAAGAACGCATGAAGGAATACGGCGCGGAATTGGTACTGGGTTCTCTCGTCCCGAAATCGGCGCTGTTTGTCCCGCTCATCGCAGGGGATGACGTGCGGGGGGTCATCTCCCTGCAGAACATGGATAAAGAAAACTCTTTCGAGCCGTTCGATGTGCGCCTGCTGGAAACGCTCGCCGGGTCGTTGAGCGCCGCCCTCGAAAACGCCCGCCTGCTCGACGAAACCCAACGCCTGCTTAAAGAGACCGAACATCGCAACGCGGAATTGGAAGCCATCCGCAAAGCCTCGATCGACCTTTCCTCGAATCTCGATTACTCCACCGTCCTCGACTCGCTGTTGGTCAACACCTCGGCGTTGATGCCGAGCATCGAGAATATCAACCTATTCATCTACGAGAACGACGAGTTGAAGTTCGGCACAGCCATCTCGCACGGCGAGATCAAGAATGTGCCGGTTGCCAGTCCGCGCCCCGGCGGGATCACCGATACGGTCGCCAGAACCGGCGAGGTCGTACTGGTCGAGGATATGCAGACCCACTCGCTTTACACCAACACATCCCCGGGATGGAAAGGCGCGCTGATCGGCCTTCCGCTCAAATACCGCAAGAAGGTCGTTGGCGTGATGAACATCCACTTTGCCGAGCCGCGCACCTTCTCGGAATCGGAATTGCGCCTGCTGAAATTATTCGCCGACCAGGCTTCGGTCGCCATCGAGAACTCGCGCCTCTTCAACGAGACCGAGCGGCTGCTCAAGGAAACCGCCGCGCGTAACGCGGAACTCGGCGTCATCAACAGCCTGCAATTGGTGCTGGTCTCGAATCTCGACCACCAATCGATCATCGACCTGATCGGCGACAAGGTCTCGGAAATATTCGATACACAGGTGACGCTGATCTCGCTTTATTATCCCGCGGCGGGCGAGGTCCAGCACCGCTACATCAAGGAACGCGGCGAACGAATGCGTTTCAACCAGCCCTCCCCCATCGACGGTTTCCGCAAACAAGTGGTCGAGAGTCAAAAGCCGCTGTTGATCAACTCGGATTTCCTGAAACTCGCCGATGAGATGGGTGAAGCGCCGGCTTTCGCGGGCGAAGCGCCCAAGTCGCTTCTCTTCGCGCCGATGATCGTCGGCAACCAGGTGACCGGCATCATGAGTCTGCAAAACCTGGACCGCGAAAACGCGTTCACATCCGCCGACATTAACCTGCTGTCCACGATCGCTTCGAGTCTGAGCGCCGCGCTCGATAAAGCCCGCCTGTTCGAAGAGACCCTGCGCCACGCGCGCGAATCGGAAGTGCTGAACGAAGTCGGGCGCGACATCTCCGCCACGTTGAACCTGTCCGCGGTATTGGATAAGATCGCCTCGCACGCCCGGGAACTGCTGAACGCCACCTCCAGCGCGATCTACCTGCCCCAGCCGGATGGAAAGACCATGCGCGCCATCGTCGCGAGCGGCGATATCGCCGATGAAATTCTTGCGGATACGATTCAGGTCGGAGAAGGCATCATCGGCTCGCTGGCGAAACAGGGCAAAGCGGAATACATCAACGACACGAATCTCGATCCGCGCACACTGCAGATCCCAGGCACGGATGCGGTGCGGAACGAGCGCTTGATGGTGACTCCGCTCCTTTCCGGAAAAAAGGTCAACGGTATGATGGCGGTCTGGCGCGAAGGCGGCGAGCCGTTCTCCAAGATCGACCTGCGCTTTCAGGAAGAATTATCGCTTCAGGCGGTGATCGCCATCCAGAACGCCAACTTCGTCAACGAGGTCCAGCAAAGAGCCGCCGAGTTGGAGATCATTACCAGCGTGCAGGATGGGTTATCCTCCAAATTGGACGTTCAATCCATCTATGAATTGGTGGGCGAAAAGGTGCGCGGCATTTTCAACACCCAGGCGGTCGTCATCTCGTATTACGATCCAAAGACAGACAGCGCCTCCTTCCCCTATATGTATTGGAAGGGCGAGAGGATTTATCCCGAAAAACAGCCGCTTTCCGGGTTTTCCGGTTACGTCATCCGCAATCGCGAAACCCTGTTCATCAATGAGAATGTCGCGCAGGTTGCGCAACAATACGGCTCCACCCTGCTGGCCGGAGATACCTTCCCCAAATCCCTGATCGCGATTCCCATCCTCGCAGGCGACCAGGTGCATGGCTCGCTCTCGATCCAAAACCTCGAGCATGAAGGCGCCTTCCACGAAAACGATGTGCGCCTGTTGACCACGCTTGCGGGAAGCATGGGCATTTCGATTCAAAATGCAAGGCTATTCGACGAGTCGCAGAGCCTGCTCGCAGAGACCCGTCAACGCGCGGAGGAGCTGACGCTCATCAACAACATCCTGAGCGGATTGGACACAAAGATGGACATCCAATCCGTTTACGACAGGACGGGCGAAAGGATACGCGAGATCTTCGACGCGCAGATCGTGGTCTTGAGCATTTACGACCACAAGGAAAAACTGACCTACTATCCATACATCATCGAAAATGGAGAAAGACTATATCAAGATCCCTTGCCGCTGAGGGAAGATGGCGGCGGATTCGGCGGATATGTCATACGCACACGCCAGCCGATCCTGGTCAACCAGGATTTCGATGAACATTCCAGAAAATACCAGTCCAACAACCTGGGCGCGAACGCGGATGATACGGTCGTCGTCCGTTCGGGGCTGTGGGTGCCGATGCTGGTCGGCGACGAAGTGAGAGGCGTGATCTCGCTTCAAAACCTCGAAAGAGAAGACGCCTTCTCCGAATCCGATGTGCGGCTGTTGACGACCATCGCCAACTCGATCGGAGTCGCCATCGAGAATGCCCGCCTCTTCGACGAAACCCAAAGGTTGTTGAAGGAGACCGAACAGCAGAACGTGGAATTGGGCGCGTTGAATTCGGTTCAACAGTCGCTTGTCTCCAACCTTGACATCCGATCCATCTACCAGGAGATCGGGCGCAAACTCGCCGAGATCTTCTCCGTCCACTACGCGGTCATCTACACCGTTGAGTTGGATACCCAGATGATGACCTATGAATACGCCTATGAAAACGGCAGGGAGTGGGAAATTCCCCCCAAGAAGGCGACCAGCCTTCACACGTATATCGTGAATCACGTCCGGGAGACCCGAAAGACCTTTGTTATCAACCGCGATTTCGATTCCTTCGCGGCAAATCACCCTGATTTCAGGGGCTCACGCTCACAACTTCCAAAATCGCTGTGCGCCGTGCCGATCCTCATCCGCGATCGATTCGTCACCGGCATCTCCCTGCAACACCTCGAGCAGGAGGATTTCTTCACCGAGTCCACCCTGCGGCTGTTGGAGACCATCGCCAGCGCGGCCGTGGTTGCGCTCGAAAACGCGCGCCTCTTCGATGAGACCAGGCGCCGCGCCGCCGAACTGGAGATTCTCAACAACATCGGGCAGGTGCTCACCCGGCAATTGGACGTTAATTCCATCATAGAGAAGGTCGGCGACATGGTGCGCGAACTCGTGCGCGAAGATAACATCGGCATCGGTTTGTACGATCCGGAGACGAACACCGTCACGGCGCATTACGTCACCAAAGGCAACGAACGCGTGCAATTCCCGCCCTTCCCGATCAACGAGTTCACGAACAAAGCCGCGATGCAGGGCAAGACCCTGGTCATCAACCGGCGTTCGCCCATTCTGTGGAAGAAACTCGGCTCGAACATGACCGCCACGGACGACATCCCCAAATCGGTCGTGATGGTCCCGATGATCGTCGGCAGGGATTTGATCGGCGGAATCACGATCCAGAACTTCGAACGCGAGAACGCCTACGACGACGCCATGATCAAAATGATGGAATCCATCGCCTCGGGCATGGCGACGGCGATACAAAATGCGCGGCTGTTCGAGGAAGCCCGTTCGGCGCGCGCGGCCGCCGAGCAAGCCAACGAAGCCAAGAGCGCCTTCCTCGCCACGATGAGTCACGAGATCCGCACGCCGATGAACGCCGTGATCGGCATGAGCGGACTTTTGCTCGATACAAATCTCAACGATGAACAGCGCGATTATGTCGAGACCATCCGCAGTTCGAGCGACGCCCTGCTCGCCATCATCAACGACATCCTCGACTTTTCCAAGATCGAAGCCGGGCGCATGGATATCGAACATCAGGTCTTCGACCTGCGCGAATGCGTGGAAGCCTCACTCGATCTTGTCAGCGCGCGCGCCGTGGAAAAAGGCATCGACCTCGCCTACATCTTCGAAGGCGACATCCCGCCCGCCATCGTCGGCGATGTGACGCGTTTACGTCAGATCATCACGAACCTGCTCAGCAACGCGGTCAAATTTACAGACAAAGGCGAGGTCGTTCTAACCGTATCCAGCCAGCGGTACAGGAACGGAGGCGCGAAGGAAAAAGCCCTGCTCACCTTCGCCGTCCGCGATACGGGCATCGGTCTGACTCCCGAAGGCATGAGCCGGCTCTTCCAATCCTTCACGCAAGCAGATTCATCCACCACGCGCAAATACGGCGGGACCGGACTGGGACTCGCCATCAGCAGGCGGCTTGTAGAGATGATGGGCGGTTCGATGTGGGCTTTGAGCGACGGGATCGGGAAAGGCTCCACATTTATGTTCACCATAAAAGCCGAAACCGCCGAGATCGCCCCTGCAAAGAAACACCTGCACCTCGGCATCCAGCCCGCCCTGCAAAACAAACGCGTGTTGATCGTCGATGACAACTCCACGAACCGTTACATCCTCAACATGCAGACCGCCAAATGGGGCATGATTCCGCGTGACACCGATTCGCCGGACGCCGCATTGAGATGGATCGAGAACGGCGAGACCTTCGACGTCGCCATCCTCGATATGCACATGCCGGAGATGGACGGCATCGAACTGGCGAAAAAATTACGCAGCAAACAGGCCGGCTTCCCGCTCGTGCTGTTCAGTTCGCTCGGCAGGCGCGAAGCGGGCGACGAAGCCGGGGTCTTTTCAGCCTACCTGACCAAGCCGATCAAGCAGTCGCAGTTGTTCGATACGCTGGTGGGACTCTTCGTCCAGACTCCCGAAGACGAAAAGAAGGTGACGACTGACCGCTTCAAACCGGACCCGCAGATGGCTGCGCGGCATCCGCTGAAGATCCTCCTCGCTGAAGACAACGCCGTGAACCAGAAACTCGCCTTGAGGCTGCTCGAGCAAATGGGCTACAAAGCGGACGTGGTTGTGAACGGCTTGGAGACCGTCAGGGCAGTGGAACGCGATTCGTATGACGTAATCCTGATGGACGTGCAAATGCCCGAAATGGACGGACTGGAAGCCACACGTAAAATCAGGGATCTGACAGGTTTTGGAAACCTGTCAGACCTCAAACAGCCTTATATCATCGGCTTGACCGCCAACGCCATGCAGGGCGACCGCGAAATGTGCCTGAGCGCGGGCATGGATCATTACATTCCCAAGCCCATCCGCGTGGTGGAGTTGGTCGATGCGTTGTTCAAGGCAAAACGATAATGTCATTGCGAGGCGGCACGCCGAAGCAATCTCTATTGAGAGGGAGACTCTTCGGTCGCTTCTCTCCCTCACACGTGCCTGCGCACGGTGCAGGCAGAGTGACATCGTAATTGGAGACTCATGCCAATCCTGAATCTGGATACGTTCAATAATCTCAAACAATCCGCTGGCGCGGAGTTCGTCCATGAATTGATGGGCGCCTTCTTTAACGATTTCGCCGAGCAGATAGAACACATGCAAACCGCGCTCGCAGCGAACGATGCTGAATCGTTCCGGCGGGCGGCGCACAGCATCAAATCCAATGCGCTGACCTTCGGCGCGGAGGACCTCGCGGCGTTGGCGCGTGAGTTGGAGTCGATGGGACGTGAGAAAAACTTCGAAGCGGGAAACAGGCTCGACGTCCTGAAAGAGGCGTTTGAATCCGTCAAGACCAGGTTGAATCAGTTAAGATAATCCCATGCCTCCATCCGCTCCCGATCCCGCCCGTCTGCTCGTCGTGGACGATAATCAAATCAACCGCATGATGCTCACGCGCAGTCTCGAGCAGGAGGGGCATCTGGTCGAAACCGCCGAGAACGGGAAAGAGGGTTTGGAGAAGTTCCGCACGGGGGCGTTCGACCTGATGCTGTTGGACATCGAGATGCCGGTGATGAACGGATTCGAAGTGTTGGAAGCCTGCCTGAACGATTTCGACCTGCGGCAGATCCCCATCATCATGACATCTGCAATGGAGGAACTGGATGCGGTGGTCAAGTGCGTGGAGTTGGGCGCGGAGGATTACCTGACCAAGCCGGTGAACCCGATTTTGCTGAGGGCGCGCGTAAATGCAAGCCTGGAAAAGAAGCGACTACGCGACGAACAGCGGAAATTGTTCCGAACGTTCGCGACGAAGGAAGTGGCCGAGGAACTTTTACGCGAGGGCTTTTCGCTTGGCGGGCAGATGGTGACCGCCAGCGTAATGGTCACGGACATCCGCTCGTTCACGACGATCGCGGAAAGCCAAAGCCCGTCCGACTCGATCGAATTGCTCAACCAGTATTTCAGCATGATGTTCGACGCCATCACCCACAACGGCGGGATCGTGAACCAGATCGTGGGCGACGGCGTGCTGGCTGTGTTCGGCGCGCCGATCTTTTACGAAGACCATCGCGAGCGCGCGGTGAAGGCGGGACTGCAAATGCTGGAACAGCTCAAGATCTTCAACGAAAACCAACTGGCGCAGAACAAGACCGCCATCCGCATCGGGATCGGAATCACCTCGGGCAAAATGGTGGCGGGATACACCGGCACGCAGAACCGCGCCATCTACACCTGCATTGGCGACACGGTCAACCTCGCGGACCGCATTCAGGAATACACCAAGGAGGCGTTGCGTCCGCTATTGATAGACGAGGACACGCGCAAGGGACTCCCGGCGGAATATCAATTGGAAGACCTGGGGAAGATCGTTTTCAAGGGGAAGAACCAGGCGGTGAATGTGTTTGCGGTGATGAGGTAGGGAATGGGGGAATGGGGAATATTTTGATCAATTGCTTGCTTACACAACTTAAAATCCGTATAATGGATGTCAGATATAAGGTGTTATATAGCGCGTATGTTGTATAAACCATAGTTGGGCTCTTCTTCTCGGAGAGTAGTTATGGAAAAAAAGTCATCAGAAGAAGAAAAGAAGTCATTCTGGAATACCTTGCCTGGAATATTAACTGGAATAGCCGCAATAATAACGGCAGTCGGAAGTTGTATAGCAATCGTAGTTTCTTCGCCAAGGATTTTAGATCTTATTTTCCCTGTTACTCCAACTCCAACGCTAGTCGTTCAACCAGTTTTGCCGACAGCTATACCAGTCGTTCCTACGGTATTACCAACAGCTACGCCAAGAATTTCTATAGACACGCCTACTAGCATATTCTTTCCATCCAATACACCAACACCTCTACAAACCCTTGCGCTGCCAGATTTGATTATTTGCAGCATTGACACTAATACCTCGAAAATTACAATATGCAACATTGGGACAAAAGCCGCGCTAGTAAAAGACCTGATGATGAGTTACCGTCCACCGGCATACGAAAAACCTGGTTATAGTGGGGGTGGTGATCTATGTGGCATTATATATTGTGATGAGCACATGATTACTGCAATGATTCCCCCTAGCGGAACCTTCGTTTTCGATTGGACACGAGGATTCGGCGAAGGTTCTGAATATATGATTTCTTACAAACAACAGGAAAGTGATACGAGTAATAACTGTGTCAACGTTTACGCAAGCATCGTACCATGCCGTTCTGATTAGTAACCCATCTTCAGTACAGAGAGTGGCAGAATGTTATATATCACTGCGAACAAAGTGAGCCCAACAATGCGTGCATCCGACAAGTGGGATTCTGCGCGTTTTATAGGCATTATCTTAACTTCGGGTTTATACTACCCTCAAGCCAAGTTCACATCCCGCCCACTTGCAGCTAACGCCAACCATTCGCTGACCCAATACTACAATTGCATCTAACTAGGACTTTCGATTACGTCATCTAAAATGGACCAAATTACGGCACCAAAATCGTAAAATGGATGGCTTACAATTCATAATATTATTAAGGAGAAAACATGGAAAACCTTGATGCCCTGAACAAATCCGTTGACGAACTCGACTTGGAAATCGGACGAGCATTGTCATTTGACGAATTCGGCTCGAGTGAAGCTAGCGACATAGAGTTGATTGAGCGTGCAAGACGTTGGTTTGAAATAAATCTCGATAAATTACACGGAGCGGTCTGTGAGAGTGAGGCTATTCGAGAGCATTTCTCTGGAATAGAAGCGCAAAAGCGCAACGAATTGCTGGCGGCGATCATCGATGCGTTGCTGAAATTTGGCGGCTTTGGAACAGTACCAATTGCCTCACTGGCCGCAAGAGTAATTCACTATGGGGTTGAACGCTTATGCCCCAATTTTCAAAAATAGAATTTACAATGAATCAGCTTTCGCTTGAAGAGGCTTTACGTCTCGCCGGAGGTGCCATTACTGCGAATAACAAGCCCAATCTCATTTCTGCTAACCAGTATCTGGACATGGTATCAACTTTAGATTCTCTCGGTGCCCACTTCACAGAGATTCTTGAGAGTGCCGACTTAGCGCACATTGGAGGTCCACTTGTTTTGACGAATTCACCTTCGTTCTCTTGTTCCGCGAAGGTGTTACCTGATGGCTCGTTTGCTTTATTTGTTCCTATGGGCGTGCCTGCTAGGCTTCGAGTGCTTGCACGCTTACTTTTGCGGTTTTGGGGGAAAGAAAGTCGGATTCGAGTTGTGCGGTCGGTATTCGATAACATTCCAAACGAGAAAGATTCTGTTCCGCCACAGTTAAGACCCATTTTCTTAGAAGAGTTGACTTCTGATCCGTATTGGAATGAGCTCAATAAGCTGGACGAATCAATCGAAATCGATGGTACATTCGAAACTGATGTGCGAGAGCTTGTTCATCTTGGTTTAGTATTTATGGCTTCGCATGAATTCTCTCATGTATTACATGGACATTTTGATTTGATGAGTAGGGCACGCACAGAAGATTTGGGGATTGACCAGTCCGCACTCAGAAAGGGAATGGAAGTAGATGCGGATGCTGGCGCCTCTGCGATCGCGATGCGGGTCTTGATGAAAGACGTGGAGAGCGCTGCAAAATCACATTTGGATGTCAGTATTGCGACAGGATGGTTACGCTTGGCTTATGTGGTGACCTTGATCTTCGCGGTAACTGATAGCCACAGGAAGTTTGCTTACGGTTACCAGCAGAGTTACTACAATCATCCTATGGTGCGTTGTGAATTATTCTTCTCGAGTGCTACAAAAAGCATTTCTGGGTCGAAGGAGGCTAAACAGCTTTGGCAAAAAAAGTCAACCGAAGGATGGATGAAGTGCGTCTTTGCCCTCAATGACCTTACACGTGAGGCATGGTCCGGAAAGTATGGAAATTTGCCCGACGGTGTACCTCACGCACCATTACACGCGTTGCTTTACGGCGCGGGATTTGGAAAAACAGATCTTTGGACGCTGGAAGAGATGCAGAAATCACTCTCGCTCGTGAATAAAATCAGGGCGTTTCTTCCTATTTTTACTAGTCGAAAAATGATGTAGAAAAACCCCTGGCTAAGACGAAGCCAGCAAACAAGGCGTGCAGTGGATGGTGGGGATTCTGCGCGTTTTACAGGCATTTTTCTGACTTCGGGTTTTTCCTGCTCCCAAGCAGAATCCACGCCCGCCCCAGCGCAGGTATCCCACTCGCGTGGGTTTATCCTGAGCCTGTCGAGGGGCTCGGGGATCAGACGCAAACCGTTGAGACTGTCGAATAAGTCCCTTTTCAAAAATAATATTTGAAAAGTGGGAGAGAGTCCCTGAAAAGCACCTGGTTTTTGATATTCCACACAACATTTATGCAATATTGGAGCTATTTTTCAGGATGTTGTGGGAGATTTTTAGATCATTTTTCGAGCCAGAGGTTTTTCGACAGTCTCGTTGGGCATCTGCCAAAGAAGGAGGCACGCATGGGAAATGCGATTAAACCCAATCCACTTTCTTTCCGATCCTTGTTCGTCCAAGCATACTCCGGAGAGTCCGAACTTGGTATTGCATCGGCTTTTGTCTGGCGCGAGGCTGACCAAGATTACCTGATAACAAACTGGCACGTCGCTTCTGGTTTACACCCCGAAACTCGTCAATCGACTCATAACAGCGGTGCCACGCCCGACTTTCTCAGAGTGTGGTTTCATCTCACAGATAGGCTCGGAAATTGGGAAGCACATGACCTCCCGCTACTCAACAATCAAGGTCGTCCTCTTTGGAAAGAGCATGCAGCACATGGAGGACGAGTTGATGTAGTAGCAATCAAATTGAGTTTGCCCGAGAAGTATGTCGTCTACCCGATTAACACCCTGCAATTTGATGATTTTCGTATCGAGATCTCCCAAGAAGTTTTTATTATCGGATTTCCGAGAAGCCTCACAGGAGGCGGAAGGTTTCCGATTTGGAAGAAGGGGAGCATCGCATCTGAGCCTGAGATAGATTTGCAAGGCTTACCAATGATTTTGGTCGATAGCGCAACGCGCGAAGGCATGTCAGGCTCTCCAGCTATCGCACAACTTGTTGGGTTTATTGGAGATGATCCAGAGAATCCAAAGCCCACGGACGGATTTGGAATGGCACGGCGCCTTCTCGGTATCTACTCAGGTCGATTGTCTAGCAAGGACGAGCTTGAAGCTCAGCTCGGGCTAGTTTGGAAAGAGTCGGCAATTGCAGAAATCGTACAAAACGGTGTTCGTCCAAAGTAGGCTAAGCAGGTGCTTACCGATGAACAGCAGTGTTAAGAGGTACCGCAAGAAGAACAAAACAAGGACTAAAATCAATAGAAAGCATGTCAGATTCAAAAACATTAAACCTATTAACCCAGGCATATCTACGATTTACGGAATTCATCGATTCCTTATCGGATGAACAATTCCTATCCCCCATGGACGGCTGGACGCCCCGGGATGTCGTCGCTCACCTCATCGGCTGGAACAGCCTCATGATCGAAGCCTCTTTATCCATCCTGGCGGGAAAGCCGCCCGCGTATTACGAGGATGCTCCGAAGGACTACAGCACTATCAATGCGGGGTTTACGGCAAAATTTTCATCCGAGTCGAAGCGCGACCTGCTCGCCGAACTCCGGTCTTCGATGGAAAAACTTGAGGGGTTCCTTTCCTCCCTGCCCGGCGAAGAACTGACGGCAGATCATGGAGTCAAACATCACAGCGGAAATCCCGCCACGGTTGCTGGAATCATCGAATCGCTGGCGGGCGATTATCAATATCATACAAATCAAATAGAGGAATGGTTCGATAATTTATAATTGGCGAATGTCCTTTGGTTCCCCAAAAACGCGCCAAACGCTATCGATCGCCGTCATCACGGTCATCGCTTACGGACTGCTCCTGCCTCTCACCGGCTTCTATTGGGACGACTGGCCCTTCGCGTGGATCGCAAAATTCCTCGGTCCCGCCGAGTTTATCCCGGCGTTCATGCCGTTCCGCCCCTTCCTCGGTCCCATTTTTTATTTCACCACCAGCGTCATTCCAATCCATCCGATCGCCTGGCAGGTTTTCGCGCTCGTCATCCGTTTCTTTATCGGCATCTCGGCATGGTGGGCGTTCAACCAAATTTTCCCGAATCGTAAAACGCTCGCCTATCTCGCGGCGCTGTTGATGCTCGTATTTCCCGGATACAGTCAACATTGGGTGGCTCTCACGCACATCAACCAGGAACTCATTCCGTTCATTCTTTATCTGCTTTCCTTCGGCTTTACGTTCAAAGCCCTGCGCACGAAAAAGAAAACCGACATCGTCATCGCTTTGCTTTTTCAAGTCTGCGGCATCTTCCCCACCGAATATTTTTTCGGCATCGAAGGCATCCGCTTCCTTCTCCTTTTCACTTTCTATCAAGGCAGTTTCCGTCAACGCTTCAAGGAAGCATTCAAAGTCTGGTTTCCCTACCTGCTGGTCTGGATTCTCAACGCCGCCTGGCTTGCCTATTACTACAACTTCGGTCCCTATGCCTCCTACGCCGTTTCCTCTGAATCTCCGAACGCGATTTATTATTTGACTCAGGCGCTGGATTCCCTGTGGAAAAGCGGATTCTACATCTGGATCCAAATCCTCGCCCTGACATTCACCTCCCTTCCCGCGCCCGCCTCACTCCTGACGTTGGGCTTGATCGCGCTTTCATTCATTATCCTCGTCCGAATCCTTCTCCGCTCCGCGCAGGAAGAAACAAGTGACAAGACTCTCGCCATTTCATTGTTACTCACCGGCATCCTAGGCATCCTGCTCGGGCGTCTCCCCTCGCTCGCGGCGAATCTTCCGCTCACCCTGCAATCATCCTATGACCGTTTCATGATCTCGATCATGCCCGGCGCGACGTTTTTTGTCATCGGTCTCGTCGATTTGCTATTCAGGAATCATCGTGCGCGGATCATTGTTCTCTGCGCCCTCATCGCTCTCGGCATCGGGCAGCAATTCTTCAACGCCAACATCTTCCGCAGGGACTGGCAAAAGCAGGGCGAGATCTACTGGCAGATGGCATGGCGCATGCCCGCGCTCGAACCCAATACCCTCCTGCTCACCTACCAGATGCCGATCGACTACGAAACCGACCTCTCCTTCACCGCTCCCATCAACTGGATGTACGCGCCGGAATACACTCGCGCTGATCTTCCCTACATGCTGCTCTACACCGAAAAACGCCTTGGCGGTTCGACATTACCCTCACTCGAAAAGAACGTCGAAATCTTCTATCCCTATCGCACAGTCAATTTCGACGGGAATACATCCAATGCTGTGGTCATCTACAAGCCGCAAAACGGCTGCCTGCGCGCCCTGGATTCCAATTCGAGCCCGGAACTCCACTCTGATTTTCCAAATGAACTTGTCGAAGCCATTCCTTTATCCGATTCATCCCGCATCATCCCGAATCCTTTGAATCCCGCCGCGCCGATGTTCTTCCCCGAGCCGGATCATGGCTGGTGCTATTATCTTGCCAAAGTCGAACTCGCCATTCAACAAGCGGATTTCAAGTCTGCAGCCGGTCTTGCCGGTGAAGCAACGCGCCTTGGCTTGGCTCCCGAAGACCCGCGCGAGTGGCTGGCATTCGTCAATGCCTATGCAATGGACGGTCAACTCGATAAAGCACTCGAGCTATCGCACAAGGTCCTCGAATCGGGGAAAACGCTCAAGGCGGTCTGCGCGGCTTGGGAGCAGGTTCAAACTCAAAGTCCGGGGGGAGGCGCGGAAGTAATCGAATCCGCTAAATTATCGCTTGGTTGCAATCCATGACGCAGTGCTTGACGCTTTAAACTTCATGTGCTACCATCTTTTTTAATTTAGGAACGAGGAGAATATATGATTCAGAATCATAGCAAGGCATTGACGATTTCGATCCTTACGATCGCGTCGCTGGTCGTCTCTGCCTGTGAACGCTCCATCTCAGAGGCGCCGGTGGAAACGGCCACGCCGATCCCGACGGGATTGTTCGTCTCGCCGAATGCGCCCATCGAGAACCCGATGGAGATGATCGAGCAATTTGCAAAACAGACCGAAGCCGCGCAGACAGCCGCCGCCGGAGGCGGGAGTACTCCCGAAACGACCGGCACGCCACAAACGGATGTTACCGGCGCGGTAACCGAAACCCCCACAGCGACCTTGGAAGTGGGGACACCCACCAACGCAAACGCAGTCGCCGTAACGACATCCGCGCCGCCGGTTGGAACTCCCATCCCGCCCGGTTCGCGTCCGTCCTCTTACACGCTGCAAAAGGGTGAATGGCCCTGGTGCATCGCACGGCGATTCGATGTGGATCCGTATGCCATGCTTCAAGCCAGCGGTCTGACGGTCTCCCAGGGTAACAGCCTCGTCGCAGGGACACAGCTGGTCATCCCCGCCAGCGCTGGCGCTTTCCCCGGACCTCGAAACTTGAAAGCGCATCCTGCTTCTTATACGGTCGCATCGGGAGATGAAACCGTGGGGAGCATCGCCTGCGCGTTCGGCGATGTAGACCCGAACGCCATCATCTCCGCGAACAGTCTCGGCTCGTCTCCCAGGTTGACGGTCGGGCAGGTTCTGCAAATCCCATAAGATCAATTTCCATCAGCCCGGGTTCAACGCCTGGGCTTTTTTATTAGACTCCTTGCAAAAGCCGCCATTTTATCTTGCTCAAGGCGGCAACCCCGACGCCGGGGACTGCGCCGGGAGCACTTATGCAAGAGAGCTATTTTCAAAAAGGAGTATCCCATGCCATCCTTTGAATTCCTCCGCTCTGAGATCCTTATGAAGGGACGCGCCTTCACCATCCGGCGCGATTATTTGAAAACGCCGGACGGGCGCGAGACGAAATTCGAGATCGTCGAGCACGGCGGCTCTGTAGTCCTCGTTCCCGTGGATCCTGAAGGCAATCTGCTCTTCGTCCGACAATACCGCCACGCCGCAGGCATGGACATGCTCGAACTCCCCGCCGGGACGCGGGACAACGACGAACCCTATGAAGAATGCGCCGCGCGCGAGATCCGCGAAGAGACGGGCATGGAGGCCGGCACGCTGAAACATGTCGGCTCGTTCTACCTCGCGCCTGGTTACTCGACCGAATTCATGAGAGTCTTTTTGGCGACGGACTTAAAACATAATCCGCTCGAAGCCGATGAGGACGAATTCCTGTCATTGGAAAAAATACCAGTCAAAGAAGCACTGCGCATGGCCGAGCGCGGCGATGTGCCGGATGCCAAGTCCCTTGCGGCGTTGTTGATGGCAAGACCTTATCTGGGATGATTCATCAATTCAAATGTCTTTTATCAATAACAATAGATCTCACCTTGCTGCCGTCTCGCAAGCTTTACTGGTAACCTTTTTATGGTCAACTTCCTGGGTATTGATCAAGATCGGTCTGAAAGCGGACCTGCCCCCGGTCACATTTGCCGGGCTGCGCTACACGCTTGCGGCGTTTTGCCTCATGCCGCCCGCCCTTCTTAATCCCATTCACCGCCAATCCCTGCGTGGATTTTCCACCCGAACCTGGCGGGAACTTATCGCCCTTGGCGTTGTATTCTATACGCTGACACAGGGCGCGCAATTCGTCAGTTTGTCGTTTTTGCCTTCCGCCACGCTTTCGCTCTTATTGAACTTCTCCCCCATCTTCATCGCATTTTATGGGATGGCGTCTCGCAGTGAACAAACCTCGCTTTCACAATGGGGCGGGATTTTGGTCACAGTCATTGGTGCGCTGATCTACTTTCTGCCGCTTTCCATTGAAGGAAGTCAAATCCCCGGTTTGATCGCCGCCCTGGTCGCTTTGTCTGCAAATGCAACCTCGTCCATTTTGGGGCGTCATATCAACACGCAGGAGAAATTAAATCCGCTCGTGGTTACGAGTGTCAGCATGGGCATCGGCGGGTTTTTGATGCTGTTCATCGGCATCGTCACCCAAGGCATGGGAAACTTAGACCTCACCCAATGGACGATCATCGGCTGGCTGGCAGTGGTCAACACCGCGCTGGCTTTCACGCTGTGGAACAAATCCCTGCAAACGCTCTCCGCCGTGGAATCAAGCATCATCAACGGCACCATGCTTCCACAGATCGCCATCCTTGCATGGATATTCCTCGGCGAGCCGCTCGGCGCAAAGGAAATCCTCGGGCTTGGTTTGGTGCTTGCAGGGACAATGATCGTCCAGTTGTGGAGATATTTACCCGGTAAATCCAAATGAAGTTTCCCAAATGCCAAAACACTTTACTTTGTAAAAGCGTTTTTTATTTCCACCAATTCTGTCCAAAATATGACATCAGGCAGGGGGATTTAAGTCATATATAACTAACGTAATTCATCCCGCAGGAATACACTTGTTCATTGGAATACACGAGGCATATGCGCCTTTTTACAGGAGCCAAAGAATGAACAAGAACATCATCATGATCGACGGAAACGAAGCGACTGCCAGTGTCGCCCACCGTCTCAACGAAGTGATCGCCATCTATCCGATCACACCTTCCTCAGGCATGGGTGAATTCTCAGATGAATGGTCCGCCAAGGGTCAGAAAAATATCTGGGGAACCATCCCGCTCGTGGTAGAGATGCAATCCGAAGGCGGCGCAGCCGGGACCGTACACGGCGCGCTCCAAACCGGAGCGCTTACCACCACCTTCACCGCCTCCCAGGGCTTGCTATTGATGATCCCGAACATGTACAAGATCGCGGGCGAGCTCACCAGCACCGTCTTTCACGTCGCCGCGCGCGCCATCGCCGCCCACGCCCTTTCCATTTACGGCGATCACCAGGATGCGATGGCGGTCCGCCAGACCGGCTGGGCAATGATCTCCTCCGGCTCCGTGCAGGAGACCCAGGATTTTGCAGCCATTGCCCAAGCCGCCACACTCAAGGCTCGCGTTCCCTTCCTACATTTCTTCGATGGATTCCGGACCTCCCACGAAGTAAACAAGATCGTCCAATTATCGGATGAAGAACTGCGCCTCATCATCGACGATGAACTGATCCATGCCCATCGAGCCCGCGGACTCAGCCCGGAACACCCGGTCCTCCGCGGAAGCGCCCAGAACCCGGATGTCTACTTCCAGATGCGCGAAGCGGTAAATCCATACTACGTCGCTGTCCCCGCCATCGCGCAGGAAATGATGGACAAGTTCGCCAGGATCACCGGGCGCCGCTACAATTTGTTCGATTACTCCGGCGCGCCCGATGCTGAACGCGTGATTATCATCATGGGTTCCGGTGGCGAGGTTGCGGAAGAGACCGCGGTTTTTCTCGCAAGAAAAGGCGAAAAAGTCGGCGTGATGCGCGTCCGTTTGTATCGCCCCTTTTCAGTGGAACATTTCATCAAGGCGCTGCCCAAGAGCGTGAAATCCATTGCCGTGCTGGACCGCACAAAGGAACCCGGCGCAACCGGCGAACCTCTCTACGTGGACGTGATCAGCGCTTTGGTCGAAGGCAATCGACAGAATATCAAAGTCATCGGCGGTCGTTATGGGCTTTCCTCGAAGGAATTTACTCCGGCGATGGCAAAGGCGGTCTTTGATGAACTGACCAAACCCGAACCCAAGAATCACTTCACCGTCGGAATCAACGACGATGTTTCCAAAACCTCTCTTGCGGTGGATAACTCCTTCTCCATCGAATCCGAAGGCATGGTGAGTTGTGTCTTCTTCGGTCTCGGCTCCGATGGAACCGTGGGCGCGAACAAGAACTCGATCAAGATCATTGGCGAAGAGACCGATAACTTCGCGCAGGGTTATTTCTATTACGACTCGAAGAAATCCGGCACGGTAACCATGTCGCACCTGCGCTTTGGTCCCAAAGCCATCCGCGCGCCGTATCTGATCGAAACCAACCAGGCGAATTTCGTCGCCTGCCATCAATATTCCTTCCTCGAACGCGTGGATATGCTCAAATACGCAAGGGAGGGCGGCATCTTCCTGCTCAACAGCCTGTATGGTCCAGAAGAGATTTGGGATCACCTGCAGAAGGAAGTCCAGCAGGATATCATCAAAAAGAAACTAAAGTTCTACGTCATCAACGGGTACGACGTGGCTGAAAAGACCGGCATGGGCGGACGCATGAACACCATCATGCAGACCGCTTTCTTTGCCATCAGCGGCATCCTGCCGAAGGAAGCGGCAATAGCCGAGATCAAGAAGGCCATCGAGAAGACCTATGGAAAGCGGGGGGAGGCTGTCGTCAAGAAGAACTTCGAAGCTGTGGATGCGACCGTGGCGAACATTTATGAGGTCAAGGTCCCGGCGGGGATAACGTCGAAGACGACGCGCCGGCTCCCGGTCCCGAATGAAGCGCCGGAATTCGTCAGGAATGTGCTCGGTCAGATCATCAATTCCGATGGCGATAACATCCCGGTATCCGCCTTCCCTGTCGACGGCACCTTCCCCACCGGCACAACCCAATGGGAGAAACGCAACCTTGCCTTGGATATTCCGGTCTGGAATGAAGATATTTGTATCCAATGCGGGAAATGTGTGATGGTCTGCCCGCACGCGGTCATTCGCCATAAAGTTTATGAGGACAAATATCTTGCTGGCGCACCTGAAACCTTCAAGCATACGGTCTCGAAGTTCAAAGAGTTTTCGCCCGGTTATTCATACTCGTTGCAGGTCGCACCGGAGGATTGCACGGGTTGTACTTTATGCGTGGAGGTCTGCCCGGTGAAAGACAAGACTGCTGTAGGGCGCAGGGCGATCAACATGGAGTCGCAGCCGCCCCTGAGGGAAGCCGAAGCCAGGAACTGGGACTTCTTCATGAAAATCCCGGATCTGGATAGAAAGCTGATCAACCCTTCGACGATCAAGAATTCGCAACTGCTGCGCCCGCTGTTCGAATTCAGCGGCGCATGCTCAGGTTGCGGCGAAACGCCGTATGTGAAACTTGTTTCCCAGTTGTTCGGTGACCGCGCTGTGATCGCCAATGCGACGGGTTGTTCATCCATCTACGGCGGAAACCTGCCCACCACCCCGTGGGCGATGGATGCCAACGGCCGCGGACCTGCCTGGTCGAACTCGCTGTTCGAAGACAACGCCGAGTTCGGTTTGGGCATGCGTCTCACCATCGATAAACAAAACGAATATGCCCGTGAACTGCTCTCCATTCTGGCGGATGAGGTTGGCAAGGAACTCGTGCATGACCTGCTGATCGCCAAGCAGAGTTCAGAAACCGCCATCGAAGAACAACGCGGTCGTGTGGCGCAAATGAAAAAGAAACTTGAAAAATCGAAACACCCCCGCGCAAAGGACCTGATCAGCGTGGCGGACAGCCTAGTAAAGAAATCCGTCTGGATCATCGGCGGCGATGGTTGGGCGTACGACATCGGCTACGGCGGCCTGGACCACGTGATCGCAAGCGGACGCAATGTGAATATCCTCGTGCTCGATACCGAAGTGTATTCGAATACGGGCGGTCAATCCAGCAAATCCACGCCGCGCGCCGCGGTTGCCAAGTTCGCGATGAGCGGTAAGGGCATACCGAAGAAGGACCTTGGTCTCATCGCCATGTCCTACGGTTATGTGTACGTCGCCAAAATCGCGATGGGCGCGAACGACCAACAGACCCTGAAAGCCCTGCTCGAAGCCGAATCTTACGATGGACCCTCGCTCGTGATCGCCTACAGCCCTTGCATTGCCCACGGCTTTGACATGGCGCGGAGCCTCGACCAGGCGAAACTCGCTGTACAATCCGGGCACTGGCCCATCTTCCGCTACGATCCGCGACTGGCGCTGGAGGGTAAAAATCCGCTTCAGATCGAATCCAAGGAGCCGAGCATTCCGTTCTCGCAATATGCCTACAACGAGACCCGCTACAAAATGCTGACCCAGATGAACGAAGAGCGCGCCGAAGATCTGATGAAGGAAGCCCAGCACGACGCGAAAGCCCGTTGGACGCTCTACCAGCAAATGGCGGCAATGCACTACGGTAACGGCAATACGGAAAACAAGTAAACAGGTAGACATGTAAACAAGGATACAGACATGACTATTTTATCTACAACCTACCTCGGTTTGAATCTAAAGAATCCGCTTGTGGCATCGGCTTCTCCCCTCTCCAAGAAAATCGATAAGGCAAAAAGGTTGGAAGAAGCGGGTATCTCCGCCATCGTGATGTATTCGCTCTTCGAAGAGCAGATCATCCACGAAAGCCTCGAACTCGACCATTTCCTGTCCCGCGGCGCCGATTCATTCGCCGAGGCGCTTACCTACCTCCCTGATGGAGGCATGTACGGCGTCAGCCCGGAAAAATATCTCAATCAAGTTGCCGGGCTGAAGAAGACGGTCAAAATCCCGGTCATTGGCAGTTTGAACGGCGTATCCAAAGGCGGCTGGACCGGCTACGCAAAAAAGGTTGAGGAAGCCGGAGCGGATGCGCTCGAACTAAACCTCTACTTCCTTTCCACCGACCCGAATATGACCGCCGCCGAAATCGAGGACGCCCAGGTGGAGCTTGTTGCAGAAGTGAAATCCACGATCAAGATTCCACTGGCGGTGAAGCTCAGCCCCTTCGTCACATCCCTGCCCAATTTTGCCAAACGCATCGTGGACGCGGGCGCGAACGGGCTCGTCCTCTTCAACCGCTTTTATCAGCCGGATTTTGACCTCGACGAGCTGGATATCATCCACAGCCTCGATCTCAGTACATCCGCCGACCTGCGCCTCCCGCTTCGCTGGATTTCGATCTTGTACGGCAAGGTTAATGCAGACTACGCCCTGACCAGCGGCGTCCATACCGCGAATGATGTGATCAAGTCGATGATGGCCGGCGCAAAAGTCGCAATGATGGCATCCAACCTGTTGCACAAGGGTGAGACGGTCATTCCCGCCATGTTGAACGATTTGCAAACCTGGATGAAGGAACGCGAGTACGAATCCGTTCGGCAAATGCAGGGCAGCATGAGCCAGAAGAACGTCAAGGAACCCGCCGCATTCGAACGCGCGAACTACATGAAAGTCCTCGGCTCGTGGCGCGATCTGCCGTAATTTATGCTGCCCAGGGCGGCGACTAAGGTGAAATGAAAAAGCTCTCCAACAGAGAGCTTTTTTATACAAATCGCAAGGACGATTATTCAACAGGAGCGGCGGGGGCTTGCTTGCGCTGGCGAAACGTGATGCGCCCGCGCGACATATCATAAGGGGACATCTCGAGGGCAACGCGGTCGCCCAGCAAAATGCGGATGTAGTGTTTGCGCATCTTGCCTGAAAGGTAAGCCAGAACCTCGTGGCCATTATCGAGCTTCACGCGGAACTGGGTGCCGGGCAGCGCCTCGATCACCACACCGTCCACTTTGATCTTGCCTTCTTCTTTAGTCATACATGCCTCTTCCTATTCATTGTCCTTGAAGGAACGTCGCTTGATGCGGCGGATCGCCTTCTTTTTCTCCATACGGCGGGTTTCGCTCTTGGAAACGAACCAGCGTTTGCGGCGAACGGTGCTCAAAACACCGCTCTTGACGACCTTTTTGCGAAAGCGCTTGAGCAGGGAATCTTGAGATTCGCCGTTACGTAAATTGACACTTGCCACTGGTTGTCACCTCCTTTCCGTCATGGAAATAAAAAATCGGCTGTCATACAGACTCAGCCGAGGCGTCCATCAAAAAACCTGAAACGAACTCAATGATCCTGCGATCAAAAATTGCGCTTCACACTCCTTTGAAGTTGACCAGCCGACCGAGCCTTGCAATCCTGCGACCGGGATTATACACGATTCGTTCCCGGGTGAGAAGATGATTAACCACCCGTTTTCGACTTCAGGTACTTTCGAAGACAGACCGTCCATGAAAAAGCCGCATCCATTTCTGAATGCGGCAAGTAATAAAAGAAAAGCCCCTTGGCAATGACCTACTCTCCCAGGAGGTCGCCCTCCAAGTACCATCGGCGCTGACGGACTTAACTGCCGGGTTCGGGATGTGACCGGGTGTACCCATATCGCTCAAATCACCAAGGGACAATTTCACAAATGAATTGTCCTGAATAGCAATTGGTCTGATGTAGTTTTTCGGAAAAGTACCAAGTTCCCCGTATCACGGAATGAAGCCCTCGACCATTAGTACAGGTTAGCTGAACACATTACTGCGCTTACACATCCTGCCTATATACCAGGTAGTCTACCTGGGGTCTTACTCCCTTGCGGGAAAACAGGGATCTAATCTTAGGGCGAGTTTCCCACTTAGATGCTTTCAGCGGTTATCTCTGCCAGACATGGCTACCCAGCGATGCTCCTGGCGGAACAACTGGCACACTAGAGGTCTGT
>JAPKMP010000012.1 GCA_026645935.1 Candidatus Villigracilaceae bacterium | reverse complement strand
TCGTGGCCGGACGCTCATCGTCAACCTGCCTGGCAGCCCCAGGGGTGCGGTGGAAAATTTGGGCTTTATCTTTCCAGTCCTCCCTCATGCGGTTCAATTGCTCAGCGAAGACCCCAACTCCGAGCAATCCCATTAGCAATCAACCTATTTCCAGATGAATTTGAGATCTTCGCCGCCGGCCGCATTCCAATATTGTGGATTGGGGCTGAGAGTCATGCCTTCTTCGGTCCATGCAGAAATGACATACGCGCCGCTGGAGATGATGGTGCTTTGGCTCGTGCCGTAGCCGGCGTTGCTTAGCGAAGCGGGACTCAGGATCGCAAACGCCGGTTCCGCGGTTATTTGCGTCTCTTTCGCCGTTGAAAGCCAGGAAGCGATTCAGCCAGGAGGGAAAGTTCCCGTCCCCGTGAAGGGGGCTGTTGGGTTCGAACCAGCGGTTGAAATTATCCGCGATCACATCCACGGTGATCTGTGAGCCGTCGCTGAATCGTGCGTTGGGACGGATCTCGAATATGTAGTCCAGTTCGTCGTCCGAGACGGTCCAGGATTGTGCGATGCCAGGCTGAATATTTCCGCTTGGATCGACCGTGACCAGACCTTCATACAAATAGCCGCTCACCAGGAGTGAATCTGCGTCGGAGGTTTTGGCGGGGTCGAGCAGTAGATCGCGGTTAATATGGGTGAAGGTCTGGGATTGAACCGTTGCTTCCGCGGTGATGACAGGCAGCTCGGGGTCTACCGCACCTGTTTCTTCAGAATTATCTTTTGGTCCGCAGGCTGTCAGGAGGATAAAAGCGGCCGTAAGAATTAAGAAACCTTTTTTATTCGGTAAATTTTTCATGGTACACTCTCTCTGCTTGATGGGGATCTAATTTTCTAAGGATATATTGTAATTCTAATACATTCCAGCTGGTTGCTTCGCACGGTAATATAATTTGTTCATCGCTGATAAATTTGTCGCTAAATGAACCCTTTTCGGGTGGTTTTCGCCACACATTTAATGTCTATGGATACGATTCCAGGCGAAAGAAGCGTCAATTTGTTTTTATAGAGCCGTTTAAATTTAGTGAGGTAGATATGTGGTTTTCGAATGCCAAACTTGACCTGTTCAAATATCTATCCATCCTTGTGATCGTTTCCCTGCTTGTGGTTTCCTGTGCCCCGGGTCAGGGGTTGGAAGGAACCGGCGGAGAGGGTGGCACGGAAGAGCCTCCGCCTCCTACAGAACCTCCCACGGAGGAACCAGCGCCACCCACCGAGCCTCCTACGGAGGAACCTGCGCCTCCCACGGAACCGCCATTGGAGGCGACTCCGACAAATACCCCGTCCGATGAGGCGCAAGCGGCTCAAGTGGGACCTCAGGACCCGGCGACAGCCACTCCCACGAATACGCCCACAAGTACGCCCACATCAGAGGGGGATGCGGGCGCTCAGGGTGGGCAGGGAGGCGCGGTCGTTGAGCCAACTTCGACAGAAACGCCCACTCCGCAGTCGGGTGGCAACCAGGGGAATGCAGGCGCCGCTGCGGTCGACGATCCTTATGTCGGTTTGGGAGTTGCGTGTAACAATGATCTGACTGCGACCTTTACGATCACGAATATCGGCGGTCCGTTATCGGGGGGAAGCTACACGGTATCTGAACCGGGGAAGAACCCGGTCACGAACTCGCTCGATCTGAATCCGAATCAGAGCATTTCCTTCAACGGGGCCGGGAATGCCACGGTCAAGGTGACATATTCAACCTCCCAGTTGGATGCCGTCAACCTGCAGGCGGTCGGTACCTGTCTTCCCCTGCCTCAGGCGACCTCCACCCCAACAGGTACTGCAACCAAAACGCCGGGTCCAAGCCAGACTCCGACGAATACTAAAACCCCGACTGCCACCCGTACGCCTACTCTCACGAAGACTCCCGGGCCGTCACCCACGCCTTCGAATACTTTTACTCCGACGATGACACGGACTCCGAGGCCTACCCGCACACCCACGGCCACGAATACGCCGGGTCCGTCCCCCACATTTACAAGTACCAGAACCCCGAGACCGACGAATACGCCGTCGAAAACACCCACACCTTCCAACACTCCCCAACCGACAAACACGCCCACGATCACGTTCACCCCATCGCCTACCAGCACGCCGGTCGATGGCCAACTGGATCTTAAGGTCTTTTGTAACGTGGATCAATCTGCCACCTTCCTTATCACGAATATTTCGGGAAGTGTGAGCGACGGGACATTTGTCCTTTCCGATCCGGCTCAATCTGGACCTGTGGATTTGCAGCCCGGTCAATCCGTCACTGTCAATGGTGCTGGCAACGCAAATATGACGGTCACCTATAAGACCTCCTTCTTATCCTCGGTGACCTTGAACGTGACCGGTTCCTGTACCCTGAAACCCACCCCGACGCCGACAGCAACCAGCGCTCAGCCGGTGAATCCGCCAGTGCTTACAGTTCAAGGCGCGTGCGGTGGAGTGAATACCGGAACTGCGGTCTTCACCATCACCAACAATGGCGGCGCGATGACGACCCCGTATACCTACAACATTACCGACGCAAGCGGCGCAGTTGTGGATACCGGAACGGTCAACCTGTCGCCTGGGCAGAGTACCACCATTACGGTAACCGGACCTTCCACCTCTTTTGCTTTATCATCGCCCGACGATGCTTCATTGTCTTCACTTGTGGATATGTCCACTTGTGTGACCTCCCCTCCACCGCCGCCGCCTCCGCCGCCAGCTGATCTATCCATAACCGGCTCATGCACATCGAACACGGGCACGGCATCCTTCACGATCACAAACAATGGGAATGCCATGACGGCGCCGTACGACTACGTAATTTTGGATGCGAACGGCGCGGTGGCGGGCGCAGGCAAGATTGACCTTGGCGCGAATCAAAGCACAACGATTTCCGTGACCGGCTCATCGACGAGTTATACCTTCGGAACGCCCAACGACGCCGCTCTGACAACCATGGTGGATATGTCCGCTTGCGTGGCGGCTGGACCTGCAGGCGGACCGCGTGTGCCCCCGCCTGCCGATTTATCCATCACCGGAGTCTGCACTTCGGTGGGAGGTACCGCCACCTTTGTCCTGACAAACAACGGCGCGAATATGGCTGTCCCGTATCCCTACACGATCACAGATGCAGGCGGAGCTGTGGTACAAACCGGCACGATATCCCTGCTGGCGGGGCAAAGTATCACCCTGACGGTAACCGGCTCATCCACAAGTTACACATTCGCCACGCCTGGCGATGCGTCCCTGACGACGGTTGTTGATATGACCGCCTGCGTCCCGCCTCCTCCTCCGCCGCCCGCGTTGACCGCCAATGGAATTTGTGTCTCAACCGATGTGGCCGAATTCACCATCACAAATAATGGCGGCGATATGTCTGCGCCATACGCGTTTACGATAACCGACCAGAATGGCGTGGTCATTCAGAGCGGAAATGTCCGACTGAGGTCTGGCGAAAGCATGACGATAACGGTGACCGGACCCAACCAGGTGCTCATCCTGAATCTGACCAATCCGTCGGGCACCACAGTCCGCGTGGCTATGGCGGATTGCGTGGAACCAATTCGGTCGGTCGCCCCGGCTGAGCCGGATATTTGTATCCAGTGTCTTGTCTTCCATACATTCCGCGACGATAACCTCGAAATCTATCGCCTGGACGGGATCGAGGGTCAACCCGGCTTCAAACTTTACAACCTCTCCAAGGATGAAGCGGTGGACAGCCGCCCAAGCCGTGCGCCGAATGATTCGTGGGTTGTCTTCCAGAGCAACCGGGATGGGAATGTCGAGTTGTATTACACGGACCTGCTCGGCTCCGGCGAAGCGACTCGCCTGACGGAGACGCAATCCAATAATACGAACCCGATGTACGGACCCGATGCCCAGACGGTAGTTTTCCAAAGCGACAGGAACGGACGGTTCGACCTGTTCACGATCGACCAGCAAACCGGCGAAGAGACCCAGATTACGAGCAATCCGGCTGATGATATCAACCCCTTCTATTCGCCGGATATCGAAAAACTTGTCTTCCAAAGCAATCGAAACGGCAACTGGGACATCTATATCCTCGATGTGGAAACGCTCACTGAAAAGAGGCTCACTGATTCCGCGGAGGATGAAGTCTTCCCGGCCTGGTCGCCCAACGGCAAGTTGATCGCCTACATCGTTCAGGATGAAAACGGAAACACTGATCTTTACGCGATGAACATCGATACCGGTCAGGTGAAAAGAGTCACAACGGATGGCAAGACCATCAACGCGGTCTGGTCTCCCGAAGGTGATCGCATCGCCTACCAGTCTGAACGGGATGGCAACCTGGATGTTTATTCCTTCGATTTCCGCGCCAACGAGGAATACCGCGTTACCGACTACGAAGGATTGGATTCGGGTCCCACCTGGGATTGCGGCGGCACCAACCTGGCGTTTACCACCGTCCGCGACGGTAACCCGAATATCTTCCAGGCTTTCTGGCAGGGCGGACCCGCAGGGAACATGACGATCGACCCGGCTACGGATAAATGGTCTCAATGGCGGCCGTCCAACGATGTGTCGAGCGTAGGTGAATAGATCAAATCAAATCAACTCAACTCAACAAAGGCGCCCTCTCCTGGAGGGCGTTTTTGTTGCCTTCACCATTGGAACTAGCCATGAAGCGATACTCATTGGTATAATCCGCCCGCTTCCCTGTACTGTGCATCAGGACGGGCAATAAACCAACCAAGGAAAGATGATTGTATGATCGACGTAAACGAACTTCGCAAAGGGGTCACCTTCGAACTGGACGGCAACCTCTACAAAGTACTGGATTACAGCCACAACAAGACCGGGCGCGGCAATGCCAATATCCGCATCAAGGCGCGCAACCTGCTGACCGGCGCGAACATCGAGCGGACGTTCAACTCCGGGCAGTCCGTCCAGGATGTCAGCCTCGAATTCGCCAATGTTTCCTACCTCTACAATGACGGCGACATGTACTACTTCATGGATAAGGTCACTTTCGAACAACCCGCCATCAAGAAGGAATCCCTCGGTGAGAGCGCTCGATACCTCCAGGAAGGCATGGAGGTAAAACTGACTTTTTACAAAGGCGAAGCCATCGATGTGGAAATGCCGACCTCGGTGGATTTGAAAGTGGTGGAGGCCGAAATGGCAATTCGCGGCGATACCGCCACCGGTGTGACAAAGAAGGTGACCACTGAAACCGGGTTGAGCGTTCAATGCCCGAACTTTGTCAATGTTGGCGATACGATTCGTGTGGACACCCGCACCGGCGAGTACATTACCCGCGTATAACGATGAAAACCCCCACTGGTCGGGAATGCCCGCACTTCTACGGCGATTACTTCCGCGGCAGGAATGTTGAGGAATGCCGTCTGCTCAAGGCGCAAAACCTAACATGGTCCCGGGACCTTTGTGAGACCTGCCCCGTACCAGCCATCGCCCGGGCGAATTCCTGCCAGCACATGAAATTGAATGCGACTGTTTCCCGGCCGCTCCTGGCATTGTTCCAGCGCAGGGTTCAGCTCCAGGCATTTTGTGAAAAATCGAATCAAAATGTCCCGGAGCCGCAGGTCGGTTGCGGCGAATGCCATGCCCTTCCGTTCAAGATCGAGATAAAAGAAGAATAGAATCCGAGGACTCCGGGGGAGTCTTACAATTTATGACGCTGACACTTTTGCTAGACCTCGACGACACCCTGCTGAAGACCAATCAGAGTGCTTTCGTTCCCGCTTATTTTCAGGCGATTTCCACCCATCTGGCTCCGCAAATGGATCCGGGCTTGATTGCTGGCGCTCTGCTCTCCGGCATGAACGCCATGAATCAAAGCAGGGATTTCTCACGCACTTTGAAGGAGATCTTCGACGATGTCTTTTACCCGATGATCGGGTTGCAAAAAGGGAGACTTGATTCTGAGATCGAAGTATTTTATGACGAGATCTTTCCCGCGCTTCAGCCGATCACGGAACGCAACCCGGACGCGAAGCCCTTCGTTCACTGGGCGCAATCGCAGGGTTTTCGGCTTGTCGTCGCCACAGACCCGCTTTTGCCGCGCAAAGCCACTTACCACCGCGTGCGTTGGGCGGGTTTCGATCCCAAAGAATTCGAACTCATCTCCACCTTTGATGATTTTCATTTTTCGAAGACCCATTCCACTTATTACGCTGAACTCCTCGGTCGGATCGGCTGGCAGGAGGGACCGGTCTTGATGGTGGGCAACGATATGGAGCGGGATATTCTGCCCGCAAAGCGGCTTGGGCTGGAAACTTTTTTTCTTAACGGAGATTCCGCATCAGGTCCCGGATCCGAAGCGGGATTGCACGGGTCCCTGCCTGATCTTCGCCGGCGCCTTGAATCCGCAGACCTGACGTCGCTTATTCCATCCTTTGCAGCAATAGAATCCATCGTTTCGATCCAATCAGCAACCCCTGCGGTATTGGACGGGTTGTTCCGAAATCTCGAACCGAATGAATGGTCGCTCAAGCCCTCCGATGACGATTGGTCATTAACGGAATTAGTCTGCCATCTGCGCGATACCGAACGGGAGATTCACCACATGCAATTGAAATTGTTCGAAGGGCAGGGCGAACCGTTCATTCCACGGCCGGATACGGGAGTATGGGCCAGTCAGCGCGATTATCTTCATGAGGACGGACCAAGTGCCATGCGCGAGTATACCGAAGCGCGAAGGGTGACCCTCGATATCCTGATGAATATGCCGGATAAGAATTGGGAGCGCAAAGCCCGCCATGCCATCTTCGGCCCCACGAATTTTCGCGAAATTGCCGGGTTTATGGCTGACCATGACCGGATGCACATCCATCAAGCATGGTCGATATTGAAAAAACTGGCTTTGGAAAAGTGATCTTTCCTGTGTCTGGCGAGTCTCATCGAAACATTTTCAGCCTTATGAAATGCTTAATCCCCGGCGTGTCTAAAACCCCGATCCTGTGTTAATTATGAATAATCCCCTTACTTGAATTTCCCAAGGAGTGTTTGATAAATGAGAAAACGCGTTGTGATTACCGGGATGGGTTGCGTCAGCCCGGTGGGAAATAATGTAAAAGAAACATGGGATGCGCTTCTGGCAGGCAGGTCAGGGGCGGCTCCCATATCGTCATTCGACGCAAGCGGCCACAAGACAAGGTTCGCCGCGGAAGTAAAAGGATTCGATGGCGGCGCGATGTTCGGTCCGCGAGAGGCGCGCAAGATGGACCGCTTTACACAATTTGCCACATCCGCCACTTTGGAGGCTCTCGAACAATCCGGTTTGAAGATCGATGAATCGATCCGCGATCGAGTGGGTATTCTGATCGGTTCCGGCATTGGCGGGGTCATCACCATCATCGAACAATACCAGGTTTACAAAGAACGCGGACCCGACCGTGTCAGCCCGTTTCTCGTCCCGATGATGATCTCGGACAGCGCGGCGGGGAATCTTGCCATCCGTATTGGCGCGCGTGGACCGAACATGTCAATTGCAACGGCTTGCGCCACCGGCACCAATTCTTTGGGCGAGGCGGCTGAGATGATCCGGCGGGGCGCGGCGGATGTCATGGTTGCGGGCGCTGCCGAGGCGGCGATCCATCCATTGACAATGGCTGGAATGAACGTCATGACCGCGCTTTCGGCGCGTAACCACGAACCGGAGCGCGCCTCCCGTCCCTTTGATAAGGACCGTGATGGATTTCTGATGGGAGAGGGATCCGCCATTCTGATACTTGAGTCTTTGGAACATGCCCAGGCTCGCGGCGCGAAAATCATATGCGAATTTACCGGCTACGGCACGTCGGATGACGCACACCATATCTCCGCTCCCGCGGAAAATGGCGCGGGCGCGGCGATTTCGATGAGCAATGCTCTGAAGGATTCGGGGTTGAAAGTTTCCGATATTCAATACGTCAACGCGCACGGTACATCCACCCAGCTGAACGATAAAAGCGAAACAGCCGCGATCAAGACGGTCTTCGGTGAACAGGCGTATAAACTCGCCGTATCTTCCACCAAATCCATGACCGGTCATTTATTGGGTGCATCCGGCGCGCTGGAGGGAATGATCTCAGCGCTCGCGATCGTGGATCAGATTCTTCCGCCCACCATCAATTATGAGACGCCTGACCCCAACTGCGACCTGGATTATGTGCCGAATCAGGCGCGAAAATCCGAAGTCAGCCATGTGATGTCCAATTCCTTCGGTTTCGGCGGACATAACGCAACCTTGATACTCAGCCGCTTTCATTAAGGAGAAAGAATGCCATACGCGCACATCACAGGCTGGGGAATCAGCGTCCCAGAGCCCGTCCTGACCAATGACGATATCGCGAAAATGGTGGAAACCAGCGACGAATGGATCCGCGACCGTACGGGAATCCGTGAACGACGCATCGCGCGTGAAGATCAATTCACCTCCACACTGGCGGTCGAGGCATCGATCAAGGCGCTCGAAGTTGCAAATCTTGCGCCGACCGAGCTGGACCTGATCATTGTCTCATCCTCGACTCCGGAATACATTTTTCCTGCCACTGCCTGCATCGTGCAGGATCAGATCGGCGCCACAAAGGCCGGTGCCTTTGACCTGTTGGCGGCATGTTCGGGTTTTGTGTTCGCCGCGAATATGGCGGCTCAATCGATCCGCTCCGGCTCGATCAAAAATGCGCTGGTCATCGGTTCCGAGACCCTATCGCGATTCACGAATTGGAAGGATCGCAACACCTGTATTCTCTTTGGCGATGGGGCGGGGGCGTTTGTCATTCAGGCAAGCGACCAGCCAGGGGGAATTCTCTCTGCGGTAATGCGCTCTGACGGCTCGGGCGCGGATTCGCTTACGCTCTTGGGCGGTGGTGCCCGCCATCCGGCAACTGAAGCAACCGTCCACGAAGGCAAACATTACATTCAGATGGACGGCAAAGCTGTATTCCGTTTCGCAACCCGGGTGATGGGATCTGCCACAAAGGAGGCGCTCGAACTTGCCGGATTGACCACCACCGACGTGGATTGGGTCATCCCGCATCAGGCGAACTACCGCATCATCGAGACGGCGGCAAAATACCTCAAACTGCCCCTCGAAAAATTCGTCATCAACGTGGATCGATACGGCAACACATCCACGGCGTCGATTCCCATTGCGGCCGTCGAAGCCATCGAGAAGGGAAACCTGAAAAGCGGCGACAAGGTCGTTTTCGTCGGGTTTGGCGCCGGCCTGACCTGGGGCGCGCTCGTCGCCGAGTGGACGGGACCGATTCCCACCAAGCGGCATGTGTATCCTAAGCAGTATCGACTGTTTGCCCGCCTGCGATCGTTGGTCCGCCGCGCGTTGCGTTTCATCGAAGGTTTGTTCTCACGCCGCGAGCTTTAAGCGCCTTTTCATGGAATCATGGTACGATAATCGCGAAATAAGAAAAGGAGCAATGAAATGCCATTCAGATTCGGACCCCTGGAACTCATCGTCCTGCTTGTGATCGTCGTCCTGATTTTTGGACCCGGGCGCATTGGCAAGGTGGCGGGCGAGATCGGCAAGAGCATTCGATCTTTTCGGGACGGGTTGTCTGGAAAAGACGATGAAGAAACCCACCCATCGACGACCGAAGAAAAAAAATAATCCTACGCCTGGGTGTAAAAAGCGCCTTCCTTCGAAGGCGCTTTTTGTTTTCCTGCTTTCTATTATTTGAACGCTACGCTGGGCGTTGCCACCTTGCCGGCATAACTACGGGTCTTTTCCCTCATCGCGCGTTCGAAGGCGCGGCGTTCCGCCTTTTGCGCATCGATTCGGCGCTGAACGTGCGGAGAAAAGAAACCCGCATAGCGTTTCTGAAGTTCCGGCCTCTGCCAGTCGTTACCGCTTACACGCCTGCGGCAGTTCGGCGCGCCGCACAGGCAGTCGAACTCATCGTAGGGCATGGTATCGCACATGGCGTAATCGAAACAAACTTCCTCGCCGATTTGGATGTCTCGCATGGCAACGAGTCCAATCTGGCCCGAAAGACCTGCGTTCGGGTTGCACGAGTGATTGACAAAATCTCCCTCGCCGATGGGGCGCGGCACCAGGAAGTGACGATCTTCGACCTGGAGGCATAGGCTGCGCTCACGTTCGGGTAGGTGGATAAAGGTCTCCCATTCATACACAACGCCGCCGAAAACAGCGATCAATTCGCCTTTCTTAATGGGCTTGAGGGCGAAAATGCTGTTCCCGCTTTTATCGGCTTTCAGGCGACCTTCCAACTTAGAAGACAGATAGGAACTTGGTTGCTTGGACATTCATACAATCACCTTTCGTTTTTGAGGGTTAAAGATGAACAGCGCCTCCCGCGGTGGACGAGCCGCGAAAAACGCCATTGGTGATTGAATGATACATCAAACAGCCCGCATGTAAAGGGTTTGAGTCGCGCAGATTATTTTTCCGCCAGTGATGATTCGTTATTTCGGCTTCCCCCGGAATTCATAAACGATACCTTCAATACTCCTGGGATGCAAAAACTTCATGGCGGATTTCGGACCCGAATCGCGCCTCGCTCCCTGCCCAAAAGTGGTTCCAACCATTTGCATCTGCATTCCCCGATATTTTCCCCGCACATGGCGCTGAATTACCAATCTGCCAGCCTACTCGATCCAATTTGCGCCCCAATCGGGTTCCGGGTCGTTTGTGAGCTGTCTCATGCCCGAGCCATCCGCCTCCATGATGTACAAATCCGCCTGGTCGTTGTTGCGAAGGGAATTAAACACAATGAACTGACCGTTCGGCGAATAAGACGCGCCTGCGTTATTCCCGCCATCCGTCACTTGAGTGGATTTCCCTGTGGCAATGTCGATCTTGAAAATGTCTTTGTCCCCAAATGGACCTGCGTGGATGAGCAGGGATGTTCCGTCCGGTGACCAATCCACGCTTCCGCCGATGCCCAACAATCCCTGGGAGATCTTGAGGTGGTTTCTCCCGTCGATATCCATGCTGTAAATATCATAATCCTGGGGTGAGCCTGAATTCATTGCATAGGCGATTTTTTCTCCCGCCGGCGACCAGGCTACAGCGACGATATCGCGCAGACCCGTATAAACCAACCTCGGATTCAACCCGTCTGCGTTGACCATCCATATGGCTGTTGGACCGTCCCCGACACGATTTGCAAAAACGATCGTCCGACCGTCCGGGGAGAAATCCGGTGAGATCACGTTGCCGATATTTTCGGTCACCTGAAACACCTCCCTCTCGGTGAAATTCAGAACGAAGAAATCGAAATTCCCGTTGCGATTGGAGGCGAATAACACGGAACTTCCATCTGGTGTGAAGGCGGGGTAATAATTGCTCGCCGCCATATCCGTAAGTTGGACGAGCTCTGTCCCGTCGCGGTTGATCATGCAAAGCTGGTTGTAATCGCCGCGTGTGCAGGTGAAAACGATGCGGCCGCCATTTGTAAAAGTGGGCCGGGGTGTGAGGGAGGAGGATGGTTCGGGGGTGATATTTGGAACGAATTTTGTGAAGAGGATCGGGGTCGGGAGTGGATTCTCTCCAGCCGGGCGGATAAAAATAAATAAGGCTACGAATCCGGAAACGAAAAAGAACAGGATGAATGGAATGATTCCAAAGCGCAGGGCGGGCTTCTTTTTTGGGGTACCCAGCGATGCGAGGCGTTCTTCCAAGGGGACTGTGTCTGCGCTGACGGCAGTGGATTTGGGCGGGGGAAGAAACTCCCATGCGTTGAGCGCAGAGTCTATGATCGGAGCGATTCTCTCATTGGCTCGCACTGGAATCTTATCCACCGAATACCCTGCGGCCAATGCCAGTGATGAGATCAATTCGGTCGTTGATTTGAGCCGTTCTTCGGGATTTTTCCTTAACGCCCAAAGGACCATGCGCGAAAAGTTATCGGGGAGATTTGGATTCAGAGATGCCGGGGCAGGCGGGGATGAGTCAAGATGCGTTTTTCGGATCGAGTCGAATGCGCGCGGCGGATTCTTTCCATTGATCCATTTTCCCGTTATCAATTCGTAGAGCATGACTGCCAGCGAGTAGATGTCGCTGGCCGCGGTCTCGGATTTCATTAGGATTTGTTCGGGTGAGAGGTGTAACGGCGGGTGGCTTGAGGTGCTGAAATGGATCGCTCCCGCTGCCCCGATCCCGCAAAGGATGAGTTCACCGCGCTTGTTGATGCGTACAAGTTCGGGGGAGAGATGAAGATGGAGAAAGCCCTGTTTGTGAAGCGCCTCCAAGCCATTGCAGACCGCCCCGGCAACGAAGAGCGCTTCCTCGGCGCTCAACAGGCCGCGCGTACGGATTTCTTTCATCGAAGGACCGTCGACCCAATTCTCAACAAAAAAGGTCAGCGCGGGTGTCTTTTGAATGCCGTAATACCTGTTCAAGTTGGGGTGGGAGAGCCCTTGAAGCCGGGCCGAATTCCCCTCGAGTTCTTTCATTGCCTCTGCGTTTTCTGTAACAAGTACCGGAAGAATGATGATTGCAAAGACCTTATTCGTGCGCTCGTCCGTTGCCCGATACAGTTCGCCCAGCGCTGTGACGCCGGCAAATTCTTCGATTCGGTACTGATTTATGGAGGTTTTTATCGCGAGAGTCGGGGACATGGCGAATCACAGATGGTACAGGTTTCCCCACTTCCTATTTGCCGACGAGAGATATTGAACTCCCGTCAAACTACAAAGCCCACGCAAGCATCAAGCCAAAGATGGCGATGATCAACCCGAAATGAAGGCAAAGATTGGCGGTCGCAAGGATCGAGCCGGGGAAGATGAATTGGAGGAGCAGGTTCAGGAAGATGAGAGCCAGCCCGATGATAGGCAGAAGGCCTTTGCGATGGGCGATAAATTCGGAAAGAAAATCGAGCATTTTCGAGATCATGCTTCCTCCAGGTCGGCTTCGGTCTCATGCACTCCCGGCGCGCTGCCGTTCGGTTGGATCTTCCAGGGTGCGAATTGCGCCAGTAGCCTTCCAGGCAGACTCCCATGAATCAAGACACCGCCGCGTTCGTGCTCGACGCGCTCCACCTGACCAAGTTCGTGATAGAGCGAGATCAACGCGCCTTCCTTATATGGAAGGCGGACGCCAATCGGTTCGAACGCCTCGAATAATTCTTCCTGCACGAGCATGAGCAAATCATCCATGCCCGAGCCTTTCAAAGCGGATATTGCCACGGATTTGTGAAAATTTTCCAATATCCTTGCCGCATTTTCCGGATCTTTCAACCGGTCGGCTTTATTCAAGGCGGTGATCATCGGTATGTGACCTGCCCCGATCTCTTCCAGGGTTTGTAAAACGGCTTGATATTGTCCGAGCGCGTTCGGATGGGAAATGTCAACGATGTGCAGTAACAGGTCGGCTTCGGCGATCTCTTCGAGCGTTGCATGGAATGCCGCGACCAGGGTGGTGGGAAGTTTCTGGATGAATCCGACTGTATCGGTGAAAAGAGCCGTATTATCGCCGGGAAGCTGGACACGTCGCGTGGTCGGATCGAGCGTGGCGAACAACTGGTCGGCCACATAGACGTCGGCTTTGGCGAGGCGATTCAGGAGCGTGGATTTACCCGCGTTGGTATACCCGACCAGGGCGACGGTAGGGATGCGCGAACGTTTCCTCTGCGCCCGGTAGCGCATGCGATGCGCCTCCACTTTGTCCAGTTCTTTTTTGATGTGCGCAATGCGCTTGCGGATCGTGCGGCGGTCAACTTCGAGCTGGGTCTCACCGGGACCGCGCAAGCCCACGCCGCCGGTCGAACCGGCGCGTCCGCCGCCGCCGCCTGCCTGCCGTTCAAGATGCGTCCATGCGCGGGTGAGGCGGGGAAGGTTGTATTCGTATTGAGCGAGCTCAACCTGCAGCATGCCTTCTTTTGTATGAGCATGCTGGGCGAAGATATCAAGGATCAGCGCCGTACGGTCGATGACGCGTATGTTTTTGCCGAGCGCTTTTTCCAGTTCGCGCTGATGACGTGGCGAAAGTTCATCGTCGAAGATGACGACTTCAGCGAGCGTTTCTTCGGCAAGCGCCCTGAGCTCTTCCACCTTGCCGGGACCGATGTATGTCTCAACGTTCGGGCGTTGCAGCCGCTGCGTGATCTCGCCGACGACATCCACGCCGGCAGTGTCTGCAAGCAGTGCCAACTCTGCCAGCGAGTCTTCTAGCGAAAGGACGTTTTTATGGTCGCGAAGCTCAACGCCTGCAAGGAAGGCGCGCTCACGCGGGGGGATCGTCGGTTGGGGGATTTTCTTCGCCACGTAGATCGGTTTCCATTTTTTGTTCAAGGCTGCCAAAGAATTTGAGCATGACAGGATTTGTCGGCTCGGTTCGTGTAGGCAGCAGGATGTGAAAGGTAGAGCCGGGTAATTTTACTTCGTCGTACCCTGGGGATTCAACCCATATCGTTCCGCCGTGCGCCTCGATGACGCCGCGAGTGATGGAAAGACCCAGACCGGGTCCGCCGCCTTTGAATTTTATCTTGCTGCTGGAGTGTAAGTCCTCCTTGCCGAGTTGGCCGAACTTTTCGAAGATGAGCGCTTGATCTTCGGCGGAAATGCCGATCCCGGTATCCTTGACGGTGATTTCGATAAATCCTGGCAGGAGCCGCCCGTCGATCGTGATCTGACCCCTGTCCGGTGTGTATTTAATGGCATTCGTTATTACGTTGTTGAGCGCCTGATACAACCTTTCAGAGTCGCCGTAGATCATCAGGTCGCTTCCTTCGAAGTCATTGACGGTCAGACTCTGCTTTCGTTCAGCAATCGATTTCTTGAATTCGTTTCGAGCGAGATCCAAAAGATGACTGATCCACATCGGCTGGATGTTCAATGTGAGCAGGTTGTTATCTATCAAGGACACATCGATCATATCGTCGATGATTTCCCGTAGGCGCAGGACGCCGGTATTTACCCCCGTCAGGTAGCTTCGCATTTGCGCCTGCGAGTCAGTCTGGACAAAGTCAGCCATCATGGAGGTGTAGCCTTCGATCAGGGTGAGGGGAGTCTTCAGTTCGTGCGCCGCCACGGAGATGAACTTGGATTTATTCTGGTCGAGGACCTGCAACTTTTCCTGCACCGCCCCCAATTCCTTCGAAATATGTGCTACACGGGTTTCCATCTCGTACCGGATCACCACACCCAGACTATGAGTCAATACCGGAATAACCGCCGCGAGAAGTTCAAGCGCCTCTTTGGGTTTAAGGAGATCCCGGGAGATTTCGAGGGTGAGCGCGATCATGCGGTTCAGGATGAATGAAACATAATAATCGGCTTGTTCGAGGTTCGTTTCGGTGGGAGAGCGTCCCCAATCGTACAGAATCGGGTCGAGCCATGCCATGTCGCCGGTGATGATGGTTTGTTCGAGCAGGTCATAGAATCTTTCCAATTGCTCTGAGAAACCCGCGCGTGTACCTTCCCCAGCCGCCATTTCTCGGGAAATGCGTTCCACCCAAATGGTACGAAGTTTACGCAAAGATGCCTGTACTGCCATTGCCTTAAGTGTAAGCCCAGTCTTTTCTTTTGACCACTCTTAATTTCCGCCTTGTTCAACGACCCAATGCCAGAGCGTATCGCCCACGGCCTTCAGGCTTTCGGCTGAAACCTTATCCGTCGTGTCTTCGGTGGTGTGCCAGTAGGGATAATCGAAGTCAATGATATCAACGGCGGGGATGCCTTTCTCGAGAAAGGGGGTGTGATCGTCGAGTATGCTGTGTTTCTCCGACGGAATGAAGATATCGCCATAACCGAGCCGCTCCGCGGTCTTCCAAATTTCCGCACGAAGGGTGACGTCTGAGTTCCTTTCGTAATAAAGATTTAAATCCGCATCCCCGACCATATCCACGATGATCACCGCCCGGGGTCGAACCGGGATTTCTTCCACGAATGCGCGCGAGCCGAGGATCCAATCCCAACCCTCGATGCGCCCGTTATCTTCTGCGTCGAAGAAAACCAGCCACACGGGCACTGTATCATCCGGCAATATGCGGGCTAGTTCGAGCAAAACTGCCACTCCGGATGCGCCGTCGTTCGCGCCGGGAACAGGCTCGCTTCTCTTCGTTTCAACCGGGTCGTGGTCGGCGAAAAATCTTGTATCGTAATGCGCGGCAAGGATGATTTGCGGTAATTCCCCGCCTTTCTTTGCAATAATGTTGTAAATGGGGTGCCCAAGCCGCTCCGTCTCGTGGATTTCCACAAGCCAGCCTGTATTTTCCAGCTCCGTGCGCATCCATTCGCGGACCTGGGCATGTCCGGCCGACCCGGGCGTTCGTGGTCCCATGGCGACTTGGGTTTCCACATCTGCCAACGCGCGTTCTCCATCGAATGTTTCCGGAGTCGTGCTGTATGTGTTGAATGAAAAAGCGTACCAGCCTGTTATGACCAGGAACAGCGTGCTTATAAGACCAAGATAGATCGTTGGATTCCGTTTGTTCATGATGGTTGATTCTGTAAATAATCTTCCAATGCGCCTGCGGCGCGGTCTGCATAGGCTTGGCCCTTTTCGCGTTTGCCGATCTTCCTTTCAAGACGAAGTTCCGGCAGGATGCCGAAGTTGGCTTTCATCGGTTGGAAATCCTTCAGGTCGGCATGGGTGACGTAATGACATAATGCGCCGATCATCGTCTCGCGGGGGAGTTCAAACAGCGGGTTACCCTGCATGAATCGCGCCAGATTGATTCCCGCCAGCAATCCTGTGGCGATGTTGCCCATGTAGCCTTCCACCCCGGTGATCTGACCTGCAAAGAAAAGGTCGTCACGCAAGATGTGTTGAAGGGTCGGGCGCAGAAGCTTGGGAGAAGCAATGAATGTATTGCGATGCATCTGGCCATATCGCTCGAACTCGGCGTTTTCTAGTCCGGGGATCATTCTCAACACGCGTCTTTGCTCGGGGAATTTCAGATTGGTTTGAAAACCAACGATATTATACAAACTGCCAGCCAGATTATCCTGCCGGAGCTGCGCCACTGCATACGGACGTTTACCCGTCCGTGGGTCGCGCAAACCGACCGGGCGCATGGGTCCGTAAGCCAGCGATTCGTCCCCGCGTTCGGCGATGATCTCCACGGGCAGACAACCTTCAAAGAAGTGACCTGCTTTTACACCTGTCTTTATTGCTTCTTCAAAGGACCGCAGTTCGATCCGCTCTGCCGTGCGCAAGGCATCCAGGAATTCGTAATATTCTTCCTTGGTAAAGGGGCAATTGATGTAATCGCCTTCATCATCCCGCGAAGTCTCCGAACGCGGAGCGGTTTTCGAAGGGTCGCTGTTTTTGTCGTAACGCGAAGCGCGAAAGGCGATTTTCATGTCGATGCTTTCGGCACGGACGATGGGCGAGATGGCGTCGAAGAAGAAAAGATGCTCGTCGCCGCTCAGAGCAGCAACGGAGTTCGAGAGATTCTCTGAAGTAAGCGGTCCGCTCGCGATGACGACGGGCGAAAAAGGAATTTCTTTCACCTCTTCACGGACCAATTCTATGTACGGGTGAGCCAAAATTTTTTCCGTAACCCTGCGTGCAAACGCCTCGCGGTCCACGGCAAGCGCCGCCCCGGCGGGGAGGGATGTTTCCTCAGCGCATTTGACGAGAAGGGAATCCAACCGGCGTAGTTCATTTTTCAGGACGCCCGAAGCGCGGTCGGCCTGGTTCGAGCCGAGCGAGTTCGAACAGACCAATTCTGCAAGTTGATCCGTCACATGAGCGCCGGTCGACACCTGCGGGCGCATCTCATAAAGTTTTACTCTGATATTTCGTTCGGCGATCTGCCAGGCGGCTTCACTCCCGGCAAGACCTCCGCCGATTACGATGGCTTTGTTCATAGGACCGTTATTCTAACGTGAAATGCCGATAAACTGTTTGAGGCGGGTATAATCTGAAAAACAACCGCCATGCAGACTGATACAGGCATCGAGACCCAACTCAAGGAAGCCGTTCAACTCTCCGGCGCAAACTGGGCTGTGCTGGCGGAACGGGTGGGGGGCGTTTGGCTCGTGCGCGTATCTCACCGTTTGAATAAGGCGGCTCAGAAAGAATTGACCGGCATCATGACGATCAATTCGACGGACGCATGGTTGTGCGGCGCTCTTACAGGAGGACACCCACGCTCGGCAGAGATGGGGAAGAACCGCGGGTTGGGTCACGGGCGTTTTTATGCCTTTCCGATCTCGAACTCGTCGAAACTCATCCTGGTCGGCGCTGAAGAGCAGACCGCCGAAGCCCAGAGAGTCTGGCGCTTGATGACCTCCCTGCTTTCCGGTCAGCTTGCCCCGAAGGGACAGGCGCTTCTTCCCGACCTCCAATCTGGACTGGCCTTCAATCTCCCTCTTGCGCTCGAAAAAGTCCTCACCAACTTTGTGCAGACGGTAACCTGCCAGGGAGCCTGGCTTGCGATTCGGCGGGGCGATACGCTCGACGTTCAAGCCGAGTGGAACGCTCCCAAGGCACGCAGAGCCTCCCTTCTGATCGACGATAATCCGGTCTTCCGCCGGGTCAACCGTTCGCTCTCTGATTTACTGTTCACCCGCGGACAGCCAAACTTCGACCAACTCCCGTTTACAAACCTGAAACCGAACAGCGGCGCATGGATCTGTTTGCCCTTGGTGGTCGGGCAACGCCTGATCGGCGTCGTTGCGATGTGGCGCCAGAAGGAATTTACGACATCCGAACGTGGTCAACTGCGAGAACTGGCGATGGGCATCCCGCAAACGGTGGATATCGTTGTGACCTTCTCAGAGATGTCTTCGCACCTGCGCAGGCTTGGCTTGCTAAACGACTTCGTGTTGACCGTATCTTCCGCGCAGAATCTCGACCAGATTGCCCGCCGCATGTTCGGTTTGCTTACCCGCGCTTTCAGCACCGAATTGATCGCACTCTTCTTAAGATCGAGCGATGGTCGCATCCTTCGCGATTATCGTTTGTCTGAAGGCAAATTGAATGTGACCAGCGTCTCTGTTACGGAGCATCCCATCCAGCCGTTCCTGAAAGAGGGACGGGTCCGCCGTGTCTCGGATTCGTCCCGCGAAGGTTACATCGGGATTCATAAAACTGCCCGTTCTGAGTTGATCGTCCCGCTCCGTTACCGTGGGCAGGCGATGGGCGTTCTGGTTATCGAAAATGCGCAAGCGGAGGCGTTCAGTCAATACGACGAGCATCTCATGGTTGTGATCGCCAGCCATCTGGCGGGGCTGATCGAATACACCCGTCTGCGCGAGGAGGCGGAAGGCCGGGCACGAAGCCTGGGATTGATCCATGAAGTCGTACAACAGGTCATTGGATTGAACGATAAAAGGGAAGTCGCCTCCATCACGGCGGAATTGGTGGCGCAGTATTTTCGGTATGAACTCGCCGCCATATTACTCCTGGACGCGCACAATGAATTTTCCATTCAGGGCATCGGCGGCACCCAGGCGAAGACGTTTACCGAGTCCCTGAACGGCGAAGATTTTGTCGTCCTCGAAGGCGTGACCGGCCACGTATCTCGCAAGGGCGAGAGCGTCCTGCTGAATGACACGTCTCAAAGCAAGCTTTATAAACCGATCACGGGCTGGGAGGCGCGCTCGGAGATTTGCGTTGCGGTCAAGGACGGCGAGCAAATCCTTGGCATCATCGATGTGGAAAGCCGCGAATTGAACGCTTTCTCTCATAACGACTTGATCGCGATGGAAGCGCTTGCAGGGATTCTCGCCTCGGTGGTGACCAGCGCGAATCAATATCAGCGTTTGCAGGAAACCGTCCATCAACTCCAGATGACGGAGATGGAACTCAAAGAGCGCATGGAAGCCCAGCGCGCCGCCGAGAATCGTCTCTTGCAGGCAGCAAAACTTGCAGCGGTCGGCGAAATGGCGGCAGGTGTGGCGCATGAATTGAACAACCCATTGACCACCGTGACGGGATTTTCAGAGTTGATGCTGGAAGACCTGTCCGAAGATTCACCCCACCGGCAGGAATTGCTGATGGTCCTGAACGAGGCGCGAAGGGCTAGTTCCGTCGTGCGTCGTCTGCTCGATTTCTCGCGGCAGGGAGAGCGAATCCGCGCCAGTGCCGACTTGAACGAAGTGGTGAACGATGTGATTGCGTTGACGCGCCATTTGATCCAGACGAACAATGTTGCGCTCATTCTCGAACTCGACGAGTCCCTGCCCTGGGTGTCGATTGATTTGAATCAAATGAAACAGGTTCTGCTCAATCTCATCCACAACGCATTGCAGGCAATGCCGCGAGGCGGCGAGATGCAGGTACGCACGTTCCCAAGTCGGCGCGAAAACCGCGATTGGGTTGTCATGTCCGTGCGTGATACGGGCACGGGGATCACACCCGAAGCCCAGGCGAAGATCTTCGAGCCGTTCTTCACCACCAAAGGCAACAGCGGCGGGACGGGTCTTGGTCTGTCCGTCACTTATGGCATCGTTGCTGATCACGGCGGCACGATCGAAGTGCTAAGCCAATCGGGGCGGGGCTCGGTCTTTGAAGTTTGGTTGCCGTTGTAATATTTCATCATATTCATGTCGCCCTGAGAGAGCGTTTTATGAATCCTGTTTTGCGCCTCATGACACGTTATTGTTGTCATTTCGACGAGCGATAGCGAAGGGAAATCCGGGTTTGCGCAAACAAGATTCTCGTGGCGCAAAGCGCCAATCGATACGACAATTTCAAAACGCTCTCTGAGCGAAGCGAAGGGTGTCTTCCCAAGAGAATGAGACTCTTCGGTCGCAGGCTACGTGCATCCTCAGAGTGACAAAGGAAAAGTATGGAAGCACCTTTTGTTTACGTTGTCGATGATGAACCCGGAATTGCCATGCTTTGCGAGCGGGTGCTTTCACGCGCGGGTTATCGTGTTTACACCGAGACCAACCCGCGTAAAGCTGTCGAGTACTTTGAAGACCATCCGATCGACCTTCTTCTCGTCGACATTCGCATGCCCGAGGTGGACGGCTTCGAAGTGATTCAACACATCCAACGCTGGCAGCCGGATGCCGCCATTCTCATCATGACGGGACATGGAACGGTGGATACCGCGATCCGCGCATTGCGGCAGGGCGTGGATGGGCTCATCCTCAAGCCGTTCAAACAGGGCGCCGAACTGGTCGATGCTGTCAAACTTGCATTCGCCGACAATCAAAAGAAACGCGACGCCGCGCGCACGCAGGCATTAAGACCGCTTTTTGCAGTTACCGAGGCGATGCTTTCTGAGATCCGCCGTGCGCCGCTGCTTGATCTCATCGTCAAAGCCATCACAAACCAGGTCAATTGTTCGCAGACGGCGTGTTATCAAAAATCGAAAGACGCAAATGATTATTCCCGCCTTGCCGCGCGGGGGATTTACGAATCAAATTCATTGTTGGAATTGATTTCCAGCGCGGGGGAATCGGACTCCCCGGTCCTTGTCAACGCGACCGGTCCCGGCAACCCGACCCTGAAAGCGCTTCTCGCGGATCTCGATCTTGGTTCGGCGATTCTCGTGCCGGTTCATCACCCAAGCCTGAGCACGGTCTTCTACGCCGCCCGTGCGTTGGACGAATCCCCGTTTCGCGAATCGGATCTGGAATTGTTCCAGATCCTTGCGCGTCAGGCTGCGACCGCGCTCGAAAATTCCCGCTTGTATGCCGAGCAGGTGGAATATGTGCGTCAGCTCGAAGCATCGCAAAAAGCCTTGATCCAATCGGAGAAAATGGCGGCGGCGGGACGGTTGAGCGCGTCCATTGCCCATGAACTCAACAATCCGCTTCAGGCGGTTCAAAATTGTCTACATCTTGCCGGGCGCGAAGACCTGCCCGGAGAAAAACGCAGGGAATATTTCGACATGGCGCGGACGGAACTTGAACGCTTGATGGTCACCGCCCGCCGCATGTTGGATTTTTATCGCCCGAACGCATCCACACAAACGCAAGTCAACCTGGTGGATATGCTCGAGTACGTTTTGAGTCTGATGTCCAGGCAGTTATCCGAAGCCAAGGTCAATGTCGTCAAGGATATCCGCGACGACCTGCCGCTCATCTCCGCCGTGGGGAGTCAGGTCCAGCAGGTTTTCATCAACCTCATCCTCAATGCTGCAGATGCGATGACGCCGGACGGGGGCGACCTGCGAATCACCGCGCGGAAGTGGGAGAACGGCGTGGAGCTTTTGTTCCAGGACAGCGGAAAGGGGATTTCCAAATTGGAACAAGCCAATATCTTCGAGCCGTTCTTTAGTACCAAAGACGGGGGCACGGGCCTGGGTTTAACCGTAAGTTACAATATAATTACCGCGCACGGAGGGTCGTTGGAACTGCTTCCAGACCGCGCACCCGGCGCCTGTTTTAGAATCCTGCTGCCAACCGGAGGTAAACAATGAAGTCGAACATCCTTGTCGTTGATGACGAACCTGTAGCCCGGCAATCTCTTACCGATATTTTGAAACTCGAAGGGTATCTGGTCCAATCCGTACCGAACGGACAGGCTGCCGTGGAACACATCCGCACTCATGCCGTCGACCTGATGGTTGTGGACCTCAAAATGCCCGGCATGGATGGTCTCGAGGTCATTCAGGTCGTCAATCAAACCTCCCCCGAAACTGAAATTATTTTACTAACCGCCCACGGGTCGATCGAAACCGCGGTCCAGGCATTGCGTTTGCGAATTCACGATTATTTACTGAAGCCCGCATCCCCGGCGCATATCCTTGCCAGCGTGAAGAAGGGACTGGGTCGGCGGAGCAAGTTGCGGGCGGGGAATGCGGCGGTGACCGGTTCCGAATCTGCGCAGGAAGTGTACACGCTCAAAGACGGGACAATGGTCGACCTTTCGCGCCGGCAGATAAAATTCAAGAACAAGATCGAGCATCTTACGCCTGCCGAAGGGCGGTTGTTGCGCATCTTGATGGAGAATGAGGGCAAGGTCTTTTCGCACCGCGAGCTGGTGCTGCTGGTGCAGGGTTACGATACCTCGCAGCGTGAAGCACCCGAAATTTTACGTCCGCTGGTCAGCCGCCTGCGCCATAAATTGGAAGCCTTCCCTTCGCTTTCGGAGAAGGTCGTCAGCGTGCGCGGGACGGGGTATTTGTATGAGGGGGGATGATACCGAATGGTGAATACTTGATAGGAAACATGGGACAGTCGAGCGGCTGTCCCTTTTTCCTCCATTGTTGAAGTCATGAAAAGGGTCGGCAAACAAAATGCGATACAATTCCCTTGCATGAATGCACAAGGAGATTTGCGATGCGCGCGGTAGATATCATCACCAAAAAACGCGATAAAGAACAATTGACGGCAGAGGAGATCGATTTCTTTGTGCGTGGATTTACGAACGGGGAGATTCCGGACTATCAAGCCTCCGCTTTCGCCATGGCGGTTTTACTTAACGGGATGACAAATCGTGAGACAACCGACCTGACCCTTTCCATGGCGCATTCGGGGCAGGTGCTCGATCTCTCGAAGGTCGTGGACATTGCCGTGGACAAACACTCGTCGGGAGGTGTGGGCGATAAAACCAGCATCGCCGTGTTGCCGATCGTGGCGGCTTGCGGCCTTCGCGCGGGGAAGATGTCGGGGCGGGGATTGGGGTTCAGCGGCGGCACGCTCGACAAGCTCGAATCCATCCCCGGTTATCGTGTCGATTTGACCACCGACGAATTTCTCGAACAATTGAAAGAAAAAGGCATCGTTCTGACCGGTCAGACTCTCGATCTGGCGCCTGCGGACGGAAAGATGTATGCGCTTCGTGACGTGACCGGAACGGTTCCGTCCATGCCGCTGATCGCTTCCTCGATCATGTGCAAGAAGATCGCGGCTGGGGCACAGGCAATTGTCCTGGATGTCAAAGTGGGACTGGGCGCCTTCATGGAGACACTTGAAGAGGGTCGTGAACTCGCGCATCTCATGGTGGATATCGGGAGGCTGGCGGGGCGCGAGACTGTGGCTTTGCTTTCGGATATGAACCAACCGCTCGGCTCGGCGGTGGGTAACTCGCTCGAAATGATCGAGGCCATCGAAACCCTGCACGGACGCGGTCCCGCCGATTTTGTGGAGCACTGTCTGCACGTTGCGGCGCACGTGCTCGTACTTGGAAGGCGCGCGAAGGATTTAAAGGAAGGACGCGCCCTGGCGGAAAAATCCATTTCCGATGGAAGCGCTCTGGAAAAATTGCGCCTTTTGGTTTCCGCGCAGGGCGGCGATTTCTCTTTTGTGGACGATACCTCTAAGTTCGAGAGGGCAAAATTCATCGAGGCAGTCAAGGCTCCCCGAAGTGGATTCGTATCCCAGGTCAACGCGAGAACCGTGGGCGAGGCTTCCGTCGCTTTGGGGGCGGGAAGAGCCAAAAAAGGCGATCCCATCGACCACGCTGTCGGTTTCCTCGTCTTCAAAAAGGTCGGGGATTCGGTTCGGGCGGATGAGGCGCTTTGTGAGATTCATGCCAGCGACGGGGGAAAACTCAAGGATGCGCGTGAGGCGATCCTCTCTGCATATCGATACAGTGATGAATCCGTACCGCCGTTACCGCTGTTTTACGAGTAAAATATAGTTAGTCGCCTTGCGATTTTCATTGGAATCAGGCATACTTAATCATAGGAAAAGGTAATGGCAAAAGTATCGTTGCGAATCTACAACCGCGAGATCGAACGCCTCGTCGAACAGGGGCAGACGAACGAGGCGATTGCCCATTGCCGCCATATCCTCAAAACGTTTCCCAAACATCTCGAAACCTACCGGCTGCTCGGCAAAGCATACCTTGAGTCGCGTCGTTACGCCGAAGCGGTGGATATTTTCGGTCGCTTGCTCATGGCGGTCCCCGATGATTTTGTGGCGCACGTCGGCTTGAGTATCATCCGCGATGAGGAGAATAAGCTCGACGACGCCATCTGGCACATGGAACGAGCTTCCGAGGTGCAGTCATCCAATCCAGCGATTCAGGCGGAATTACAGCGGCTGTATGGTCGGCGCGATGGAATGGAACCTCCCAAAGTCCGTATGACGCGCGGCGCGCTCGCGCGTATCTACGTGCATGGCGAATTATATCCGCAGGCGATTGCCGAGATCCGCGCCGTGCTCGCCTCTGACCCGCAGCGTGTGGATATGCAGTTGCTTCTGGCTTATTCATATTATAAGAGCGGTCAACGCGCCGATGCTGCTGACATCTGCAATCAGTTGATCAAACGATACGCCTACACTTTCGACGCGAACCGCATCTTGGTGGACCTGCTTCCCGCCTCGGGTGGAGTGGAGAGCACCCAGGTCTATCGCCTGCATGTTGCCGAGATGGATCCATATGCCAATTTTGTAAAAGGCTCCATCTTCGAAATGGCTGAGGTTCCTGATGCCTCCGTGAATCTGGACCGGCTCGAATATACCGGCGAAGAAGTGCAGATGGGACAGGAATGGAACAACGCATCCCTCGGATTTCCATCCGTGCCTCCTCTCGGCGCCGGGACTGCCATTGCCGAAGAGCAACCCGAGTGGCTTCGTTCTTCCGCGATGGAGGAACCGCCTCAGGATTCAGCCACATCTGCATCTCCACCCCAGCCTGATGAAAGCATCCCGGACTTTTTGCGCGCTGCCGGTTGGGGTGCATCAAGCGGACCCGAACAGCCTGCATCCATTTTTGATGAAACGCCGGATGAAGAGGGACTTGTACAAGCGGATATCCCCGAATGGCTTAAATCACAGACCCCCCCAAGTTCCGCGCCGGTAGCCGCAGAACCATCGATGGGGATCGAAACGCCCGATTATTTATCCAACCTGGATCCTGGCTTCGATCCATTCGCAGGCGCAACCAAACCCGCAGGCGACGTCCCCGACTGGTTGAAAGTGGAAGGCGAGTCTTCTGGTGAAGTTTCACCAGCTCAATCTGCCGAGCCCACTGGTGATGTCCCGGATTGGTTGAAGGGTGTCAGTGATGTGCCGCAACCTGAGCCTACTCCTTCAACCGAGGAAACACCGGACTGGCTTTCAAGCCTGGGCGCGATGTCTGCAGTGACGTCTGAATCTCAGAGCGAAGAACCCATCATTGAACCCGGAAACATCCCGGATTGGTTGAAATCGAGTGAACCGGTGAATGAGCCATCCGCTTCAGTTGAGACTCTCGGTTCCACAATGCAAGAGCAGGATGATGCGGTGGCATGGCTCGAATCGCTTGCCGCAAAACACGGGGCGAAGCCCGAGGAGCTTGTCACCGATCCACAAAAACGCAGCGAGACTCCTCCCGAATGGGTCGCACAAGCCCAGAACATCGGCGCGCAGCCTTCCGAGCAAATTCCGCCGCCAAGTGTCGAAAACTTCGGCTCGACCTCGCAGGAACAGGATGATGCGGTGGCGTGGCTCGAATCGCTTGCCGCGAAACACGGAGCGAAGCCCGAAGAACTTGTTACCGACCCAAATAAACGCAGCGACACTCCGCCCGAATGGGTCGCGCAAGCCCAGAACATCGGCTCGCAGGCTTCCGCCGAGCCTGAACCTGTCAAGTCGGAATGGAGCGAGAACGCGCAGAATGTCGGTGAGGAATTCTTTGCTGATTTCGAGAAGGCATCCGCTGCCGAAACTTCCGCTTCGTCGCCTGTAGAGGATGAAACCAGCCTCTGGTTAAAGGATCTTGAGACTCTGAAAGACGAGTCAATGGAATTATCAGGGTCTTCTTCAGGAGTACCCGATTGGATGAAAGCCGATGAGAGCCAGCCGGAGGAGAAGGGAACCATTCCTGATTGGCTGAGCGAATCCGAGTCTGTGGGTGAAACTCCACAGCGGCCGCTTGATACATCCAGCCTGCCGGATTGGCTTGGCGGCTTGGACAAACCCGAACCTTCCGCCATTGAATCAGAAGAGAGCCTAGTGAAGAACCAGGATCTCACCGACTGGCTAAGCGGACTGGATAACGAGCCGGGCTTGGATATTGATCCCGAAACCCTGCGCGCTCCTAAACCACCGCTTGAATCACGATATCCGGCACGAGAACCTGTTCCAACCTCTTCGGGTTTGCCAAGCTGGATGGAAGCCGGGGAAGAACCGGAGGAAGAAACCTGGACGCCTCCCTCCTCGCCGGAACCTGAATCTGTTTCTCTTAGCGCGGAATTACCCGACTGGCTTAAAGGCGTCGATGAAGAGGAATCTGCAACCGATCTGGCTGGCGGGGAGTTGCCTCCCTGGTCCCACCGCGAGCAATGGGAAGCGGAAGGCGGTGCGCTCACGCCTCCAAAGCCGACCACTCCTTCGGATTGGCATCCCATCTCAACTTCACAGGAAGCGTCGGAACCACTGGGCACACAGCGCGCAGCGCAGAAATTGGTGCAAAACCCGCCTTCACCTGAACCATCCGAACCTGCCGGGAAAAGGAAATCGTTCCAAAAACAAGGTTTACCGCGCGGACGCAAATCTGAAGGTCAGGCTTCTGTCAGCACGTTGAATCTTGCCAAGGCGGAGTTGGACCGGGGCGATATCCCCGAAGCGCTGATGCATTTTGGTAAATTGATCAAGAAAGGCAAGCATCTTGAAGAGGTGATCGGCAACCTGTCCGAATCGCTCTACCGGTACCCGGTGGAGGTGGGCATCTGGCAGACGCTGGGAGACGCCTATATGCGGGCGAACCGTCTGAAAGAAGCCCTGGATGCCTATAACAAGGCGGAAGAGTTGATTAGATAAAGATAACCTGACAGGTCTCGAAGACCTGTCAGGTTTTATATTCATTTTTTGGAGGAATTCAGTGGAAAGAACGCTCGTACTTGTAAAGCCCGACGGCGTCCAGCGCGGATTGATCGGTGAGGTGATCGCCCGCCTCGAACGCCGCGGTCTTCGCCTGGTGGCTGCGAAATTCATCCAGGTTAATTTGTCTCTGGCTGAAACTCATTATGCAGAACACAAAGGCAAACCTTTCTACGACGGCTTGATCTCTTACATCACCTCTGCGCCTGTGATGGCGATGGTATGGGAGGGTCCGACTGCCGTAGCCGCTGTCAGGCAGACGGTCGGCTCGACCAAACCGGTCGAAGCCGCGCCCGGCACCATCCGTCACGACTTCGCCCTCGAGGTTGGGCGAAATCTCATCCACGCATCGGACAAACCGGAGACAGGCGAACGCGAAGTTGCGCTCTGGTTTAAAAAAGAGGAATTGGTGGATTGGAAGCGTGATGTGGACCGTTGGACATTCGAGAAATAGCGTCGAAATAATTCGGTCAATTTGACCCGAAATGGTTCATAACAGTCTCTTCGAAAATTATTGAAGAGACTGTTTGTTTTCTACAGAAAGAATCGGTTTTGAAGAAACTCACGAAAAATGGATGATTAATTGCGTTAATTGATTGATTTCGATTGGGTGGTTATATAATGAACTTAGGCGGGAAAACGAATTTTCTCTCTACTTGAAAGGAGGAATCACCATGACACTTGGTAAGAAATGGCGTTTGGCTGTGCTGACGCTCCTGACCGCGTCTCTGGCATGCAACATCCCCGGTTCGACGGGAGGCGAATACCCGATGGAGGAAACCCGGGTGGCGCTGGCGATCCAGCAAACCAGTCTGGCGATCCAGCAGGCGACATTGAACGCTGATGATTCTGCGGAAATCCTGCCTCCACCTGCCGCTACGTATACTCCTTATCCGACTTATACCCCCGAAACTGTAGTAGGGGTCGGACCGGGACCAGTGGGACCAATGGGAAATCCGACCCCGGAGGTGATCGATATGGACGCAAGCATCAAGGGTTCGAATATCCTGATCTTCGAAGATGCGGCGGGCGACCCATCCCTTGCGCCCGTAGTAGCCCAAACCGTCCGTGCCATGAACTTCTCCGGTGGCAGGGTTATCAACACCGGGGATGCTATGGGAAGATTCCGCGAATACGCCAATTCCGCCACCGAGTGGGATTTGATCATTGTCGCTGCCGAAGTGCGATCCGGTTTCAGCGGCGAGCTGTTCGAGTTGCTATACGATCACATTGATAACGGCGGCGCGGTGATCATCGAGGTCTGGTATTTGAACCAGGTTGCCCGCGGCAAGATCGCGCCAATTCTCTCAGATTGCGGCGTGGGTTTCTTCCGGGACTGGGAGCGTGATTACGATTACGACCCCTACAAATATTCGATCTTCTGGCTGGACACTTCTCATCCGCTTTTGTCCATGCCGAACACTGTTAGAGCCCCTTCATATCCCTACCCGGTATGGTTTGGCGATGCAGGCGACCTGCTCGAATTGACTCCGGGCGGGGATGGCGTTTTGGTCGGCGGACTCTACCAGGACCGAAAATCGGATTACGGTGTGCTCGCCTCCTGCCTTGACGGACGCATGGTGATTCAGACCTTTTCATCACATGATTACGATTGGGAACTGGTCCAGCCTCTTTGGGAAAATTACATCACATATACGCTTATTAATCACTACGAGTATGAGCAATAGGAGGCTGATGAAAATAAACCTCTTGCATGATCGCTCCCAACGCAGGGCTTGGCGGCAGGAGCGCCAGCCTCAGCAGGGATCAAATTGACTATTGCAAAACGTCCATTAAACCCGCAGGTTCATTCTGCCTGCGGGTTTTAATTTATTGCAATCTCAACAGTATTTTCCCCTCTTCCCAAAGTTCTTCGATCTGGTAATACTCGCGTTGGTCGGGCGAAAGAAGATGCACCACCACGTCTCCAAAATCAACGACCACCCAGCCGTCGCGGGAGAGACCCTGCTTTCGGGCTTTCTTCCTGTATTTTTTCTTGATTTCGTCGGTGGCAGCGCTTGCCAGGGCGTCGAGCATGCGGTCGCTGGTGCCTGTACAGATGACGAAATAGTCGGTAAAGGATGCGATGTCCTTGATATCCATCAGGAGGATGTCTTCGCCTTTCTTATCCTCCAGGGCGTGTACGATGTCGCGTGCCATGTTCAGGGCGGTCAGGGGTCACCTCAACGGCGCGGAGAAAAGTCTGGTGTATACCGACCCGTCCGCGTGCAGGTCGCTTTGGTAGAGATGCACAGAGTCTACTCTGGCTGTGCCGATCCTGCCAAATTGTATTTCAGCAACGGCATTGCGTATTCTTTGAAGTTGCCCTACGTCGATTCCCTGTCGGACCCGTCCCACGGTCAGATGCGGTGAGAATGAGCGTCCATCCTTCTCGTAGCCAAGACGGGCAGCACCCGCTTCGATCTCGCGTTGAAGGGAGGCGAGGGCGACTGGAGCGTGGACTCCAACCCAAAGAACGCGAATCCGGTTTGAGGTTGGGAAGGAGCCGAATCCACCGATGGTCAGGTCGAATTTTTGGGCTGAATCCGCGGCTTGGGAGAGCATCTGTTTGAGGAAGTCCAAATGCGTCCCAGGTATGTTGCCCAGAAATTTTAATGTCAAGTGAATATTGCGGACGGGAACCCAGCGGATGACATTGTTCCCCAATGTCTGGCGCAGGTGGGAAATTTGTTCTTCGATTGATTCTTGAAGGGATGAAGGCGGGTCAATGGCGATAAAAGCCCGAATTTGATTCATTCCGGATCGGAAATGCCGAGCACCTTCTCAACCGCCTGCTTGAGGTCTTGAAACCCAACCGGTTTGGTGAGGTACATGGAGGCGCCGGCTTCGAACCCCGTTCGAATGTCGCCAGGCATGCTTTTGGCAGAAAGGATGATGACGGGAATTGATGCAAGCTCGGGTTCACGGCGAATATAACGCAGGACTTCGAGGCCTGAAATGTCGGGCATCATGATGTCCAAAAGTATTACGTCGGGTTTTTCCTGGCTGATGATGGGGATGGCAGGACCGCTGGAAAACATTTTGATGACTCGAAAACCATTCAATCGCATCATTTCGGAGAAGAGTTCCGCGGCGTCCGCTTCGTCTTCGATGATCATGACTGTCTTTTGTTTGGAATTCATCCGAAATCCTCTGCCCCGCTAAAAATAGCATAAAGGCATGGAAATTGCAAGGGCGTTTTCGTGTTGCGATGACTTTGCAACCCACCTTCAATAAATTGAATTGTAAGAAAATCCCGGTTGTTCCTGTCTGGTAGGAAGAATGGATGACAAATAGGAGAGACGATGACCGAACTTGAGGCATTCCGTGCAGAGAAGGATGAATTCTTTGCCAGCCACCCGCAAAGCCCCTTGACCCGCGAGCAGAAAGCGGGTTTTCACGGCTTGAATTATTTCCCTGAAAATGAACAACTGCGCATCGAGGCGCAGGTGGAGGAATTTTCTGTCAAGGATGGGTTCGATATGCAGACTTCCACCGGAGGAGTTCAACACTATGAACGTTACGGCAGGATTTCATTTTCTGTCGAAGGTGAGACCGTGGAGTTGACGATTTTTCGGAGCGAGCACGGATATTTCCTTCCCTTTGTCGATTCGCTGGCTGGTCGGGAAACGTATCCGGCAGGGCGGTATCTCGAGCCGGAGGTTTTGCCGGGAGGTCGATTTCTTGTCGACTTCAATCTAGCCTATAATCCATATTGCGCATACAACGAGATGTGGTCCTGTCCGATCACCCCGGTGGAGAACAGGGTAAGGGTGCCCATCCAGGCGGGCGAGAAGCTGTTTCACGGATAAAAAAAATGACAGGCGATCGCCTGTCATTTTTTTTCATCCTCTTTTGTGTGCTCGACCACGGCGAGCAAGGCTTCGTATTCATCGCAGCATTCCGAGCAGATGCCCAGATGCTCGCGGATGAGCGGAGTGAGTTTATGGGCGCTTCCGCCCTTGATCTCGGTTTCCACGAATTCGTCCAATACTGCGTAGAATTCTCCACAGGAAAGTTCCTCCTCCTTGAACTGTTCGAGCACGTGGAGGAACTTGAGTGTAACCTCGTCGGTCATCTCGGGCTGGGAGGACGAGCGGTTTCGGATTCGATGGAGCAGGTTTTTTATGTTCATTCTAAGGCTGAGACGATTAATATAAAGTTAATCTTACTTTTGTTCGAAAGCGAGCAGCACATCCTGCGGGGATAGGTCTTCGAGGGAGAGGCGCTTTTTCAGGCGCAGGCGGGCATCGTGCAATAATTTATAGAGCGCGTTGCGGTTGGTCTTCATTTTGCGGGCGGCTTCTTCCATGGGCACATCCTGCAAGCCGAGCAGTACAAGCGCTTCGCGTTGTTTGGGGGTCAGCTCCTCTTCTAAAATCCGCCTCACCCGGACGATCATGTCCTTGCGTTCGGCTGAAGTTTCAGGGGAAGCTTGCGGGTCGGCCAGCAGGCCGGGGGGCGGAGGAGCGTCTTCGTTTTCAGTCAACTCGTCGAGGGATGCATCGCGCCAGCGCTTGCGGCGGAGTTCGGTCAGGGCGATGCGAATGGCGATCTTATGAACCCAGGTGGTGAAAAGACTGCGCCCTTCGAAAGTGTTCAACTGATCCAGGACGCGTAGGAGAGTTTCCTGTGTCACCTCCTCGACGAGAGGCTGGAAGAGCGGATCGTCGGAGGATAACCATCGGGAAAGGGCATAAGGAAGTCCCTTTTGAACGACCAGGCGTAAATCAGCCAGGGCTTCCTCGTGGGGTGCGCCTGTGCTGCGTAAGGCTGAAAGCCATGCTTCATTTGAGCGGTTTGTCATACACCGTGATTATAAAAGAGGACGGGGCTTTTTTCGCAATAATGATAGATTCTGATAGTTTGCTTACACATTTCGAAAAAAAACCGCCTCGTAGGAGGCGTCTTTTTTGTGGGCGCACAGGGACTCGAACCCCGGGCCTCATCTGTGTGATAGATGCGCTCTAACCAACTGAGCTATGCGCCCTTTGTGACGGGCGGGATTATAGTCCAGCCGTTCCGCTTTTGCAAGGAATTAATGGGTGAGGTCCTCCGGTTTAAAGCACGCTTGATAATCGGCGCCAAGGATAACGCGATATTGCACTCGGCTGTTCGAGTCCGGGATGGATAATATATTGGCGTAGTATGCTCCCAGGACATTGAGGATGGTCTGACGTTCATTCTGGTCCTGTGCTGGCGTGTAGTCCACGAGAACGGAACTGACATAATCCCTGTTATCTGCAATTCCCGTGGTTGTTTCGTATCCGGCGTAATTCAGGCGGGAGGCGGCCAGCGCTTCCATCGTGTCGAAGCGCGAGCCGTTCTGCACTTCGATCGTGATATTTTCCCTGACGGTTGCGTATGTGGAGAGGGTCGTCGCTTCGATCAATAACTGCCTTAACGCCTCCTCCTGCGGTAAAAGAACGGACGCGCCGCCCGGTGTGATCCATGAAGTGACATAAGGAGGACGGATGTAATAACTGCGGATGTCCGCGTTGGTGAAATTGATGGCGTATGGCGCGAGATTCAACATATCACCCAGACCCATGTCAGTTATCACGGTGCTTGAAAAATCGGTATAGAGTTGGGGAATCTTGCTGAATGTATTTGTTTGTAGCGCTTTTTGAAAAAGGGTCCGGATGACTTCCTGTTGTCGGCGACCACGGTCGAAATCGTTGGATTTGGAACGGGAACGGGCGTACCAAAGCGCGAGATCTCCGTCCATATGCACCTGCCCGGGTCCCACTGTGTACAGCCACCAATTGTTTTCGTTATTCTCATCGAGGCCGGGAGAGATGAGTCGCCAGTCTGTATAGGGACAGGCGACGGGGACATCGATTCCGCCGAGGGTATCCACGATGCGGCGAAATCCGTCGAACTCGACCATGGCTGTATGATCGATGCGGATGCCGAAATTTTGCAGGATCGTGTCCTTCAATAACCCCATACCACCGCCTGAGTAGCCGCCGGAAATTCCGCTCTGGTAGGCGGTATTGATGCGCTGCATCCCGACGGTTGGAATGTAAAGCCAGGTATCGCGTGGGATGGAGATCAGTGAAACCTGCCCTTCACGATACCAGACAAGGGCGATGAGCAAGGTATCCGTGCGGTGCGACGAGCCATAAGGTCTGCGGTCTGAACCGATGAGCAGAAAGTTGACGGTCTCGTTATTGGTCAACGGCGGCAGGGATGCGGGATCCACCGATGGGACTTCGGGCGGCGGGGCAGCCTGCGTCGGAAATAACTGTTCGAAGGACGCAGTCGCTGTCGGGGAGGCGGGAGGCGCAGCGGTCGGCGGGACGATTATGGTCGGAAGGATCGCCGGCAGCTCAGGATTCGAATCATTTACAAGAAGTAACGAGGAGGTCGGAGTAACAAGCGAAGGTTGGAACGGCGTTGGAGTTGGGCTTGCATTCGCCGCTGGGGTGATCAAGACGAACGGCAGAGGCGCCTGCTCGGTGGCGGGCGGAGCGCATGAGGTAAATATCACTGCCGCAAGGACGGTCGATGTAATAAGTGTGGATGGTTTCATCGATGTATTCGAACGTTTATGGAATGTGCGTGTTATGGGGATGGAGTGGTAATCGGGGACGGTGTCAGCGAGGCGGTCTGGGTTGGGATGGGCGTCACGGTGGAAGATGGAGTTGATGTTGGCGGGATGGGCGTTTGGGTCAGGGTCGGCGTGCCTGTGAATGGCAGGCTCGTTCCCGGTTCGGTGAATACGGGAGTCGCTGTGATATTCTGAGTAATTGTCGCAGACTTTGTCGGGGTCCGTGGTGTGACATTTGGCACCCACAGGATCTCGCCTGCAAAGATGACCTCGGTCCTGCGGCAGTTCACCTTTTTAAGGGCATCCAGGGAGGTTGAATATGCCAGAGCGATGCTGAACAACGTATCGTTCGCTTTCACGACATAATTTTTTATCCAGCCAGCAGCGCCGGGAGTGCATGCCGCTGGGATGCTTGTTGGCTGGTTTGGAACGAAGATGCGCGTTCCGGGAAGCAGGCTGCTGCTGATCAGACAGTTCCCGCCTCTCAAGATCTCCCCGGTTGTTCCATATCTTGCGGCAAGGCTTTCGAGCGTATCACCCGGTTGGACGTAAATGAGTATCCAACCGGTTGGAGGGGGGCAATTTGTGGATTGGGCGATCGTGCTGGTGGCTGTAAATGTCGATGATGTTATAGTTGAAATCAAAGTCGAAGTCGGTGGAAATGTGTTCGTTGCCGTGACGGGAATCGGCGAAGGGATCGGTGTCAGGGTCGAAACTTCGGATTCTTCCGGGACGAACCCGACAAGGGAAATTGAAAGTGCGCCAAGAGTCAACCCGATGGAGAGGAACGCTGCCACCAGCGCATTCCCAAATTCGCGCACACTCCGCATGAACTATTTCCTTTTTTGTTTTTCGGCAAGTTTTTCGCCGGAGATCGGCAGTAACACACTGAAGGTGGCGCCCTGACCCATGTTGCTTTCCACCCAGATGCGGCCCTGCTGAGCCTCGGTCAAAGTCTTTGCGATGGATAAACCCACACCGGTATCACCGACGCCCTGGATAAGGACGTTGTCGGCGCGATAGAGCCGGGTAAAGACCCGCGGCAGATCTTCGGGAGCGATTCCCCCGCCCATGTCAGTGACCTGGATCAGGATGTACTCCATCCCATCCTCGCTTCGTGTCTGGACCTTGAGTCGGATCGTCCCTTCGAAGGGAGTCGCCGCCCCGGCATTTTGCAAGAGATGAATGAGGATCTGTTGAAGCGCTTCGCGGTCGGCGTGGATGGACGTCGGCGATTTCGGCACTTCGAGGTGGATGGAAATATTCTTCTCGCGAATCTGCGAACTCGTATATGACATGGCGTTGTCGATGATCGAATTAAGGTCCACCGATTCGGGTTTGAGTTCGTTGAGATCGGTTGCCAGGGTCGTGATCTGGATCATGTCGTCCGTCAGACTGCGGATTCGCTCTGTCGAAACCTTGATGCGGTCGACGAATTTTCTCTGCAGAGCGCCAAGAATGCCCACCGATTCGCCCAGGAGCAGGTCGGTGTAGCCGACGATCGAGGAAAGCGGCTGGCGTAATTCCTGCGATATCGAGGCGATCACTTCCGCCTGCTCGGTATTTTTCGTTGCGATGTGTCCCTTTTCCAATTCATCCAGTTTCATTCTTGCTTCTGCGAGCTGATTTTGCAGGGTCGCCACTTCTAGCAGGGTATCATTGAGTTCTTGTTCAGCCTGGTTTGGAGTCAGATTTTTCCCGGCGCGGAGTTCGGCGTTTTCATTTTGGAGATGTTCGATAATGAATTGCGACTCTTCCTGCGCGGCTCTTAGCGAAGCGATGTCGTCTGGGCGGTTTTGCTCCGCCTCGTTTCGAGCCGTTTCGAGTTGGCTGGTCAACTCGCGGATTCGCCGCTCGAGGTCTGTCGCCTGTGCCTTCGAGAGGCTGTTCTCCTCTTCAAGCCTGGAAACCCTCTGGTTGCGTTGGATGATGGGTACCAGGGAAGTGGCTATGTTTGAAAGGAAGGCTTGATCTTCAGCGCTCCATGTCCGGTCGGAGTATGGCGAAAGCAAAAGGATGCCTCCCAAAGTTTCCTTATCCGGGGTAAGAATGGGGACATAAAGGATATGGCCGGGGTTGCTCAAACCGAGGATGTCCGCGAGACCCTTGATATCTGCCGATGTGCTGCTGGCAGGGAGCCTCAACGGCCGCCCGCGCTGGATCGAATTTGCCAGCATCGGTATCGCATTTTTCGAAAGGGGTCCTCCATCAAGGCTTTCCTCCCGGATCAAATCATATCCACCCGCGATGACCATTTGCTTGTTCTCGTCTGTTAGATAGATCATGAAGCACAGGTCTGCGAGCATGGTCTGCGCGATGGCGCGCGTGATCGCCTGGCTCATCTTCGTGGAATTATTCTCGGCGGCGACTGCAAGCAGCGCGTGGAAAGTCTTCGGGTCGGTGCTGTATCTTCTTCGTTCCGGCCGTCCCGTCAGATCCTGTTTCCGGGTTGTCGGTTTGACAGGTTGCGCAACCTCCACGCCTGGGATGGATGAAAACCGTTGGGGCAGGGTCAGCAGAATCGGGAATGCCGCCATGTATGCGAGCCGCACAATACCGGGGTAATCGCCTTCCAATCCGATGAGCAATTGTCCGAGATGGCCCGCAAAGCAAAGGAGCATCAAAATGATACCGTACCACATGCCATCGGGTTTGCGGATAAAGAGAACTGCCATACCCAACAGGGTAAGGAGAAGAGAACCGACCTGCCAGACAAGGTCATCGGTGGTCAGGTTGTAACTCAGGGTCGCGGACTCTGGATTGGCGATTTGTTGATTCCATGAGATCAAACTAAGCCCCAACGCCGTGATGATGAACATGCTCAACAATGTCGCTGCGGCATCCGCCAGACGGTTGGGTTCGGGGAAGGCGTACAGCCATGTGACCCAAACGATGCCAAAAGCGAGAAAGGCGCGGTCGAGAGGCGGGAGAACGGATTTTGGATCCAGCAATTCCTGCCATCCCAGGCCGCTCAATAAAAACATGAGAATCTGGGCGCACAGCAATATTCCCAGCCCAATGAATGCGCGGCGCGACTGTGGAAATTCGCTCGCCCGCCAGTGATTGAACGCCGACTGCAAGGCGCTGGCAACCACGAATACCAGGACGATGTAATAGATCAAATCGCCTGGCGGGACGGTCAATTGCGTCAACACCAATTGAATAAAGTCGCTCATTCGATGGTGATTATACTGCCAGTCCCGGATTATCGCGTAGAATTGAAATCATGTTGCGACGGATCGGATCGACCTATTGGATCGTTTTTCTTCTCATCTCCTCGGCGGTGGTCTCGATGCTTCTTGGGGGCTACTCCAGCCTCGATCGCGCAGAGCAGGCAGAGCGGGCGGGGAATTACGCCATTGCCGCAGAATCCTTTGCCCATGCCGCAAGATTTTTACCCTGGCGCAGGGATTTGTTCGAACGCGCGGGCATTAACTGGGCGGAGGCGGGGGAGTTTTCCGCAGCCGTGGGTTATTTCGAAAAGGGGGATGATTTCTCAGAACAAGGCTGGATCTGGTATTGCACATCTCATATACAGCTCGGGAATTTGTCAGCAGCTGCGCCTATTTGCAACAAAGGTGTCGAACGCCATGAATCAGCGGGGTTGTACAGCCTGCTGGCTTTCATACATCGCGAAGAGAAGGATTGGGAGGCGGAGCGGCTCGCTCTAGAAAATCAAACCCGACTGGATTCTTCGGATGCCTATGCTGCGTATCGACTTGGCATGTTATCGATCTTGCTCTCTCCCGACGATGCACTGCCCGAATTGACCCGCGCCTCGACTCTCAATCCGGAGGTTGATTCAGCTGTCCAGACTTTACGTGCCGCCCTTGCAGTATCAAGCCAACAGGACGACCCTTCCATGCAAAGGGTGATCATCGGTCAAGCCTTTGGTCTCGTTCAGGACTGGGAATTGGCCACAGCGGCATTCGAAGAGGCGATTCGGATAAATGACATCAATGCTGAGGCCTGGGCATGGCTTGGGGAGGCGAAACAGCAGACCGGTCAGGATGGAAGCGCGGAACTTGATCGGGCGTTGTCCCTGGATCGAAATTCTGTCAGTGTTCGCGCGTTGCGCGGGTTGTATTGGAGTCGTAAAGGTAAGTACGAACAAATGCTCGCGGAATATCTACTCGCGGCCGGTATCGAACCGGAAAATCCGCGCTGGCGGGCCGGTGTCGGCGAAGCGTATGCCAAACTTGGCGACCTGGTTCTTGCGTTGGAATCGTATCAGCGTGCTGTGGAACTTGAACCAAACTCAGCGGAATACCTGCGCCTGCTCGCTGTTTTTTGTGCGGAGAATACCATCCAGATCGAGGAGATCGGTTTACCCGCCGCCCAGCAAGCCTTTGCACTCGCGCCAACCGATCCCGCTGTATTGGATACCCTCGGCTATGTTTATCTATCCACAGGGCGATTTGCCAATGCCGAACTGGTCTTGAAGAAAGCCATTGACATTGCGCCCGAGTTTTATTCTGCGCACATCCATCTCGCCCTCACGCATCTCGCGCAGGGGAATCGAGCGGCGGCTTTCAACCTGCTGACATTTGTCCGCGATGCTCAAAATACCGGCGGGTACGCCGACGTCGCGCGTCAGTTATTGGATAAATACTTTAGATGATAAAATCGCGTTTATGAATCGATTCCTTTTGTTTTTCGTTTTGTCCGCTCTGATTACCGCCTGCGCGGGAACGCCTCCCGGTCAGGGGCAGGCTCCCGCCGCGCCGCAAGCCTCGGGTTCGGTGCTCTTTCAGGATGACTTTGCGCAGCCCACTACCGGCTGGGATCGCCTGCTCGTCACCGAAGGCGTGATGGATTATTATTCCGGCGGTTACCGCATGCTCGTCAATGCCTTGCAGACGAATTTTTGGGCGACCCCGCGCCGCAATTTCACCGACGTGCGCGTCGAAGTGGATACCGGCAAGTTGGCGGGTCCGGATGAGAACCGCATCGGTGTGATCTGCCGCTACAACGGGAAGGACTATTATTTCTTCATCCTCACCAGCGATGGCTACTATGGCATGGGTCTCTTTCAAGGAGGCCAGGCGGTATTGCTCGGTCAATCCGAAATGCTGGCCTCGTCCAGTATCAACAAGGGACTTGCCATCAATCACATTCGCGCAGACTGTGCCGGAAACACATTGAGCTTTTATGTGAACGGGAATCTGGTGGCGCAGGCGCAGGATGCGGCTCTTTCTTCCGGCGATGTGGGAATCCTTGCAGGTACCTTCGGCGCGTCGGGCGTTGACATAATTTTCGACAATTTCGTCGTTTTGCAGCCATGATGGTTTTATGAAGATCTTTCTCGATACGATAGGCTGCCGTCTTAACCAGGCGGAGATCGAAACCATGTCGCGGCAGTTTCGCGTTGCGGGTCACGAGATCGTCGCGTCTGCCGATCGCGCAGATATGGCGGTGGTTAACACTTGCGCGGTCACGACCCAGGCGGCATCTGACTCGCGCGGCAAGGTTCGCGCCATCGCGCGAGCGGGCGTGAGCGAGATCGCCGCCACCGGATGTTGGACTACCCTCCAGCCGAAGGAAGCCGCGAGCCTCCCCAATGTCAAGTATATTATTACAAACGAAAAAAAAGATCTGCTTGTTTCCGAGATCCTCGGCTTGCCCAAAGAGTCGTTCGATCATGAACCGATCGACCGGGTGCCCATTCCCGGCTTGCATCGCCGCACGCGTGCATTCATAAAAGTGCAGGATGGCTGCGACAACCAATGCACGTTTTGCATTACGACACTCGCCCGCGGCGAAGGACGTTCACGGCATATCGGTGATGTGATTCGCGACGTCAATTCGGCGCTCGCAGGCGGTTCGAAGGAGATCGTCCTGACTGGTGTTCATCTTGGTTCGTGGGGAAACGATTTTGGGCTTCATCTCCGTGATTTGGTAAAAGCGCTTTTACAAGATACGGATCTCCGCCGCCTGAGACTCTCCTCTCTCGAGCCCTGGGATCTGGATGCGGACTTTTTCTCTTTATGGGAAGATGCCCGCCTCATGCCTCACCTTCACCTGCCGCTCCAATCTGGCAGCGACTCCACGTTGAAAAGGATGGCGCGAAAAACAACAACGGATTCTTTTCGAGAACTCGTCGATGCCGCCCGCGCGGCGATTTGCGATGTCGCCGTCACGACCGATCTTATTGCAGGTTTCCCCGGCGAGACGGAAGCGGAATTCGCCGAGACCCTGGGCTTCGTCACCGAAATGAATTTTTCGGGCGGGCATGTTTTCTCGTATTCGCCCCGTCCCGGCACGGGGGCGGCAAGGATGAAGGGGCAGGTCAAGCCTGAATTAAGAAAGAAGCGGAATCGCATCCTGCAGGAATCGATTGAAAGGTCGGCAAGGTCTTATCGCGAAAGATTTATTGGAAAATCCATGCCCGTTTTGTGGGAGTCGACAACTGAATATGATGAATTCGGTTGGAGGATGGAAGGCTGGACGGGAAATTATCTGCGGGTGAGCGCCACAGCCCCTTCGCCAAGGTGGAATGAGTTGGACAATGTATTTTTACAGGAAATGGGGGAAGGCGTTATACGTGGGGAGATTCATTGAGCAAGCTCAATCCGTTTGTTCGCACACATGGTTTGGTCGTAGCGGCATCGGTCGCCTTTTCAGTCAATCTTGTCGTACTACTCTATATCCATTACTTTCAATCGATTGGATTGAGTTTGAGGCGTGCTCTGTTTGGGGGAATTATCATTGTTGTGTTTTCGTTCTTGAGTCTTGCTTTGATCCTTTTTCTAAAGAGAAAGCATTATTTTGAGGATCAGGCACGGTTCCTGAAAACCCTGGGGTTCTGGATATTTCTGGCTCTCCTGCTCAGCCCATGCTTTTTCCCGATTCCTCATTATCCCACATCTCCGTTTTTCCAGGCAGCCAGCAATCTGAAAATCACGATTGATTATCCGGACGAAGAGAATGATCCGGTTCAATTGAAGGGGGTATGGTTGAGATTCGACGACAAAACCCATTCCCATAAGGATTTTATTTTTTCAGGGGAGTGGGAAGCTGAATTCGATCATTTTTTACTAAACCCCGGTTCAGTCGGCGAATTGCTCTGGCAGGGGAGCATTGGGGAGCGGGCAACCCTGACGCTGTTTCCATTGGATAAGCGGGCAAAGGTCACTATATTGTGGGATGGTGAGAAATTCGATTCCATATTGGTGGACAAGCCGTTTATCGTCAACAAGAAAAGCTCGACCCCCTTTTTGTATTATGCGCTGATCGTTATTACGAGTATTGTTTGCCTCGGCTTTGCTTTCTTTGTTTTCTTCAGTGTGTTTGAGTCTGTGGGAAACCTGAAGAAAAGGCGGATTGCGATCGTTGTCCTGCTCGCTCTATTGAGTTTGTATTCAGCTTACCTTCAATTTGAAAATCCCGAGATCAAGGGGCGGCTCGATATGCAAATCGACAGGCACAATGCGGTGATTGCCGGTACTGCATTGGACCCCTGGCAGTATCGCCCGCTTGCAGAGTGGCTGATCGATGCCTTGATGTGGATCGTGGTATCTCTTGGAGCCGCGGATCCGTACCTTTGGGTTTTTGCCGTTTTGAGGGTCGCCCAAAATCTTGCGATCTTTTTTCTGGCTTTTTCCTATTTTCGAAGACTGGGATTTTCCGACATGGTTTCCATGGCAGGGCTCGTCTTCCTGACCGGCTCGATGCTTAACTCGTTTCACCAAAGCGACCTTTCCTTTAACACATATTTCGATTTGATCTTTTACCTCACCGCGGGGTTGTTGATTCTGAACGACCTTTATCCACGGCTGCCCTATCTGATGATTTTCGCTTCACTGAATCGAGAAACGAGCGGACTGATTCCTCTCATGGGATTTTCCTCGCTCCGAAATTTCCGAACCGACAGGGCGAAACTCGCTCCGATCCTATTTTCTCTGGTTGTTTGGACGGTGATTTTTTTCCTTTTACGAGCGTTGTACCCCGACCGTGAGTTGTTCATCCCTTATGGTTATCATCCCGGGCCCGAACTCCTATCCTACAATTTGACCCCGTTCTCATTGATATTATTTCTCCGTTTTCTCAGTTTTGCGCCCTTGGTCGGGTTGTTGGTCTACAGGCAATGGCCGCCGTTGCTGAAGCGGTTTTTTATTGCAATCGTCCCGCTATGGTTCCCCGCCCATTTTCTTGGCGGAGTGGTTTCGGAGGCTCGCCTTTTCCTCGTGCCGCAGGCGCTGGTTTTCATCCCGCTTTTCTTGTGCTATATGCGGGAATATTACCCTGCTGGTGGGCAGAGTCAGGTTGTATAAGGTTCTTATCGTTACAAATGTCACTATATCGAATCGGGCGCAGACTATATAATTTCATATGAATATCAAGGCAGAAGGAGCAACCCATGACAGCTCAATTAATAGATGGAACCGCCATTGCGCAGAAGGTGCGCGATGGAGTGAAGGAAAAAACCGCAAAACGGCTTGCCGAAGGCAAGTCACAGCCGGGTCTAGCGACCGTATTGGTGGGGGACCGGATCGATTCGGCGACCTACGTCAGCATGAAACAGAAGGCTTGCGCCGAGTTGGGAATGACGTCATATCATCACCCTCTCCCGGCGGATGTCTCGCAGGCGGACCTGGAAAAACTCATCAAGGAGTTGAACGCCGACCCGAAGGTGAATGGCATCTTGGTACAACTGCCTTTGCCGGATCATCTGGATGAGGAGCGAGTTCTCCAACTCATATCAATAGAAAAGGATGTGGATGGATTCTCGCCCATCAACCTGGGACGCCTCGCACAAAAGGGACGCGAACCGCTTTTTGTTCCCTGCACGCCTTATGGATGCATTTACCTCCTCAAGGAAGCCGGGGTCAAGATCGCTGGTGCGAACGCTGTGGTGTTGGGGCGGTCGAACATCGTCGGCATGCCCGCGGCTTTACTGCTCATCAAGGAGAACGCCACCGTGACAGTCGTCCACTCGAAGACGAAAGACATCCCCGGTGTCCTGCGCGATGCGGATATCATCATCGCCGCCATTGGACGTGCTGAGATGGTTCGCGGCGATTGGATCAAACCCGGCGCGGCGGTCATCGACGTGGGTATCAACGGCATTCCGAAACTTAATCCAGATGGTACACAGATGATCAGCCAGAAAACGGGCAAACCTCTTCAGCGTCTGGTTGGAGATGTTAATTTCGAAGAAGCGAAGGAAGTCGCTGGTTTCATCACGCCTGTTCCCGGCGGCGTTGGTCCCATGACGATTGCAATGTTGATGGCAAATACATTCAGGGCGGCGGAAATCCAGGATAACAAGTAGAAGCAGCCAGCTTTCGTTGGTGATGAAATCAGCCCCGGTCACCTCCGGGGCTGATTTCTTATCTATTAAAACCCTTGACATATTATTAGATTTATACTAATATTTGATTATTAGTAGTAAGAAATTGATATTATCAAAAGGAGCCCATATGGTCGATCTTGATGCTCATACAAAAAAATTCCAAAAGGAACTTAACGCGGGAACCTCCTCGCTCGTGCTGTTGAGCGTGTTGAACCGCAGCGGCGAACCGATGTACGGTTATCAGATCGCGAAGATGCTCGAAGAAAGCGCGCCGGATCTCCCAATGATGAAGCAGGGGACTTTATATCCCGTCCTGCGCTCGCTGGAGGATAATGGCTTGCTAGGCAGCGTTGTTGAACCGTCTGTGTCCGGTCCGCCGCGCCGTTATTACAAGATCACGAGAGAGGGCCGGGAGGCGCTGGCGGAGTGGACCGAATTATGGAAACAAACCCGGAAGTTCGTGGATTCGATCTTGAAAGGATGAAATGATGTTCAATACAATCGAAGAGTATTTGAATGCTTTGAAAATGGAGATGAAGGATGTGGACCCTGCATTGGCGCAGGATGCCTTATCGGATGCGCGGGAACATCTGACCCTGGCGCTTGCCTCGGCAAAAGAAAAGCAACCTGAAAGAAACGACGCTGACGCACTGGCGAAGATCATCCAGGAATATGGCTTGCCTGAAGAGACCGCGCAGGCGTATCGCGAGGCGGAGCGCCGCATCTCCCCGGCCTTGAATCAACCGGTCAAGCCGCGTTCCATCCTTGGGAGTTTCTTTGGCGTGTATGTGGACCCGCGAGCCTGGGGCGCCCTGCTGTATATGTTCATTGCATTTATCACGGGCGTCTTCTATTTCACCTGGGCTGTGACTGGCGCATCGATCTCGATCTCCTTTTTGATCTTTATCTTTGGTTTTCCGCTTTCACTGCTTTTCCTGCTTTCGATTCGCGGACTCGCCTTGCTGGAGGGAAGATTGGTTGAAGCATTGCTCGGCGTACGGATGCCCCGCCGCCCGCTTTTCTCTCATCATGACATGAAATGGCTGGACCGCCTCAAGGTGCTTTTGGTGGACCGGCAAACCTGGATGATGCTGCTTTACATGCTGATTCAATTCGTGTTGGGAACTGTTTATTTCATCTTGATTGTGCTCGTGCTGAGTTTCTCCCTGGCGTTTATCGCGATCCCTGTCTTTCAAGAGGCGCTAAATCAGGGTGCAATGGTGATCGGAGAAACCCGCTTCTTCTTTCCGTCGTGGACGTACCCCTTGTGGGCAATCGGCGGATTTATGTTGTGGACGATCTTCATGAATATTGCGCGCGGCATCGGGCAGCTGCATGGAAAAATGGCGAAGTGGATGCTGGTGGGTGAGTAGTTCGCCAAGTTAATATCCTCAAACAGGAGAGCCGCGCGAATGTGTGGCTCTCCTGTATTTAGAAATTAACAACCAAGTGTTATCGCCTTGCTGCTTGTATCGCCCGCGGGATTGAACGCAATGATGCGATACCCCACGGTCTGGCCCGATAACAGTGTGATGGTTTCGGTGAACTCAATCGAGTTTGCAGGAAGTTCGGCAACCACAACATCGTTGCGCACGACGCGATAGCCTGTTTCATCTTCCTTATCCGCCCAGCGAATGGTGACATTGGCTTGATTCGTCTCGTAATTGCAGGAGATATCCCATTTTTGCAGGCTGACGTTTTGCGGTGCGCCTCCCTCGGGCAGGGGCGGCGCGGTGACGGTCGGCACAGCGCTCGTGTTTCCTGCTGGAGTAACGAATTGACCCGCCACCCAGCATTGACCTTTGTCGGTTTCAACGATCCAAAAACTTGGCGGGAGGAAACCCACGATCTCGACGGAGACGCCGGGCTGAATCTGGGTCACAGGCGGGTAGTTCACGCCGGGACCGGTTCGGCAATTGGTCACATCTTCGAAACTTGCCGATGGCGCCTCTCCCGCGAACGGAGTTTTGTCTTGTCCTGAAACCCCAGCAGTCGGGCTGGCGAGAGGACTCTGGTTGTTCAACGCCGCTTCGACGGTCTGCGCGGCGGATGTGGCAACGCCGGGATCCGTGATTTCGCTTGCGGGGGGCATGTTACATGACGAAACGAACAGGCTGATTAGCAAAAGAATGTGACTACAACGCTGCATGGCATTCTCCGATGTCAAAGGAATTATTCCCCGTCCCCTTCCAGCCAGGTTTCCATATAGGGCTTTTCCATTTCGAGCGCATGACTGGTCATTTGAAGCGGATGAAAGGTATCGACCATCACGGCGAGTTCCTTCGTCTCGCTCTTTCCGATGCTGGCTTCGGTCATACCTGGTTGGGGACCGTGCGGCAAGCCGAACGGATGCAGGCTGATATCCGCGCGTTCGATTCCCTTGCGCGACATGAAATTGCCTTCTGCGTAATAGATGACCTCATCAGACTGGACGTTGGAATGATTGTACGGAGCGGGGATTCCGTCCGGGTGATAGTCGAAGAGGCGCGGCACAAAGGAACAGACAACGAAGTTATGAGCGTCGAAGGTTTGATGAACGGGTGGCGGCTGGTGGATGCGTCCCGTGATTGGCTCGAAGTCTTCGATGTTGAAGATCCACGGATAAAGATAACCGTCCCAGCCGACGACATCGTGGGGATGATAATCGAGGATATGCACCGAGATCCTGTCGCGCACCTTGACGCGTACTTCGAACTCGCCTCGTTCGGTGTGGGTTTCCAATTCTTCGGGCACCCGGATGTCGCGTTCGCAATAAGGGGCATGTTCGAGCATTTGCCCAAAATTATTCCTATATCGCTTGGGCGGTTCGATCTGGCTGGGATTCTCGATTGTGAAGAATTTGCATTCTTCTTTCAATTCCATCTTCCAGGTCGTGCCGAACGGAATGACGATGTAATCGCCCTTGTGGAAAGGCAGGCTCCCGAACTGCGATTTCAACACGCCGCTTCCTTCGTGGACCCACCAGGTTTCGTAAGCCTGCGCATTACGATAGAAATAATTCATGCTGTTCTTCGAACGCGAGACGCCTAGGATGATGTCGTTGTTTCCGAGCAGGGGAATCCTGGAGGAAACCGGATCTGCGCCAGCGGGGATCGGTTCCGTCTTAAAGGCACGGTGGCGAATGGGACCGAAATCCACGTATTGAGGTTTTGCAGAGCCGAGGTCCCTGGTTTCTTTTACGCGCGGCGGCAGGAAGTGATGATAAAGAATGGATTGGATCGATGAGAATCCCTCCAGTCCCATTACTTCTTCGCGGTAGAGTTTGCCGTTCGGTTTTTTGAATTGCGTATGACGCTTGTGGGGGATGCTTCCGAGTTTATGATAGAAAGGCATTCGGTTTCTCCTTATTTTTCGCTGATGATAACGGATGAGACCAGTTCGTCCAGAATATCGAGCGAAGGCGTGAATTGATTCGGCGCGGACGTATCGATCAGGGTGTTGATATTCGAATAGAAGGATTCGAATTCTTCGACGGTTGTAAGGGGCTGGTTAAGATACGGTGCGAGGAAGGGCGCGTCAACGCTGATAAGGAAAGAAAGAAAATATTTTTCATCGTCCGTGACGCCCTGATACATATAAGTCATGCCGGTGCTCATGAGCGGATCGGCAGAAAATGATTTGGTGAGCAGAAAGCGATAACCGGTTCCGTTCTTGAAGTCGACGGGAGATAACTGCGCATCGATCACATTGCCTGCCCCGGCGAGCCGCGGGAAATCGTTATGATGATCTGCCTGTCCTTCACGCACCGCGGAGAGATTTTCCACCACGCCCGCTTGAAGCGCATTGATCTCGTCTACCCGAAAAACGCGAATCCCCGCGGCCGTGATATTTTCAGACCCGTTGGTATAAGCCGTGAACAAAATTCGCGCATGAGCCGGATATGGCAGGTCGAAAGGCGCACTCGGCTCGTAAACGCCCAAAACTCCGGTACTGACGCCTTGCAGGAAGCCTTCGGGATAATCGAACCCGACAGCGATTCCCATTTCATCGAACGTGACAAGGTTCTCCGCCTCGATCTCCGCAGGGAGGGCTGACTCTGTTTCTGCCGCTTCAGGTGTCGCAGACGATGCTGCCAGCGAAGGTAAAACTGATATCGCCGGGTCGGCGTCGGTCGAGGGAGAGGCGGGCGCGCATCCTACGGCCAAGAAAAGCGCTATAAAAAGGAACAACTTCTGTTTCATCTGAATCCTATCGGACGGCAATGGATTGCATAAGCGCATCCAGTTGGGTAAGCGTCGGTTGGAAAGAATCCGGGTTGGCGGAATTCAACACGTCCGTTATGCCCTGATAATATGCGGTCAAACCTTCGGAATCCGAGATGTCGGCGGGATAAACAACCCCGTCAGCGGAAGGATTCTCAGAGGTGGATTGCAGGGGAAGAGTCAACGGGAGTAAGGCGGCAATGAGATACTTCCCATCGCTCGTCAATCCTTCGTAATGATAGAAGCTGTTGTTTTTGGTAATTGGACCAGGAAACTGCCCATATTGCGAGATCATGCGGATGCCGTTTCCGCTAATGAAGGAGAGGCGTTGAATCTGCGCAGCGTATTGTTGCGCGGCCGCGCCGTTGAATGGAACCGTAGGCGCGTTATCGTTTGTTATTGTCATGCCGGGGCTTGCCAGAATCGCCCGCAAACGGTCGATGCTGCCTTCCGCCCAGGGGTTGACGTCTGCATATGCTTGCGCCGGGTAAATGCGTATCACCGCATCGAAACCATCCTCTGATGGCGCGGGATAGTCCTGGAGTGTAAAAAGCAGATGTTCCGGCGCGACTCCCCAGGGTCCCTGCGATTCATCCACAAGCGGGACGATCTCGCCGTTCGCGCCGCTTGCGAGCCCTTGAGGAATTACAAAATTGATGTTTTGAAAGTTGATTGCTGTTCCACTGGATTCAGTCGGTGCGTTTGCCGCCTGTTGTGTGACGGCATTTAATGTGGCAGCAACAACAGTTTCCACGTTGGGCTGGGCGGGCGCTGAAGCGGGTATGGCTCCGCATGCCTGCAGGAGGAATGGCATCAGGATCGACAGGCTTGAAAGTTTCTTCATCCTATAGATTCCCGCGTCGTTCCTGTTCCAATTCGAGTGATTCGAACAGGGCTTTGAAGTTTCCCTTGCCGAATCCCTGCGCGCCGTGGCGTTGAATCACCTCGATGAACATGGTGGGGCGGTCCTGAATGGGGCGGGTGAATATCTGCAGGAGATAGCCTTCGTCGTCTTTATCGACCAAAATGCCAAGTTCGTGAATGGTCTTGAAATCTTCTTTGATCTTGCCCACACGGTCGGGAAGCATTTCGTAGTAGGTGTCCGGCACGCGCAGGAATTCCACGCCGTTTTTACGGAGCTTGTCGACGGTTTCGATGATATCGCCGGTGATGATGGCGACATGCTGCGCGCCTGGTGTGAGATAGTAATCGAGATATTCTTCTATCTGGCTTTTGCGTTTACCCTCCGCGGGTTCGTTGATCGGGAACTTGACCCGTCCGTTCCCATTCTGCATGACCTTGGACATGAGCGCGGAATACTCGGTGGAAATGTCCTTGTCGTCGAAGTGCATGAGCTGACGGAAGCCCATCACCCGATGATAGAAATTAACCCAGTGATTCATCTTGCCGAGCTGCACGTTGCCGACGATGTGGTCGATGGCGGCGAGCCCGGTGGAGTCGGTTTCGTAATTGATAGCTTTGTAGGTGGGAGCGAAGGCGCCTTTGTAATCGTCGCGGTCTACGAAGACGTGCAGGGTCTCGCCGTATGTATAGATGGCGGATGTGCGGTAAATGCCGAAATCATCCTTTTCGTCGCGCGGCATCCACGCGGATTTGGCTCCGCGGCTGGTGGTCTCGCGCCAGGCATTTTCCACATCGTCCACGCCGAGCGCGATGACTTTGACGCCGTCGCCATGAACCATGTGATGGGACGCAAGCGGGCTGGAAGGGGAATAAGGCGCGGAGACGACAAAGCGCGCCTGGCCCGATTCGAGCACGTACGAAGCGAATTCGCGGTTGCCGGTTTCCAATCCCGAATAAGCGACGGGTTTGAATCCGTACGCCTTCCACCAATAATACATGGCGTGCTTGGCATTGCCCACATAGAAATGGACATGGTCAACCGACTTGATTTGGAGGAAATCCGCCTCTTCGGTCATGGGGCGCGATTCAGTTTTCGCTTTTGTTGCCATTTTCTCTCCTTTGGTTGGTTTGCCGGATTCTACGATAAATGACCGGCGGGCGCAATAAACAAAAATGCCCGGACTGTTACAGTCTGGGCGGTTTTTGAACTTCTCAGGCTGATTTGACCTGCGCCGATTTTTCCAGCCGGTCTTTGACCAGGAACGGGATGTACATAATAAAGAAGATCACAAAGGCAACGACTTCCAATTGGGGGATGTACCAGGGCCAGGGCGAGAGGATGTCCATCAGGGTGGGTGAGGGCGGCTTTTGGGCGATGAACAAATAATTGCTGCCGATGGCGTAGTTCAGGAAAAAGATGATCACCATGTAGATGTTCGTCCAGATGAAGATGCGTTTGAACGACGCAAGGGTTGGACGGTATCCGTCCACGATCGTCATGAAGAGCGGGATGGAGATGATCAATCCGTGCGCGATGAGCGTTTGCATGATGCGGTAATGGGGGATGTCGTACATCGCACCGTCCGCGGGTGTGAGGAAGGCTTGCAATGCGCCGCCGATACCCAAAAAGTAGGCGAAATCATAAAGGGAATGATTATGAATTAATACCATGAAGACGATGATCCATAGGATCATGCTGCACATGTGCAGCGGCAGCATGGTTTGAACATTCCAAATACCCCAGTATGCAGACCAGAGATGCAGCCCGATCTCGTTGACCGCCAGCAGGATCGCCAGCATTAGCCGCACGGTGTTTCTCTGCTTCTCGTTCCAAATACCGCGGAAATAGAACAGCGATAACCAGAATAGCACGAAGACCACCACCACGGTCAAATGTTTGGGACCGAAAATTTGCAGGGAGGTTTTTGTGTGTTCGACGGAGAAAAATTCCAACATAATAGACTCCATTGTGTAATGAGGATCAAATCATCAGGGCGGCCGCTAGGTTCCGCTTGGGCTTCTTTTTATCGCGTCTTCGATGAACATCTTCCAGACCGGGTATGCGTCCTCATCCCAGATCTTGTGCATTATCTCGAAGGCGTCTTCTTCCCTCCATCCAAGTCTGAGGATGCGATATATTGCAATGAATGCGGTTGCCCTGAAATTCGCCTCGCAATGCACGTGGATTTTCTTTTCGTTGTTTGCATCCATCCTGTCCATGAAGAGATTTAATCCATCTTTCGTTGGCGTCCCCCAATTGACAGGGATGTTGACGTAATCCATGCTCAGCGCAGCGGCAACTTTTTCTTCATTAGGTACGGCATCTGGCGCATCATGCGGAGCAAGATTGATGACCAATTGCACCCCCGCATCCGCGATGGATTTCATTTGTTCCGGCAGGGGCATGCCGCTGCTGGACAGTTTATCGTGGTAATGCAGGAAATTATGGATGTCGTTCACGTTATGCTAACGACCCTTCCGCTCGTCATTTTTTGCAGGTCGGAGGTCTTTAATTCGAAGATCGCATTTGGCGTTCCCGCCGCTGCCCACACCGTTTCATATTGGAGGAAGCTCTCATCAATATAGGTTTCCATTTGTTGGGCGTGACCGATCGGCGGCACGCCTCCGATGGCAAATCCTGTCACGGCGCGAACGAAGTCCGCGTCTGCCTTGCCGATCGGTTCGCCTGCGTATTCGCTGACAAGCTTTTCGTTTGCGCGGTTCGGACCCGACGTCAATACCAGGATCGGCTTGCCGCTGGATTTTCCGCGAAAGATCAAAGACTTTACGATTTGACCCAGTTCGCAGCCAGCGCGGTCGGCGGCTTCCTGGGCGGTTCGGGTCGATTCGGCGTGTTCGATCACGGAGTAGCTGTAACCGAGTTCGATCAATAGGTTTTGGATTTTTTGGGCGGAGGGGGATAGCGTGGGCATCCGCCAATTATAAACAACTTATTTGCGTGTGTATTTGATTCGCCACCTGATCTGCCAGGTCACCCCTCCGTCATCGGAACGCTCCCAGCTCCAGTCGAATTGCCTGGCTTCGATATTGGACCAGACCATGCGCTGTTTACATCGCTCGCCATTCACGACCGCGTCACGAGCCAGGATCATCTCTCCATCCTCGAATCCGCCTGTGAAGTCGAGGTACGAACCGGTATTGTCCACCCAGGTCTGGCACCACAGATTCCGCTCAGGGTCGTAGCATGAAACGCTCATGCCGATCAAGTCAGGCGCTGTAAAATTTTCCATCACCACCTTTCCGTCGAATGCCATCTCGACGCGATTCGTCCCCCGGCCGCCATCCCAAACCGCGTTCCATTCACCGAGCCAAAAATCGAATTGTCGTTCCGGCGAGATATTCATCTGTCTTCTCCTTTGTTGCAGGAGAATAGCACAACCGCCTCTGGTCAAAAAACCCGCCAGGGGACTGATTTATAATCAGCCCATGACTACTCAGGAAGAAATCTACAAGACCGAAGGGGATAAATACGAGGCGTTGATCGCGCGCGAGGATTATCAGGGAAACATTCTCAAATCCCTGAAGGAGATCACGCCTCTCGAAGACCGCCTCGTTTTGGACCTCGGAGCGGGCACCGGGAGATTGGCCTGCATGCTTGCGCCGCATGTGACTGGCGTCCGCGCCTTTGACGTGTCGGAGGAAATGCTGCGGGTTTGCCGCGAGAAATTAGTCAAAAGCGGATTGTCGAACTGGCGGGTGGAAATCGCCGATCATAGAAAACTCCCCGTGTCGGATCAATCTGCCAACCTGGCTGTCTCTGGGTGGAGTGTAAGTTACCTGGCGGTATGGAATCCTGATACTTGGAAGAGAGAACTGGAGAATTGGCTCGCGGAAATGAAACGCGTTCTAAAGCCGGGAAGCCCCATCGTCCTCTTTGAATCGTTTGGTACGGGGAACGAGTCTCCCGTCAGGCTCGAACACCTCAAGGATTTTTATCCATGGTTGGATGAAGTCGGATTTCGAAACAAATGGATCCGCACGGATTACATGTTTGAATCCCTTGCTGAAGCAGATGAGCTTTCCCGCTTCTTCTTCGGCGACGAGTTGGCGAATCAGGTCGGACAAAAAAAATGGACGATTCTGCCGGAATGTACCGGTGTGTGGTGGCTGAACATATAACGTCTTGCTTTTTTGACGAAATCTGTCATAATAACCCGAATAATCCGACCGGAGTCCGATAGGAGGTTCTCATGAGTTCGAATCAATCTTTGCTTGAACAATTGACCCAAAAGAAGTCCGTGCTTGAGTGGTTCAAGGGTTTGTTTACCCAGGTTCATCTTGAAATAACGGATACGGGTGAAAAATATACCATTCTGCATCGTGGAGACAGCGCGGAGGTGGTATCCGGGTTTCATGCCAAAAAGCCGAACTTCGTCATTCCGTTGAAAAGCGAAAATGTGGGCAACCTGGTACAGGCATTCTCGGATGACACGATCAGCGCCGAGGAAGAATATCGGATCGTGAAGTTCATGATGGTGCCCTGCCTGAAAGCCGCATTGGCGATGCCGATCCTGAGCAACACCGCCGTGCATAAGATCGTCAAGGTCGATACGTATTGGCAGGAAGTTCTGATCGACCCGAGTGGCAACGAGGACCTTCAGCTTACGATCGTCTACGTCAACAAACAATGGCTGGTGATTCCCGGTCTGCATGGCACGCCGAACCGGAGGCTGGCGCTGACTCCCGCCCAACTTCTGGATTTTCAGCGCAGGGTGCTAGCCGCAGACGCCTCTGGTAAGGTATCCGATTGGGCGGGCTTAGCCAAATGGTACGTCGACTGGCGCGAGGAAATCACTGTGCATTAATGCCAGGGCGAAGAATATCGTTACATGACAGTCCGCTGGCTGGCAATTGTCAACCCGGTTGCCGGGCATCCGCGTTCCTCGTCTTGGAAGGAATCCTTTGCAAGGCGCCTTGAGGATGAACTTCAAACAGAGGTCGCCTTTACGGAGCGCCACGGTCATGCGGAGGAACTTGCCCGCGGCGCGACCTGTGATCATATCGCTGTTTTCGGCGGCGACGGAACGGTTGCAGAAGTCGTCAACGGTATGGATTTGGATCGGCAGAGTTTGTTGCTTCTCGCGGGCGGAACGGGCAACGGGCTGGCGCGCGACTTCGCCGTCACCTCTCTGGATGCCGCCTTCCTCGCCGCAAAAAGAAATGAATTTCGCGCACTTGACCTGATACAGATAATCTTTCGATCCTCAGACCAAACGAGATCGCGGCTTGCCATCAGCACTGCGTCTATTGGATACGCTGCGGAAGTGGTCTCACTGGCGAATCGCTACTTCAAACAACTGGGGAGTTGGTGTTATCCGCTGTCTGCCACCCTTCAGGCAATGCGCCAACCTGCCTTCTCCCTGAAAGTATCCATCGACGACAGCCCTTTTCAGGAACGTAAATTAACCAACGTCATGATAAACAATACCCGCCATGCGGGGAATTTCCGCGCATTTCGGAAATCGGATACCGGCGACGGCAAATTCGAGATTCTGTTGGCGAAGGCAGGCTTTTGGGGACAATTCACCCATAATCTGGCTGTGCTGAGCCGCACTTATTTTTATCGGACAGCGGAAGAGAAGCCTGCTCGTTGCCTGACATTAAAGCTTCCGAATCCCAAGCGGCTTATGATCGATGGGGAGTTATGGGAGGACATCCATGAAGTTCGTTTCGAGATTTTGCCGGGTAAACTTCGCTGTATCGTATGAATCGAAAAGATTATTTCATTGTCTCTCCAACCTGGGTGGATGTTTTAACTCTGGGAAGTTTGGTGCTCTCCGCTCTCGGTTTATATCAGGCTGCGCGAGGTCGGCTTAGTCTCGCCATCGTATTCATGTTGAGCGCGATGTTCGCGGATATGTTCGATGGCCTGATCGCGAGGCGTTTGAAATTGGAAAGCGAATTCGGCAAACAGCTGGATGGTTTCTGCGACGTATTTACATATCTGGTCCTGCCGTTATACATTTTATTTCAGATTGGCATGAACGACGCGCTTTCGATAATTTCGCTATTCGCATATCTCGCCGGCGGCCTGCTCAGGCTTTCGAAGTTCAACATGACCGGCGTCGTGGAGGAAGCGGGGACTGCCTACCACATCGGTCTGCAAGTGATCTGGAGTCAGCTTTTCGTTGTGTTGGCGTTTCCGCTTTGGTCCTGGCTGGGGGATATCTCCCGGTTTATACTGGCGCAGATCCTGTTCCTGATGAGTTTTTTCATGATTCGCAATTTGCGTTTTCCAAAGCCGACCCGATATGTTCTTCAGTCCATCATCATCCTGGCTGTGGCGTTTGCCTATCTTTGCCTCCATCTGATCGGTATTCATACTCCATGAAGGTATTGGATTTTGATTTCGACCGGGACTTGCTGAAACGATTTTTGGATTTTCCACAGCGACTTTACGCCTCAGACCCGAACTGGCTGCCCGATCCCGATGAGGAGCGGTTGCTCACCGACGGATTTTCCTCCTCCCTCTGGCGGAATTTTTTGGTCTTGAATGGAAACGAAATTGTCGGAAGAGTCACCGCCATCATCAACCCTTTGCTGCGTGACGAACACGGTCAGCCTTATGGACAATTGGGTTTCTTTGATTGCAATGATGATCTTCAGGCTGCGCAATGGATGGTCGATGGAGCGCTGACCTGGTTGAGGTCAAAACTGGGACCCAAATCCACGATTTTTGCGCCGATGAACTTTGACACTTGGCACCCGTACCGCCTTCGCACCAAAGGCTTCGACCAGCCGACCTTCCTCATGGAACCCTGTAACCCGGCGTATTATCCGGGAATGTTGGAAAGACTTGGTTTTGCCCCCATCACCCGTTATGTCACCAAAATGGTTAACGACCTGGATCCTGTTCTGAATGTGTGGCGGGAATATCATTCACGCGCGATCTCTTGGGGATATTCCGTCCGGGCTTTCAACCCAGCCGATGCATCTGCAGAAATGTCCTTGGTTTACCGGCTCTCGACAGATATGTTCCGCGAAAATTATTATTTCACTGATATTTCCGAAAACGAATTTCGCGCCTTGTACGCGGGTGCGGCTGGCAGGCTCGACCCCGATCTGTTGCTATTCATTTTGGATCCGCAGCAGAACCCGGTGGGATTATGTTATTCGTTTGTCGATCACCGTATGACCGGGACGGTGAACGTCAAAACCTTTGGCGTATTGCCACGCGTCCGCGGGGAGGGGGTCGGCGCGGCGCTTGCCTATGAAGTGTATCGGCGTTTTAAGCAAAAAGGATACAAATGTGTGAATCATTGTATGTTACGGGCAGGCAACCGCGCCGATAAATTTGACGGCGGCTTGGGTGAAGTAACGCGGGAGTACACCTTGTACACACGGCAACTCCGATCATGAACATTGCATCCCTGCTTGGCTCGGTGCCCGAGCCGGATCGTCCTGCGCTTATTTTTCCGACAAGTCATCCATCCATTTTTTCTTTTCGGCATCTTGATGAATTATCGTCCCGGTTGGCGGGGGGCTTTGTTGGAAGCGGCTTGAATACAAGGAGCCGGGTCGTTGTGTTGGCTCCGATTTCATTAAACCTTTATGCTGGTCTGATCGCATTATTCAAAATGGGAGCCACGCCGGTGTTCCACGATCCGCAAAGCGGATTTGGACAATTGGGGAAGACGATCTCTTCGATACGACCGGATGGATTGATCTGTAGTCAAAGGATAGATTGGCTGCGGTGGTTTTTACCAGGCTTGCGCCGCATCCCCCGTGTTTTTCTAGCGGATGGAAATTCCAGGCTTTCGTTGAATCGTCTGGCTGTTTCCTTTTCACCGCACTCCGAAATCTGCGAAGTGGACCTCGAATCTCCGGCGTTGATCACATTTACGGGCGGAAGTACCGATCCATTGGGTCCGCGCGGCGTGATTCGCACTCACGGATTGCTGGCTGCACAACATGCCGCATTGAGTCGCGCGCTGCCCAATGACACCTCGGATATCGACATGCCTGCATTCCCGATTGCGACTTTGCACAATCTGGCATCCGGCGTGCCAAGCGTCATCCCGGATTTTCCATTTCGCCGCCCGGAAGCAGTTCGACCGGAACGGATTCTCGAACAGATTCGTCAGCATGAAGTTACAACCGCATCGGGACCACCCGCTTACTGGTCTGTGATTGTGGACCATTGCCTGCGCCTTCAGCGGACTCTACCTCTGCGGCGCATTGTCACAGGCGGAGCGCCGGTTTCGCCCTTCTTATTGGAAAAACTGGAACGCGTTGCACCTCGCGCAGAGATCGTAAACGTTTATGGCAGTACAGAAGCGGAACCGGTTGCGGTCATTAATAGTAGCGATGCCATGGATGAGATAAAAAAGCCTGGAGCGCCCAGGGCAGGCATCCCGTTGGGAAGAAGCGTGCCCGAGGTCAGAATCCGGATTCTAAGTGCGGACGGGATTGAGCTTGAGACAGGTCAGGTGGGTGAAATTTGGGTAGGCGGGAATCATGTGGCGCGGAAATATTTTTCCAACCCGACGGCGGAATCAAAAAATAAACGATTCTACTCGGACGGCGTTTTATGGCATTGCATGGGTGACATGGGTTACAAGGACGAGACCGGTCTTTTATGGCTTGCCGGGCGGGTGAACACGATTGTTGTGCGCGATGAAAAAATTTTATACCCGGTGTTTGTGGAAACGATGGCGGAAGCTTTGCCGTTCGTGCGCCGCGCGGCATTGATTGGAGTGCCGGACTCGAAGCTGGGTGAGCGTTCTGTATTAATAGTAGAATTCGCGGAAAATTCGCCAAAACCAAAAGATTGGGCGAATCAATTGCGCGCCTTGTGCGGTGAGCATGGCTGGGCGCTGGATGAGGTCCATGCAGCCCGCCGCCTGCCGGTGGATGCCCGCCATAACTCAAGGTTGGATTACAAGCGCTTGAAAACAAAGAGATTTGGATGATAAAACATTTTTGGGCATACTTGCAGGAACGTTTTCCTTTACATGCGAACGGACTCCTAATCGTTTCTTATTTCACAGCCAACTATCTACTTGCGCTTGGCGCGGTTTTCGGTAAAAGCCAGCCCCTTGAAATGTCGTGGAGATTCGCTGCGGGTTGCCTGGTTTTGTTGTTCATGTTCTTTCATATGCGGGTCATAGACGAACACAAGGATTATGAGCAGGATCGTATCGTACACCCGGAGCGGGTGCTTTCACGTGGATTGGTCACGTTGAAACAACTTCGGAATGCGGGCATCGTTGCAGTGGTCGCCGAAGTGACACTGAGTCTTCTTTTGGGGGTTCCGGCGTTCGTGATGTGCCTGGTGGTACTTGCCTTTTCCTGGCTTATCTACAAGGAATTTTTTATCGCGGAAATCCTTGAAAGACATCTGCTGGCGAATGCATTTATTCACTTGTTGATCATGCCTTGTTATTGTCTGTTTGTATTTTCCGTTGCCGTCGACAGGTCGTTCTGGCTGGCGCCCATGCCGATATTGCTCTATGCCTGGGTCAGCTATGGAGTGGGGTTCGGGTATGAAGTTGCCCGCAAAACGCGCGCGCCTGCGGATGAACGCGAAGGGCTGATTACATATTCGGCTGTGATGGGACCGTATCGTTCCGCTTTCATCAGCCTGCTGGCGTTGTTGTTTTCGGGCGTGGTCAGTATGATCGTCGGCGCTCAAATGGATTTCGCCTGGTGGTATCACGCAGCGGTCGCAGCGCTGTTGGGGGTGGTCGTATTTGGCGTTTTGTTCTTTTATATTAAAACGACGGGCAGGACGGCAGCAAGCCTGCAGATTTATGCAGGGATGTTCATCTTTGCCTTCGATATTCTTTTGGCGGTGGAATTGATCCGCTCGCATGGGCTGACCTGGTCATGAGCAAGGCGTCGAATTTAAGAGTCTTGAGTGAAGCGGGTTTTCGAGTTCCGTCTTTTGTCGTTGTTCCCGCCCGTACCTTTGATGACTTCCGCTCAAATTTGGCAGACGGGGCGAACGAAGAAAACATCATACAGGCATACTTACCTGCGGCCATCCAAAATGAAATTCTTGAACTTGTGCGCCAACTTCCGGATGTGGATTTGGCGGTTCGCTCCTCTCTCGCTGAAGAAGACTCTGCCCAATATTCCTTTGCCGGTCAGCTCGACTCCTTTCTGAACGTTCGCGGCAAAGATGCGCTGCTCGGTGCGGTTAAAAAATGCTGGGCATCCGCGTATGGTAAAAGGGCGCAGGCATATCGCCTTAAGAATGGATTGTCAGATAAAAAGATCGAAATGGAAGTGATCCTCCAAACGATGGCGCCTGCGGTTATCTCGGGTGTTGTTTTTACGGCAGATCCCGCAACGCGAGACCCGCGCTGGCTGGTGATTTCCGCTGTAAAAGGATTGGGCGATGCGCTTGTTCAGGGAACTGTCAGCGGGGAAACCATTCGAGTGAACCGCGAGACAGGAGAATGGGATGGAGACGGGGCTTTATTAAAAAAGAGTCAGGTCGTGGATTTGGTTGCCGTTTCCAGTCGGATCGAAGCCCTGTTCAAATCTCCGCAGGATATTGAATTTGCCTTTATCGAAGACGGGCTTTCAATTCTTCAGGCCCGCCCCATTACGACGCCGATTCCCACGGAACACATCCTATGGGACAACGCCAATATCACCGAGAGTTATTCGGGCATTACTTCGCCTTTGACGTTTTCCATCATTCGCGGCTCATATGCGAATGTCTATCGTCAATTTCTGTCCCTGATGGGCGTAAAGGAAATGGACGAGACGGTGCTGAAGAATCTGCTCGGTTTTTACAATGGGCAGGTCTATTATCAATTGTTCAACTGGTATGAAGCCCTGAGCTGGCTGCCTGCCTTCGATCAAAACCGGCGTTTTCTCGAGCAAATGATGGGCGTGAAGCAATCTGCAGGGGAAGCACACGGTAAAAGAACCGGCGGTTGGTTTGCTCTGTTTGGTTGGGGGATGCGCATGGTCGGGCTACACCTCACCAGCGAACGCCGCGCGAAAGATTTTCTTCTTGCTTTCAACACCGTCCTGGCGGAGTACCGCGCCAAGGATTTCTCGACCATGACGCCCCATCAACTTCATGAGTCATATCGCGACCTTGAAACGCGCGTGCTGGGGGAATGGCGTGCCCCGATCCTGAACGATTTTCTGGCGATGATTTTCTTCGGGATTTTACGCCGTCTGACGGAGAAGTGGTTCGAACCCGGAAACTCGCTTCATAATGACCTTTTGGCTGGGGATGGCGATATCGAGTCGATTCAACCCGCCAGGCGGGTGCAGGTGATGGCTCGCATCGTTAGAAACGACCGGGAACTCGGAGCCATATTCGATCTCGAGCCGGTTGAAATCCTTGAGCGGATTCGGAACCAGGAAAATATTGCCGCCTTTCGTTTGGAATTTGATGAATATTTGCAAACCTATGGCGACCGCTGCATGAACGAACTCAAATTGGAGGAACCCAATCTGCGGGATGACCCTCTGCCGTTGATCCGGATGATCGCGGCCGCGGCGAAGAATCCGTCTGAGATGCCCGAGCATTCCCCGGTCCGAATCCGAGCCGAAGCGCGTTTGTCCGCTTTGCCGCTTCACAAACGATTCGCCTTCCAATGGATCTTGAACAATGCGCGCCGGTATGTTCGCAATCGTGAGAACCTTCGCTTTGCGCGCTCGCGCTTGTTCGGTTTATTGCGCGGAATCTTGAATTCGCTTGGGAAGCAATGGGCGCAGGTGGGAGTATTGCCGCAGGCTGCGGATGTTTATTATCTAACCATCGGTGAGATATGGGATTTTGTGCATGGCACGGCGGTCACACAAAATTTGAAAAGCATTGTGTCCATGCGCCGCACCGAGTATGCGGTATACAAAACCGGTTCAGTGAGTCTGCCCGACCGGTTCGAGACGTTTGGCATCCCATACCTTGATTCGCCTCGTGACCTGCTGGTGCGCCCGATGGCGGATGACGCGGATCTGCAGGGCGTGGGCTGCTGCTCCGGCATTGTGACTGGAAAAGCCCGCGTGGTTTACAGCGTGAACGAAATCAGCGATCTTGGCGGTCAGGTTTTGGTTGCCGAACGAACCGACCCCGGCTGGGTCTTTCTGTATCCTTCCGCATCAGGGATTTTGGTCGAGCGCGGCAGTCCGCTTTCTCATTCTGCCATCGTCGCCCGCGAGTTGGGCAAGCCCATCATTGTCAATATCCCAAACTTAACGAGGCGGGTAAAGAGCGGTGACCGGGTGGAAATGAACGGCGGACGCGGTACGGTGAAAATTCTCCCATGACAGCCCTTCATTGGAACGTGCTTCTCATCTATGGTTTTTTCCTGGTGATTGCTACATTCCTTGCGTTTGCCCGCCGCTGGCTGCGCCCGAATGGAACGGGCGAAAGTGTCTGGCGGAAATATCCGCTTTATATTTTCATCAACCTTTGTTTTGTAGCCGCGGGCTGGCTCCCGCCAAATTGGCATGCGTTGACCATTCTGCTTGGGTTATTGGGAGCCTTCGCTTCCTGGGAGATATCGAATGCGCTCAGGCTGCCTTCGCTGGCCTTCTGTTTTGCGGCTGTCACTTTTACGGGAATCGTTCTTGCCGATTTTTTTCCAATCGAGATCTGGCTGAAAGCCTGGCTTGCATTGACATTGGTCCTCTTTTCGATGGGGACTTTGACCCGTAAACCAGAGGATTATCCCTCGTTCGCCTTCGTTATTGCCGGGTGTCTGGTATATCTTCCGATATGCCTCACAACATATATTTGGATTCAACAAAACGACCCGGCAGGGTTTCGAGCCGCTTTTCTGTATCTCGTCATTGCCACGAATGATGCCTTCGCGCAGATCATCGGGCAGTCTTTCGGACGCAGGCAATTGGCTCCGCAGGTCAGCCCGGCAAAAACGGTCGAGGGCGCAATCGGCGGACTTTTATTCGCTGTTGCAATGGCAGTTGCTCTAGGTCAGTCAATTGGGATGACGCACATCACAGCAGGCATGATCGGATTTACGATCGGGCTGGCGGGCCTGATCGGCGACCTGACCGCCTCGATGTGGAAACGCGCACTGGGTAAACGAAATTACTCCGCCATGCTTGGGGCTCAGGGCGGAGTAATGGACCGGTTCGATGGCTTGATCTTTGCCGCGCCGGTTTTTTATCTTTTGATTACGATTGCAGTTTGAAACCGTTCAACGCCGCCTTGACAATGCCGACCAGTACCAGCCCAAGACTGATAAATGCGAAACCCCACTTCACAAGCCCCAGCGCCATGGCGATCCATGCCAGCGCGGCGGATTGAGCGGGATGCATCAGAATCATGGGGATGATCGCGGTGTTTTCGACCAGATCGAACAGCCAGGAGCCGGCCGGCATGATGTTGAATTTTTGCATCGCGTTTCCGGGTTTATATCCGCGCTGAAAAAGCCACGAAAGAAACAGCGAGAAAAACAACACTGTCGAGAGCGGGTAAATAATGTCGGCGGTCAGTTCGATGGTGAGATATGCCGAGCGGCCTGCTTCGCCGTACCGTTCCATCATCTCGAATGCCTGCTGTGGAGTGTAGTACATCATCAGGTCCAGCGGGGTCACGCTCTGACCGGCGGCGGAATTCATCCATGCGGCCATTTGCGGCATCATATAGCCTGCGAAGAATCCGTAGACGACCAGCATTCCAAGCACCAGCCCGCCTTTTGCCCATTGATGAAACTTTTGCGAAATATTTTGTAACATGGAACCTCCATTGACGAAAATAGTTGACAGCCACATGGGTAGGGCTGTCAACTTGAAGAAACACGCTGCCTGGTATCAGGTGGTGTGTTTCTTATCCCACATTGGTGGGAGGTTATTTTATCGCCGCATCCCCGCCGCGTATTGCATCTTCGACCCTCATCTTATGCTCGCCGTGCATCGGCATGGAGTCCATTTCATCGAGTGAGTAGAATCCAAAATCGGTGGTCTCTTCGCTCAAGCCCAATTGCCCTTCAAATGCGTTTACTTCGAAACTCATCACGACCATAAAGACTTTCATCCCGTCGGGATAGATCACCAGTTGATTCGGGTTGCTGTACACACCGATCAAACGGGTCGCGCGGACTTTCAAGCCCGTCTCCTCCCAAAACTCGCGCTCGCAGGTTTCCGCCGCGCTTTCGCCGGGCTCCATTCTGCCGCCAGGCAGGCACCAGCGTCCATTATCGGCGCGGCGCGTGAGTAAAACCTTTTTACGGGATTGGTCGAACAGGACAGCGCAGCAACCGACTCGCAATTCGCCTTCCCTGCCGAGCCGGGGACCATATAGAACTTGGGTCATATTATTTTGCTTCAGCCGCCGTCCTCGGTGGCGAGGTATTGGAACCAGATGTATTTTTATGGAGACCTGCCGCCGGGGACGGCGCAGGGAGCATTGGGATTAAGGTTTTATGAACGTCCCGTTCCGCAGTTCGCGAATGGTTTCTTCGATCTCTTCGCGCGTGTTCATCACGAAGGGACCGTACGGCACGATGGGCTCTTTGAACGGAGCGCCGGTGATGAGCATGAAACGGACGCCCGCTTCTGTCCTGACCTCGACCTGGTCGCCGTCGTCGTTGAATTTCACCATGCTGACGCCTTCTACAACTTGACCTGAAAACTCTCCAACGCCTTCGAAGACGTATATCAAGGTTGTGTGTCCGGCTGGGATGGGATAATCGAATCGGGAACCAGGATTCAACTTCACATCCATGTAAAGAGGCGAAGCGGCGATCTCGGTCACAGGTCCGCGGACGCCATCCACTTCCCCGGCCACGAGTCGAATCATCGCGCCGTCTTTTTCAATGACGGGGATCGTCCCCGCGGCGACCTCCTGATAGCGCGGTTCGCTCATCTTTTGCGCGGCGGGCAGGTTGACCCAAAGTTGGAAACCGTAAATGTTTCCGTTGGGGCTTCGACGCGGCATTTCTTCGTGCAGGATGCCCCGCCCGCTGGTCATCCATTGCACGTCGCCTTCGGCGATGGTGCCCATGTTGCCGAGGCTGTCGCGATGGCGGACCGTGCCTTCGAGCATGTAGGTGACGGTTTCGATGCCGCGGTGCGGATGGGTGGGGAAGCCGCGAATTGGACCTTCGAGCGGGTTGTTGAAGGCGAAATGGTCGAATAAAAGAAAGGGGTCGAACTGGTTGCTGGCGTGCGGACCGAAGGAGCGCCTCAATAAAACGCCCGCGCCCTCGATCACAAGTTTGGGTTCGATGATTTGGGATATAGTTCTGTTGTTCATGTCGTGTAGATGATTTTGGGGATGGGAAACTTACGTTTGCGGATTAGTGTCATTCTGAGGGAGTGGCGCCCGCGCCACTTAGCATGACAAGATGATTATGGCAAATAACATCTCGCCTTCGTCACGCCTCCGCTGTCATACTCCTCGAAAGGATCCGGAAACGAATTCAACTCCGATTCGTTTTGGACATGGTAAACGATGCACAGATTTCCTTTCGGCTTGGGGCGATTGTCCCATGTTACTCGGATATTTTGAGGATTTTCGACCAGCAGGGAATAGAACTGCACGTTCGCATACGTCTCGCGCGGCTTGTTCATAAAGATTATTTCACCGGGTTGCCGATCGATCGCAAATTGCAGGGCGGATTCGAAGTCGAAACTCCCCATCGCTTTTACGCTTCGGGTGGGATAGGCGCTGAAGTAATCCAGTTGGTAACTGATCACTTCAGCCAATAGGAGCAGGGATATGCCGATCAAAACCAGTGACTTGGCGCGTTGGTTTCTGATGTAAGCAAATTCAGCAATTCCGTAACAGGAGAATATGAGAATGTAATATCCTAGTGTCATGCTCCTTAACGCGTGCGGAGTCCCTTCGGAGGTCAATGCGGCGGGGATGGGTGAGAGGAACAGGCTGACGAAAAGGAAAATGTTAAAGCGATTCCACTTTCGCCGGACAAGAATGCCCATCAAGCCGATCATGGACAGCAAAAAGACGGAGATGAAAATGACGCCACCGAATCCCGTCGAGTGACGCAGGTTGGGATCACCTTGAAAGAGCAGGAAGCGAGGGGAAAAATAGGTGAAATAGTTTTGAATGAAAATGGAGATTTTCTCACCAAGCTGAATCGACTCGCTCCAGTAGGATAGCGTATTGAACCTTGACGTGATCGCCCTTGGATTGCGGATAGTGAAAAAGATGAACGGAATCAATGCGATAACAAATGCAACCGTGATCAGCGACAGTTTTTTGAGGTTCTCTCGCTTAATGTAAATTACCCAAAGCAATGCCAGCCCGAGAAAGGACAACAATCTTCCCGTGGAATATGTGTAGGTAGACGTGCCGAGAATTATTCCGCAGGCAAGCGCTTTCAGGATATCCCTTTTCGAGTCATTCTCGTGAAAAACGACCCATATCAAAAGAATCCCTGCGGAAGTCCATGTTAATTGGGCGATGACCTCGAAGGCAATTCGTGAAATCGTGAAGAACACCGGCAGGAAGCCGAAAGTTACCAGCGCATACAAGCGGACGATCTGGCTCTTGTCAAATACCCGGTTGATCAGCAAGAGAGTAAATGCGAGCGCGCAAAAATAGAATATGACGCTGGTAAACCGGAGCGTGAACTCGGATACCCCGAAAACTTTCAATACCACCGCCGAGGCATAGACAAAAACAGGATTTTTATAATCCCCGACGGATTTGGGGTAAACGGGCAAGTACGCGCCATGCTCATCCCGCCCGGTTTCGACGAGGGAGACGGCGTTGTAACCTATGGAAGATTCGTCGAGATACAGCCCGGAGGGGATTTCTGCAAGGAACAGAACGTGGGCGGTTAGGGTTGGAATTAAAAGGAGGAGGAAAAGAAACTTATATGATCGTTGTGTGGAGAGGGGTGATTTAAACGTTTTTACGAGCATTGTGGGAGTGGGTTGATGGCAAGTAATCGGCGGTGAGGAATGGTCTTGGTTAAACTAAGTTTCAATTGAACAGGGGATACTGCCTCCAGCAAGAGGGCTTCCGTCGTTCGCTATAAATAACGAGTATTCGCATCCATGGTAGGGAGGCTCCAATGGATGAGGTTGCCTTATTCAATAATTTCTCCGATGACCTGGAAGGGTGGGATTCCCTGGCTCGAATCTATCTTGATGAGAACTTTTGTGCCCTCGAAAGTGTATGTCACGGTGAAAAACTGGTGGTCAAATGTCAGGTTAAAGTTCTGTTCTTCGATAAAAGTGTGATCATCCTGCCAGTAACCCCTGAGCGGGAAAATTGTCTTTCGTTCTGGTCCGAGCATATTCAACTGGAATAAATTATTCAATCCGCCCGTCAGCAACAGGGTGTTTTCGGGTCCAACTAGTTCTAACATGTACATGTCTCCACCTGGAAAAGTGAACCTGATCTTCTCGAGCCAGCCCGCAGCTGCAGCTCCTGTGATACGTATTTCCCTGCCGGAGATTTGTCTGGCAATTTCAGGAAGCGCCGCGACAGCCTTCTCCGGGTTTTGAATGTCCGTGATCTCCGCCTTGAGTTGATCGAACGCCTGTGGGTTGGCTGCCAAGGCCTCTGTCGGTTGGGCGGCGGGCAGGAGATATGTTTTGAGTAAACGGTGCGGAGTCGGGAAATCAGGATCGGAAAAACCGCCGGTAAAAACAACAATCATATCCAACCGGGGCATCACGAAGAGATATTGTCCCCCAAACCCATCGGCAAAATAACCGTCGAGCGAATCCATCCACCAATAATAGCCATAACCGTCGTCCTCGCCGGTATTCATCACGCCTTTCGTTTCCATGTGCTTGGTCATGGATACCTGAATCCACTCCGCTGGAATAATTTGCCTCCCATTCCATTGGCCGTTATGCAAATAAAGATAACCTAATTTCGCCATTTCGCGAGGGCGCAAGCTCAACCCACTGTGACCCATCGTAATCCCTTGCGGATCAGACTGCCATCGAAAATCCTTAATGCCCAAAGGATCGAATAGATTCTTTTTGGTGTAGCCTTCCAGCGTCATGCCACTGGTCTCCTGCAGGATTGCCGACAAGACATGCGGCATGCCGGAATCGTAAAAGAATGCCTCTCCCGGTTGATGCTGAATTTTGCGGTGCGTCAGTATGTATTTGGCTGTATCGAAATTCGCGTCCGGTTCGCACCGGAGGTTGCTGTGCGTTAGAATGTATTGGACCGCATCGCAATTCGCGTTTGGATTGGAAAGGTCCGGCAATGTGTCGGCGTTGAAACCGCCGGACATCGTCAATAGATGTTCGATGGTCAATTCCTTCAAGCGCTCGTCCTTTGTTTCCTCGGCAATTTCGGGAAAGAAATCCAATACGTGCTGCTGGACGCCTTCAATGTGACCATCCTTGATGGCAACACCTGTCATTGCCGAGGTCACGCTTTTTGTAATTGAATATAACGGGTGTTTTAATTCCTGGCTGTAAGGTGGGAAATACACTTCTGTCACCAGATAGCCATGCCGAATGACCAAAAAGCTGTGGACGTGCAGAGCATTTTGCCGAATTTCCTGCAGCATAGCCAATATCATAGCTGAGTCGATTCCCTGTTCTTCGGGGGTCGAGGTGCGCCATTCGTCACCAGGCCAGTAAGCAGGTTGCTGCGCTGTTGGAGTTGGACTCTGAGGTGGGGCGGCACAGGCTTGAACAGATAGCAAGCCCACTACAGAAATTGTGGAAAGCAAACGGAGGTAAAAATCCCATTTCATAAAAATCTCTCTCTTTCAGAAATAGCGCCTAACAGTAATCATCTCTTCCCCGTGCTCATGGACGTCCGGCTCCTTTTGTGACCCAGGCATGGATCTCACGGATATGACCCGGTGTGGTGCGGCAACATCCGCCGATGAGTCTTGCTCCCGCCTCATACCAGACCTTGGATTGCAGCCCGAACGAATCGCAGGAGGTCTCCCCGTGCCATGTGTTGGTGGACGGGTCGTAGATCTCGCCGGAGTTGGGATAGACGATGATCGGCTTCCCGGTCTTCTTCCTGATCTCACGGATCAGAGCCGGGATGAAAAGCGGCGAGGAGCAATTGACTCCGATCGCGGCGGCTTGCGGCTGTTTATTTAGAAATGCGGCGATGTCTGCGATCCTTTCGCCGTTGCTGATGTGTTCTCCGTCTTTGGCGGTGAATGTGAACCATGCTAACGTTTTTGGGAACTCAGCCAGCAGGCGAATCAACGCCCGGGCTTCGATTCCGCATGGGATGGTCTCGCAGGCCAGGAGGTCCGCGCCCGAGGCGACCAGCGCTTCGATCCGTGGACGGTGGAATGCGATCAACTCATCCTCGCTCAGGTTGTAATCGCCGCGATATTCCGAACCGTCCGCGAGATACGCACCATAGGGTCCCACCGAACCGGCGATCAATGGATAAGCGCGATCGATCCGGTTTATTTCCTTCGACCAAAATTCATCGCGCGCCTCCTGAGCCAGGCGCACGGATTTTTTCATCAAATCGATCGCTTGCTCGCGATTCGACCCGCGTTTGGCAAAACCCTCGACTGTCGCTTGATAACTGGCAGTGATGGCGATGTCTGCTCCCGCGTTGAAGTAATCCAAATGCACGGCGCGGATCAGTTCGGGTTGTTCGAGCAAAACCTTTGCTGACCACAGTGCATCGTTCAGGTCGCAGCCACGCGCTTCAAGTTCGGTCGCCATCGCGCCGTCGATGATGGCGACGCGCTGTTCTTTGAGAATGCTTTCGAGCGGATTCATTTTGCCGCGGCTTCAGCCTCGCGTAATTTTTCCGTCGCGCGGAAATATTTCAGATACCTCATCGAATTCGAGTCGCGTCCCATCAACAGGTCTGTCGCGCGGATGGCGCTTCCCAGTTTGATCGGGTCGGTGATGGACGTGGTTGCGCCGGTCAGCATCGCGATCGAAAGCATCGCCGCGTTGACCGAGTGCCTGTCCGGTAGACCAAAGGAAACATTGCTCGCGCCAAGGCTGATGTTCACGCCGAATTCGTTCCTGATCATTTCGATGGCTTTGAGAGTGACCATCGCCGCTCTGTAATCGTGCCCGACCGTCATCACCAGTGGGTCGAGGATGATGTCCTCGATGGGGATGCCCATCTTTGTTGCGCGTTCGATGATCTTCGCGCCTGCCGCGAAGCGCCCCTCCGCTGTGGGCGGGATGCCCTCATCGGCGATGGTCAACCCGATAACCGCCGCGCCTCTTGCCTTGACGATGGGAAGCACGGTCGCCAGTTGCTTATCCTCCCCATTGACCGAGTTCACCAGGGGTTTGCCGCCTTTGATCGCGTTCAAACCCGCTTCGAGGATTTTCGGCTCGTTCGAGTCGATGCACAACGGCACATCCGTCACGGATTGAACCGCCTCCACCACCAACGGCATGACTTCCGCTTCTTCGATCTGCGGATGCCCCACGTTCACATCCAGCACATCTGCCCCCCAATCCACCTGGCGTTTGGCGAGGTGCTTGACATAATCCATGTTCCGCTCGACCAGCGCCTGCCCCAGCTTTTTGATTCCGGTTGGGTTGAGCTTCTCGCCGATGATGACGAACGGCTTGTCGAAACCGATCACGACTTCCTTCTTCTCTGATTTTAGAATTGTATGCATGTGCCCTCCGGATAATTTTATGTCATTGCGAGGCGCAAAGCGCCGAAGCAATCTCCATATCAATGTGAGGTTGTTTCGGGCGCTCCTTCGACGGCGCTCGACGAACACTCGCTCTGCTCAGGACTCGCCCTCGCAATGACACTATGACTTCAAAAACCTCAACGCCGTTTCCGCCAGAACCGCCGTGCCGATCGGCAGGGCGCGTTCATCCAGGTCGAACTTGGGATGATGTAATTCATACAAGGGGCGATCCTCGATCCTCACGCCGAGCATGTACATCGCTCCCGGCGCGTCCCGCAGGAATTCGGGGAAGTCCTCCGCGCCGAGGGTCTTGTTCATGGGCAGCACCTTTCCCTCTCCAAGCAGGTCTTCACCGACCTTGGCAATTGTTTCCGCCACGAATTTATCGTTGATGGTCGGCATGCCGCCGAAGAGGAAATCCAGTTTGTAATCGCCGCCGAGCGTTTTGACGATTTCGAAGACGCGGGTCAATTCCACCCGGATCTGCTTTTCGATGTCGAGGGAGGTGAAGCGGATCGTGCCCTTCATCTCCACCTTATCCGGGATGACATTTTCAGTAAACCCGCCATTGACCGCGCCGATGCTGACCACCGCCGGCTCGAACGGATCGAGCCTGCGAGAAATGATCGAGTTGACTCCCATGATCACATGCGCCAGCAGTACGAACGGATCGATCGTAGCGTGCGGATGCGCCCCATGCCCGCCCTTGCCGTGGATGGTCGCGGTCCATGAGGTGACGCCGCCGCCGCTCGGACCTTCATTGATCGTGATTGTTCCGACCGGGTGAGATGGGTCCACATGCTGGGCAATGACATAATCCGCGCCTTCCGCCGCGCCCTCGGCATACATGCGTTGCGCGCCGCTCTTTCCCTCCTCGTCTGCGGTCTCTTCGCAGGGTTGGAAGAGAAAACGTACCCGCCCATTCAGTTTTTCTTTGGCAAGGATTTTCGCGGCACCCAAAGCCATGGCGGTGTGCGAGTCGTGCCCGCAGGCGTGCATCTTTCCCTCGTTCTGCGAGACGTAATCGGTCTCGTTCAGTTCGAAGATGGGCAGCGCATCCATATCCGCGCGGATGGCGACCAGCTTGCCGCCTTCGCCTATCTCCGCCACCACGCCTGTTTTGCCCACCCCGCGCCTGACTCTGTACCCCATCTTTTCCAGTTCATCTGCCACGATTCCCGCCGTGCGATAGACGTCAAAGCCGGTTTCGGGGTGCATGTGAAAATCGCGCCGCCATTCGATGAGTTCTTCTGAGATTGTATGGGCCTGTTTGATCATAAAACTATTCTCCTGCGTACAAGTATACAAGGAAATAAATCTGAAGGAAGTCTGTTTGGTCCTGGTTTATTTTTTCTTCGCAGTTTCCTTCTCTGCCGCGGCTAATATCTTATCCAATTCAGCTTCCTGACTCGGGTCCAGCGGCAGGGGCTGATGCTCACGTAAAATCCGCTCCGATTCCTCGATGGCGTAATCCGCCATCTGTTTGCGCCCGAGTTTTTCGTCCCAGGTGTCCCACGAATTGCGTTCGGCGAATTTGGTCAGCGCCATTTCGCCGCCGCGCAGGTGCTTCATGGTGTGCTTCTGTCCGAGAAAGTTGCGCGTGCCGTTCATTACATCCAGGATGATATTCACAGCGATATGATCCGCATCTGCGGAAAGTCCTTTGCGCAGGCGCAGGATGCTTCCCGCAAGTTCGTTGTCCAATACCATTTGCGCGAACGAGCCCATCACGCCCGCTTCCATTTCGCCGATGCCCGAAAGTTCGTCCGCGCCAGCCAGGGCGGGGATGGCGGCGTTCAGTCCGCGCTCGAAGGCGTTTTGTGCGTCCAGCGTATGGGCATTGGTCGAAAATCCATACACATTTACGCTGAACCCGTAATAATGTCCGAGTTGAACCGTGGCGGCGGAGGATATGCCCAATTCCACGCCTCCCCAGATCAGGCCGGTACGAGGCTCCAGCATCCCCAATCTGCCGCAATACACCACGCCGCATCCCGGGTTGATCAGCTGGGCGAGAACCAGTGGAGCCAGCGTCTCGGCGCTTTGCTGTACGATACTGCCCGTGATCGTCATTGGCGAAGTCGCGCCCCCTGTGGGGCAGGGCAGGTTGGCATGATTAACACCATGTTTCGCCATCTCCATGATGGCTTCGGCGGCAATGTCGTGCATCGTCAATGGACTGACTGGCGAAAGTGAAAGCGTCAATTCATTGGCAGGCGTGCCGACCACCGCAGCCATCTCCACGGCAAAGCGTACCTCATGACCGAATTGAATTCCCGGTCCCTGCACCGGCTTGACTGTGTTCGAAAGCGCGTGACGGTACATGTAAAGCGATAGCATTTCATTTGAAACATCCGGCGGGGTGAAGAACGGCGTCACCGTATTGCAATTGGGAAGTGCGTCCAAAAGTCGGACGGCATCGGCGCAGTCATGTGCGGTTGCCACGCGGCGGGAGCCTGTCCGCGCATCGTACACATCCCGCGCGCCGCCGAGGTTATGGAAGTAAAGGTTGCCATCGCCCAGGCTGTTAACCTGTCCGTTTCGCCCGCGAATGACCGGTCTCTTGTTGGCTTTGGCGATCGAATCGATCACCAGGTCGGGCGGAAAGAAGACGCGGTTGTCTGTGATCCTGCATCCCGCTCCCTGCAATATTTCCAGGCTGGGTTTGTGCGTCCAGAATACGCCCGCTTCATGCAAAACTTGCAATGTCGCTTCATGCATGGTCTGCACATCTTCGTCTGATAATAACTTCAACGGTTGCATTGGCTCTCCTCTGTAAAAAGTTGACCGTAGACCTTCGACGATGGACGGTAAAGACGATCTACAGTCCACCGTCCGCCGTCAGAACTTTCTCCAAAAAATCCATGCGCCTCACCTCCGCATCGACGATATTCTCGATCCTATAAAACGCATGTCCTTCGCCTTCGTACAAAAGCAATTCTACTTCCTTCCCCAACTCCACCAACTTATCCCTTGAGTCAATTGAATCCGACGCCGGGCAGCGCGGATCATTTTCACCGCAGATCATCTGAACGGGTGAGTTCACTTTATCCAAAAAGAAATACGGCGAGCGTGCCATCCACAGGTCTTTATTCTCTTCCGGGTCGCCCATATTCTCGATGTTCCAATGCTGCAGATCTTCGCGCGACGCATAATGTGATTTTATCCAGTTCAGGAACGGCACAACCGCCGAACCGCCGACAAACAATTCAGGGTAACCCGTCAGGCAGGTCATGGTCAAATACCCGCCATGGCTTCGCCCGGTTACCGCGACCTTTTTCGACAGCCCGTTCTTCAATAAATATTTTGCGCCCGCTGCACAATCATCGTTGTCAACGCCGCCCATGTCGAATCGGCTGGCATTTTGCCACTGCTTGCCATAGCCCGTCGAGCCGCGATAGTTCGGCGCAAGCACCGTCCATCCTTGTGCCGTCATAAAACTCAACTCCGGATTCCAGGAGAATTGCAGATGCCAATTTGGTCCACCGTGGATGTTAAGTACGGCAAAATCACCCGCGCCGCGATACAGCAACGCGGGCACCTGCACACCGTCCAAGCCCGGATACCAAACTTCTTCAGGCTGCGCAAAATTCAACTCCGCATCCAAAGACTTCGTGAGTTGCGTTGCCTGACCGCTTTCAAGGTTTATCTTCCATAGATCCGTCGGATGATTCACGTCTTCAAACAGGATGACGACCCCATCGGCAGTGATCTGCGGTCGGGCATGGACTCCCTCACCGACCTTCACCTCGCGAATTGCATCGCCTCCGCGCTTAAACTGGAAGTTGGTTCTTGCGCCCTCGCTGTGTACCCAGCCGATAATTTCCCCGCTCCGCGACCACGTTGGTTGCGTGTCGTCCCCGATGGAATCGGTCAACCAGATGACTTCCTGCGTTTCGACATGGAATAAGCCAATATTGAACCACTCGCTGCTCTCACAAGAGAAAGCCAGTGTCTTTGAGTCGGGCGACCAGGCGGGGTGCTGCGCATTCAGAGATTTACCATCCTGTGTCAATTGAACGGTGCGAACCTTCCCTTTATGACGACCCACCGGCACGATGTGAATGCTTCGGTCACTTGCCGCCGCCTCCGACTCGACCGCGATCCATTTTCCATCCGGCGACCAGGCCGCATCCCAGCAGGGATGGAAGATATTGCGGATCATCCGCGCGCCGCTGTCATCCAGCGGCAGGACGTAAAGGGAGAAAATTCCCTTGGCATCTGAAAGCACAGCCAGCGACTCTCCATCTGGTGACCAGGACACATTGGGCTGGTGCGCATACAAAATATCCGTCGTCAGGTCGGTGGAAGTGTTGGTGGCGAAGTCATGAATGCAGATGTGATAGGACTCACTTCCGTCCCTATCCAACGCAAAAGCGATCTTTGTCCCATCCGGCGAGAACCGGGGCGAGAACTTTGCGCCATCCAATGTCATTGGGAGGGGCGATAGCCCCGAAGCAATCTCGTCGCTGGCTTGTAATGGCATTACATATAGTTCCCACACTCCAGACTTGTTCCACGAAAAAACGATCCGCTTTTCATCCGGCGAAATGCTAAATGGCAGACCATTGTCTACGTTGGGGATGCGGAGGAGTTCGGGAAGGGTCAGCATGGTTATTGAGAAAAAGAAATAAGAAATGAGTAACGAGGTTATTGTAACTTCTAACTCGTTACTCATTTCCCATCACTTGTTACTTTCTAAGCAAACTCGAGTTCTTCCAGTCTGGGTAGTTCGTCCATACCGGCTTGTTTGGCGAGGTTCAAGACATACGCGTGCAACTCCGCCTCATGGTGTGGATTCAGCACAGGTCGAGTGTAAGAGGCGAGCAGTTCCTTCACGTGGACTCGCGCGCGGTCAAAGGTATCCAGCGAGCCGGATTCTTTCCATCCACGGATCGAATCGCGGTCGATGATCTTGGTGGGCATGTGCTGTTCTTTCGGAAAGAGTTTCATGGTCACTTTTTGTTTGAGGAAGTCGCCGCCTTTGAAGTTGACGCCTTCAAAGAATTCGGTGGCGAGCGTTTCCGATTGGATGAGCATGCCTTTCAACATTCGTTTTGCCATCGCGATGCCTTCGGCGTCGATGACGAGTTTTTCGGGGCTTTGGCACAGGAGCGAGTCCAACATGCCTGCGCCGGAGATCATGTTGATGCCGCTCAGCGCGCCGACGAGGAATCCCATGGTGCTGTCCATACCGGCTTGCATGTCGAGCACTTTTGTATCGGTCGCGCCAAGATAGGTATGGGTGGGCAAACCCAGCGACTTCCCGACCTGCGCGTACGACGAGTCGATCATGGCGGTTTCGATGGCGCCGTAGGGTGTACCGCCTTTGCGCATTTCAAAGATCGCGGGCGCCCCGCCCCACACGATGGGCGAACCCGCATGCGCGAGTTGATGGATGGTGATGCCCGAAAGACATTCTGCCGCGTGCTGTGTGACCGCGCCGAGCAAGGTCACTGGAGCCGCCGCGCCAGCCAACGGCATCGAGACGATCTCCGCCGGAACGCCCGCTCGTGCGAGTTCGATCAATTGACCCGCACCAAAGTTAGACCAGATCAACGGCGGCGACGGGCAGGCATCGAAAATGGCGCGCGGTTTGGTGCGCAGTTCGTCGCGTCCGCCGGAGAAGATGGAGAGCATGTCGATCATCGCATGCACGGTCTGATTGGTGAACGCACCGGTGACGATCGGTTTTTTCGAATACAGCATGACCAGGTACAAACGATACAGGTCATGCAAGTCTTTTGGCACATCGTGACAGACCACTGCCGTGGACTGCGCGTCGTATTGCGGCAAACTTTCCGCGATCTTGAGGATGCGCAGCAGGTCTTCGGTTTCGGCGGTCTTGTGCTCCAAGGTCTCCGGGATGAGGACGGAGATGCCTGAGGAGCCGGGGTCGAAGTGAACTGCGTCGCCTCCGTACTGGACTTTGGGCTCCCCCTCGTAATCGTAGAGGTGAAAAACTCTGGGAACGGTTTCCAGCGCCTTGACCACGATCTGCTCTGGAATGCGGACGACCATGGTGTCGTCGTCCACTTGCGCACCGGCTTCGGCGAGCAGGCGTCTCGCTTCGGCGTTCTGCACCTTGATGCCGGGCTTGAGCATCAGTTGGTAGGCTTCCTCGAGGATGCGTCCGATGAGGGCGTCGTCGAGCAGGGATAACTTGGGTTGCATGTTACCTCCTTGGGTAATTGGAGATTGGTAATTGGTAATTGAGTCTTTGAGACTCAAGGATTTCATAGATTGTTTTGGAGCAGGTTGTAATCTCCAATTACCAATAACCATTTACCAATAACAAGGAGATTTATGCAACTTCCAAATCTTCCAGCCTGGGTAATTCTTCGAGACCGGCTTTCTTGGCGAGGTCGCGCATGTACGAATGGAGTCGCGCTGTCTGGTCAGAATCCAGTTCGGGGCGGCGGTAGGAGGCGAGCAATTCCTTCACGCGCAGTTTGGCTCTGCCGAAGGCATCCAACGAGCCGGACTCTTTCCATTGGCGGGTCGAGTTGCGGTCGATGATGTCGCTGGGTAAATGCTGCTCTTCGCGGAAGAGCTTCATAGTAATTTTTTGCTTGAGGAAGTCGCCGCCTTTGAAGTTGATCTTGTCGTCGTAGAATCCGGTGGCGAGCGTGTCGGTGTGCTGTTTGACGCCGCCGATCATGCGCTTTGCCATGGCGATGCCTTCCGCGTCGATGACGAGTTTTTCGGCGGAGTGGCAGGCGAGGAAGTCCAGCATACCGGAGCCGGAGATCATGTTGATGCCGCTCAATGCGCCGACCATGGCGGTGATGCCGCTTTCCAGCCCGGCTTGCGCATCGACGAGTTTGGAGTCGGTTGCGCCGAGGTAGGTATGGGTGGGCATTCCGAGTGTCTTTGCGACTTGCGCGTATGAACAATCGAGCATGGCGGTTTCAATGGCGCCCATTGGTGTTGCGCCTTTCTTCATGTCGAATATGGCTGCTGCGCCACCCCAGACGATGGGTGAGCCGGGATGTGCGAGTTGATGAATGACGATGCCCGCGAGAACTTCTGCCGTGTGCTGGGTGACCGTGCCAAGCATGGTGACGGGAGCCGCTGCGCCTGCCAGCGGAACGGAGACAATTTCAGCAGGGATACCGGCACGTGCTAATTGAATAAGATTGCCAGCGCCAAAATTCGACCAGATCAATGGAGGAGCGGGGCAGACGTCGAAGATGGCGCGCGGTTTTTCACGGGCGGCTTCGGGGCTGCCCGCAAAGAGCGCCAGCATGTCGATCATCTCTTGAACGGTCTTGTTGGTGAACGCGCCAGTGACAATGGGTTTCTTGGAATAGAGCAACGCCAGATATAGGCGATAGGAATCTTGAATATCTTTGGGAACGTCGTGACAGATCACGGCGGTGGATTGCGCGTCGTATTGGGGAATCTGTTCCGCGACTTTCAGCAGGCGGATGAGGTGTTCTGTTTCGGTGGTGTCATGCTCGAGCGTATCGGGGTTGAGCATGGTGATGCCGGAGGAACCCGGGTCGAAGTGAACCGAGTCACCGCCGTAGTGGACGGTGGGATTGCCGTGATAATCGTAGAGGTAAAACTCACGCGGCGCGCTTTCCAAGGCGCGGTGTACGAGCGAGGAGGGTATCTGTGCAACGTGGGTATCGGCGTCAATGACCACGCCTTCACGCTTGAGCAGATGTCGCGCTTCTTCATTCTGAACTTTGATGCCGGGGCGCAGTAATAATTCGTACGCTTCCGCAAGGATGCGGGCGATGATGTAATCGCTGAGCAGGGTTAGTTTTGGTCTCATGGATGACACCTCTAATTGGAAATTTCTCTTTGGCGAAGAGATAATTTGATCGTAAGGGCAGGGTCATACCACTTCGTGGCATAAGCCCCGCCCCTACAAAACTGGTTACTTCTTTTCTACCGACTTGATGATCCTGTCGAACTCTTTGCTGATTTTTTCATCCAGCAGATCGGGCTTGTGTTCTTTCAGGATCTTTCTGGCTTTTTGCACTGCCCATTCACGCGCGTCTTCGCCGGTCTCCTCCCATTTGGAGTAGGGGCGGCGATCAAGGAATTGGGGAAGGAACAGTTCACGCATGTGCTTGATAGTATGTTTCTGCGCGAGGTAGTGACCGCCCGGTCCCACCGCGGCGACGGCGTCCAGTGCGAGAGTCTCCTCGTTGACTTCGATGCCGTGCATCATCTTTTCGATGATGGAAAAGATCTCGCAGTCCATCATCATTTCGGCGTAGGACCAAATGCGGCTGCCGTGCAGAAAACCGCAACCTAGCAGCATATCGGACATGACCACACTTGCCATGAATGTGGAGAGACTGCCTTCAAGGCCGGCTTGCCAGTTCGGTTCCTTCGCGCCGGTGGCAAATGAACCCATCGAGAGCGGGATGTTGTAGAAATCCGACAGAATGTTGGTGGCCGCGCCGAAGAGGAAATCTTCCGGTCCGCCTCCGGTGTAGACACCCGTACGCGGATCGGACGCGGTCTGGGCGGCTGCGTAAAAGACAGGCGCGCCGGGGTAAGCCAGTTGTAAAAGGGCGGTGGCGGCGATCACTTCCGCGTTGCCGACGGCGAGTGTCCCTGCCATCGTGGCGGGACCGGTGGTCATGCAGGCGGTCATCGTCATGAAGCCGGTCGGGACCCCGTGTTCGGCGGCAATCAAGGCTGCGTCGAGCGAACCGCCGTCGTGCCCGAGAGGAGGCGCGGTACATTGCATCAGCGAGAGCACGGGGCGTTTTCGTAATTCCTCTTTGCTGCCCGCGAGGATGATTGCCATCTCCATGGAAGCTTTTGCTTCGTCCGCGTTGTAAATGGACTCGGACTGCACATGTTTGGTGGAGTTTTCCCAAACGGCTTTGATCTCGTGCAGACCGCGCGCTTCGACGGGTGTGTCCTGCGCCGAAACAGGAACCCAGTGGAAGGCGACCTCTTCGGTGGCGTCAGCAATGCGGGCGATGTCGCGAACGTCCTGCAGTTCGGTGGTGCGCTTCACGCCGGTGTGGATGTCGATGATCTCCACGCCGCAACCGTCTGTGCCGAGGTTGACGTGGTTGCCGTCAAGCGAGAGATTCTGTTGCGGGTCGCGCGCGCCGAGGATGTAGGCGGGCGGCGCTTGTTTGAGCGCATCTTCGATCAGATGTGGTTTGACCTTGACGATTCTTTTTTCGGGGTTCACGTCCGCGCCGACATCTTCCCAGATTTGCAGCGCTCGCTTCGATGGGAAGCGCACACCGACGTTCTCGATGATGTGCAAGGTCGCTTCGTGGATTTTCTGTACATCCTGCTTGCTCAGTATCTCCAATTTGAGTTTTGGATCACTGATGGTTTTGATTTTTTTATGAGACATAGAGCCCTCCAAAGGCCATGTCTCTCTCTTCTCTCTCTGATGCTCGGTGGTCGAGCAGCCCCGTGTTCGTTGGGGCGTACCGAGACCACCAGTTTATGAATTTCTTAAAGTTTTTGTCTAACATGATGGTCTCGATACGGGCTTTGCCCTACTCGACCATCGGTGTTCTTACGCCTTCCCAACCAACTGCTTCGCCAGTTGCACCGCGCCGACTGCATCTTCCGAGGTGCCGTCGGCTTTGATCTTGGTCGCCCAGTCGCGGGTGATCGGCGCGCCGCCGACCATCACCTTGATGCGCGGACGCAGATTTTCCTTGTCCAACTCTTCGATCAACTCGCGCTGACGCACCATCGTGGTGGTGAGCAATGCGCTCAAACCGATTAGGTTCGCATCGATCTCCAGCGCCTTGCCGATGATCTTGTCGGCGGGCTGGTCCACACCCATATCGGTCACTTCGAAGCCCGAAGCGCTGAGCATTGTTCCGACCAGGGTCTTTCCGATTTCGTGGATGTCGCCTTCGACTGTGGCAAGGATGACCCTGCCCATTGTTTCGCGGGCTTCCCCGAGTTTGAGCAATTCCGGTTCAAGCACGGCGACAGCGGCTTTCATCGCTTCGCCAGCCATCACCAATTCGGGCAAAAAGGCTTCACCGGCGCCGAACTGGTCACCGATGTAATTGACGCCGATCACGAACCCCTTTGTGATCGCATCCAACGGTGGGATGTTCATTTCGATGGATTTCTTGGCAAGGTCCACCGATATATCGGAATCCCCGTCGATGATGCTCTGCGCCATATCCTTATATAGTTTCTCGATCTCTTCCGACATGCTGCCTCCTGATGAATTTACTTGGATTTTTTTATCAAGTGCGAGACTTGTTTTTCTTTTTCCCTTAATAGCTTGGCGGGAATATTGCGATAATTTTCAAGCCATCGGCCGGATTCCATCACGTGGTCCAGCGAGACTTTCACCGCTAGGTCCGGGTCGTGTTCTTTGAACGCTTCCAGAATGGCGGAATGTTCATCGTGCGTTTGCGTCACGCTGCTGGAAACAAGTTCCGGTTTGCGGTAGAGCGCCTCGTATAAAAGCCAATCCGGGAAGGCATTCGAGACGATCGCGTACAACTGGATCAATAAATTATTGCCGGACGCTTCCGCAATGGCCGCATGGAACTCGCGGCTCATCTGGCGTTCCTGCGGCATCTCGCTTAGTTCAACATGCCGGTCCATTTCAGCCATGATGACCTCGAGGTTTGCGACCTGTTCGGGCGTAATATTGAGCGCGGTCTCCCGGGCGATCATCGCCTCAAGAAACAGGCGCATGCCGTATGCATCGACCACATCTTTCTCCGACATCTCCCGCACGCGCACGCCTCGATACGGAACGCGTTCGGCGATGCCTTTTGCCACCAGCAGGTCCAGGGCTTCGCGCACCGGCGTCATGCTCACGCCCATCTGGCTTGCGATCTCTTCCTGCCTCAGCCAGTCTCCCGGCGCATATTTCCCCGCGATGATCTGACGGTGAAGGGCATCATAAATTTCTTCCTTCAGGGGTTTGTGGGTGAGTTCTTTCGTCGGGATTGACGCCATGATTGTATATTATATATAATCCTGCCTGAAATCGGAAGTGACGCATGTCACAGAAAATACATTCGGTTATACTCGCCATACCGGAGAATGCATGTCAGATTTTGACCTCACACTATTGAAGCCCGCAATCGAGAAATTTATTCCGATGGGCCGCCCGGGGTTGTTGCCAGCCCTGCATGCGGCTCAAAACATCTATGGGTGGCTGCCCGAACCCGTAGCTGCCGAGGTCGCCAAATCCCTGCGTGTGCCGCTCGCGGATGTTCACGGCGTGATCGAGTTCTACTCGATGTACTACAACACGCCGACGGGCAGAAATGTGATTCGTGTTTGCACCGACCCGGCATGCGGGCTCCGCGATTCGGATGGGATGTTGAAGAAGCTCTGCCTGCAATACAAACTGGAACCGCATCAGACTCACCCGGAGTTGGATCTCACCATCGAGCCGAGTCCCTGCCTGGGGTTGTGCGACCAGGTCCCGGCTGTGTTGGTGACGAATGGAAACCAGGCCATAGAAGAGTTTACGTCGACTAAAACCTATCGTCCGAAGTCTCCCGTCGGCGGGACGTTGCGTCTGTTGACCAAAAATTGCGGCGGCGGGGCCACCTCGCTCAGGAAGTATGGCGAATATGCGGCGTTAAAGAAAGCGAAAAGCTTGAGTCGTGAAGAGGTCGTAGAGGAGATCAAAGCCTCGGGTCTGGTGGGACGGGGCGGCGCAGCCTTCCCGACGGGAATCAAATGGGAGGGCGCGCTCAAGGCGGAGGGGGATGTCAAATATGTCATCTGCAACGCGGATGAGTCCGAGCCGGGCACGTTCAAAGACCGCATCCTGATGCTCGACGATCCTCACCTGATGATCGAAGGGATGTGCATTGCGGCATACGCCATTGGTGCAGCGAAGGGCTGTATCTACGTTCGGGGAGAGTATCCTTATATCGTTCCTGTTTTGGAGAACGCCCTCAACGAAGCAGGCAGGGCGGGTTATCTCGACGGTTTTGAAATCGAAATTCGCGTCGGCGCGGGCGCTTATATTTGCGGCGAGGAGACCGCGCTGTTCGAATCCATCGAAGGGAAGCGCGGTTTCCCGCGCGTAAAGCCGCCCTTCCCGACGACTTACGGCGTGTTCGGCATGCCGACCGTCATCAATAATGTAGAAACGCTCAGCAATGTGCCGCTGATTATTTCCATGGGTTCGGCGGAATATCGCAAGATCGGCACCGAGAAATCGCCGGGACCAAAACTGTTTTGTGTATCCGGCGATGTGGTCGAGCCGGGTTTGTACGAAGTTGCATTTGGCGCATCCCTGCGTGAGGTGCTTGATATGGCGGGTGGTGTGACGAATGGAAGGAATCTCAAATCGGTCCTATTTGGCGGCGCGGCGGGAGCATTCGCTACTTCGGACCATCTCGATGTGAAAATGACCTTCGAAGACCTGCGCGCTGTGGGTTTGCCGCTCGGCTCCGGCGTGGTGATGGTCTTCGACGAAACCCGCAACATGCGCGATGTGTTGAAGAGATTGGGCAAATTCTTTGCTCACGAATCCTGCGGCAAATGCTATCCATGCCAAATGGGAACCCAACGCCAGATGGAAATTCTCGACCGCATTGCAGATGGAAAAAGCCGGGAAGGTGATCTGGTCCGCTTGCAGGACGTCGGCTGGACGATGACCGATGCGAGTCTCTGCGGGTTGGGTCAAACAGCGGCAAGCGCGGTGTTGAGCGCGATCAAGTTATGGCCCGAGATATTCGTCGACAGTGAGTGATGGAAAGTGTGAAAGGAATGATGAAAGAGGAAAGAAATGAAGTCAGATGGAAAGCCAGCTGAAAACGAGCCTAAAAGATACTACAGCCGCCCCAGAGATGAAAGTCTGCAGGCGTATAAGGATTGGATTGAGAGCATAATCAGAAGCCTCAACCTGGATATCAAAGACGATACGACTGAGGAAGAGTGGGAAACCGATTGGCGTGAATTTTGGAAGAAGGTAAAAGAACGACTTTGAGTGTTGATATGAGGCATTATGAGCGATAATTTGACTCTGGTAATTGACGGACAGGAAATTTCAGTCGAACAAGGCAAAACCCTGCTCGAAGCCGCGCGCGAAAATGGAATTGACATCCCCACCATCTGTTTCCACGAAGCGACCACGGCGAATGCCTTGTGCCGCATCTGCGTTGTCGAGGTGGAGGGGATGCGTCTGCTTCAGCCTGCGTGCATTGTCAAGGCGGCGGCGAATATGAAAGTCCAGACGCGAAGCGATAAGGTCGTCCGTTCCCGTAAGACCATCCTTGAGATGCTCGCCTCCACCATGGACTTGTCCGATGCGCCAGAGATCCTCACCATGATGGACGAATATGGAGCGAGTCATGAACGGTTTCCCGACGCCGAACGACGCGAGTCGGATATCAAAGACGACAACCCGATGTACATCCGCGATTACTCGAAGTGTCTGTTGTGTTGGCGCTGTGTGCAGGTCTGCGCGGACGATGCGCAATACACATATGCGATCAACTTCGAAGGGCGTGGATACGAATCGCAGATCGGAACTTTCTTCGATAAAACGATACCAGAAACGACCTGCGTGATGTGCGGTCAGTGTGTGGGCGTCTGCCCGACAGGCGCGTTGAAACCAAAAAGACAGTTTTTATTGGAACAAGGCAAGACTCCTTCCGAGATCAGCGTGATGAATACCGGTAGAAAGCAGAGGAAGCCGCGATGATCAAACCTGACCATATCACCACGTCGACCTGCCCTTATTGCGGCGTGGGTTGTACCCTGCAATTACATGTCAGGGACGATTTCATTTACAAAGTGACCAGCCCCTTCGATTCGCCCGTCAATCACGGGAATTTATGCGTGAAGGGACGCTTCGGCTACGACTTTGTCTATCACCCCAAGCGTGTTACGACTCCGCTCGTGCGGCGTTACCTTCTCGAAGGAAAACCAAAACCCGAAGGTCGTGAACAGGTCTATGCCATCAGTTCAGATGGAAAGCCGATTCCCGATTCTCAGATCTCCAATCTCTGGGACTGGGTCGAAACCGACTGGGACACCGCTCTGAACTTTGTGGCTGACAGCCTCGTACGAATTTACCGGCGCGACGGCTCGGACGCGATGGCGGTCTATTGCTGCGCCAAAGCCACCAACGAAGATAATTATCTCCTGCAAAAAATGTACCGCGCCCTGTTCCGTACGAATAACGTGGATCACTGCACGCGCTTGTGCCACGCGGGTTCGGTGGTTGCGCTTCAGCAAGCAATCGGCTCGTCTGCCATGAGCAACACCGCGTCGCAAGTCATTATGAACGATGTCTTTATTGTGACGGGCTCGAACACCTCCGAGAACCATCCCATCATTGCGCTGCAAATGAAGGAAGCTGTGATGAAACACGGCGCGAAGATGATCGTCGTGGACCCGCGCCGCATCGATTTGGTGGATATGGCGGAGATGTGGCTGGCGCTCAAGCCGGGCACGAATGTGCCGGTCTTTTCGGCGATGGCGCATGTGATCGTGAAGGAAAACCTTGTCAATTGGGAATTTGTCAAGAACCGCACGGAAGGATTCGACGAGTTCCTTGAATCGCTTGAAAAATTCACGCCTGAATACGCTGAAGAAATTTCCGGGGTGCCTGCCGAGGATATTCGCAAGGCAGCGCGCATGTATGCCAGGGCAAAGAACGGCGCGATCTATTGGGGCATGGGCATCTCGCAGCTTTCGCATGGCACGGCGTCGGCGCTGGCGTTGATTCATCTTGCCTTTCTCACCGGTCATGTCGGGCGCGATGGCACGGGGTTGAATCCCCTGCGCGGACAGAACAATGTACAGGGCGCGAGCGACATGGGTTCGATGCCCTTCCATTACCCCGGCTATATGCGCGTGGACAATCCCGAAAACCGCGCGAAATGGGAAAAGGCATGGAACGTCGAAGAGGGTGGGTTAAGCCTCAAGCTTGGACTCACCACCACGGAAATCCTCAGCCATGCGCACGAAGGAGGCGTCCGCGCTTTGTTCATCATGGGCGAGAACCCGATGATGTCCGAGCCGAACCTCAACGAAACGCGCAGGCACATGCAGGAACTTGAGTTCCTCGTCTCGCAGGATGTTTTCATCAACGAAAGCGGCGCATTTGCGGATGTCTTCCTGCCAGCCACGCCATTTGCTGAAAAGGACGGGACGTTCTCGAACACGGACCGGCGCGTGCAGCGAGTCCGCGCGGCTCATCCTCCTCGCGGGCTTGCCCGGCCGGACTGGGAGATTCTCTGCGATCTAGCCAAACGCATCGAAGCCCGCCTTGGGCGGACTAACTCTGCGTATTGGGATTACAAGCATCCCGAAGAAATCCTGCGCGAGATGGCGGGCGTGAACGAAGATTACGCAGGCATCACTTATGAACGCATCGACAAAGTCGGCTTGATCTACCCTGTGCCGGATTTGAATCATCCCGGCACGCCGACCCTATTTACCGAATCCTTCCCGCGCGGACGCGGCAAATTCCATCAATTGGATTACGTCCCCGTGATGGAAGAGCCGGACGATGAGTATCCCTTTATTCTCACAACAGGACGCCTGCTCGAGCATTGGCACGGCGGCACGATGACTCGCAACTCGTCGCTCAACGAGATCTACCCCGAAGCCCGCGCCGAGATTCACCCCGCAGACGCCGACATTCACGGAATCAAACACGGCGACCCGGTCAGACTCCAAAGCAGGCGCGGAGAAGTCGTCATGCGCGCCACGATCACCGAGAAGACCTCCGTGGGCGTGGTCTTCATCCCCTGGCATTTTGCCGAAGCCGCGGGGAATCTGCTGACTAACGACGCCCTCGACCCGCAGGCAAAGATTCCCGAGTTCAAAGCTTGCGCGGTGCAGGTTTTCCCCGCGAGGGATGGCGATTTACCGAATCCTGAAGTAATGTTGGATAGAGGTAGATACTAATTTGCAGACCTCCGAGAGTTCTAATAATCTCGGAGGTCTTTTGTAAAATAACTTCATGCAAATACGGTACCTCGTCCCCCTCAATGAAATCCGCCGCGAACAGACGGTGGTCAACTCGCGCTTCGTTGCCACGCTCGCGCCCGCCTTTTCCATTGACGAAGCCCGCGCCTGCATCAAGCGGATTCGCGCAGAGTTCGCGGACGCGACTCACAACGTCCCTGCGTATATCATCGGCGGCGGGAACACTGTGACGGAATATTTTTCCGACGATGGAGAGCCTTCAGGAACAGCGGGCAAGCCTGCGTTGGCAGTCCTGCGCGGCAGCGATCTCGGCGATGTTGTTCTCGTCGTCACTCGCTATTTCGGTGGGACATTGCTCGGCACGGGTGGCTTGGTCAAGGCGTATACCGAGGCGGCGCAATCTGTGGTCAATGCCGTGGGGCGGGGAAGGCGCGTCCAGGTCCATGTGGTGATGGTTGCGATTCCGTATAACCTGCTGGAGCGTGTCCGGTTATTTGTGTCAAAACATCACGGCAGGGTACTGGGCGAAGATTACGCGGTGGATATTACGATGACCCTGCAATTCCCCGTTGAGGATTTCGAACCGTTTCGAATGGATTTGCGCGAGCTGTCGGCGGGGAAGATAAAAGCGGAATTGATCGAAACCAAAGAGGAGATCGTGCAGGTCTAAATCCTTTTCTTTCCTGTTTCTTCGATCATCCTGCTGGCAACTCGATCAATACTTTCAACCCCTTCCCTTTTTCATTCTCCGCCCAGATGCGTCCCTTGTGCATTTCGACAATCGATTTGGCGATGGCAAGGCCAAGCCCGGAACCGCCATCGTCTCTTGCGCGGGCTTCGTCGACGCGGAAGAAACGGTCGAAGAGGTGCCCCGCTTCCTCGGGGTTGACTCCCTCGCCGCTGTCCTGGATCGATATCTGGATGTTGTGGTTCTTTTCAGCCACTGCAAGTTGAACCTGTCCGTTTTCCGGAGTGTGGCGCAGGGCGTTATCGAGAATGTTATTGAGCACCTGGGCAAATCGATTCGGGTCGAGATTCGCTTTCAGCATAACCGGAGCAGGCTGAAGATCCAGGGTGATGCGTTTTTGGTTGAATAGGGTCAGGTATTGGGTGCGGACATCGCTCACCAAGCGGTTGACATCCACAGGTTGGAATTCCACCGAAAGTTCGCCCGCATCGGCAAGGGACAATGTCCGCAGGTCGCTGACGAGGCGTTCGAGTCGTTCCGCTTCCTTGCGGATGATCTCGAAATTTTCGCTGGTGGGTTTTAAGACGCCGTCCTTGACGCCTTCTGCATGGCCAAGGATGAGGCTGATCGGGGTGCGCAGTTCGTGCGCAATATCGGCGGTCATTTGTTTGCGGAGTTCGAATGACCGCGCGAGGTCGGCGCTCATTTTGTTGAATGAATGTGCAAGATCGCCGATCTCGTCGCGCGAACGGACGGGGACCTGTTTGCCAAGCGCGCCGTCCGCCATTTGATGAGTGGCATGGGTCAGTTCGCTCACCGGGCGCGTGATGCTGCGCGAGATCAGAACGCCGATGATCAACGCCAGCAGTGTCGTGCCGGCCGCGCTTAAGAAGATGGACCGATAGACGCTGCGGAGAAAGGCAAAATCGATCTGGCTGCGCATCATCGGGTCGGTGACAAAAAGGATGCCGACGACCTGGCTGTCCACAATGATCTCGGTCCCCTTCGTCAACTCCTCGTTGACGATCTGTTCACCGCGCGGGTGCATCATACCGTCGGATACGATCACAATGCCGTTCGGGTCGGTGATAAAAAAGGCCGGTTCGCGGTTGGCGCCGTGCATCATTCCCTGCCTGCGGCCGAAACGCCCGAATCCGTTTTCGACCCCGTCGAACGAGTTGTTTTCGCGGTAATACCATGCGAGTTCATCCGCCATCTCCGCCTTGTAACGCCTGTCGATGAAGCTGTCGAATTCACGGTCGGTCGCGAGCCGGGTTGCCGCCACCAACAGCCCAGTGCTGACGACGCTGATGAGCAGGAAGGAGAGGATGAGTTTTGTGGCGAGCTTCATGAAGTTGATTTATCCGCGGAGTACAAGGCGTTGCAGATCGATAATTTTGTTTTCGATCCATTCAATTTGCATATTTGGATCATTGTTTCCGCAAACGATATCCGACCCCGTATACGGTTTCGATGTATTTCGGGTTCCGCGGTTCGGGCTCCATTTTCGCACGCAGGTTCTTGATATGCGTGTCGATCGTGCGTTCGTACCCTTCATAGCGCACACCCTGGATAACATCCAGCAGGTCGAGGCGCGAGAAGACTTTTCCCGGCGCAGACATGAGCGCTGCAAGCAGGTCGAACTCGGAAGGGGTCAGGTCCGTGTTTTGGTCGCCGATGTTCACTTCGCGGGTTTCCCGGTTGAGCGTAATATCGCGCACTTTCAGGGTTTGACCCCTGGCTTCGTTCTTTCCGGAGCGCCGCAGGACGCTGCGCACACGCGCCATCAGCTCGCGCGGTTTGAACGGCTTGGTGACGTAATCGTCCGCGCCGAGTTCGAGCCCGATGACTTTGTCGTCGTCTTCCACCCTGGCGGTCAGCATGATGATGGGCGTATCGCTCTCCGCCCGGCGGGCGCGCATGAAATCATATCCGTTCATTTCGGGCATCATGAGATCGAGCACTACCAGGTCGGGGTTTTCTCGTCGTGCAACTTCCAGGGCCTCGCGCCCATTATATGCAGTTGCAACGCGGTAGCCCTCCTGCTCGAGGTAACTTTGCAGGAGCGAGACCATGCGTCTTTCATCATCCACGATGAGGATCGTCTGCGGCACGATTCGATTATCCCATAAATACTGTGAAGAAATTATGTGGATATGAAAAACACCCGCCTCATTCGGAACGGGTGTCGATCGGGCGTTTCGAGCGGTGGACTACGCCTCATCCTTCTTACCTTCGCCGTCTGGTGTTGCGGGTGGTTGCGGAACCGCCTGGTTCGAATTGACGTTCACAAACCGCCAGCCGCTTCGTTTGATGAGCGTGTATCCGAGCCAGATCAAGCCGCCGATGATCGCCAGCCGAATCAGAAAAAAGATGGGGTAGAAAAAGCCAAACCCGTTCCAGCTCCCGAAATCATGCCCGCGGAAACCGCCATGCATCCCAAAACCGCGCCAGTGTCCGAAAGGCATCATCCCGGCGAAGTTGGCGTTTTGCGCCACTCCAAGTTGAAAACCTGCAAACCCGACTCCCGCAAGGACGACTAGCCCAAGCACAATGCCAAGCGTCCACCAGACCCATTTGTTCGATTTCATGTCTACCTCCATTAGCAAACCTGCACCCATTTTCCCACTCTGTTTTTATAAACGGATGGAGGAATTGTGTGGATCTTGTGTGATCGGCTTCATCCGGAAATCCTACTCGTACGCCAGTGTGTCTCTCACCGTCAGCCTTGAAGCGCGTCTTGCGGGCAACGCGCTTGCCAGTGTGCCCAGCACAATGGTAAAGATCAGCCAGGCGATGATTCCGGTGAAGCCGTAGATGACGGGCAGGGGGGCGGTTACCACCGCCATGCCGACGCCGAAACAAAGCACGTTGGTGATGGGGATGGCGATAAAGATGCTGATCGCCCAGCTGATGATGCCGATCACCATCCCTTCGGTAATGACGATGGCCTGGATATCGCCGTTGCTGGCGCCGATGGCTCTCATCACACCGATCTCGCGTGTGCGTTCCAGCACATTGATGCTCATCGTGCCCATCAGGCCTAGTCCGCCCACGATGGCGATAAGCGTTGCCATCACCAGCATGAAATACACGAGGATGTCCGTGGTGGCTTTTTGATCACGAATGAAATCCGCGCCTAACTGGGTGGAGGTGATCCGGATTCCTCGCCGCTCGAAGGCGTCTTCGATCTGTTCGTTGATGCGCAACTGGGTCGCTGAGTCGTGTTTGTCCGTGATGATGCGCAGGGAGTACGCCATATCAGGCTCGCCCACAAGCTTGCTGAGGTATTCGTAATTTACATACAGCGGCGGCGGGCTGATGTTCCCGGTGATGCTGTAAGTTCCGATGATCAACCATTTCGTCTTCTTGCCTTCGATGTCGATTGTCAGCCAGTCGCCGGCTTTTAGATCCGGAAAGATTTGCAAAAGGTGGTTTCCGATGACTATGGCGTTTTCATCTCCGGGTTTCAGCCAGCGGCCCGACGTAATGACCGGGTCGATCAATTTCGATGTGGAGGGAGGGGCGATGAATAGAATTTGAGTCCCCGCCTCTTCTTCGCTCATTTCCAGCGTGCCGGTGTACTGCAGCCATCCCTCCGCTCCGACCACGCCGGGGATGCTCATCGCGATCGAAGCCACTTTATCGTACCGATACCCGTGGTCCAGGGCAATGTTGATATCCGCGAGAATGTATCCCTGGATGTCTTCGATGGTCTGGTCGAACGACGCCCAAAGGTTGTAAACGGCGATGAATACAGCGCCAGCCAAAACGAGCGTGAAGAGGGTCAACCCGAGCCGGGTTTTGCGGCGAAACGTGTTGCGGAGCGAAATGCGGACGGGTCGCGGGATTAAGACCGCATTCTTGTTGACCTTTTCCTCTTTTGCCCTGGCGTTCCCGCCGAGGCCGTAATCGCTCAGCGCTTCCCGCACGGTGATGCGGACGCTGTTATAGATTGGCAGGATGGCTGCAAGGATTGGAACGATCAGGGAGACGAAGACCTGCTGGATCAATGTCGCCTGGTAACCTTTGAATTCTGCGGGATGAAAATTCAACCACGCCGCCATCCCGCCGCCGATGTCAATAGCGAGGGCATTTGCCAGCGGAACGGCGATCGCGAGCGAACCCAGTCCGAATATTGAGATCAGCGCAAGGTACATGCTGAATATCTGCAGGGTGTTTCCGCCGGTGGCTTTCATGATGCCGATCTGCCGCGTATGCTGGGTCATCAACGCGGTGATGGTGTTTATGATCAGGAAGGCGCTCAACAGGACGGTGAGGTAACCGAGGGTGCCAAGTACGAAAAACACGCCCTGGGTGACGGAGTACGAGAAATGATGCCCCGGCTGGTATACATTCACGAAATAGACCGTCGAACCGGCGCGTTCGAGCCTGTCAGCCACGGCTTGCGCCACTTCGGTCACATGATCCGCATCGGTTTGTTTCTCCCGCACACTCACCGCCAGCCAGTCGTATTGGTCTGTGTTCCCGCCCAGCCATGTGAGGGTGTCCGGTGTGACATATGCATTTACCAGTCGGGCAAAGTTATAGGGGAAGCCCGTCACGGCATGCACATAACCCGCAAATTTTATCTCTCTCCGTTTGCCGCTCGACAATTCGATCATAACGACATCGCCCGGTTGGTAACCAAGCGACTTCGCGCTTTCGTCGAATATGATTTCCTTTTCGCCATAGGCTGGGATGTCAGTTTCCCCGAGAGCCGGCTTGAGGAGATTCAAGGTCAGGGATGAAGGCTTTTCCGCCGCGGTAAAAAGAATATCCGTATACGAGCCGTCTGGCAGGACGATCCGCGCGCTGACGCTGGAGAATCCCTCCACGGCTTCCACGCCGGGGATTTCGCGTGCAAGCTCAACTTTATCGTCATCGAGGTCCGACGCGTACACCTCTCCTTCGGACGGATTTGCAGAAAGGAAATCGCTGTCCATGCTTTCGTTCATGTACAGCGACATGTTGCTGTTGAAGCCCACCGCGAAAGACCCGACCGAGATCGTGATGATGGTCAGGAAGGTTCGTCCGCGGTTGCTCCAAAGATCAGCCCAGACTTTTTTCCAGCGGCTGCTGATCATGAAGAGACTCCCCTCCAGGAAAGATTCTCGCCCTCGTGTTTATCAGCCATTTGATGCAGCGATTCACGCGTCGCCTCGGATTGTTCCACCAATTTTGATAATTCGTCATAGCTGATGGTGAGGACTTCCACCGGTCCGGATTCGGAGGCGCGGATCGAGGCGCGATACCTCTTTTCGTGGAAAAATTCCATCTCGCCAAATACCTTCCCGGGTCCGAGTTGGACGGCTACCACATCGGACTGGTTCGGACGCGGCAGGATCACTTCCACAGTCCCTTTGGAGACGATGTAGAAGGCGTTCGCGTTCGTGCCCTCGTGCAGGATCATCGTCCCTGCTTCGTAATTCATCTTTTTTGCAGACCTTGTCGCCTGTAGAAGTTGTGCATGGTTGAGGGTCGGCATCGCTTTTGCAACATATTCGTTGACAATCTCGCCGTCCGCGATCAGCGCCGTTCGGTGGGTGCGTTTTGCCATTGCGCTGTCGTGGGTGACGATGATGATGGTCTTGCCTTTTTCGACAAGGTTGTTGAAAAGCGCAAAAACGGATTCGGCTGTCTTTGAATCGAGGTTGCCTGTCGGTTCATCCGCAATGACGACAGGCGGATCGTTGGCGAGCGCGCGCGCAATGGCGACCCTTTGTTGTTGACCGCCTGAAAGCGCAGTGGGAAGCTTGTGCGCGTGATCGCCGAGTTCCACAAGTTCGAGCAATTCCATTCCGCGCCTGCGGCGCTCGATGGGTGTGTACATGCGGCAGAAATCCATCGGAAGCATGATGTTCTCGATGACGGAGATCATCGGCAGCAGTTGGAAGAACTGGAAAACCACGCCTAGGTTTTTTCCGCGCCAGCGCGCCATCCTGTTTTCGTTTAGCGTATGCACGCCAGTGCCGTTGACCCACACCTCGCCGTTCGATGGGCGGTCGATGCCTGTGATCATGTTCAACAAGGTGGTCTTGCCGCTTCCCGATTTCCCGATGATGCTGACGAATTCTCCAGCATTGATCTGCAGGTCCACATCGGTCAACGCCCGGTAATCGCCGACGGCGGTCTTGTAATATTTATCCACGTTCCGTAAATCGATCATCGATCGGGATTCGGTGACGCTTTCGTCATCTTTTTGTTTGAAGAAAGATATGGCCATATAATACTCTTTCCCGGAAGATCCCGGATCGTTCCGCTCCCTCGAGCGTGAGTTACTCGAATGTGACCACGGCGGTCATTCCCCAGCGCATGACGGGATCCTTTTCAGTGAGCAGGATGGTGACCTCATACACCACATCACCCTGATTCTCGGAATATTCCTGGCTGATCGAGAGGACATTTCCCTTGAATTCCACGCCGGGCATGGCATCGAGTTTGACCGTAACGGGTTGGCCTTCTTCGATGTTGACAACATCGATCTCGGTCAGGTCGCTGGTCTTGACAAGCCATTTTGAAATATCGGCAATGGTGACCACAGGCGAACCCGATGCGGCAAATTCCCCGACCTTTAAGTTCAGATTGGTGATGACACCCGCATGCGGCGCGCGCAATTCTGCATTGGCAAGCGTGGCGCGCAGGGCGGCGGTATCGAGCGAGAAATCATTATCGGCAAGCGCCTGGAAGTCCGCTTCGGCATTGGCGAGCCGGACCTGGGCATTCTGGTAATTCGTTTCCAGTTCGAGCCACCGGATGGCAACTCGATACAATTGCCAGGCTTCATCCAATGCTTTTTTCTTGTTACCGGGTACGTCTGATTTCGGACGTTCCTCTATGTGGTATCTTGCCCATTCCTGGTAGGTGATATATGCATCAAATTCTTCCGGGGTCATCTCGGAGAAATCAGGTTTCGGTTCGCCATACTTGAGGGTTTTTTCATCGAGATGTTTGTAGGGCTCGAATTCGGCGCGGGCTGTGTTCAGTTTGACAAGGGTATCCGCCACGGCTTGCGTGGGGGTCATGCCGTCCCAGCGCGGGGGCACGTCGAAATCATCGAGCCGGGATTGCGCATCGCGGAACTCCTGGTAGGCTTCGGTCAGTTCTCGAGACGATTTTGCCCGCGCGTCTTCCAATGTAAGGGTTTCTTCGGATTGCAGTGTCGCGATAACGTCTCCGGCGTTTATTGTGTCGCCTTCCTTCACCGGTACTCCGCTGACCAATCCGCTTGCATTCAGTGAGATTTCGGTGTAGTTAATGGGTTCGAGGTTCCCTTCGGCGATGACGGTGTCGTCCGCTTCGACCATGGGGATAGGGGTCGCTTCGGCGGCGGGAGTTGGGGCTCCACAGGCAGTGGCAATTAACCCGAGAAGCATTAAAGTAATGAAGACCTTGTTTTTCATTTTATATTTCCTTTATTCCTTGGTGATCACTTTGAGGATATACGAAGCAGGTCGATGGGAGTTGCAGAGCCATCTGTCAGTATAGTCATTGGGGGCGGCTTTGCCCCTATCCTTAAGTAGGGTTAAATGGAGACCACGCTTTGTGCGTGGCCTCGTGATTAATTTTCCTTCTCCAGGAGCCTGCTGGCTTCATCGTTCAGCCAGCGACGTCCGTCGCGGGCGAGCAGATCGTAGCCTTCGGGTGGACCCCAACTCCCTGGGCGGTACACAGCCAGAGGCGGAGTCTGATGCGTTTCCCACGTCTGGAGGATGGGATCGATCAACGACCAGGCGGTTTCCACTTCGTCGGCGCGGGTAAAAAGTGAGGCATCCCCTTGCAGGGCATCGAGAAGGAGCCGTTCGTAGGCTTCTGGAATGGCTGTCTTGCCAAAGGCGTCGTCGTAATGGAATTCCATATCCACCGAGCGGGTTTCATTGACCGTATCAGGCGCTTTTGCTTCGAAACGCAAATGCACGCCTTCATCGGGCTGCAGGTAAAGAACCAGCATGTTTGGCTTCATGGTCTGCATGGGGAACATGGTGGTGGGGGGTTCTTTGAATTGGATGATGATCTGGGTCATCTTTTCTGAAAGATTTTTCCCGGATCTTAAGTAGAATGGAACACCCTTCCATCTCCAGTTATTGATGAAGAACCGCAGCGCGGCATACGTGGGGGTCGTGGATTTTGGGTTGACTTTGTTTTCGGCGCGGTATCCCTTGTACTGGGCGCGCACCGTATTGACTGCGACCTGTTCGGGAGTCATCGGCTGGATCGCGCTCAACACTTTGACCTTCTCGTTTCGCAAGTGACTTGCGCTGAACGAAGCGGGAGGCTCCATGGCCACCAGGGTCAGCAGTTGTAAGAGGTGGTTCTGGAACATGTCGCGCAGCACGCCGACGCCATCGTAGAAACCCGCGCGATGTTCCAAACCGACTTTTTCTGAAACGGTGATTTGCACATGGTCGATGTAGTTGCGATTCCAGATCGGCTCGAAGATGGTATTGGCAAAGCGTGTGAACAGGATGTTCTGCACGGTCTCTTTGCCGAGGTAATGGTCGATGCGGTAGATCTGATTTTCGTTCAGTGCCTTGTGGACCTGCTTGTTGAGTGTGATCGCCGAGGCGAGATCGGTGCCGAAGGGTTTTTCGAGCACCACACGTCGCCACCCGCCGTTCTCGTGCAGTTGACCGGTGGCATCGAGGTTGTCGATGATGGTTGGGAAGAGGGTGGGTGGCAGTGCCATATAGAAAAGGCGGTTTGCATCGCCGCCTTCAGAGGCGGTGAGCGCTTCTGCAAGTCGATGAAAATCGCCTGTTTCAGTGTATTTCCCGGCGAGATAGTGCAGGTTCGGCGCAAAAATGCCCCACTCTTCGTCGGTGAATTCGTACCCGGCGAATTCCTTCATCCCTTTGTAAAGATGTTCGCGGAACTGCTCGTCGCTGAATTCCGTGCCGCCAAAACCGAAGATCTGGAATTTCTTGGGCGTGCGTCTCTTGTGAAAGAGATTGAAAAGCGAGGGGATGAGTTTGCGCTGGGTCAGATCGCCGGAGGCGCCGAAGATGATGATCGTCGTCAATAATCCGTTATAAAGTGGTGTGTTCATAAGAAGGACCGTGGGCGATGGACGATGGACGATGGAAAAGGATTTTCCACGGTCAACGGTCTATCGTCTGTCGTCTGCTATTCAGCTTTCTTGATCGCATGCCCGCCGAATTGATTGCGCAGAGCAGCCAGCATGCGGGCGGGATAATTTTCTTCATCGCGGCTGGCGAAGCGCATTTGCAGCGCCAGTGTAATGACCGGGGCAGGGACATCGAGGTCGATCGATTCAAAGACCGTCCAGCGTCCTTCGCCTGAGTCTGCGACCCAGGGCTTGATGTCCTTGAGTTCAGTGTCTTCGTCGAGGGCGTTGGCGGCGAGGTCGAGCAGCCATGAACGGACGACACTTCCGTGCTGCCAGATGTGCGAGACCTGCGCAAGGTCGAGCCCGAATTCCTTCTTGTTCTTCAAGATGCCGAAGCCTTCGGCAAAGGCTTGCATCATGCCGTATTCGATGCCGTTGTGGACCATCTTCACGTAATGACCCGCGCCATGCGGACCGACACGTCCCCAGCCGAGTTCTTTTCCTGGGGCGAGGGTCTCGAAAATGGGGCTCAGTTTCCTGGTCACTTCTTCCTTGCCGCCGATCATCAGGCTGTAGCCTTCGGTGAGACCCCAGATGCCGCCGCTGGTTCCGCAGTCGACAAAGTCGATGCCCATGGCTTCGAGCATTTCGGCGTGTTTGATGGTGTCTTTGTAGTTCGAGTTGCCGCCGTCGATGATGATATCGCCGGGTTTCAATAACGCGGCGACTTTCTGGATCGTTTCTGTGGTGGTGGCTCCTGCCGGGACCATCACCCAAACCGCCTTAGGGGAAGAGGTCAGGTTGCCTACGGCTTCTTCCAACGAATATGCGCCTTCGACGCCTTCTTTTACTGCTCCATCCACCGTCTCTTTTGTGCGGGCGTAGCCGATCACTCGATGTCCGCCTTTGGTGAGGCGTTTTGCCATGTTCAATCCCATTTTGCCCAAACCGATCAATGCTAATTCCATTTTTTGTTACTCCTCGTGTTATCGTCATTGCGAAGGCAGCGCACTTCGCCCGAAGCGATCTGATGCTTATTAGGATTGCTTCGTTGCACACGCATGCGTTCGGTGCAGTGAAGAGCAAGAATGCTCCTCGCAATGCCAGAATAGATTTATAAAAACTTTCCCGCCGCTTCATCGATCATCCAGATCAGGTTTCCATTCACGGGTTGGATTCTCTGCGCGGGATATAACTCCAAATTTCGCTCCCCATGTATGACGTTGCGTAACGTCTCAGCCTTGCCTGCGCCGGTGACGAGAAACCAGATCTCCCTGGCTTGGTTGAACACCTTCGGCGTCAACGAGACGCGCTTGGCGGGGCGGTCTTGATAGTGGGCAGAGACGGCGATTGTGACAGAGTCGATTTCGACTGGAGAACCGGGGAATAAGGACGCCGTGTGACCGTCATCGCCCATACCGAGTAGAACCAGATCAAATCGCGGAAAATCGAAGGGTGCGTCAGCGAATCCACTCAGAGTGTGGGCATATGCTTGGGCGGCTTGAGCAGGCTCAAGTTCCGATTTGATGCGGTGGATATTCGTTGTCCCAATTTTGTCAAAGAGGCTTTTTTTTGTCTGCCCGTAAGTGTTGCCGGGGTCATCCACAGGCACGCAGCGTTCGTCGCCCCAAAAGAAATGCGCGCGGGTCCAATCCAGTTTCTCAACGGCAAGTTGTTCATAAAGCTTCATTGGCGTACTGCCGCCGGAAAGTGAGATGAGGAAACGCCCGCGTTCGGCAATGGCTTGATTTGTGAGTTCGACCAATGCTTTTGCTGCGGTTCGGCTTAATTCATCGCCGTCTCTAAATTTTTTTATGACCATGACTTGTCGATTGTAACGCAGATGATAAAATCTGAGCGATGACCCGGATCAACTTGAAAAAACTCCAGGCGCTTCGCACACGGACCTTCAACCTGCCGCCGCAAAAACGGGTTTCTTCCCCCGCTGCGGCTTTGACCTTCGTCAACAAACGCGGCTTTGTTTATTTCTGGCCCATCAAAGGCGTGGACCTGCCTTCTTTGTGGACCGCTGTTGCGGGTGATCGTCCGGTGGCTGATGCGCACGATGACCCGGGTCACATCACCTGGGGATGGAAGGATGACGCGCTCGATAAAAAGATCTGGTACTACGGAAAGATTCTGCGCGGTAAAGCGACCATGATCGCGTTGGAGGTCGTGCCGTATTTTTATGCGCTCTCCGAAAACTACGGCGACCCGAACGAAGATTATCTGATCGCCTATCGCGAGGGACGCCTGCCGCAGGCGGCGAAACAGGTCTATGAAGCCCTGCTCGAAAAAGGCTCGATGCACACGCTTGATTTGCGCAAGGAGGCAAAACTTTCCAATGCCAAAGATTCGGAATTCAACAAGGCGCTTGAATACCTGCAAAAGGATTTCAAGATTCTGCCGGTCGGCGTGGCGCAGGCAGGCGCGTGGAAGTATTCCCATATTTACGCCATCACGACCAGTCATTTCCCGAAACTTGCCGAACAAGCGCGGAAAATTACCGAGTCTCAAGCACGTGCGAAATTATTGGAACTATATTTCGGCATGGTCGGCGCGGCACAAATTCGCGACGTGCAGAAATTGTTTGGGTGGGGCAATGAGGTTGTGAAGCGGGCGGTTGGTAAATTGGTGGATGCGAGGAAGTTGGTTTTTGCAGAACACCCGAAGTCTGCGGGGGAGTGGGTGGCAGTAAAAGAATTTGTATAGCAGACCTCGGAGGTCATCCAAACCTCCGAGGTCTTTTTTTGCCCCTTGACAACTGTAAATAAACACTGTATATTTACAGTGTTTATTATTTAGGAGTTGGCATGGTCAGACCCAGCAAAAAGACACAGATCCCAAATCTACAGGAAGCCATCAAAGAAACGGCTTGGAGGCAGATCGCCGAGACCGGCGCGGCGACATTGTCCCTGCGGGCGATCGCGCGCGAACTGAACATCACTGCGCCTGCCATTTACAACTATTTTCCAGACCGTGACGCGCTCGTAACCGCCCTGATCATTGATGCCTACACTTCTTTTGGGGATTACCAAATCGCTTCACGCGACGCCAAAGCCGAAGATGACCTGGTGGGGCAGTTGCAAGCCATTGGCTTTGCCTACCGACAATGGGCGTTGGATTTTCCGCAGCGCTATGAGTTGATCTTTGGAACACCCATTCCCGGCTATCAGGCTCCAATGATGGAAGTGCTGCCGTCTGCGGCGCGTTCGTTGAGCGCTTTGGTCAGCGTCGTTGAGGGTCTGCGCGTAGTCAATAGATTGAATTCAAGAGGATTTCCCAGTGTTCAACCCGGCTATGAAGAACAGTTTGAAACTTGGAAAACGTATGCAGGCGATTACGACATTCTATCGCTGGCGGTTTCCATGTTGATCTGGAGTCGTGTTCATGGGTTGGTCTCGTTGGAGATCTCCGGCAATATGCCGCCCTTTGGTGTGGACGGCGCGGCTCTGTATCAATATGAAATTCGATCCAACATCGATCAATTTGTAAAAGGAATTTAGACATGTATAACGTTTCCATTACCCGTTTGCGAGTCCGTTCTGTTTGGTTTCTGCCGCTGTTTGGCTTGCACGCCATGCGCAGCGCCAGCCAGGCAATGAGATCGGAAGGCATCGTCGATTTTGACACGCGCGTCGAAGACCCGTTCACGCACTGGACGAAGACCGTGTGGAAGGACGAGCCTTCCATGAAGAACTTCCGCAATTCGGGCGCGCATCAACTCGCCATGTGCATCCTTGCCGGCATTTGCAGCGAGGCATCCTACACTCGCTGGCAGCAGGAGACTCCAGATGTCCCCACCTGGCAGGAAGCGCATGAAGCCATGATCGAATCTGGCAAGTTATCCAAACTCAAGCAGCCCACCGCGTTCCATTTGGAAGGACGCACGGCTCCGCCGCTGGCGTAAATAATAGGAGAAATCAAATGTCAGTCAATCATGTGGTATTGGGAACAGGCGCGGTCGGGCGGTGCATTTTGGATGAACTGGTTCGGCGCGGAGAACCGGTCTGCGTGGTGAATCGATCGGGACGGCTGGAGGAGATTCCTGCCGGGGTGGAGGTGAAAGCTGCTGATCTGTTTGACCCGGCCCAGGTCAAGGAAGTGACGCGGGGTGCGCAGGTGGTGTATCAAGCCGCGGTGCCCGCATATCATGAAGTTGCTACAAAATTCCCGTCGCTTCAAAAATCCATCCTGGAAGGGCTGACGGGCAGCAACGCCAAATTGGTGATCGTCGAAAACTTGTACATGTACGGTGATACGAACGGCTCGCCGATGACCGAAGAAACTCCGCATCATGCCCACACGCGTAAAGGGCGTGCGCGCAAGGATGCCAGTCAGGCTGCCTTCGAAGCACATGGGGCTGGGAGGGTACGCGTCACCTCGGCGCGCGGGTCGGATTATTTCGGCCCATGGGGATTGGATTCTTCCACCACCTTTGGCAGCCGCCAGCTTTATCCGTTGTTACAGGGAAAGACCGTCCAGATGATCGGCAGAACGGACATTCCCCACACTCATACCTTTTTGAAGGATTTCGGGCGGGCTTTGGTGATTTTGGGTGAGCGTGACGAGGCCGATGGGCAGGCCTGGCATGTTCCCAACGACCATCCGCGCATCACACAGGGTGAAATGCTGAAGATGTTTGCCGAAGAAGCAGGTCTGACATTCAAGATGACCAGCGTTGGTGCGGGCATGCTGCGGTTTGCCGGGCTCTTCTCGCCGCCCGCGAAGGAACTGGTCGAGATGATGTACGAGTTCGACCAGCCGTTCATCGTGGATTCGAGCAGGTTCGAAACGACGTTTGGAATGAAAGCCACTCCCATGCGCGAGGCGATCAGGGAGACGGTTGCCTGGTACAAAAGTCACCCTGGAAAGAAATAGCCAGAAAAACTTTATCTATTAAGAAGGAAAACATCATGCTTATCGTTAATTCGATCATGGCGTCCTTGCATCACCTTGCTGCATTTGCGCTTACTGCTTGTTTGATCTATGAATTTGTGGCATTCCAACAAGCCCTTTCGGTCAATGAAGCCCGACGCATTCAACGCATCGACGGCTGGTATGGTATTTCATCGGGCACACTTTTAGTGGCAGGTCTGCTGCGCGTCTTTTTCTTTGAGAAAGGTGCAAACTTTTATGCCGCCAACCCGCTGTTCTGGGTGAAGATGGGGCTGTTCGTGATTGTGGGGCTGATGTCCATTTATCCGACCATTCGCTTCATCAAATGGGGTGACCGACTGAAGACCGGCACTGCCATCGAAGTCCCTGACGAAGAATACAAACGCATCCGACTTGTTCTTAATTTGGAATTGGTCGGTATTGCACTGATCCTTTTCGTCGCTCCCGCCATGGCGCGCGCCATCGGCATGAACTGATTATTACCCCTTTCGATGGTTTTCAATATGCGTTAAGAATTCCCGCCGAAAACGTTCGGAAGAAAAGCGAGCCGCGTTATCCACTGCGGCTTTGCTGTTTAAATTCATTTTTTCGAAATCTTGAACCGCCTCGACCAATGATTCAGCGGTTTGCTCATTGAATAGCAGCCCTGTCTCCCCGTCCCGAACGATTTCTGACGCCCCGCCTTTGTAATAGGCGATAACCGGGCATCCCGCCGCCTGCGCCTCGACCATGGCAATGCCGAAATCTTCGGTTGCCATGTACACAAATGCTTTGGCTTTGTTCATCAACTCTGTCACGGCTTTGTCTGGTTGATAACCCATGATCGCTATGCTTTTTCCTGCAATACGTTGAAGGTGCGGCAGATCGGGTCCATCACCGACGATGGTGAGTGGTAAACCCAGCAGATTAAAAGCCCTGACGATCTCCGACGTCATTTTGTATGGGACGAGGCGCGAGACGAGCAGATAGAAATTGTCCCGTTTTTTAGAAGGTGTGAAGCGATTAATATCCACGGAAGGATAGATGACTTGGGAATCCCTTTTCCATGCTTCGCGAATGTGAGAGGCTGTCCACTGGGAGTTGGCGATCAATGAATTGGATCGAGTGGAGGCAGAGGCGTCCCATCGGCGCAACAGGCTCAAGGTCCCGTTTGCGGCGAGGCGGATGAGAGGATTCGTCAGGCCGTGCAGCTTCAAATAATCATCCCGCATGTGCCAGGCGTAGCGCATCGGGGTCGAGATGTATGAGATGTGAGTTTGGTGTTTGTGAGTTTTGACTCCATGCGCCACGGCATGCGAAAGAGAAATGACAACGTCGTATTTGCTCACGTCCAGGGTTTCGATCGCAAGCGGCATGATGGGCAGGAGTTTGCGATAATGTTTTTCGATGCGGGGAATTTTTTGCAGGAAGGTCGTTTGGACAATTAATTCCCGCAGCGGCGTGTTCTGGAAATTTTTTGGGAAATGGGTCAGTGCAAAAACATCGGCATGCGGGAAGAGGCGCAGGGTTTCGACGAGCAGGCGCTCGGTGCCGCCAAATGTGCTCAGCCATTCGTGAACGATGGCAGTTTTCATGAAATGCCCAAGGGAAAAATGGATAAGGAAAGGAAAAGAAACATGACCGGCGACAGATTATAATTGCAAACCAGATTGCACAGGTCCGATTTAGCGTTGTGAATATTTTCCCTTATCCCTTCTTCAGTCGTTTTTTTCGAACGGGCGCGCGCATGTTTTTTGCCGCGACGATTCTGCTTGCGCCGTTCCGCCTGCAGTTGGACGTGTGGACGCGCCCGTTTTATCCTGTCTACCATGACTACACGGATTTCCTTTTGTTTGTCAGCGATTTCACTTTATTCTTCATGCTTGTGTTCTGGCTCTGTTCGTTGATCGTGGAACCGCGCAGGGTGGGGGCTGGGAATCCGGTTGTCTTTATCCTGCTGACAGGTTTGACTCTCGCGGCATGGGTCTCCGTGCTTGGAAGTGTGGATGCGATCATCACCCGGTATCAAGCCGTTCGTTTCGTATTCCTTCTTTTGTACTATCTTTACATCGTGAATGAGATAACCTTGACTCGGTGGGTCCTGGCTCCAGTTGCGCTTCAGGCCATGGCCCAGGTTCCAGTGGCGGCGGGGCAATCCTTTTCGCAATCGTCGCTGGGGCTTCAGTTTCTCGGCGAGCGTGTGCTCGACCCGGCTGTGCGCGGAGCGAGCATCGTCCCTGTCGCGGGCGAAAGGATTCTGCGGGCATATGGATTCGCCGATCATCCGAACATCCTGGGTGGCTGCCTCGCATTTTCGATGATTCTTCTGTTCGCGGTTATCTTATATGGGAGGCATCGCAATCAAATATTTGCGGGAATCTGTTTCCTGCTGGCTTTCCCGCCCCTGGTTTTGACGTTCTCGCGTTCGGCGTGGTTAAGCCTATTTGCAGGTATCGGTTTCCTGGTCATGTTCGAGGCGGTGAATCGCAGGTGGGAATCCCTCACCCGAGCCTTCCTGCTTGGCCTGACGTGCGTTTCCATCGTCTCGCCGCTGCTCCCGATCTATCTTTCGGTGATCGAAAAAAGATTCAACTCCGGCAATGTCGCGGAGGATGGACCGATGATCGAACGCGCCTACCTGATGAATTCGGGGAATACGCTTTTTGTGGAACATTCCGCCATCGGTGTGGGGCTTGGCGCTTCGCCGCTTGCGATGAAATTGAGGTTTGAAGATTTTCCTGTGAATTATCAACCTCCGCATTATGTCCCGTTGACCGCCGCATTGGAGACGGGCGTGGTTGGGGGCATCTTTTACCTTGTGTTATTTCTTCTCCCCATACTTGATTTTATCTTTCGCTGGCGGGCATATGTTCAAGATCCGGCCGGGATGGGTGTGATCGCCCTTCTGCTTGTCCTATCGGTCGTCAACCTCTTCGATTATTACACATGGTCATACGCGCCGGGACGTTTGTGGCAGTGGCTGGCGTGGGGATTGTATTCAACGGCATCGAGGAGGGCATGATGGGAATCGTCCTCCAATACCTGCTGGCTCCCGTCGTGGTCGCGTACGCATTGGTGATGATGGTCCTTGTCGTCTATATATCAAACCTTTTCTACCTGATGGTCGTCAGTTTGAAGAATCGCGGCAGGTTGAAACCGCCTTCTGTAAAGCCGTTGAAAAAACCCCCCTCCGTTACGGTTCAATTACCCATCTACAACGAATGGTATGTGACGGAACGTCTCCTTTCAGCCTGCGCCGCCCTGGACTATCCCCCCGGCCTGCTCGAAATTCAGGTGCTGGATGACTCTACCGATGAAACCGTTTCGCTCATTGCGGGAAAGGTAAGAGAGTTGCAAGGTCGCGGTGTGAATATCCGCCACATCCACCGTTCGAACCGGGAGGGATTCAAAGCTGGTGCGCTTGCCAACGGACTCTCGCTGGCAGCCGGGGAATTCATCGCCATCTTCGACGCCGATTTTCTCCCTCAAAAGGATTTTCTCAAGCAATTGCTTCCGCGTTTCGACGATGATAAGGTCGCTTTCGTTCAGGCGCGTTGGGGACATTTGAACCGCGATTATTCCATGCTGACCATGATGCAGGCCTTCACTCTCGATGCGCATTTCGTCATCGACCAGTTCGCCCGTTCGACCAATGATTATGTCTTCAATTTCAACGGCACGGCGGGGATATGGCGCAAATCCGCCATTTTGGATGCGGGCGGCTGGAAGGCGGATACCCTGACCGAGGACATGGACCTTTCCTATCGAGCCTTTCTGCGTGGCTGGTCGGCGCGGTATGCGGTCGACGTGGAAGCGCCCGCGGAACTGCCCGTCAGTTTTACGGCGTATCGTCGTCAGCAATACCGCTGGGCGCGCGGCAGCCTGGAATGCGCCTTCAAATACATACCCGTCATCTGGCGCGGTGGTTTTTCGTTCGCCCGAAAATTCCAAGCCACATTCCACCTCACAACCTATATTCTGCATTTTCTCGCCCTGCTTTTCATGATCTTTTATCCATTCCTGCTCCTATTCGCCCGTCAATACCCGAATTTGCTTGCGCCGATCGGGATCGGGTTGCTGATGAATATTTTCGCCCTCGTTCCCTCCATGTATTTTGCGGCTGCGCAGCGATTGCTCCGTAACCGCTGGGCAGAATCGATTCCTGCCATACTTGCGTTTTCAGTATTTGCATCCGGCATGGCGCCAAACACATTGCGGGCGCTTCTTCAAATTCTACAAAAGAGGATCGTCCCCTTCGAGCGCACGCCGAAGTTCGGGATTACAGACCGCTCTCAAACCTGGCGCGGCAATCGTTACCTCATCCGTTTCGACTCGCTGATCCTCTTTGAAGCCTTCCTGGGTTGTTTCAACTTATGGTCTGCCTGGCTTGCCTGGAGTTCAGGTTATTATTTGATGATGTTCTACGCGATATTCTTTGCCCTCGGAATGTTCTTCTTCTCCGGGTTTACGATTTTCCAATCCCTGACCTACCGCCTCGCTCGCGACCGTCAGCCTGCGGTGGCCTGAAGGAGATTTTCTTGGTTGTAACTGTGATCTCCCCATCCCCGGCGCAGACGGTAGTCTCCCCTCTCGAACGCGCCATCCTTGAGACTCTGGCGTATTCGGATATTTTCGATTACCCGCTGACCCTGGAAGAGTTGCATCGCTATCTGCCCATTCCTGTAAAAAGTAATGAGCTCGAGTCTCAACTCCCACATCTTAAATTGATCTCTTTCGAATACTCGACTGGTGTTTACTATCACCTCCCCGGGCGCGGCGGGATTGTGAAAGTCCGCAAGGTGCGTGAAAAAAGTTCAATGGGATCGTTTCGACGCGCGCTGTTTTACGGAAGGATATTGGGTCTCATGCCTTTTGTACGCATGGTCGCCATGACCGGCTCGCTTGCGATGTTGAACCTTTCGAAAAACGCGGACATGGACTTCATGCTGGTCACAGTTCCAAACCGCCTGTGGATCGCGCGCGCGTTTGCGGTCACGTTTGGGATGTTGATGCGCCTGGCTGGGGACCGCATCTGCGTGAATTTGCTCCTCTCTGAAAATGCGCTCGAATGGCCCCGGCATGACCTGTATTCCGCGCGCGAGATGGGGCAGATGATTCCCATCTGTGGCTTGAATGTATACCGCCGGTTCCGAAATGCCAATTCATGGGTTGAGTCTTTTTTGCCAAATGCATCCTCCATGCCGGACCGTTCCCCGCAAATGAGGATCGATGCTGCTTCTTGGATACAAGAGGTGGTCGAATTCTTCCTGGCTGGTAAATTTGGAGCCTGGTTGGACGATCTCTTGATGCAGATTCAACTCCGCAAGATATCCCGGAAATTCGGCCAAAACGCGGATGCAAATTTCACGGTCGATGTCTGCCAGGGGAATTTTCATGACCACCGAAAATGGGCTGGGGAATATTTCCGCGCGCGGCTGGTTTCATTGGGTTTGGAAACCGGAGAGGGATCAACTCAATGAAGAAGGTTCTGTTCGGTCAATCCTATTACCTCCGCTTCGACCCCAAACTATGGCGCGCCATGCAGCCCTATCCACCGCTGGGGACGTTGTACGCTGCGAGTTACATCCGCGGGCGGGGGTACGAAGTTGCGCTCTTCGATGCCATGCTGGCAGAGTCGGAAGAGGAATGGGCGAAGTCGCTGGACGAGCACAAACCGGATTACGCCGTCATCTATGAGGACAATTTCAATTACCTTTCCAAAATGTGCCTCTTGCGGATGCGTGAAGCCGCCTTCACGATGATTCGCATGGCGAAGGAACGCGGATGCGTCGTCATCCTGTGCGGCGCGGACGTCACCGACCATTATTCAAGATATCTTGAGCACGGCGCAGATTACTGCATCCTCGGCGAGGGGGAGGAAACGCTCGCAGAACTGCTGAATCAACTCTCGGCGGGGAAAGAACCGAAGGATGTCATCGGTCATGCTTCACGTTTCACCCTTCACCCATCGCGCCGCCCCGACATCAAAGACCTCGATTCCCTTCCGTTCCCCGCCTGGGATTTGATAGACATAAATAAATACAAAAAAATCTGGCTCGACCGTCACGGCTATTTTTCGATGAACATGGTGACGACGCGCGGCTGTCCATATCACTGCAACTGGTGCGCCAAGCCGATCTGGGGTCAGCGTTACAACTCGCGCTCGCCTGAAAATGTCGTTGCGGAAATGAAATGGCTTAAAGAGAATTTCTCACCGGACCACATCTGGTTTGCCGACGATATTTTTGGATTGAAGCCGAATTGGGTGGAACAATTCTCTGAGCTGCTCCTCGAAAACGATGCCGTCATCCCGTTCAAGTGCTTGAAACGCGCCGATCTTGTGACGGAAAAAACAGCCGCCGCGCTTGCGAAAGCCGGGTGCAATATCGTCTGGATCGGGGCAGAGTCCGGTTCGCAGAAAGTTCTAGACGCAATGGACAAGGGCGATAAAGTGGAGGATATTTACCGCGCCACGAAACTGCTCCATGCAAATGGGATCCACGTCGGTTTCTTCTTGCAGTTCGGCTACCCCGGCGAGACATGGGACGAAGTGCAATCGACCTTGAAGATGGTGCGCGAGTGCATGCCCGACGATATCGGCATTTCGGTTTCATATCCTTTGCCTGGCACAAGGTTCTACGAGCGCGTTAAGTTGGAATTGGGTGATAAACAAAACTGGGTCGATTCGGACGACCTTGCCATGCTGTATCGCGGTCCCTTCCCGCAAGAGTTTTATCGAATTTTGCATGGGCGGGTGCATCATGAGTTTCGCATCCGGAGAGCCTTTTCCAAGCCCACCCTGCGCGGATGGATCACCCTGCCGTTCAACCTGGCGGGTTTGGCAAGAAGCGAATATCGATTAAGGAGATTTCGTGAACAATAATATTCTATCCGGCACATCCTTCGAAACCGTTGCCGAAGCATATGACCGCAATGCGGATAAATACGACGACTTCATCGAGAACAACGAGAATCTCGCGCGCATGCGAAAGCGCGTATACGATTTCGTCACGGCAAGATTGCCAAAAGGGGCAAAGATTCTCGATCTTGCCTGCGGCACGGGCACGGACGCCGTCTGGTTTGCGCAGCATGGATATTCCGTACACGGTGTCGATATATCGGGTGAAATGCTCTCGCGTGCTGAGAAGAAAGCGAAGGAGCTCGGCTTGCAGGATCGCCTTTCCTTCGACCAACTTTCATACACGGACTTAAGAAATACAAAAGCAGGTCCTTTCGATATGACCTTCTCGAATTTCGGCGGTTTGAATTGCGTGGCTGACCCGTCGCTTGTGGTGGAAAGCGTCCGCCCGTTGATGAATCGAAAAGCCCGCGTGATTTGGGCGATGATGCCGCCGTTCTGTCTTTGGGAAACTGCGGTGTTGTTTAAAGGGAAATTCCGCCTTGCCACACGCCGTTTTTCAGGGAAATCCACCGTGCATAAGGAGGGATTGGAATATCCCGTTTACTATTACAAACCGGGTCAGATCGCGCGCGCCTGGGGCGTGGATTTTCGACTCGAAACCGTTGAAGCGCTTTCCGTATTCACGCCTCCCGCCACAAGCAAGGATTTTTCTGTAAAGCAACCCGGCATCTATCAGGTTCTTCGCAAATTGGATGATTCATTTGCCGCCCGCTGGCCCTTCAAGTATTGGGGAGATTTCACCCTTGTCTCTCTTGTCCGGGAATAAGACACCGATCGTTGCGCGCCGCAGCCTGCGGGTAAATTCCCTGCTCCTTTTGCTTGCGCGTATTTCCGCCCAACTGCTTGCCGTGTTGTTCGCGGCGATTCTTGCCCGCAGGCTGGGCGTTCAGGATTTCGGCCGCTTTGCCTTCATCGCCTCTCTGATCTTCATTGGCAACACCTTCACGAATTTCGGCACCGATACATTCCTTGTCCGTGAAACTGCGCGCAACGGGAAGGTCACCGATGCCGCATCCCGCGCACTTTCCCTGCAGTTTGCATTTTCCGCTTTGTATTGCGCCGCCATACTGGTCCAGCGCGATACGCCTTTGTTTTTCTATTCGCTTGCCCTGTTTCCCTTGGCGGTTTTTTCGGTCAACAACGCCTTGCTGCGTGGATTATCCCGCTTCGATCTTTTCTGGCTGTTGAGCCTTGCGAACGGATTGATTCAGGTAATTGCTGCTCTTCTTTCGCGCGATATCCTGTCCCTCTGTCTTTCACTGCTTCTTGGGCAGATTCTGATCTCCACCCTCTCCTGCCGGATTTGCTCCGCCTCGCTCCCGAACTTTCGCTTGTTGCCACTTAATGACTTTTTTCCCATCTTCAAGTTGATTCTGCCCTTTGCTGTTTTGACAATCCTCCTGGTTGTGACTCAACGCCTCGGCATTCTCTTCACCTCCTCCATGCTGGGCGATGAAGATACCGGCTATTTCTCCGCCGTAACTCGCGTCATCGAGGGGTTTAAACTCGGGCATTACGCCATTCTCGGCGCGTTGTTACCTTCCCTCTCGCAAGGCGGATCGGACTCGTGGAAAAGTTTTCGCCGGGCGTTCTTCCTTCTCATGGTTGTAAGCCTGATCTTCGCCTTGTCCCTTGCCTTCCTGTCTGCGCCGATCCTGCGAATCCTTTATGGCGACGCGTTCTTCCCGGCATCCAACGAACTCGCGCTTTTGGGTTGGAGTCTCATTCCGTATACGATCTCATCATTTATCTCCTATGATCTCATCGCCCGAGGAATGGAATCGATAATCGTCAGGTCCGCCCTCCTTTCCCTATTTATATATATCGCCCTGTATCTTGTTTTGATACCAATGCTTGGGTTGGACGGGGCGATCCGATCTGCGCTTTATGGGGAATGGCTTCAAGGATTTGTATTCGTCATGTTTTATTTGTTTACCTTGCATTCCGCGAAGGATCTTCCACCCAATGAATCCAGATGACCCGATCCTGACACCGGAAGAATTGCTTTCCTACCGCCAGACCACAGGCGCGCTCAAGGATTTTCCCACGCCCGAAACGGTGATCTTTGTTCTGCAAAAAAGCCTCGCAAGATATATCCTGCGCAGATCCTTTGTCAAAAAAGTGCGCGGTTTCCTTGGTGAGTTTTATTTATTGAGAAAATTCGGCGGGAGGATCGCCGTGTCCACCGGCTTCGGGATCGGCGCGCCGGTTGTGGCCGGGCTGGCGGATGAGTTTGCGGCGCTGGGGACCCGGCAGATGGGTTTGATCGGTCTGGCAGGCGGATTGCAGGATTCGCTCACGACGGGGGATATGGTCCTTTCAACGGGGGCAATTCGCGGCGAGGGGGTGACGCGTCATTATCTTCCGCCTGGCGGGTATGTCGAATCATCTCCGGTACTTGTCCGCCGTATTGAGTCACATCTTGCGAAACGGAGTATAAAATTTTCCAGTGGAATGACCTGGACGACAGATGCTCCCTTTCGCGAACTGCGAAGGGATGTACTGGCGTATCAGGCAGATGGAGTTCTTGCAGTGGATATGGAAGCAGCCGGGATGCTCGGAGTTGCAAAATCGCGCGGTTTACCGGCATTTGCGGCATTTGCCGTGGCGGATCAGCTTTCTGGAGGTGTGTGGAGAATGTCCGCGGATTTAAGACAAGCCCAGTCGAATTTGGCTTTATTATTTGATTCGGTCTGTGAGGCGCTGGAATAACGGAACGGGGATCGGTGCGACCTTCCCCTTGATTTTCTCGTATATGATTTAGGACGTTCAATTCCCTCAAATAAGATTACACTACTCATAAAATCACGTCACAGGAGAAATATTTATGAACAGATCTGGTCGTTCCCAGCTTGCCCTCGGAATCATCCTGCTCCTTATCGGCGGATGGTTCCTGCTCAATCAGGTCAACCCGTCGTTTCGGACCTTCTTCGAACCGTACACTGAATGGCCTGTTAATATGTTATTGATAGGCGCAGGCATCCTTGTCATCGGTCTTGCCACCGGCTCGCCGGGAATGGCGGTTCCGGCTGCCATCGTCGCCGGCATTGGCGGGATTTTTTATTATCAGGAGACCACTGGCAATGTCGATTCGTGGTCATATATGTGGACTTTGATCCCCGGCTTCGTTGGGCTTGGCACGATGCTGCAGGGCTTGCTCGGCGAAAACACTGCTTACAACCTGAAGCGCGGTTTGAATCTGATGGTCATCAGCGCGGTGTTGTTCCTGGTCTTTGCCGCATTTCTTGGCGGTTGGAACATCCTCGGCGATTTCGGACCCGCGATCCTGTTGATCCTGCTCGGCTTGTGGGTGCTCGGCAGTGGTTTGTATAAGACATTCCGAAGAGGGGAGTGATAATGAAACACAATCAGTTGTTCTGGGGCGTCATCCTCCTTCTGATCGGCGGTTTGATGCTCGCGGATCAAATGGGGATCAGGCTCCCAAATGGCAGCCCGTTGATGAGCCTTTTCTGGCCCGTTTTATTGATCGGCTTCGGGATTTGGGTTTTGCTTGGCGTATTCCTGCGGGGTGGGATAAAAACTGAAACCGCCAGTATCGATTTGCAAGGCGCGCGCGAGGCGGGCGTGCATATCAGTCACGGCGCGGGGGAGTTTCGTCTGCACGGCGGCGCATCGGCGAATGAATTACTGCACGGCTCTTTCATCGGAGGTCTGCGTCACACGAATTCGCGGAACGGTGAAAGGCTCGAGGTCCGCATGAGACCCGCGAATGATTTCATCGTATTTCCTCCCTTCGGCTGGCGGGAACAACTCGACTGGGATGTTTCGTTCAACTCGTCCGTTCCCACGGCATTGGATATGAATTTGGGTGCGAACAAATCCGTGATCGACCTCACGGACTTGAACATCACCGACATACGGTTGAAAGCCGGGGCAAGCGACACAGTGATCACCCTGCCTGCTCGCGGGCGCCTCAACGCGGCCTTTGAAGTTGGTGCGGCGTCTCTTACAATTGTCGTTCCGGAAGGTGTTGCCATTCGTGCTCACGCTTCCATCGGCGCGGGCGATTTCCAGGTGGATCGGACCCGCTTTCCGAACCGCGTATCTCCCGACTATGAAACTTCGCCGAATGCCGTGGATATAAACGTCAAAGGCGGGGCGGTTTCGGTCAGGATTAAATAAGGAGTCGAACCATGATGCGAAGATTTGATCCCCGGATCGTGATCGGAGTGCTGTTGATCCTCGGCGGCGGGCTTGCCCTTGCCCAAACGATGGGGTATCTGAAAAATGCAGGTGATTATTTCTGGGGCGGAGCGTTCCTCCTTGGCGGGCTGGCTTTCCTCTCCCTGCTGCTAAGCGGGAATTGGTGGGCGGCGTTCCCGGGTTTCACTCTGGCGGCATTGGGCGTGTTGATCCTTCTCCCCGAAGCTGTCGATGAATTGGGCGGCGCGATCTTTCTCGGCGGCATTGCCCTGTCGTTCTGGTACGTTTACCTGACCGATCGAATCCATCGGTGGTGGGCGATCATCCCGGGCGGAGTGCTCACAGCGCTTTCGCTCTTGATCCTTGCCTCGTCCTATTTCGATGAATATTCGGGTGCCATCGTTCTTGGCGGGATCGGGTTGACCTTTTTCATCGTCTATCTCACCAGCCCGGGCGAACGATGGTGGGCGCTTATCCCCGGCGGCGTCCTTTCTACTTTGGCGGGGATGACGGTGGCAACAGAGCGTTTTGGCGCGTTCGAGAGCGGCGGTTTCTTCTTCCTCGGTCTTGCGCTGACCTTTCTGCTGGTCGCCGTCCTTGCGCGAATGAAATGGGCGTTCTGGCCCGCGCTCGTGCTGGGAATCATGGGTGTACTGGGGCTTGCCTCCCTGATGGATTATGCAAACTACATTTGGGCGGTCGCGCTCATCGCGTTCGGCGGGTTTCTTGTCATCCGGTTTTTCACACGGAACGCGGGATAATTCAAATCCCCCAGGTGGCTGGTCCTGAAATTGCGGTGCAGGAGTAAATCTTGCACCGCAATTTTTATGCTACTTGCTCTCCATGACGTGGATTTCAGGAAAGAATTGGTGAACCGTTCCTTCCACCCAGCCGTGGAGCGTGGAAGGCAAAAGCGGACAGTTGAGACAAGCGCCTCCCAGCCGCACCTTCAACTCATCCCCGTTCAGGGAGACGAATTCCACGGTTCCGCCATGGAATTGTTCGATGTATGCGCTCAGATTCTCCAACAGATGGCGGATCTGACCTTCGCGGGTACGTGCATGCGTAACAGACATTGTTATTTCCTTTCCGAATCGATAAAACGCTTGATTTGCTCATGGGCGTTTTTCCAACGGGATGAAACGTTTAGTGCCAGCCGGTCGATGATGATCCTACCGGTCTCCGGGTGGTCGTCCATCAGGCTCCATAAATCCTGCCGGTGGATGCGAATGGTCTCAAGGTCCGTTTCGCTGGCGACACTGGAAGTATATCTTTTTCCACCGATTGCGGCTGACCAGCCAAAGACATCTCCATCTTTGAGGCGGGTGATCAGGATGCGCGGCGCATCATATGGCTTGTAGCTGATCGCAGCTTTGCCCTTCAAGATCAAGTAAAGATATTCCGCAGCATCTCCCTGCTCGAAGATCACCGTACCTGATGGACAAATGAACCTTTCGAAGATCGACATTAGCATGGTTGCCTGGTCTGGAGAAAGGTCCTGAAAAAGGGGGATGATCGGCAGGTTCTCAAGCATTTGGGTCATAGTAATCGTCGCACAACCCGCCTGCCAGTATCATCCATCCTATATTGGATGACATTTGTCCCTTTTTCTGACGGCGGAAAACTTCGTGAGTTATACTTTGAAAAGCCGCGTATTGACATATGAGCGAACTTTCGAATCAACCTTCGCCCGGCCGACTGATTGCCCTGATGCTGATCGGGTTCGGATTCCTTGCCCTGGGTGTGTCGTTTCTGCTCATGCCCGAACAATTATCCTCCGCCTCAACGCAGGACTTTTCGACGATACCTGTCGAAGTGAATTTACCCTCCCCCGAATTGAATCTCACCACGCTGGACGGCCAGGCGGTTTCTCTTTCCGATTATCTGGGAAATGTCGTATTGGTAAACCTGTGGGCTACATGGTGCCCGCCATGCAGGGAGGAGATGCCCACCCTTCAGGCATTCTACGAGGAATACCGTTCCGATGGTTTTGTCCTGATCGCCGTCGACCAGGGCGAGACCCTGGACGAGGTAACTCCGTTTGTCGAAGAATTTAGGCTGACCTTCCCCGTCTGGCTCGATCCGGGCAGTATTGCCGGCAGCGAATTCAACACCATGAACCTGCCAAGTTCCTACGTCATCGACAGGTCTGGCCGCATTCGCCTGATGTGGATCGGCGGCATCTCGAAAAGTAATCTTGACAAGTACGTCCCGGACGTGATCACGGAGAACTGAATCATGGATGTGACAGTGAATTGGAAGGGCCGCATGGCATTCGAAGGGAAAGGGGCATCCGGCTTTCCCGTTCGTTTGAACTCGGATATTACCGGTGGTCAAACTGATTCCGGCGCGCGCCCTATGGAATTGATCGCTATCGGTTTGGCGGGCTGCGCGGGGATGGACGTGATCTCGATTCTGCTCAAAAAACAGCAGGCCGTGACGGATTTTCAGGTCTTATTTCACGGAGATCGTGCCAGGGATTATCCTAATGTTTTTACACAGGCAATGGTCGAGTATCGGTTTTATGGCGTTTCCCTGGACGAATCCGCCATCTTGCGCTCGATCGAACTCTCGGTGGAAAAATATTGCCCGGTGTATGCGATGCTGGCGAAGGCTTTTTCAATCCGCTCCGTTTACAAAATCTACGATTCAGAATCGAAGGCTTTGTTGAAGGAGGGCGAATACCTTCACAAGGTGGGTTTAGAGTCGGATTCCCTCTCGAATGATCAAGGATAATTTCCGTTGACGGCTGTATAAGCGTCACCGCACTCACAAGCGGTCACGGTCAGGCCTCCCTTTGTGAGAGTTCCCTCGTAAGCTCTAATCCCTCTGTGGGGTATCCAACCGCTCATCGTGAATGGGATGACGCTGTCTGCGAGGATCCATTCGCCGTTATATTTTCTTGCAACATGAACATGAGTACCCGTGGACCGTCCGCCTTCACAGGAGGGATAACCGATCTTGTCTCCGGTTTTCAGTTCCGTGCCGAGAGAGACGCGCTCTTTCGTTGCGAGGTGAAGATAAAAGATCACCCAGCCTGTACGTTCATCGCCGTCTTTGTCGAGATCGAGTGCGACCCCATCCACTCTGGATCGAACGACCAAACCATCAGCCACTGCCGTGGCAAAATATTCGATCTTGGCTGGGATACACCCTGATTTTTCGGATGGTGGAGCAAAGTCAAGCGCGGAAAACGGCTCGCCAGTGCCCCAGCCAGTATGTGGTCCGCCGGTGTAATTCCAGGTTTGCGAGAGGGGGAATGGGAGGAAAAGGTCGGGTTGTCTCAGGCTGCCGGGGATCAATTCAAATGAATCCTCCCAAGGACTTCCAAAATAATCGATATAGGTTTTATACAAACCCTCCGGGCTGATGGCGTCATTATATTCGCTGCCGTTATACATGCGCGAAAAATAGTATTGCAGCGCGGCAGAAGCGGCATTTTGCCATGGGTCTGGGCGGATCAGGTTTCCAGATGCATCTTCGAATTCGATCAGGGAACCGGCTCGCCAGCCGTAGTATCCGTTGTTCAATGTGTTTGCCGCAAGCACCAATTGCAAATAGTGTGATTCCCAAAACTGCCTTTCCAGCCCAAGTAGTCTTCTGCGTACAGGCGGCTCGGGCAGGGAAAGCGCCCCGCCTTGATATTCAAGGATCGCGAGCAGGAGTTTCGGATTGATGCTGTAGTTGATCGCGACATAATCGACCAGTTCAGCCCCGGACCTTGTCTCGCCTCCCACGTACGCCCGGAAGTTGTTCAGCCACCCGGGCTGGGATGCCACGAAGGCCGCTGTATTAAATCCACTGGCAGTGGGGCTGTTGACAAAGGCATGGTCGGGAAGGATTTGAAACGGGCTTCCCCACAAAGCGCGATAATAGATCGGGATCTTCATCGGCATGCCCGCAGGCAGGGTTGTGGCATCGCGCGGGATGAAAGCATTGGCTTCGAGGATTTCATCCACATTGGTATTGAAGCGGGATGCGAGCGCAGGCAGGGTATCGCCACTCTGGGCGGTGTAATCCACAAGTTGACCCGGTGAAAAGGAAGGGCGTGATGGCAAAGGGGTTGACTGGAAATCGGGAAGAGGCGCCCGATCTGTTTCTTCTACACTGACGGCCGGATTGTTGACAGGCACGTTACAGGAAAATGCAAATAATATAGTTAATATCCCCAGTCTGATTCGTATTCCGAGATCTGTACTAGATTTTTTTTGATTGAAGAATTTTCTAATCATCTTTTTCGCGGATGATATTCGACCAGGATTGCCCGAGCAAATCCGCTGTGACGACCTGCTCGCCGTTGACGAGCTGGCCTTTGTAGGGTTCGTCTCCGGCAATGACCCGCCACCCGCTCAGCACGAATGGGATTGGACCATCCGCGGTCACCCATTCGCCGTTGAATTTTCGGGCGAAGTGTAAATGCGTGCCGGTGGATACGCCGCCCTCGCAGGAGGCATGCCCGATCCGGTCGTTGGTTTCGACATAAGTCCCGACGGGTACACGATCTTTTGTAGCGAGATGTAGATAGAGAAGATTCCATCCCGTCTGTTCGTAACCATCGCCGTCCAGATCCACCATCACTACGCCATTTTCAGATCGGACGACCAGACCCGGCGCCGATGCGACAACCCAGGTGGTGGTTGGGATGCAGCCTGATTTTGCCGCAGCGGGAGCAAAATCGATTGCGGAAAATATGCTGTGGGAGCGTCCATAAATGTTCGGGCTGATCTGCCCCCAGCCATTGTGAGGTCCGCCGGTAAAGCTCCATACCACATCCGGCTCGAAAGGCAGGACAAGCGGCGGCTGGATCAATCCTGGGGGAAAGATCGAACCGACCAATGCGGCTCTCGACCAAGCGTCTTCAAACATTTCTTGATACAGGGCTGGGAAGCCGGACTCGGGGTTAATGATCTGTGACCACTGTGACTGGCTGTGTAGTTTGGAGAACAAATATTGGATCGCAACCGTCCCGGCATTGAGACGTGGATCGATGCGGAGTTTGGTCCCTTCGGGAAATTCGATGTGGGTGATGGTTCCGGCTCTCCACCCGTAATATGCGATGGACATCGTGTTGATTGCCCAGGTCATTTGCACGCTCATCCCCTTGTATCGGTAATCGTTGAAGCCCATGGGAAATTCGGTATGCAAAATGTCGATGGGTTGACCCCGCACCCAGCGCGCCTCATACTCGAGCAGTGCAAGCAAAAGGCGCGGATTGACCGAGTTTTCGATGGCCAGCCGGTCGATCGCGTCGTACCCCGCGATCCTTCCCGATGAACCCAGGTAGTCGTTAAAGCTGCTGAGATAGCCTCCCTGTTCCTTGACATATTTTTCGGTGTCGAAATCGAGCGAAGCGGACGAATAGACGAACTCGGCATCTGGCAGGAGTTGGATGTTGGGGGTGGTCGCTTCATTGATCCGGTTGGGGATCACCAGAAGTGTTCCAGGGTCGATGAGCGTTGTCTTCGAAAGATCGGCATCTGAGATGATCTCTGTTTCATCAACATTGAAGCGTTCGGCGATCGCGGAGAGCATGTCACCGCTTTGGGCATAATAGAGAAATGGCGCAGCGTCGTTCAGTGGCGCAGGTGTCTCGCTCGGCGTTTTGGCGGGGGATTTTTCTGTAGGTGCCAGGGTTGGGGTGATTGCGTTTTCAGTTTCGATGAAGGCAGGGATGGTCGAGGTGGGAAAAATGATCGGGTCTTCCGAACCCGCAAACGGGTCCGTTTGAGGCGCCGCTTGCGGGGAATATGGTGTTGGAGTGGGGGCAACTCCCCAAAGGGAAGGTGAAGTCCCACAGGCGGATATCATCATAGTAACTGCGATGAATACGGCAATAGTGCGTTGCATGATCGAGTGAAATTATAACCAAATGATATGAATGGAGGGTGAATCAGCGTTTGATCAGGTTTTCAGGTTGGGCGGAATCGAGTGCTTCGATGGAGTATGAACCGCTCGTGAGATAACCGTCGTACTCGATGCCTGTGCCGCTGGAAACCCAGCCCCCGAGGTTGAAGGGGATCGGACCGTCGGCGGATATCCATTCGCCGTTGTATTTACGCGCCACATGGACGTGAGTGGCATTGGAAACTCCGCCTTCACACGATGGGTGGCCGACGCGTTCGTTCCTGAAAAGATATTCTCCAGGCGCAACCCTGCCGTCAGCGGCGACGTGCATGTATACGATGACCCAGCCGGTCTGTTCATAACCGTCATTATCCAGGTCCTGAATCACCGAGCCAACGCCTGTGCGTGTGACCAGGCCGTCTGCCATTGCGGTGACCCAATGAGAACTTATAGCACACGATCCGGAATTATCCATTGGCGCAAAATCGAGGGCGCCCCATGCAGAGCCGGAATCCCATGCGCCGTGGGGTCCGCCGGTAAAGTACCAGCTTTCGCCCTCCGCAAAGGGCAGGGACATGAGGGGCTGCGATAGCGTCAGCGGGATCAGGGGTTCGACTGCATAGCCGAATGGATTATCGAAGAACACATAATAGGTGACGACGAATCCTCCAATGCCTGTATCATATTGCCAGGGTTCGAAACCGCCCAACTCTGAAAAAAAGTATTGGATTGCGGCTGTCCCGGCATTGATGGTGGGATCGATGGGAATCACCTGCCCGTCTGCAAGCACCCAGGTCGAGAGAGCATTCGCTCTCCATAGGTAATATCCGCGGTTGAGGGTGTTTGCCGCCCAGACCACTTGTTTATATAATCCCGCTTTTGCGGGATCGGCATAACCCATTGGGTAATCGGTGATGACAGGGTTGGGGTTGGTCACCCAGCCGCTCTGGTATTCAAGCAGGGCAAGCAAAAGACGCGGATTAACAGAGTAGTTGTATGAAACCGCTTCGATGATGTCTGCGCCGTTCAGCACCACGCCTTTGACGTCTTCGGCGTATTGATTTAGATATCCGCCCTGGCTGGCAATGAATTTTTTGATGCTGAATCGCGCTGCGGCGGGACCGTTGACCAGTTCTGAGTCGGGGATGATCTTCAACGAATTTCCGCCCGCAGCGGCCAACTCAGGCGCCGGGATGATCAGGACCGTGCCGACTTCGAGCGTGTTGGGATCAGTGATGTTATTTGCATCCATCAATGTTTGCAGGCTGATATTGTACTGGAGTGCGATACTTCCAAGCGTGTCGCCGGGCTGAACGACTGTTCATCTGCCTGTTGGCGCGGAGTTGGCAGAACGCGTGCCGCATCGGGCGTGGGGGAGTTGGATGTGATCTGGTTTTGAATTCCGATCAACGGAGAGATATTCAACGGGACGCGGGTGGGGGTCGGCGGGCGGGTCGAGGTCGCGGATGGGATGATGGTCTCTGAGGCGGCGGGTGTCGAAGTGATCCCGTTCGTGCTGGAATGTCCGGGCGGCGTTCCCCCGGTGGATACAAACGGGTCATATGTGGGAAAGGTGACGGGCGTTTCAACAGCAGGAGCGCATGAAAATAGAAATGAAGCGAGCAGGATCGCCGATATGTTTCTGGTAAATGACATGGGCGTGATTTTACCAAAGGATGACCCCGAACCAAAAAGAGACGCGGTTTTCTGCGTCTCTTCTCATACCCTGTTCATCCAATTTAGGATTGAAATCCGGACCCCATGATGTAATTTTCCAATCCGCGGATCTCGCTGTCCTTCAATTCGATCGCGGCGAGCAGGACATCCCGCATCGAAACGATGCCCAAAAGTTTTTCGTTTTCCACAACGGGCAGGTGGCGGAGCCTGTGCTGCTTCATCAAACCCATGCATTGTTCCACGGATGTATTCAAATTGACCGTGAACATCTGCGAAGTCATCACATCCCGCAGGGGGGTTTCCCCGGCGATGCGGCCGGCAAGTTCGCCTTTGTAGAGATAGTCGCGCTCCGTGTAAATTCCGACGATCTTCCCGTTATCGGTGACCAGCACGGCGCCGATACGCGCGTCAGCCATCACCTTGAGCGCATCGAGCACCGTTTGCGAGGACTCGACGGAAAAGTTCTTTGCATTTTCCTTGACTTCCAATAGTTTTCGGACGGTGGTCATCGTTAATCTCCTTTTTCCGGGGGGATTTGGATATTGCGCCTATTCTAATTCAAAGTCGCCATGCGGTTGTGATTTAAGTCCTTAAACCGGCTCCACTTTGACGGCTGTGACCTTGTACTCGGGGATCTTCGAAACCGGGTCGAGCGACGCGTGCGTCAACTCGTTTGCCGAAGCCTCAGGGAAGTGAAAGTTCGCGTACACCATGCCGGGCGGCACACGGTCGGTCACCCAGGCTTGGGCTTCGATGCTTCCGCGCCGCGATGTGATGCGCACCACATTCTTTCCGTTCAATCCCAATGTCGTCGCGTCGTCCGGATTCACTTCCACCAGCGCCTCGCCATACACCTGCATAATGCCCTTCGCGCGGCGCGTCATCTGCCCGCCATGCCAGTGATATAGCACCCGCCCCGTGCTCATGATCATCGGGAAATCATCATCGGGCTTTTCCGCCGGCGGCACATGATCGATCGGCATGAACTTGCCCTTGCCGCGCGTGAATTGCTTCGTGTGAAGGATCGGCGTCCCGGGATGATCGAATGTTGGGCAGGGCCATTGCAGGCGTTCTCCCGCTTCCAACCGCGCATGCGTGATTCCGCCATAGGATGTCGTGACCGTGTTGATCTCCGCCATGATCTCGGATGTATTTTTATAGCCCCAGCCTGCGTACGGCGCTTCTTTCCGGACCCGGTCACTGATCCTCTCCATCAGCCTCTTCGCGATCTCAGATGTGATCCACCAATCCGGTTTCGCATCGCCCTGGGTTGGGATGGCTTGCCTTACCAGTTGGACGCGCCGTTCTGTATTGGTAAAAGTGCCGGTCTTCTCGGCAAACGTCACCCCGGGAAGGAGCACGTCCGCATAGACGGAAGTTTCCGAGGGGAAGATCTCCTGCAATACGAGGAAATCCAATTCCTCCAAACAGTGACGGATATGTTTTGTATCCGGGTCAGACATGATCGGGTCTTCGCCGAGGATGTACAACGACTTGATTTTTCCTTCCAATATTCCCGGCATCATTTCGGTCACGGTCAAACCGACTTTTGCCTCTGTGGTAGCGCCCCAAGCCTTTGCAAATTTATCCCGAGCCTCTTCACTCGTCACCGGCTGATACGCCGGGTACACGTTCGGCAACCCGCCCATGTCGCATGCGCCTTGCACGTTGTTTTGTCCGCGCAATGGATTGACTCCGCCGCCGGGTTTGCCCATATTGCCGAGAAGCATTTGCAGGTTGGCGAGGTCCATCACGTTGCGGACCCCGACGATGTGTTGGGTAATGCCCATCGCCCACAGGACAGCTGTCGGCTTGCATGAGGCGAGAATTTCCGCCGTTTCATAAAGTTTTTCGACAGGAACGTTCGTGATCTCCGCGGCTTTTTCCGGCGGATATTGCATCACGGTTTGCTTGAACTCTTCAAAACCTTCCGTACGTTCTTCGATGAAGGCTTTGTCTTCCATGCCTTTCTCAAGGATGATGTACATTAATCCGTTGAGCAGGGCAATATCCGTGCCGGGACGGTGACGCAGATGTAAAGTCGCAATTTCTGTTATATCGATCTTGCGGGGGTCGGCGACAATTAGCTTTGCGCCGCGTTTTCGCACCGCGCGGCGGATCATCGTCCCGAAGACGGGATGCTGCTCGGTGGTGTTCGAGCCGATGATGAAGAAGGCTTCTGCAAAATTGGCGATATCGTCCATGCTGTTGGACATCGCGCCCGAGCCGAAGGAGGCAGCCAGACCGGCTACCGTGCTGGAGTGTCAGAGACGGGCGCAGTGGTCGATGTTGTTCGTGCCCACGACCTGCCGCGCCAGTTTGTTCATCAGATAATTTTCTTCGTTCAGGCATTTTGCCGAAGTGAGGAAGCCCAAGCTGTCCGCGCCGAATTTCATTCGTGTCTCCGCGAATTTTTCCGCCACTATATCGAGAGCCTTATCCCATTCAACCTCGACCCAATCCCATGGAGATTCGATATTTGATAAACCGACTTTCGGCTTTCGTCCTTCGGCTATCGAATCTCGAATATCACTTTTCCTCTTTCCTTCCAATAGATACTTTCTCACCCTCGGCTTTACCAACCGTTCTGGATGGTGAATGTAATCGTAGGCATAGCGTCCCTTCACGCACAAAGCCATCCCGTTGACCGGCGCATCCGGGTTGGAGGATACGCCGATGACCTTGTTGTTTTTCACCAGCAGGTCGAACTGGCAACCCACACCGCAGTACGAACATATCGTTGCAACTTTTTTGACCTGATGCGCCCGCGCCATCCCGTAATTCATCTTGTTCGATAGCGCGCCCGTCGGGCAAAAGGCCACGCATTGTCCGCACGACTCGCAGCGCGCTTCGAGCATGGTCACACCAGCGCCAGCCACGATGATTTCATCAAATCCACGCTTCGCCACGCCCCAAACATCACGCCCCTGTATTTCTTCACAAGCCAGCACGCAGCGTCGGCATAAAATGCATTTGTTCATATCCACCCGGATGAAGGGATTGGGGTCGCTGTTCACAGGGTAACGCGTTCCCTTGGTGCCCCAGGCCGGGATTTGCGCCTGGTATTCATAAGCAAGGTCTTGCAGCTCGCATTTACCCGCCGCATCGCAGATCATGCAATCAACGGGATGATTCGCGAGCATCAGTTCGAGAGTCAGCTTGCGGTCCTTCATCACCTTTTCGTTTTCGGTCTCGATCTCCATGCCTTCCCAAATGGGAGTGACGCATGCAGCTTGCAGGAAACGCCCGCCTTTTACTTCCACCACACACATGCGGCAATTGCCGGTGGGGGATAGGTCTTTGTGATAGCACAGCGTCGGGACGTGAACATCATGTTCCTTTGCCACTTGCAAAATTGTTTTTCCGGGTTCGGCTTGGATGGACTTGCCGTTTATCTTCAAGTTGATCATGGTCGCCTCTTTGGGTCATTGGAGATTGATAATCGATAATTTCCCTATCTCCAATCACTACTCTTTAATGACCTTCAGCTCTCGCAAATTCTTTTCCAAAATGTTCCATCACCGATTTCATCGGGATCGCCACGCTCTGCCCCAAACCGCAAAAGGATGCATCCTGCATCAACGCAGCGAGTATTTTTAATTCGTCAATATCGCCTTTTTGCCCCTCGCCTGCCGCCATGCGATTCAGAATTTTCAGCGAACGCCATGTCCCGACTCGACAAGGCGTGCATTTTCCGCAGCTCTCCGCCGCGAAGAAATGCAATATTTCCCGTAAAAACGCCACTGGCGAAACGCTCTGGTCGCAGATCAGGAAGGACCCTGCACCCAGTGAAATTCCTTTCTGCGACGACGCAAAATCAATAGGCACATCGAGCATTGTCTTGTCCACGATTGTCCCTGCTGCGCCACCGCATAGTGCAAACTGAAACTTCGAGCCTTTCTCCATCCCTCCGCCGAAGTCTTCGATGATCTCACGCAGGGTCAGGCCGAACGGCGCTTCGAACAATCCTGCGTTCTTTATATGCCCAAGCACCATATAAACTTTTGTGCCCGGTGTGGGGGCGTTGGTCAAACTACGCCACCACTCTGCGCCGTTCTTTACGATGTGAGGCACAGCGCAAAACGACTCGACGTTGTTCACTGCGGTCGGTTGTCCGCGAAAACCAAATTGTGGTGGGTAGGGCGGCCGCAGTCTTGGTTCGCCGCGCTTGCCTTCCAGTGACTCGATCAATGCCGTTTCTTCACCGCAGATATACGCTCCCGCGCCGCGATGGACGTGAATATTGAAGGAGAACCCGCTGCCCAAAATATTTCCACCTAATAGATTTTTGGATTCTGCCTGTTCGATGGCTATCTCCAGCCGCCGGGCTTGATATTCATATTCCCCGCGGATGTAGATCCACGCCTCCGACGCGCCGCTAGCGTAACCGGCTATCGTCATGCCTTCCAATAGCTGATGCGGATTCGTGTCGATCAACACGCGGTCCTTTAAGATCAGCGGCTCCGATTCGTCCGCATTGCAAATGATGTAACGCGGAGTCCGCTTTTCGTTGGCGACGAAGCGCCACTTCCGCCCGACGGGAAAACCCGCGCCGCCGCGTCCCTGCAAACCGGATGTCTCTATTTCGGTGAGGATCGCATCGGGGTTTGTTTGGAGCGCCTTCTTCAATCCGTCATAAATCCCATTTGCCATTGCACCTTCAATGGAGTCGGGGTCGATCTTTCCGATCAGCGATGTCATCACGCGGACTTCGCCTTTGCGGACTTCGCTGTAATCTGTGGGTGTGCCGCGCCAGCCATCGCAAACCTTACCCGCCTCTTCCGCCTCAACGGGACCTGCCTGTTCAACCTCGACCAAAACAGCCGGGGCGCGATCGCACAATCCCAAACATGAAGTTCGTTCCACCGACCATTGACCACCAGCCTTGGATGACCACTGAACTATCGTCTGCTGCCCATCATCCATTGTCGCTCTTTTTAGCCAGCATACAGGTCCATCGCATACGCGTAAAACTTTCTTTCGTTCCCCGAGAGACAACATGGAATAAAATGTTGCCATTCCATACAATTGGTGGGGAGGGAGTTTCAGCGCGCGGGCGGCATCGGAAATGGAATCAGTCGTCAACGCAGAGGGATGCGTTTGAATTTCCTTTAGCAGTTCAAGTGCGGCTTCGGGCTCGTTCCCGTGTCTGCCTGCAAGTATCTCGATCTCCGGCGGAATGGGGTGGTAAACGATTTTTTTGTTGGTCATGCTTTTGCTCCGGTTCAATTATTCCTTATCGTGTGGTTTTAGGTAAGTTTCATTCATCCTTGCTTGCAGGGAGTTTTGTCCGAGTGATATGTGATAAAATTCACAAATAAACGGCAGAAAAAAAGAGCGACATCAAGTCGCTCTTTATCCCTGAAAACCGGCCCTTTCGGCGTTTGAATAAACGTTGAAGCGGTGCTTTCTTGCATAGCCGATCAGCGTAATTCCATAGCGCTGCGCCATTTCAATCGAAAGTGACGATGGGGAAGTGCGCGAGATCAAAATGGGCGCGTTCAATTGGGCAGCTTTTTGCAGCATTTCCGAGCTGATACGCCCGGTGGTGATGAGCATGCGATGCTCGGGCCACACGTTTTGCATCAGGCACATCCCGGCGATCTTGTCGAGCGTGTTGTGCCTGCCGATGTCGTCCGCCGCCAAAACGATTTTTTCGCCGTCGCTCAAAGCGGAGGTATGCACTCCGCCCGTGTCGCGATAAAGCTCCTGCGACTCGAATAACTTGTCCACCATGTCCATCACCGCTTCCGGCTGGACCTTGAAACTGTCCGCTGAAAAATCGACGTGGGGTTTCGCGAGCAGGTCAACCGCCGTCACCCCGCCTGTGCAGCCGGATGTTCGACGCCAGTTGGTCGGCTGCTCGGCGTTGAAATTCAGCCACACATCCACATTATCGCCGTGTTCGCACAGGCGGGCATCTGCGATTTCATCCATGCTTTTGACAATTCCTTCATTGTACAAAAAACCCACCGCCAGCTCTTCGAGGTCTATGGGGGTACACATGAACGAGATCCAGACTTCACCGTTCACTGTCAGGGAGACGGGAGTTTCCACAATGGTCTCGGCGTCGAAGTGTTCCCATTTTTTGAATTCGTATCGTTCGTAATCAATCGTTTTTCGGGGAGGAATCATACGTACTCCAAATGCCAATAAGGTGTTCGATCTCGTTTTTCAGACGGGCAGCGGCTTTATCGGAATTGCGATGCACTTTGCAGAATACATCGGGGTCGGCGAGGAAGGCGCCCAGGCAGGCTCCGGTACACAGCAGGATCTTTTTTCGTCGATGCTGCGCGGACGGAAAGTATTGCGGATCGGTATCGCGGAAGATGCGTCCGCATAGGGTGGCGAAGGCTTTGGGATTTTGCTTCATCTATTATTCTTCCAAAACGCCGATCAACTTCACGCAATCGTGCATTAAGACCTCTTCTTTGTGAGGGGCATCAATGATTTCGTCGGTCAGATCCTGCCCGGGAAAATGAAGGAACTCGTGCAACCCCGTCCGCCATTTGGGGCAATCGGTCACATCGTAAACGATGCCGTTGAGGGCGATCCACATGCGCGAGCCGCGTTCGCCTGTGTTCCGCCTGAGTTCGAGAGAGGAGATCTTCCGTTCCCGGCTCATGAGGGTTTGAAAAGCAGGCCTTCCGGCAGGAATTGCCTTATGTATTCCAGCAGCGAATAAATGACCAGGGAGCAGCCGATCATCTCCACCGATTCTTCGCAGCTGGCGACCACAGCATAGGTGAAGTTCTTTTGCCCGATGCTGGTGGCGAAATATCCGCTGACCATCTCGCCGCCGATCACGCCGATAAGGTAGATTGCCAGTGAGAGAAAGAAAAGCATTTTAAACTTCTTTTCAAGATGAAGGAAAAAGGTCAGGAAGGCGATCAGGAATATGCCGACCGCGATCATCCCGGGAATGATCCAGGCGAAGTAGAAAATTCCCTCTGCGCCATAAATGGCGCGCATCGGTTTGATGAGGCGCTCGTGCAAGGAGGCTACTTCGTCGATGGAAAGCATGAAATAGAGGAAGGAGAGTAACGCCCAATGGAACCGGAATTTATCGTGGATGGAAAACTTCCAAACAGCGATTCCGGCAAAGAGCAGGGATGGGATGAACAGCAGCAACGAGTTGATAAATGTCGGGATGTTGCTTTCTGCATCCATGTAGAAAGGCATGTTCAGGAGGTCCAATACGAATTCCTGCCAGTAGCTGTGGATGTCCCAGCCGCCGATAAAGCGAAGGTATTGTCCCCAGATGCTCATGCCGACGAGAAGGACAACCAGGAGCAGGAGAAAGATCAAGGCGCGTCCCGGGTTGATTTTTATTGTGGGTGTTTGATTTGTCATGGGATCCTTTGAAGTGGATTATATCGTCTCTGGTGGATCAATTACCGGGTTGCCCCGAACCGGGAACGATCACCGTGCGAACGTCTCCGCTAAAGCGCTCCAGGTCGTCCAGCGTCATGTTGATCGCATCCGCATCGAGCGGGATCGTTCGGGTTACGATCCGGGAAAGATCCAAAACTTTTCGACGCGCTAGGTCGATCAGGATGGGTAATTCCTGGAGGTGATGATCGTTCGAGCCGATGAGTTCCGTCTCGTTGCCAAGCAGTTCGGTGTAGGTTTGTATTTCGAGCGGTCGGTTGGACAGCCCGACGATCACGACGCGCCCCATCACACCGGCGACTTGAATTGCCTGTTTCATCGTTTGCGGAAGCCCGATCATTTCGATCGCGACATTCACGCCCTTGCCGTTGGTCAGCCTCTTGATCTCAGCAACCGGATCGGTATTTTTTGCATCGACGGGAATGGCATCGTACTCTGCGGCGAGATTCAATTTCTCTTCATTGATATCCACGGCGTAGACTTCGACCGCGCCGAATGCCTTTGCCAGTTGAATGGCGGACTGACCCAGACCACCCGCGCCGAAGATTGCGGCGGTCTCGCCGCCTTTCAAACGACTTTTTCGCAGCGCATGGAAAGCGGTCGCGCTTGCGCACATCAAAGTGGCACCCTGTTCGAAGGGAATTTCATCGGGGAGAAGTATTGCATTGCGCGCGGGCACGGCGATATATTCCGCATATCCGCCGTTCGTGTAATGACCGATCATCGACACCTTTTCACAGAACTGGTCGTTACCGGTGGTGCAGTGAAAACAATCCCCGCACGACAGGTTGTAATGCAGGCAGACGCGATCCCCGGATTTCAAATTCGTCACCGCAGTGCCGGTGCGTTCGATAACGCCCGAAACTTCATGACCAAGCGTCAGCGGCACCGGCTTGACCGGCGAGATTCCCGCGCGGTAGTGTGCGTCCGAATGACAGACTCCAGCCGCCTTGACCTTGACTAGAACATCCCTCGTTCCGATCTCGGGAATCGGGATTTCCTGTATTTGCAATGGTTGCTTCACTCCGATAAAACGCACGGCTTTCATGCTCTCTCCTCGCGATCAAAATAATGCCGCGATTATACCCAGCGTCCTTGCAGAGCGAGGCGGCGGTGAAATCGAGAATCCTTAATCAACGGGATGTTCGCTTATTACAATTGGAGCCCGATGTCGAATACCGCCGCATAGCCAGACGTTGCAGGGAGGACGTTCAACACAAGCTGGCTTCCGCCTTGCCGGTAAATATTATCGTTCTCATTCCGCGTAATGCGTTCGCCGCGTTGTGCGTACGGCTCATGTGAATACACCTGGTCTGAGAGGGCGTCATCGAAGAATAGTTGGGATGTGAAGTCGTACCCGTTGACACGGATTTTGAAATGGATGTGGACGGCGCGTCCCGGATACCAACCGGGGTAGATGGTTGCGAACTTAGCCAACCCGTTCGAATCGGTTGATTGAAAGCCGCGCAGGAACCTTTTTCCAACGGCGTTCTGCACATCCGAATACACACCGAACGCATCGCAGTGCCAGATATCCACCTGCGCGCCTGCAAGAGCGACGCATCCATTCGGACTGAAGCGTGAGACATTGAATGTCAATTCGAGAAGCGTGCCCTGCGATACGGTGCCGTCTGTTGGATCTGAACGGATATCCGACCGGTTGAGCATTTCGTCCACGAAAAATGGACCTTCCGTCATTTCGGGTTTCACCACGCAGGCGGGAATCGTTTTTGTATTCGTTAGTGTGGGCAATGATTCGATCGCGGGTGGGATCGTGGCCGCCGAGGCGGGTGATGATGTTTCCACCGCATTTGGCGCGCAGGAGGCCAACAGGGTCGCTGCGCTGCCTATGCCCAATATCTTCAATACATCCCTGCGGGACAGAACGGCACCGACCGGCTTGTCATCGTTGTCCATGATTCTCTCCTTTTCTAAAGTCCCCCCAGTTTACGCATGGAGATTAAGAGGTGCATGAAGAAACTGCGTTCAATTTGCGGGGTCAGCCTTCCTGTGATTTCTCTTTGCTTCATCCCCTGAATGGATATACCCCCGGTTGCGGGCATCATCTCACATGGAATGTGAATACATTTGACCACGCGCTCCAATTACCGGCGGCATCCCTTGCCCGCACCCGCCAATAATGCGTCCTTCCGATCAAGGTTCTGGACTGGATGAATGTCCTGTTGGTGGTCGCGCTGAACTCGGGACTTGAAAAGTCCGCGTTATTATCCACTTGGATTTCGTACCGGAATGCACCGGCGACGGACGACCATTCCATATTTGGGCGCGAGGGTGTGGAAGAACCCATTTTTGGAGTTTTAGGTTTCGGCGCGGCCGGAGGCGTGGAATCCAATGTAAAGGAATAAGCCGCGCTGAACTTTCCGGGATTCAAATCCGGGTTATAGGCACGGACGCGCATGTAATAGACGCCGTCTGCAAGAGGGGTCGAAGTCATGAGCGTTGTCCCGGGTATGGTCTGCACGAGGGCGATCTTCGAGAAACCGCTGTCGCGCGCGATGAAGACCTCGTATGCTTGCGCATTCCAAACCGTCGACCAGGATGGCGGAGAAAAGGGAGTGTTCGTTAAATTGCCCTGCACAGCGTTGATGGTTGGCGCGGCGAAATCCACCGGTGTTTTCGCCAGTGTAAAACTTTCCCCGGTCGTGTAATTGTTATTCGCAAGCGGATTCCCAGCCCTGTCTGTGATATTGCCGTTATCGATAAGGTCGAGCCGAATCGTTCCGGACCCCGCGCCTGTGCCAACTGTGATCCAGTAGAACGGATCGGCGTTTTGGAAATTAAGCACCGATGAAAGGATGACGTTCGAACCGGTCACTTTGAAATCGCCGGGTTCCACACCTAGCACCGGTTCGGAGAATGTAACAATGAAATCAGCCGTCGGGTTGATGGAAGGGTTGTTGCCCGCGCGGACGATCGAAGTCGCCTGCGGGGGTGTGCGGTCGATGGTGAAGGCTTCCCCGCTAAAGTTTCCGTTCCCGAGGCCGTCTCCGCCCAGTGTGATTCCCTGCGTGTTGTGGATGCTGTCATCGTCGATCAGATCGAGTTTTAACTCGCCATCCATTGCGGCGGCGGTCACGTTGACGACAAAGAACGGACTCAAGTTTTGAATTGTGTTGATCGTCCCGCCGCCAGTCATTTGGAAATCACCCGCATCGACCCCGTCCACAAATTCGGAAAATGTGACGATAAAGTTGACGCTCGGCGCATTGGTTGGGCTCGCGCCTGCGCGAATGATGGAAGTGACAATGGGCGTATCGATGGCGATATTGAAGATGCCGCCCATGTAATTGCCGGTTCCTGCGCCAACCCCGCCGAGCGGGTTGCCGATTCCATCGACGATGCTGTCGTTATCCAACAGGTCGAGCCGGATGCTGTCGCGTCCGGGTTGCGCGGAAACCGACACGATATATTGATTTCCGCCGCCTGAGATATTTGTGATCGTAGCGCCGTTCATTGTGAAAAGGGAGAAATCGCCTCCATCCACGCCGGTGACTGGCTCTGAAAAACTGACGGTGTAATCCACGCCGGAGGAATCCGGTTTGCCCACCGGAACGATCGAAGTGACGACAGGTGCAGCGCGGTCCACGGAATAGGATTCACCGCCCGTAAAACCCGTCGATGTTGTGTTCCCTGTCGGGTCGCTGACCGAGTCGTTGTCGATAAAATCGAGACGCAGGTCGTCGTTTTCATTCCCCGTCAGGACTGTCACTGTGTAGTTGGCGCCTGACCCGGAGATATTTGCAAGAGTCGCTCCATTCAAAGTGGACAAGTTGAAGTCGGCCGGGTCCACGCCTGAAACAAATTCTGAAAAAGTCACTGAGAAATCAACCGAAGCAGCGTTCGTCGGGCTTGGATTCGCGCGCATGATGGAAACGACCGATGGCGCGGTTTTGTCCACTGAATAGATATCGCCTGAAAAATTTCCGGTCCCTGCGCCTTCCCAGCCGAGGGGGATTCCGAGGCTTGTGACGATGGAGTCATCGTCGGCGAGGTCGAGGCGGAGCGTTCCATCCCCGGTTCCTGTATTGACGGAGACGAGATACGAAATCCCCGAACCGCTCACCCCTGCGATACCCGCATCGCTGATGCTGGTGGTAAGGAAGAAGTCCGCCGCATCCACACCCGTGACTGGATCTGTGAAATTGACCTGATAATTTACAACTCCTGCATTCGAGGGATTCGGGTCGAGGGCGGTGATCGAAGATACATAAGGCGCTTTGCCGCCGATGGAATAATCATCCACAAGAATTCCGGCGCGGGTGAACATGCGGAATCTCATGTACAGGTTTGTGGCGTCCACACGCATCGCGCCATAATCCTGGTTGAAGCGTGCCTGGCTTTGAGGAAGAATATCCTGAAAATGGTAAATTTCCCCGCCGCCGATGCCGTTCACGAAATAAGGCAGACCGTCGACAAGCAGGCGTTCGTACGTATGATCGTGTCCTGTAAGGACGACATCCGCTCCCCATTCTTTGAAGGGCCAGCGCATATATTCCGTCGGACCGTGACGCCCTGATGTGTACGGAGCGTGGTGGAAGACGATTACATTGAACGTGGAGGTGGATGCTGTCAGGGTCTTGCGAAGCCAGATCCCCTGCGCCGACCCTGGTGTGATACCGTCAGGCTCCATTCGATCGCTGTCTAGAATGAAGAAGTGTGCGGGACCTCTGACAAAATCGTAATACGACCTTACATTGCCGTAACCGAAATAACCAAGGTAGGGTGAAATATCGTCCGTGCCCCAATCGTGATTGCCCAGGGAGGGGAAAAATCGCTGAGTCGCTGACCCTTCGCCATATTTTCCCTTGTATTGATATATGTATTCGTGAAAATACTGCCCGATGTTGTCGTCGATTGTGGTCGCCTGACCCGCTGGATAATTATTGTCGCCGACGGTGACGATGAAATCCGGGTTCCAGCTTTTGATGAGATTCGACACATCCAATAACGGCTGCCCCGCAAGTCCATAGTCGCCGATTACAGCAAAGGTGATGCGGTCGGATTGGGCGTGAGCCATTGGCGCGTTGGCTGAAAATACGAAGCATAAGAGCAAAGTGGCGGTAAAAGCGAGTCTTGAATATGCGGATTTCACAATGTCTCCTGCGATGGACGGATCGACTTCATTATACGCACCGTAGATGCGCCAGTGGGGCTTTCCCCGCCTCTGGCATGAACTTAATATGGATTCGTTCATGAAGTAGAATTATCTGAGAATGAAATATCCAATTTCCATCTTATTGATTTTGTTGTTCGTCTCCTGTAACCTTCCGCAGGCTGGGACTAACGAAAATGCAAATTCTCCCGACCCAGTTCTGTTTACTTCGACATCCCCGGCAACCGCCATCCCCGCATCTGCAATCAAAGAATCACCGACTCCGGTCACGCCCACCGCCTCACCGCCTCCCTGTGACCCTTTAATTGTGGATTATTGCATCACAGCCGGGCATTTCATCTTTCAGCGTCCCATCCAGCCGCCAGGGAACGACCAGATCGATCTTTCGTATCCCTACGCCTCCACCCAAAGTGGACAGCGCGATGCGCATCATGGCGTGGAGTTCCAGAATGCGTTCGGTGCGCCTGTCCTTGCGGCGGCGGATGGTATCGTGGCATATGCCGATACAGATGAGGCTGTCAAATTCAGCCCGTGGACGAATTTCTACGGAAATGTCATTGTCATCCGTCACGCGGAGGAGATGTTCACTCTGTATGCGCACCTTTCGAAGATTCTTGTCAGGGTGGGGGATGTGGTTAGTGCCGGGGAGGTGATCGGCAACGTCGGTCAGAGTGGAGGCGCTACCGGTCCGCATCTCCATTTCGAGGTCCGCAAGGGAGGCGATTTCACAGCGTATTATTCCACCGAGAATCCAGAGCTTTGGCTCGTCCCGCAGGAAGGCTCGGGGGCGATCTCCATCACGCTCATTACCCGTCAGGATGCGAATTACGAACATCCGCTGGTTATTACGCGGCTTGCAGAGGGGAGCGGCGAATCGCTTTTCACCTACTATCTGAAATCCTATGCCAGAGGATTCGAGCACAATTCCGAAGATGCGGTTCTCAATAACCTCCCGGCGGGCAGATATAAGATCGCGCTGAACGATACATCCGGTTTGAAGGAACGATTTGTTCTTGTGGAAGCGGGAAAATTGACCGAAGTAATATTCGATTTAAAATAAAGAACGCGTCTCTCGACGAGACGCGTTCACCTGCGCAGTCACTTTACGCAGCCACCACCGGGACGAGGAGGAAATATATGGCAAGTCCGGAGACCAGCGCGATCAACCCGAATACAGCAAACAGGACGCGCATGTTGCTCTCCGCGCCGAGCAGGGATGCCCAGGCGACAAAGGCGAGACCAAGCGCCATGATGAGCATGACCAATTGCAATTGATCGCCGCGTTCATCGTATTGCGAGGCGAGGTCGAAGTTCGCGTCGGATTCATCCCATAAAAGGGTGGCATCGAGATACATGCTGTCGTAATAGTCGTCGGTCCAGACAACATCGGGGTCGCTTTCAATGGCGGCCGCAAGCGGTTCGGAGAAATTGAATTCATAGTACTCGGCGATCTCCGGCCGTTCGTCCACGTTCAAGTACCAATTGTCGAAGTAGTTGTAATCCTGCGTGATATCCTGGTTGGCGCGCAGGTACTCGGCGTTGCCGTCGTTCAATTGCTGCATGCCGAGGATCTCGTACTTGTTCTGCTCCGAGTCGGCCATGGCGCCCTGATAACTGACAAAGGCGGTCAGCACGGATAATACGGCGATCATCGTCCCCAAAAAGATCTCATTGCTGAAAAACTTCTTCATCATCTGTTCTCCTGTGTTGGGATAAAAAGCTGGGCGGATTATATGAAAGTTTCCACCTTTTATGACTTGCAATTTTGTAATAAACAAAAAAGCCCCGCGATCGGTCCATCGCTCAAGACCGTCGCGGAGCAATCTCCAATCACCAATCTCTAATCTCCCATCCTCCAAACCCCAATCCCCAATTACTCCTCCAACGTGCTCACATCACCTTCCGGCAATCCCTGCGCCCTTGCCTTCAACACGCGTCGCATGATCTTGCCTGAGCGCGTCTTGGGAAGTTTATCCACGAACTTCACGTCTTCGGGTCTTGCGATCGGGCTGATGACCTTCGCCACGTGCTGGCGCAATTCTTCGGCTAACGATTCTGATGGAGCGAAACCGGCGCGCAGCAAACAAAAGGCGTGGATGCCCGTACCTTTGACTTCGTGCGGAAGTCCGATCGCCGCCGCCTCCGCCACTGCGGGGTGACTCACCAGCGCGGACTCGATCTCGGCCGTGCCGAGGCGGTGCCCGGAGACGTTGATCACATCGTCCACGCGGCCGATGATCCAGTAGTAGCCGTCTGCATCGCGGCGGGCGGAATCTCCCGCGAGGTATTTGCCCGGGAACTTGGACCAGTATTGGTTCACGTAACGATCCGGGTCGCCATAGATGGTGCGAAGCATCGAGGGCCACGGCCGCTTGAGGACGAGATATCCCTCATCCCCATCCTTGACCGGATTCCCCGCTTCATCCACGATCTCGGCTTGTTGACCGAAGAATGGGCGGGTGCCTGAGCCGGGCTTGAGCGGGACCGTCGGCGTGGGCGTGATCATGAACATGCCGGTCTCGGTCTGCCACCACGTATCCATGATGGGACATTGCTCCTTGCCGATGACGCGGTGATACCACTTCCATGCTTCAGGGTTGATCGGCTCGCCGACACTGCCGAGCAGGCGCAGGGATGAGAGATCGTGTTTATTGGGCCACGCCTCGCCAAAGCGCATCAATCCGCGGATGGCTGTGGGCGCGGTGTAGAGGATGTTGATTCCGTAACGTTCGACACACTGCCACCAGCGATTCGGGTACGGATATGCCGGTCCGCCTTCGAACATGAATGAGGTCGCGCCGTTAAGCAGCGGACCATAAACGATGTACGAATGTCCGGTCACCCAGCCGGGATCTGCCGCGCACCAGAAACGGTCTTCGTCTTTGAGGTCGAAAACATATTTGAGCGTGGTGTACGTCCCGACCATATATCCGCCGTGAACATGCAGGATGGCTTTGGGTTTGCCGGTGGAACCGGATGTGTAAAGGATGTAGAGCGGGTCCTCCGCATCCATTTCTTCTGTGGGGCATTTTCCGTTCGCGACGGGGAGTTTTGCAAGTTCGTGATACCAGTGATCGCGGAGCGGATCCATGGGCGTGTCCTGCCCGGTGCGCCGCACAACCAGAACATTTTCGACGGACGGGCATCGCTTAAGAGCCTCGTCCACTGTGCGTTTGAGATCGACGATCTTGCCGTTGACGTAGTTGCCGTCCTGCGTGATGACCAGTTTCGACTGGCTGTCTTCAATGCGTCCGTGCAATGCTTCCGCCGAGAAACCGCCGAAGACGACGGAATGCACCGCGCCGATCTTTGCGCACGCCAGCATGGCAAAGACGATTTCCGGGATGCGCCCCATGTAGATGGTCACGCGGTCGCCTTTGCGAACGCCCATGGCTTTGATGATGTTCGCCATGCGCGAGACTTCGCGGTTCATGGCAAAGTATGAATAGGTGAGATGTTCCTTGCCGTCTTCGCTTTCCCAGATCAGGGCGAGTTTGTTTTTGCGATAGGTCTTGAGATGCCGGTCGATCGCGTTGTGGACGATGTTGACCTTCGCGCCGGTAAACCATTTGAAGAAAGGTTTCTTTGAGTCGTCCAGTACCTTGTCCCACTTTTTATACCATTCCAATTCAGAGGCTTCCGCCGACCAGAAGCCTTCCAGGTCCTTGTCGGCTTTTTCAGCCATCGCCTCCCAATCCTTCACGCGCGCCTGCTCGACGACCTGTTCAGACGGATAAAAGACTTCGCCTTCCATTTCCTTCTTCTTCGCCATGCCAGCCTCCTGAGTTGTAAATATTAGGCGCAATTCTAATACGATTTTTTTACTCCACCCAATCCAAAATCCAGGCCGTTGAGGCGCAGGATGCCTTCTCGGACGCATCCGTTGACGTAGGAGTACGTTAACTACTCAATCCAATCCAAGATCTTGTACCATAACCCTGCGAACGGCAGAAACCACGGACTGCCGTTATACAATCCCAAAGGCGCGCCGGGGAAATCAAACCGCGCAAACGGATGCTCTTTGATATTTCCCTTTATCATCGCGTCGGCGACTGTCGCACCCAAATACGTCGCCATCGCCACGCCGTGCCCGGCATAGCCCAGCGAATAAAAAATTCCATCCTCTTCGCCAACGTGCGTCATTTGGTCGAATGTAAAATCAAGAGTGCCGCCCCAGACATATTCAACCTTCACGCCCTTCAACTGCGGATACACCTTTATCATCTCGTTTCGTAAAATCTCGCCGCTTTGCGCAATCGTGTTTTCGTTTTCCGGGAAGAACGCCGCCCGTCCGCCGAAGATCATGCGGTTATCCCATAATCTAAAATAATTAAGGAAATGTTTGTAATCAAAGATCATGCGATTCTTCGGGATGAGTTCATGCGCGAGTTCTTCCGGGAGTCTTTCTGTTGCAACGATGAACGAGCCAATCGGGATGATCCTCCTTTGCAGTTCCTTTGTAACGCCACCCGTATAGCCGGATGTCGCCACCAAAACAGACTCCGCTTCCAAATTCCCTCTTTCTGTTTGGATAAAGAACCGCCTTTCGACTAGCTCAGGACCGCGCCTCTCTCTCCGCTCAAGCCTGTCCACTCGCGCTCGCGCGCAGAGTTTTGCCCCCGCCCTGGCTGCTGCATCTGCGAGTCCCGCCACATATAGAGCCGGATTCAACCCGCCGCTGACTTCATCCACGAGCGCACCGTGATACACATCCGTACCGATCTCAGAGCGCAAGTCTTTCGGCGGGACCAGCCGCACGTTGTGATTGAACTCCTTCGCCATGAAGTCCACTTCGCCTTGCAGAGACTCGTAATGCTTTGGCTTGTTTGCCGTCAGCAAGTGGCCTGTCCGCGCAAAGCCGCAGTCAATATTTTCCTCCCTGACGATCTGCTCGACGATGTTGACCGAATCCAGCGAGCACTGAAACAATTCCTTCGCCAACTCCCGCCCATATTTTTTGATGACCGTTTGCATGGCTGGTTTCAGCCCGGTTAATGTCATGCCGCCATTGCGGGAACTCGCTCCCCAGCCGATAGTCTCCGCTTCGAGCACGACCACGCTCACGCCCTGCTTCGCCAGCGTCCGCGCGGCGCTCAAGCCTGTGTATCCGCCGCCGATGATCGCCACATCTACTTTGGCGGGGATGGAGGTGAGAGCCTGCCCGGAGCCTGTCGAAGGGTCCGGCATTTGGACTGTGGTGTGCCAGTAGTTATGTTGTTTCATGTTGTATCCTATTTTGCGCTCGAACATCTCCCGGCGTTCGAGTGCAATCATGAAAAGAAAAAGTCCAAAGTCAGGAGACTTTGGACTCCGCATCGTCCCCGAGAATTTCTTCCCAATTCAATTCCTTGAACGCCTCTTGCAGGCGGTGACCATCGTTGACGACGATGTATTTTAGATTGGTGAAGAGTTTTTCGGCGTAGGTGCGTGCCTCATCGAGCGGGACAACATCATCCGCTGTCCCGTGGATAACGCTTGTGGGCACAGAGACAGGCTCGAGCGCGAGAAAAGAGCCGAAGGGGTCCTTCATCAAAGCCGGGGCGAGCAGGATTAACTTGCGGACTCGATCCGGCTTTTTGCAGGTGAAGACCGTTCCCATTAATCCGCCCAGAGAGGAGCCTATGATCGTCCAACCTTTTTTGCGCCCTAAGATCTTTTTGAGCTGCGCCATGCGCTCGTCGAACCCGCCGGTGAAATCTGGTGTGACCATGCCCGGAAACTTCTCGGCGAACTGACGGGCTTTGCCGCTCTGGCTGTTGCTGTCGGAGCCATGGAGGTAGATGATGCGTGAGTTATCCATTTTCTTTTTTCTTGGCTTGCGGGCGGGTTTGGCTTTATCTTCAGAAGGCGCATTCTCGTCTATGAAGTCATCAGGCTCGGCGGATCTGACGATGACCAATGATTGCGGGCGGAGCAGGTCGCGCAGTTCCTTTTGCAAAGGAGGCGGGAAGTCTGGCGAGATGCGGCGCATGGTGACCGATGTCATTTGATTCTCAGTGGCAGTGAGAATGTTTTTCAGCATAAATACAGATTCATTAGGCGAAGCGCGATAGAGCGTGACGATGAGATCGGTGAGATCGTATTGCAGGGTGGACGGCGCGGCTTCGACGATGGGTTCGACGAGGTCGAAGATGGCTGGCAGGTTTTCAAAGTCGCTGTCTGCGATCATGGGGATGAGCGCTTGAATGCCGTTCGACCAGGTGCGTTGTCGTTCGGGATGCAGGTATTCGCGCACAAGGATGAGAAATTGATTCGGCGTTTCCTTGCGCATGCGGGTGAGACTTGTCGTGAGCAACGCCACACGCACTTCCGGATCGCGGATCTGTTGTGTCCATGCGGTGATGCGGGGGAGCAGGCGTTCTTCCTGTGGAGGGATGCGCCCTAGCAAGTAAGCCGCCAGCAGGCGTGTTTCGAGCGCGCCTTCGTCCCAAAGCAGGTCGGCGAGTTCGAGCGCGAAGTGAGGATTTTCCTCCGCTTTGAGGCGAAGTTCATTTTGAATTTGAGTTAAGACAGCGGGGGGCGTGCGGTAGGTCTTGAGGTTCGAACCCGGGGCCACATTTTCCACCGTGCGCAGCGTGTAATTGACGTAGAACTCCAATATCTCACGCAGATGCTTCATGAACTCATCCGGCAGGAAGAAGAAATCTGCCAGGCGGGCGGCTTGTTTACGGAGGCGGGTCAGGTCGATGGCGGGCATGGGGGAGGTGCGAGGTATCAGGTTCCAAGTATCAGGTATCGGGTTTTGGTTTTACCTGACACCTGACACCTGAACACATGACACTTTAATATGCTTTTGCGAAATACACCTTGCGCTTGGACGGCTTACCGCAGACAACGCACTTGCCTTCCGCGTCCGGTTGGTGGAATGGGATGTTGCGCGTGGTGGCTTTGGCTTCTTCCTTGACCTTCTTTTCGCATTCGGTCGATTCGCACCAATAGGCAAATGCCCACCCGTCCTGCACGACTTTCTTTAATTCATCGAAAGTCTTTGCATCGTGGATGTTCGAGTCGCGATATTCGGTGGCGCGTTTGAGCAGGGATGCCTGTACATCGGTCAGCAGAGTCTTGACGGTGTCGGCGATGCCGTCTTGCGAGACAAAAGTTTTGCCTTCCCTGCCGGGCTTGTCGCGGCGCGCGAGAGCAACGGTTCCTTTTTCCACGTCCTTGGGACCCATCTCCACGCGGACGGGCACGCCGCGCATTTCCCAGTCGTTGAACTTGAAGCCGCTGGACACATTATCGCGGTCGTCAAACTTCACGCGCACACCCGCAGCCTTGAGTTCAGCGAAGAGGCGGTTGGCAACTTCCATGACTTTTTCTTTTTCCACGTCATTCTTGAAAATGGGAACGACCACAGCCTGGATGGGTGCGAGGCGGGGCGGCAGGACAAGTCCGTTGTCGTCGCCGTGGACCATGATCATCGCGCCGATGATGCGGGACGAGATCGCCCACGATGTCGTTTGTGCATAGGTCAGTTTGTTGTCTTTGTTCAAGAATTGGATCTCGAACGCCTTTGAGAAATTATCACCGAAATAGTGAGATGTGCCCGATTGCAGCGCGCGCTTGTCCCACATCATCGCTTCAATGGATGTCGTGATCTGTGCGCCTGCGAAGCGTTCTGTCTCGCTCTTGGTTCCTTTGAAAACAGGGATGGCGGCTTCTTCGAGGCAGAAGCGTTCGTAGATGTCGAGGATGCGGTACATCTCCTCTTTGGCTTCCTCTTCGCTGGCGTGCGCGGTGTGTCCTTCGTGCCAGTAGAATTCGGCTGTGCGCAGGAAGAGTTTGGTGCGCAATTCCCAGCGCATCACCGAACCCCACTGCACGATCAACAGCGGCAGGTCGCGCCAGGATTTGACCCACTTCGCATACATATGACCGATGATGGTCTCAGAGGTGGGACGCACCGCGAGCTTCTCTTCGAGTTCTTGTCCGCCGCCGTGGGTGACGACCGCCAGTTCTGGCGCGAAACCTTCGACGTGTTCCTTCTCTTTTTCGAAGAATGACATCGGGATGAGGGTCGGGAACGCCGCGTTGACGTGACCGGTCTTTTTGAATTCCGCATCCAGCCACGAACAGATGTTTTCCCAAAGCGCCCAGCCATACGGCTTGACCACCATACATCCGCGCACGGGCGAGTAATCCGCCATGTCAGCGCGCACGACCAACTGGTTGTACCATTCGGAAAAGTCTTCTGCTCGGGTGGGTAGTTTGTCTTCAGCCATTTTGTCCTCGTTTTGGTAATTGGTAATTGGAGATTGGTAATTTTTTTGAAAGCCTCGAACAATTGCCAATTACTAATCTCCAATATCTAATCTCTTTATTGCATCTTTCACATCGCCCGCAAAGTATAACAACTCTCTTTGTTGGACAGGCATGTAACTTTCAAATTCGCCGAAGAACTGGTCGAACGTGGACTGCCAGCCCCGCCCGATGAGTACCAACGGTCTTCGGGGCAGGGACTCCACGATCATCAGATTCCACATCATCATGATTTCGGTCAACGTGCCTGCGCCGCCGGGGAGCGCCATTGCCGCATCACAGCCTTCGATCAACGCCAGGATTCTTTCATGAAGGGTTTTCTTCCTTCTTTCCTCTTTCACCCAGCCGTTGGCTTTTGTCGGTCTCCAGGCTTCGATGTCTTCGCAGGTCACGCCGATGACGTGCCCGCCCGCTTCGTACGCGCCGCGCGAGACGGCTTCCATCGTGCCCATGTAACCGCCGCTCAATACAACGTGTCCGCGCTGGGCGAGGAGTGCGCCTAATTGGCGCGCTTCTTCGTATGCGGGTGTTCTTTCTTTCGGCTGTGCGCCGCCAAATACAGTCACATTCATTTTTCAACATCCCACTGCCGGGTTTTATTCTTCTCGATCTTTTTCAGAACCGCCTCTTCCAGGTCGATGCCTGAGATCGAAGCCAGCTGCATTAGATACAGCAATACGTCTGCCAATTCACTTCCCAGTTCGTCGCGGTCTTGAATCTCGTCTGTAAATTGAAAATGTTCCAAGATCTCAGCGGCTTCGATCGATAGCGAGACCGCCAGATTGCGCGGTGTCTGCGGGCGTTTGCTGTCCGCCTCGTACCATCCCTTCGACTTCACCAGCGCATGCATTTGTTCCGTCAATTCTTTGATCGTCAAATCTTTCATTTTCACCATCCAACAAAAAACGGCTCGCCAAGTCTGGGAGCCGTTTGGGCGCGATTAAGCGAACCTAGCCAGACCTGGAGGAGTTACACATTCTAGGGGACGGGTTCGGGCGTTTCGCGGTCAACATGCGCCAGATTATAAGGGTAAAATTGATTTTATGCAAAAGGATGACATGCTGCGCCTCCTTCGTGACCCTTACTTGATTCCGTCCGAAAAACAGACTCTACTCTCGGACATCGCCGCCGAGGCGGAATCCCTGCGCATGCCTTGCTATCTCGTCGGCGGCTGCGTGCGAGACCTTTTGCTCGGCAGACCGATCAAAGACCTGGATGTCATCGTCGAAGGCGACGCCGTAGCATTTGCTGCGCGACTCGTCGAAGTATATGGCGGCAGGCAGACTTCACACTTCAAATTCCGCACCGCCTTTTGGCATGTGCCTGATTCAGATCATGTGGTTGACATCATCACTGCCCGCAGCGAAACCTACGAAAAGCCGGGCGCGCTCCCCACAGTAAAACCTTCCACGATTGAAGATGACCTGCGGCGGCGTGACTTCACGGTAAACGCAATCGCGTTGCGCGTGGATGGAAAGGGCTTGGGCGAAATCCTCGACCCGTTGGGAGGCCGAGCAGACCTCGAGCGGGGAGTGATCCGCATCCTTCATCCCAATTCTTTTATCGACGATCCAACCCGTATCTTTCGCGCCATCCGCTATGAAGTGCGGTATGGGTTTGATATCGAACCTGAAACGCTAAATTCGATGAACCGTGAAGCGCTAAAGGTGCTCGAGTCATTGAGCGGCGAGCGTCTGCGGAACGAATTGGATTTGATTCTCGATGAAAATGAGTCGGCGAAAATGTTGATGCGCTTGGCAGGATTGGGGATTTTGGAGTCGATACATCCAAAGATGCCCGAATTCACCCAGGATTATGCCGATTACCTTGAAATGGATGCTCACCTCGATGTCGCTGCCGACCGGCGGGTGATGGGGTTTATTCTGTGGTTCATCGACCTTTCGGAGGAGGAGATCTTCCTGCTGGTCAACCGGTTGGATTTTTCAAACGAGTTGTCTCTGGCGGTTTGGGCGGGCGCGCAATTGAAGCGGAGCCTGCCGCACCTGACCGGGGCAAAGCCTAGCGAGTGGGCGTATGCCCTTGAAAAACTGCCCCTGCTTTCCATCTACGCCGTTTACCTGGTTACGCGTGAAAATGCGTTATTGAGTTATATTTCCATCTGGCGGCACGTCAGAGCGCGGACAACGGGCGAAGACTTGAAGAAACTTGGGCTGGCGCCCGGTCCGCGGTTAGGCGAGGTGTTGAACCGCCTCCGTGCCGCCTGGTTGGACGGCGAGGTCACCACTGAATTCGAGGAGAGGGACTTGCTCGCAAAACTTGTATGAGAAGCGTTTCGTGTTGGTGGGGAAGGTTCCCGAAAATTCTGTGCGGGAAACGATTCCTTATGTATAATGAGAGTATGATCGAGGAAAAACAAATCCGCCTTCCCTATCGCCTGCGAGAGCCCTTCCTGAGTAAGACGGAAGCGGCTCTTTTTCGTTCCCTGACGGACCTGATGGGAGACCGCTACCTCGTCTGTCCCAAAGTAGCCCTGACCGACCTCTTCACGATCGTCCGCCCGAACGAAAATGTGCATTACTTCAACAAGATATTCCGCAAACATGTGGATTTCTTGTTGTGCGACCGAAAAACCTTTGCTCCGTCCTTCGGTGTGGAGATCGTTAAGCCCATCGCAAAGGCGGGCATGCGTGAAGCCGATAAATTCATCGCTGATGCGTTCAGCGATGCGGGTATTCCGCTTGTCCATGTTCCATCGAACGAGAGATATGTTCCCTCCGATCTGATCGCGCTTTTCAAGCTTGCGCTGGTAAATAATGAGAAACCCAGGGCGGGTATGGATTCTGTTCCGAACTGCCCGGTGTGCGGCAAGATGATGGTATTGAGAAAATATCGCCGCGGCCCGGATGTGGGGAGGGAATATTACGGGTGTATCGACAACCCAAAATGCAGCGGAATGGTAACGATCGATTAGTTCGAAGGATAATCCTGGAACAATGAATTGACGCGGATTGGGGATTTCATTGATAATGCCTTTTAAGTTCCGATGCATAACGTATCCCGACGTTGCCGCGGTTTTCCTTCAACCAATCCTTGAAGAGGATCTTGCCGCGTGCAGGCTCCCTCGAAACCAGCAGATTGGCCATCAATCCATCCACTTCTTCAGGGGTGAGGACGACATCTTTGACGAAGAGGCTTATGAACTGGGCGGCGAGTAGTGCCAGCCGGGGCGGTACAGGTACCAATGGTCGTTTGTTGCCGATGGTGTCTCCGACCAATTTCACCAGTTCCTTGAATGTGTACGAGTCCGGCCCTACGGTATCGATGACATAATTATCTTTGGCATAAACCGCTTCAACGGCAAGAGTCGCAAGGTCCACTACATGCACAGGTTGAATGCCGTATGAACCGTCTCCGGGGATCAGGAAAAAGGGGAATCGGCGCAGGAGGAAGGCGATGTTGTTGATGAGAATATCCTCTCCGCCGCCGACCAGGACGGTGGGACGCAGGATTGCATACGACATGCCCGAATCGATGACCGCTTTTTCATTCGCTGCCTTGCCCCAATAATAGGGGAGGGGGGAATCGGCGGAGGGATTGGCGATGCTGATGTGGACGATCCGTTTCACACCCGCCCTGACGGCGGCATTCACCAGGGCTTTTGTGTTCTCCACGGCTTTGGGCTGCGTGTTCGTTCCCTTATCGAATCGCACCCAATAAGTGTTGACCAGCACTTCCGCCCCGCGCAGGTTTTCAACCAGTTCTGCTTCATTCGCAAAATTTAGCGGATGCGCCTTGACCTTTCCATCGAAGGGATCGGGTCTATTGGGATGATTGGTGAGAGTAATGACTTCCTCACCCTTTTCAAGCAATAATCTGGCAACGTACTTTCCAGTGTAACTGAATGCGCCGGTGACTGCGATCTTCATTTCGCCTCAGCTTTCGCGGGGCGCGGGGCAAATAAAGCAAAGATCGAGACGACGAACCCGACCCCGACCAATCCAAAGAGAAAACCTGCCAGCGTGCCGCTGAGCCTTCCGGCAATCTCAAAGAACAACTCCTCCAATGTGACGGCCTCTGGCCTGTAATTCAAGGCGAGGATGCCGGGTAAACCGACCAGCACGACGTTCGAGAAAACCGTCCAAAACTGCGCGCGTTCTTCCGTGCCGCATAGGTCAACCAGGACCTTGCGGAGGTATGGGCGGATATAGTTCACGACGAGCGCAGTTACGGCGATGGTCAGAAGAACATGTACAAGAAAACTGATGATGGTATTCATGGAATTCCTTTCCTTATTTTAAAATATTTAGGATCTTGGTGACATTCGAAAGCCCGAGACTCTCCAATTTGATGACGGCGTTCGTCAGACTGTCGATGGCGTTGAAAAAATCCTGGAGGGCTTTGACCCGTTCGTACATGAACGCGATCTCCGCCTCATTGCCCGAGACTGAGCCCGATTCCAATTTCTCGAGCGTTTCCCTCACCCCGCGCAAAGCCCGGTCGAATTCGCTGTGCTGGCGCTCCTTCAAAAGCGAGCGGATGGATGTGTAGAAATCCGTTTCCGCTTCGTAGTAATCTTTGCGGTCTCCCAGTTTGGACGAGCGATGCACGAGTCCCATGCGCGCCAGTGTCCGCACCTCGGTGCTGACCGCGCCCTTCGTCATTCCTGTCTGTTCCACGATCTCATCCAATGCCAGCGGGGCGGGGGATAGATAAACGACCGCAAAGATCGCGCCCATCCCTTTCGGGAAGCCCCAAAACCGGCTCATCTGGCTGAGGTTCTCTATGAAATCCTTCTTGAGTTGAGGGAGTTTGGTCATCCTGCCTGCCTTTGATTTAAAACGTTTAGTAACTACTAAACGTAGTATATGTCGAAACCCATCGGCTGTCAAGGACGAAAAAACCGCCTTTTCAGGCGGCTCATGGCAGGTTTGCGGTCGTCTATGGTTTTGGGGAAAACATTTGGAACAATTCCGCGCCCGATTTTCCCATCGCCTCGTCGATATATTGCTGGATGGGCACCCGAAAAATGATCCGTTCGGCTTCGCTTTTTTCGAAGGTGAATTCGACGAATCCGTAATTTGGTCCTTCAAGGTTTTCTCGCGGAATTTGTATCACAGTCTCGAGGACTTGGGCGATCCAATTTCCAAAATCCTCTTCCCTGTCCAGAGCGTCCACTTGCAAATGCACGTAGAAATCCGTTTCCATGGCGCCGAAGACAGCAGAGCCGTCTGTTTGGATGCAATTCTCGCCGAACGCCTGTGCCCGGCCCGCAGCTTGTGGATTCATGGCTTTTAATGCGCTGTCGAACTCCGACGTTAACTCAGGTAGATCCAGGTAAGCCCATTGAAAGGCGCAGTGTTGATTCGGAACAAGGGATTCCGTTTCCACAGCTGTTGGGACGATTACTGGTGTTTGAGTTACAGGCTCGGGCGGCGGAGCGGAAACGGATCGATATGCGGCAAAAGCCGCTGCGGCAGTTAATACTGCGCCGACAGCCCATTTACTCGCGCGTTTCATGGGTTTCCTCAATACTCATCATGCACCGATCCAAACGATCAGCCTTTTAGTAAGTCTGCGGCAGCGGATGCCATCAATGCCGCGCCGTTGACGAGTGCGCGTTCGTCGAAATCGAATTTGGGATGATGGTGGTTGAAGTTGAGGTTCTTTTCGGCGTTCGCAGAACCGATGAAGAAATAACAGCCATCGGCTTTTTCCTGCATGTATCCCATGTCCTCCGCCCCCATGGTGAGATAGGCATTGCTGGCAATCTCGTTCTGCGGGAAAAGGGTTTGGGCGGAATTCATGACGCTTGCCGCAACGTTGTCGTTATTGATGACCGGCGCTGTGACCTGTTTGATAAGGATCTCCACTTCACAATTCATGGCTTGAGCCGTGCCCCGTACGATCTCTTCGAATCGGCGGTGGACTTTCTTACGAATCTCCGGCTCAAAAGTGCGGATGGTCCCGCCGAGTTCCGCGGTTTGGGGGATCACGTTGAACGCCGTGCCGGAGTGAAGGGTTGTAACACTGATAACCGCCGGCTTTAGCGGCTCGATGTTACGCGCAACGATGCTTTGCAATGCGGTGACGATTTGCGATGCGCAAACGATGGGGTCGATCGTCACCTCGGGCTGCGCGCCGTGACCGCCTTTTCCGGTAAGTTTGATGTTGAACAGATCTGCTCCCGCCATCACCGGTCCTTCGGCAACATGCAGCCAGCCGACAGGTTTGTCGTTCCAAAGATGAAGCGAAAGGGTCTTTTCCACCTTGGGTCCTTCGAGAACGCCGTCGCGCATCATCATCAATGCGCCGCCGATCTCTTCGCCATTCGTTCCTTCTTCAGAAGGTTGGAAGCAGAATTTGATATTGCCCGCCAGCTCGTTTTTGCGTTCGTTGAGAATTTTTGCCACGGTCAGGCCGATGGCGGTGTGACCGTCATGCCCGCAGGCATGCATCACGCCGGGATTTTCAGAAGAATATTCCGCGCCGGTGTCTTCATTAATAGGTAACGCATCCATATCGAAGCGGAGCAGGATGGTGGGACCCGGTTTCGAACCTTCGAGAAAGCCGACCACGCCTGTCTTGCCGACACCCTTGGTCACTTCGAGGCCGAGAGCTTCGAGTTCCTTTGCCACGATGCCGCCTGTGCGGATTTCATTGAATCCGAGTTCAGGGTGTTTGTGAAAGTCGCGCCGCATGGCTTGGGTGTAGGGGAAAAGGTCTTGAGCTTGTTTGAGGAAGGGATTCATGGAAGGCTCCTTTGAATCTCATGTCATTGCGAGGGTGTTCTTGTTATTTGCCCGAAGCAATCCCATATTTTCTTCGAGATCCCTTCGCCGCCAATGAACGAAACCGGCGGCTAGCAGCGACATTGATTACGAATACATGATGACTCTGAACTTCTCTTCATAGCGCGGATTTTCATCCGTGCTGTCCTCGGTTCGGCGGGATTTCAAGCGTTCGACGAGTTTGTCCACGTCCTGCACCTGGGATTTGTGCCTGAGAACGGCTTGGATTTTTATTTCCCAGAATTCGGTTACATCGAGGACGGTGTTGGGCTGTTGTGTAAGCGAACACCAGACTTCCTTCGGCATGTGGGGTTTGAATCCCTGCGCGAGCAGGTCGGGGAAGTAGGTGGGGTTACCTGCCGCAGGGAAGACGGCATCCAGCACGACTTGCCCGCACGCGCGGTGATCTGGGTGGTTGATTCCATATACCGCGAAGAGATTTTGCGGGTCGCAGGTGACGAGGATATCCGGTTTGTGTTTTCGGATTTCTCGCACCACCTCCCGGCGGAGATTCAGGTCCGGGATAAGGTACCCGTCCGGCAGGTCCATGAAGAGAGGCGGCTCTGCCCCAATGACTGTTGCGGCTTCCGCTTGTTCGAGGTGGCGAATCCCGCAAAGCTTCTCGGGAGTCATTTCCGGATGGGTTGTTGGATTGAAGCCTTTGTCGCCGCAGGTCACCAGAATGTATTGGATGATGTGTCCTTCGCGCGACCATTTGGCGAGGGTGGCGCCGCAAAAAAATTCTGGATCATCGGGATGAGCCAGAATGACCAGAATCTTTTGCTGTTTTTCCCAGGTTTTAGTTTGCCCGGACATTTTTGTTTTTCGATTTGCCGCATGTGCAGCCGCCGCCTTCATGCCGGTCGCAAGGCGCTTCGGATTTTCTACGCAGGGCTTCGAGTTCATCCCAAGGCTGGATGTCTTCGCGCGAAAATGCGAATTGCTGCGGGCGTTCGCCTTCGACCTCGATAAGTACGACGACCTTGTCGCTCATGGGAAGGAGGTCCATCACCTTGCCTTCGCCTTTCGGTGTCACCACGCGCTTATTGCGTTTGGGCAGGGTCTTGCGCGCTTCGACGTATTGCTCGTATTCATAGATGAGACAGCAGCGCAGGCGCCCGCACATGCCGGTGATCTCATCCGGCGTCAGAGAGATGCCCTGTTCCTTCGCCATCTTGATCGAGATGGGGGAAAAGTCGGTGAGGAATTTGGAACAGCAGCGGGTTTCGATGCCGCACGCGCCCATACCGCCGATCAGTTTCGCTACGTCGCGCGGACCGATCTGCCGCATTTCGATATGCGTGTTCGGGTATTTTTCCGACATATCCTTCCGCAGGGATTTGAGGTCGACTTTTTCCTCCTGGTCAGTGCTGAAGAGGAAGGCGAGGCGCGAGCCGTCGTAGTTGTATTCTGCGGCGACTATTTTTATCGTGTCGAGCAGGCCGATCTCCGATGCGCGTGCTCGGCAATTGATCATGGCTTCCGTTTGTTTGTTTCGCCAGGATTGCTGAAGTAAAAGGTCGCGCGGCGTGGCGCGGCGTTCGACGCTTTTCCAGCCGCCTTCGGGGCGCGGGGGCGATTCTTGAAGGACCTGGATCACTTCCCCGAGATGACGTCCGCGCGAGGTATCCACGATAACGTGTTCGCCGGGTTTGAGATCGGGCAGGGAGGTGGAATCAAAGTGGTAGATCTTGCCGATGGGATTGAATCGCACACCGATAATGTTTTTCATGTCAGGTTGCATGGGTGCAATTATACCTGAGTCGCCTGGGGGCTGAAATTATCATCGAAAAGCAATCTTTTTTATCGGATGGGCTGGGTATACTCACTAGAAATGGACAAGGTAAAGATCCCCGACAAGGTTTCCCTGCTCCGGTTGGCATTCAACGGCCTGGATGAAAATGAACTGGAACAGATGGCTGCGCTTACGGAACTCCGGCTGTATCCTGCCGGCCATTTTTTGTGCCGTGAGGGAGAGTACGAAGAGGTCTTTTATATCCTTGCCGAAGGCAGGGTCGTGATCAGCAAATCGGTGGGGGATGGGGAGGGGGAACGTATTTTGCGGACTGCAGGCGCAGGCGACCTGATCGGCGAAATGGCTCTCATCCTGAACGCTCCCCGCTCAGCCACCGTGACAACAACAACTGAATGTATCGTCCTCGAAATGGAGAAATCCGATTTCGAAACGATGTTAAGCCAAAGCCCGCGCATGGCGATGGATATCATCCGCATCACCCTGGACCGGTTGAGGGAGAACGACCAGCGCATGATCGCCGACCTGCAAAAGGCGAACAAGGTTCTGCGTCAATTGGACCGCAACAAGACCGAGTTCATCGACGTCGCTGCGCATGAACTGCGGACGCCCATCACCATCCTAATGGGTTACGCGGATCTCTTGAATACGTCGCCGGAAGTGCGGCACCACCCCAACCTGGCTTTGGCGGCGGAGGGAATCCACAGCGGTGCGGAGCGGATTCATTCCATCGTCAACACCATGCTGGATGTCACCCGCATGGACGGCGAACCTCAAACATTGCGGCTCGCGCCGATTTTATTGAAGCGGACCGTCCTGGATGCAGTGAATGGATTGAGCAAGGCCGCCTCCGAACGGAACATTGAATTGATCCACAACCTCGAGCCGGATACCCCCCTGATCCACGGCGACCCGACCTTGATCCAAAAAGCGTTATATCATCTCATCGTCAATGCGATCAAGTACACACCCGATGGAGGCAAGGTAACCATATCCACGAAGACGGCAAAGGCGGCGAACGGGGCGGAAGGCGCTTTGATCGAAGTCAGAGATACCGGGATCGGCCTGGATGCGGAACATCACGAACTCATCTTCGAAAAATTTTATCAGGCGGGCAAAGCCATTGTGCATTCCTCCGGTACGACAAGTTTCAAAGGCGGGGGACCGGGGTTGGGACTTGCCTTTGTGCGCGGCGCCGCGAAGGCGCATGGTGGCCGGGTATGGGTGGAGAGCAGGGGACACGATGAAACGACCTTCCCCGGTTGCGTGTTCTATTTATGGCTGCCGGTTTAACCGGAAATCAAAAAGCGTCCGTCGAATAACGGACGCTTTTTGATTAATATCCTATTTTCAGAACCTGGCATTACTTTCGAGCGTTGATCTCTGCCAGGACTTTCTTGACCATATCCTCGGTCAATCCTGCTTCCTTGGCTTGAGGCATCGCGAGTATCTGTTTGAGGGTCATACCTTTTGCCAGGCCGATCATGGGATTTTTGGAAATCCCAGGTGCATGTTTTTCCAGTATCTCCAGGGCTTGTGTGTCCTTCAATATCTCGCCGACGGTTGTATCCATTGTGTATGCCATTTTATTCTCCTTTTGGTTTTTCAAAAAACGCAATGACACGGACATTTACAGTATACGTCATTTTGGGGAAGGAAACGAATCTCGTATCGCTCACTTCCGATCGTAGAAAACCAAAAGTGTTTGCCCATATTTTCGCTGCTCGCCCTCCACGAGATGGCTTAATTCCGGTTCTTCATACTCAGATGGGTCGATCTGGACGATTGCCGTCCCGTCGTCGCTCAGCCAATCCAAATGATCGTCGAGCCGCTTCAGCGCCTCCACCCACATGCCCTGATATTGCGGCGGCGCGATATAGATATATTCGAAATGTCTGTCTGCTCTGCCCGCCAGCAGCGTGAACGCATCGCCGCGTTTGACCTCTGCTTTATCTGCGAATTTGCAGTGTTCCAAATTTTCTTTAATCGTTTCGATCGGTGCGCGGTTCAGGTCAGTGAATCTCACGAATGAAGCGCCGCGGCTCAGGGCTTCGATCCCGATCGCACCCGTGCCCGCGAACAGATCCCACCAGTTCGAATCGATGACGTCCCCCGCGAGGATGTTGAACAACGCTTCCTTGACGCGGTCCATCACGGGTCTTGTCGTATCTCCCGGCACGGATTTCAACCTCCTCCCTTTTGCGATTCCCGCGATGACGCGCAGAGTCATAACCTCACCCCTCTCCTGAATGGTGAGGGGGATCGACGCTCTTTCGCGCAGCCATGATATTCTCGTGCGGAGATTCGTAATAGACGACGCATCCCGTACCGAGGATGAACTTCCTGCCGTTGGTCTGATTAATGGCGTCTTGCGCCTCTTTCCTGACCTGGTCCGGATTCCCCGAGTGGAGTGTATCCTGACTTATGCCTCCGCACACCACGCCGCGAAAGAAACTTTGCGCCTCTGCCAGCGATGGGTAGCTTTCGCGGTCGTGCCAGTTGACGATCTGGAAGTTCATCAAACGCAGCAGGGAGAAATAAACATCCCTGCCGTGTAAATGAAGCATATTGCACCAAAGGTCTTCTGCGGGTTGAAGCGTTTTCTGGTCCACAGGCAGGACGAGGAACTTGTATTCTTCTATATCCATCATGCTGCCCTGGGCGTGTTGGACGGCATAGAAGATGCCATCCACGCCCGCGTCGCGTGCGGCTTCGATGAATTTCATCGTGGTCGTCGCGATGGTATCCAATCCCTTCAGGACGGCGTCTGGGTGCTTGCGGATGTGTTCCAATAATAACTTGTTCCCTGCCAGGTTCTTCGCCTGCGACATCGGGTTGAAAATCGTTTGAATGACCGGGGTATCCTTTCCAGCTTCTCTGCAAATTTGTTTCAAGCATTCCAATTCCGCGGCAAGATGCGGAGCAGAGGGGTCGAGCGGTTTGAGCGCTTCCCAATCCCCGGGCTCATTGATGACGTGTTTTATATAGTCCCGTGAACCTTCCGGGTTATTTCGCCATTCATCTTCCACGCCCCAATCCTTGACAGCGAAAGAGGAGGCGGGGGTCACTTTCACGATGTCGAAGTCGTAGGTCTGCTGGAATTTGATCGTCGCCGCGGCAAGACTTTCAGGATTCTGGTCTTCGTTCGGGAAGTGACGCCAGAGCGCGATCGGTGTGCGGTCGATCGATTCTCCGTTCAGGCAGGCTTGGATGCGTTCGCGATGAGTTGTCATCTCTCTATAGCTCGCTTTCCAGTCGGTGTCGGTGATAAATTCCTTCGCGGAAGGTTCTGATGATTCTAAATCCGTTCGCCTGCGTGGCTTTCAAGCTGGCGATGTTCCAGGTTTCCACGCTGGCGTAGATTTTTTTATACCCCCGTTTGCGCCCCTCGTCCATGAGGGATTTTTGCAGTTCGCGTCCCAATCCTTTTCCGCGGTATTTCGGGTCGACCGTGAAATACACGCATTCGACGGTGTTTGGCTCATACATCTGCCCACGGATCGTGATGCTCGAAATGAGCATCTGAAGGAACACCAAAGGGCGGGTAATGATGACTTTGATAATGTTCCTGACAAACCAACACTTGTCTTCTGTGAGTTTTACTGTGAGCGATGACGGCTCTGGCGAGGCGAGGCTGAAACCCATGATTTCTCCCGTCCCAGCATCCTGCGCGTAAAAGCCGAAAGTCCGCTCATCCTTGATCGCATTCTCAAAATAACGCAAAACGAAAGGATAACCCAACTTGGACAATAATCCTGCGTCAATCATATGGATTTCAGCGATGCGGGGCAGAGAATTACTTGAAATGTCTTTGAGGGTGTGAAAACTGTGCGTCATTTTCTGATTTACGAATTACGGATTACGACTTACAATTTTTACATGGACATCGAAACCCGTTACAACCTCGCCCTCGACTACCTCTATTCCTTTGTGGATTATAGCCTGAAACACTCATCAGAGCTTGCCAAGGCGGATTTCAACCTCGACCGCATGTTCAGGTTGATGGATTCGCTCGGAAATCCGCAGGCGAAATATCCTATCATCCATGTGGCGGGGACAAAGGGAAAGGGCTCAGTCTCGGCGTTGTGCGCTTCGGCGTTGACGGCGGCGGGATACAAGACCGGCTTGTACACTTCTCCGCATTTGGAGGATTACACCGAGCGGATTCGCATCGATGGGCAGCCGATCTCGCATGAGCAGATGGTGGAGTTGGTGGAAGAGATCAAGCCTCGTGTCGCAGCGATAGAAAAACTGACCACATTCGAGATCACGACAGCATTGGCGTTCATGGCATTTGAGAAATATGGAGTTAATGCGGCAGTGTTCGAAGTGGGACTCGGGGGCAGGCTCGATGCGACCAATGTGGTCATGCCGAAGATTTCGGTCATTACTTCCTTATCTTACGACCATATGGCTGTGCTGGGAAATACCCTGGCGCTCATAGCAGGGGAGAAGGCTGGGATAATAAAGGATTCTGTCCCTGTGGTTTCATCCCCGCAAAAGGAAGAAGCGTTGGAAGTGCTGTTGCGTATAGCCAATTTGAGGAATTGTAATTTCACCCTGGTCGGACGGGATATAAACTTTGTCCGAAATCAATCTTCAATCGATGGTCAAACATTGGAATTGAAAAGCGCTGCGTGGGGAAGGGTGGAGTTGACAGTCCCGCTCCTTGGCAAGCACCAGGTGGAAAATGCCGCGACTGCCTACACTGCGCTGAAAACCAGCGGGATTCCCATCACAGACGAGCAGATCAAAATCGGATTCCAGCAGGTTGATTGGCGCGGACGGTTTGAAGTAGCCCGCCTCGAACCGACTGTGATCTTTGATTCCGCCCATAACCAGGATTCGTTCGAAAAATTGCGCGAAACCCTGGATGAACATTTCCCCGGCAGGTTGGTTTATCTCATCTTCGGCGCGTCGGAGGATAAAAACATTCCCGGCATGTTCGCGGAGATGAAATCGAAGATAAGGAAGGTCATCGTCACGCGGGCAGACCATCCGCGCGCTTTGAGCGTGGAGCATATTCAGGGTCTTGCCGCGCAGGCCGGGTTGGAGTCTGAGGCGGCGGTTCCCGTCAAAGATGCATTGCGGCTTGCGCTGGATTTGTCCGCGAATGATGGTAGCATTGTATTATCCGCCGGATCGATGTTCGTGACGGCGGAAGTGATGAGAGAATGGAAATCGATAACATCGCTCACGCCTCCGGAATCGGCGAAGGGAGCGTAATCGAAATGGAATTTATTAGATGAGTCAACCGAATTGGAATGAGGATGAATTTGACCTGACCCTCTCGCAACGGACGGAGGAACTGTACCGCATCCCGAACATGGAGCCGAAGGTCGATGGATTGATCGAGGCGTCGGTGCTTCCGCTGCGGGATATGGTCATTTTTCCACGCATGGTGTCGCCGATCTTTATCGGGCGTGAGGCTTCACTGCTGGCATTGGAGGAAGCGCATACCAGGGAACAGACCATCATCGGTTTGACCCAGCGCGACCCCGATGTGGAGGAACCGGGTCCGAATGATTTTCTGCCCATCGGTGTGGAAATGGCTGTCGGGCGTTTGCTCGATATGCCGGACGGTTCACATTCCGCTCTCGTTCAGGGCCGCCGCCGCGTGGAGATTGTGGAGTTTATCCGCCTCAAACCTTACATCAGAGTGCGCGCGCGGATCATCCATGAGTCGACGTCCGCAGACCGGCAGACCCAGGCGTTGATGCGTTCGGTCTTGAATCAATTCGAACGATGCATCCAATTGGATAGGTCGATTCCTGAAGAGGCGCATGTCTTTGCGTTGAACATCTCCGAGCCGGGCTGGCTTGCAGATATGATCTCCACTTCGCTCGGGCTTACCTATGAAGCCAAATTGCGGCTGTTGATGATTCTTGACCCCAAGGCGCGCCTCGGACAATTGAACAACCTGCTTGCTGCCGAAGTGGACGTTCTCGAGCTCGAGGATGAGATTCACACCCGCGTGCAGAACGAAGTCGACAAGAGCCAGCGTGAGTATTACCTGCGCGAGCAGATGAAACAGATTCAAACCGAACTGGGCGAGGGCGACATTTTTACGCGCGACGCGGTTGATTTGAAGAAGCGGGTGGAAACTGCGGCTTTACCCGAAGAAGCGCGTAAGGTGGCGTTAAAGGAAGTGGAACGCCTCAACCAGATGCCGCCGATGGCTCCCGAAGTGGGCATCATCCGCACCTACATCGATTGGATTCTCGATCTCCCGTGGAACAACCCTACACCGGATAATCTCGACGTAAAACACGCGGCGAAGATTTTGGAGCGCGATCATTTCGGTTTGAAGAAAGCCAAGGAACGCATCCTTGAATACATCGCTGTCCGTTCCCTCAAGCCGAAGAAGGAGCGCCAGCCGATTCTATGTTTTGTCGGACCGCCTGGTGTGGGAAAGACGTCGCTCGGCCGTTCCATTGCAGATGCGCTCGGACGCAAGTTTGTGCGCGTCTCGCTCGGCGGCGTGCGCGACGAAGCCGAGATACGCGGACATCGCCGCACCTACATCGGCGCGTTGCCGGGGCGGATTATCCAGACCATGAAGCGGGCGGGGACTTCCAATCCGTTATTCATGCTCGATGAGATCGACAAGTTGTACTCCGATTTTCGCGGTGACCCGGCATCGGCGATGCTCGAAGTGCTAGACCCGGAACAAAACCATTCGTTCAGCGACCATTATCTTGAATTGCCTTTCGATTTGTCCAGGGTCATGTTCATCACGACCGCAAATTCCTTGGGGAGCATTCCCTCGCCGCTGCTCGACCGCATGGAAGTGATCGAATTCCCCGGCTATATCGAAGAAGAGAAGGTCGAGATCGCCAATCGCTATCTTATACCGCGCCAGATCGAAGAAACCGGGATCGAAGATCCCGGTTTGGGCTTTGAGCCCGGCGCCCTGCAGCGCATCATCCGCGAATATACGTATGAAGCCGGTGTGCGCGGTCTCGAGCGCGAGATCAGCCGTGTATGCCGTAAAGTGGCACGGTTGAAAGCGGAAGGGAAAAAATACCCGACTGTAATCGCAGCGGAGGGAATCGACAAACTCCTTGGACCCCAGCAATTCTTCCCGTCTGAAGCCGAGAGGGCTGACGAGGTCGGCGTCGCCACCAGCCTGGCGTGGACGGAAACGGGCGGCGAGATCATGCCCGTCGAGGTTGCCATCATCGAAGGCAAGGGCGGTTTGCAGATGACCGGTCAGATGGGCGAGGTGATGCAGGAATCCGCCCAGGCGGCGATGTCCTATATCAAGTCCCGTTCCGCGAAACTTAAGATCGAAATGGAAGTATTCGAACGGTTCGATATCCACATCCATATGCCCGAGGGCGGCATTCCCAAAGACGGACCTTCGGCTGGAATTACAATGGCGAGCGCCATCATTTCCGCTCTGACTGGGCAGCCTATCTATAAACACGTCGGCATGACCGGGGAGATCACCCTGCGCGGACGCGTCCTGCCGATCGGCGGCGTGCGCGAGAAGGTCCTTGCCGCCCATCGCGCCGGCTTGAAGACGGTCATCCTGCCGGAGAAGAACATGAAGGATCTGGTGGAACTGCCGAAAACAGCAAAGTCCGAACTAAAGATCATCCCCGTCAAACATATGGATGAAGTGTTGGAGATCGCGTTGGGAAAGAATCCGATCATCGAAGCGCCCAAACCCAAAAAACGCGCCGAGGAACAAAACGAAGGTTGAGGCGGAGGTCGAAGCGCAAAATCCAAATTTGGCCATGTCGAAAGGGCTAAAACGCAGACCGGCGATTCCGTTTTGCGTTTTTCTTTTTGTGTGGTGTTTTTCGCTTTACAATATCCCTGTCATGAATTTTCGTCCCATCCCGCTTGAAAACAAGGTCGTGCTCATCACCGGCGCGTCTTCGGGTTTTGGAGAGGAAGCCGCCCGGATGTTTGCCGAGGAGAAGTGCAAGGTAATCCTTGCCGCGCGGCGCATCGACCGGCTGCAGGACCTCGCTTCGAAGATACAAGATGCAGGCGGCGAGGCGATTGCAATTCCGGTCGATATCGTCAGCCCCGAAGACGTGGACAACATGGTCAAGACCGCCGTCGAACTTTACGACAGGATCGACATCCTGTTCAATAACGCGGGCATCGGCAGGGTGGGTTGGTACGAAGAACACAGTCTGGACCGGGACATCGACCTGTTGATTAAAGTCAATCTCATCGGCATGATGCGCGTCACCCGCATGGTTCTCCCGTATATGATCGCGCGGAGGGAGGGGCACATCATCAACATGGTTTCGGTCGCGGGTCTCATCGCTGCGCCGCTCATTGCGAGTTATGCCGCAAGCAAGCATGGCGCGAGAGCCTTCACTGACGCGTTGCGCCGCGAAGTTGCGCCGTTTGGGATCAAGGTCAGCGGAGTTTATCCGGGTCCTGCTTCCACCGAGTTCGGGAAACACATCGGCTCGAACGTTGCTTATCAATCGTTTCGTTATAAATTGAAGCTGCGCATGTCGTCAACGTACGTCGCGCGTCGTATCGTCGACGTCGCGAAGCGGCCGCGGCGCAGCCTGGTAATCCCCTGGTGGTTCCGTATTGCCACCACGACCGAAGCAATTTTTCCATATCTTGTGGATTGGATCACCATGATTTTTTCGAAGTTCAAACATAAATAGGAGAATGGAGACTCTTGTGACTCGTTCCCGCCTCGACCGCCTCACCGCCTCTCTTTCGAACTCGAACCTGGATGCCGTTATTCTGAATCCGGGTCCTACGCTGAAATATCTTACCGGGTTGAATTTTCATCTCATGGAACGCCCGGTGGTTTTATTCGTCGCTCCGGGCAGGGACCCGGTTTTGGTTTTACCTGAACTCGAACTTCCCAAAGTGGACTTGTTTCCATTCAAGATACAAGGCGTGGCATATGGTGAGAATCCTGCCGAATGGGATGACGCGTTTACAAAGGCGGTGCGATCCCTCGGTTTGGATGCGAAACGCATTGGTGTCGAACCGCGGCAATTGCGGTTGTTGGAATTCAGGCATGTCCGCGCAGGCGCGCCCGAAGCGGATTTCCCCGATGCGACCGATGTCCTAGCAGAGTTACGATTACGTAAGGACAAAGCCGAAGTGGACTCCATGCGCAGGGCTGTGAAGATCGCGCAGGATGCATTGGAGTCGACGCTTCCAAGGATAAAGACCGGCATGACCGAGCGCGAAGTTGCTTCGGAGTTGGTGATGCAGTTATTGAAACACGGTTCTGAATCAGAAATGCCGTTCGCGCCGATCGTCTCTGCCGGACCGAACTCCGCGAACCCGCATGCTTCCCCATCAGAACGAAAGTTGCAGGTAGGCGATTTGCTTGTGGTTGATTGGGGCGCTGCGTACGACGGTTATATCTCTGACCTGACGCGCACCTTTGCCGTGGGCGAGGTGGATGAAGAGTTTAAAAAGATTCACAAGATCGTCCAGGAAGCGAATGCCGCAGGTCGCGCCGCGGCAAAACCCGGTGTCCTATGCGCGGATGTCGACAAGGCGGCGCGGGATGTTATCGAAAATGCCGGTTACGGAAAATACTTTACGCATCGCACCGGTCACGGAATCGGCATGGAGGGACACGAGGCTCCCTACATACGCGGCGATAATATGCAAATCCTCGAGCCCGGCATGGCATTCACCGTCGAGCCGGGGATTTACCTAACCAATCGCAACGGTGTGCGAATTGAAGACAACATGGTGATTACCGGAAATGGCGCAGAGAGTCTCTCCGATATACCAAGAGAAATAAGGGTGGTCGGTTAATTAATTTGATTGGATGATAAGCAGGAAGTTGATTTAGAGGAGCAAAATGAAACTTATTGAGATCGCAAAATTTACGAACAATGTCGCAGGGATGTCCGCTTTTTATCGCCGATTGCTCGGGACGGACCCCGACGCCGAATCCCCCGATATGGCGATCTTCGTGAACGCCGGTGTGAAGATTTTCATCCATAAAAGTTATGAGGCGGGCGAAGGCGAATTGCCCCCGGAGGATCATATTGCCTTCGCTGTTGCGGACGTGGATAGAACTGTTGCGGAGTTGCAGGCAGGCGGGTCGAAGGTCGAGGTCGCCCCGAAGGATTATTACTGGGGCCGCTCCGCTTATCTGCGCGACCCGGACGGGCAGTTAATAGAGATCACCCGGGAATCAAAATGAATCTTGTAGTTCCCGAATATCTCGACCTGCTGGACCGTCAAAGGGAGGAGATTTTCTCCATCCTGGACGGACTGATGGATACCCAACTCTGGCAAAGACCCGCGCCGAAGGAGTGGAGTATTGGCGAGATTCTCGACCATAATTATTTGCTCATGGCTTCGTTTTATCCGGCCGTCAGGTTCTTGTGGAAGTATATGGGATGGTACGGTCGATTGCGCAGGAAACGAGCGTATGTTACCGGGATCGAAGACCTGTATCGCAGTTCGAAATTCCCTCAATGGGTCGGCTTCATGTGGACGCCCCGCTACAATACAAGGAAGCCTGTGCCCTTCGATGCTTTGAAGAGGGAACTCCGCGGTCTGCATGCAAATATCCGCGCATTTTATGTAGGCAGGGATGAGGATGTGTTGGGTAATCTCTATTTGTACGATCCGCTCTTCGGCTGGTGCAACCTGATCGTCACCCTCCGCATCGGCATTTATCATGACCAATTGCATTTCGACGATGTGGCAAAGCAGGCGCGTGCCTTCAAGTAGATAAATGGTAGAATGCAGTCCTTTCGGAGTCTGGATGCCCGTCAAGCTCATTTTGCGGAACAAGGAATACGAGGTCAAAGCCGGGATGGCTTTACTGGACGCGTTGAAGAAATGCAATATCGTCCCGGAATCGGTGATCGCCACGCGGGAGGGGGAATTGATCACCGAAGATGAGATCTTGAAGGATGGGGAAGTGATAAAACTGGTCGCGGTGATCTCGGGCGGTTGACATGAAATGCAAGAAATGCGGCGAAAAAGCCTCGGTCAATATGCGCCAGCATCGCATGGCGTTGTGCAGGGAGCACTTCCTCGAATGGATTCCCGACCAGACCGAACGATTTATCAAGAAGTACAACATGTTCACACGGAACGAGAAGGTCCTCGTGGCGGTATCGGGCGGCAAGGATTCGCTTTCGCTTTGGGATATCCTGGTTCGTCTTGGCTACAACGCCGATGGGCTTTACCTCGGTCTGGGGATCGATGGAGGAATTGGCTACTCTGACGAGTCTCACAGGCTTACCGATGAATTTGCCAATAAGAACAACCTGAAACTCCATGTCGTGGATATCGAAAAGGAATATGGCCATTCCATCCCCGTCCTTTCGGAGATCAGCCATCGCGGGCACGGCAAACCCTGCGCCGTCTGCGGATTGACAAAACGTCACGAGATGAACCGCATCGCCCGCGATCTCGGTTACGATGTGCTCGCCACGGGTCACAATCTCGACGATGAAGCAGCGGTATTGTTCGGCAATACATTGCATTGGGAGCCGGATTATCTCTTGCGGCAGGGACCCGTCCTGCCGGAAATGGAAGGACTCGCCCGCAAGGTCAAGCCGTTGTGCCGCTTCTACGAGCGCGAGATGACCGCGTACGCCATCGCCAGGGGAATCGAGTATATCTATGAGGAATGCCCGTTCGCAGAAGGTTCGACCCAGATATTTTATAAAGAATCGTTGAATCAATTGGAGAACGTCCGCCCGGGCACAAAACTGACTTTCTATCTGCGATTTTTGGAGGCTCGCCAAAGCGGGGAATTATTCGTGAAGAAAGAACCGGCTCAGGCTCACCTGCATCCTTGTGAGCGCTGCGGACAGCCCACTTCCGCCCCGGGGTTTTGCTCGTTTTGCAGGATGCTCGAAAAAGCGGCTCTCCAACCTACCGAATTACAGTAGCGATCAACCCCACCAGGAACAAACCGAGCGCGATATAACTAGCGATCTGCTCCTGCGAGAAGATGTCGAATTGAGGCGTTTCGAAACCGAAACGGTCGATTTGATTTTGCACAGGCGTTTCTGTCTTGCCGAGCAGTGCATCCCGAAAGGTCAGCACATCGGCGGGCCGGTCATCCGGGTGCAGGGACATCGCCCACAAAACGGCTCTTTCCACGGACGGGCTGAGGCGTGGGTTGATGTCGATGGGGGGAGTCAGGCTTCGGCTGTTCAGGAACCGTTTGCGAGCCTCAGCGGGAGGTTCGTTCGTCAATAGATGATAAAGGGTTGCGCCAAAAGAGAAGATATCCGCCCGGGAATCCGTGTGCGTGTCGTCGCCCCCGTATTGTTCGAGGGGCGTATACAGGGCGGTTCCCTGTCCCTGGATGACGGTGATGGTCACTTCGCCGGGAGCCATGATCTTTACCAGGCCGAAATCCACAAGTTTGACCAGCCCGCTCGGCGTGAGTTTGAGGTTGCTCGGCTTGATGTCGCGGTGGATGATGGGCGGTTCCTGGCGGTGAAGATAATCGAGCGCGTCTGCGATCTGAACCGCCCAGCCCAGCACGTCCTTTTCAGGGAGAAAAGTGTTGTTGCGCCGCGCTTCCTGCATCAACTGCCGCAGGTCCTTGCCAGGGACAAAATCCATGACGAGATAATCGCGCGATTCCACCGAAAAGAAATCGGATACCTTGGGCAGGTTCGGGTGGTCGAGGCGCGCGAGCACGGAAGCCTCGCGAAAGAATTGTTCGCGGGCTTGTGCAAGGACTTCTTCCGGGAGAGCCTGGTTGTGCTCCACTTCCTTGAGCGCGCACAATCGGCCTTGCAGACGGGTATCTTCTGCAAGGTAAATACTGCCTGTGCCGCCCCGCCCGACCTGTTCTTGGACGACGTAGCGCTGGCGCAGGATCTCCCCGTTCGTTAACGATGGGGACAAACCTTCTCCTTCTTGTAAGAGCGGCTGTGACGATTCCGGTGATGGTTTCGGCGTGTATCACCGCGCATCCCAATGGAGTGATGCGAAACAATCATGCACAGAATCCCGCTTTTCTGCTATATTATAAACGGCTTTGCAATTATGTAACACCAGTCTGCAGACTTGCTCTACTGCAGTGAACCGACGAGGAGATTATGGAACGCGAAGAAGAATTTCCCATTCTTATTGCTCAGGATGGACCGTTGAAGGGACAACGCTGGACGTTGAGCAAAACCCTGATGATGGGGCGCGACCCAAGCTGCGAAGTGCAGGTGCAGGACCGGCAGGTCTCGCGGTTTCATGCGCGCATCACTCCCACGCAGGAAGGCGTTACGCTCGAAGACCTCGGGAGCAAGAATGGGACGAATCATAATGGGACGGAGCTCACCGGTCCCATCATGTTGCAGGACGGCGACACGTTTGGCATCGCGCTAGCGCAGCAGTTTACTTTTCTCACCTCCGACGCAACAATGCCGCTGGCTGAGAACGGTCCGCGCGGCGGGCGCTTGATCATGGACCAGAAATCCCGCCAGGTTTGGGTGAACCAGCAGCAGTTGAGCCCGCCGTTATCCGCCCAGCAATTCAAATTATTATGGGTCCTGTATGAAAACCATGGCCAGGTTCTGGAACGCGCCAGCCTTGTCAGCGAAGTATGGGGCGAGGAGCAGATCGCCGGTGTTTCGGACCAGGCCCTCGATGCGCTCATCCGCCGGTTGCGCGACAGGCTGTCTGTGCTCGACCCGGAACATCAATACATCAACACGGTGCGCGGTCACGGTTTGCGCCTTGATAACCCGTCGATCGGAGAGTAGGAATCATGGATGCTCAATCAGAAAAAGTGCTTGCCCAGCTCATCCGCAATGCCCGCATTGCTTCCCTTGGCACTCTGCGCGACGAGGCTCCGCAGGTTTCGATGGTTGCCTTCATACATAACGGGGATTTTTCGGCATTTTATATTTTCATCAGCCGTCTTGCCCAGCATACAGTGGATATGCAAAAGGATAACCGCGTCTCCCTCATGATCTGCGAAACGGACGACGGCCGTGCCGACCCGCAGACTCTGGCGCGCGTTTCGATTCGCGGGAAGGCCGAATCGATACAGAACGGCGAGCCGGGTTTTACTCCGCTCAGGGAGCAATACCTTGCCCGTTTTCCCGAATCGGAACAATTGTTCAGCCTGACCGATTTCAGTTTCTGGCGCATCACGCCAAAAGGCGGGCGTTATGTCGCGGGGTTTGCCAAAGCGTTCAACATCACCGCCGAAGCCCTGCAAAAAACTTCGCAGCGTTAATCAATCGCTTCCGCCGCCGCCCCCGGCGGCGGGTTCTTATCAGGAGATCGAATATGACCGACCTCAAACTTCTCTGTATTTTTGCACACCCCGATGACGAATCGATGGGCATGGGCGGGACTCTGGCGAAGTATGCCGCCGAAGGTGTGGAGACTCATCTCATCTGCGCTTCGCGCGGGGAGGGAGGCTGGTTCGGTCCCGAAGAGCAGGATCCAGGTCCGGAGCGACTCGGCCAGATCCGCGAAGGCGAATTGCGGAATGCCGTCAGGGAACTCGGTATGACGGGTCTTTTCTTTCTCGATTATATAGACGGTCGCGTTGACGAGGCGGATCCGCAGGAGATCATCGGTAAAATCGTCACACACATCCGGCGCATTCAGCCGCAGGTAATGGTAACTTTCTCGCATGACGGCATTTACGGACATCCCGATCACATTGCCATCGGGCAATTTACCAATGCCGCCATCGTCTGCGCAGCGGACTCGTCCTACAAGGACCGCGAGAGTCTCCCCCCGCATCGCGTCTCGAAACTGTATTACATGGTGGATGACGAAGCCTTCGTGGACGCCATCACGCCTTATATCGGCGAGATTACCTTCCCCGTCGGTGACCAAATGCGCGGCGAAATCCCTTGGAAGGATTGGATGGTCACAACCCGCATCGAAACGACGAAATACTGCCGCGCCGCATGGCGCGCGATTCGATGTCATCAGAGTCAACTACCTTCGCTGGGCGCCCTTACTGATTTGGATGAAGACGCAGCAGTCGCCTTGCTGTCAAAGCAGGGAACGTTCTACCGCGCGTTCAGTTTGGTCAATGGGGGCAGGGAAGTGGAAAGGGATTTATTCGAGGGAATCAAAAAGTGACAGTCACCGCGCTGTGACTGTCACTTATGAATTTGAATTCTTCCTAACCCATATTCTTCTTCATAGAAACCTTGAGCGCAATTTTATATACTTCGCTCAATTTCTCGCCCATTGCCTTTGCCTCTGGGTTATCTGCCTGCGACTCCATTTGCCCGGCAAGCCCGGTCAGCGTGTCCAGCAATCCCTGTGAGACGATGTCAGGGTTTTGCGTCAATGCCGCTTCGACGGCGGCGGTATCCGGCAATTGCAATAACTGCTCGATGACCGCGATCTCGGGCGGCGCGCTGGCGGCTTGCAGAACCTGGATCATCTTTTGCAGTTTGCCCATCCGTTCATATTCGTTCTTCTCGGTTGCCTGTCGCAGCATTTGCTGGGCGATATCCACCGAATCCTGGGTGAACTTGTCCAGGTTGGCGGTCACTGCTTTCTCGATATCGTCCTGTTTGAGAAGGGATTCCACAAATTCCTGCGCATGTTTGTATCGCGTTTCGACCTGTTTATCCAGGTCCGCCACATAGCCGAGCAGTTTCTCGCGGATTCCTTCGAGGCGCGATTTTTCTTCGCCGGATGCTTTCTCGATTCGCTCGGTCAGGGTTTGGAAGAAGACGTAATCCATGCCCGCCCGCGCCATCGATACATAAGCCCGGAGTCTCGCGTCTGTTTTCGAAGCGAGGACGAACTCGAGCAGTTTCTCGCGCGTCAATCCCTGGCCCGCATCCTGAAGCTCGTGTTGCACCGCTTCCAACTCCCCGACCGATTCTTTCAATTGACGACCGTAATCGGTTTCCTCCAGAAGTTGTGTTTGGATATCGATCAGCGCGCGCGCCATCTGTTCCTGTCCGCTGCCCATGGCGCTCTGGGCGATGCGGCTGAAAAGCGCGAAGAATTGCTC
>JAPKMP010000011.1 GCA_026645935.1 Candidatus Villigracilaceae bacterium | reverse complement strand
AGCAAAAGCATCGTCCGCCAGGTGCTCGAGAACGGGGAGGCAGTCCTGACGACCAGCGCCAAGGACGATCCGCGCTTCGGGCAGCAAGCCAGCGTGGCGGCGTTCAGCCTGCTCTCCATCCTTTGCGCGCCATTGAAGGTCAAGGATAAATTGATCGGCGTGATCTATGTGGACAACCGCGCCCAGAAGGGAATCTTCACCCGCGACGAATTGGATTTGATCTCCACCTTTGCAAACCAGGCGGCGGTGGCGATCGAGAACGCGCGGCTTTACGAGGAACTGCAAACGGCGTATCAGGCGACGCTCGAAGGCTGGGTGCGCGCGCTTGACATGCGCGACAAGGAAACGGAAGGCCACACCAAGCGGGTCACATTGCTCACCGGCGAACTCGCGCGCAGGATGGGGTTGGATGAATCCAGCCTGGTTCACATCGAACGCGGCGCGCTATTGCACGACATCGGAAAGATGGCGATCCCCGATGGGATTCTCTTGAAGCCTGCGGCTCTGACCCCGGAGGAGAGGATCCTGATCGAGAAGCACCCGGTCTACGCCTTTGAAATGCTCAGCCCGATCAAGTTCCTGCACCCGGCATTGGACATCCCCTACTGTCATCACGAAAAATGGGACGGGAGCGGGTATCCGCGCAAGTTGAGCGGAGAGACCATCCCGCTGGCGGCGAGGATCTTCGCCGTTGTGGATGTGTGGGATGCGCTCGTCTCGGACCGTCCGTACCGCAAGGGACTCGAACCCGGAGAAGTGAAACAAAAACTCCGGGAGGATGCGGGAAAACACTTCGACCCGCAGGTGGTGGATGCGTTTCTGAACCTGGACGAACAGACCTTGAAGTCAACGGCAAAAATAAATTAACGACACATAATTTCCATCGAAGCCTGCAAGCACCAATTTGGAAAACAGAAGCGACCCGGACGACAATCCCGCCGTCATCCGCACATTCGAAACCTCGGGTATCTGGCAATAAACACTTGTCCCTTAAGGTATTTTTATCATTTCGACGAGCGATACGAGGAGAAATCCTGGATTTGCGCAAACAAGATTTCTCGTGGCGCAAACCGCCACTCGAAATGACAATTTCATAACCTCTCTTAAGGAATTACGAACAAATAACAAGACGGGGAATATCTACAAGATAGGACGGGTTAAACCGAGGCACATCCGCCGCCATAGGTTGAAGACAAGAACTAAACAATCATTTCATTGCCGCCATTGGAACGTGCCGCAGGGTGTTACGAATCTGTAAGCAATTCCGCGTAAAAGCCGATTGCCTTCCGTCCCTTTTTGGCTTATCATGGGGTTATACGAATTAAAGTTGTCCCTGCAAGGAGGTAGCCGTGACTCAAAAATCGATCATTCGCATGACCATATTCGCGCTGTTGGTAATGCTCGCAGCGCTGATTCCGCTCCAGGTCCGCGCGGGAGGCGTGTGCGGCGGCGCTTATACTGTCGAAAGCGGAGATACCGTCGAGAAACTGGCGGCGATGTGCGGAACGACGGCGTCCGCCATTTATGCGGCGAATCCCGGGTTGAAGGAACCTCTTGCCGCGGGTCAGGTCATCACCATCCCCGGTTTGAACTTTGGGGTGACATTAACCCCGATTGTGATCATCACACCGACACCGGTCACGGTTGTTCCGACGCCTGGGGCAGTGGTGAATAATTACTACTACACTTACAACTACTACAATACCAACATCTCCTCCCCGGATGCCATTGTGAACGGGACCTACGTCGTTCAGCCGGGTGATACCTTTGCGGGAATCGCGTACAGTTTCGGCATTTCGATCTACGATCTATGGGCGGCGAATCCGCATATCATCGACATCAACATACTTTACGTCGGGCAGGTTTTGAATATCCCCTTCTGGTACGTTCCCTACCCGGGCTCAGTCCCGGTTGCTGTAACGGAGGAGCCGAAACCGATTTCCTATCCGGGAGACATCCCAAAGAACGCGCCTGACGGCACCGTGCGCCTCGTGAACAAATCGGGCGGTGAGGTGTACATCTCCCTGCGCACCACCCGCGCTGATGGGACGAACGCCATCAACGAATATCCGGTCAATGGAACGGTCGTGGCGTCCATCCCCGGAGGCTGGATCGATTATGTCGCCTGGGTCGGCGGCGTGAAATTCACCGGCGGTTTCAAGTTGAACGAGGATGCCGTCCACACGATTACATTCAACAGAAGCAAGGTGGTCGTGGATTAGTTCGCAGCAAACCAGCATGTGACCCGCCCGGTGTTCTGATACACTTGGCGGGTCATTTTTGATTCAAGGAGAAGTTATGTCCAACCACCCCATCCCCGTCATCGAAGCGCGCGGGACGTACCGCGAAGTCGGCGGGCAGATCGGCGAGCGATGCAAACCGCAGATCGCAAAGATGATGAGTCAGCTGCGCGAGAGTTTGCCTCCGGGCAAAACCTGGGATATGCTCGTGAACGAGGGTCGCATCTATCAAACCCACAGCCGCGCTGTTTACCCGCAATACATGGACGAACTCGAGGGCATCGCAGAAGGCGCGGGAATTCCGTTCGATGAACTCTTCATTTCAATGCTGGAAGAACTCTGGGAGACTCCGCCCTACGGCAAAGGCTGCACCGACATGGCTGCCCGCGGACGCGCCACACTTGATGGCACTACCCTCGTAGCACATACCAACGACCTCTCAGCAAAGACTGAAGAAGACCTCGTCATCCTCAAAGTGCAAACAGGCGATGAACCGGAATTCATCGGCGTTTCGCCGGGCGGTGTGGGAATCAGTGCGGGCTACAACGCAGCGAAAATCAGCCTGACCGGAAATCAACTTAACAGCAACGACGTCCGCCACGGTGTGCCGCGCCTTTTGGTAGTGCGCGCCATTCTGGGGGCGAAGACTCTGAGCGAAGCGATGGATGCCTGTCTGCTCAAGGAACGCGCGTCGAGTTATAACAACGTGCTTGCCGATGGCACAGGCGAAGTCTATTCGATGGAGGGCAGCGCCACCGACCTCGAAGCAATCTACATCGAAAAGGATTATCTGGCGCACGCGAATCACTACACCCATTCGGCCATGCGCCGCTTCGAACTGGACCGGAGCACGATTGCCAACTCGATCATCCGCCACAACCGAGCCGAGTACCTCTTAAAAGAGAACTACGGCAAATTGACTCCCGACCTGTTCAAGCAACTGCTTGCCGACCACGGCGGGTATCCTACATCCATTTGCAAGCATGGACACAACAGCGTGACCGTATTTAGCATCATCGTCCAAGTGGAAACGCTCACCGCCTGGATCGGGCGCGGGCATCCGTGTGAGACGGTTTATACAGAATACAAGTTGGAACCATATCAGAAATAATGTCCATAGACCGCGGACGATGGACCATGGAAAACCGTCTACCGTCCATCGTCAATTATCAGAGAGCTACCATGACAAACACCCTCTCCCTATTCCCCACCACATACGAATCCTCCCGCGAGCGATTCCGCGGATATTTGCCCGCGATTCAAAAAATGTGGAACAAGGCGGCTTTGCATCAACATGTCATGTCCTACGATAACAGCCTGACCATCGACTGGATCTACTCCCCCGCGGCAGAAAAGAACGAGAAGGTCCTCGTCTTCACCACGGGCGAACACGGCGTGGAATGTTATGTCGGCTCGGCAATGATGCATAAATTCGTGGAAGAGTACCTGCCAAAGCTCGACCCGCGCACGACGGGCTTTCTGCTTGTCCATGCCATCAACCCGTGGGGTATGAAAAATCATCGGCGCGGCAACCGCGACAACATCGACCTGAACCGTACCTTCATGCTCGACCCACTCTTTGATTCGACATTCAATCCTGCCTACGACAGGATTCACGGTTTTCTAAACCCGCCGGGGAAACTCACGAATACGTTCTTCAACAATCTCGCATATTTGTTCAGTTTGCTCTGGCACGTGTCCAGCATGGGGATGAAGAATTTCCGCAGTGCGTTACTGCTCGGACAATACCGGCATCCCAATGGCTTGTATTACGGCGGCAGGGACATGCCCGAAGAGACGCGCATAATCATGGACTTGTATAAATTAGCGTTACATGACTACACGCAAGTCTTACACCTCGACATGCACACTGGCTACGGTCCGCGCTACCAGATGAGTTTGGTCAACTCGGCATTGGATAATAACCCATCGAATTACTTTGAAAACCGCTTCAACTATCCGCTCGTGGTCGCCGCCACTGCAGACGAGTTTTACGCCATCCGTGGCGACATGATAGATTACATCTACGGATTGAAGCAGCGCGACTATCCCACCAGGAGGCTGTTCGCCACATCCTTTGAATTCGGCACCCTTGGCGACACGCTCTTCGGCTTGTTCCAAAGTCCGCGGGTGATGATCCACGAGAACCGCGCCTTCTGGCATGGAACGAGTAATGAACAAGTCCACGCCGAAGCCAAACGCGGATTTGAAGAACTGTTCAACCCCTCCGCAGCCGATTGGAAGGAGAAAGCCGTCAAAGATGCCGAGCGAGCCTTCGAGGGGATTTTGAATGCGGAAGGATACATCCAACCATCCGCGTGATTTTCGAAAATGTAATTGACACATCCGCACTTCCGCTGTAAACTTTAATTACTCCGATGGGGAGTAGCCCCCGAACTGGTTTCGGGCCCGGCAGTCGTCAATACGGAAAGAGATTTCCCGGCTGAACGGACTAAAGCGCAAGACCATCGCCTGATAGGCGGTGGTCTTTTTCTTTTCCACCGCCCCCATATCTGATTTGTTCAACCAAACAGAAAGGAGTACCCCAATGCCTGCCAATGCAACCTCCGCCCTGCGGAAATATTGGAAACCCGCCCTTGCCACCGGCGCAGGCGGCACGTCCATCGTCATCTGGTTCGAGGAGATCATCCTCTTCGGGCTGGATATCCTTGCCGTGTTCGCCATTTTCTTGCTGGCAGCTCCGATCTATCTTTTCAACCATTTCGTTTTCAAAGCGGCTACCCCAACACTTAAGGACAAAACAAAATAACAAGGAGCTCCACAATCATTTATGGAACAAAATAATCTCTGGCATACCCGGTCCACGGACCAGGTGTATGCTCAACTCAACAGCGCAGAAACAGGCTTGGGCGCGAAGGAAGCGGATGCGCGTCTGGTAAAGTACGGTCCGAATGAGATCCAGGCAGCGCATCGCATATCCCCCTGGGAGATCCTGTTCGAGCAATTTAAAAATGTCCTGATCCTGATCTTGCTCGGCGCTACAGCAATATCGTTTTTTCTCGGGCACGGCGTGGAGTCGATCGTCATTGCCATCATTGTGCTCTTTGCAGTTGGGCTCGGCTTCATCCAGGAATATCGCGCCGAACGCGCCATCGATGCGTTGCGCCAGATGGCTGCGCCGACCGCCACCGTCCTTCGCGACGGCATCGATGTGAAAGTGCCCGCGCGGGAGGTGGTGCCCGGCGACGTGGTCATATTGCACACGGGCGACCGCATCCCAGCCGATGGGCGAATCATCGAATCGATAAATTTACAAATAGAAGAAGCGGCGCTGACCGGTGAATCGGTCCCCGTCGAAAAACACACCGACGCGCTTCCGACTCAAGAGATGCCTGTTGGCGATCGCAAGAACATGGTCTACGCCGGGACCGCGGCTACCTACGGGCGCGGACGCGCCGTGATCGTTGCAACGGGCATGCAAACTGAGTTCGGCAAGATCGCACAGTTGTTGCAAACCGTCGAAACCAGCAGGACGCCGCTGCAACAAAACCTGGATAAGGTCGGCTCGACGCTGGCGCGCGCCGCATTCGTTGTCGTCGCCATCATCGTTGCGTTCGGCCTCCTGCGCGGACAGCCCTTTATCGAAATGCTCATCTTCGGCATCGCGCTTGCGGTTGCGGTTGTGCCCGAAGCCCTGCCTGCGGTCGTGACGATCTCGCTCGCCATCGGCGTGCAGAAGATGGTCAAACGCCACGCGCTCATTCGTCGTTTGCCTGCCGTGGAGACGCTTGGCAGCACTTCGGTGATCTGCTCCGATAAAACCGGCACGCTCACCAAAGACGAAATGACCGTGCGCAGAATCTATGTCGGGGGCGGGGAATACAGCGTGAGCGGCTCAGGGTATTCACCGGTCGGGCATTTCTCCAACAACGGAGGCACCCCCAACGAGATCGCCGCCGAATTGAAGCACATGCTTACCGCTGCAACCCTGGCTTCGGACGCGATACTGATCAAAAACGAAACCGGAAAATCCGAGAACGATTGGGACATCAAAGGCGATCCCACCGAGGGGGCGCTCGTCGTAGCGGCAGCCAAGGCCGGGCTTAGGAAGGAAGCGCTGGAAGAAACCCACCCGCGCGTGCAGGAAATCCCATTTACATCCGAATCCAAACGGATGACCACCCTTCATAATACCGGGAAGGGGTTCGTCGCATATACCAAGGGCGCGCCGGAGATCATTTTGGAAAATTGCGACTCGATCCTCACAACGAACGGCGTGAAGAGATTGGACGACACATCCCGCAGACAGGTGTTGGATGCGGCTCAGAATTTCGCAAGCCAGGCATTGCGCGTGCTTGCCGTCGCTTCTAAACCGGATGCGGTGCTCGAATCTGCCCAAACCGGCATGACCTTCCTCGGGCTGGCTGGCATGATCGACCCGCCGCGCCCCGAAGCCAAAGAAGCGATCGCGGTCTGTGAAAGCGCAGGCATTCGCCCGGTGATGATCACGGGCGACCACCCGCTCACGGCTCAAGCTGTGGCACGTGAACTCGGCTTGCTCAAGAACGGACGTGTGGTGACCGGCGCGGAGCTCGACGACATCTCGGATGAAGATTTCAAGCGTGAAGTCGAAACCATCGACGTGTACGCGCGCGTCTCCCCTGCTCACAAACTGCGCGTGGTGACAGCGCTGCAAGCCAATGAGCACATTGTTGCCATGACCGGTGACGGCGTTAACGACGCGCCCGCCCTCAAGAAAGCGGACATCGGCATTGCGATGGGCATCACCGGCACCGACGTCACCAAGGAAGCCGCCGCGATGAACCTGACCGACGATAACTTCGCTTCGATCGTTGCGGCAGTGGAGGAAGGTCGCGGTGTGTTCGGCAACATCAAGAAATATTTGATGTTCCTTCTCTCTTCGAATATCGGTGAGATTACACTGATGGCTGCCGCAACCCTGCTGGGACTGCCGCTGCCTTTGACCGCCGTTCAGATCTTGTACGTCAACCTTGCCACCGACGGTCTGCCCGCGCTGGCTCTGGCAGTAGACCCACCCGATTCAGATATCATGCGCCGCAAACCGCGCAATCCGCGCACAGGCATCTTCACCCGTCCGGTGAAATGGATACTGGGCATTGCCGGGCTTTGGTCTGGCTTCGTGAATATCAGCCTGTTCATCTGGGCAATAAATTCCGGTCGCAGCATCGAAGAGGCGATGACGATGACATTCATGTCACTGGTTGTCATCCAGTTCTTCAAGGCGTACAACCATCGTTCGGAGCATCGCTCAGTATTCGAGCGACCGTTCCGAAATAAATGGTTGAACCTTGCCATTCTGTGGGAATTCATGCTGCTGCTATTGATCGTGTATCTGCCCTTCCTGCACGAACCGTTCGACACCTACAGCCTGCCGCTGATAGATTGGGTGATCATCTTCGCTGTCGCCGCCTCCATCACCCCCGTACTGGAACTGGTCAAGTGGTTCATCCGTAAAGGCTGGCTTGGAGCAATGGAGTGACCTGAATCATGCTTTAGCGCCCGCATGGACAAAAGGAGAAAAATTGAAACTTCAACTCATATTCCTTCTCATGGACATTTTCATCCTCCTTGCCTATGCGTATCTTTGGCTGAAAACCAACGTTGTACGCGCCATGTGGAAACGCTTGAAACTGCCAAATCAGGATCAATAGAGAGTACAAATGGCAAAGCAAAGGAAAAAACACAAACGCGATATCGAGAAGAACTACCCTGTAGACCAGTTCGTCAAAAAACTGCGCCGCCTTGCCGACTGCCTCGAACAGGGACAGAAATTTCGGATCCAGGTAGCAGGGGAGAGTATCTCGATCCCCGCGACGGTCGTCATCAACATCGAACATGAGCGCGGTGCCTCTGCCGAAGAAGTGGAATTTCAACTCAGGTGGCTGCATAAAAAATAAGTCGATACGTTTTACCTATCATGCGTGACGGAAAGGAGCATGAAATGACAAAAATAGATTTGGCAGCGATTCGCAATACCCTCGCCGTTGAAATCGAAACCATCACTGCCAACATTCAGAGTGAACAGAATAATCTCCATGTCAACTCCGAACCAAATCCGGATCAGTTGGATCTGGCAGAAACATGTGCGCGTCAGAGTATCGCTCTGGACTGGCTGGCGAAACTGGAGCAACGTTTGGGCCAGGTGACGGTTGCCATGAAGCGGCTGGATGAGGGACTCTATGGGATTTGCGAAAAATGCGGCGATGTCATCAACCCCGCGCGGCTGGAAGCCATGCCGCATGCCATACGGTGTGTGGCATGTCAGGAGCGCCTCGAGCACGTGAGGTAACCTGAGTGCATCCCTGCGTGGTCGCTTGAACTGATGAGAGGGCATTCAAGAAAGGGATTCGATTCTCCCGTCGATGAGTGTGCAAACATAAGTGACAGTCACCTGCGAGGTGACTGTCACTTGATTACAAACTTCCCGCATACCCATCCGCTCGCGGATCACTGCCGCCGCACAACACGCCCGACTCATCCCGCAGAATCACCTGCCCCCTGCCGAAGACAGCACGCTCATAGCCGCTGACCTCGTTCAACGGATGTCCCATTTCGCGCAACGCATTCACGGTGGCAGTCGGCATCCCTTCTTCAATATCAACTTTGCCGCCTGCTGCATCCGCATCGAGGCAGAAGCGCGGAAGATCAAGCGCGGACTGCGGATCAAGCCCTGCATCTTTCAACGCGGACAGCACTTGCACATGTCCCTGCGGCTGCATGAAGCCACCCATCACACCATACGAAGCAAACAAAGAATTATCCGCAACACGAGTGACCATTGCCGGGATGATCGTGTGATACGGACGTTTTTTCGGCGCAAGCACATTGGGATGATTCGGGTCAAGGCTGAAATTATGTCCTCGATTTTGCAGGGTGAAGCCCCAGCCCTTCGGCACAATGCCCGTGCCAAAGCCCATGTAATTGCTGTTGATGAACGAACACGCATTCCCCACCCCATCCACCACGCTCAAATAGACCGTACCCGACGAATTCACCGGCGAGCCGCGTTGCGGGTCAACCGTGGCACGCTTCATATCAATTAACTTGCGGCGCTCGCTCGCATATTCTTTCGAGAGCAATTCCTTCATCGGGATCTTCGCAAACACCGGGTCGCTCACATACCACTTCGCATCGGCAAACGCAAGGCGCATGGCTTCGATCATCAGGTGCATTTTTTCAGGCGAGAGCAAATCCATTGAAGCCAGTTCAAAGCCTTCGAGGATGTTCAACGCGATCAACGCCGTGATACCCTGTCCATTCGGCGGGCATTCATACACGCGCAGTCCGCGATAATCGACAGAAATTGGACTCTCCCAAGTGGACACATGCGCCGCGAGGTCTTCAGCGGATAAACATCCGCCCGCCTCTTTAATTACGGCGACGATTGATTCTGCAACCAAGCCTTGGTAAAAGCCTTGAGCGCCCCGCTCCGCGACGAGTTTGAACGTTTTTGCCAGACCTTTGTTTTGGAAAATTTCACCCGCCTTCGGCGCACGCCCGTCGATGGTTAGCTCATGCCCATTCAACGCGGACTTCAATTGTCTCTCCGCGCCGCGCGCCCAAAAGTGAGCCGTGAGTGGCGCGACGGGAAAACCTTCATCTGCGAGTCGAATCGCAGGCGCGAGGATTTCACTCAGCGAGAGCGAGCCGTGCTTTGAGATCAGGTCACACCAACCCGCACACGCCCCAGGGACAGTCACCGTATGCGGATGATAGAACGGCAAACTATCAGCGAGGAGTCTCTCACGCTTTAGCCTCTCAAGCGTCAGCGCGGAAGGAGCGCGCCCCGATCCATTCAGGGCGGTGACTTGCCTGGCCTGCGCGTCAAAATACAAAGCGAACATATCTCCGCCAATCCCCGTAGAGGTTGGCTCGGTGACGTTGAGCGCGGCAGCGGCAGCCACAGCCGCATCGGCGGCATTGCCGCCCTTCGAAAGGATTTCAATCCCCGCGGCAGTTGCAAGCGGCTGCGAGGTGGCGACAATTCCACGACGGGAATAAACGGGCGAACGACCGGAGGAGAAAGTGAAGGGGGGCATGGTCGGATTGTAACAAATACCACTCTGCTGTTTCCAAAAATATCATTATGCTTGAGTCATCAATACGCTTATTTTGAAGCGGGTAGGAGTATCCAAATCAGGGAATCAACGTCATATAAAGTGAGAGACACTGTGCCAGAAGAATCAGACCTCCTGCAGCGTGCATTTCGACTGGAAACAAGAGCGCTGACAGAAATTTACGACGCCTACAGCCCCGGCATATATCGCTATGCCGCGCGACTGCTCGGAGATTCGAACCTGGCGGAAGACTGCGTGGCAGACACATTCGTCCGTTTTATGGATGCGCTGCAAAAACAGCGAGGTCCGCGCGACCACTTGCAGGCATATTTGTATCGCATCGCTCACAATTGGATCGCAGACTTTTACCGCACGCAAAAAGGGAATGTTGAATTAGACGAGTGGCTGAGCAGCGATGACCGACCCGAGGATGAGGCGGCGGGAAACATCCGCCAAATGCAACTACGTAAAGTGATCCTCAAGCTCTCGCCGGACCAACAACGGGTGATCGCGTTGAAGTATTTGGAGGACTGGAGCAATGAAGAAATCGCGCATTTATTGAAAAAGCCCGTTGGTGCTGTGAAATCCATTCAACACCGAGCATTGAGGAGCCTGGAAAGATTTTTGGAAGAAAGAGACGACCATGAAGGATCAAAACGAATTGGAAGCCCTGCTTCGGAAAGACCTGGAAGCGCTTAAAGAAGCCCCGCCGCGCGATCCGCGCATTGCTGCACAAAGACGCGCGCAATTTCTAAGCCGGGCAGTATCCGCAAGCGAAGTTCATCGTCGTAAGGGATGGATGTTCACATTCAGAAAGGAAAACTTTGCGATGAACCTTATCATATCGACCCTTGTAATTGCCGGTCTCTTATTCGGCGGCGGCACAGCCGTCTACGCCGCTCAGGACGACCTGCCCAACGAATCTCTCTACCAGTTGAAGCTCTTGAGCGAAGAGGCGAACCTGCAACTCCAGAACGATCCGCAGGAAAAGGCGGCCTACCTGATGACGATGGCGCAAACCCGCATCCGGGAGATGGCGCAACTGGCAGCGGATGGTCACCCCATCCCCGATGATGTTCCCCTGCGGCTCGAACAGCATATTCAGCAGGCTTTGCAGCTATGCGTCAACTTGGATGAAACCACCTGCGATCAAACTCGCCTGCAGATCCGCGACCGCCTGCAGGAACAAGACCGGCTGATGCAGCAACTACTGATCGATGCCCCGGAAGATGCACAGCCGCTCCTTCTGCGGACCCGTGACATGCTGCGCACTCAATTGCGCCTCGTTGAAGATAGCCTCCAAAGCGGAGAAATGAACCAGGACGCGATCCAGAACCAGAATCAGAACGGACAAGACAATGAGTTCACGCCTCCCGCTCAGACTGGAAACGGGACTCAATTCAACCAGCCGACCAACGTGCCGGGCGAACCCAATTCCGAAACGGGTAATCCGAATGCGGGCGGCGGCAACTCCAATGATATCCCAGGCGGACCCAATCCAGACTCCGGCTCGGACAATCCCGGCGGCGGCAACTCCGACGGAGGCAATGGCAACAAGCCGTAAAAAATTCAACAACTCCCCGTGAAAAACGGGGAGTTGTTCTTTCGAATGGGAGGGTATACGACCTGGGGAGGCTTGATATAATCATTCAAATTCGACGCGGAAGGTATACATGACTCAAGTCTATGACTACGTCATCATCGGCTCGGGATTCGGGGGGAGCGTTTCGGCAATGCGGCTCACAGAGAAAGGCTATTCGGTGCTGGTTCTCGAGCGCGGCAAGCGCTTCGAAGATAAGGACTTCCCAAAATCCAATTGGAATCTACCGAAATATCTATGGCTTCCCGCCTTGCGTTTCCACGGCTTCTTCGAAATGACCTTTATGAACGGTCTGCTCGCCTTTCACGGCAGCGGTGTGGGCGGAGGAAGTCTTGTGTATGGCAATGTTCTTATCGAACCCGATGACCATCTCTTCGAATCGCCTTCCTGGAGTCATCTCAACGACTGGAAGAAGGAACTCCAGCCGCACTATGACACCGCACGCAAAATGCTGGGGGTGGCGAAAAATCCGCGCCTCTTCCCCGCGGACGATGTATGCAAACAGATCGCTGATTCGTTCGGCTACGGTCATACGTTCGAAGCGCTTCCGGTAGGCGTGTTCTTTGGCGAGGAAAATAGAACCGTCCCTGATCCGTATTTTGGCGGTGCGGGACCCGAACGCACAGGCTGCACCTTTTGCGGCGGATGCATGGCAGGCTGCCGTTATGGCGCGAAGAACACGCTGGTGAAAAACTATCTCTACTTTGCCGAAAAGAACGGGGCAAAAGTGATTCCCGAAGTGAAAGCGCGGGATATCAAACCGCTTCCCCCCGAACAAGCCGACGGCGCGCGCTATGAGATCATTTATTCTTCGGCAACGGCTTTCTTTTACAAACCCCAAAAAATAATTCGCGCGCGCAATGTCATCGTTTCTGCCGGGACGATCGGCACCCTCGAACTTCTCTTCCGCTGCCGCGACGTGACAAAGTCGCTCAGCCGCATCTCCCTGCACCTCGGCGACCGCGTGCGCACCAACAGCGAAAACATCCTCGGCGTTACCGCGCGCAAACAGGATACGGATTTCTCAAAGGGCATCGCCATCACATCCATCTTCAATGCCGATAAAGTGACCCGCGTCGAACCGGTCCGCTTTGCAGACGGGCAGGACTTCAACCGGGTGATGACGGCGCCTCTCATCACAGGCACAAATAATATTTTCCTGCGTCTGATCAAAACGGTTTTGAATATCATCGCCCATCCCTGGGACTTTCTCTACAGCAAATTCTTTTCGCGCTGGGCGCGTTTTTCCACGATCCTGCTCGTCATGCAAACCGAAGAAAACCTCACCCGCATACGTCTCGGGCGCAGCTTCTTCACATTCGGGCGCAAAGGACTTGTCATTCACAACGAAAAAGAGCACAGTGCCGAAAGCCTGCCACTCGCTCATGAGATCACCCGCACCTTTGCGGAAAAGGTAAACGGCATTCCAGCCACGGTCTTCACCGACAGCCTCCTGAATTTTCCCTCGACCGCGCACTTGATGGGCGGCGTGCCATTTGGACGCGATGAAACTGAAGGCGTGATCGACCTGAATTTTGAAGTCTTCAACCATCCCGGTCTTTACGTGATCGACGGTTCCGTCATGCCGGCCAACCCGGGCGTGAACCCCTCACTGACGATCACCGCTTTGGCGGAATATGCGATGAGCAAGGTGAAAAGAAAAGACGATAGCCCATAGCCTGTCGTCAAAATAAAGACGGTTGTAAAGGCTCGGCTGGAGTTTCTGAATCGTCCCACGGAAGCGGGGCGATTTTGATTCGCGATGAGATTTGGCTATGAAATTCCTTTGCAATGTATGGAGCCAGATAATTATCGGGGGAATGACAAAAGACAAACGCCTCAAGCCCCGCCGACAGCTGGCCGGCGATTCTGGGAGTCCATTCGTTCATCCAAGGCTGGTTGTGACCCATCTCAGGGTGTCCAATAAATCGCAGGAAGGTGAAATCGGCGGTCACTTCTTCAAAGACCGGCACATCCGGTTTGCGTTCGCGCGCCTCGAGCAGACTTTCATACGCGCTGCCTTTGATCCGGTCATCGCCTGCCAACTCCCGAATCGGGCGGGTATCGATGACGACGCGCGCCATGTTATGGTCGGCGAGTAGTTTGTTGAGCGCGTTACGGTGCTCATCCTCAAACCAGTCGAGGTGACGGACTTCCACACCGAGGCGGATATCTTTTGGGAACCCGGACAAAAAAGTGGCAAGGTCAGGCATCAGACGCGGGGAATAGCTTGGGGGCAGCTGCAGGAACATCGGTCCAAGACGAGAGCCGAGCGGACGCATGACATCTGCAAACCCGAGGGCGCGCTCATCCTGATCCGCCAAAATCCCGCTGTGGCTGATCGCCTTCGGAATCTTGAGGCAGAAACGAAATGTCTCCGGCGTATGTTCGATCCATGACGCGATGGTTTTCGCGGCTGGCACGGCATAGAAGGTTGTGTTGCCTTCGATGGCGGTCAGGCGGCGTGCATACTCGCGAAGAAAATCCTTCGAGGTCGTGCCTTTCGGGTAAAAATTACCCACCCATCCTTTGAACGACCAGACGGGGCATCCAAGATAAAGCGTCATGTCAATATTATATCCATAGCCTAAAAGTACTACCGGTTGATTGCTTGATTTTATTGTGCTACCGGTGTATAGTTTGCGAAAAGTAGACAAATATTGTCCTATTTTTGGTTTTGATGAACTGCGATGTCTTTTCCGTTCGCCAGAAACTGCATATTTACCGAGATCCTTTACTGAGAAGGCACCAATCTGTGTTCAAAGATCGAAAATTTCTTCATCTTTTGGAAGCAGCGCCAGACGCAATGGTCATTGTTGACGGTCGGGGGCAAATTGCGCTGGTCAATACGCAGTTCGAGAATATGTTCGGTTGGAGTCGGAAGGAAATCAAAGGGCAGCCGATTGAGAGCATCGTTCCCGCCCGATACCACGCCAGGCACGAACAACACCGCAGCCGATATTTCTCGGATATGCGCGTTCGCCCCATGGGCACCGGTTTGGAATTATTCGGCTTGAGGCGGGACGGAATCGAAATACCCGTTGAAATCAGCTTGAGCCCGTTGGAAACCGAAGACGGCAGATTTACGATCGCCGCCATCCGCGATGTGACCGAACGTCAGAACGCCGAGAGAAAATTCCGCGGGCTGTTGGAGTCCGCGCCGGATGCGATCATCGTCGTGGACCGGGCGGGGGTCATCCAACTGGTCAATTCACAAACAGAGAAAATGTTCGGCTATGCACGCGATGAAATCGTGGGTCTGCCCATCGAAACACTGGTGCCCAAACGCTCCCGGAAAAAACATGTCGGTCACCGGCAGGGGTATTATGTGGAGGCTCCCGTGCGCCCAATGGGAATTGGATTGGACCTGTACGGGTTGCGAAAAAACAACAGCGAATTCCCGGTCGAGATCAGCCTGAGCCCGCTGGAGACGGATGGGAACCTGCTCGTCAGCGCCGTGGTGCGGGATGTCACATACCGCAAAAAGAACGAGGAAGATATCAAGAAATTGAACAACGATCTGCGTCAGCACGCCGCCCAGCTGGAAGCGGCAAACAAGGAATTGGAATCGTTCAGTTATTCCGTATCCCACGACCTGCGCGCGCCTTTACGGAGCATTGACGGCTTCAGCCAGGCGCTCCTCGAGGATTTTGGCCAGTCCCTGCCCCCGGAAGCACTCAACTATCTGGAACGGGTGAGGGCTGCGGCGCAGCGCATGGCGGTATTGATCGACGACCTGCTCGCCCTTTCGCGTGTGACCCGCACCCCCCTCCAGCCCCGCTTCATCAACCTGAGCGGGATCGCGCGGGAGATCGCCAACGTTCTGCAGGAAAACGAACCGGAGCGTAAAGCGACCTTCACCATTGCGCCCGACCTGATGGTGGATGGCGACCCGCGGCTGATGCGCATCGTCTTCGAAAACCTATTGGGCAACGCCTGGAAGTTCACTTCAAAGAGCGAACATGCCGTCATCGAATTCGGTCAGAAGGAACGGGCAAAAGAGCGCACATTCTATGTACGGGACAACGGCGCCGGTTTCGACATGGCTTATGCAGACAAATTATTCGGTGTTTTTCAACGGCTTCATTCGGTAAGCGATTACCCCGGCACGGGGATCGGACTGGCAACGGTCCACCGCATCATCAGCATTCACGGCGGGCGCATATGGGCGGAGAGCGGGGAAGGCAAAGGCGCAACATTCTACTTTACGGTTAACGGAGCGATAAATGTCCAATAAGATGATCCTGTTGGTTGAGGATAACCCGGACGATGAAGCGCTGACCGTCCGGGCGTTCGACAAAAACAAGATTGCGAACAATCTAACTGTCGTGCGCGACGGCGCGGAAGCACTCGATTTTCTTTTTTGCACCGGTACCTATTCCGGACGCGATCCGCGCATCATGCCGGAAGTGATCCTGCTCGACCTCAAACTTCCAAAAGTGGATGGGCTGGAAGTCCTGCGTCGGATCCGGGCGGACGAACGCACACGTATTCTGCCTGTTGTGGTCCTCACCTCCTCCAAGGAGGAGCAGGACCTGATCAAAAGTTATAGCCTGGGGGCAAACTCGTATATCCGCAAGCCGGTTAATTTCAGTCAATTTGTGGAGGCAATCCACCAGCTTGGTATGTACTGGCTGGTTCTGAACGAACCGCCGCCTCTTTAATGCAATGAAGAAAAACCTGCGTGTCCTACTGATCGAAGACACAGAAGCCGATGAACTCCTCCTCCTGCGCGAACTGAACAAGTATGATTATCAGGTGGATTATCAACGCATTGAAACCGCTCCTGAAATGCAAGACGCCCTTGAAAACCGCCAGTGGGATCTGATCCTCTGCGATTATTCCCTGCCCCGATTTCACGCAATGCAGGCGCTGAAAATCCTGGAAGACAGCGGCAGGGACCTGCCTTTTATCATCGTATCCGGCACGATCGGGGAGGAAACCGCCGTCGAGGCGCTGAAAGCCGGCGCGCACGATTTCATCGTCAAGGGGAATTACGCAAGGTTGAACCCGGCGATCGAACGCGAGCTGCGCGATGCCGAATTTCGCCGGGAGCGCAGGGCTGCCATCGAAGCACTTCAGCGCAGCGAAGAACATTACCGCATGTTGTTCGAAGCCAATCCGCATCCGATGTGGGTATACGATGCCGAATCCCTGCAATTCCTTGCGGTCAACGAAGCGGCGATATCCCATTATGGTTACAGTCATGGGGAATTCCTCGACATGACCATCAAAGACATTCGCCCTGATGAAGATGTATCCAATTTATTGAATCATATCGAAAACTTGGACGGAAGAGACCAGTTCTCCAGCGAATGGCTGCACCGTAAAAAGGACGGAACGCTCATTCATGTCGAGATCACTTCGCATAGGATCCTCTGGCTGGAGCGCAAGGCGCGCCTTGTATTGGCGCTTGACATCACCGAACGCAAGCGCGCAGAAGAATCCCTCAAACAACGGGATAAGGAACTGGAACTGCGCAACACCGAACTGCTGCGTCTATATCGCGCATCCGAAGCGCTGCTCACCGGCGCATTGGACGAACTCCCCGAACTCGCACAGACCATCGTACAGACCATATTGCAGGAATTCGAACAATCGAATTGCAGCCTGCTGTTGCTCAACCAGGAGACGGGCGATTTGGAACGCGTGGCAGTGGCTGGTCCATATGCCCGGGCAGTCAGCAATGCCTCCTTGAATCTAAACAAACCCGGGCTGGTGGCGAAAGCCTTGAGAACCTTGCAGATCATCAATGCGCCCAATGTGTTGATGGAGGAGGAATATGCGCCCAATTGGGAATTTGCCCGGTCCGAGTTGGTGATCCCCCTGAAGGTCGGCAACAACGTGATCGGCGCCCTGGATGTGCAAAGCCCCGAGCTGGATGCGTTTCATGAAGACGATGAGCGTCTGATGTCCATCTTCGCGAATCGCGCCGCGCTCGCGCTCGAGCGGACCCGCCTGCATGAGCAAACGCTGAAACAGTTGGAACGTCTCGGCGCGCTGCGCGCGATCGATCTGGCGATCAGCAACAGCCTCGACATGCGCATCTCCATGAACGTTGTGCTCGAGGAGGCAACAAGGCAACTCGGCGTGGATGCCGCATGCATCCTGCTTCTGAAACCGGAAAATGGACGTCTCGAATACGCCATGGGGCGCGGATTCCGCACCCGCAAGATCGAATCCACCAGCCTGCGACTTGGCGAAGGCATGGCAGGGCGGGTGGCTCTCGAGCGTGTTGTCCTGTCTCTGGAAGATATCCGCTCCGGAAACATGCAGTTCACCCGCAACAAACTTCTCGAAGAGGAACATTTCGTTTCATACTATGGCGTGCCCTTGACCGCCCGCGGCGAAGTAAAAGGCGTGCTGGAAATATTTCACCGGGCTCCGCTCGAGCCGGACATGGAATGGCTTGACTTCCTGGACGGTCTCGGCTGGCAGACCTCCATTGCAATAGACAATGCCCTGCTCGTGCAGGGTATGCAGCGTTCGAACACCAATCTCATCCTTGCCTACGAGGCGACCATCGAAGGCTGGTCTCATGCGCTTGATCTTAGGGACAAGGAAACAGAAGGCCACACCCAGCGCGTCACGGATTTGACATTGAAGCTGGCCCGCGTACTAAACATCGATGAGGCGCAGATTCCCCACATCCGCCGGGGCGCATTGCTGCATGACATTGGAAAAATGGGCGTGCCCGATCACATTCTCCTCAAGGAAGGTCCACTTACCGACGCGGAATGGGATATCATGCGTCAACATCCCCAATTCGCCTACGACCTGCTCAGCCCCATCTCTTACCTGAAGGAGGCGCTGGACATCCCTTATTGCCACCATGAAAAATGGAACGGGACCGGCTACCCGCGCAAATTATCCGGCGCGCAGATCCCCTTCGCGGCGCGCATCTTCGCCGTGGTGGATGTCTGGGATGCCATCACCAGCGACCGTCCCTACCGCAAAAAATGGAGCGGGCAAAAAGCCATCAAATATATCCGCGATCAAAGCGGCGAACATTTCGACCCCGCCATCGTGGAGGTTTTTCTGGATGAGATCATCAAGCAGGACAAAGCGATCATTAAGCCGGGAAAAAACAGGAAATGAAGAATACATGCCGATCATTACTTGAAAGTGACACAGGGATGTGCTAGTGTGAGAGCGAAGCAGGCTTCAGGGTCTGTATTTACGGAAAGGAGATGGATCATGTATAAAAAGATTCTTGTACCGCTGGACGGTTCACCTCTTGCGGAAGCCGCCCTGCCCCACGCGGAAGCCATTGCGAAAGCGGAAGGCGCGGAGATCATCCTTCTCCGAATCCCGGTCACTCCCGCGGCGGAATTTTTTACGCGCGAACCCGCCATGGCAGTAAAAATCCAGAAGGAGGAAGAGGCGGAAGCGATGAAATACATCAATGCCAAGAAACTGGCATTGAGCAAACACAACATCAAGGTGACAGCCCTCACGCAGGACGGCCCCGTTCCGGACACCATCCTCTCCGTTGCCGAGGATACCCATGCCGATTTGATCGCCATGTCCACCCACGGGCGGACCGGGATTCAACGCTGGCTGCTGGGCAGCGTTGCAGACAGGGTCGTGCATCTCGCGCATATCCCGGTGATGTTGATTCACCCAAATTGATCAGCGTTCCAAGCCGCGTCATCAAGAAACCTCCGAAGTCATCGAGGCTTCGGAGGTTCTGATTCCAGGTCATTCCTTTTTGGCGACCCTGTCTTTTTTCTTCCTGTTGTTGCCGTGCGCCATCAGGTCGATCGCAACTGCGACAGCCAGGATGAGGATGTCATTCTGGCCCGCCTGTATCTCCACCCCATAGGTATCCGTCAGGCTCAGCCATTTTTTGGAGACCTCCGCCACTTTCCTGCCATCCTGCTTGATCGAATATTCATGGGCAAGGAAATCACCCTGCACGTCGAGGTCGGGTCCATTTCGCACTTTGACATCCCAGCGGTCGCGGATGGGAGTGATGAGCGCTTTTTTGACAGTTGCCAGGTCATTGCCTTCCGCATCTTCGATCACCATCGTGTCTTTGATGGTCAGCAGGCGTTCCTGAATTTGAGCAAGTTTTTTGCCCTTCGCGTCTTCGAACACGAGCGTCTTGCGGATGCGCAGAACCTTTCCGTCCACTTTGAATACTTTCTTTCCTTCATCGTTCTCGATCCAAAAATCATCACCGATGGAGATCAGGTTTTGGCGGATTTTATAGCGTTTAGTCATGATCGGGTTTCCTTTTTATTTTGATCAAGTCTTTCAGCCAGTATAATCCATTTACAACAGGGACTTTCCCGGGTTGCAATTCGACGGAAAGAATCCTCATACAAGGAAATCAATGGACCCTCTTTCAGAACGCCGCAAGGCGATTTTTTACCTTGTCATCACCGCCATTCTTTGGAGCACGAGCGGACTGCTTGTCAAGATTCTGGATTGGCAGCCCCTCGCCATTCTTGCCGGACGAAGTCTCTTCGCCGCAGTCGTTTTCCTCATCTACTTAAAACGCCTCCCGACCCGGTTCGGGCTGTGGCAGTTACTGGCAGCTTTGATGTTCATCCTGACCCAGTTCCTGTTCATCACATCCACCAAGATGACCACGGCGGCGAACTCGATCTTTCTGCAATACACGGGTCCGATATACGTGGTGCTGCTTGCGTACTGGCTGCTTGGAGAAAAGCCCTCACGGACAGACTATATCTCCATGTTCGTCATCTTTCTCGGGTTGACGCTTTTCTTTGCAGACAGACTCAGCCCCGAGGGGTTCTACGGCAACCTGCTCGCCATTCTAAGCGGCATGACGGGAGCGGTGATGATGGTCTCCTTCCGCGCCCAAAAGGACGGCAATCCGGCTGAGAGCAATCTGATCGCATTCCTTGTCACCGCGACCTGCGGCTTTCCATTCATTCTGAAAGAAACATGGACGGTGAACAGCTGGCTGATCCTTGCCTTCCTTGGCATCTTTCAGATCGGGTTTGCGTTCATCTTCTTTACCAAGGGCATCAAACACATCCCGGCGCTGGAGGCGAATCTGATCGGTACACTTGAACCGGTGCTTAATCCCATCTGGGTGTTCCTGTTCTACGGCGAAAAAATGGGACGATTCGCTTTGGTCGGCGGCTTGGTCGTGTTGGGAGGAGTCATTATGAGCGCAGTCGGAAGCGCAAAGGCGGCGAAGGAAGGACATTAAATCCAACACAGGCAGAATGTCGTCTTATGATTATGAGAAGGAATCCTCCATGAAAATCTCAAACACTCTCTACCTGACCAAGCCCAAAGACTGGCGCAAGTGGCTCAAGCAGCACCACAAAACCGAAGCCGAGGTCTGGCTGGTTTACCCCAGGAAAGCGACGGGTAAGCCGCGCATCGAGTACAACGACGCGGTGGAGGAAGCCCTGTGCTTCGGCTGGATCGACTCGATCATCAAGAAACTGGATGACGAGCATACCGTCCAGCGCTTTTCGCCGCGCAAGCCAAAGGCGAAATACTCGCAAGCCAACATCGAGCGCCTGCGGACCTTGGTTGCGCAAAAGAAGGTCATCAAGGAAGTGGCCGATACGCTGACCGAAATCCTGAACGCGGAATTTGCCATCCCGCCCGATATTTTGAAAACCATCCAGGCGGACAAGGAAGCCTGGAAGAATTTTCAGAGCTTCTCCGACGCTTACATCCGCATCCGTATTGCATTTATCGACGCGGCGCGCAAACGCCCCGCAGAATTCAAAAAGCGGCTGCGCTATTTCATCGAAATGACTTCGAAGAACAGGCAGATCGGGTTTGGGGGAATTGAGAAGCATTATTAGTCAATATCTGGACAAGCTCCGCGCCTCTTCACCCTCCAACTTCTCCACGGATTGACAGACGTGCTTCGCAGGAAGCGGGGTTGACGTTGCATGATGACGCCTCCCCGCGCCTGTATCATTGTATAATCAATATGGAACAGCTCAGTGGGATCGTTCAAACAAGCGCAGAACGGAGGATAAGCCATGTCCATTGCCATCGTTACCGACTCGACCTGTGATCTCCCTCAACATGTGATCCATGAATTGGGCATCCAGGTCATTCCCCTTTTCATCAATATCGGCGACAAGGGCTACCTGGACGGTGTGGATATCACTCGAAAGGATTTTTACACAAACCTTCCAGGCTACACCGTTCACCCCACAACCGGCACACCGGGCGTGGATGCATTCAAAGAGACCTATCAAACCCTGAAAGATAAGGGGTATACCGGGATCCTTTCCATTCACATATCAGAGAAACTCAGCGCCACCGTAAACGTGGCGAGGAACGCGGCGCATGAATTCAGACAGATCCCCGTCACTGTGCGTGATGCGGGTCAACTTAGCCTGGGAACGGGCCTTCAAGTGGAACGCGCCGCCCGCATGGCGGCAGAAGGCAGGTCGATGCAGGAGATCGAAATTGCGCTGGATGATCTCATGGCGCGGACCTTTGTTGCGGCGCGGTTGGATACGCTTGAATTCCTGCGGCGCAGCGGACGCATGAACAGATTCATTGCAGGCATCGGCAGTCTGCTGGAACTCAAACCGATCCTCACCATGCGAAACGGACTGCCCGGTTCCGAACGGGTGCGCACGGCACACAAAGCCGAAGCCAGGCTCTTGAAAATGCTGGAGGAGCATCAACCCATCGAACATTTCTCCCTGCTGCACACGAACTCCCCCGAGCAGGCCATGGCATTTCGTGACCAGGCTGCCCATTTACTTTCCGTTGAGGTAGCATATTCGATGGATATCACCCCGGTCATTGGTGCGCATATTGGTCCGGGCGCGGTGGGGTACGCCATCATTTCGAAGAACCCCGCATAGAATTTGCGGAATACATAATATCGATAGGAAAATGAACATGAACATTGCAAAAGTCATTTCGGGGTTGGGCGTGCTCGCCATGACCGCCGTCTTAGTCTACGGTTTCACCGTCGGAGATTTCGGGAAGGACGGCGCCGCCCTGCTTCAAAACCCGTGGGGCATCGTCTCGATGGTGGACCTATACACCGGCTTCATACTCTTCTCGGCGTGGATCGTCTATCGCGAGAAGTCCATCGTCCGCGCGATCGTTTGGGTGGTCTTGATGATGGTGCTTGGGTTCTTCACAGGCAGCCTTTACGCCTTCCTCGCGCTCAACGCCAGCCAGGGGGATTGGAAAAAATTCTGGATGGGGCAGCACGCCAATGGGTAAACTGCAGGAACTCGGGGAGGAATTGCGAGGCGTTCTCTCCGGTCGTGGATCAAGGCTGCTCGATTCATTTTTCCCGCCGCTGGTATTCCTGCTGATCAATTCATTATCAAACGTGGATGCGGCGCTTTGGGGCGCGCTCGCCACCTCTGGCGGATTCGCCGCCTACCGCCTCTTTCGACGGGAGAGTATGATCTATGCACTCGGGGGCCTGGGTGGAACGCTGTTGGCGGCCCTCTTCGTCAAGTTGAGTGGATCTGGCGCAGGATTCTTTTTGCCGGGCTTTTTCTCTGGAGCCGCAACGGTGATTCTGTGCGTGGTGAGCGTGGCGTTCAATCGCCCTTTGGTGGCGTGGACGAGTTTCATCACCAGACGCTGGGCATTGAATTGGTACTGGCATCCGCAAGTGTTACCCGCCTACAATGAAGTGACCATTCTCTGGGCGGTGGCATTTGCGGCACGGCTGACCCTTGAATACTGGCTGTATCAGCAAGATGCGCTCGGCGCACTCGGCACGGTGCGAATCTTTTTGGGCTGGCCGTTTATTGTCGTTTTGTTGATCGTCAGTTATATCTACGGACTTTGGCGTCTGGGGCAATTAAAAGGTCCCAGCGTGGATGAGTTCAAAGCAGGCAAAGCCCCGCCCTGGGAAGGTCAGAAGCGCGGGTTCTAAGTGTCCTCCATCTACTACGGAGCGCTTTTTTTCATCCTGTTCGCACAAGTGATCGAAGTCTTCGCAATCGGAACGCCCATGGGCGGGCCATCGCTGAAGGAAATGATCGTTCGGAAGCAGGGGTGGTTGGAAAGGCTTATGCCTGGAATGCGACCATCGGCAGGGATTCGAACGCGGGCCGGGCAAAGTAATATCCCTGAAAATAATCGACCCCTTCATTGTTCAGCCAAATATACTCCTCATCCCTTTCCACCCCTTCCGCCACGATGTCAATGGATAATTTCTGACACATGCGTTGGATCCCGGAAAACACATGCTGCTTGATGGGATTCTTGTCGATGTGTGAAACAAGCTCGCGGTCCAATTTGATATAGTTCGGCTGGTATTCCAACAGCAATTTCAACCCGGAGTAGCCCATGCCAAAATCGTCGATGGCGGTTTTGAATCCAAAATCCTGCAGGACCCTGAGGTTCTTGAACAGGAGGTGATGGTCGGTCAGGCTCTCGGATTCGGTGATCTCAAAAATGATGTTCTTTACCGGAAAACCGCTCGTGCGCGAGGCTTTGAATGTCGCGGTGATGTTCAGGTCGACCAGGTACAAGCCCTTTGCCGAAATATTGATATTCAATCTTCTGGGGACGTGCAGGCGGCTGGCCATTTCGAGCGCCTTCCAGCGGCATTTTTCATCGAATCTATGATAATTCACATCCGAAACCTGTTGGAGTACGGAAGCCGCCGGTTCGCCATTCGGTCCGCGGACCAATGCCTCGAATGAACTGATCTCCCGCCTCCCCACATCCACAATGGGCTGGAATGCAAAACTGAACTCAAAGTCGATATTCCCGCTTTCATCCAAAGGTTTCCGCAGGGGACCATTTCCGTAATGATTGAACATCGAAGGCCTCTAACCGAAGCATCTGCTTCCTTCACTGATTTGTTCTCGCGCCACAGCAATACCATCTTACCCGCCGGATGCGCCGAATGGTACCTACAAAAGTAGAAAATTGAAGTGGCAATAATGACCAAATGAGCGAATGAAGCCATCCGCTGCGATACGCCTGTTAAAACGAGACTTCCGAAGCCCTTGGTCCTTCGGAAGTCTGAACGCGAACAGCCTTCGTTCTTTGTCATTGCACCGCTTGGATAACCTCCCCCATCTCAAAGCCTTGCTCTAAGCCTGTCGAAGTGGACTTCCACCCGCGCGCCTTCATCCACACCAAAACCATCCACGAATTTTTCACGAATGCTCGAAGACTCGCCCATCGGGTTCGTTTATTCGTGGTTCTTCATTCGTGGACGGTTTTTCTTGCGTTCCCCCCATGCAGGGGCAAAGCCGTATCGAAACGGACATCCTCCCCCACCCCGAAGCCTTGCGCTGAGTTTGTCAAAGTGGATTTCCGTCTGTGCGCCGACCATAGGAATTGGCAAAATCCGCGAGAGATTTGGTTAAAATGATATTATAATGACCATTGTCCTATGAGCATCAAACGGTTTCTCCCTTCAAATGAAATTGCATCATTGATTCGGCAATTAATCAATTCCGATATTTGTATTATTTGGAAGGAGAATCCAACCACTGGTTGGTTAGAAGTTGTAGGTTGGGCTAGCGAGACAGAACCAGACGAGAGTTATATTAGCACTATTAAACTAAACATTAGCACATTACTTGAACGGAAGGTTTCAGAAAAAGGGAATCCTCTTTTTCTGAAAGATGTAACTCGACCGAATCTTTCTGAAATCTATAGATACCAAGATGAAGCAAAAGAAAGGGGGTGGAAGTCTTTAATAACAACCCCTCTAATCTATCAAAACAAGATTGTCGGATTAATTGATGTGTATTGGTATAGAAGCATTGAAGAATCCAACTCCGTTGAATGTAAAAGAGAATTAAAGTTGCTTTCTAATTTGGTAGTAAAAAGTGTTATTTCCTCCTACAGCACCAAACCACTGTTCCAATTAGAAACAATCATTGAAGAATTATCTAAAATAAAAGCTGAACAAAATTTAGATGAGAGACTGGCTACTATTGTCGATGTCGGCAGAAGAATGTTGAACGCCAAAGGCGGAAAACTCTATCTTCGCATCCCAGAGACAAAGAAATTGGTGTTAAAATGCGCGCAAGGAATCAAGTTTGGCATACACAATATTGGGGACGTGTTGAATGAAGGTGAGGGAATGGCCGGAGAAGTTTTCTTAACCAACAAGCCGAAAATAATAGATGAATACAGTAAATATGAAAATCGTGTAGAAAGGCTTGCAAGCTTATTTGAAGCTGTTATCGAAGTTCCTATCCGACAAGAAAATGAACTCATTGGTGTTCTTGGAGTATTTGACAACTTGCGGGACAGGAGGTTTTCTGAAAGTGAAGATGTTCCACTACTTTCAAAGTTAGCCGATCTTGCAGGAATCATAATCCGAGATCAAGAAATTATAGAGGGGAACAATAAACGTGAACGAGATCTCAAAATGGTAGAGCAAGTCATTCACGAATTTAACACTCGCCTTGACAGTAACGAGCTATTAAAAACGATCGCCGAGTTGATTAAGAAGCAGCTTCACTGTACGCATTGCACAATTTTTCTTCCATCAAGAAAAGACGGTAGAGACGTTCTAATTCCGATGTATTGTGCTGGGGATAATGCCGAAAACATCAAGCAGAGAATCTTCTATAAAGACGAACCTAGCCTAGTGTGGCGAGTATACCTAAGTGGTAAAGCCGAAATATTTCACGACGCCACAAAGCACAAAGAATTCTCCCCCGCCCGCACAAATAAAGATTCAAGTAGATCGTTATTAATTGCTCCTGTGAAAGCAGAGGGGCGTATGGTTGGCGTGATTAGCGCCGATCAGGATCAACCTGTGTTTTTCAATGATGACGACAAATTAGTTGTAGATATTCTTGCAAAGCATGCAGGTATTGCGATTGAACGGCAATCAGCTGCCGAAATATTGGTAAAGAATAGCCAACTGATTATAGAAAAGATAAATCGCGAAAAGCTGGATCGAATTTTGGAGCAAATAATAGTTGACGCGTTAGAACTTACGCATATGGATAGCGGCATTATTCATATATTGAATTGGTATGGTGAAGCATTTAGAATTTTAAGAAGCTATAAGTATCCTGAAACAGCTATATATCCGCCAGCTCGAGTTGATGAAAACGGAATCCCTATCGGGCTTACAAGAAATGTTGTAGAAACTAGACGCCCAGTACCTGTTTCTGACACGTACCTTTACCCAAATATTCGGATGGGGTTGAAAAATATGCATCACTCATCGATTGGCATTCCATTATTCTACGGTGAGGAAATAATTGGCTTACTCTTTTTAGACGACGACAGAATTCACAATTTCCATGAAGCGGAATTGCTCAGGCTAACCACACTTGCCAATCACGCCGCCGCAGCAATCCGAAGCGCGCAACAATTTGAAAACCAGATAGAAGCGATAGATGAAATCGCAAGAATGATTACTGTTCCATTCAATGTTAAAAATGTTCAGCAAAAAATTCTTGCATGGACAAACCTGTTATTGGATCGAGCATCATTAACTGTACTAGGCATCATTGATATGGAACGCAATGATGTATACGCATATACTTCAAGCGGAAAACCTGTAGAAGAAAGATACAGACGAAGAGTAAAGATCGGCGAGGGTGTAGTTGGAAAAGTTGCTCAGACTGGACAGCAAATACTATTAAACGATGTGTCCAAATTTCCTGGATATAAACCCTTGCGCGATGATATAAATTCAGAATTAGCTATGCCTATCGTGATTAATGGTGAAATAAAAGGAGTTTTAGATATTAATCACTCCAAGAAAAATGCATTTTCTGAGGTTGACATAGAATTAGCGCGCGCCATTGCGGGCTTATCAGGATTAGCGTTTAAGAATGCAGATCTGTCGTTTAAATTAATTGAGAACATTGTAAACAAAGAACGTAAAACGGCTGTAGATCTTCTGGCAACTGATATCTTGCACAAAACGATAAATTTAGTTGGCACAATACCTAACTGGACTAAAGAGATTCGATCCGTAGTGACTGAACAAAGCAACGAAAATACGAATCGCGCCTTAGACTATTTAAACAGAATAGATCGCGAAATACAACTAATTAAATCAGAAGCTAGACGACTACGACCTTCGTCTACGATAAAATCTCAAGTCAATTTAGTCAATCTAACTGGCAACATAATCGCTGAGCTCAAAGCGGCTTTTGGATCTACTATAATATTCAATTATGAATATAGTGGGGACGATGTTGACTACGCACTGACAGGGATAGAGCTAAACATCCGAGAAGCGCTATCAAATGTATTATACAATGCTGTTAATGCAATCATCAGGAAGCCAACCAGAGAAATGGGGGTTGTTAGCTTAAAGATGTCAAAGGAGAAAATAGAAGACAACGACAGAATCGTAATGCTAATCAAGGACAACGGCGTAGGCATCATTCAAGATAGATGGGAAGACATTTTTGAACTCGGGGTGTCTGATCGAGAGGAAATCTTAAAAGATGAAAGTTGGGGCTATGGGTTATGGAGATCCAAATCAATATTACGCGAGCTAGGTGGAGATATTTCGGTGATGGAGAGTACGCCTGGACAAGGGTCAACGTTTAAAATAAGTATTGACGTCTAAACTACTTCAGCGAAGCAAACAAAGGGAGCATTTCATGGAAACCAAAGTGTTAGTAGCGGATGATCACACTGCCTGGCAAGAACTTATCGCCGAAGCGCTAATAAAAGCAGGCGTACCTTGTAACAAAGCAACGAAAAAGGATGAAGCAATTGCGGTATTGTCGAGTAAGAATTATGAGGTTGTCTGCCTTAACTGGACACTAGAAAATAAACATAAAGGATCAGAATTACTCGACTACATAAAGGAAAACCATTCTAATATTCGGGTTATATTAATCTCGGCGAGTTTACTTGGCGATGTTAATGAGATTCTCGAAACATGTTCAAAAATGAAGCAACAATACGCGCCGATTATCGAAACGTGTTTCAATAAAGATGAAAACGAAGAGTGGCAACGTAAGCTAACTTCCAAAGTCAAGTCTATTTTAGATCATCCTAAACTTAGGTGGGCTCATCTTTCCGATTTACATATTGAGTCACACGATTATCATCAAGATATAGTTTTGAGTGAACTCTCTCGCGATCTATCTGGATTTATGCCGTTTGACTTTATAGTAGTATCAGGAGACATAACAAATTCAGGTAGTAAAAGCGAATTCTTGAAAGCGAGCGAATTTCTCGACAAAATCATTGCCAGTGCTGGCATAAGCAAGCAACGATTATTTCTTATACCTGGCAACCATGATGTAAGTTGGAACGCGTTAGATCAAATTGTCAACATGGGTGTTCAATCTTTTTTGATTTCTTCTCAACGAGTAGCCACTTTCTTTACGAGTAATCAACACCTTGCAAATCGACATAAAGTCTTTGCCAAATTATTGAACTACACTCAATTTGCCAAGAATTATTTCTCCGACTATCCCGAAAAGTGCCCAACCTCTGATAAGTATTATCTCAATGAAACCATCAACAAGAACGGTATCGGGAAAATCGCTGTTTCCAGTTTTAACAGTGCATGGTCAAGTGCCATCCACTATAATTATGAAAAAAAGAAGGCAGATGATCTCACGAACATTCTTATTGGAGAGCACCAAACAAACAATTGCACAAGTTTTATCAAAAACGAAAATGCAAGGCTAAATATCGCCATCATCCATCACCCAAAGAATTGGTTAAGCGAATTTGACCGTGAGCGCTGTTGGCATAAGATAGAAAACAATTATCACTTAATTCTACACGGACACGAGCATGTCACCGCCGCAAGTGTGTCCTTAATTGGGAGGGCACTGACATTTGGAGTTGGTGCTTCCACGCAGAAAGACAAAACTACTGGCGACGATAAGTATTACAACAGCCACAATAGGTATCATATTTCAGAAATTGACGGAGGCTCTGGTCATGGAACTCAATTTCTACGAAGATTTTCTGTAGACCTCGGAAGGTGGATTCCCGATATTGAAACTGTTCAAAACGGTAGTAGCGAATTACCATTTGACATCAAGTTTTCACATTAGGCAAATGCGCTTTTAATGCCTTTCATAAACAAACACATCCATGGGTTGAATTATCTCGGCGATAGTGATTATCACCTTTGCTCAAATTATTGGGAGGCGAGTTCGGTCTTTCCGTCAAACCTTTCCCAATGGGTAAACAAAAACTTCTAAATGGTTTTGGAAAATCATCTAGAAGTTTTGGAAAAAACATCGAGAGGACTTTACGCTCTCCCGAACTCGATTATGTTCACGATCAAAGGTTTACGCGCTACTTTATTCTCCCCCTCACTCCCCCGTCGGCACCCAGATATTCTTCACCTGCGTCGCCTCGTGCAGGAACTCATGACCTTCGCCCTGCTCGCGATTCATCCAATCACGCGGCAGGCCGTAGCCAACCCACGTCCGCTTCATGTTGGCGCCCGACTCGTACTCTACCCAGTAACTGCCTTCCGCCGGGCCGAAGTACCAGACCGCGTCCACGTCTTCGTGCTGGACGAGAGTTTTGGTCAGGTGGTCGCGGTCACCCGTGACGATGTTGACCACGCCGCCAGGCACGTCGGACGTATCCAACACCTGATAAAAATCCGTGGCGCTGAGCGGATATTTCTGACTTGGAATCATCACCACTGTATTTCCGCGCGCGATCGCAGGTGCCATCAGCGAGATGAATCCAAGCAGGGGCATTTCATCGGGGCAGGCAATGCCGATCACACCCACAGGCTCATTCACCGCCACCGTGATTCCGCGCAGGGTGGTCTCCTGGATGTTGCCGCCGTATTTATCCGCCCAGGCCGCGTACGTGAACAGACGCTCCACCGCCGCGTCCACTTCTGCTTGCGCGGACTTTTGTGTGCGCCCCGTCATCTCCACGATTCGTTTTACAAATTCAGCATTACGCGCATCGAGATTCTCGGCGATGAAATACAGGATCTGCGAACGGTTGTATCCGTGCCGCATCGCCCAGCCTGACTTGGCGACGATAACCGCATGCGCAGCTTCGACCGCATCGCGGATGTCCTTTCGATTCCCGTCACCGACCTGACCAACGATCTTTCCTTTTGCATTCACGATGGTCGTGCTGTACGCGCCGTCCGGGCGGACTTGTTTCCCGCCGATGTACATCTTCGGGGTGCGGTCCAAGCGGGGGAGATCATGTCCATTTGCCCGACTCCCTGTCGGCTTGGAGGGAAGCGTGGGCACGTGTTCGCCCCACTTCTTTGATTCATCCAGCGCAAACTCCGGGCGCGGACGATCCATCCATTTCGGTCTCACATATTCGAACAAACCTTCGCGTCCGCCTTCGCGTCCAAAGCCTGACTCGCGATAACCGCCGAATCCGCCCGCCGCATCGAACACGTTATGGCAGTTGACCCACATCGCGCCCGCCTTGATCTTGCTGGCGGCATCGAGCGCGAGATTGATGTTATCGCTCCACACGCTTCCGCCGAGGCCGTAGCGCGTATTGTTCGCGAGAGCGATCGCTTCCTCGGGCGTGCGGAACGTGAGCGAAACCAGCACGGGACCAAAGATCTCCTCCTGCACCGTCGAGGCGGCAGGGTCGAGGTCCGTGATGAGCGTGGGTTTGTAGAAAAGACCTTTGTTGGGTAAAGGAATATCGGGTTGGAAAACGTTGCCGCCTTCCTTCTCGCCCATCTTCACCCAGTAGTCCACCGTATCCCATTGCGATTTATCAACAATCGCGCCCATGTCGATGGCTTTATCGAGCGAGTCGCCGACGCGCATATGACCCATGCGCGTTTTGAGTTTTTGGATGAAACGCGGCGCGACATTTTCCTGGACGATGAGCCTTGAGCCTGCACAGCAGACCTGACCCTGGTTGAACCAGATCGCATCGACCACGCCTTCAACGGCCGCGTCCAAATCGGCGTCTTCGAACACGACGACGGGACTCTTGCCCCCGAGTTCAAGCGAAATCTTTTTCCCCGACCCCGCGGTGAGATGGCGCAGCGTGCGCCCGATCTCGGTGGAGCCTGTGAATGCGATCTTGTCCACATCGGGGTGCGTGACGATCATCTCGCCCGCCTTGCCACTGCCTGTAATGATGTTAACCACGCCCGGCGGAAGTCCCGCTTCAGCAACGACTTCGGCGAAAAGCAAGGCGCTCAAACGTGTGTATGACGCAGGCTTTAATACAACAGTATTTCCCATCGCAATGGCTGGAGCGATCTTCCATGCCAGCATCATCAACGGGAAGTTCCACGGGATGATCTGCCCGATCACGCCGACTGGTTGATAGTCGCGCAGTTCGGTTTCCATGAGTTGCGCCCAGCCCGCGTAATAGTAAAAGTGACGCGCCAACAGCGGCACATCCACATCGCGCGACTCGCGGATCGGCTTGCCGTTGTCCATTGATTCCAATACCGCTAATAGACGATGATGCTTCTGAATGTTGCGCGCGATGGCGTACATGTAACGCGCACGGACAACGCCCGGGGTTTTGCTCCATGATTCGAAAGCCGTCCGCGCCGCGGCGATGGCGGCATCGACATCCTTCTTTTCGGCTTGCGCGGTCTCTGCGATCTGCTCGCCAGTGGCAGGGTTGTAAGACGCAAAGTATTTCGCGCCTTTGGGCGTCACCCATTCATTGTTGATGAACAAACCGAACCTTCGTCCATGTTCTTCCAGCCATTTATCCACCGCGGCGGGAGATTCTGGGGCGGGTCCATATTCCATGGTTTTGAAGAGGTCGAGTAAAGTTGACATATAAACTCCAATTCTTAAACCACAAAGGGTCACGAAGATGCACGAAGGTTTTTCCTTTGTGACACTTTGTGTCCTTCGTGGTGAATGCTTTTATCCAATCGGCATGTGATGTTTGGCGGCGCAGTTACCGTTATGAAGTAGTACAACTGCCGCTCGAGGCCAGTCTTCATTAAACTCTCCGTAAGCGAACTGCCTTTTCTGTGATCACACTGAATGCTGAAAGCAATTCATTTCCATGTTCATATATGGCTAAAGAGACTATCTCTGCCTTCTCCTGAGATGAGAGTCCTGCAAGGCGATAAAGCACAATTCCGCGCTTGATGTAACCCTGTCGAAAAATCAACTCGCCGAAATCCTTATCGGCTGTCAGAAGAAGGGTATTCTCTTCGCCAGCCAAAACGAGCACTTCCTCATCCATGATTCCTGGGGACATCTCCGCAACATAGCCGACTTCATGTCCATCACTTCTCAAGCGTAGTACGATCCTGCTGTCCACACTCTCGTCAGCAAGAATTCTCATTAGACAGACTCAGAGATGGGATACACAACATCGGCGCGCAAGACTTCCCGAGCAAATTGCAAAGCCGCCTGAATGCCTTCTTTTGTCAAGCGGGGATGGGCCTGCAACAATTGCTCAAAAGTCTCACCCGATGAGAGCTTTTCAAGAATTAAATCAACTGTAATACGGGTTCCTGAAACCACAGGTTGTCCCATCATGATTTTAGGATTTGAAACGATAATTTGCGGCTCCATTTTATTTTCCTTTCGCGGTATTCTTTTCGCTCTTGGTGGTTAATAATCTCTTATCCCATCGGCATGTGATGTTTGGCGGCGTAGTGACCGGTAATGAAGTGATACAACTGCCGCTCCAAATCGGTCAATAAACTGGACGCCCCAAGGCGGAACAGATTCGGCATCAGCCACTCGTCGCCGAGTTCTTCCTTCATCAGCGATTGCCATGCCATCGCCTGCTTGGCAGAGCTGATCCCGCCCGCGGGTTTGAAACCGATCTTGTAGCTGAAGCGGTCCAGGTATTCGCGGATGGCGCGTGTCATCACAAGACTCACCTCCAGCGTGGCGTTGACCGATTCCTTGCCGGTCGAAGTCTTGATGAAATCCGAGCCCGCCATCATCGCCACGAGGCTTGCCTGATATACCTGTTTCAACGTTCCCAGATCACCGGTTGCCAAAATCGTTTTCATGTGCGCATCGCCGCAGGCTTCGCGGAATTGTTTGAGCTCATCGTAAAGCGATTTCCAGTCGCCGGTCAGCACATGGTTGCGGGCAATGACCACGTCGATCTCGCGCGCGCCTGCTTCAACGGCTTGCTCGATCTCTTGAATCCGCTGCGGTAAAGGAGTCTGTCCCGCTGGGAAACCTGTTGCAACAGAGGCAACAGGAATATCAGAACCTTGAAGCGCTTCCACGGCATCACGGACGCGATTTGGATAAACGCAGACCGCGCCGACGGCGATTCTTTCACCGTTCAAGCCCAGCCGTTCCATCATATCCGGGCGGATCGGTTGTCTGGCTTTCGCGCACAGACGATGAACGCGCCCGGGCGTGTCGTCTCCGGCAAGGGTGGTCAGGTCGATGCAGGTAACGGCGCGCAGAAGCCAGGCAGCCTGCCATTCCTTCTTCACGGTGCGGCGCTTTTGTAAAGTCTCGACGCGCCGCTCCACCGCGCTCTTGTTGACATGCGCGCCCATCACCCAGTCGAGGTCGAGGGGCACGCCGGGGTTGCGATTGTGATTGGAAGTCATCCAAAACTCCGTTTCATTATCTGACACGATTATACAGCGAAAGACGGGCGGGTGAAGCACCCTGGCAACATATTGAGTGTTGTATGGATAGTTATCTCTTCTTACAAAAGGAGCAAACCATGACCTACGTACTTGTTCGATTTACCGTCGAGGATCTTAATAAATGGAAATCCGTGTTCGAGGAAGCGGCTTCGCTTCGCAAGAGTTTCGGTTCGACAGGCGTCCGCGCATTCAGCAAATCAGGCAGCCCTAATGAAGTTGTGATCCTCGGCAATTATTCCGATAAAGAGAAAGCCATGCAGATGTTCCAGTCGCAGGAATTCCGCGAGAGAACACAGAGCGCGGGCGTTAAAGGTCCGCCCGAAGTGACTTTCCTCGAAGAGGTGTTAAATCTACCCGCCTGACCGATCCATCCGCCGGGCGGTATAATTCACAAATGATGCCGGATTATTTTATCGAGACGTTTGTAGACACCGGACTCGGCAATTCCGCTTATTTGATCGGATCACACGCAACGAAGAAAGGGATTTTGATCGATCCGCTTCGCGACGTGGATCGCTACCTGCATGCCGCTTCCGAACTTGGTGTTACGCTGACGCATGTCCTCGACACCCACCTGCACGCGGATTTCATCTCCGGCAACCGCGAGATCGCGAGTCAGACAAAAGCGGTCATTGGCGCCAGCGCGGAAGCGGGAGTAAGTTTCGATCACACGCCGCTCACCGAAGACTCGGTCATCGACCTCGGAGCGTTCCAAATCCGGGTGATGACGACGCCCGGACATACGCCGGAACATATTTCGTTTTTACTCACCGAAGCCGATGGCAAAACTCCATCCGCTCTCTTCAGCGGCGGCGCGCTGATCGTCGGCGGCGCGGCGCGGACGGATCTGCTCACTCCTGAATTGACGCTTCCGCTGGCGAGTCTGTTGTTTCACACCATTCACGATAAATTACTGAAACTTCCCGACGAAGTGAACGTCTTCCCCACCCATGGGGCGGGCTCGTTCTGTGTGGCTCCCGCTTCATCTGACCGGACGACGACCATCGGGCGCGAGCGAAAAACGAATCAACTTGCCCAGCCGCAAAGCGAAGAGGAATTCATCAAACGCGCATTGACGGGGCTGCCGAATTACCCCACTTATTACAAATACATGCGCGGGTTGAATCAAAATGGCGCAAAAATCCTCGGCGGCGTTCCGATTCTCAAACCGTTAACGGCAGGTGAGGTAAAGTCAATGATGAATGAGGGCGTCGTTGTATTGGACGTTCGTCATCATAAAGAATTTTCAGCGGGGCACATTCCCGGCTCATACGGGATCCGCGACGATGCCCCGCTCATCGTTTGGGCGGGTTGGGTGATTCTGTTCGGGAGCAGGATCATCCTCCTCGCGGAATCCGCAGACCAAAGGGAGAATGCGGCGCGGCAGTTGATCCGCATCGGTTACGATGACATCGCCGGTTATCTCGAAGGGGGAATCGAAACCTGGGCGAAGGAATATTCGGTTGAAACCGTGCAATCCATCAGCCCGAAAGAATTGCGCGAACGGCTGGACGAAGTGACCGTGATCGATGTGCGGCGGTTGAGCGAATGGAACGACGGGCACATCCCCGGCGCTGTTCATTTCGAAGGCGGAAGAGTCGCATGGGACGATTTGGATTTCCCGAAGGACAAACCTTTGGTGATTCAATGCGCGAGCGGCAACCGCTCCATGGTTGCGATCTCGGTATTAAAACGGCGCGGAATTCACAATGTGATCCAGGCGGATGGCGGCATCAACAAATGGAAAATGAGCGGGTTTGAGACCGTCAAAGAATCTGGAAGATCGATCTCTCTTTAGGAGCGCGTCATGCCCACAATCGAAACCATCGTTCGGCAGATCAACCGCGAAGAATTGATCGCGAATGGCTTCCTGCTCAACACTGCGCCACTCAAAGGCGGGGGCACGATCTCGGATGAGTTCCTCACGGAAAAAGGGAAGCAGCTCCTCCAGCAAGCAAAGGATATGCTCTTCGCCTTATTATTTGGCGATGCAGAATTCAACGCCGCCTTCGAGCGCGACCATCGCGAATTGCTCTCGCTGACCGTGCCGCGCATAAAGGTCGATGCACTTAACTTCATGAAGGCGACGACCGAGATCGACGCGCTCGGCACCTGGCAGGACCCGAAGGGAACTGCAAGCGATTCCCGGGCAGATTACATCCTGATGGAGATCGAATACGGCGAAGTGCAGGGCGAGCACATCGGCGAAGACGTCATTTCCGCGCTCAAGGTCATCAACAACCTCGAAGTCAATGAAAAGATCCTGTATGCGCGCATGAGCGAGATCGAACAAAGCATGCTGGTCTCGCAAAAACTGATGAAAATCCAATAGAAATTGCCAATAAATCGGCTGTGCTATACTGGGTGAAATCCATAGTCGGAAAACTCGATCCAGCCGATGACCCTCACAAATCTGCGCAGTTTCCTCCTCAGATATTCCTGGCTCATTGTTTCATTGCTGCTTTTGACAGGCATCATCGGGACGTTAAACAAGAGCAACGGTTCGACCAATTTATACACCTACCAGGCCGAGGCGTTCCTGCGCGGCGATTTCGCCATCCAGGAGAAGCCGAATAAACTACCGGGTGAAACGATCGACTACCACGGGCGGATCTACATCCCCTTTCCGCCGTTCCCGGCCGTCATTCTCACACCGTTCGTCGCCGTCTTCGGAAGAGGGGATCTGAAAGTGTATTGGATCGCCTTCGTCATGGCAGCCCTCACCTGCCTGACACTTTATCGCATCCTTCTTAAATTCGAACTGGATCGTCCGACCGCAGCCTGGGTCCTCGCCGGTTTCGCCCTGGGGACGGGATACTGGCAGATATTCCGCGGAAGCGAATGGGTGTGGATGTTCGCGCAGATCACCGCCATGCTTTTCCTGCTGCTCGCCATTTACGAATCAATGCGTAAAGGCAGGGGGTGGCTTGCGGGCCTTCTGCTGGGTGCGGCATTCCTTTCGCGTCAACTGTCCATTTACATGGCACTTTTCATCATCGTACTCTTATGGAGGAACGAGGGAAAACAAAATCGGATCACGAACCTGGGCTGGTTTTTCGCCGCGCTTGGTTTCAGTATTGCACTATATATCGGTTTCAACTATTACAGATTCGGCACCTTTGGAAGCGGCTATGAACTGATGAACTACCAGGCATTTGGCGAGCCCGGCAATTTCCTTGGCGAGCGGGTCAACGAATTTGGGGTATTCGACCCAGCCTATTTTTTCTACAACGCTTACCACATGTTCATACAGGGGTATCACCTCGAATTCGGCGGAAAAACAATGCTTGAGGTTGTCGGGCTGAGCCGCTTCGGCGTATCCCTCCTCGCGGCAAGTCCGTTCGTCATCGCAGCATTCCGCGCGAGGACGGATAAATGGATCCTATGGGGAGCCTGGGTCAGTGTGCTCCTGACTCTACTAACGGCGTTGTTCTATCATAACAACGGTTACATCCAATACAACACCCAGCGCTTTTCGCTGGATTTTCTGCCGGTCTTGATCCTGCTCATCGCCTGGGGATTCGAAAACTCAAGCAGCGACTTGAAATCTTACTGGAAAGGCATGATCGTCTATTCGATCTTCTTGAACGTTCTGACGAACCTCCTGCCTGTTTACTGATTTAAAATCGAAAAGGACCACACCATGAGAATTACCCCTCCACCTCCTGAAGAATACTCTCCCTTCTACGCGGATTACGTTCAGCGCGCCGCTGCCCGCGGAGATGTAACCGCCGCCCTGCCGCATCAACTCGATGAGATTCGATCCGCGTTGGGAAGTTTATCTGACGCTCAAGCCCGCTTCAAACCCGGACCCGCGGAATGGTCCATCAAAGAAGTCGTTTCTCATCTGATAGACGTCGAGCGGGTCTTTTCTTATCGGTTCCTGCGGGTCTCGCGCAAGGATAAGACTCCCCTGCCAGGCTTCGAGCAGGATGATTTCGTACGAGAGTCCATGGCGGATGAACTTCCACTTGCGAGCCTGCTCGATGAGTTCGAATCCATCCGCCATGCCACCATCCGTATGGTTCAAAACACGAAAGACTCCGCCTTTGCCGAAATCGGTAGCGCAAGCGGCGCGCCGATCAGCGCCCGCGCGTTGGCTTATATGATCGTCGGGCATGTGGACCATCACATGGCGAGCTTGCGCGAAAAATATCTTCCCGCTGCTTAACACAAGGAAAGAATAGGATCATGAGCAAAACAAAAAACGCGCCATCCGCCCCGAAACGCCGCCATGAAATGACCCAGCACGGCGTCACCCGCATCGACGATTACTACTGGATGCGCGACAGGAACGATCCGGAGACGATGAATTATCTCCGCGCCGAGAGCGATTACCTCGAAGAGGTGATGGGACACACGAAACCCCTGCAGGAACGGCTCTTCTCCGAGATGAAGGGCAGGATTCAGGAAATCGATTCGACTGTCCCGGAGAAGCGAGGCGAGTATTTCCATTACGAGAGGCACGAGGAGGGGAAGCAATATCCCATCTTTTGCCGCCGATACAAATCGCTCGACGCTGACGAGGAAATATTGCTCGACCAGAATCAACTGGCGGAGGGAAAAGCGTTCTGCGGAATCAGCGGATTCGAGACCAGTCCAGACGGGACGAAACTTGCCTACGTGGCGGATTTCGAGGGCAGCGAGGTTTTTACGATTTATATCAAAGACCTTCTCAGTGGGGAATATTTCCCTGAAACGATCGGCAACGTGTCCGGCAGCGCATACGAGCGTTTCGGCGTGGAATGGGCGAACGATAACAAGACCGTCTTTTACATTACATTGGATGAGACGCTGCGCCCCGATAAATTATTCCGTCACATCATCGGCACCGATCCCAAAGACGATATGATGATCCTGCATGAAGCGGACGAGGCGTTTCATTTGTATGTCCACAAGACACGCGACCGCGCTTTGATAATGACCTACCATTACAGCACGGATACCCGCGAGATCCGTTTTTTGGATGCGAACGATCCGACCGGCGGATTTCGCATCTTGCAGCCGCGTATCGAAGGATTGGATTACAACGCGGCGCATCACAAGGGCAGATTTTTCATCGTCCATAATGACGGCGCGAAGAATTTCAAAGTCAGCGTGACGTCCGCTGATGCGCCGAACAAGGGGAATTGGAAAGAGATCATCCCCCACCGCGAGGATGTGCTGGTGGATTACCTCGATACGTTCGAGAATCATCTGGTCGTCTACGAACGCAAAGGCGGTTTGAGGCAGGTCCGCATCAGCGACGCGGACGGAATAAGCAATGTTCAGTATGTAAAATTCCCCGAACCGTCGTATAACGCGCATCCTGAAGGAAATCCGGAATTCAAGACAAACCTTCTGCGTCTGAAATATTCCTCTCTCATCACACCCAATACGATCGTCGACGTTCACATGAACACAGGCGAATGGGAAGTTAAGAAAGTGGATGAGATCAGGGGTTTCGACAAATCCAATTACCAATTGGAGCGCATCCATGCGATAGCGTCGGACGGGACGAAGGTGCCGATCACGCTAGCCTATCACAAGGAAATGCAAAAGAAGGACGGCTCAAATCCGGCTTTGATGTACGGTTATGGCTCTTACGGTGCGACCATCGACCCGTATTTTGACTCCAACCGTTTCAGCCTCATCGACCGGGGATTTGTCTATGCTGTCGCGCATATCCGCGGCGGGTACGATATGGGGCGCGACTGGTACGAACAAGGAAGAATGGAACAAAAGCGGAATTCATTCACCGACTTCATCGCCTGCGCCGAGTATTTGATTCAAGAGGGATACGTCGCGAAGGACAAACTTGCCATCCAGGGCGCTTCGGCGGGCGGGCTGCTCGTCGGGGCATGCATGACCATGCGCCCGGACCTGTTCAAAGTCGTCATCGCAAAGGTCCCTTTTGTGGATGTGGTCACGACCATGAACGACCCGTCCATACCGCTCACTACGCAGGAATACGACCAATGGGGAAACCCGGAAGATAAGATGATGTTCGAATATATGCTTTCGTATTCACCCTACGACAATTTGAAAACGACGGACTACCCAAACCTGCTCATTACTACAGGCTTGAACGATCCGCGCGTGGCGTTCTGGGAACCGGCGAAGTTTATGGCGAAATTGCGAGAAATCAAGACCGACGATAATCTCGCGGTATTCTATGTCAATTACAACTCCGGTCACGCCGGGGCGAGCGGACGGTTCGACTACATCAAGGAAATCGCGCTGGATTATGCCTTTCTACTCGACCGGTTTAACCTGGAAAGACCGAACAAGCCTGATTGATAAATTTCTTCAAACGAAATAAAATTCAACTGATGCGACAATCCTTTAGAAGTAAGGAGAGAAGAATGGAAAGGTTTTTGATCGAATCGCCTCATGCGGTCGAGGCTTGCGAACAGGTCATCCGTGACATCCACGCCGCCGGGTATTTGCACCACTTCGAATGGGGCTGCAAGGATAACGACCACACCGGTTGGGCCATCGTGGAGGCGGAAACCCATGAAGATGCGCGTCAGATCGTTCCCTGGTATTTGCGCGACAAGGCGCGGATCGTACGGCTTGTGAAATTCAGGAGCGCAAAGGAAGACACCCATCATCGGAGCGGTTAATAAAGAACAACTCCCGGGTTCAAGAAGAACCCGGGAGTTGTCGAATTGGTTTACAAAGGTTGCAGGGATTTTGCAACCGCCTCTTCGAGCATCTTCGTCGTCACCGACTTTGGTCGTTCGATGGGCATGCCGAGCGCGCGCGACCAGACGTAGTTGGCGGTCACGCCGAGGGCACGGCCGACGCCGAATAACACAGTGTAAAAATCGAATTCGCGGACACCGTAATAATATTGAAGCGTCCCGCTGATCGCGTCCACGTTTGGTGCGGGGTTCTTCGCCTTGCCCTGTTCCTTGAGCACGGTCGGCACCACATCGAATACCATATCCGCGAGGCGGACGAGATCGTCGTGGGGAAAGCGAGCCTTGGCGAATTCCATCTGCGCAGTGAAACGGGGATCGGGCACGCGCAGAACGGCATGACCGTATCCCGGAATGACCTTGCCGCTGTTCAGTGTATCCCATGCAAACTTATACAAGTCGTCGCGCGAAGGCACGCCATCGAACCGCTTGATCACTTCGAGAAGCCAGGCAAGACATTCCTGGTTGGCAAGCCCGTGCAGCGGACCGGCGAGCCCGCTCAGACCGGCGGAATAGGCGAAATAGATGTCTGAGAGCGATGATCCGACAAGATGGGTGGAGTGAGCCGATACGTTCCCTGATTCATGATCGGAATGCAGTATGAAGTAAAGGCGCGAAAGATCCGCATAACCCTTTTTATCCGAGATCTTCATCATGCGCGCGAAATTTGCGCCGTAATCCAACTTGACGTTATAACCCGGTTTCTTCTTCTCACCAAAATATTTGTAGCGGTAGATGAATGCCGCGATCACCGGGATCTTGGCAGTCAGATCAAGGCTGTCTTCCAGCGCGGGTTCCCAATATTCGTCCTTCTTCATGCCTTCCCTGTATTTTCTTGCAAAGGCAGAGTTGCGCTCCAGAGACATGACCGCCAGATTCAAAAGGATCATCGGGTGCGCGTCCTTGGGCATCGTCTTCAGCATCTTGTAGACGTAGTCGGGAATTTCAGCGCGTTTATCCCATTCGTCTTCGACGGCCATCGCCTCTTCCATGGTGGGGATCTCGCCAACCATCAAAAGATAATACAAACCGCCCACGAGCGGAATCTTCGCGCCACGCGGTTTGGGGAGTTTCTTCAACACTTCAGGGATGGACAATCCGCGAAAGCGGATGCCTTCGTTCGAATCGACATATGAGACATCTGTAAGCAGGGATTTGATATCGCGCATCCCACCGACGATCTGCCCGACGGTGACCTTGTCGACCACGACTTCGGCGTGGTCCTTGGCAAGGGATTTGATTCGTTCCCGCCATGCGGGAAGTTGTGCAGCGATCTTTTCATATAGAATCATGACTGGCTCCTGGAAAATTTATGGGAAGCGCGATCCGTAACTGTTGACCCTTATCACCCGCCTGCCAATTACGGATGGCGCATCAGCACTACAGGCTGACAACGCTCTTCAACGCTTCGTGCGACTCCTTCACTGAAGCCGCGGACTTTTCGAACATCGCTTTTTCTTCGGCGTCGAATTTGTATTCGATGATGCGCTCCATTCCTTTTGCCCCAAGCATTACGGGGACGCCGAAATACATATCCTTCAAGCCGTATTCGCCGTTCATGTAAGTGGCGCACGGCACGATCAACTTCTTGTCCTTCAGGATCGCCTCCGCCATTTGCACACAGGCAAGCGAGGGAGCGTAATAGGCGGAACCGGTCTTCAAAAGATTCACGATCTCGCCGCCACCCTTGCGCGTGCGTTCCACGATGGCGGCAAGCTTATCGGCGGGAAGATATTCCTTTAAGGGGATGCCAGCAATATTGGAATGCCGTGTCAGCGGGACCATTTCATCGCCGTGGCCGCCCAGCACATAGCACTGGACATTTTCAACAGATACATTGGCTTCCATGGCAACGAAAGCGCGCATACGGGCAGAGTCCAATATACCCGCCTGCCCGATGACGCGTTCGCGCGGCAGACCGGTCACTTTCATGGTGAGGTATGCCATCGTGTCGAGCGGGTTGGTCAACACAATGAAGATCGCATTCGGCGAATGTTTCAAGGTTTCCCTGGCGGCATTGCCCACGATATCGGCATTCGTCTTCAACAAATCCTCGCGGCTCATGCCGGGTTTGCGGGCTATTCCAGCGGTGATAATGACAATGTCCGAATTTTTGGTGTCTTCGTAATTGTTCGTCCCCATCACATGCGTATCCTTACCTATAATGGGCATGGCTTCGAGCATATCGAGGCTCTTGCCCTGCGGCATGCCTTCCACTACATCGAGCAGAACCACATCCGCAAGTTCGCGCTCGGCAATCCAATGCGCAGCGGTCGCGCCGGTGTTGCCCGCGCCAACAATCGAGATTTTTTTCATCGTTCCTCCATTTGGGATCGGCGTGTAAAGCCGTAAATTTTCACATATTCTATCCGAAACCATTCCATGCCAAAAGTACAAAATGTCACTTTTTTAGTCAAAAAACAGACCCGTCGATGACGAGCCTGTTGGTGGGAAAAGTTTGGGAGTTGGATTCTGCGTCCCGAACGGGATCAACTGTCCCGTAGGATGAGGCGATGAACTTCATCCGGTTCCTTCTTAACCATGAACGGATTCGGCTTCCTGCGACTCGAGATAACGCGTCGCCTGTATCGCCGCCGCCGCGCCCATCCCCGCCGATGTGACGACCTGTCTGAAGTGCGGGTCTGCCGCCTCGCCCGCCGCGTACACGCCGGGGATGTTGGTTTCCATTTTGTCGTTGACCTTGATGTAGCCGAGGTCGCTCATTTCGAGCTTGCCCTGGAACATTTGCGTGTTGGGCGTATGACCGATGAAGATGAATAATCCGTCGGTTTCAAAGCTGCTTTCTTCGCCGGTGACAACGTTCTTGAGCTTGAGGGCGGTAAGTTTATCGCTACCGACCGCTTCAGTGATGACTGTGTTCATGATGAAGTTCATTTTTGGATGCTCTTTGGCGCGCTTTTGCAGGATCGCCCCTGCGCGGTATTCATCCCGCCGGTGAATGAGCGTGACCGAGGAGGCATAACGGGTGATGAAGAGCCCTTCTTCGAATGCGCTATCGCCTCCGCCAACGACAACAACTTTTTTATCCTTGAAGAACCAGCCGTCGCAGGTGGCGCAATAGGATACGCCCCGTCCGGTCAGTTCCACCTCACCAGGAACATTGAGATGCACAGGGCTCGCGCCGGTGGTGATGATTATGGATTCGGCAAAGTACTCGCCGCTGTCTGCAGTGACTTTATACGGCCGGTGGGAAAAATCCACTTCGTGCGCCATGTCGAATTCGACCCTTGCCCCAAAATGCTCCGCCTGTTTCTGGAAGAGTTCGCCCAACTGCGCACCGCCAACGCCTTCCGGAAACCCGGGATAGTTTTCGATCGTATGGGTCAATGCCGCCTGGCCGCCCAATTGCATCCCGGTGAGGACGACCGGGGCAAGTTCCGCCCGCGCGGCGTACAACGCCGCTGAAAGCCCCGCCGGTCCCGCCCCCAGGATCAAAACTTTTACATGTCTGTTATCCGTCATTTTTTACCTGTTAGAATTTCACAAAACATTGCGAAGCGATTTGGTCTTAGCAAACACCAATTACGCGCAATCTGTCTGATTTGGAATACAACCACTCTTGAGACGAGGGCAAATCGCCTTCTATTACCGCCCGGATTGTATCAGATGCTTACAGGAGTGAAAAGTTACAGGGCATCGGCAGGAGTTGAGCCATTAATACATCTCCAACGCAACCTCCGCAGTCTCCACAATCTCTGGCTGGAACATCCATAATTTCTCCACATTGGATTGCTATAGTGCGGCACATAAAGGAGAAAAGCACATGGAGCGCAAGGATATTTTGATCGAAGCAGATGAACTGCTGAAAAAGATCGGCGATAAGAATCTCCGCATCTTCGACGCCACCATCACAGACGATGTGTACCTGCAGCGGCACATCCCTGGCGCGGTTTATTTCGACCACGAGCGATTTTCGGATCCGGATAGTCCGCATACCTGCACGATCCTGTCCGAAGCGCGGCTCGTGGAAGCGATCGGCAAGGCGGGCATCTCCAACGATTCGGAAGTGGTGGTGTATGCCTGTGGGATGATCCCCTACGCGATGCGAGCCTGGTGGGTCTTGCGGTACGCAGGGCACAACAATGTCCGCGTTCTCAACGGCGGATTGACCGGGTGGATAAAGGCTGGGGGTGGCACGGAGCAGGCGCTCAATCAGTATGAGCCGTCGGTTTTTGCGGGTTCGATCCGGCGAGGGATGTTTGCCGATAAAGAGGAGGTCGCCGCATCCATCGATGACGGGAAAATCGCCATAGTGAACGTTCTTCCGCCGGTCAGTTATGAAGGCGCGCGCATCCCCGGCTCGGTCAATCTCTCCTGCATGGATTTAATGGAGGGGGATTTTACTCAAGGCATGGATTATCTTCAGCCGGTCGATCAGATTGCGACTCGAATCGCAGAAACGGCAAAATACAACCGCATCATCACCTACTGCGGCGGCGGGATCGCGGCGGCGGTAAATGCCGCGGCGCACCTGATGACGGGGCACGAAAATGTTGCCGTGTACGACGGCTCCCTTTACGAATGGCTTGCCGAGGGAATGCCCGTCGAAGGGAATGGGAAATGGGAAATTTGGAAGATGCAATAGACCAACTCGATTCTTCACGGGAGATTGAAACCATGAATAACCAAACAACCTCACAGCAGACCTCTGCAAGGGTCGCCGGATTCACCTTTCTTTTCTACATTGCAGCCGGGATTTCCAGCCTCTCGCTTGGCGGCGAAGCGCAGGGAGTCGAATTGTTGTACTTCCTGCAAACGCTCTCGGCTTTTGTGCTCGGAGTGACTCTTTATGAGATTACACGTGGACAGGGACCCATCCTAGCATTGCTGGCACTGACATGCCGCATCGCGGAAGGCATTGGGTATGGCGAAAGTGAAATCTATTTTGCATTGGGCAGTCTTTTCTTTTGCTGGCTCCTCTTGCGCGGACGGTTGATCCCCGCCTGGATGGCGTGGCTGGGTGTAATCGCATCGGCTTTACTGACAGTGATCCTGCCGTTGCAACTCGTGGGAATACTGGCCGGCACAGGCTGGGCTTCATCGATCACGTGGATACTCTGGCTGCCGATGCTGATCTTCGAGGTGGCAGTTGCCTTGTGGATGCTGGTCAAGGGGGTTTCTACGGGGCAGAGTCCTACAATGACGCAATCCACGCTGTAAATCAAAGTCAGCGAGAGCAACCACTAATACCAATTGCGTACGCTGAATATTTCTTCGCCAATCCTTTCTAGGGTTTCCGAAATCCTCAATAAGTGCCCAGAGAAAATGGAATGACTAACAGATACACTGGATTATCACCGCAAATTTATGCGCGGACTGTCGGAATTCTATATTTGATCGTCATTGCCGCGGGAATCTTTGCCCAATTGTTCATCAGCGGCAGGATCGTCGTGATTGATGACGCCGCGATGACGGCAGCCAACATTTTGGCTCAAGAGAATCTGTTTCGATTGGGTTTTACGCTCTACCTCATTGAAATGATCTCTCAAATTGCCATGACTGCATTTATGTATGTTTTGCTGAAACCGGTCAGCGGGAGCATTTCCCTGCTTGCACTGGTTTTTGGTCTTGCGGGATGCGTCATCAAAACCTTTAGCCGCCTCTTTTACATCGCCCCCCTGCTCGTCCTTGGAAATGTGCACTACCTGAGCGCCTTTAATGTAGATCAACTGCAGGCGTTAACCCTCCTTTTGCTTGAGGTGAATGACCAGGCGGCTGGCATGGCACTTCCATTCTTCGGATTTTCCACGCTCGTGAACGGTGTTTTGATCTTTCGATCCGCTTTCCTGCCTCGCGCGCTGGGGATATTATCGATCCTGGGAGGTTTGGGGTGGCTGACCTACCTGTATCCGCCGCTTGGAAACCAGTTGCTAATTTACGCACTATTTGTCGCGCTGATCGGAAGCATGTCGCAAATACTCTGGCTGCTCTTCAAGGGCGTCAACGTGGATCAATGGAACAAACTCGCATGTGAAGCTTCGTAATCAGGAGAAATCAAATGACAACTCAGAATATCATTATCCAAGCCAGAATGGCAGCTGTTTTTTATCTGGGTACGATTATTACCGGAGCGACAGCGCTAATGTTTGCCAATGGGAGAAATATATCGAACTTCATTGCCACAATTTGCTATATTGGAGTGACCGTGCTCTTCTATTATCTTTTCAAGCCGGTGAACAAAAACCTCTCCTTTGTTGCAGCAGGGTTCAGCTTGGCGGGTTGTATCATCAGTGCGTTTAGCCCATATCTTGCAATTCCAGTCTTTCTCCCCAATATACTGGTGTTCTTCGGGGTGTATTGCCTGCTGATCGGCTGGCTCATCATCAAGTCCACATTCCTGCCGCGATTTTTGGGTGTGTTGATGATGATCGGAGGGTTGGGCTGGTTAACTTTTCTCTTCCCAGCACTATCGAGTCTTATTTCTCCATTCAACTTCGCGCCCGGCATCCTCGCAGAAAGCGTGTTGACGCTCTGGCTTCTCATCAAAGGTGTAAAAGCTGAAGAATGGAACAAACGCGCACTCGAAACTGCGTGATTTGATCCCGGGATTCATTTAAAACAAACCATAACGTTTGCCAAATTTCAGGAAACATGTGAGTAACCACCCCGCTTAACCTGGTTGAACACGAGGAAATATAAACTCCTTCACAACCGGAATTCAACCTCCCGACACAAATGACGCAAAAATGTCATACAACTGACGTTGTACCGCCATTAATGTCCGGGTAGGATACATTCCAAAACAGAAACGGAGGTTCGCATGACACAAAATGAAATTGGCAAACGAGTGATGGAGGAAAGGGTCAGGCTGGGAATGTCTCAGGAAGACCTTGCAGGTGCATCTCTACTGAGTTTGAGGACCATTCAAAGGATCGAAAGCGGACAAACCTCCCCGCGCGGCGATACCCTCAAACGCCTGGCGGGAGCTTTAAAAGTCCCGATGGAAGAATTGATCGACTCGGAACTGGAAGAGGACGCGAATCTGGTCGTGCTCATGAATTTGACCCAGTTAGGTTTCATAGCATTTCCACTGCTCGGCATCATCATTCCACTAATCATATGGCTCACGAACCGCAATCGCGTGCGCGATGTGGATGACGTCGGACAGTCCATCCTTAATTTCCAAACAAGTTGGAGCATTCTTATCTTCTCGGTATACATGGCATGTTTGGCGCTCATTCTTATCATGGGCAAAGTCAACCAGGAGATCTTTTATGGGTACGCGATTTCCATGGGAATCCTATATCCCTACAATCTCTTTCAGATCTTGTGGAACATCAATCGCTATCGCAAACATGGTGAAGTTCGGTACGGTCCTGCTTTCAAACTTCTTGGTGCGCGGTAAAAGGCGAACCAGAGCAGAACAATGACAAAAACGTGCGGTCGAATCCACCTAATAAAATTCAATCAAGAAACGGTGTTCTGATGAAAGCAATTCTCTATGAAAAGTATGGACCGCCTGAAGCTGCACTTCGACTCAAAGAAGTCGCCAAACCAACCCCCAAGAACCAACAGGTGTTGGTGAAAGTTCATGCTGCATCGGTCAACGCAAAGGATTGGCGCGGATTTACCATGCCTACAATTTTGGTACGTCTCTTTGGCGGAGGCTGGTCAAAACCCAAGGACGTAACCACCGGCACCGATGTCGCCGGGGTCGTCGAAGCGGTGGGAGAAAACGTTACGCGCTTCAATCCCGGCGACGAAGTGTTCGGAGCCGCGCATGGCTCCTTCGCTGAGTACGCCCTGGCGCGCGAAGCTCACCTGACCTTGAAGCCCGCTAATCGTTCCTATGCAGAAGCGGCATGTTTGCCAATCGCGGCGATAACGGCGTTACAGGGCATCCGCTACGCAGGCGGAATTCGCGCCGGTCAACAGGTTTTGATTCAAGGCGCTTCCGGCGGGATTGGCATGTTTGCTATTCAAATGGCTAATGCTTCCGGCGCGGAAGTGACCGCCGTGTGCAGTACCCGCAATCTTGACCTGGCACGTTCATGGGGCGCCGACCACGCGATAGATTACACCAGCGAGGATTTCACAAAAAGCGGCAGACAATATGACTTGATCCTGGGGTTAAACGGCTATCACTCGTTGTTTGCATATCGGCGAGCGCTCAAACCACGGGGTGTCTATGTCTGCGCGGGCGGCGATCTGATCCAGCTATTCCAAGCCATCGTCTTCGGAAAATTATTCTCGCAAAAAGGCGGCAAGAGGTTGGGAAGCATGGGTGTAGCAAAATTCAATCCTGACGATTTGGCTTCTCTTGCTGAACTCCTCAAAGATGGCGCCATTGCGCCGGTCATCGACCGAAAATATCCGCTCCATGAAACCGCCCAAGCCTTGCGCCATGTCATTGACAAACATGCCCGGGGAAAAGTTGTGATCACAGTCGGATAAAATCGCACAAACGGGATAACAACTTTGAAAACGATGCGATAAGACGTTGATCTTCCAAACATCGGCGTAATCTATTTATCATGCGCCTGATGTTCATATCTAATACTTCAAAAAGGAAGAACTATGAAGTTAACCAAAATCCTGACAAAATTATGCATAATGGCAATTTTAATTCCAAGTTGCCAAACTGAATCCCCTGTGACAACTTCCCCACCAGAAATTCCCGCATCGGTCTCAGCCCCCACTATAACCGGCGTTCCCGTCATCGCACCAACTGAAACTGTCCCATCAAGTCCCTCACAAATTCCCTTGGTTATCTCTTCTGAAAGTTGCGTAGCTTCAAATGGTTCATTGCCTTCATTGTTTAACCCTGAACTATCATCCGTCATCCGCCCAGTGAAAGATACTCTCGGCGGCGGGTTGATTCAAAGCAAAGAATTTACCATTGAGTTATTCCTGTTTTGCGATTCGGTTTTTCAACCCGGAGCCTCTGAAGCATATTTCCAAAGTGATATTGGCGGTTTGGCAATATCCTATAATTGGCGGTACGACGCAACGCACGAAAGCGGGTTAATCAATGTGTTCTTTGGAATCGAGCCAGATATTCGCTGGAGAACTGGTGAAGGACCGTCTGCAAGTCAAGGATATATATCACAAGGGCAACTCACAGGTATTCACCTTCCTTCAAGTGTTGTATATGATTTTTCAAAACCCGCCTCGTTGCGCTTTATCTATTTATTGCAAACAGAGTCTGGTCAATTGTCCGGAGCGGCTCTTTCGTTTGATCTTCAACAGATATCAGACGGTTTGCAACCAGGTAATGTGCTTGTAACTGCTTTTTCCGATTCAGACTTGGAATCCATCCAAAGCACATTGCCGCCTGTGACGCCATAATGAATATTTCAAATAACAGCGCCGAGTAAACCGTGCAGTATATTTGCTAGATTCGTCTCCATTATCAAGCATCTTTTGGCTTCAGACTATTTTGCTCCAAAGCCCCTCCCTCCTATGCACGCAAATCGTTAGCCCGCAAAGTATTCCCTGCAAGAGAAAAGAGCGATGAAAGGCATAAGCAAGGGCATGAGAAATTCTAGTATCCTGGTCGCCCTCGGATTGACGCTTCTTGGACTCGCAGCGTGCATGCCGAACATCAGTCCGGCCTCGAATACCACAGCCTTGGTGCCTCCACCTTCCACTACATCGGCACAGGCGACAACCGAATCAACTCGCGCGCCACAGCCTGATCTGATCATCAGGTTTATGTACCTCGAACTGGAAGGGAGGCAATACAATAGCTGTTTGAGCGCTGATACACATTATGGACCTTATGGAATTCGGGTAATCATTAATAATGCCGGCGCCGCTCCTGCCGGGAGTTTCTTTGTGGGGTTGAATGGTAGTCTCCAGGAGGTCCATAATGGGCTGCTGGCGGGTCAATCGATTGAGCTGCATTTTGCGGGCACCATACCGAGCGGACGATATGAGGCAACTGCGGATGCAACCAATCAGGTTGTCGAGAGCCGGGAAGAAAATAATAGTTTATCATTTCTTGCACCGACCCCAAGTCCACCGCCAACCTGTGTCCCCACAGTCTCTGTGACCACAACTCCGTAGGGACTCCACTTTGATCTCTATGAAATGGTAATTGATGATAATTGACCCGGTCAAATTTGCCTTGTTTGTCGGAGTATCATGGGCACTGATCCTAGCCCCGGGTCCCGATTTGTTGTATGTCATTACCCGCGGAGCGACTCACGGGCGTAGAGCCGGGGTCGTGTCGGCAATTGGTGTTATTTGTGGAATCCTGGTCCACACGACAGCCGCGGCATTCGGATTGACGATAATTTTCCAGACGTCGGCGCTCGTCTTTCTTATGGTCAAATATCTCGGCGCAATCTACTTGATCTATCTTGGCGTGAAAGCCTGGAAGGATAACAGCATCTTCAGACTTCAAGGCTCATCCGCAGGCGCAAGTTCACGCTCTCTTTTCTGGCAGGGCGTATTGTCGAATGTCCTCAATCCCAAAATCGCCGTTTTCTTCATGGCATTCCTGCCGCAATTTGTGGATCAGGGAAGCAGTCAGGTGTCATTGCAGATGACAATCCTTGGGTTGACTTTTGCTTGCTTTGGGCTTTGTTTTCTGACGGCGGTTGGTTATTCAGCCGGGGCGATCGCAGGATGGCTGGTGCGTGGTCCAAATTATTTGCGGTTCCTGCAAAGACTTGCAGGGAGCATTCTTATCGGCCTCGGATTGCGGTTGGCGATGACCGATCAGTAATAAAGTCCCGACGAGAACTTACGAAAAAACTCGCATCGCTCCTTTGAAAATCCAACACTCCTCATATGCAACCTCCACAATCCCTGTCGCGAGCATCCATGATTCCTACACAGTCGATTGATAAAGTGGATGCGTAAACAAAATCACTTACCACTGGAGGTAAAATGTTTCGTAACGGTTTAATCTTCCGGCTGATCGGGGTCCTGCTATTGCTGGGCTTGGTCGCTGCGGGCGGATATGCGACCTACAAGGCAGGCATCGCACAGGGAATCGCGCAATCGCCCGACGTCGCAGCCGCGATCGAGAAGGCTGCCGAGAACGGACAAGTCGCACCTTTCGTCCCAACGTACGGATATGGCTACCCGCATCTATATGGTTTTGGACATCCGCATTTCTTCAACCCATTCTTTGCGGTCTGCGGTTCCATCCTCTTTCTCTTCTTTTTCTTCGGCGCATTGAGGATGATCTTCTTTCGCCCGTGGCGCATGGGCTGGGGACATCACGGCAGCTGGGGCAAAGACTGGAAAGGCAATATCCCCCCGTTCTTTGATGAATGGCACAAGCGTGCGCATGGAGAAAATCCTGGTGAAGACAAAGCTGGAGAAAAGTAACGAGTAAGAACGAGGAACGAGAAATGGCTTATGCCCTTTCTCGTTCCTCGCAACTCTTTACTCATTACTCACCCGGTATATCTCCTTCCTCCTTCCTCCTTCATCCTTTATACTCCTCCCATGCCTGAACTCATCCTTGTCGTAGATGACGAACCCAAGGTTGCCCGCCTCGCGCGGGATTACCTGGAGAAAAACGGATTCCGGGTCATCACTGCCGCCGACGGTCAAGCCGCGCTGGCAATGGCGCGCCGCGATAAACCTGACCTTATCATCCTCGACCTTATGCTTTCCTACATCGACGGACGCGAAGTCTGCCGCATCCTGCGCCGCGAAAGCGATGTGCCGATCATCATGCTCACCGCCTTATCCGAAGAGATCGACCAGGTGACGGGCCTCGAGATCGGCGCGGACGATTACATCACCAAACCGTTCTCCGTCCGCGCGCTGGTGGCGCGCGTGCGCGCCCTCCTTCGCAGGACTCGCGGCGACGTCAAATCGCACGGCATCCTCCGTGCGGGTGGACTCGAAATCGACCCGGATAAATACACAGCTGTCTTCGACGGCAATCCGATCAAACTCACGCCAAACGAATTCAAACTGCTCTATGTGCTCGCCAGCCGCGCCGGCCAAACCTTTACGCGCGAACAGTTGCTGGAGGATTTACACGGCGCAGCCTCCAGCGTGGATCGCAGCGTGGACTCGCACATCAAAAACATCCGCAAAAAGCTCGAGAATGCGTCGGGCAATCCCATGATCGAGACCGTGTATGGAATCGGGTATCGATTTATCGATGTGGATAAAAAATGACACTGCGCCACCCATCCCCCCAAATGTAATCTCTTCCCATGATGAACCATCCCCCTCCGCCCCGCCGCCGCAGCGAACCCCGCTTCGGATTCTCCTTCATCGTCTTTTTTGCAATTTTTCTTTGTTTCGTCGGCGGCGCATCGGCAAGTTTATACGAACTGTTTACCCGCACTTCCGGAGCCCAACAAAGCTGGCTGTTGTTATGCGGAGCGCCGGTCGTGCTGGTCATCGTTCTCTTTATCATCATCTTCAACATGTATGCCCGCTTTGGAAAACCCCTGCAGTCCATGTTCAACGCCATCGACTCGGTCGCCGAGGGTAATCTCGCGGCGCGCGTGCCGGAGCATAACTCAGATATGTTCAGTGAGCTGTTCAAGCGTTTTAACAAAATGGTCGCCGACCTCGAACGCTCGGACAAACAACGAAGGAACCTCACCGCCGACATCGCACACGAACTGCGCACACCCCTGCATATCATCCAAGGCAATCTCGAAGGCGTGCTCGACGGCGTATACCAACCCACACCCGATCATATCAACAACACATTGGATGAGACCAAACTGCTTGCCCGCCTTGTTGAGGATTTGCAGACTCTCTCCCTCGCTGAAACGGGACAACTTCCGCTTCATTCCACCCGATTCCTGCTCGCAGATCTGACGGCGGACCTCACTTCGAGTTTTTCCGCCCAAGCCTCATCCCAGGGCGTCGAACTGACTTCAAGCCATGCCGACCCAAATCAGGAAGTCACCGCCGATTACGACAGGTTGAACCAGGTGCTTTCCAATCTGATATCGAACGCATTGCGCCATACCTCCCGAGGCGGGAAGATCTCCATCGAAACGGAACCAATTTCAGGCGGGGAAAGAAGCGCGCGGATTCGTGTCACGGATACGGGGTCTGGAATCCCCGCCGACGACCTGCCCTTCATCTTCGACCGCTTCTGGCGCGGGGATAAATCACGCACCGGGCGGACGCACAGCGGGCTGGGGTTAGCCATCTCGAAACAACTCATCCTCGCTCACAAAGGTTCGATCGAGGTCGAGAGCGAGATGGGAAACGGCACGAGCTTTACGATCGAGCTATGAATAAGAACTCCTCCCTTTCAGGAGGAGTTCTCGATTTCTTCCTTATGGAGCCAGCCCCTGATTGATCTCGCCGAACACGTTCCCGATCACGGGTCCCAACAGCATCAAACCGCCGACAACAAGGCATCCGCAAACGAAGACGATCACGAGCCAGGGGATCAGGACCGAGCCAGCCGCCTGACCCCAGCCAAATCGGTTAACCGCCTTTACGGCTGCGATCTGCAGGTAGATCGCAAAGATGGCAAAACCAAAGGAGATCACGCCGGTGCAAATGCCGACGAACGGGATCGCGCTGAAGAGCGACAGGATCGAAGTGACGATGGTCAAAGGAAGCGAGATCGCGCCGACGGCGTAAGCAAGTTTCTCATAGGAACCTGTGCCGCCGAATAACTTCGCCACCCATTGCACGATTGCGACGCCAAGGGCGAAAAACAAAACGGATACAAGACCCGCTATCGGAGCGCCGCAAATGCCGCTGATCAACGTGGTAATGGCTGTCCCGGAATCGCCTGTCGCGGTTTGTGGGATGTATTCCTCCAAGCCGGGAATCGGGAGCTGGGGAGTCATTCCCATTGCCGAATAGATGGCTCGCAGGATCGCCTGGATGATCCCGGAAATCGTACCCGCAATGAAAACCCAGATATAAGCGGTCCGCGCTACAGCCTCGGGACCTTCGGTGATTTCGACAAAGGTTTGTTCAGACGGTTTCGTAAAGACCTTCGTCCAGACCTGGAACCAGCCTGCAACCCCTGGCTTGGATTCCATAATGGGGGCGTTCGAGGGCATTTGATCCATTTTCATTCTCCTTGTATAAATATGAATTTGGTTATCACTGGGTGATATCTTATTCGATTGTATTCATCCCGCTTCAGGTAAATTGTAACAGAAGCATTGTATTTATGACCGCCCGGGCATAAAAGGTTTCAAAAAGCCCATGTTAGAATACCTGCCGATGGAAATCTCGGAGAAACTGCAAGGCATCCTCGCCACATTACCCGTCAAACCGGGCTGTTATCTGTATCACAATGCCGAGGGGGCGGTCATCTATGTCGGCAAGGCGGTGAACCTGAAGAACCGCGTGCGCAGTTATTTCCACGCGGATTCGAGCCACGACAATAAGACCCGCCGTCTGGTGCGTGAGATCGCGGATATCGAATGGATCGTGGTCGGTTCGGAACTCGAAGCGCTCATCCTTGAGATGAACCTGATCAAGAAGCACCGTCCGAAGTACAACGTCCGGCTGAAAGACGACAAGCGCTACCCGTATATCAAAATCCATTGGAACGAACCGTACCCGAAAGTGACCGTCACCCGCCAGATGGAGGAGGATGGGTCGCGGTATTTTGGTCCGTACACCTCGGCGTGGGCTGTGTACCAAACACTTGAGGTATTAAGAAAGATTTTCCCTTACCTGACATGCGACCGGGAGATCACGGGAAATGATCCGCGCGCATGTTTGTATTACGACATCAAATTATGCACGGCGCCTTGCATTGGAGCGATCTCGAAAGACGGCTATCGCCAGATGATCTCGGATCTGATGGAATTTCTCAGCGGACACAGCGAAGCCATCGTCCAGCGTCTGCAAAACGACATGCAGAAGGCTTCGGACGAAATGCGCTTCGAGAAAGCCGCCGCCCTGCGCGATCAGCTCAAAGCGATGCAGACCATCATCGAAAGACAGAAGATCGTCTTCGGCTCGGATTACGCCGATTCGGACGTCATCGCCATGGCGCGCGCAGACGGGGAAGCCTGCGTGCAGATCTTCTTCATCCGCGGCGGGAAGTTGATCGGCCGCGAATACTTCATCCTTGAAGGGACGGAGGATACGACCGACAACGAGGTGATGGCGGAGTTCGTCAAACAGTTCTACACCGAGGCGGCAAACATCCCCGAACAGGTCATGCTCCCGCAGGAGATCGAAGAACGCATCATCATCTCTCAATGGCTCAGGTCCAGGCGCGGCGGGCAGAAAGTGGAACTGATGGTTCCAAAGGAAGGTCAGCCGAAAGACCTCGTCCAGATGGCTTCGGAAAACGCCACTGAAACGCTGCAATCCCTGCGCGCGCAATGGCAGGCGGATGCTCACCGGCAGGAACAGGCGCTTTCTGATCTGCAAACCTATTTGAATTTACCTTCGCCACCCAATCGAATAGAATGTTACGATGTCAGTCACACACAAGGCGTGGCAACGGTCGGCGCAATGGTCGTGTTCGAACAGGGCGTCCCTGCTAAGCGACTGTACCGCAAGTTCAATATCGAAAGCACCAGTATCGGCGCGCCCGATGACTTCGCCTCGATGGAAGAGATGCTCACGCGCCGCTTCCGGCGATGGAAGGGTTCGCAGGAAAAAGAATCGGATGTCGGGTCCAAAAAAGATGAAGCGTTTTCCTTTCTTCCCGACCTCATCATCATCGACGGCGGTAAAGGCCAGCTCGGTAGGGTCGTCAAAGTTTTGGAAGGGGTCGGGCTGCTCGATAAAGTCCCGGTCGTTGGTCTTGCGAAGCAGGAAGAGGAAATCTTCTTCCCCCACAAGAGCGAGCCGCTGCTGCTCCCGCGGCATTCACAGGGACTTTACCTCGTGCAGAGGATCCGCGACGAAGCCCATCGCTTCGGGATCACGGCGCATCGCAAAAAACGCTCGAAGCTGGGACTCGCCTCCCAGCTGGATTCCATCCCCGGAATCGGTCCTGCGAGACGGAAAGCGCTCTTGAAACATTTCGGGTCCATGGATAAGATTAAACAGGCAAGCATCGAGGAACTCCTGATGGTAAAAGGCATGAACGAAACTTCTGCAAAGAGCGTGAAGGCGCAATTGGAATGAAGGAAATCTGGATCATCGACGACGACGACGAAATGGCGCAGGCGATCAGCCTGATGCTAAAAGTGCTCGATTATCAATCAAAGCATTTCAACCATCCCCGCCCGGCAGCTCAATTGCTCCTATCGGGAAAACGCCCCGACCTGATGATCCTAGACATCAACATGCCCGAAGTGACCGGGCTTGACATGCTCGAATTCATGCGCCGCAGATCGGAATGGAAGCGCCTGCCGGTCATCATGCTCTCGTCCGAAGCCGCGGATGTGATGGTGGACAAAGCCATGAAGCTTGGCGCGGACGGGTACGTCATGAAACCTGTTACAATCGAGGAACTTGAGAAGGCAATGGCTCAGGCTTTTTACAAACATATCGAAAGGTAAGCTGGAATGGCTGGAAGAAATTCTAAAAATCAAAGACAGAAATCGACGATGGAAGAAAACGCCGCCAGACGGCAAAAAGCGGCGCAGCTTTTCTTCGCCGCGTTCGCCATCATCCTCATCATTTCAATGGTGCTTTCTGCAGTAGCCACTTACTAGCGCAGTCTTTCGATTCGCCCTGCCGCGCGGCGCCTTTCCCGGTGCCGCGCTTTCTTGTGCAAAAATTTTCCGCGTAGGGCGCGTTCATCCGGGACTGTCCGTCCAGGACAGGCTAACGCGTCTTTTGATGTAAGCTCATCGGCGTAAGAGAACGCCAACCATGCAATCATGAGGAAACATGCTTGATAAACTAAAAGCCGTCGAAGAAAAATACGAACAACTTGGAAACGAACTTCTCGAAGTCGGAAGCGACTATAAACGCGCCGCGGAGATCGGCAAGGAGCGCGCGAGTCTCGAGCCGCTGATCGCCAAGGCGAGGGAATACCGTCAGGCGATGAAAAGCCTGGAAGAGGCCAAAACGATCCTCGTGTCTGAGAACGATGCGGACCTGCTCACGCTCGCCAAAGCCGATATTGAGGAATTAACTCCAAAGATCGAAGTGCTCGAAAAAGAGATCAAGGGATTGCTCGTACCAAAAGACCCGCGCGACGACAAGAACGTCATCGTGGAAATCCGCGCCGGGGCTGGCGGCGACGAAGCAGCCATCTTCGCCGCAGACTTGTTCCGTATGTACACCCGTTACGCTGAAGATAAACGCTGGAAGACCGAGATCATGTCTGAAAACGCCATTGGCGTGGGTGGATACAAAGAAGTCATCTTCGAAGTGAAAGGCAAGGGCGCGTTTTCGAAGATGAAATACGAATCAGGCGTGCATCGTGTCCAGCGCGTTCCAGCCACCGAGGCGCAGGGGCGCATCCACACATCCACCGCCACCGTCGCCGTCCTCGCGGAAGTGGACGATGTCGAAATTGATATTCCCGAAACCGATATCGAGATCGAAGTCTATCGTTCGTCCGGCGCTGGCGGGCAGAACGTACAGAAGAATTCCACCGCCGTGCGTTTGTACCACAAACCCACCGGCATGGTCGTGACGTGCCAGGATGAACGTTCGCAATTGCAGAACAAGCTTCGCGCCATGTCCATTTTGCGCGCGCGATTGTACGAGATCGAAGAGAACAAACGCCGCGCTGAACTCGAAGCGGATCGCCGTTCGCAAGTCGGCTCCGGAGAACGATCCGAAAAGATCCGCACGTATAATTACCCGCAGAACCGCGTCACCGATCACCGCATCGGGCTTTCCAACTACAACCTCCCCGCCGTGATGGATGGCGATATCGATGAATTCATCGACGAACTCACCACCCGCGACGAAGCCGGGAAACTGGCCGCCACCGGCATCGAAGACGATGAATAAAACGAAAGGCACGGACGCCCTGCCGCGACCCACCTGATCATGAACATAAAAACGGCTTTGCGAATTTTATCGATCACGGCCGTCCTTGCCATTGCATGGGGATTGCGGGTACGCGCGGCGGATAAACTTCCCATCGATTTCGACGAAGACGATTACTTGCGCGCAGGTCAGGAATACGCGCATCTTATCCGGACCCTGAACTGGTCCGGTTTTCTGGAAACCAACTACCGGACCGAGCATCCCCCGCTTGCCAAGATCGCATACGGCATCGTTTTTTCCTTCCTGCCAGAGCAACCGCTTGTCGAAGATGTAGCCATTACCGCCAGCCCCGCCAAAACCCTGCCGAAAGACCTGCTTTGGGCCGGGCGCAAAGAAGCCGCCGGCTTTGGAACGCTCACAGCCTTTTTACTGGCACTTGTGAATCCGCTCGCGGGGTTTCTGCTTGCAACCCATTCATTCACCATCAAATACACAAGCCAGATCATGCTGGATGGACTCTCCTCGCTTTTGAGTTTAGGCACCGTCCTGGCATATGTGCAATACAAAAGGAAACACCGCGCCGTTTGGCTGATCGTGTCTTCGGTCTTCTTGGGTCTCGCCGCTGATTCGAAATATCTGCATGGCACCGTGGGATTTGCCATTCTTGTCGACCAGATATTCGAAAATCGGGAAAATCTCATCGAACGTAAATTTAAAGCCCTCCTGCCTATCCTTGGTTGGGGGCTGTTATCGCTTCTTGTCTTTTTTGGCGCAAATCCATATTTATGGCCGGATCCCATTGGACGCCTGCAAGAATCTTTCACATCGGTGACGTATACGGTCACAAATCCGAATGTACAAAGCGCGAATTTTCCGCTCTGGCAGCCTTTGGTCTGGATCAGCATGTCGCCCATCCTCTGGCATGAAAACGTGTTTTTATTCGCTCCCGATTTCCTGATCGGACTCTTTGCCATCGCCGGCTTTGCCCGTCTCTGGAAAAGGGAAAGGGTCTTTGCCCTTTGGCTTGGGCTTTCCCTTATCACCCTGCTCCTATGGAAAACCAAATGGCCGCAATATATTCTCATCCTGACGGCACCGCTATCCTTCGCCGCCGCGGAGGGAATTTCGAAAGCGTGGGAATCACTTCTGGAAAGTATCCGGAACCGCAGATCGAAAAGGCAATTTTATAACAACAAGGAATCCCTGCAGGCAGTCCCCTGGCTCGTGCCTGGTTTGATTGCGTTTGCGTTATTGACCCTTCTCCCCTTTTTGTTCCAGGTCGCCATTTCAATCACGGATTTCAACAGCGCCTCTATCCGAGACGGTTTCCAGGGCGGCATCTGGCGCGAACTCTTCGGCGGGTTGTCCGGACAGATCGAGCCTTCAAATCCCGACTTTCCATTCCGTTCGAATAAGGTTCAATACACCGGCTTTTCAGGCTACCTGCCGGTTTTTTACTTTGTAACCGGACAGGGAATCTTCGTCTTCAACATTCTATGGATGGTTGCCTCCACCAGCCTGCAGGTGATTCTGGGGGGTGGCCTTTCGATTCTTCTTAACCAACGCGGTGTGAGGATGAAAAAATTCTGGCAGGCGTTCTTCATCCTGCCATGGGCGATTCCTGAGTTCATCGGCGCGCTCATGTGGTTGAACATATTCATTCCCGAAATCGGCTGGCTGAGCCTTGCCTCAAAAAAATACGGGGACGCCTTTCCCCTTCAGTTTTTGATCGGTTGGGAAAGAACTCCGACCTTTTGGTTCTTCATCTTTCTCGTCCCTGCCGTTTGGTACGGATTTCCCCTCATCCTGCTGGCGGTCAACGCGGGACTGAAAACCATACCCAAGGACATCTACGAAGCCGCCTCCATCGACGGCGCAAACAGCTGGCAGACGCTGCGCCACATGACCCTTCCCCTGTTGATGCCGGTATTGCTGCCTGCGATCATCATCCGCAGCATATACGCCTTCAACCAGTTCTATCTCTTCCAGGCGTTTTTCTTTACAGAGAGCACGCTCGCGACGCTCTCGTACAACTTATTCAACCCTTCCAGCGGATTCGGCGGCGGACAGTTTGCGGTTTCAGCCATCATCAATATCCTGACCGTCATGATTCTGACCGGCCTTGTTAGTTTATTCAATCGCCACATGCAAAGCCGCGAGGAATTCATCCATGCGTAATATTTCCCCCGCCCGTCAATTGATCACCCAGCTCCTTCTTCTGTTGGTCGGTCTGTTCATCCTTATTCCCCTCTGGAGCACCATCCGCCTAGCGTTCGACGGTTCCCTGCGCGGACGCCCAACCGATTTCACTTTCCTGCCAAAAGGATTTTCGCTCGAACCATTCGCCGCCGTATTGGACCGCCCCTACCAATCCGTCGAGTTCAACGTACTGCTCCGTAACAGCATGATCGTTTCAATCGGCGCTGCAATCCTCGCCACTTTCCTTGGGATATCTCTCGCCTATGGCTTCGCGCGCTTCCGTTTTCCGGCGCGAAATGCGGGCTTATTCATGCTCCTGCTGGCGGCATTGCTCCCGCCAATCGCCTTTGCCACCCCCCTTTACATCATCCTGAGCCTCCTGAATATCCGCACAACCTTGATAGGATTGACCATCGTCTATGCCGCTTTCGCTATGCCCTTCTGCGTTTGGAACATGCGTGCGGCCTTCGAGGCAATCCCAAAGGAAGTGGAGGAAGCTGCCCACCTTGACGGAGCAAATCACCTCCAGACTTTTCTCCACATCAGCTTCCCCATCTCATTGCCGTCCATCGCCGTCACCACCATGATCGCCTTCCTCATGGGTTACACCGAATTCGCGATCGGCTGGCTCTTCGTGGACAAGGCCGATAATGTCACGCTTTCGATGGCAACATACGCCCTTGTTAACGGACAATTTTCCGGCGCACAGCCGTGGAGTTACCTTGGCTCCCTCGCCATCGTCATGTCCATTCCGGTCATCATCATATTCATTCTCTTCCAGCAAACCCTGATGGAACGCCTGCTCTTTCAAGAAACCTCATGACCCGAACCCTGGGTGATTACCTAATTCACAAAATACCGAAACTGCCGGATGACCTGACCCAATTCGACGCCGAAATTCTCCTTGCGCATGCGATTGGAAAACCCCGCACCTGGCTGACAGCACATCTCGATTCGCCTCTTGCCCCAACGCAACTCGCATCAATAAACCGGGCATTTTCCCGGCTGGAAGCAGGCGAACCGCTCCCTTACATCCTCGGCCACTGGGAATTCTTCGGCCTCGATTTCGATATCACGCCTGATGTCTTAGTCCCGAGGCCTGAGACGGAACTGCTGGTGGAAAAAGCCATCCACTGGTTGAAGCAAACACCAGAAAGAAGAACCGTCGCGGATGTCGGCACCGGCTCTGGAATCATAGCCACCGCCATCGCGATGAATATACCCGATGCGCGCATCCTCGCCACCGACATTTCCCTCGAAGCGCTTAAAATCGCCAGGCACAACGCCGAAAAATTTCACGTTCATCACCGCATCGATTTTTTACAATGCGATCTCTTGCCCGAACATATCGACCCGCTTCCCACCGAAAGCCACTTCGATCTCATTTGCGCCAACCTGCCCTACATCCCGACCGCGACTCTCAGCGGGCTTCAAATCTTCGGCCGTGAGCCAAGCGTCGCCCTGGATGGAGGCGAAGACGGGCTGAATCCCTACCGCCGCCTGCTGAAAATCGCTCCCGCCTGGCTCGCGCCGCATGGCATGATCCTGCTTGAGATCGAGGCGACACAGGGAATCAAAGCCTTCAATCTCGCTGCCGATATGTTTTCAGAATCCATCATCTCATTGCAACAAGACCTCGCCGGTCACAACAGATTATTGGAAATCTCCTTCCATGAACACTGAAATCGTCCCCGCTTCCGAAATTTCACGCGCCCTCGAAATCTTGCGCAAAGGCGGCATCGTTGCCTTCCCCACCGACACTGTGTACGGACTCGGCGCACTAGCCTTCGACAACGCCGCCATCGAAAGCATCTACATGGCAAAAGACCGCCCACTCGAAAAAGCGATTCCCATTCTGATCGGTGACTTGAGCGATCTCGACAGGATTGGATCGGACATCCCAGACATGGCACTCCGTTTTGCCGAGCGCTTCTGGCCCGGACCGTTAACCTGTGTCTTACCCAAAAAGTTAATTCTCCCCCCAGCCGTATCCGCCACTTCCACCGTTGCTGTGCGCATCCCGAACCACCCGGATGCCCTTGCTCTGCTCCGCGCGGCTGGGCCGATGGCAGTCACATCAGCGAACATCTCCGGGGCGCAAAACCCATTGACTGCACAGGACGTTTATGAGCAACTCCACGGGCGAATTCCCATAATCCTTGACGGCGGCAAAACCCCCGGCGGAATCCCTTCCACGCTGGTGGATTGCAACGGAGAAAAACCTGTCATCCTCCGTGAGGGTCCGATAACTTTGGAAAATTTAATCTCGACCCTGAGATAATCCTCTTATCCAATGCTTATTTCAAGTTCAGGAAGCGTTTAACTCGCAGAATATAATCAAAGTTGCATTCTCCTGATGTCAAACCCCCAAACGCTCGGGCAAGCGGATGGGGGTTTGAGCTTTTAATGACTGGTAGAACAAGTCTATTGAAGATCTATTATTTATTCTGAGTATCCTCACACTTCGACTGCGCTCGCTGACAGCGGCCAGGTGGGATAAACATCAATATCCATTTCCGAAAGATGGCCCAACGAATATCTGAAATAGCCCGCCGCGCCGATCATGGCAGCGTTGTCGGTGCAAAGCGAAAGTGGCGGGATATGAACGGGGAACTCACTCTGGCCTTTGAATACTTCACGCAGGGCGCGGTTTGCAGAGACTCCGCCTGCAACCAGGATCTCCTTCGCGCCAAATTCACGCGCCGCATCCATCGTCTTCTTAAACAGCACATCCACGACAGCCTTTTGGAACGAAGCCGCAAGATCATTGACGGGGATTCCATTCCCCGCCTTCTTCAACGTTTGCACTTCGTAAAGAACGGAGGTTTTTATTCCGCTGAAGGAAAAGTTCCAGGTCCCATCGAGCCAGGCGCGGGGGAAGTTGAAGCGGGTCGGAACGCCCTCCTCTGCTGATTTTTGAATCGACGGTCCGCCCGGGTAGGGTAAATCCAACAAACGCGCGACCTTATCGAAGGCTTCACCCGCCGCGTCATCCAGGGTCGAACCAAGGCGCTGATAAGTCAAATGATCGGTCATGAGGTTAAGTTCGGTGTGACCGCCTGAAACAAGCAGTGCCATGAGCGGGAATTTCGGTTCCGGCGGAATTTCATCGTCCGCTTTGTAAACCCACGCCGAGTAGATATGCCCTTCGAGATGATTCACACCAACAAGCGGTTTATCGAGCGCGAGTGAGATTCCCTTCGCTGTGTTCACACCGACGACAAGCGAACCGGCGAGACCGGGTCCCTGTGTGACAGAGACCGCATCTATATCGTTAAGTGTGAGATGCGCCTTTGCCAGGGCGTCGTTCACGACAGGCACGATGCTCAAGACATGCTGGCGCGACGCGACCTCGGGAAATACGCCGCCATAACGCGCGTGAATATCCATCTGTGAAGCGACAACCGATGAGAGCAATGCGCGTCCATTCTCGATGACGGCGCAGGCGGTTTCATCACAAGAGGTTTCGATGGCAAGGATACGAGCGGGTTTGAACTCGGTCATCGTTGTTTTCTTTTTACCACAAATATCGCAAACAACCAAAAGATTCTTACTTTTTTCTCAGTGGTTCATGTGAGTTATGCAATGAAATCCCTACAAATACCTTAAAAACACCTCAGGATGCGCAAGGAAATCCCGCGTCAAATTGACATGTTCCAGTTGATTATATTTCACTTCGCGGATCACGCCTTCATGGAACTGAAGGATCTGCGCGCCAGGGAAGGCGAGGATGATCGGCGAATGCGTGGCGATGATGAACTGCGCCTCCTCTGCGATCATCTGTTTGAGTGCCGAAAGGAAACTGAGTTGCCGTGACGGCGAAAGCGCTGCCTCTGGTTCATCCAGCAGGTACAAACCACCGGGAACGAAACGTGCTTGAAACAAGGTGAGGAAGGCTTCACCGTGTGAAAAGTTATCCAAATCCTTACCATAACGATTTTTCATCGCTGCCAGCTGGCCTGCATACGGCAAGCGCGCCAGATCTGCCGCATATTTGGAGCGGCCTTTGTACTCGTGCTCCACGTTGTTATATTCTTCTTCCAATTCTTCGCGCGTTTCACGCATGGATCGGGCATAACCGAAAAAATCCTCAGCACGCATGAAGAAGCCTTTTCGAGTGCGCTTCGTCCATGCCAGTTTGAAGTATTTCGCCAGCCTGCGGACGGGCGCAAGGGACTTGTCCGTTTTGACACTAACACTCCCAACCGTGATTGATTCAATGGCGCATGCCAGCGCCTCCAATACTGTGGATTTGCCCGAGCCGTTCTCCCCTACAAAAAACGTGACCGGTGCCTTGAACTGAATCTCTGAAAGAGACCGGATTACCGGAACCGCAAACGGGAATTCGCGACCGTCATTATCAAGAAAAGGGCGGAGCAAAAGGGATTGGAGGTGATTCATACTCATGTGTATCGGTACAGTATATTTTACTTGCAAAAGATTTGCATCTGTGATTACGCCGATTGAAAAAGGGCATAATTAATCATATACTAATTATGGACCACACAATCGATTAAAGTGATTTGGATATGTTCAAGAAAAGGCGCGTCCCCTGTTTGATTCTGCTTGTGTCTTTTTTATGCTGTACAGGCACAATTGCAGCATGTCTTATTTTCGGCTTTCCCAGTCCGGGGGGAGTTTTTGCCTACCTGATGAGGGATCTGCAAACCATTGATTCCTACCCAACAGCGCCTCCGCGAGAATCTGATCCCGTCATCCTGTTTTCGGATGATTTTTCTGACCCGAATAGCGGGTGGCAGACAGGAGCTTGGAATAACGGGCTGGTCAATTACTCTGAAGGCAGCTACAGCATTACTGTTACCAACACCAATATTTTTACGTATCTAGATCGTGATTTTCCCCCCGATGTATCGATTGAAGTGGATGTTACTGTTGCCGAGAATGATTTCTCATCCGGCGTGTTGGGCAATTTTGGCATAATATGCCGCAATCACGATCAGAACAATGGGTATGAGTTTACCTTTGGCGGGGACAGCAACACGATGTTTCCCAGATCAGCATATCCCTCCATAGGCAAACTAGAAAACGGTAGAGGCACTGCATTAATCACATCTGCAGAGTATGGGACGATCTTTTTATGGCCGGAACATTGGGAGAATCGACATCATCTTCGCGTTGATTGCATCGGGGACAAGTTGTCTTTGTACGTCAATGGCTATCTAGTCCAACAAGTATCAGATCCAACCCATTCAACCGGCGGGAAGGTCGGCTTGTTTGGTGGACGGGAAAATACTATAAATATGCTTTATCTGTTCGACAATCTAGTAATCTATCAACCGCACTAAAAATTCTGGCGACAGTCCTTATTTCTTCTTCCACTTCTTCATCGGCAGGACGAAATCGTAGGGAAACTCAGCCAATTTCTCCACCGACCCATCGGGCCGCATCCAATACGAGTCCTCGATGCGCACACCCATCCCCTTCCCGGGATAATACAAGCCGGGTTCGATGGTAAAAACCGTTCCCGGTTTGAGGCGGTTATCATCAGACATATTGTGCCTGCTCCACGGCCGTTCATGGATGTTCAGCCCGATCCCATGCCCAAGCGAATGGACGTAACCCTCGGTCAAAACGCCTTCGGTGTTCATCTGGTGCTTATGGCCGTTCTTCCCGAATTCATCACAGGTGAGTTTTTGATACTCCTTGAACGCGGCGTTCATGTCGATATTCTCGACGACCTTCTCGTAGACTTCCCGCACTTCATCGAATAATTTTTGAGACTCAGGCGTGGCATAACCAAGGCTCCATGTGCGGGTGAAGTCATAGTAGTAGCCCCCTCCCGCCTCAGCCGGATAAATATCGAACACGATGGTTTGACCGAGACGCATCAAATCGGCCGGATTGCCTGCAGAATGGGGCACGCCGGCATCGTGTCCGATGGCGAAAATAAAGCCGGATGGCAATTCACCGCCCAACTCGGATACCCACAAGCGGATCAAGGAATGAACATCTCCCACAGAGAGCGGAGAGCCGTCCTCCTTCAACAATGTTTCGTCATCCCGCACTGCGCAATTAACAAGATAATCGCGCACCCTGCCCACCACCTCCACTGTCAAGTCGCCAACCTTGCGAATTCGATCGACTTCCTTCGCATCCTTCGATTCCATCGCATACATGAAGATCGAATCATCCTGATTCTCGCCAACCAATTCCAGCTCCGGCACCTCGGCCTTGATTTTTTCGACGATATGAAACGCCATTGCCAGATCGGTATGACCAAACATCCCCACACGTCCGGAGGTTAAACCGTATTCGGTCAGAAGTTCCCGTGGGCGTTTTGCGAGTTCTTCCATCGCGCCCGTGCGGACAGGGATGACCTTTAATCCACTCTTCTCGGCTTCTTCGCGCTCCATTGCGTTGCAAAAAAACACGGGATCCCCGCCCCGTTTCTTAATGAGGACGGCTTTGTTGATATGCCCTCCGCCGGTCAGGTAATACATGGGCGGATTGTGCTCGGCATTCCCGAGCACGATCATGGCATCAAAGTTTCTAGCCTGCATCAATGCATCAAGATCTGATTTCATGGAATCTCCAATGAGTTGATTTGCACAAATTCTCGCGCCAGTTCCTCGTTCTCGATCTCCAATTGTACAAGATTCTTCCCGCGCAAATATTTAGCGGCGATGCCGATCAATTGGTCGGAATTGCTGAATAACTCCAGAGCGGTCAGCGGGCGGCGGGTGACCAACCGTCCATAAAAAGGCACCGCCAACGATTTGACGACCATCTCGACCACGCTCCCGCCAATTATGCCAGCGATCAATCCGGCAAAACCGCCCAACACGAAGGGCAAGTTCAACGTCTGCGGAGTGGTCCCTTCGGGAGCGATCAGCATCACCGGCACAAAAATGAACACACCGATTACAAAACCGCCGATCAAAAACGGGATCAATGTGACCTTTGCAATGCCTCGTTCCTTGTCGGCACACGTTTTGCACATGGGAATCTTCAAACTCATCTCCACAGGTTGATTTCTTTTTTGAACTCCCATGCTTAAAGTCAATCCGAGCATTTCCTCAACGGGTCTGGCGCAATTGATGCATCGTTGCGGAAATTTTAGCTGCGGCGGATTCTTCGGGTCGCGAATTGGAATTTGGATGAGCATCGTCGTATCAGAAAATTCGGAAAACCCGCGTCATGCTCTTAATAAATTCTTCAGCCCGACCAACAATGCGCCTTCCTGTTCCGGCAGAACGGTTCGGGGATCGAGAAGCACTTTATCGTTTTCCGTGCGGGCAACAATGGGCGGATTATTCTTTCTCAGCGCAAGTAAAAATTTATCAGCTGAATTGACCTGCAACTCAAGCAAATTGGTCGGGATGGATTCATCCGGTAGCGAACCACCGCCTACAGTGGATCGACCTTCAACTACATTCCCCTGGCCCAACTCATCCCGCCACGCCTCAGCCCGGCCTCGAACCTGTTTCAACGTCAAAGACATCATCTTCAGGATGGGGATTTCCCGCTCCGCCTCGTCCTTGAGATAATGCGTCAGCGTCGCAGACAAACCGGCAAGACAGGATTTATCCGTCCGGACAGCGCGCGCCAGCGGATGTTTTTTGATCCTTTCAAGCAGATCCTTTTTGCCAAGGACGATCCCCGCCTGCGGACCGCCCAGCAATTTATCGCCGGAAAACATGACCAGGTCCGCGCCTGCTTGAAGAGACTCTTGCACGGTCGGTTCGTGGGAAAAACCATATTTTGCCGTATCGTATAACGCTCCGGAACCTAAATCGTCAGCGACGGGAACCCCCGCATTATGCGCTACTTCGACGATCTTTTCGAACTCCGGTTCGTCTGTAAAGCCGACGATCCTGAAATTGGAACGATGCGCCCGCAGGACGAGCGCGGCAGGCTCTTCCAACTCGGTTTGATAATCGGATAACCGGACCTTGTTGGTCGTCCCCACTTCCACGAGTTTCGCGCCGGATTGTTTCATCACATCGGGCACGCGAAAGCCGCCGCCGATTTCGACAAGCTGTGAGCGGGCGATGACAACGCGCTTTTTGTTCGCCAGAGCGGAAAGGGTCAATAAAACAGCGGAGGCGCAATTATTGACCACCAGCGCAGACTCGGCGCCGGTGAGTTTACGCAACAACGATTCGGCGTGGGTTAAACGCGATCCGCGCTTGCCGGTTTCCAGATCGAATTCCAGGTTGGAATATCCGCGCGAGACCGCATCCATCGCGCGGATGGTCGCTTCGCTCATTGGCGCGCGACCAAGATTGGTATGGAGGATAACGCCTGTGGCGTTGATGACCGGTAAAAGAGTCTGCGCCGTCCACCCGGCAAGGGTCGATTCGGCTTGAGTGAGAATCCATTCGTTCGATGGCAGGGCGGTTTCCGGGTCCAGTTTGAAGCGCGTGCGGATGTCGTCCAATGCCTGGCGAAGCGCATCCAAAGTCAAAGGACGGCCGAATCGCGTTATCAAATGCGCGGTTATTTCGGTTTGCAACAGCGATTCGATGGAGGGCAGGTTACGAAGAGTCGTCATCGTGGATCACGGGCGGGCGGCGGCTGGCTTTCTCGCGGATGCGGATGAAATATTCGGCGGCGATCAATCCGCCTGCAAGGCCGAGGATGATGTAAAGTGTGACGAGACGACCGAGTTGAAGCCAGGCAAGCGTCGCGCCATAAACCCCGACCCAGGTCGCCTGCCGGATGATGACGTTGGATTCAGCGGGCGGTTCGGTTGGAAATCGCTGATGGAGATAATAGACAACAGGAAGCGCAGTGCCCGTAAGCGCCATGAGCAGAAGAGCGAAGAACCCCCAACGGGACCATACGAAAGGCAGGGTCATCGTAATCACAAGATACAAACCGCCCCATCCGATTGCAGCAAGCGCAAATGCGGTGACACCGAAAGGTTTGAACTCAAGATGTTCATCCATCGTTGGAATTATACCCGCATCAGATTTCAGTCCAGGGCCTGACAGGTTTTGGAAACCTGCCGGGTCTTGATAAGAATTACAGCAAGGGGTTCCAGATCATCGAGAGCAATATGGCGAGAACGATAAAGATCGCCGCAATCGCCGCAAAGATGACGCTGATCTCCGTTGTTTCGGTAATGGTAAACAGCTGGGTGGGCAGACTGTCGAAGACCTGCTGCAATTCAGCAGAACTTTCAGCAAGGTGGTACGAACCTCCCGTCATGGAGGCGATGCGTCTGAGAGTCTCTTCATCGATCTCCCGGCGGAATTGACCGCCGCCACCGCCTCCCCCGCCGAAGAAGGGATCGAACGGGTCGGAGTAGGAAGCGAAGGGGTTGCAATTCATCGGCGCAGTGTTATTGACAGTGCCGAAGCCGATGGTATAGACGCGCACACCGCGATCCGCAGCCATTTGCGCGGCTTGAAGCGGATCGATGCCGGTGGTCGCCACGCCGTCGGTCAGCAAAACGACGATGGCTGGCACGTATTGACCTTCGGGCAATGGAATGATCTCCATGCCGGAATAGGGACTTGGGACGTCATCATCGAATTCCGAGATCGCTTCAAGCGACATGAGAATGCCTTCACCAATCGCCGTGCGCCGGGCAGTGGTGATGTTTTGAATGGTGGCCTCGAGCAAATTCCGGTCGGTTGTGGGCGGTTGGGCAATGACGGCAAAACCCGCAAAGACAACGATGCCGATCTGGGTATCCGAATCCTGCGATTTGATGAACTCCAATGCCGCAGCCTTCGCGGATTCCAGCCGGTTCGGATAAATGTCTGTGGAACACATACTTCGCGAAACGTCGATGGAGAGGATGATGGTGGCGTTCGATGCGGGAAGCGTGACAACAGAGACCGGTCTCGCCATTGACATGATCAGGCTTGACATTGCCAGCAGGAACAAGAAAAAGGGCAGATGCCGTTTCCATTGGGATTGCCTGGGGGCAGCAGCGCGAATCAACGACAGGCTCGAATAACGCACTGAAAACGGTTTCCGCCGCCGCAGGATCACGATGTAAGCGAGAATCGAAACGGGTATCAGCGCGAAAAGATATAAGACTGGTGACCAGAGTAGTTCCATCAGGACCTCCAGTGCCCCTCATCCCCATCCCTTCCCCCTAAGGGGGAAGGGAGTTCCCTCTCCCTGCGGGAGAGGGTTAGGGTGAGGAAAACTACGGCACACGGCTAAACCACAACAACGACAACAAACCGCCGGCCAGCAAAGTCAAAATGCTCACACCCGCGAACACCGCTGTGACTTCCGTTTCCTCCTGCTCGACTTTAAGTTTCGGCTCGATGCTTTCATAAACTTCGCGCAAATCTTCCTCGCTCTGCGCGTTGTAATACGCGCCTTGTGTGATCTCGGATATCTGCTTCAAGGCGTCTTCGTCCACCTGGGTAAAGACCGTAAATCCATTGACGGTCAACATCGTCCCTTCGGGGCTGCCCACTGCGATGGTATGGATGCGCACACCCCGTTCCGCCGCAAGCAGTGCCGCTTCGAGCGGATTCGGGTTCATGTTATTCTCGCCGTCGGTGAGAAGAACTATCGCCGCGGATTGATCCACGACCATTTCGGGGCTGGCATTGAGCGGAGCAGGAACTTCCGCGCCTTCGAATCCCATAATGGGTTCCTGACCCGTCAGGTTGGCGATCGTGTTCAAAGAAGCGACGATCCCGTTCGCAAGCGATGTACCGCGCTGAGGTCTTAACCGTTCTATCGCTTCGACGATGGCGTTCTGGTCCGCGGATGGGATGAGAACCGATAATCCGCTTTCACTGAACGCCACCACACCGACCCGCACCGTGGAAGGCTGACGCGAGACGAAATCAATGGCAACTGCTTTTGCCGCTTCGAGGCGGTTCGGTTTGAAATCCTCCGCCGCCATACTGCCGGAAATATCGAAGGCAAGAACGACGATCCCCTCAACTTTTGGAAGACCGACCACCATCTGCGGGCGCGCAAGGGCGATGAATAAAACCGTCAGCCCGAGCAAAAACAAAATCGCAGGGATGTGCCGCCTCACCCCCACGCCGCGGCCCGATGCCTGTTGGACCAGGCCCAGGCTTCCATAACGAAGCGCGATCTGTGCCCGCCGCTTTTGCATCCGCAGGTACAGCAAAACCAGCAGCGGAATCAGAATCAACGACCAGAGCATGGAGATCCAAATAAAGGACACGGCTCCGTTATCTCCGTCGCTGCCGCCGCAGCATCACAAAACTTGCGATCGCATGGATCAAATCCGCTTCGGTTGAAAGCGGAAGCACGTCCACGCCCGCGCGTTTGAATGCGGCATCCAACTCCGCCTCCCGTTTGCGAGCCGCCTCCATGAACCGCATGCGGAATTTCTTATCCTGCGTGTCGACATAGATCTGCTCCCCGGTTTCGGCGTCCTCCAAAATCACGTGACCGACATCGGGGAGATGAGTCTCGCGCGGGTCCCACAACCGAATCGCGATCACTTCATGGCGGCGGCTGAGCAGGCTCAGCGAACGTTCCCAGCCCGGCTCGCTGATGAAATCCGAAACGACGAAGATGAGCGAACGTTTCTTGATGGCGTGCAATCCGCCGTTTATCAGCACCGACAGGTCGGTCATGGGCGCGCGTTTATGATACGGCTGTTTGAGCAGATCGTTGATCAGGCGCAGGACATGCAAACGCCCGCTTCTTGCCGGGAGCCGATGCTGGATGCCGTTCCCGAACATGATCGCCCCGACGCGATTCCCGTGCCGCGTGAGCAGACGCGACAATACAGCCACGAAATCGATCAAGACGTTGCGCTTCTGGTTATCGAGCGCGCCGAAATCAACGGAGGGGCTCAGGTCGAGCAAAAACCATGCGATGATCTCGCGGTCTTCCATGTACTCGCGGACGTAGGGTTCATCCATGCGCGCGCTGACATTCCAGTCGATGTAGCGGATGTCGTCCTGCGGCTGATACTCGCGCAAGTCGGCAAAGTCCACGCCGTAGCCGCGGAAGAGACTGAGATAATCGCCCTGCAAATATCCGTCGAGGCGGCGGATGACCTGCCAGTCGAGCCGGTGCAGGATGCGCTCAGGAGTTCGCGCGGACGTTGAAGTGTTCATTCAATGGCACCACGGGAATCGGAATGCGGTCGAGAATCCTGGTCAGGATCTCGTCGCTGGTCACTTCGTCGGATAAGGCTTCATAGGAAAGTACCAAGCGATGACGGATGACATCGAGCGCCATGTCCACCACGTCCTGCGGAAGGACGTAACTCCGTCCGCGAACGAAAGCGAGCGCTTTTGCCGTAAGAATTAAATTGATCGAGGCGCGCGGACTGGCGCCGAATGTGATGTAGCGTTCCATGTCGGGCAGACTTACGGTCTTCGGGCTGCGCGTGGCGGTCACCACTTTCACGGCATACTCGATAAGCGACGGGTCCACATAGACTTGATCAGCTTTCGATTGCAATTCCAATAATTGATCGGTGGTCAACACTTTTTGCACAGCCTGCAGGGAACCGGTCATGCGTTCGACGATGACGAATTCCTCGGTCGTCGTCGGATAACCGATCAACACCTTGAGCATGAAGCGGTCCACCTGCGCTTCGGGCAGGGCGTACGTCCCCTCGGTTTCGATGGGATTTTGGGTCGCCAGCACCAAAAACGGACTCGGTACTTTGAAAGTCTCACGCCCGATGGTCACCTGACGTTCCTGCATCACCTCGAGCAGGGCGCTTTGCACCTTGGCAGGCGCGCGGTTGATCTCGTCTGCAAGCAACAAATTCGTGAACACAGGTCCAAGCGATGTATTGAATTCGCCCGTCTTCTGGTTGTAGATGCGCGTGCCGACCAGGTCCGCGGGGACAAGGTCGGGTGTGAACTGGATGCGTTTGAAATCGCCGCCGATGGAATCCGCGAGCGTTTTGATCGCCATCGTTTTCGCCAAGCCGGGCACACCTTCCACGAGGATGTGCCCGCGCGCGAGCAATGCCACGATCAGCCGCTCGAGCAGATGGTCCTGCCCGACGATGATCTTCTTTACTTCGTACAACACGCGTTCCATGGGAAGTTTGTTCTCGCGATTTGTTTGTTCCATGAGTGAGTCTCCTAGTCTTTCAATTGTCATCCTGAGCGTAGCGAAGGATCTCTAAACAATTACAGAGACTCTTCGCCGCTCCGCGGCTCAGAGTGACAGGCCAAGTGCTAATACGGCGGCGAGCCCATCCCGCCGAGGGCGGTGTTGATGGGAACGGCAAAGCCGATGCCGACAAAAAAGTTTTCTTCCGTGGGGTTGATCAGCCCGGTGACGATGCCGATCACGTGACCCTGCCGGTTCAATAATGGACCGCCTGAATTGCCGGGGTTTGCCGCAGCGTCGAACTGGATCATACCGGGGATTTCAAGATTGCTATCCGGCACGCGAAAGGTGCGATTAAAACCGGAAATGACTCCCGATGTCATCGAACTATACAAGCCAAAGGGATTTCCAACGACGAAGGCTTCATCCCCCACCTGCATCGCGCCGGGGTTTCCCAACACGGCAGGAACCACAGTCAACGGCGTATCCAACGCCTGGATGACGGCAAGATCGAGCTCGGGCATTTCAGCGACGACCTGCGCCTCAGACTTGGTCCCGTCTGCAAAGGTAACGTTGATGCGAGTCGCGCCTTCGATGACGTGCAGGCTGGTGAGGATATCGCCGAACGAATCGACGACCACGCCGCTCCCCAAGCCGAAATCTGATTCCGCATCCTGATGCGCTTCTTCGATCTCGATCAACACCAGCGACGGCTGGATGATCTGATAGACCTGCGCGGAATATGCGGGCGGAGGCGTCGCGGACGCCATCGCGATCGCAACGGATTCTTCGACATCCTCCGCGGTGAGTTGATCCGGCGCGACGACGACAAGATGATAGAGAAGAAAAGCCAACAGGGCGGCAAACACTCCAGAGGCGAAGGGCATGCCCCGGCGCAAGCGCGAAGCGACGAGCTTAATCCATCCCTTAAATCGCTCGATCCTCGTTTCAGATGATTCGCTCATTCACGGTTCCTGATTTGTTTCGGAAAACTGCTGTGCGATCGAATTACTATAAGGCGTGTATTTTAGATAAAGATGAGAGGATTCGGGAGGTTCTTACAGGTGAATTCATGCGCGAAAGAGCGGGGGAATGTATACTTTGGCGAGTTGACAGTGGTCAGTTATCAGTGAACAGTGATCAGAAAGTGAGGCGAAAATGAATGTGGCTGATGCGATTCGATTGAAGCGGGCAGTGCGAAAGTTCCAGGATAAGCCTTTGCCTGATGATGTCGTGCATGCGATCTTGAACGCGGGGCGCAGGTCGCAGTCGTCGAAGAATAATCAGGCATGGCGGTTCATTGCGATTCGCGATAAATCGATTCTGAAGGAACTATCGGCTTGCGGCGATTGGGCGGGACATCTTGCAGGCGCGGCGCTGGGAGTTGCGATCCTCACGCCCGATCCGGAAGGGAAATTTCAAATTATGTTCGACGCTGGACAGGCGGCGGCGTTCATGCAGCTCGCGGCGTGGGAGTTGGGAGTGGGTTCGGTCCCGGCTTCGATCTACGAGCCCGAAAAAGCGCGGGGCATTTTAGGCTTCCCCGATGAATGGCACTTGCGCATCGCGCTGTCGTTTGGGTATCCGCTCGATGAAGGGAAGTTAGCCGCGCCGCCGAAGAAGGGTGGAAGGATTGGATTTGAAGATGTTGTTCATTGGGAGAGGTGGTAGGGCGATTTTAGATTGACGATTGGCGAAATGTCGACAGGCTCGGTACAAGTTTTGGATTGCGATCAGTAAACCGGGGTCAGGTGAGCAAGGACAGCGCGATGGTCGGAGTGAGGTCCTTGGTGCGAGTCAATGTGCCGGACGTCCAATACCTTCCACTGCGGAATGCCAGGTTGGAGAAAAATGTAATCAAGCCGGCGGCTGAGGAAGGCACCGCCCCAAGGCCAGCGGATTTCGTAGGTGGGGTCATGCCCGTGTTCATGGATTTCTCGAAAAGCATCCCGCCAATGAGCACGGACATTCCTGATGTGATGCGCGTGTTCGTGAGCATTGAAATCCCCGGCAACGATGGCGGAACGACCCGAGGAAATTTCATCCACCCATTTATGGATTTCGCGCAACTGCTTTGCATTCTGTTTTTGTGATAGCCCGAGATGCACCGAGAAGGCGAGGAGCTCTCCGCAGGGAGTATCCACTTCCACGCCCAGAGCCAGCCGACGCGAGAAAGGATTGTGCGGCTGACTCATCTGGCGAATATACGGCAGTCGCTTCAAGGGAAAGCGACTGAAGACCCCAAGCCCTTCTTCAAAGCCGATCTTTTGCGAGCCGTTGGCACGCGAATAGACATACGCCATCTTGAGTCGTTCCGCCAGATGTTCGTCCACTTTGAAAGCGGGGGTGCGAGCCACTTCCTGTAACAGGATCAAATCCACGCGCTCAGACTGGACCAGGTCGGCGAAGGACTCCATGCGCCGCTCCAAGTCCTTGAAGCGGGGCCAGTCGTGCCAGAGGTTGGCGCTGAGGACAGTGTATTTGTCACACTCTTCGAAAGAGAGCGATTGAGGTTCGCTTCGCATGGAAACGCGCCCCGCTGACTCTGCGACCGAGATGGCGGCTTGCGCAAACCCGGGCAGGCGGTGATGCCCGATCCAATTCAACAGGCGTTTGACAGATGACCAGAATTGTTTGTAACGCCGAGGATGCTCCTCCCTATGAGGCTTGACATAAGTATCCTTGCGAGACAACTCGGCTCTTGATTCCTTTTCTACTGGTGGCGGTTCCGCCACATGGACGACACTCCATCAATGAAGTTCGGGACGATATCTTTCGAGAACCGGCGCCAGTTGATGGCGGTGGCTACAATGACCCAGGCGGCCATCAAATTTCCCATTTCAGGGAAGACGCGCAGGACGATCAGGATAAACCAAAGGTAGACGGGAGCCTGGGCAAGCATGAGCAGGTTCCGGTCCAGACCGAAGCGCGAGAGGATCAGAATCCAGCCGATGAGATAAGCAAGTCCAACAATGGTCCCGGCAAACCCCGAAGCGACGATATAGATTCCCAGCCCAATGGAAACGAACAGGTCGATGTAAAGGTCGCCATCCCCAATGCGTGTGCTGCGCGGGTGACGACTGCGCTTCGCAATAGTCCCGTCCACGAAGTCGCCGTTCCAGTCGAGAAGCATGAAGAGGGCGACAATGGAAAGCGCCTCCGCACCCTGCGTGAAAGCCAGCCAGATCAAGACCAAGCCTAAGACCCCGCGCGCAGCGGTGATGAAGTCTGCAAATAGTTTTGCATCGAACATGCGGACCTCCTCTCCTCGATGATGCCAAATCCATTGTAGCAAAGCCGGGTACGAATTGTATTAACGCGGGAAGGCTGGCGTATAATGGAAGAAAATCCGCTGGTAGAGAAAGGGTTCAGTCATGGCCAAGAAATTCACTGACCAAGAGATCAAGCATCTGGAAATGATTCAGGGAGTCATCGACCGCATGGGGTCGAATTCCTTCCAGATGAAAAGCTGGATGCTGGTGGTCGCCACCGCTCTGCTCGGCTCGTTCGCCAACACCGGGAACAGGAACTTCGTGCTGTTGGCGGTCTTCCCCACAGTCATCTTCTGGTTTCTGGATTCCTACTTCCTGCAACAGGAGCGGAAGTTCAGGGGCGTGTACGACGATGTGATCGGGAACTCCAAGGACCCGAAGCCCGTCGCGCCTTTCACCATGCCCATCGGTCAATACACGGGCGGGAAATATTCGCTTTGGGATGTCTTTACTTCGATGACGATCTTCACACTTTATGGTTCGATCATCTTGATTCTGTTGGTGATCTATTTCTTCTTGTAGAACAGCCATCCACGAATAGACCACGAATGCGCGAATAACCAGACTGTATTCGAGTATTCGTGACACAAATTCGTGGACGGCATTTGACCCACAGGGAGTCAACCCATGAGCCATTGCTTCATCAGTTATTCCACACATGACGGACTGGATTTCACGCGCAGACTCAGGGACGAGTTGGAAGGCGGCGACCCGCCTCATGCGGTATGGTATGACAAGGCGGATTTAACTCCTTCGTATGAGTGGGACAGCCAAATCGTCGAAGCCATTAAATCCAGCAAATGCGTTCTCTTCCTAATTACGGAAGACAGCACGAAGCCTGCCTCCAATTGCAAAACAGAACTCACATTTGCACTCCGATATAAAAAGCCCATCGTTCCCCTTTTGATCCAAAAGAAGGCGGAACAGCCTTTTCTGCTTGGCACACGCGAATGGATCGATTTCACAGAAGACTTTGATACTGGAATCGCAAAACTGCGAAAATTCCTGAGAGAATTGAATGAGCCCGAAGGTGTTTTGAGGGAATTGCAATATCTTCTTGGGGATGCCGAGCATGAATTACGCCGTGCAAAAGGCGATGAAGAAAAACGTATTCAAGCGGACGTTGACGAACTAAAGAAACAAATTGAAGCGCAGAAAAAAATAGCGGATGACCCCAAAGCCGCAGAAGAACAGACGCAGAAGAATATCGAAGCGGGTTTGGAGCGTGAGCGTAATCCTGAAAAGCCTGTTGCTGCTAAAACATTCACAAAGTTTATCAATCCGCCCCCTGGAATTTCGCCAATATATTTCCAAGACCGTTTTGATGAAACAAAGGAAATTCTGCGTTTCCTCAACGACGACTCGCAGCGGGTGATGACCATCGTCGGGCGCGGAGGGGTGGGGAAAACGGCGATGGTGTGCAGGCTGTTGAAAGGTCTGGAGGGAGGCGAACTTCCAGATGGGCTGGGCAGGATGCGGGTGGAGGGAATCGTCTATCTCAGCGAGAGCGGCAGTCACCGCGTCAATTTCGCCAATCTGTTTTATGACCTGTGCAAACTCCTGCCCGCGGATGCCGCTAACGCGCTGGACGCGGTCTATAAAAATCCGCAGGCGAGCACGGCGTCGAAGATGAGCGCGCTGTTGGACAGGTTCACGGCGGGGAAGGTGGTGTTGCTGTTGGATAACGTCGAACCGCTCATCAGCGTCGAGACCTTCGACATCGCCGACACAGAACTGGATGAATGCCTGCGCGCCCTGCTGCATGGAGCGCACAGCGCGTTGAAGGTCATCCTGACCACGCGCGTCGCCCCGCGCGGACTGAACCTGTGCGAGCCTGGCAGGCAGCGCGTGTTGACGCTCGACAGCGGCTTGGAGCAGAAATACGCCGTCGAAATGCTGCGCGAAATGGATGTGGACGGGAAGTTGGGGCTGAAATCGGGGACGGATGAAGCGCTGGGGCGCGCCTGCGAGCGGACGCTGGGTTTCCCGCGCGCGTTGGAAGCGCTGTTTGCCATCCTGGCTTCTGACCGATATACGACGCTCGCTGAACTGCTCGCCATGCCCACGCCCGTCAACGTGGTGGAGGCGCTGGTGGGCGAAGCCTTCAACCGTTTGGACACGAACGCGCAAAAGGTGATGCAGGTGCTGGCGGTCTATAACCGCCCCGTGACGCCCGCCGCCGTGGACTACCTGCTCGCGCCGCACCTGCCCGCGATGGACAGCGCGCTGATTTTGCAGCGGCTGGCAAATATGCACTTTGCGCGCAAGGAAAGCGGACGGTTTTATTTACATCCTGTGGACAGGGAGTTTGCTCTGAGTTTAATTCCTGAAAAAGATTCCAACACAAAGGACACTAAGGACACAAAGGAAGAGCAAAGGAAGTTGCTCCAATCATTCTTCGCCAAGCGTCAACCCACATTTACCAATTACCATTTACTATTTACCCGACATGAACTAACTTTACGAGCAGCAGACTATTTCGCCGCCGCCCGCAAGCCCCGCGCGGAATGGAAAAAACTGGAAGACCTTTCCGCGCAACTGGCGGAATTTGACCTGCGCTGTGCCGCTGGCGATTATGATACGGCGGCGAGTGTGTTGCGCGAATTTGATTTTGATTACCTGTTTTTGTGGGGGCATTATCGCTTGATGATTGATTTGCATGAAAAGTTGCAAGGAAAAATCAAAGAAACATCACTTGCAAGTCAAAGCATAGGAAATCTGGGACATGCATTGAGTTCAATTGGGAAAGTCAAAGAAGCCATCTCAAATTATAAAAGAGCACTTGGCATAGCACGAGAAACCAAAAACCGCCAAGGAGAAGGTGTATGGCTCAGCAGCCTTGGAATTGAATACAATTATTTAGGCGACACACGTACAGCCATCGAGTACTATGAGCAAGCGTTAGTTATTTCCCGTGAAATTGGAGATCAAAGAGGTGAAGGAAACCGTCTCGGCAACCTTGGTAATGCATACAAAATTTTTGGTGATGCCCGCAAAGCCATTGAATTCTATGAACAAGCCCTGGCGATTGAAAGCAAAATTGGCGACCGTGTAGGTGAAGGTATTAGCCTGTTGAATATAGGTACTGCATTACTCGAAATTGAAGATATCCAGAACGCCATAGAAAAATTTTTTCAATCTGTTCAAATTGGTAAAGAAATATCAAGCCCTCAGATGCAACTTGAATCTCATTGGGGTAAAGCGCAGGCTTATCTTTTCCAAAATGATTTGGTCAACGCCCGCGCCACCATCGAAGCCGCGCTGGGATATGATGTGCCGCAAAACAACCACAATGCCAGCGCCCTGCACGGAATCATCGCCTTGCGGCAGGGGGATGAGGTCGCGGCACGGGGAGCCTTTGTCCGCGCGATTGGGCAGGCGGATGAGATCCTGTCCAAGACAGCGGAGTATTATGATGCACTGGATGCGAAGGGGTTGGCGTTGTGCGGGTTGTTGGTAATTGGTAATTGGAGATTGGATGGCGAGAGGGATAAACTCCATGCCGAGGCAATTGAGATATTTAAGTCTGCGCGGAAGATTGCGCCACATGCGGGGGTGGTCAAGTCCGTGTTGCGGTTGTTCGATGAGTTGATGAAATGCGAAGGCGGGGAGATTTTGAAAGAGGTGAGGAAGGCGGTGGAGGGGTCTTGACCCCCATCCCGTCCTTCCCCCATTCAAGTCCATGAATGGGGGAAGGGGAAGAGAAATTTTGAATGAATACTTTTGTCACCACCCAAGTTACGTTTTCTCCTCCCCCATTTTCGGTTTTTGAAAATGGGGGAGGTTGGGAGGGGGTATGAAACACCGTCGCACCACACCCAATATCTTTGGAAGAGCAAAACAACTTCACCGAGAAATGACACCCGCGGAAGCCAAACTGTGGAAACACCTTCGGGCGCATCGCATGGGAGATGTCCATTTTCGCAACCAACATGCCATTGGCAACTACATCGTTGACTTTTGCGCGCCGCGCAGGAAACTCATCATCGAACTGGATGGCAGTCAGCATTTGGAGCAGGAGAACTACGACGAAGAGCGATCCGCTTTTTTGAAATCGAAGGGCTATCGCGTTCTCCGTTTTTGGAACAATGACGTGATGAACAACACCGATACAGTCTTGACTGCAATTTGGAACACTCTCAAACACGAAGACGAGAGTTCCTAATAACCGATCTGCCCTGTTCGCCTTGACCGCAGTGAATTCAACACCTTCGTCACCAGCATCCCGCCGGGGACGGCGAGGATGAAGGTCAACACCGCAGAGATGATCAACCCGATCACGGCGCAGATCCCGATCCAGATAAACGCATAGGCGATGGGATCCTTTTCCACCACCTCCCCGTTCGAGTCTTCGCAGTGCAGTTCATATGCCGTGGAGGGGCGGGTATTGCCGTACTCATCGGTCGTGGTGGTTTGATACGAATAACTTCGGGGAGCGGTCCCTTCGGGGCAAAGGAAGGCGCCCACATTGACGATCACAAAATCGGTGGACGAGGTGACTCCTCCCACTGCGAACGCCACCGGCATGATGCAGCTGCCGATGATCGTAATCAACAGGAACCAGATCAAACATCCTGATACAGCCGTTGTGGTTTTGTTGTTCATTTCCAAATTCTCCGCTTTCGGTTTTCTCCAAACTATACCCCCGCTCCTCACAAAAACAATAACCCATTTCTCCCGATGTGTACTATAATCAAGTTGTCTGACAAATTTCAGGAGGCTCCCCCATGACAACCATCGACCTCACAATTCACAAAGACCGCCGCGCCCGCGCCGTTCAACGCGCAAAAGAGCGCAATATCATCATCCCCACCTACGCCCAGATGAAAGACCCTTCGAAGATCCCCGCAAAGATCAAGGATGAATTGAAGGGAATCGGACTCTGGGACATCCACCCGAGGAATCTCTTCCGCATCAACTGGCACAACCAACCTACCGCTTCCGGCGGGACCTATGGCGGAGTCAACTTTCTCGAACTTCCGTCTTCGCTGACGGGGGTCAAAGCCCGCATCATCGTCATCGTCGGCAAATGGTTCCCCACCGGCGCGCATAAAGTCGGCGCCGCGTTCTCGTGCCTGGTGCCGCGCCTGGTCACCGGTCAATTCGACCCGACCACGCAAAAAGCCGTCTGGCCCTCCACCGGCAATTACTGCCGCGGCGGCGCATATGATTCCGCATTGCTTGCCTGCGAATCGATCGCGATCCTTCCCGAAGGCATGTCGAAGGAACGCTTCGAGTGGCTTTCCAAAGTTGCAGGCGAGACCATCAAGACCCCCGGTTCCGAATCGAACGTCAAAGAAATTTTCGACAAATGCTGGGAACTCCGCAAATCGGGTCAGGATCTGATGATCTTCAACCAGTTCGACGAATTCGGCAACTACCTCTGGCATTACGAAGTCACCGGTCACGCCATGGAGGAAGTGCTTAAAAAAGTGATGGGACCGAAGGATCGCTATCGCGGCATGGCGTCCGCCACAGGCTCGGCAGGGACGATCGCCAGCGGCGATTACATGAAACATCTTTATCCAGACAGCAAGATCGTCGCCAGCGAAGCCCTGCAATGCCCGACCCTCCTCGAAAATGGATTCGGCGCGCATCGCATCGAAGGCATCGGAGACAAGCATGTCCCCTGGATCCATAACACCAAGAACACAGACGTGGTTGTCGCAATCGACGATAACGCTGTCGTGAATATTTCACGCCTGTTCAACGAAGAGAACGGACGCGCCTATCTCGTCGGCAAAGGAGTTCCTGAATCTCTCATTTCCAATCTCGACCTTTTGGGCTTCTCCGGCATCTCGAACGTGCTCTCCTGCATCAAAGCCGCCAAATACTACGAGATGGACGAGAACGACATCATGCTCACCGTCCTCACCGACTCGATGGAACTCTACCGCTCGCGTCTGCACGAAATGCACCAGGAATTCGGCGAATACAGCGAGAAGGATGCCGCCGCCGACTTCGCCCGCTACCTGCACGGACAGTCAACGGACAACATGCTTGAACTCCGCTACAACGACCGCCGCCGCGTGCATAACCTCAAGTATTACACCTGGGTCGAACAGCAGGGAAAGACCTACGATGAGATTCAAGCCCAGTGGTATCAGCCTGATTACTGGACGAACGTCCAGAAACAGGCGGATGAGATCGATGAGTTGATCGCCGCGTTCAACAAGGATGTTGGGTTGATGTAACCGGCGAACTTCCCGTTTGCTCTGGCAGAAAGTGGAAAGTGGCGATTAGAATCCCTCTGGCGCTTTCCACTTTCTACTTTCCAATCTTCCATGCCCCTCTCCCCGTCCTCTCTCGTCCTCGTCTGCCTGCTCCCCACCCCGCGCGATCTGGAAATCGCCCGCCTGCTCGGCTGGTATCGCATTCCATTGCGCAGCGCGCCCAAAGTTGTCAGCGTGGATTATCTAGCGTTCTACCAACCAGGTTCCTTCGGGGAAAGAGGCGGGCAGATCGAATATATCGCCCAGGCTAAGGGACACGAGTTGACCACGAGAGGCGAGTTGCTCAAGGATGAGTCGGATCATCCAAGGGCGAAGGAAGAATATTTCAAGATCCAGTTGGGGGCGCTTGAAAAACTAAAAGAGCCCATCAAAACAGACAAATGGAAGCGGCTGACCTTTCTCTACTCGACCGGCGAATATTTGCTCAACGCCAAAACGCTGACCGATCTGGTCGTGGAGGGAGAGGAACGAAACCTGTTATGGAAGAGCCTGCGGGAACGCGCTGAAAACGGGCAGGTATACAAGAGCGAACTGCCCGAAGCCGACATCCCGCCGGAAGTGCTGGCGGCGCTGCTCGGAATCAAGGATCTGACGGGGGAATATGAATAACCGCTCGTCTCAGGATTAACCGTTGGTCGAGTAGCCGCCGAGCGGCATACCGGGACCAAAACTACCCGGAATGCGCCGGATAACCTCATAAAAATGTCAGGAAACCGCCCGGGGGCGTCCTTGCCCGCGGGTGGTAGAAGTGTTACACTTTAATCGATGCCAGCTGATTTAATGATCGTCACCCCGTCTGCCAGCCTCGGCGAATCGATCCGCCGCTCGTTGGAGGATACGAACTTCTACAGGGTGCATGTCGTCAACAATAAAGCTTCCGCCATCGTAATGGCGAATCAGATCGGCGCGCCCATTGCCATGCTCGATCTCGCGCTTGGCGAGGACTGGGTGCAGGAGATCGGGATCGCCCTGCGGACCGTAAGCGGAAGCATCAACCTGATCCTGCTCTGTGAAGAATCCGGCTCGCCACCGGCTCTCGATTCGTTGCGCCCATGGATCATGGTCCGCAAACCTTTTAAGATCTCCGACTTTATGAACGCACTCAGCCAGCCCCAGCCTTCCCCCTCCCCATCGGCTTCGATGTCCTCGACCACGATGCAATATCTGCCTTGGCTCAGCGACCCGAACAAAGCCGCCCAGCACCTCACCCGCCTCACATTGGAATCCTCGGCGCAAGCCGCGTTGATCACCCAGCGGAGCGACCTATGGGCTTACGCAGGCGGTCTTTCGCAAAACGCCGCAAAGGAAGTGGCGCAGACCGTCACCCGCAACTGGGATGGACAAAAGGGATCGGACCTCCTGCGCTTCATCCGACTTGAAAGCACCAAAGCGGAGCACATGCTCTACGCCACCCGCCTCACCTCAGACTCGGTGCTGGCTCTGGTCTTCGATGCCGAGACCCCCTTCAGCACGATCCGCAAACAGGCGGGCAAACTGCTGAGCGATTTCGGAACCGATCCATCCGAGGCACGAAACCAGCCTCAAGGCGGGGGCGACGATTATTTGGGTGAAGAAGAGATCGAAATACCGCCCATTTCAAATATCCTTGCGGATGTCCCGGCTCCGAATCCCGAGCCGATAACAACCCGCGAATTCAACCTGCCGCGCAGAAATGAAAACTTCGATCCCAACGAGACCCGCGTCTCCGATCCGCTTTCCGATGCGTCCGTTTTCAGCCGCGAACCTTCACCCGCCGTCACGCGGAAATCGAGCGCGAAAATACAGAAACAGGCCGAGCCGGTGAACAAGGCTCAGACCGCATTCGATGATGTGGAAGTCACCGCGCCGTCCCGATCCAAACCGAGGCCTGCAACCCCCATCGCGCGGCCGCTGCCCGGCGAAACGGATCTGACTCGCGAAAGCCCGACGACCGAAGCGGCGCGCAAACTGACCGCCGAACCGATCACTGCCGGGTTGTATCACCTGACCTATGCCTGTTTGCTCATTCCGCGCTTCTCGTCACATTACCTTACCGGCGACCTCTCGGATAACCTGAGTGAATGGCTTCCGAATATCTGCATCGCCTTCGGCTGGCGGCTGGAATATCTTGCCGTGCGCCCCGAATATTTGCAATGGGTCGTGAACGTGCAGCCGAACACTTCCCCCGGTCACCTGATGCGCATCATGCGCCAGCAGACTTCGGAGAAAATTTTCAGCCAGTTCCCGCGCGTCAAAAAGGAAAATCCCTCCGGCGATTTCTGGGCGCCCGGTTATCTCATCATGGGCGGATCGCAACCCCACCCGCCCCAACTCGTCCGCGATTACATCCGCACCACCCGCCAGCGTCAGGGACTCGAAGACATGCCGCCTGCGCGATAATTTTCTAAAACATAAGTTCTAAATTAGGAAACGCAGAGTATAATTGCTCTGCGTTTTGATTTATTTCTCAATCCATTTCTAGGAGTGTCTAACATCCGACACATCAGATTATGTCGTTGCGAGGAGGGCGGCAGCCCGACGAAGCAATCTTCCCCTAAAATCTGGGATTGCTTCGCCCTATCGGGCTCGCAATGACATCTCTTATTCTTTGATATTGGACACTCCCCCATTTCTTCGCTGATCATTGATTACTGGAAACTGACATGCCTCCCACCCTTTACCTTATCGACGGTCACGCTCTTGCCTATCGAATGTATTTCGCCCTAACTGCTGGCGGCGGGAATGTATCACGCTGGTTGACCTCCAAGGGCGAGCCGACAGCCGGAATTTACGGCTTTGCGCGCGAACTGGTGCGCGTGCTGGAGCAGGAAAGACCGGAGTATCTTGCTGTTGCATTCGATGTGGGAAAAACTTTCCGCGATGAGATCTTCCCTGAATACAAAGCCACGCGCGAGAAGATGCCCGATGACCTGCGCTCGCAGATCACACGCATCCGTGAGATGGTGGACCTGTTCAATATCCCGCGCCTCGAGATGGACGGCTTCGAAGCCGATGACGTGTTGGGCAGTGTGGCAAGAATCGCTGCGGAGAAAGGCTTGGGCGTCAAGATCATCACCGGCGACCGGGATTTACTGCAACTGGTCAATGAAAGGACGTCTGTCTATCTCGCGGGCGACGACCAAACCTATGTCACCGATGCGGATGTGGTCAAGAAACTCGGCGTTCGCCCGAATCAGGTCGTGGATTATAAAGCCATCGTCGGCGATACCTCTGATAACATCCCCGGCGTGAAAGGTGTGGGCGAAAAGACGGCGGTCACCCTGCTCGAGAAGTTCGGCACGCTCGATGCCATCTATGCGAATCTCGGTCAGGTGGAGAAACGCTGGCAGGGAAAATTCGAATCAAGCAAGGACATTGCTTACATGAGCCGCGATTTGGCGCAGATCAAAACAGATTTGAAGATCAAGTTCGATTTCGAACACGCCAAGGTCCAGCCTTTCGACGGGACGAAACTGGAAGATTTTTTCAAAGAGATGGAATTCAAATCGCTGTTGAGCAAGGTCCCTGTTGTCAGCGGCACAGCGCCTTTTGCCGATTCCGCCCCATTAGCAAAAACGGGCAAGACCAAAGCCGGGCAGATGTCCATGTTCGCGGCGGAAGCCGCGCCGATCGCGGTCGAGATCAGGCCGTCGAACATCGAAGTCGTCATCGTCGATACGACAGACAAGCTGAAAAAACTTGCTCAGGAACTGAATAACGCCAAGGTCATTTCATTCGATACGGAGACCACCGATACCGATGAAATGAAAGCAGACCTGGTCGGCATTTCGCTCGCAGTCAGGGAAGGGCAGGGATATTACATTCCCGTCGGTCACACGTCGGGAAATAACCTTCTGCTCGATAAGGTCATCGACGCCCTCGCCCCTGCGATGACCAGGCAAACTATAGGCAAACTTGCACACAACGCCAAATACGATTACATCGTGCTGGCGCGTCACGGGTTGACCGTTACACCGTTGACTTTCGACACCATGCTTGCGGAATTCATCGTCGATCCATCATCGCGCAATCTGGGCTTGAAGAATCTCTCCGAGTTCAGGCTGGGCGACCAAATGACCCACATCGAAGAATTGATTGGCAAGGGAAAGAAACAGGTCAGCATGGCGGAGATCGCGGTCGAGCCTGTTGCCAATTACGCCGCCGCCGATGCAGAGACCACCCTGCGACTCATGCCCATCGAAGAAAAAGAACTCAAGCGCGTGAACGGGCAAAAGATCCTCGATGAGATCGACATGCCACTCACTCCCGTCCTTGCCGAAATGGAAATGACCGGCGCTTTGATCGACACAAAGTTCTTCGGGCAGATGTCGAACGAACTGGCAAATCGCCTCGGAGAGATCGAAAAGGAAATCTACGCTCACGCCGGAAAGACTTTCAACATCAATTCACCGCAGCAATTGTCGGATGTGCTTTTCAACCATTTACGCCTCGAACCGCCCGATAAGGGGCGCAAGACCACCACAGGCTTTTATTCCACCTCAGCCGATGTACTCGACTCCATGCGCGGCCAGCATCAGGTGATGGATTTCATCCTCGAACACCGCGAACTCTCGAAACTGAAATCAACTTATGTGGATGCACTGCCCGCTGCGATCAACCCAAACACAGGACGAGTCCATACCTCCTACAGCCAGATCGGCGCGGTGACCGGGCGGCTCTCGTCCAACAACCCAAATCTGCAGAACATCCCCATCCGCACTGAAACAGGAAGGCGGGTGCGCAATGGGTTTATAGCCGATAAAGGCAACCTGCTTCTCTCTGTGGATTATTCGCAGATCGAACTGCGGATCGTTGCTCACATGGCGCAGGATGAAGCCATGCTCGCCGCCTTCCGCGCAGGAGAAGACATTCACGCCACAACAGCGGCGGCGGTCTATGACATTCCGCTGGAGAACGTTGGCAAGGATATGCGGCGCCATGCCAAGGCGATCAATTTCGGCTTGATCTACGGCATGTCTGCGTTCGGATTAACCCGCTCCACGGACCTGACCCTCGCCGAGGCGGAGGATTTCGTCAAGGCATATTTCAGGAAATTCCCCGGCATCAAAAAATATTTGGATGGAATCCGCCGCCAAGCCGCTGAGATCGGCTACGTGGAAACACTGCTTGGGCGCAGGCGATACTTCCCGGTCTTGCAGACCAGGACCAACGTCCAGATAAAGAACCGCGAGGAAAGGGAGGCGATCAACGCGCCGATTCAAGGCACGGCCGCGGATATCATGAAGATCGCAATGATAAATATCCCGCCCGCGTTGAAGCAAACCGGCTTGAGCGCGAAAATGCTCCTTCAGGTGCATGATGAGCTGGTGCTGGAAGTCCCGAAAAACGAGATCTCCGAAACAGCCGATGTCGTCCGTGAGACGATGGCGAACGCCTACCCGATGAGCATCCCATTGGAGACCGAGGCGCGCGCCGGCTTGAATTGGGGCGAGATGACCGTTCTCGATTAATGATGTTCGGCTGAAATAAAGTCAAGGTTATAATTGCATAACCATAATGAGACATTCAACCCGGTGAAGTAAAATATCCCCATGCCCGGACGAGACGATATTTTTCAGAAATCCATGAACGAGGGACACTCCGCTGCGTGGGATCAGGAGTGGCCGAAAGCCGCGGCGGCGTATCGACGCGCCCTCGAAGAATTTCCCGACAATCCCAAGGCGTTGAACAGCCTCGGGCAGGCATTGCATCAACTCAACCAGGTGGATGAGGCGCTGCAGATCTATTTGCGCGCAGTAAAGGTTTCACCTGACGATCCTGTGCCGATGGAAAAAGTGGCGCAACTTTCAGAACGCGTCGGCGATCTGAAGACCGCCATGGAAGCCGCCATCCGTGCGGGCGATCTATTTCTAAAACAACGCGATCCGGAAAAAGCGCTGCAAAACTGGGTGCATGTGACAAGCATCAACCCCGAACACGCTATCGCGCATTCACGCCTAGCGCAGGTACATGAGAAACTCGGTCACAACCAGCAGGCGGCAATGGAGTATCTTGCCATTGCCAGCGTCCTCCAGCGCGCGGGCAACGCGGAAAAAACGCAGGAAATGGTGAACAAGGCGCAATCCCTCGTGCCGAATAGCGCTGAAGTCAAACAGGCGCAAACGCTGCTCAGAACCGGACAATTATTGCCCAAACCGATTCGCGCCAAAGGCGGGACGGGACCGATCCGCATGGCGCAGGTCAAGCAATTGGAGACAGTTCCTCACAGCAAAGCCGCCTCCGGCCTGGACCCGGTCATGGAGGCGCGCCAAAAGGCTTTGACCCAACTGGCAGAGTTACTCTTCGATTTCTCCGATGAGAGCAGTCCCGCCGCCCAGGATCGCAAGGGAATCTCCGCTATCATGCGCGGGACCGGCTCCCTCTCGGCTCAGTCCGAACAGATTAAAGTGGTTCTTCATCTTGGTCAAGCCATCGATGCTCAATCGAAGGGCAACGACTCGCTTGCGGCGGAGGAAATGGAAGCCGCGCTCAACGCCGGGTTCAGCAGTTCCGCGCTGTACTTCAATCTCGGTTATTTACGCTTCAAAGTGGAACGGTTCGAAAGCGCCCAGCGCGTCCTTCAAAACTCCGTCAAACATGAGGATTATGGACTTGCGTCCCGGCTGTTGATCGGGGATATTATTTCAAGAAAAGGCGCATTCCGCGAGGCAGCGACCGAATACCTCGAAGCCTTGAAATTTGCCGATGCCATGACCGCTCCCCCGGAACAGGCCGACGACATCCGCCAGCAATATGAACCGCTGATCGAGTCCTATCAAAGCCAGACAGACGAAGCCACACTCCGCAAAGTCTGCACAAATGTCAGGGACCTTCTGTTACGGGACGATTGGCGTGAACAGCTGTATAAGGTCCGCGAACAAATGCCCAAACCGGATGGCGGCCTCCCGGCACCGCTGGCGGATATGATCCTCCAGGCACAATCCAGTTCGGTGCTTGAATCGATGAACCGGATCAACCAGCTGGCGCGCATGGGCAGTCTGCGTTCCGCCATGGGCGAAGCTTATGATGCGCTCCAGAGCGCTCCCACCTACCTGCCGCTTCATATCCTCATGGGCGACCTGCTTGTCCAGCAGGGACAAACAACCGATGCAATCAACAAGTTCAGCGTGGTGGCGCATGCCTACAGCGTTCGCGGCGAAGTCCTGCAAGCCACAAAACTGTTCCGCCGCATCATCCAGATCTCGCCAATGGACCTGGGTGCGCGCAGCAGACTGATCGAACAACTTGTGGCGCGCGGCCAGGTGGACGATGCCATTCAGGAACATCTTGAACTCGCCGCCATTTACTACCGCCTCGCTGAACTCGATATGGCGCGCAAGACGTATACGAACGCATTACGCCTCGTTCAGCAGGGCAGCGCCAGCCGTGATTGGAATATCCACATCCTCCAACGCATGGCGGACATCGATATGCAGAGACTGGACTGGAAGCAGGCTTTGCGTGTTTTCGAGCAGATCCGTACATTGACTCCCGACGATGATTCTGTCCGCAGGCAATTGATCGAGTTGAACACCCGCATGGGGCAGCAAGAGCGCGCTTTGAGCGAGCTCGAGGGTTACATCACTCATCTTGAAAACCAGAACAAGAAGGACCTTGCGCTTTCCTTCATGGAGGAACTTGTCCGCGAATATGACGACCAGAGTGTGTACAAACGCACATTGGCGGCATTGCTGCATCGCATGGGACGCACGAATGAAGCGATTCCCATCCTCGACCAATTGGGCGATGTCCTGATCGAAAAGGGAGACAAGCAAAGCGCTATGGATGTGATCAGTCAGATCGTATTGATGAATCCGCCGAACGTGGAGGATTACCGCGCGCTCTTGAACCAGTTAAGAAACGGATAACGCCGACGCATAAAGGAAGCAAGATAATTCTGTCGTCAGTGAAGGCAAACCATAGGATCGATTAACCCGCAGTGCCATTGATGCCCTGCGGGTTTTATTATTCTCATGACATCCTGTCTTAACAATTGTGACAAATGTTCCAGCAGGCGGCGATACCGAAGATGTATAATCCCAACAGCTTAATTTCGGAGAACTCATATGCCAAAAACCCAAAATCCCACTGTGATGAAATGGTTGTTCATCTTCACTTTTGTCGTGGCGTTCCTTGTTGTTTTCGGGGGGTTCGTCCGTCTCACCCGATCCGGGCTGTCCATCGTGGAATGGAACCCCATCAGCGGGGTGATCCCGCCCATAGGTCAGCAGGCCTGGGAGCAGGAGTTCGCCAAATATCAATCGACGCCCGAATACATCAAGATCAACAAAGGCATGACACTGGGAGAATATCAATTCATCTTCTATATGGAATGGATCCATCGCATCGTTGCCCGTCTTGCCGGTCTGTTCTATGCGATCCCCGTCTTTTACTTCCTCTTTAAGAAGACCATCCCGTTCAAGGAATTCGGCATTTACTTCGTGATGGGCATGCTTTTCATCGGACAGGCATTCATGGGCTGGTACATGGTCGCCAGCGGACTGGTCGACCGGCCCTCTGTCAGCCATTTTCGTTTGACCACCCACCTGCTCTTCGCGCTGGCTTTGTTCAGCCTCGCCTTATGGACGGCGCTTGGTCATAAATACGGGTTCCTCGATCCCTCAAAGAATGCGGAATGGTCGTTCGCATCCAAGTTTGCGCTATTCTCAACAGTAGTATTACTGGTTCAGATCGCCTACGGCGGTATGACGGCCGGCCTCAAAGCAGGTCACGTTTCAGACACCTGGCCTCTTATGTTCGGGAAATGGGTCCCTCCCAACCTTTTCAATTCGTGGATAGATCTTCTCGAGACGCCACAGACCATTGTCTTCATCCATCGCTGGTTTGCATGGCTGGGACTGCTTCTCGTGCCATACGCCTACCATCTGGTGAAGAAACAAAATTTCCCCGCCGATATTCAAAAAGGGCTCCTTTGGCTGATCGGCGTGGTGGCTTTGCAGATCACATTGGGCGTGTTGACCATACTTTCCTATGTTAATATCGTGATCGCATTGCTTCACCAAGCCAATGCAATCCTTCTCTTTGGTCTGGCGATATACTTCATCCATCGCTTCCGCGCCTTGGATGAGGCAACAACAACCAAGTGAAATGTGAGAGGACCCTGATGGATTTGAATCCCTCAGGGTCTTTTTTTTGTCCATTGCGCAAGCCCGACCGTGCCGAGCGCAAGTCCGAGCGTGGAAGAAGCCGACGAAATGAAGATCAATGGAAAGGTCGGCTCGAGCATTTTTATGACCATCATAAAGGGAAGGATCACGCCCGAGAATAACAGGACCACGCCGAATCCAAGCAGGAAGCGGGAATTCGTCTTCATGGCTGATACAACCAACATGCAACGAGATGTCCGGGTTCTGGCTCAAAGTCAACCGGTTCCTTTTCGTCGCACAAACCGACCATCGCCCGGGAGCACCTCGGATGAAAGCGGCAGCCTTTCGGCGGGTTGACCAAACTCGGCGGCTCACCGGGCGGGACCTCTTTGAACGATTCAGCGTTGGCGGCATCAGGGTCGGAAGTGGCTGCGAGCAAGGCATGCGTATACGGATGAAGCGGATTTTGAAGCAGACGACGCGTGTCAGCCTTTTCGATCAGGTTGCCCGCATACATTACGAAGATCCGTTGGGAAAAATATTTCACGGTCGAAAGATCGTGCGTGATGTAGATCACAGAAAGACCATGGGACTCTTGCAGGGCGCGCATGAGTTTGAGGATTTCCACGCGCACCGAGGCGTCGAGCATGGAGACCGGCTCGTCAGCAACGATCAACTTCGGTTCCCGCAGCATGGCGCGCGCGATCACGATGCGTTGCTGCTGCCCGCCGCTCAACATGTGCGGGAACTTATGCAGGAAATCCTCGATCGGGTGCAGTTTCACCTCTGTCATCACTTTTCGGATTCGAGAGAGACGTTCCGTCTTATCCGTCATCCCGCTGATGATCAAAGGTTCCTCCAATATCTTTTGCACGTTCATGAACGGGGGCAGGGCGCCGTATGGATCCTGTTGAACGTACCCGATCTTGAACCGATAGTTTCTCAACCCTTCCCCTTTCAACTTGGAGAGGTCATCGCCGTCGAAGACGACCCGGCCGCCCGTGGGATTATTCAAGCCGAGAATCGTTTTCATCAGTGACGATTTTCCGCATCCCGACTCGCCGACAACTGCCACTGTTTCCCCTTCTGCCAAGTCAAAGCTGACGTTATCCACGGCCTTGACGTGCCCCACCACACTGAACCCAAAGCGGCGCAATTCATACCACACGTGCAGGTCTTGGATCGAAAGCAGGGTTTCCACAGGGTCTTGAATTTTCATCGCCATTCGTTTTGCCTCTTGTAGCTCAGTAATCATGATCCTTGCTCCGAATCCGTACGTGTACCAGGGAATCGTCGTTGCCCGTGAGCGCAACCGAAACCCGCAAGTAATCCTATCGGGATTTTCATTAGACCTCTTGCATAAGTGCCCCCGCCGCCTTGAGCAAGATAAAAATGTGGCTTTTGCAAGTAGTCTATTGACGAAGCCAGCATTTAACTTTACGCTTTCCCATTTGAATGAGAGGCGGCTCTTCATCGCACTTCTCGAAACGGAAGGGACAACGCGCCGCAAATCGGCATCCCTTTGGCGGGTTGATGAGACTCGGCGGCTGCCCGGTGATGAACATCGGGTCAGATTCGCTGCGCAGGCGCGGGACGCTCGCCATGAGCATCTGGGAATACGGGTGAAGCGGCGCTGGAAAAAATTCCCTTGCCTCCCCCGTTTCCACGACCTGACCGGCGTACATGATTGCGACCTCATCGGCAAGTTCGCTTGAAGTGGCGATGTCATGCGTAATAAGGATGAACGACGTGCCAAGTTCATGTTTGATGCGCTTGAGCACGTTCATGATGTTCGCCTGGGTGAGCAGGTCCAAAGCCGAGGTCGGCTCATCGAGGATGATGAGATTCGGCGAAGTGACCAGCGCCATTGCCAATGCCACGCGCTGACGCATCCCGCCGCTGAGTTCGAACGGGTAACGATTGATGAAGTCGGCGGGCACACCGACGTGCTGGAACATCTTCTTTACGATTCCCAACGCCTCAGCCTTCCCCACCCCGAGATGAAGCATAGCGGGTTCCGAGACCTGATCCCCGACGGTCAAAACAGGATTGAGAGAATTCATCGCGGCTTGCGGCACAAGCGACATTCCCACCCAGCGCACGCTCTGGCGGTACTCTTCATCGCTGAAAGCCATGATGTCCTTTCCCTTCAAAAAGAGTTTTCCATCATAGGACGCGACATTGCGCGGGAGAAGTCGCAGCATCGCTTTGGAAAGCGAGGTCTTTCCGCAGCCCGATTCACCAAGGATGACAACTGCCCGGTGAAAGTCAAGTTCCAGGTCCACGCCGTCCACCGCCTGCACGATCCCGGTCTGGGTACGGAAGTGTAGTTTGAGATTTTTTACTTCAAGAAGTTGTGATGCACCATTCATTCGAATCATCCATGGATCAGGCATCCCGCAGTCGCGGGTTGAAAATGCGGTCGAGCACAAAGCCGAGAAATGCAAAGGCAAGGCCGGTAATGACCAGTAAAACTGCGGGCTCCAACACCCAGTAGTAATACCCCTTGTACAATGCTCCGTTCGCCTGCGCATCCTGGATGATCTTGCCCCAGGTCGGCAGGACAGGGTCACCGAGACCTATGACTGCAAGTGAAGCTTCGAGAAACACAAAAGCGGGCACTGCCTGGACGAGACTGGGAATTAGCAGGGGGATCATGCGCGGGATGAGATATGTGAAAATGATCCTTCCATTCCCTGCGCCATACGCTTTCGCCGCCTCGATGTACATGGACTCCTTGACCTGCAAGAATACGGCACGGTAGGCAAGGATGGCTCCGGTAAAGATGCTCAAAATAATCGTCGCGCCCAGGATGACCCAGATGCTTCGGGAATAGAAAGTGCCAATCATGATCATCAGGGCGAAGAAGGGAAGCACAAGATTCACCTCGGTGATGCGCTGGATCAACTGGTCGATCCACGTTCCATACCAGGTGCCGATGGCGGCGATGGTCATGGTTAGGACAGAAGTTCCTATCGCAGCCATAAGTCCAAATGCCAGAGCGACGGGCGCTCCCCAAAGAAGCGGAAGTGTCAGATCGCGGCGGGCATGATCTGTACCAGCCAGACCAAACACCTGTCCATGCACGACAAACTCCACATCGAGGTTCGAGTCGGGTTCGAAGGTTGTTCCAGTGATGACCAGTTGATACTGCCCTTTCATGACGTTGCCTGTTTCCGGGTCGGAGAACAAGGCAGGGATGGTCTCCTCTGCCCGAAGTTTGAGAGCCAGTTTCTCATCTTGTGAGAAGCGATATGTGAATTTCTCTCCCACAGCAAAATTCGAAATACGCATCGTCCTTCCATCCGGTGTGATCCACTCAATGGAGAGAAATGGCTGCTTTTTGGCGTATGCCGAATCAACGTATAAGAGCATTTCCTGCGGATAAACGTCATACGCGAAATCGAACGTGTGCGTCATGGTGTAAGTTGTGATGTCGTCGCTGCCCGGCGACGTCGATTTTTCAATACCACCGTCCACAGTGCTCACGGCAAAGGATTCGGAAAATTTCCGGCTGGAGAACAGGTTGAACCAGGTCGGAGGCGCAAATTTCGGATTGCGATACCAGACCTCCTCGCCTCCGCGCCACAAGCGGATCGCTTCGGCGTACGGAATGGCGATCACTGTGTAGATCGAGACGACCACCAAAAGGGCGATCACGAAGATGCCAGCCATGGCGGAAGGGTATTGAAGCAATTTCCTGAAGGAGGAACCGATCATGTTCATCATCAATTACCGATCCTCACGCGCGGATCGACCGCCGCGTAAACAAAATCGAGCAGAAAAACCGTGAGGGCGAGCATGTAAGCATAGATGATCGTCGAACCCACGATAATGGGTGTGTCGTACAAGCCTATCGCCTGGAACAGGGTTCGTCCGAGACCGGGCCACAAAAAGACGGTTTCTGTGAACAATGCACCCGTCCACAAACTGATGATGAGAAGGGAAAAATTGGTGATGATATTCGGCAGGGTAGGCCGCAGGATATAACGACGTTCTATATCCCTTGCCTGCAAACCCTTGGCGCGCGCCATATCCACATAATCTTCGCTGGAATAAATGAGGAAGAAGGTGCGATAGTTGTACACGCTCAAGAAGAATGAGCTGATGACAAGCGCCCCGCCCGGCAGAAGAAGATGTTTCAAGACGCTCATAGCGTAATCGAAAGTGTTGGCAGGGGGTGGAGAATCGACCATTCCGCCAAATGGGAGGACCTTAAAACCCGCCGCAAAGATCAGGATCAAAAAGATTCCATAAAACCAGGGAGGAACAGCCGATGTGGGCGAGAAAGCAATGACAAGTTTGTCCCAAAAATTTCCGTAGTTGCGGGAAAGGTTGAGAGCGAAGAATATGCTCGAAAAGAATAAAAATAATTGCGATGTGCCCATCAATAGAAGCGTGGCAGGCAGGCGCTCGAGCAGAATGAGGCGCACCTGTTTCGAGCCGCTGTCACTTGTGATGTTGATCGCGCGTCCAAGATCGAGTTTTAATGCGTTGACAAGATGACGGGCGTTGCGTATTGCAATGGGCGTATCCAATCCGCGCCGTTTTTCTTCAAGAGTCACCTGGTCATCGATCAATTTCCTGCGCGCGTCCGGGTCCATGTTCCGATAGGCGGGGTTGTTCGCAACCGATTGCGTGACTGCGTCGCGAATCTGACCCTTGATGATGTTATCCACATAACCACCCATGTTGGCGATCAGGATCGTCAAATACACGCCGATCACGACGGTAATGAACAGGGTCATCAGGCGAACGACAACATATCGCGCCATACGCGTGAATGTTTTCAGGGCAGCGCCTCCCCAGCCCTGGGATTTTTCAATTGGAATCGGTGAAACAGCCGACATACAACCTCACTTGAGTTTCAGGGCGGGACTCGCGCCCCGCCCTGATTGAATTGCAAAGGAACTTATTTCACGACCACGAACTCGAAGGAAGTGAAAGCGGGAATCGCAACCGGGATCGGGACGACCGCCACTTCGAGCTTGGCAGAGCCAGTCTCGAGTTTGGATGTGGCATCCGCATCCAGCGTGACCTGGAACAGCCCCTCACCCACAGCTTCCGCGTCGCCGACAGCAAGCACGTCACCCGCACTGCCGTACAGGATGTACTTGACCTGCTTGATATCCTGGTTGGGATAGGCATCGTCCTTGAAGTTGATGGTCACATCAAATGATGCTTCCTGCCCGGCTGTCACCTGACCTGGTCCGTCCAGGACGACTGTTGCGCGCTTCGGATCTTTGAACGAAGACCAGCGGTCGGCAAAGTCCGGGAACTCCGTGTTGTTCTTGAGCACAAGCGATTTCTCGGTGGTAAAGACCTGGTCGAGATAATAGGGACCTGTTCCGACCCAGAAATGACCGTGATCGTCGTACCACTTCGACATGTTCTCATACCGCAAAGCGACTTCTTCCGGGGTCAAAAACTGGCTCAGGGTCGCTTCATAGGGAACGAATCCTTCCGACTTCGCCTGGTCGAGATACTTCTTCATAACCTCCAGGCTTGGACCGCCCACCCAACTCATCTGCTCGACCTTCAACGCATCGGCTTTGTCGGAAGAGAAGGTCAATTCGCCAGCGGCTTCTGCAAGATTGGAAACAGCCAAGGTCTGCCAATTGTTTTCGCCGGAGAGTCCGGTTGGAGAACTGGGCCAGAGCGGCGCAACATTCAACTCCGCGTCTGCGGCGTAGGCGTCCGAGTAGTATTCGATGGTCAGCGGATCCGTTGAGGTAATTCGCCATCCTTTGAAGGAAGGAAGGTAGGCATCCACGGAGAGAGCCGCGGATTCATCGTAAACAGCGCTCTCAGGCTTGCCGCGGTCGAGGAAGATGGCAAATGTCATCACAAAATCGGCAACAGAGATCGGGCTTCCGTCGTGCCATTTGACCGTCTCATACAGGTCAGCCGGGTAAATAACCGTGCTTTTGGTCTTGGCAGTGACGCCATCCGGGAATTTTTCACCGGCGTTGATAAAGGTCTGGGAAGTCGCATCCCAATCCACCCAGGCGTCTTCAGGAACCGGGATCTCATCCACTTCCTGAACGTCCATCCAGCCAAGATTGTTGTCGGTAATGGGTAAACCGGTTTGATATTCCAATGACGCACTCTCGAAGCGATGAGGCCAGGCAAGCCCCGTATACGGGTCGCCCATTGCGCCGGAGGAATAACTTCCGCCGCTCGTTGTGCCCATGCTGGTGGCGCGCATGATATTGGAGTCCCAGACCCAGTTGCTACCGGCGATTGTGTTCCAGGGTTGGGTGAAGAGGTCATTCGTGCCAACATTCATCGTGCCGCCCTCTTGATCCGCAAATCGAATGTTGTAGTTGCCGAGGAATGCCGCTTCGTATCCCGCCCCCAGGTCATAGGTTACCGAGACATTGGTGTTGTACGGCGCATATACAAGCTGATCCACCACCCAGACGAACAGGGAATCTTCCAGCGCAAGTTCGAGCGCGCGCGCCATCATCGCATCCCGTTCTTCCTTGGTGTTGAAATTACCCTGGGCAAGGTCGTCGCCGAGATCCTGGAGTTCCGGGTCAGCCACATTGGAGATAAAAGGCTCGCTCGCTTGCACGCTGGTGGGCAGGTAATACTGCTGGATGTTGCCGCGTTCATCGCGGGTCAAACCGGAAGGAAGATAACCAGCGGTGTACAAATTCCATTGACCCTCTGAAGCGACAGAGCCAAGCCAGATCGGGAAAGCCTCAGAGGATGTCTTGTACTGGCGGTCTACCATAAAACCGACTTCCTCCAACTGGTTCGAAACATAATCACCCATCGGTTGACGTGTACCGTCGCCGTCGGAACGGATGAGGAAGATCAAGGTTACGGGTTCTCCGTTGAACTCCCACTTGCCGTCATCGCCGAGGGTCGCGCCCATGGCTTCCATTTCTGCCGCGATCTGCGCGCGGGCTTTTTCGAGATCATACGCATACTTTGTCTCGAGGGCGCGGGCTGTCTCCACCAGGTTGGTGTATTCCACCAACTGCGTAGTGATCGGCAGGAGTTTGGGAAGTGAGCCGCCTCCATAAATTTCCTGGTTGACGTAATTGCGGTCGATCAACCAGTTCATTGCTTCGCGGATCTTGCGGTTCGAGAAGGGATTCAGGCGGGTGGCATCGTCGAAGATGGCCGGATTGAGACTCATGCCGTAATTCCCACCGTAGGACTGGGTGTAATTCAAACCGGCATCTTTGATCTCTTGAAGGGAATTCGACGACAGGTTAAATGAATAAAAATCGATCGCGCCAGCCTGCAATTGTGAGACGGCTGAATCAGATGAAACGACTGAAAAGACGATCTCATCCAGCCAGCCACCTCGGCGTTCGGTGGCAGGAACTTCTTCCGCGGGTTCTGCCGCGGGCGCATCGGTTGCTGCGGGCTCGCCGGTAGCCGCAGGTTCCTGCGGCGTCTCCGCTGAGGGTGCACAGGCAGCCAACAACAAGCCGAGGATGACGAGCAGGCTGAGGGCTTTAAAAGCGTTTTTTACTTTCATTCTCTTATACTCCTTATTGGATTTTGAAAACGGACGATCGGATTGTTTCGATAGGTCAGCACGCACCTCCTTGCTTCGGTTGGACAGGAGGCGGACGCCGGTCATCGACCCGCGTTCCGCCTCCTTCTCGACTGCGGTCTTATCTTCTTGGAGGAAAACCTTCCGCATGCATTCATCTTACAGAACGATGATGGAATTGTCATGCATCTATGCAATCGTATTCGCCCCTGAATTCGGATGGGTCTGTTTCAACCTCGCGGGAAATCAAATCCAACCAAATCATCAGCGAAAAACCACCCCGAGGAAGGGTGTATCAGACCTCCCGGAGTGGGAGCCGATACCGATTGGCGGTGAATAAATTGCTTATAATAATGGTGACATGAAAAAGTTCCGGATTCACTGGTTTGTTATTCCCCTTCTGCTTGTGTTGCAGGCCTGCGGGATGGTCATCCCTGCGCCAACGCAGGAGGCCGGAGCCACCGCCTCTATTCCGGACCCGGTTCCTGATCCTGATCCAGAGGATACGTTCATTCCCTACGGAAAGAATATCCGCTTCGATCAGATCAGCCTCGAGGAGGGACTCTCTCAAAGCGTGGTCAATGTGATCATGCAAGACCGCAAGGGGTTCCTTTGGATCGGCACCGATGACGGATTGAACCGCTACGACGGTTATTCGTTTACCGTTTTCAAACCTGATACGAACAATCCAGCCAGCCTGAACGACCGTTCCATCTCTGCCCTGGTGGAAGATCAACAGGGATATTTATGGATCGGAACACGCCAGGGCGGATTAAATCGCTACGATCCCGTCAGCGGGAAGTTCGAGTACTATCTCCATGAAGACTCCGATGACGGAACCATCGCCAGTAATTCCATTCATAGCCTGTGTCTCGATGAGACCGGTTTGTGGATCGGCACAGATAACGGACTCGATTTTCTGGAATTCGAAACCGGGGAGTTAACCCATTTCTATGTCTCCGAAGACACTCCACCAGATGACCGCAGTCTGAGCAGCAACAACATCCGTGTGCTCTACAAAGACTCGAAGGGCTTGCTCTGGATCGGCACCGGCTCGAGCGGCCTGAACGTGTATAACCCGCAAAACGGCACCTTCAAGGTATACAGTCACGACAGGAACGATTCCCAGACCATCAGCAGTAACAGGATCCTGAGCATCACCGAGGGGCGCGAGGGCAGCATTTGGGTTGGCACAGCGAACGGTTTGAATCAATTCAATCCATCTCGAAACGCGTTCAGGCGTTTCGAGAACTCTCGGTACAAGGAATTCAGTCTGGCAGGAAATATCGTCTACTCCCTGCACATCGACCAAACAGGCGGTTTATGGATCGGCACAAACAAGGGACTCGACCGGTTCGACCAGAATGGCAGCAAATTCATTCATCACCAAAGCCAGCCCGGGATTTCGAACAGCCTGAGCAATAATCAGGTTTTATCGATCTACGAGGATAGGAGCGGAGTTTTATGGATCGGGACCTTTGGCGGCGGTTTGAACAAATACAACCGCCAGCAGGACCGGTTTGCCTATTTTCGACACAACCCCAACGACGATAACAGCCTAAATAGCAACTTTATTCTGGCCATTCTCGCGGAAGGAAAGGACAGGATCTGGATCGGAACATTGGATAATGGATTGAATCGTTTCGAGCCTGCCACGGAAAAATTCACTCACTTCGTCAGCAACCCGGGTATCCCCGCGTCGTTAAGCGATAATTCGATCAATGCACTCTACATGGATTCCAGCGGGACTCTTTGGGTCGGGACAGGCGTTGCGCTAGACCAGTTCGACACGGTCACAAGCAGATTTACCCATTATCAGCCCGAACCGACCAGCGAGTCTGATAGCACAAACTTCTCCGTCTCCGCAATTTTTGAAGACTCGAGCAAACAACTTTGGGTGGGAACGAACCTGGGCTTGATGCTCTTCAACCGCAATACACATACCTTTACTGAATTCATCCTCGGCGAGGGCGGATCCGAAAACACCGCCCCATTTAACATTACATACATCATCGAGGATGGGAACCGAAATCTCTGGGTGGGAACCTTCGACGACGGATTAAAACGGATCGACCTGGACGAGGGAATCGTCACTCACTTCCGAAGCGATCCCAACAATAGGAACTCCCTAAGCAATAACGCCATCCTTTGTCTTTACAAGGATGCAGGCGGCGCATTATGGATTGGCACTCATGGCGGGGGGCTTAACCGTCTGGACATCGCCAGTGGGACATTTACGCATTTCACAGAGAACGAAGGGCTGCCCAACAATGTGATCTATGGCATTTTGGAGGACGATTCAGGAAACCTCTGGCTCAGCACCAATTTCGGGCTATCGAGATTCGACTCGCGCTTACTGACCTTCCGCAACTTCACCGCGTCCGACGGTTTGCAAAGCAACGAGTTCAACCAGGACGCGTTTGCAAAAGACAGCGATGGAAAAATGTATTTTGGCGGGATCAACGGGTTGAATATTTTTCAGCCGCGCGAGATCAAGGACAATCCCTACCAGCCGAACGTTGCTCTCACCGCCGTCACAGTCGACGGCGAACCGTTTACCGGAGAGCAAACGCCAGAATACATGGAGCGCATTATCCTACAATGGCCGCGCGACTCCTTCGAATTCGAGTTTGCCGCTTTCGCATTCGAACAACCGGGCAAAAATAAATACTCCTACATGCTCGAAGGGTTCGACCTCAACTGGATCGAGATCGGCAGTCAACGCAACGGCCGGTATACAAACCTTCCCGGCGGAACATACACCCTGCGACTGCGCGGAACGAACAGCGACGGAACCTGGAGCGAGACAGAAAAGCCCATCGAGGTGGTTGTTGTGCCGCCGTTCTGGGAGACGTGGTGGTTCGGCGGGTTGTTAATCATGGCATTCGGAGCAATGGTGGCAGGCGGACTTCGCTGGCGGGTGAAGCGGGTGGAAAGCCGCAACCGGGAATTGGAGCGCCTGGTAAGACTCCGCACTGCCGACCTTGAAAAACGCAACAGCGAGATCGAAGCGCTTTATCTTGCCGATGAAAAAATCATCCGCAGCGTAACGCTGAACCACATCTTTCAAACTCTGGTGAATGTTTCCGTCTCCATGCTTCAGGCGGACCGAAGTGTGGTCTTTACATGGAACGAAGCCAGGCACAAGGTCGTGCCGCGCGTCAGTCAGGGTTTTCAGCCGGAATCCCTCGAGGCGATGGTCTTCGACCGGAACGAAGGCATGATAGGACAGGCAATGAACACGGGCGATGCAGTGGTCATCGCGGATATCGATCCCGTAAACCTTCGGGGGGATATTCGTGCGGTCGTCGAGCGGGAAGGGATCCAATCTTTCGCGCATTTCCCGATCATTGTGGACGAGCGGGTCGTTGCCATATTCAATGTGGCCTACACCCGTCCCAAGGCTCTGACCAAAGACTCCATCCGCCTGTTCACAGCGCTGGTGAACCGGGCTTCGATGGCAATCGCCAACATGGAGCTATTCGACCAGACCCGCGAGTTGGCCGTCATGGAGGAACGGAATCGCCTCGCCCGTGACCTTCACGATAGCGCCAAACAGAAAGCCTTTGCCGCTCTTGCGCAGTTGGGTACGATCAATGTCATGGCAAAAGCCACCCCACTTGGCACCTCTCCACACTTGAACGAGGCGGAAAACCTCGTTTATGAGGTGATTCAGGAATTGAACTTCCTCATTCAGGAAATCTATCCGATCGCCTTGCAGGAAAAGGGTCTGCCTGCTGTCTTGCGGGAATATGTCTTCGAGTGGGAAAACCGAAATGATGCCGTGATCAACCTGACGATCCAGAACGAACGCGAACTTCCGCTCGATTTGGAGCAGGCAGTATACCGCGTCATCCAGGAAGCGCTTGCGAATGTCTCGCGTCACAGCCACGCGAAACGGGTGGATCTATCACTGGTTTATAATAATGACCTGCTTCAGGTCATCATGGCAGACGATGGGTGTGGCTTCGACGTCAACAAGAAGGCAACCGGGCTCGGCTTCCGGTCCATGCGCGAGCGGATCAGCAGCATACGCGGCACATTCCAGGTACAAAGCGCGCCGGGGCAGGGAACCCGAATCTTCATTCAGATTTCACTAAAAGCCACACCGACAGGAGTATTGAAATGAAACATCATCGTGTGAGTATATTGATCGCAGACGATCACGAAGTGGTGCGGAGCGGAATCCGTTCGTACCTGGAAAAGATATCCGATTTTCAAGTGGTCGGCGAAGCGTCTTCCGGTGAGGAAACGTTGAGTATGGTCTCGGAATTGATCCCTGATATCGTCCTTCTCGACCTGATCATGCCCGGCATGGACGGGATCGAGACCACCCGGCGCATCCGGCAGATCAGCCCGCGCACCAAGGTGGTGGTCTTGACATCCTATCATGAGGATGTGCATATCTTCCCCGCATTAAAGGCGGGCGCGATCTCCTATATTCTCAAAGACATGAAGATGGACAAACTCGTGGAAGTCCTCCATAGAGCTGTGCAGGGCGAAGTGACCTTGCATCCGGTTGTGGCTTCGCGCGTGCTCCAGAATATCCGCGGCGAAAACGGCGAGGAGCAGCCGCTTTTCACGGAGTTGACCGACCGTGAGACCGATGTGTTGAAATTGATCGCAAACGGACTCACGAACAGCCAGATCGCCGAAAAACTCGTCATAAGCGAGAATACGGTCAAAGGGCATGTCAGTAACATATTGAGCAAACTGCACCTCGCCGACCGAACGCAAGCCGCGGTCTATGCCTGGCAACAGGGTATTGTCAACAGGCAGAGCGCAGCGAAGTAAAAGTATCGCCAACGAATCCTTACAGGTCATTTTGCGTTACAGGAAAGTTGAAAAACAAAACATAATTAAGCCGGAATTTAATTTAGGACGCGGACGAGCGCAGGCGAACTCGGAAAGGGAATAAAAAATCCGCGTTTTCAGCGTTAATCCGCGTCCCATTTACTCTTAAAAACGAACTCACCCAAGAAACCTAAATTTCCGGGTGAGTCATACTTTTCATCAGAAAACTCTACTGTCCCATTTCCGCAAGGGCGGCCTCGATCTCCTGGGCAAATACATCTATGGATTGAGCACCCTGGATGACCCGCGTTTTTGTCTCTCCGTTCACTTCATAGGTAAGAATGAACGACGGGGTTGCCTGAATGCCCGCCGCGGTAGCGTCTGCCGCATCCTGATCTGCCAACTCATCGTATTTCCCCGAAGACATACAGTCATCGAATAGGGAGCGGTCGAGATCAAGTTCGTCCGCCATGGCTTCCAGGCGCCGCTCGCTGTACGCACCGACATTTTCACCGGTCTGGTTCGCAAACAGGATGTCATGCATCTCCCAGAATTTACCCTGATCGGCGGCACAGTAAGAAGCTTCGGCGGCCGCTTTGGATTCCGGTCCGATGAACCCTCCAACTGATTTATAAACAAAGTAAACCGTTCCGTCTGCCACGTATTGATCCATCAGCGAAGGTTCGGTATTTTCATAGAACAGCCTGCAATACGGGCACTGATAGTCGGAATACTCTGTGATTGTAATCGGCGCCTCCGGATCGCCCGCCGCATTGAACTCCGTGTTCGGGCGGCTGACCTCAGGTGCCGGTATTACCGCTTCGATCGGCTTCAAGTTCGGATAGATGATCAAGAAGGCGAGAAATAGTGCGCCCAGCGTAATCAAGCCAACCGCCAACAGCCGGGATCGCTTTTCCTTGCGCTTCATCTGCTCCTTACGCGCTTGCCGCTTGCTCATTTCTTTGTTGTTCATATCACTCCTGTCGATGATTAATGTTTTGAATATACAACCCTGATCTGCGCCTGGGAAAAGCGCTGTTAATAGCGAATAATGAGTTGTCGCAGGATTTTCCCACGCCCAAATGATTTTGTCCAGAAATGGGTTAAACCGCTCTTATCTTATTCCTCACGCAAGCGGGCGTCCATCCACATCGTCATGGTCTTGAAGACCTCGGCCTTATCCGGCTCGTTATGGATCTCATGATAATGGTCCTCCCAAAGCACAAGGGTGGCGCGGTCCTTCAAAGAAGAGGCAACATCCATGCTCCCGGATGCGTACGCAAGTTGGTCACTCTTGCCATGCATCAGCAAAAGCGGCAGGGAGAATTCCCCGGCATGAGCCAGCGTCCATGCAATCACAGAAAGCATGACCCTCCCAAAACCAAGTGTGGTCCTATCATGCACAAGAGGGTCGTTGATGTAAGCCTGCACAACCGACGGGTCGCGGGAGAGCATCTTTGGGTCCAGTCCGCTTGGAATGGCGATTTTCGGGAAAAGCGAACCCAACACTTTTGCCAGCAATACCTTGGTCGGTTGTTTTTCAAGCGCCGTCCGCAAGCCGGGGCTTGTGACGATCACGCCTTTCATGTCCGGTTTGCGTTTCAAGACAAAATACAACGCCAGGATCCCCCCGAGGCTGTGCCCGTAAAGTAATAGTGGCTTACCCGGATAACGTAACCGCGCTTCTACCAACATTTGATCAATATCAGTCAAGTAGTCTTCGCTGGATGAAATATGTCCGCGCTCACCGCCAGAACGGCCATGACCTCGCAGGTCAAAGCCGAAGAGAACAAACCCCTCCCTTCCCAGCGCTTCAGCAACATGGGCATACCGCGAAGTATGTTCTCCAAGTCCATGCACCAGCAACACCACAGCACGCGTTGAAACCACCTGTGGTTCCCACACCTGGATGAATAAATCCAAACCGTCGAGGGATTTCCTGAATAATTCCTGATGTTTCATATCATGCTCCAATGGTGATCATAATTTCGCATTCAGGCGCTCCAATGGACTGCAAATCCGTACACCAAGATCGCAGTCATGCCCCGCCCCTCATGGAATGAACAAGAACTGGATAATGCTCGCCCGTACACTTGAACCCCAATTTCGTGTACAACTTCAAAGAGGCGATATTATCCTCCTGTGTATTGACCGATAATCGCCCGGATCCGATCACCCCGGAATTTTGGACAAGGTCGCTCACCAAAGCAGATCCCACTCCCCTGCCCTGCGCATCAGCCCGGACGCCGAGCCTTGCAAGGTGAATCCCAAACGGGTTGCCCGTGCTGATCTGATACCCTATCAACCCGAACTCGTCCTCTGCAACGGTCGCCCAAATGGACTGGCTCCGGGCCCGATACAGAGAGTCTGCAGGATTATGCCAAAAAGGCCCGAACGCCTCAAGATCGATCTCTGCCACTTCATCCAGATCAACCTCCCGCATGGGTCTGATGCGATATTTCCCCGTACCGCTGGGAGGCAGGTAATCTTCCAATTGCAGCTCGAGCATGACGATGTTCAAGTTTGGAACAAAACCGCTGGCGACCAGAAGCGTTTGAAACCACTGCTTGGTGACAATAGATGCGACCTGTACTTCAGGATTGGCGGTGAAGATTTCGGTGCAGGCAAATTCCCACAGGGCAGACCAGGCTTCGGTTCCGGAAAGAAGCGAATCATAAGCGAAGAGCCGAATCCAGGCCACATTTGGCGGTTCTTCGGGACACGCAAAAGCGGCAAGCAGGGTATTGTGATCCTCGAGAACCCAAAAATTACGCTCCCCAATCCATTCGAGGGCGGTGCGCCAATCGAGGTGGCGATGCGTATTTGATTCGTGAAAGATCAGGCTGGATATCCGGCGGTGATCCCTGGGGACCGCGCGGCGAATTTTCAGGCTGACACCGATCATTTGATGATTCGTAGAAAGAACTTCATGATGCGTTCGAAGAGAGTCGGGTTTTGCTTCGCATCCACTGAGCCCATCATTTTGAACGCAGATTCGGTAATCCGGCCTGTCTTGAGCTTTAATCCCGCAGCGGACTTCAAGACCATGGCGCGCAAGTCGCCTTCATTCACGCTTGAGAACAGCTCAGCAGATCGTTCGTATACGGCGATGGCTTCGTCGTAGCGGTATAACCCTTCGAGCGCGGAGGCTTGATTCCCCAATGCCATTGCCTGACGTTTTACATCGTTCCCGCTAGCAAAAACTTTATCCGTGTCGAGCGCTGCGTCAAGCGCCTCTTGAGGCTTGCCCGCCTGCAACAGAGCCACACTCATGTTATTGCGCATTTCGGCGGCAAGCAAGCCAGCCCGCCCAAGCGTATACCCCTCCGCTGCCTGGCGAAAATATTCCACGGCGTCGAGAAATCTTTTTTCTGCAAAGGCTTTCTTGCCCCTGGCATCGAATTGCGCGGGATCAAGGGTCATGGTGATTAAAGGGTAATGTCCAGCAATCCTTCCGCAACCGAGCGAAGTTTATCTCTGGACATGCTGGAAAGTTTCACAGCGAGATCGAGATATGGTCGGTTGACGGGTTGACAGACGAATTCCTGCAGTTCTTTGGGGAGTTCCATGAATTTCTGCATGGCTTGCTGACTTGTCATCCACTCGCCCACCGGGCCGCTCTGGTCAAAGAAGTTTTCGATGCGGCTGCCCATCACAAGAAGAATGCTTTCCAATTCTGGAACCGAGACGGTTTTCTCTCCCAGTTCGTATGCCTTCAAGCGGGATTGTGAGATGCCCGTTTCGGTGGATAAATGCCGGATCGACATGTTCGCGTTGGTACGCTCCTGGCGGATCAACGCGCCGATCATGCGATGCCGCAGGGCGATCAAGCGGGTAATGTCTTCATGTGCAAGGGGTGCAGGCGAGTCTGATACCGTTTCGTTGCCCCAGAATTGCGAAATTGGAATCTTCAGAAAGAAGACCAGCGCCTCCAATTCGGGCAGGGAGGGTGCGCGGCGACCCTCTTCATACGCACGAAACAAACCGGGTTTTACGCCGATGGCATCGGCGCATTCCTTGATACTGCGCCGCTCTGCCATGCGGGCATCCCGTATCAGCAAGCCTAATTTTTTTTCCCGAAGGGTGATTTGAGCATTCGTCATGATACCTCGTCAGAATGAATCCTATTATAGCAGAGTGGTTCAACGTCTTGTCGGCGGGTCTGGGGACCTGCCTCCCATGAAAATCTCGGGACCGAGCTTGTATCCTGCCGCCTCGAGCCTCGGGGTGAAGAGGGGACGGATACCCGTAGGCTTCAACTCGCCCAGGACAGTTCCGTCCTCGGTTACGCCTGTCTGGTTGAATTTGAATATGTCGGTCAGAACAACGACATCGCCCTCCATACCCGCCACCTCAGTGATGGCAGTTACTTTGCGATTCCCGTCTTTGAGGCGTGTTTGTTGAATGATCAAATCGATTGCAGAGGAGATTTGCTGCCGCACAACCTTGAGGGGCAGTTCCATCCCCGCCATCAAGACCAGTGTTTCCAACCGGGAGATGGCATCCCTCGGGCTATTGGCATGGACGGTCGTCAACGATCCGTCGTGACCGGTATTCATTGCCTGAAGCATATCGAGCGCTTCGCCGCCGCGCACCTCACCCACTACGATCCGATCGGGACGCATTCTCAGGGAATTCCTTACAAGGTCACGGATGGTCACAGCATTCAACCCGTCTGCATTGGGGGGTTTCGTCTCCATGCGCATGACATGGTCTTGTTGAAGCTGCAATTCAGCGGCGTCTTCGATGGTGATGATTCGTTCGCTCTCGGGAATAAAGCCGGAGACGACATTCAAAAGCGTGGTTTTACCGGAGCCTGTCCCGCCTGAAATCAGGATATTAAACCGAGCCTTGACACAGGCTCCCAGGAACTCTGCCATATGGGCGGTGATCGAGCCGAAATTGATCAGATCGTCGACGCCCAGTTTATCCTTGTGAAATTTTCGAATGGTGATGGAGGGTCCGTCGATCGAAACGGGGCGCACAACGGCATTGACGCGCGAACCGTCGGGCAGGCGGGCATCGACGGTCGGCGAGTCGAAATCGATATGGCGTCCCAACGGCAGGATGATCCGTTCGATGATCCGCAAGACGTGATCGTCGTCGTCGAATGCAATTTCGCTTTTTATCAATCGACCCTTTTTCTCGATGAAGACTTTTTTCGGTCCGTTGACCATGATCTCGGAGATATCCGGATCGTCCAACAACGGTTGTAAAGGACCGTACCCGAGCAGGTCATTCAGCACCTGGCGGAAAATATCCTTTTTCAGGTCTTCAGGCAAACTCAACTGGGTTGACTCGAATGCGCGTCCGATATTTTGTGTGACAAAGGTGCTTCTCATGGACGCTTCCACACCCTCGATTTCCAGCGCGCGCAGGAGGGTATCCGCCAGATATTTTTTCAGGCGGATGAGGTCCTGCCCGGTCAGTCGCTGCGGGGCATTCCCTCGCTCAGCATTCATGAGTTCGAATCCCGGGCGTGCTCTTCGGAAAGGGGCATGATCCAAACGATCTGGTTCTTCTGTACCGCAAGAAAGGAGCTCGAAAAGATCGTGTTCCCGGCCGGGTCTGTCACCTTCGCATCAGTGACTGCAAGAAATTGCTCGCCATTCTCGAGTTCATCCTTATATCGTTCGTTTTGCCGCACGTGGACAAACCCGCGCACAAGATTTGAAGTGGTTTGTATGACCGACGGTATGGGGATCTTATGAATGACATTGGTAAAGTATTTCCCTTTTTCGTCATATTCGATTGTCATGGCATTCTCCCGCCGCCGGGGCGGGCTCATCCCCCGCGTATCTTGCGGGCAAGGGCAGCCATTTCACCGGCGGTGTCGTGAAAAATAATGGATGCGGTATCATTCGGGAATTTTAACGTATAAGGTCGGTGCTGGCTACTCGCAAACGCGAGGTTGGTATCGAGATAGGGGACCGCGGCATTGACCGTTATACCAAGGATGTTTTCCGCTTCCCGTTTACTCAAACCTTCCAAACCGGCGTGTCGGTTGAGAATCGTATAAACCGAATCCCCTTTCACTCCCTTTGTTTTCAAATAATTCAGCATCGTCCCGGTGAGCGAGATCGTACTCACGTCGGTGCTGATGAGCAGCGCGACAAGGTCGGCATTCTGAATCAGGGGCAGTGTGATCTTCGACAGGGAACGCCCGATATCCACAAGAACGAAGTCATAGGCGGCTTTCAGTCCGGAGATCATATCCCATATGCGTTCCACATTCAGTTGATTGCTCTGTTCGGGGTCAGGCGAACCTGCCATGAGGTGGAAGCGCCATTGCTCGATCGCAGGCAGGGCATGTTTGAGAAAATCAGGGGAAGTTTCGAGTGCGGATCGCTCCGCCAGGGTGACGATATTTTCCTCCCCATCGTATCCCACGATCGGGGCAATCGAACCGATGGGGAATACCAGATCCGCAACGGCAACATGCGCATCCGGATTGAGTTTGGAGATCTCCACGCCCATATTTGCACAAATGGAGGATGTACCCGTACCGCCCTTTGCGCTGAGAAAAACGATCATCAAGCCACCCTTTTTCATCGACTCCCCTGAAATTCCAAATATCCGCCTGACAGCGTCTCCCAGCAGAGCGACTGCCTGCCCGGATTTGGTGATGTAATCACTGAAACCCGCATCCTGGCAGGATTTGATTCGGGCAGGATTATGGTCGCTGCTGAGCGCCACCAAATGCAAATGGCTTGTACGCGGGTCGTTGTGAAGTTTGGATGCCAGTTCCTCCCCTCTCAGATCGGACAGTGCCGGGTCAATCACCGCCATATCCGGATGATCGCGCCACGCGGAGATCAATCCCTCCTTGCCCGACCCGGCCTGAAGGATTTCAAACCCCAGATCATGTAGTTTTCTTGCTATGAAGTTACGGCTTGCTGCATCTGAATCGACGATTAAAATTTTCTTTTGAGGCATGGCCTTTTCCGTGCGCATGCCCGTCGTCATGCGCGAGTATCACGTTTCCGTGGGGGGCATCAGGTATCCCAGACCGGAACGCGTGACAATATGCCGGGGGGTGTGAGCATCCTTCTCGAGTTTCTGGCGCAGGCGCGCGATGCTCACCCATAATATTTCCTTGTCGTTCTTGTACTCGACCCCCCATACATTCGTCAGCAGTTCCTCCGATGTGAGAATCTTGCCGACGTTATGCGCAAAGTGCAGCAGTAGCTTGTATTCTGTGGCGGAGAGGGAGACAGGCTCCTCACCGCGCCAGACCTCGGCGCGGGCAAAATCGATCTTGAGATCGTCATGTGTAAAGAACCGCACCTGGCCGGCATCGCTTGTTGTAGTTGCCCGTCGCAGAACCGCCCTCACCCTCGCCAACAACTCGGTGGCAGAGAACGGCTTAACAAGATAATCATCCGCACCGAGGTCGAGACCCCGCACCCTGTCCTGTTCCTCGCCGCGCGCGGTGAGAATCACGATAGGCACGTTGGTGAATTCACGCAGACGCTGGGTGGCGCCAAACCCATCGAGCCGCGGCATCATGACATCCATCAACACCAGGTCGATCGGATTTGCAGAAAATACATCCAGCGCCTGCATCCCGTCCTGTGCGGTGACCACCTCGTAACCTTCGGTACGCAGGTTCGCTTCCAGGAGACGCAGGTATCGAGGTTCATCGTCGACGATCAATATACGCTTTGCCATAGGGTGACTCCTTGAAGGTTGATTGCTTGGGTCAAAGCGCTGGATTGGCAGGCAGTTCGATAAAGAAGGTCGTCCCGCGATCCAACACTGACTCTACCCAAATATTACCATGATGCGCCATAACAATTTGCTTGCAAATATAAAGGCCCAATCCCGTGCCGGTCACCGTGCGCTCGCCCGGAACGCGGTAGAAACGTTCGAACAGGAAAGGAATGAATTCCTCCGGGATGCCCTCGCCCCCGTCGGTGAAGGACACCCGGACTCTTCCATTCACTGCCTTCGCGCCTATCGTGATGCTTGAGCCGGGAGCATATTTGATGGCATTGCTGAAAAGATTTTCGAACACCTGCGAGAGGCGTACCCCATCCCCCAGAACAGGCGGGACAGGTTCGAGCTGCAGATCGACAACAAGGCGCGGGTGATGCGTCTTCACCCGGGAGGCAACATCGCGTACGAGAGCATCGAGCCGAATGGGAGAGAATTTGAATTGGATGGTCTTGCTTTGCAGGCGGGCAGACTCTAGCATGTCTTCGATCAATTTCGCAAGACGGTCTGTCTCTTCATCAATGATCGTCAAAAATTCACGCTGGGTGGCTTCATCCCATTTCGTATCCTGGCGCAGGAGGCTTGTGCTGTAACCTTTGATAAAACCTAGAGGGGTCCGCAATTCATGCGAAATGGTCGAGACGAAATCATCCTGCAGGCGCATCTGCCTCTGGACGGAATCCAATTCACTGCGTGCCTCCTGAAGTTCCTTGTGCTCGATCAGGGCCGAGGTCCAAACCGCCTGAAGCGACGCGGTATGGATGTGGGCATCCGAATATTCCGGTCCTCCAAAGCGGACAAACAACAATGCGCCCCGCAGCTTCGAACCAATATAAAGAGGGACACCCAGCAAGAATGTCTGCGAAATGCGATCATCATCCGTCGAGCCTTTTTTGGGTCCGTGAATCACCATGTGTTCGTTCATGATGACATCGTTCGCCGCGACCTCCCCCCAGGCCGCATCTGCTTCTGCAGTCTTTCCCCGTCCCATGGCGCGGGCATAAAGGATATCCAAGCCGCGCGTCTTTCGGTCGCTCAGGTAGATGGCGACATTGTCGAAAACAAAGAAACCCCGCATGGAAAGGAACAGGACATCCAACGCAGATTTTATATCCGGCTTCGATTGCACCTCCTGGAAAATGCGGTGTAATTCTGAAAGCGTGCCCTTGTCCATGGCTCAATCGCGAATAGCCAACAGCGGGAATTTGAAAGAAGTGCCCTTGCCTTCTGTGGATTTAACATCGAGCAGGGAACCGTGCGCTTCGATGATCTGCCTCACCAACGATAATCCCAGACCGGTCCCGCCCTGGCGACGTGTCGGAGATCCATCCAATTGATGGAAGGGCTCGAAGATCTCGTTCATGCGTCCCTGCGGGATCCCGATCCCCGTGTCCCGGACAACCACAAGGATTAAGTTCTTCCCCTCCCCTTCAAGAGAGACAGTAACGCTTCCGCCCGACGGGGTGAACTTGATCCCATTATCGAGCAATTGCCCCACAACCCAGCCGATCTTCTCCCCGTCTGCCTGAACGAAAGGAATCCCATCCGGCGCTTCCACGATCAATTTTACGCCGCGATCTTCCGCCTTGCGCGCCGCGCTTATAGCAACCAACGACACAATGCGGCGGATATCCACGCTATCGAGTTTCATGCTCATTTCCCCGCGGGAGGAAAGCGAGAACATGATCAGATCTTCGATCATATCCTCCAGTTTCCCTGTCGCGCGCTGGCTGACCGTGAGGGCGTGTCTCTGTTCGTCCGTGATCCTGCCGAGCGATTCCGAAACCAGTAATTCAATATATCCCTTGATGTGCGTGAGCGGGGTGCGCAATTCGTGGGAGATGTTCGAGACGAAGTTCGCCTTCATCTGATTGAGTTCGGAGAGCCGGTTCATGGCTTCGTTCAGGTCGGCCGTCCGTTCGCGAACGCGCTGCTCGAGATTCCTATTGGCAGACTGCAAAGCGGTGCGCAGCTGGATGATCTGCTCGGTGATGATCTGATCCAGGGTTTCCCGGTTGAGCAGCTTCATCTCTATCAACGCCTGCCCCAACAAAGCCTGTCCGCCCTTCTCCGCTGCATCCTGCTGATATGCAAGAGCGCGCAAGAGGTCGATCTCATTGATCAACCCTTTCTGGACTAGGTATTCGCCCAACCGGGGAACGAGCATCTCAGGTGATAATTTTGGCGAGTTCGATTCCATACTGCATCATCCAGACAGGTCAGCCGACGACCCATTTTCCATCAATCATGACAGCAGAAGGCCTGATTGTCAACAGGTTCGCCGGGTCGATTTCAAACGGGTCCTCTTCGAGGACGATCAGGTCGGCATGATAATTTTCCGCGAGTTTGCCAAGCCGGTCTTCCGCATAGGCGGCATAGGCGGCACCGAAGGTATATGCCGACAAGGCTTCAGCGAGTGTCAATTTTTGTTCGGGGTACCAGCCAGCGGAGGAGGGAGAGCCGTCGGCACGCTGCCTGGTAATCGCGGCGTGCAATCCCAAAAACGGGTTGGGTGACTCCACCGGCGCATCCGATCCAAAAGCAAGCAGCGCGCCGTAATTCAATTGAGTCCGCCAGGCATAAGAAAGCCTGGAGCGTTCGCCCCAGTAACGATCCGCGGCGTGCATATCGGATGTGGCATGGATGGGCTGCATGGATGCAACAACATCGAGATTCGCAAGACGCGGCGCGTCGTCAGGATGGATGACCTGCACATGCTCGATGCGGTGACGGAGGTGTGGCAATCCGTTTTGCGTTTCATATTTGCGGAGCTGTTCGTAGGCGTTGAGGACTTCATGGTTAGCCTTGTCGCCGATGGCATGGACGGTCATGCTGAGACCGACATCCGCGGCTTTGCGGCAATGCTCGAAGAGTTCCTCGCCGTCCATGTTGAGGATGCCGCGATTGTCCGGCTCGCCCTCATACGGTTGGAACATCGCCGCCGTGCGCGGACCGAGCGCGCCATCCATGAAAGCTTTGACCGAGCCGATCCAAAGCATGTCATCGCCAAAGCCGCTTTTCAAACCGAGGTCGTTCGCCTGCTCTACGCTTTCCACCGGAATGTTCTTGCATACGCGTAATTTTAGTTTGCCTTTCGCATTCAATGATTGCAATGCCATGAAAGAATCCCGCCGGTCGAAATCGTGGATGCCCGTGATGCCCATCCTCCACAAAACGGATTGGGCATATTCCATGGCCGCCTCGATCTCGCCGGGGGTTGGCTGCGGGACGACAGAGCTGACCAACGCCATGGCCGTTTCGAGCAGAATTCCGGTGGCTTTACCTTTCGAGTCGCGTTGAACGGCACCATCCTTCGGGTTTGGCGTCTCATCGGTGATGTTCGCTAGTTTCAGCGCAACTGTGTTCGCCCATGCAGCATGAAGTGATTTTGCGGTGAGATACACAGGATTATTCGGCGAGACGACATCGAGATCGACGGTTGTCGGGAAATTGCCATCCCAATCATTTTGCTGCCAGCCATGTCCCAACACCCACTCGCCGGGTTTTGAGGTTTTCGCCCGTTCCGCAATGCGGTTCAGACATTCATCCTTCGTCTTTGTCTCGCAATTCACCTTGGAAAGCCCGAGCGCATAATGTTGCATGTGAATGTGCGCATCGGTCAAGCCGGGGAGGATGATCGCGCCTTTCATATCCCGTTTTTCCACCCTGCCATGAGCGATGCTCTCAAGATTATCTTTGTCTCCAATAGCAATAATCCGCCCACCAGCGATGAGAATCGCAGTAGCAGACGGATTGGATGAATTGAGAGTGTGTATGTTGGCGTTATGAAGGAGTTTCATATTTTTACGTCATCTTCTTCAACAAAGCATCCAACTCTTCATTGGAATAATAATAGATCGTGACCGTGCCGCCCTTTTTGCCGTGTTTGAGCGTGACCTTAGTGCCGAGGCTGCGCTGAAGGCGTTTTTCCACATCGGCGACATCGGCATTGCGAATGAACTTCCTGACCTTCACCGGCCTCTGCCCCGTCAACTTGCGGACGAGTTCCTCCGCCTGGCGCACGCTCAGAGAGAGGTTGATGATGGTTTGCAGGGCGGACGTTTGCGCCTTTTGAGTTGAGAGTCCGAGCAATGCGCGGGCGTGACCTTCTGTGATTCTGTTGTCCACCAATGCCTGTTTGACTGGATCCGCGAGGTTTGTGAGGCGCATGGTATTGGTCACCGCCACGCGGCTCTTGCCGACGCGGCGGGCGATCATCTCGTGAGAGAGACCGAAGTCATCCGCCAGTTGATGATACGCTTCGGATTCCTCCATCGGGTTCAAATCTGCCCGCTGGACGTTCTCGATCAACGCCAGTTCTAGGAATTCCTGGTTGCTCGCCTGCCGCGTCACCACAGGGACGGTCTTCAACCCGGCGCGCTGTGCAGCCTGCCAGCGGCGTTCGCCCGCGATCAGGATAAACATGCCGTCGTTCTTCGGCGAGACGATCAACGGCTGGATGACCCCATGTTCCCGAATGGACGATGCCAACTCGTCCAATTCTTCCTCCTTGAAATGCACACGCGGCTGGCGCGGGTTGCGTTTGATGGCTTCCACCGCCACCTGCTGAATGCCGCCATGCCCGCCTTTGGCGAGCGGGATGGAAGACTTCCCGCCGGGGATGAGCGCATCCAAACCTTTGCCGAGACCTTTTCGTTGAGCCATGTTTTCTACCTTTTCACACCCAAAGGGTCAAAATACGTCGCTAAAGTATTCCTTTGGGTCCCTTTGTGACGATTTGTGGTTAATTCTTATCGCCTTTCAATAACTCCTTCGCCAGTGCCTCGTATGCCTGTGCGCCGGGAGAATGCGGTGCGTATTCAGAAATGGGAAGTCCATACGATGGCGCTTCCGCCAAACGGACACTGCGCGGAACGATGCTTTTGAAGACCTGGTTCGGGAAGTGCTTGTTCACCTCGCGCACCACGTCGGTCGAGAGATTTGTCCGATTGTCGAACATCGTCAGCACCACGCCGCGCACCTTCAGTTCAGGGAAAAGAGCCGAACGGACGCGCGCGAGCGTTTCCGTCAACTGCCCCAATCCTTCCAGCGCAAGATACTCGCATTGCACCGGCACGATCACGCCGTCCATCGCCGCCATCAATCCGTTGACGGTCAGCAATCCGAGCGAAGGCGGACAATCGATCAAAACATAATCAAAGCGTCGTGCCACTTTCAATACCGCCCCGCGCAAACGCGACTCGCGAGCAAGTTCATCGACGAGTTCCACCTCTGCGCCAGCCAGCGCCGGTGATGAAGGCAAAAGGGATAATTTCAAACGTTCGTTCAATAAAATGTAGGGGAAAATATCTTCATCGCCCAGCAAGGCTTCGTACGTGCTGTTCTCCACAGCAAGTTTATCAACGCCGAGGCAGGATGTCGCGTTTGCCTGCGGGTCGAGATCGACCACAAGCACGCGCAATCCCAACCTGGCAAGATATGCCGCAAGGTTGATGGTGGTCGTGGTCTTGCCCACGCCGCCCTTTTGATTCACGAGCGTATAAACCTTCGTCAAGATAAAACCTCCATCTTGCAATGTTCGATCTCTGCCCTTGTCGGGATCCCACCCAGCCCGGTGCGCGTGACCGAATGCGCGGCAAGATGCACGGCAAATCGGGCCGACTCCCACGGATCGCGCGTTTGATGAAAGCGGGCGAAGAACGCCGCCGCAAAAATATCCCCCGCGCCTGTCGCGTCCAATTCATCGACCTGCGGCGGACGAAACCGCCTGCGGTCGCCATGCCAGTGCATCACCGCGCCCTGGTCCCCTTCGGTAACACAAAGCAGATTTGTGTGATGCGCCATCCATTCGACAAGTTCGAGATCGCGGTTGATGTCTTCGAGACTCATCACCACGCCTCCCGCCCGACCGAGGACCTGATCGCTGTTTTCCCAGGCTTTTGCATCCACCGATCCTTTTTCATCCCATCCCCGCATCCATCCTTGCGGAGTGACTCCCACCCACGAATTCGGGAATTCCCCCGCCATGTTCGCATCCACTTCCTGAGCGATTGGGGCGAGATGGACGATCGGAGCAGTCCGCCAAACCTGGGGGATATCCTCAAAGGAGATCGATGCCGCGCGATGATGAAGCGTCTGTTTTCTTCCATTCCCTGTTTTCAAATTTTCAAACACCGTGCTTGTTTCGGTTGGGATATTTAAAATCTGAATCCCATTAAGCATATCGAGCGGAGCATCCTTTCCTGCCGAAGTCACAACGCCGACGCGCAGTCCCATTGCCTTTGCCGTCAACGCGGCGTAACTTACCGTTCCGCCGAGCTGATGTCCTGCAGGCGTAACATCCAGTGCCGCATGACCGACAAGAAGATAATCCACAGGGTGAAGTTCAGGCATAGTCGAATTATACCGTGAGGGCGGACGGTAGACGATGGACAACAGACGATAAAAAAGACCGCAGACATACATCCACGGTCTATTGCCTTTCGTCCACGATCTGATTATTCTTTTGGCAGAATAACCACTTTACGATACGGTTCCTCTCCAGTGCTTTCGGTCTTGACGGCGGGATGCCCGCGCAGTTCGATGTGAACGACACGCCGTTCGCCCGAGGGCATGGGCTCCATCGTCACTTTACGCCCGGTCTTTGTGACCTGGTCTGCCATGCGGTTTGCGAGCTGGCGAATCTGTTTTTCGCGGCGGGCGCGATACCCCTCCACATCCACGATCAATTGAACCCACTGCTGGGACTGCTTACCGACGATCAAGGAAGCCACATGCTGGAATGCGGTAAGCGTTTCAGCGCGGCGTCCAATGAGAGCCGTAAGATCGTCGCCGCGCACATCCACCAAAATGGTGCGGTGCTCGCCGTTGTCCATTTCATCGTAATGAGCCGAGACCTGGGCCGTCAAGCCCATGTGATGAATTAGTTTGGAGACCACATCCTCCGCTATGTTTATAACCGGGTCGTGCTCGATTACCCCGTTCCTTGTTTCAGGTTTTTGCGGTGCCGGTTTTTGTTCCACAGTCTTCTTCTCGACCCTGGGTTTGGGTTCAGCCGTTTTCGGCTTGGATTCCGCCTTTTTAGGCGGAACAGGTTTCGGCTCGGGTTTTGATGCGGGACGATCGGGTTGGGACGGGGGATTTACCGAAAGTCTCACCCGCACCTGGCGGCCGCCAAGTCCGAACAGTCCCTTCGAGCCGGAATCCAACACTTCCACTGAAACCGCATCGGCGGTCAGACCAAGTTGGTCGAGACCCTGACGGATGGCTTCCTCAACGGACGGAGCGATAACTTCGAGTGTAGTGCGCTCATTCATAGAGCCTCCCTATTTTTTTGCCGGGGGATTTTTATCGCCGCCGGGCAGCAGGCTGCGCCAGTTGACGCGCCCGGTAGCGGCATATTGGATGATGCCGAGCAGGTTGCTTGCAATGAAATAGATCGACAAACCGGAGGCATAATTGACCGAGAAGAGGAAGAGCATGATGGGCATTTGGATGCTCATGATTTTGGCGGTCTGCGCGGATTGGTCGTTGGGATTCGCCGACGGGGGCATGGTGAGTTTGCTCTGCAGGTAGGTGGTCAGCGCCACGATCAACGCAAGCACGGGGATTGCAAAACCGAATATCTCCGTTCGCTCAGGCAGTCCCATATCCATCCACAGGAATTTGCTGTTGAGCGGCACAAGCTCTGCGGCGTTCTGAAAATCATACAACCGGCGCGAGAGGTTCAAGATACTCAACGGTCCGGAACCGATGGCGTAATTGATGGCGGGAATGAGCGCAAACAGGATGGGAAATTGGATGAGCATCGGGAGACAGGAGCCGAAGACATTGACCCCGCGTTCGCGCTGGATGCGGAACTGTTCCTGCGCCAGTTTTTCCTTATCCTTGGCGTATTTTTTCTGGACGGCGATCCATTCCTTGTCGTTCTGCAGTTCCTGCATGGCTTGCTGACCCTTCATCTGTTGAGCGTTGAGGGGCCATGTCAGGACACGGATCAACACGGTAAACAGGATAAGCGCCAGCCCGAAATTCCGCCCGACCAGCCCGTAGATGAAGATCATGATGTTGATCATCAGGTCGATGATGAAGTTGAAGTTGGTGAACGCCACGAACAAAACACCGATGACCAGGAATGTTTTCCATGAACCCTTGAAAAGTTCGGCTGGATTTTCCGGTAACTGCGCTTGCTGGGTTTGATTGCCTGGATTCTTCATAAGTTGTCAATCTCTTTATTTTTCAGGAAAAGTTCGCTTCACATCGCCGTCGCGATCGAGCGTAACGAAGTAGTAGTCCGATTGGAGGTATGCGACAAGGATGTAATCTCCTGATAGCACCGGAGTGGAATAGACGTTCCCTTCCTGGTCGGGATGGTACCACACTCCGAAATCGGATCCATCTTTCAACACGGAATAGACATTGCCCGACTCGGTGGCGACAAGGATCTGATCGTCCACGATCAACGGACTGGCGGTAATTGCGCCATCGAGCTGAATCGGGTCAAAATTCCAATCGCCCGTTTTGGTATTGTAGGAGTAAAAATATCCCGCCACGTCGCCGAAATACAAATTATCGCCGTCGGTCACCGGGGTGCCCCACACCCAGTCGTTCGTATCCTTGACTGATTCATGGTCGCCGGTGGCAGGGTCGAAGCGTTCCAGTTTGCTGGCAAGCGAGCCGACATATAACATGCCGTCTGCGCCGAGGACAGGGGCGCCAGGTACGGCAGCGTCGAGCTGGTGCTGCCATTCGATTGCATACGTTTCCAGATTGATCGCAAAGATGCGGTGATCGAGCGAGGTCACGAAGATGCGCGTGCCATCGCTGACGGGTTGTGCCCAAAGCCGGTTGGTCTCCGACTCGCCGGAAAGTTCGATCTTTTCGATCGCGCTCTTCTCGGTTCTCCCATCCGTCAAATCGAGGACATAGACGTTGCCGTCTGAGTTCGGGGCAAACAGGCGGTCATCCACGACAAGGGGAGGCGCAACCCAATGTCCCTTCACGTCTGAGAAGGTCCAGGCAATATTCGGAGTCTTGTCTGAGGTTATGTCGTTGGTATCAAGGGCGTAAAGGGTGTGTTTGTTACCCGAGTCGGGAACGATCAATAATTCATCTTCTGTGAGCACAGGAGTCGTGACGAAAAGGCTGGGATTCGATCCCAGGAAACCGCCGCCTACGCTGAACTGCCACAATTCCGCCCCGGTGTTGACATCCACTGCAAAAACAGCATTTGTGTGCGCCAGATACGCCACTTTATCGCTGGCGGCCAGGCCTGGCCATGCGCTTGGGCCGGTACAGCCAGCCAGGAAAATGGCTGCGAACAGCGCAAACGCAATAAAGGAAATCTTTTTTGGCATCGAAAATTCGTACTCCTATGGAACGGGGTCATACCCGCCGGGATTGAAAGGGTTACAACGCAGGACCCGCCAGGCCGCCATGAAAGAACCTTTCAATGCGCCGTATTTATAAACCGCCTGGTAACCGTAATGCGAACAGGACGGATAAAAGCGGCAGGTATTGGCGGGCAGACCTGGTGAAATGAGTTTTTGATATAGACGAATCAATGCCAGCAGGAAAATACGCGGAAGATTCCCAATCGTCCGGGGCATATCGCGCAGCTGCGGTTCATGGGAATAATCGTGCAGGTGGAATTGTTCGTCGAATTCAGGATTCATCTATTGGGAGAAGAAGTCCGGCGCGTTTGAGGAGACTCATCAAAGCAGAGCGGGCGTCTGCCAGGGTTGCAGAAGCAAGCGCGGGTCTGGCGATCAGGATCAGGTCCCAGCCGGAGGCGTTGTCCTGGGCTTGTCGAAGAGCGATGGAAGGAATGAGAGTCCGCATCGCTTCGCGCAGGAGACGCTTCGCTCGGTTGCGATGGACAGCGGTTCCCGTCATCTTGCCCGCCGCTATGCCGACCTTTAAATGGCCGCTTGATCCATTAGCCTGCGCCACCAATACAACAAGCGGATGGGCATAAGACTTGCCGGTCCGCCGCACCCGCTTGAAATCTTCAGACCGGGACAGTCGAAATCGTCTCTGCACCCGCGCCTCATGATATCTCCGCGTCGAACGCTGGAGAATTACCAGCGAGTCCGTTTGACGTGATTGTTTGCCGATACAGTAAGTTTATGGCGTCCCTTCAGGCGGCGGCGCTTGAGGACGGCGCGCCCATCGGCAGTCGCCATGCGCGAGCGAAAACCATGCACGCGCACGCGGCGGCGGATCTTCGGCTGATACGTTCGTTTTGTCATTCTACGATCTTCCTATTCCTTGAGATGATTACACAATCCCCGATGGGATGGGTGTTCTGAGTCGGATAAGCGCATTATTTTACCGCAGAGGGAGGGAATCGGTCAATTTGATTTTAAACCGGACTCCAACGACTCCCGTCATTTAAACATTTAAAGGTCGATAGTCTGGAGACTTTCGACTCCCTTTCGCCTCATGCAAAATACTTTTCCCAAAGGGGTTTGGTTTTGGCGGGGTCGATGAACGACGACTCGAACGCAACCCGATTGCATGTCTTGATATCCTCCATGCTCATTCCCAAAACCTCATGCGCAATGCGGTATTCGTTATTGACGTTAGTCTCCAGCACTTCCGGATCGTCCGAGTTGATCGTGACCCGCACGCCCAGTTCGAACAATCTTTTGAGCGGATGCGCCTCGATCGTCGGGACGGAGTTGGTCAGGTAATTCGACCAGGGATTCACCTCGAGTGTGATTCCGCGCTCGACAAGCAGTTCGACTACCTTCATGTCTTCGATGCTGTGGATTCCGTGGCCGATACGGTCCGGTTGGAAATTCCTGATGGTCTCAGCCACATAAGAGGCGGGCGTATCCTCGCCCGAATGGATGGTGACTTTCAGACCGGCGTCTTTTGCCTTGAGAATCGGTTTGATGAAATCCCTTGCCGGGTAGATCTTTTCGCCATCCGCAAGATCAACCGCCTGGATGTATTTCCTATGCCTGATCGCCCAATCCACGGTTTTGACGCAGGATTCAGCGCCCATGCTTCGGGAGGTGATGGCGATCATGGCGATCGCCATGTCGAATTCTTTTTCCGCCCGTGCCTGCGCGCGGAGCAAACCTTCGAGACAGGCATCCCAGTCCAGATTATGACCATGGAACGCCCAATCGGGCGAAAAGCGCACTTCGAAGAGTTTGATATTCTGTTTTGCGCAGTCTTCGAAGAGCTCCCAGGCGATCCTTTCGACAACCGCGGGCGATGTGATGCTTCGCTGGAAAATATCGAACGCCTCCAGCACCGCCTGCAGGTCTTTCATCTGGTCGAGGACCTTGACGTGCTTGTCCAATTCCTCCACCTCATAGGAAGGCAGCGAAATGTCGAATTCCTTCGCCACGTCGATGATGGTCTGGGTGCGAATCGCGCCCTCAAGGTGGCAGTGGATTTCGGTCTTCGGAATGGAATTGTATTTCGAGTCGAAATTTTTCATGGAAATTTTTACCGCGAAGGAAAATTTTTATCACTTCGCGTCCGTCGTGTCCTTTGTGTTTAATAGTCCTATTTTACCCGCTTCCGAGGCGCAATGCCGTCTGCAATAGGACGTTGGCGCCGTTGACACAATCTATCCACTCGGTAAACTCGCGCGGAGAGTGGCTCGCTCCATCCACCGATGGGACGAAGATCATCCCCACGGGGCACACATCCGCAAGCGATTGAGCATCATGACCGGCGCCAGAGGGAAGAGGCGTATGCGACAATCCAAGGTCATTGCAAGCCTCGGCAAAGGTATTGCGGACGGTTTCATCCATCAGGCTTGGCGAGTGCCTGCCAAGATATTCAGTTTTCAGACTCAAACCGAAGCGTCCGGCTTCGCGTTCCGCCAAATCGAGCAAGACCTGATCCAACCGGTCGAATTGTTCTTCATCCGGCGAGCGGAACTCGAGAGACACATCCACCTGCGCAGGGACGATGTTGAAGGCGCCCGGCGCGAACTCCATTCGACCTACGTTCACCACACAATTCGGAAAATCGCGCATGACCGTCTCCCGCGCCGCCAATGTGAATGCGCTCGAGCCCAATGACGCATCACGCCGGTCTTCCATTGTCGTCGAACCGGCGTGATCCGCCTTGCCGATGAATGTTAAACGATATGACCAGATGCCGACAATGGCATTAACAATGCCAATATCTAAATTCGCGCGTTCCAATCTTTTGCCCTGCTCGATGTGCAGTTCCAAATAACCTGCCAGTGCTTCCTTCCTTCGTGCCGCATTCAACATGCCGGATTCATTCAACCTTACCCGCTGCATCCCTTCGAGCAATTTCCCCCGTCCGCCGCGCGGTCTTTCCAAATCATCGGGACGAAGATGACCGGCAAGCGCCGCGCTGCCAAGTAGACCGACAAGCGTGCCTTCTTCATCGGTGAAATCCATCGCCTCCAAATGGACCCTTAGCTTGATCCTGTTTTCTTGTATGGTTTTCAACGCCTCAAGCGCTGCCATCACGCCAAGGGCTCCGTCGAAGCGCCCACCATTTGGGACAGAATCCAAATGCGAGCCGAGAATCAGCGTCGGCGCGGAGGGGTCGTCGCACGGTAAGACTGCAGAATGGTTCCCTGCCCCATCGGTGTGGAATTCGAATCCGCTTTGTTCGATGTGATCGCGGAACCACTTCCGGGCGGCAAGGTGCGCCTCGCTGAAGGTGGGTCGGTCCACGCCCGAATCAGCTGTCGCGCCGATGGAGGCTACCTGGTTGAAGGCATCCAGCATCCGGTCCGGGTTGATGCGAAGGTAGGAAAAGGCTTGGGTCATGGGTTAAAGTCTCCAGTATCCCGCATATCATAACAAAAACAGGAGTCGATGTTCGACTCCTGTTTCATAATCGGTGTCATCCTGAAATGGAGCGGGAGATTCATCGCTGCGCCCAGAATGACATGGATGGGAAGAGGTTTTACTTTGTCTTGATGTTGATGGTCTTGGGTTTGACCTCATCCGCTTTGGGGAGCGTGATGGTCAATACGCCGTTCTCGAAATCCGCTTTGGACTTGTCTGCCACGACCTCGGTGGGCAGGACGATCGAGCGTTCGAAGGCGCCCCAGCGCTGTTCGCGGATGTGATACGCTTTTTCCTTCGTCTCACTATCCTGCCTGGCCTCGCCCTTGATGGTGAGGACTTCGCCGGTGACGTTGATCTGGACTTCATCCGCCTTGATGCCGGGGAGGGCGGCTTTCACCACGACCTCATTATCGGTCTGGTACATATCCACGGCGGGAATGGACCAGTTGCTGCCGGTGAGGCTGAGCGGGCGGGTGAACGCGTCGTCGAAGAGGCGGTCCATGGCTTCACGCAGGGTCATCATCTCGCGAGCGGGCTCCCAACGAATTAAATTAGACATAGGTACCTCCTTTTGAGTTTTGGTTTGTTTCATGCCCCTAATTTAAAACGCCTGCGTTAGAAGAACGCAAGCATTTTGTATTCATTTTGTTAGAGAAGACGGGACCACATTCCCGCGCCGCTTATTCTTTGTTTCTTTTGAAATCGACGAAGCGATAGCCCACTCCGCGCTCGGTGAGGATGTAGACCGGGTTTGCCGGATCTTTCTCCAGTTTCTGGCGGAGGTAGTTGATATACAGGCGGACGTAGTGCGGCTCGTCCCGGTATTCATAGCCCCATACTTTTTGGAGCAATTGGTCATGAGAAACGACCCAGCCAGCGTTTTGAACCAGGTGATAAAGCAGGCGATATTCCGTCGGGCGGAGTTTGACGAGCTTGCCTTCCAGCCAGATCTCGCGACGTTCGAAGTCGATCTTGAGGCGCTTGTCGATCTCGATCAATCCGTGCATGGAGCCGGTGGCGCCTTCGGTGCGGCGCAGGACGGCTTTGATGCGACTGACCAGTTCGCGGGGACTGAACGGTTTAGTGATGTAATCATCCGCTCCCTGCTCCAGCCCGCGGACGCGGTCATCCTCCTCGCCTTTGGCGGTGAGCATGATGACAGGCACGTTGCTGAAATCACGAATGGTCTCGAGGACGTCGAAGCCGTCGATATCCGGCATCATCACATCGAGCAGGATGAGGTCGGGGGTGAAATCACGGATCTTTTGAATCGCCTGCTTGCCATTGAACGCCTCCCCCACCTGGAAGCCATCGTGCTCCAGGTTCATGCGGATGAAGCGTACCATGCGTTCCTCGTCATCGACAACGAGAATGCGCCTCCTGTCTAAATCTGCCATTTATTCCCTCACAAAGCCGATAATCTTTTCGTCCTGGGCGTCTCCGAGGATCTCGATGAAACTCACCTTGGCAAGAGGCCAGATGACCTTGTCGGTACCGGGGTCGATATAGTGCAGGTCCTTCCCGTCCTTTTGGCGCGGGTTGGTAAGGACAATAATATTGTCAGTGGGTTTGGGAAGGTCTTCCACTTCCCCGGCGACTGATACCTCATTAGGAATGTGCAGGATCACGGTGAATGCCATGTCAATTCGTTCTCCTTAGTAATTACTCTTTTTCGATCAGGACTTGAATCCTCATTTTGCCAAGCGCAAGAATATCGCCATGCTTGAGCATCTGCTCGGTATTTGGAGTCATTCGGTTCCCGTTGATGTAGGTCCCGTTCGCAGATCCGAGATCCATGAAGGCAACTTTTTCCCCGTTGCGCCGGATGACCGCATGCAGGCGCGAAACCCCCGCCGCATACGCCTGATAGGGTGAAAGGTCGATATCCGGCATGATGGGTTGTCCTTCGCTGATTCTACCCATGGTGAATTCATTCCGGGAGGAAAGCGGCAGGACTTGACCGGTATCGAGAAGATAGAGGTTCGCCCATGCATCCTCTCCCTCCACGGGTCCGCTCATCTCCCCTGTGGTGCGTTGGCTGGTGTATTTGAGGTTTTCTGTGGCGATCGTCTGGGTCGTCAATGTATCCCTTCCGATGAGTTGTGCGCCGCATTCAGCGCAAAACAATGCGCCGGTCATATTGGCATGCTTGCAATTGGAACAGATGATCATGTTGGTTTCTCCTTGCCACTGCCCAATAACAGCGCCCGGGTTTTGTATTTTATATCCTTGCTGCCCGATTCGCTCCAGGCACGTTGGTTTTCCAGGTTTTGCGCTTCGAGCAAGGCGGTTTTTGCGATGCCCGTCTCACCTTGCGAAAGCAGGTGGGTGGCAAGATTTTGCAGGTGGCGCGCCGCCTCATCATGGCGCCCCTGACTGGCCGCCACCTGCGCCCGTTCCTGCATTCGGTAAAGAGTCAGGCGAGAGAGCGCCTTGAGTACTTTTGTCGGCGGAGGTTCGGTTTTGGGTTCTGGATAGACATTCCGGATCAGCCTGAGCCGGATCGGAGGAACCGGCAAAGGCTGGGAGACAACAGACGCCTTCAAGAGTCCATCCAAAAGCAGGACATCGTGATTCTCAAGCGCATTTGGCCTGACCACAAGTTCGAGGAGGATATGCAGGGGCGTATCCCGCAGGATCGGACCCAGGTGCATAGGTGATCTTACCTCGATCTGGCTGCCCTCCGGCTGAAGGCGAAAGGCAAAATTGAGCTTTATGTGCTCCTGTTCGCTGAATTCAAGCAGCACTTCATCTGCATATGTGCTGGTGAGCGCTTTGAATTTCTCGACAAGGAATCTTTCGATATCCCTTGGGTCCGAAATGTATACAGAGGAACCGCCGGTCTTGCCTGCCAATGCGTCCAAAAAGATATCGTTCCATTCAGAACCGATCCCCATGCCGGTAATACCAACATTTTGTTGAGCAGCCTCTTCCGCAAGGTTCAGGCAGGCCTGCTCATCGCCGTAGGTTTCCCCATCGGTAAGAAGGATGATGTGATTGACTCTCGACGGGTCAAGTGTGCGGCGGATCTCCTTCATACCCGCCTCCAACCCCTGGAAAATCTCCGTGCCCCCGGACGTTTGCATCATCTGGATGCTGTTTTCCTGTTTCCTCCGATCCAGATTGATCGAAGCAGGCACAACCACTTCTGCACGGTCACTGAAGGAGACGATGCTGAGTACATCCTGCGGACGCAGAGTACGCATCAACTGGACTGCTGTCGCCTTGAGGACATCCATCTTGTCGCCCTGCATCGATGTCGAGCGATCCAATACAAGGCAAAGATTCAAAGGTGGAGCGGGAAGGCTCCCGGATTGTTTTTCCGATGGTTCGATCTCCAGCAGAATGTAAAGAAGCTGGTCTTCCTTGATCTGCACAAGACTTGGGCGGCTGTAGAAAACCTCGGGACGGATGAATTTATTCGCGACATGGACTTCAGGCGGGAGGGTGGCATCGTATTGCGCCCGCCGTTTTGGATTGGAAAGCACCTCATACGCCTGCTGGACGCTGAGGAATATCTCGGTTTCGCCGGCCGCCACGTTCTTATCCGGATGCAATCGCTGAGCCGCCTCGAGATAGGCGCGTCGAATCTCCTCCTGTGTGGCGTCACGCAAGACCCCAAGCGTGACGTAATGATCGGGCTGGCTGGCGGACATGTCGGAAGTTATCCTACGATTTGAGCAAGAATCACCGTTATATTATCCGGCCCCCCTGCGGCATTCGCAGCCTCGACCATGCTCTGGCAGGCGCGGTGCAAATTGGGCGACTCGTTGACGATGCGAACGACATCCTTTTCGTTAACCACACCCCACAACCCATCGCTGCATATCATGAGGTAGCCCGGCTGCGGGAACGGGATGGTGAAGATATCCGCTTCAAGGGTCTCACCCTGGCCTAGCGCGCGGATCAAGACATTGCGATGAGGGAAGCTATCCACTTCATCCTTGCTAAGATGCCCAAGCTCCTCGAGCCGCTTGACGAGCGAATGATCACGGGTGAGCGAATCCAACCTGCCATCGGGATATATCGCATAAGCGCGGCTATCGCCCACGTGCCCCAGGGTAATTTGATGGCCAAGCACGAGTGCGGCCGTAACTGTCGTCCCGGAACCCGGCGCCTCTCTCTGGATGTATTGATGCGCCTCCATGATGGAGGATTCCATGACCTCTTGCAGGGATTCCTGAAGCGACTGCGGAGGAAGTTTATACAAATACGAGTGAAACTTATTGACAATATTGCCGCCAACGATTCGGACAGCCGCGTTGCTTGCCACTTCGCCAAACTGATGCCCGCCCATTCCATCGGCAACGATATACAGACCAAATGGTATGCTCTCGGGGCTCCCGGAGATCGTGGTGGTGAGCGCAAGCAGGCTGTCTTCATTGTGATCGCGTTGTTTACCGACGGATTGTCCGACGCTTGCCACCAACTGCCGAATCTCATAGCGGGGAGCCTGGCTGGAGATGATCGACTGAATCTGCTGGTCGGTCAACGGAGCCGTGGTGACGGCATCTGCCTGCCGGGGTTTTGTATCCTCTTTTGAGCCAAATAACTTTCGAAATAAATCAGCCACAAGTTCTCCTTTTAGGCGAATAGCACGTAACCATTCAAGCAAATAACGCGTAAACATGATGGTCCGTCGAGCCGAAATATACAATATCGTCAAAAACGACGGGCGAGCCGGTGATCGGGCCGTTGGTCTCAAATTTCCAGCGAAGGCGACCCGTGCGGTACTCAAGACAGTACATATTTCCGTCCACAGAACCGATGTAGAGAGAATCCTTGTAAACGGCCGGGGAACTGCTTATCTGGTTGTCTGTTTTATAGCGCCAGACTTCCTTCGCCGTGCGCACATCGACACAATAGACAAAGCCATCTGCAGCGCCGATGAAGATGAACTCGTCAGCGATCGCAGGCGAAGAAATCGTCCCCTTTCCAAGGCGGAACTTCCAAATCGCCCAACCGCTCTTGGCATCCAATGCATAGAGGGTACCATCGAGTGAGGCCGTATAAACCGCCTGTCCTTTATTGACCGGGGACGAGGTCATGGCGCGTTTAGCCTGGAATCGCCATTTCATCGCGCCGCGAAAATCGAGGCTGTAGAATGAGCCGCTTTCCGTCCCAAAGTAGATCATCTCGTTTGCGATCAAAGGTGTGGAATGGATCGGGCTGTCGGTGGAGAATTTCCAGACCGGCCTGCCGCTATTGACATTGACCGCATGCAGGTCATTATCGTCGGATCCGAAGAAAACATGTCCGTCCGAGATGCGTGGTGAGGAGTAGATCCTGCCATCGGTGTAATACGTCCACAAGAGTTTGCCCGAGCGCGCTCCAATGACGTGCAGCCGTTGATCTTCCGAACAGAAAAAGACGTTGTTCTCATAGACTAACGGGCGGGAGACAATCCCGCCATCCGTCGGGTACTTCCATTGGAACTTGCCGTCAGCAGCGTTCAAGGCGTAGAGGTTGTTATCATAACAACCAACGTACAATATGCCCTGGTGCAGGGTCGGTGTTCCGCGGATCTCATCCTCGCATTTGAAATCCCATACGGGTTTTACTCCACTGCTGACAGGCGCGGGAAGCGCGGTGGAAGTTAGTTTTTCGAGAACGCCGGTTTTTCGCGCGACACCCATCAGCGCATCCTTCATCGCATCGGCGGTTTGAAATCGTTCTGCGGGATTGTATTGCAAGGCTGTGTTCACAACCGCTTCAAGGTCGATGGAAGTATTCGGGTTGATCCTGCGCACAGGTCGCTCGGCGAATGTGAAGGGAGGCTCCAAACGCGGATCGCGGCGGGTAAGGACGTGGTGCAGGGTCGCGCCAAGGGCATAGATATCCGCGAGAGGAGTGGCATCGCCGCGATACTGCTCGGGCGGAGAATAACCCTCGGTGCCGATCATTGTGCCTTTAATGCCCGTCTGAAAAGTTTTAGCGATGCCGAAATCCACAAGGACAACATCCCCGTTGTGGTTGATGATCACATTGGACGGTTTCATATCCCTGAAAATGATCGGTTCCGGTTTGTGGTTGTGCAGATAAGCAAGCACATCACACAGCTGGATCGCCCAATTAATGACCTGATCCTCCAGCAGGAAGCCGTCCGCATCGTTGATGACCGCCTCCAGATCCCTGCCCTGAATGAATTCAAGCACAAGATAGGAACGATCGTCGTGGGAGAAATAATCGTAGATACGCGGTATGGAAGGATGGTGGAGAGTGGCAAGCAGATTCGCCTCGCGTTCGAAGTTCTGCACGATCGTCTGGCGCACGAGCAGATCCGGCGCCATATTGATCATTTCCTTCACCGCCACCAATTTCACCACATTCGGGAAGTGCATATCCCGGGCGCGATAAACCGAACCCATGCCGCCAATCCCGATCACCTCCTGAATGGAATATCGGTTGACCAGCGTCACACCAGCCAGCAATTGCTTGCGCCCCGGCTGATCACCCGAACCCGAACCATAAGGACCGATGGGAGATGTGATGTTTCTAGTTTCCATATCGATAAATCCGAATTTGTGAATTATAAGGGTATTTGCCCCGGCTGGGTATTGCAATTTTGAAAAAAACAGGGATTTCTACCTTGCAATGACGCATAAACTACGGCACAATCAAGGTCTGTGAAAATCCTCGCAGTCAGCGATCAGGTAGTCGAACGCGTCTATTCCCTTGCGTCGAACGGTCATTTCAGCGACGTCGGGCTGATTCTCGGTTGCGGCGACCTGCCTTATACCTATCTCGAATTTCTAGTGACGGTGCTGAATGCGCCATTGTTTTATGTGCCAGGGAATCACGACCCTGATTTCAATCCTCGAGATCCGAATTCGAAAGCAGAAGGCGGCTCAAATCTGGACCTCAAGACATTCTGTCACAAAAATATATTGATCGGCGGCTTCGGCGGTTCCGTGCGCTACCGGCCCGACGGGACCAACCAATACACCCAATGGGAAGCGTACCTGAGGGCGTTCGGAACGATACCCCGACTCCTTTCCAACCGGCTCCGATACGGGCGTGCCCTAGATATTCTTATCAGTCATTCACCGCCCTCAGGCATTCATGACGATACCGATCAACCCCATCATGGGTTAAGCGCCATCAATTGGCTGATCCGCTTCGCCCGTCCCCGCATCCACCTGCATGGACACACTCACTTTTACCGTAGCAACATCGCCAAAAAGGAGACCGGGTTCGGATGCACAACCATAATCAATGTCTATCCTTACAAAGTGATCGAATTTTCGACTTTAGACCCAATCAATAAAGAAAAGCGAGCAGACCATGCCCAATGAACTCGATTCCCTGGTTCGCGCCGATTTCAGCCGCGCGCGTTTCAAGTCATTCATCAACCAGGTTTTCTCGGTGCTTTCCGGCCAGCGCACCACCCTTCTTTCCTACGATGCCGTCAAGGAGAAGTTAAAGATCGGAGGTCCCATTTACAGGGGAGTCAAAACTGTCCGGGTGGACCAGATTGCGGGGAGTCTGAACCGGTATCATGAATTCGATAACGCCTTCCTCCCCAAGGAGGATCAGCTTGCCGGAAGGTGGCAAAAAGTGGACCGCGCCTTTTACCAGGATATCCACCTCCCTCCCGTGGTGCTCTACAAGGTGGGACAGGTTTATTTCGTTGTGGATGGACATCACCGCGTATCTGTCGCGCGTGAGCAAAAACAGGAATTCATCGAAGCCGAGGTCCGCGAATGTGCCACACGGGTCAATATCACCCCCGAGATCAAGCCGGAAGACCTGGAAATCCTTGGCGCCAAAGTGGATTTCCTGGAGCGGACAGGTTTGGATAAACTCCGCCCGGATGCGGACATCAAGCTTAACGTCCCGGACGGTTTCACCCGCATGCTGGAGCACATTGCCGTGCACCGCTATTTCATGGGTTTGGATTTCAAACGCAATATCTCGGAGCGCGAAGCGGTCGAACACTGGTACGACAAGGTCTACCTGCCCATTGTGAAAATCATCCGTCAAAGCGGATTATTGGAGGATTTCCCCGGCAAAACCGAAGGCGATCTATATCTTTGGACGCTCGACCATCAACACTATTTGTATCAAGAGGAAGGTCAACCGCTCCAGCCACCGGAGACCGCCGCAAAACAATTCATCGAAGAAAACGAGTAAATTCATCTCCAATGATACTTATTACATTCAAGCCTTTTGCAAGGCAAACACATTAAGGCGATACGTCGTTCCCTACACTCAAAAGAGAATATCATGACCGACCTCCACCCCCTTTCTGGCGTGTACGCAGCCGCGGTTACTCCCTATCTCGGCATCCCCAAAACGCCAGGCAAACCCGATACCGCCTTCGATTTCGAACTACTTGCGGGTTTTCTCCACTTCCTTGCCGAACGGGGATGTCATGGGTCATTGTTATTTGGAACGACGGGGGAAGGTCCATCCTTCTCGCCCCGCGAACGCGAAGCGGTCCTTCGATCCATCCGGGTGATCCGGCATCAAATACGGGATTTTAAATTATTGGTGGGGACAGGGACATCCAGCCTTTCAGAGACCATCGAGTTGACAAAACTCGCCTGCGATCTCGGCTTTGACGGGACAGTTGTCCTCCCACCCTATTATTACCGCAAGGCAACGGACGACGGCTTGTTCCAGTGGTTCAGCGAATTGATCGAGCAAGCCGTACCGCAGGGCAAATATCTGCTTGGGTATCACATCCCGCCGATGACGGGTCTCGGCTTTTCACTGGATTTGTTGGAACGGCTTAAAACAAAATTCCCGGATCGATTTGCGGGGGTTAAAGACTCTTCGCACGATGAGTCGTTCGCAACCGCCCTCGGGGAGCGCTTTGGAAAAGACCTGCTTGTCCTGAACGGGACAGATTCCTATTTTCATCACGCGCTGAAGAATCACGCGCAAGGCGCGATTACCGCCCCGGCAAATTTGATCTCCGATAACTTGCGAAATATCTGGGACATGTTCCAAGAAGGCGGGGACCCGTCGAAGGTTCAGGCAAAGGTGACAGCCCAGAGACATTTTCTGGAGCAATTCTCCCCCATCGCGCCGATCCTCAAAGGATTACTTCACAAAATTCATGGATTGCCGCTGTGGGCGGTCCGCCCGCCATTAGAACACCTTGATGAAAGAACCCTGGAAGATGCGGCGGAGAAATTTCTAAGAATATAAAACCATGTCAATCTGGCGTCTCCTTTGCACTCCCCCAGCCACCGGCGCATGGAACATGGCTGTGGACGAATCCATCCTCGAATCTATTTTTCGCGGCGAGTCGAAGCCGACGCTGCGCTTGTATTCATGGAATCCGCCGTGTCTTTCCCTCGGTCATGCCCAACCCTTCAGGGATGTGGACGTGGAGCGACTGCGCACCCGGGGCTGGGATGTCGTCCGCCGCGTGACCGGGGGACGGGCGATCCTGCACACCGACGAGTTGACCTACTCTGTGGCCGGTCCCGCGGATGAACCCGTCCTTTCAGGCGGAGTGCTTGAATCCTACAACCGGCTGGCGAAAGCGTTGTCTTATGCTGTGCGATCATTAAACGTGCCTGTCGAGGTAAAGGAATCTGAAGACGGACATTCCCAGCAAAATTTAAATCCCGTCTGCTTCGAAGTGCCGTCAACGTATGAGATCACTGTGAACGGAAAGAAATTGATCGGCTCGGCTCAGGCGCGCAGGAAGGAAGGCGTACTCCAGCACGGCTCGCTTCCCTTGACCGGCGACCTATCCCGCATTTGCGACGTCCTGGTTTTCGAAAACGAGTCAAAAAGGCAAAACGCGAAGGAAAGATTGCTGGCGCGGGCAACCACGGTCAGATCCGCTCACGGCGTGGAATCAAGTTGGGAACAGGCCGCCCGGGCTTTCGTCTATGGATTCGAAGCGGAGTTGGGAATCCGTTTCGAGAATGGGGAGCTGTCCGATTCCGAACTTCGACGCGTGGAGGAGTTGGTGAGCGAGAAATACGCCCATCTTTCATGGACGGAGCGAAATTAATTTCACACTATTATCGAACAATCAATTTCTTGAAAAAAGAACAGGCGCATCTCGATCGGATGCGCCTGTTTGGATTCCTGCAAATTTATAAGACCACAGACTGATTGTATAGTTGCTGTTTGATCGAGGCGATATCTTGTTCCAACCGCCTATCTGCATGAATCTGTTCCTTGATCTTTTCGTAGGCAGACATCACCGTGGAGTGGTCCCGCCCGCCGAGGACTTCACCGATCTGGGGAAAGGAGATTTTCGCCTCTTCGCGCAGAAGATACATGGCGATCTGCCGCGGCAGGGCTATTTCCTTGGTGCGGTCGCGCCCGAGCAGTTTTTCGGCAGTTAAACCGAATTTTCGCGCAACAAGGTCGACAACGTGATTAGGTTGAATGTCGTTTTTTGACGGCATCAGATCCGCCAGCGCCACTTCCACAAGGTCGGGGGTGAGAGATGCCCCGCTCAAATCGGCGTAGGCGATGATGCGGTTAAGAGCGCCTTCGAGCTCGCGGATGTTCGACTGCACGCGCTGGGCGATGCTTTCGAGGATCTCATCCGAAATCTGCCTGCCGGTCCGTTCGGCTTTGGAGCGGAGGATGGCAAGCCGGGTTTCGAGGTCTGGAGCCTGGATATCGGCAGTCAGCCCCCACTCGAAGCGGGAGCGCAGGCGTTCTTCGAGCGTGATGAGTGACTTTGGCGGCCGGTCGGACGAAACGATGATCTGCTTGTCCTGCCCATGCAATGTATTGAAGGTGTGGAAGAATTCCTCCTGCGTGGATTCCTTCCCGGCGATGAACTGGATGTCGTCGATCAAAAGCACGTCGGCAGAACGGTATTTTTCGCGGAAAGCCTGCGTGGTGTGCGTGCGGATGGCGGCGATCAGGTCGTTGGTGAATTCCTCTGATGAAACGTACAGGACGTTCAACCCGCTGGCGTGACAGGCATTGCCGATGGCGTGAAGGAGATGGGTCTTGCCGAGCCCAACGCCTCCATAGAGGAAGAGGGGGTTGTACGCCCTCGCAGGCTTATCTGCCACCGCCTGACAAGCCGCATGCGCAAGCCTGTTGCCCGAACCCACCACATAAGTATCAAAAGTGTAGCGCGGATTTAAGGTCACATGGCGGGGTTTTGGCTCAGGCGGTGTAATTTGGATCGAAGCGGATGCCGGATCGGGGTCCAAAGAGGAAGCGACATCTTCCGATTGGGAAACTATGAATTTCACCGACACTTTCGAGTTCAACGTATCGATCAAAAGCTTATTGACAGTGGTGGCAAGGCGCGTATCGAGCCAGTCACGCGCGTAGGCGTTTCGGACTCCGACCGTCAGCATCCCGTTATCGTAGCCAACGGGGCGGGTATCGCGCACCCAGGTATCGAAGGATGCGCGCGGCATATCCATTTGGAGTTGCGCAAGGACGGTTTGCCATGCCTGTTCAGCGTTCATAATTGTTCCTCGATGTTCAAGATTTCCGAAATTTTGACGTAGATGAAACTAACCCGCCTTTTTAGGCGGCTTTTTCAAGTTTTCGTTTGAATCTGTTGTACTTTTTCTTTCTGGGATCAGCGGATGAACTTTATCAAGCAAACATCCGTTATTTCAGCGTGCGCTTATTCTAGCAGAATATCCCAATGAATAATAGTCGTTAGACCTACGTGAAGTTAAAAATTTTTGTTTTTTTAAGATTAACCCATCTTAAAGAATCTTTATGATTTCAAGTTATACAAGATTTTTTACTAGAACAAGCGTTTCAGCCATGAGCGCCCAATTTCCGCACCCCTACCCCCATATATGGGTATTGGAGGCGGAATCGACATAAGTATGATATTTCTATGTTAATAAATGTCCATGAATAACATTCACGATTCAAATCCGATGAGACTCAAAATCCTGCGACTCAATTTGCTATCGTGAATGTTTTGCGCGTTTCATTGTTTGATTCCGCGCGGAACCCATGCCAACACCGTCGTTCCTTCGCCTTGAATCGATATGATATCGACATCACCACCTGATGAACGCGCGCGAGTCTGCATATTGGCAAGTCCGTGACCGATGAAGGTGGACATTTTTTCAACATCAAAGCCCTTTCCATCGTCGTTAATCTCCAATAAAGCGCGATCTTCCGTTGTCCATAACGAAATTCGGACGTTTTTTGCCTTCGCATGCTTGGCGGAATTCGCCAACGCCTCCTGGCATATATGAAATAATGCGAGAGATTGAGCCTGAGTCAACTCCTTCATCTCGGATTCGGGCGATGTAAAAAGCACTTCAGAGAATGTATTTGCGCGATATTCGGTGATCAGGCGCTTGATTCCGTTCATTAAGCCGTCGTTCCCGAGCTGGCGGGGTCTTAAATCGAGAATATACGCTCTTAAATCGCGTATCGCCTGGTTCAAACCGTGGATGGCATGGTCGATTTTCGCCTTTGCCCCCTCCGTATCTTCAATAACAAGGTGTTTTGCACCTTCCAAACCCAGCCCAACCCCGTAAATCGATTGAATGATGCCGTCGTGAAGGTCCATACCGATGCGGTTGCGTTCCTCCAAGACCGCCAATCGACGCGCATTGGCGTGCAATCGGGCATTTTCGATGGCGAGTCCCGCCCATGCGCCGACCGCAGAAAGCATCTGCACGCTTCGATCTTCGAACGGAGCCTTCGAACGCGTGGCAACGCTCATCACACCCATCACGCTTTCACTTGAAATAAGGGGAATACTCAAGATTTGCCGAAAACCAGCCTTCACCACCGCCTTTCGCAGGAAACTTTCATCCTGCGAAAGGTCTGTGCTGATCATCGGACGCCCATTTTTCGCAACGATTCCCGGGTACCCCTCGCCCACCTTGAACAAGTTTCTTGTCCAAAACGCCTCGGCGGCTTCCCCGCGATGGAGCATCATGCGCAATGTGGTCCTATCCTCTTCCAGCAGGAAGATCTCCCCTGCTTCCATTTTTAAATAGTTCATCACCAACCCGAGGGCTTTGTTCAGAATTTCGTTGAGATCGAGGCTGGAGGTCAACGCAGAGGCGATATCGTTCAAAAGGTTCATGTCCACGTTGCGGCGGGTCAGCGCGGCATCGCGTTCCCTCATGTTTTCGATCAACCGCGCGTTGGTGATGGCGGTCGCCGCATATGTGGCGAGCATTTGTATGATCATCTCGTCGTCCGACGAGAAATCATCGGCGTCCTTTTTCTCGGTCAGGTAGATCTGTCCCAACTGACGGTCACTCGTCCGAATTGGCATACCCAGGAAGGAGACCATCCTGGGGTGGTGATCGGGAAAACCCACAGACTTGGGATGATTTTGAATCACGGGAACACGCAGGGGGGATTCGGTGTCCATCAATTCCCCGATCAAACCGCGTCCCACCGGCGGATGCGCGATCCGCTTGACCGCGTCGCGGGTCATGCCTACGGAAATGAACTTTTCGAGTTTCCCCTTTTCATCCAGAACGCCCAATGCGGCATACTTTGCCCCCGCCTGTTCGCAGGCAGTGGATGCGATCCTTTCCAGCAAGGTATCCAGCGAAACATCCTTAACCAATTCAAGGCTCGCCCGATGAAGCGCAAAGAGGCGTTCCTGTAATTGCTCGCGGGTCAGAAGCATCCAAACTCCTCCTGCAAATTATACCAAGTCCTGTTATTTGATAGAATTTACCAACAGGCAATCGCTAGAATAGGAACCATTATGACAACATCCCGAATCTCCGGTTTTTACAACATGACCCTTGAAGAGCGCCGTGAAAAAATTGCGGAAGCGCTTGCGCCTCTTACCCCGCCCGATCTTGGGGCGTGGGACTCAGGCGGAATCTCCGCCGAAGCCGCCAACCACATGATCGAGAATGTGATCGGTTTACACAGCCTGCCATTGGGCATTGCCCTGAACTTCATGGTCAACGGACGTGATGTACTCGTGCCGATGACGCTCGAAGAACCGTCGGTTGTGGCGGGTGCTTCGTTCATGGCAAAACTCGCCCGGGCTGGCGGCGGCTACCAAGCCACCACTACCGACCCGCTCATGATCGGACAGATGCAGGTCATCAATGTGACCAATCTCAATGAAGCAAAACTTAAGATATACGAGAAGAAAGCCGAGCTGCTCGCCGAAGCGGACTCGATAGATCCGATCCTTAAAAAGTTCGGCGGGGGCGCAAGAGAACTCGAAGTTCGAATATTCGAGAATTCGCCAATCGGCGGATTTCTGGTTGTGCATCTTATTTATGATGTTCGTGATGCAATGGGCGCGAATGCGGTCAATACAGCTTGTGAACGACTCGCGCCAGAGATCGAAGCCATCACTGGCGGAAAAGTTCACCTGCGCATCCTCTCCAACCTCGCAGACCGACGCATAGCCCGCGCACGTTGCACCATCCCTGTGAAGGAATTGGCGTTCGATAATTTCTCCGGCGAACAAGTCCGCGATGGGATTATTGCCGCTTACGCCTTCGCCGCAGTGGACCCATATCGCGCTGCCACCCACAACAAAGGCATCATGAACGGCGTGGACTCCGTGGTCATCGCCACCGGCAACGACTGGCGCGCCATCGAAGCAGGTGCGCATGCCTACGCCGTGAAAAACGGACATTACACCTCCCTCTCAACGTGGGGCAAAGATAGCGAAGGCAACCTAGTCGGCACGCTCGAAATGCCGATGGCAGTCGGCATCGTCGGCGGTGCGACCAAAGTCCACCCCGCGGCACAAGCAGCCGTTAAACTCATGGGCGTGAAAACCGCCAATGAACTGGCTGAAATTATTGTCTCAGTCGGCTTGGCTCAAAACATGGCAGCCCTACGCGCCCTTGCTACCGAAGGTATCCAACGCGGACATATGTCGCTGCACGCCCGTCAGGTTGCGATCGCGGCTGGCGCAAGCGGTGATTTGGTTGAAAAAGTCGCAGCGCAAATGGTTGCAGAGAAAGTTGTAAGAATTGATCGGGCAGAAGAGATTCTTAAATCATTGAAATAAAGTAAGTCACCCTGAGGGAGCGCGCTCTTCGCGACCAAAGGGTCCCTACTCAAGAAGTAGAGATCCTTCGCTGTCGCTCAGGATGACAATAAACGGAGTCCCAACATGGATATCGAAGCCTTGATTGAATTCACCCAACGAATCGTCCGCCAGCCGAGTTTGTCTGGGGAGGAAGGCGCGGTTACGAGACTCGTCGTGGACGAGATGAACGCTCTCGGCTTCGATAAGGTTTGGGTGGACAAATACGGCTCGGCTGTGGGAATGATGCGCGGGGCGCAGGCGGGGAAGACTCTGCTCTTCGATGCGCACACTGATACGGTGGGAATCGCCCCCGGGTCAGTATGGACTCGCGCCCCTTTCCTCGCCGAAGTGACCGACTCACACATGTACGGGCGCGGCGTGATGGATATGAAAGGCTCACTCGCGGCGATGGTCCATGCGGCGGCGAGCCTGGACAGAATCAAACTCGCGGGCACGGTGGTGATTTCGGCTTCGGTGCTGGAAGAAGTGTACGAAGGCGGCGCGCTCAAAGCCGTGATGGACGAGACCAAGCCGGATTATGTGGTGATCGGCGAAGCGACTCAACTCAACGTAGCACGCGGCGGGCGCGGACGGGCTGAGATCCATCTCGAAGCCATTGGCAAGCCGTCACACTCATCGTCGCCGCAATTCGGCATCAACGCCATTCATCTGATGACGAAGGTCATTGCAGAGATCGAAAAAATCCAAGTCAAGGAACATCCCCTGATGGGTCCGGGAATTTGCGCCCTCACAGATATCATTTCGGAACCCTACCCCGCTTACTCTGTGATTCCCGCCAAATGTAATGCGACCTATGACCGGCGTCTGCTACCGGGTGAAACACCTGAAGGCGTATTGAATGAAATTACTTCATTACCCGCGTTGAAAGATGTGAACTTCACAGCAAGAATCGCGCAAAGTGGCCACGTCACCTACACAGGTGAAACATTGACCGCGAATAAATTCTTCCCTGCCTGGGAATTGGACGAAAACAACGAGTTCGTTCAAATGGCGTTGAACGGACTACGCGCCTCTGGTCTTGACCCGAAACTGGGTGCCTACCGATTCTGCACCAACGCCGCGTACAGCATTGGCACGGCGGGGGTTCCAACCATTGGATTTGGTCCCGGCGCGGAAGGGGATGCGCACGTAGTCGATGAACAACTCAGCCTCGACGAACTCGCGAAGACGGCAAGAGGGTATGCGGGGATTATTGAGGCAGTTTTGGGTAGTGGGTAGAAAGTGGTGAGTAGCAAAATGAAAGAAGAAAGATGAAAGACGATAATCTTCTCTGGCAAGCCCGTCATTTTATTTACTCACATATCGCAGAGACCATCCGCCCACCCAGCGTGGACGAGACTGCGGCGCATTTTGGAATTTCCACTGAAGGAGCCAGTGAGCTTTACAAAGAACTTCATAACCGCCACGCCTTATTCCTCGATTTAGAAAGGATGGCTATCCGCATGGCAAACCCGTTCTCGGGCTTTCCCACCGATTTCAAAGTCCATGCCAATGGCAAGACCTACTTCGCCAACTGCGCCTGGGACATGCTCGGCATCCCTGCCGCGTTGCATTGTGATGCGGTCATCGATGCAGTTTGCACAGAGAGCAATGATACCGTCCACCTCGAAATTAAAGGTGGACAAATTACCAATTCCCAATTGCCTGATACCGAGTTACTAATCCATTTCCCCCTGCCTTTCGCCCGCTGGTACGAGGACTTAGTCTTTACCTGAGCGACCATGCTGCTCTTCCGGTCGGAAGAATTGGTAGATACGTGGTGCAAACGACAAAACCTCGAACGCGGAGAGATGCTTTCCCTGCAGCAAGTGTGGAAACTCTCAAAGCTCTGGTACAGTAATCGCATATCACTGGAGTATCATGGACGCAGCATGGAACAAGTTGCGGAGATTTTCAAGCAGGCCGGGTTGGCTTCGAAATTTTGGTATCTATAAAGGACATACAATGAAAATCCTTGTCTTATCCGATGTTCATGGAAATTGTCTGGCGCTCGAAACTGTCCTGGCAGATGCAAAAAAGAAAGGTTTCGATCAGATCGTCTGCAATGGCGACATGATCCAGGGTGGACCTCAACCGCATGAGACCGTCCAACTTCTGCGCGAGCTGAGATGCCCCGTCGTGATGGGAAATTCTGATGCATGGCTGCTGACCGGGGTCGAGACCGATGCGAATTTGATCCCGGTAGAACGCCGGAAGAAATTGAATATTGTCCGCGAGTGGTCATTGAGCAAACTGAACAAGGATGACTATGCATTCATCGGCGGATTTCAACCAACGGTCACCGTCGATTTGGGAAACGGCAAGAGCCTGCTCGCTTTCCACGGCTCTCCCGCATCGTTCGACCAGATCCTCCTGCCATCCACTCCTGAGGATGAGTTCCAGGAAACTCTCAAACCGTACGCTGACCATATTCTCACCGGCGGACATGTCCACCTGCAATATACACGCCGCCTTCGGGACAGCCCGAACTTTTACTTCAACCCGGGCAGTGTCGGCGTGGCATACAATCATGAACAGACCAGTGAACAAAAATTGCTCGACCCCTGGGCGGAGTACGCCACCCTTACCGTTGAAAAATCGAATATCCAGCTTGAGTTCATCCGTGTCGACCTGGAAATGACCAGGTTGGCTGATATCTACCGCGCAAGCAACAGACCGTTTGCAGATCAAATGATGGGTGAATATAAGACTTATGAATGAAAGGTTAGCCAGTTGAGTTGGAAACCAGCGGGACAAATCCCCGCCACGGTTCACGGAGGCGTCACCCGGCGGCACTCGCCTATGGCATTGATCATCTTCGATTACGACGGCGTCCTTGCAGACACGCTCCACGACCTGATCCGCTCCGGGCAGGCAGCCTGCAATCAACTCGGTGTCAGGCATTTAGTCATAAAGGAGGACCTGAGCAATCTCGAAGTGATGTCTTTTGCGACCTTCGGGCGAGCCTGCGAAGTACCCGAACATCTCGTTGACGAATTCGTCAAAATCAGCCTGAACCTGATCGCAGAACAAGAAACCCCTCCTGCCATCTTCAATGGGTTGACCGAGGTAATCCGCCATCTTTCAACCCACCATAAACTCGCCATAGTGACGACAAATACAGCACAGAACGTCCATGCCTTTCTCACCCACCACGGACTGGACAGTCTCATCCATGCCGTCTACGGTGTGGACACCCCCGGCTCGAAGGCGCAGAAAATTTCTATTGCACGGGAACATTTTGCGAAAAATGGAGAAGCGGTCTTTATGATCGGCGATGCGCTGAGTGACGTCCGCGCCGCGAAGGAGGCAGAAGTTATCAGTATCGCCATCACATGGGGACATCAGAGTTTGGGAATGTTAATGCGGGGAGATCCAGATCTTTTGGTCAATTATCCGCATGAGCTAATTGAGGTCATCGAGCGGTAAAATAACAAGATAGCTTTTGAAAGCCCTCCCCCGCTAAAATCCTCCTGCTTACTCAGGAAAAACAAATGACAACCCCTCAACCCTACCCTACCTTACTAAAACCCGTCAAACCCGTCGGCATTGTCGGCTATGGCTCGTATGTGCCGCGATACCGCCTGCCTGCAAAAGAAGTTGCCCGCGTGTGGACGGGCAAGACCGGCGGACTTCCCATCAAGGAGAAAGCCGTGCCCGGACTGGACGAAGACGTGATCACCATGTCGATTGAGGCGGCGCGAAATGCGATGATGCGCGCCCAAATTGACCCAACCGAATTACGCGCTGTATGGGTCGGCTCGGAGTCGCATCCGTATGCGGTCAAGCCCACGTCCACCCTCGTGGCTGAAGCCATTGGCGCCGTCCCGAACACGCAAGCCGCAGATTGGGAATTCGCGTGTAAGGCCGGGACTGAGGCGCTTGTCGCCGCGATGGGACTGGTCGGCTCGGGCATGGGTCACTATGCCATGGCGATCGGCATGGACACGGCGCAGGGCAAACCCGGCGACGCGCTCGAATACACCGCAGGCGCGGGCGGCGGCGCGTACATCGTCGGTCCTGCCGAAGAGTCGCTGGCGGTCATCAACGCTTCATATTCTTACGTCACCGATACGCCCGACTTCTGGCGGCGCGAATATCAAAAATACCCCGAACACGGAATGCGCTTCACGGGCGAACCCGCTTACTTCAAGCACATCACCGAAGCCGCCACGCATCTCATGGAAGCCGCTGGCACCACCGCAAAAGACTACAAGTGGGCGATCTTCCACCAGCCGAATACAAAGTTCCCGCAGCGTGTGGCTGGTCAACTTGGTTTTTCTGCCGAACAGATCGAACCCGGTCTCCTCGTGCCAATTATTGGAAATACCTACGCAGGCGCGGCAATGATCGGACTCACGGCGACTCTCGACATCGCCGGACCCGGCGACCGAATACTCGTCGTCTCTTTCGGGTCCGGAGCCGGGTCCGACGCCTTCGACATTACTGTCACTGATAAAGTGACTGCCAGACAAAATCTCGCTACAAAGACTCAGGAATACATCAAGCGCCGAACGGAAATTGATTACGCCACGTATGTGCGCTATCGTGGAAAGCTTCAAATGAAATGATGTCGTTGCGAGGAGGGTGCTCTTCCCGACGAAGCAATCTCCAGTAAATGAGATTTATCCCCCAAACGGGAGGTTGCTTCGCAAAGTGCGCTCGCAACGACATGGGAATGAGATTTTACACATGACAGACGTCGTTATTGCAGGTATCGGACAAACCGAAGTCGGCGAGCATTGGGATATAGGTTTGCGCGACCTTGCCTACGCCGCCATTCATGATGCAGTGGAGGATGCAGGCGGGCTCAAGCCGCAATCGCTTTTTGTGGGCAATATGCTCGCGCCGAATCTTTCGCGTCAGGCGCATGTCGCTGTGCTGGTCGCGGACTTCGCCGGGTTGAATGGAATCGAAGCGGTGACCGTCGAAGCAGCGGGCGCATCCGGCGGGGCGGCATTACGCCAGGGTTATCTCGCTGTCGCCAGCGGGTTTGTGGATGTGGCTCTCGTGGTCGGCGTGGAGAAATTTACAGACAAGGTCGGCGCGGGTGTGGATGAAGCCCTCGCCACCACAGGCGATGCGGATTTCGAAGCCGTGCAAGGCGTGACTCCCGCCGCACAAGCCGCACTCCTGATGAAGCGTTATATGCACGAATATGAAGTCCCAGCCGATGGATTCGCAGGATTCGCGCTCACCGCACATGCCAATGGCGTCGCGAATAAAAATGCCATGTTCCGCAAAGCCATCAAAGCGGAAGTCTATGCCAAAGCGGAGATGGTCAGCGACCCACTCAACATGTTCGACATGGCGCCCAATGCGGATGGCGCGGCGGCTGTTCTGCTCACCCGGCGAGAGCTGCTGCCTTCGAATTACAAAAATCCGTTAGTGAAAGTGGCTGGCTCAGGAGCATCTTCGGATACGCTGGCATTGCACGACCGAAAAGATATGTTGTTCTTTGATACGGCGCATATCTCGGCCGGCAAAGCCATGAAGCAGGTCGGCTTAACCCTCGACGGCATTGACTTCTTCGAGTATCACGACATGTTCAGCATTTTTGCCGCCCTGCAATTGGAAGCGGTTGGGTTTGCGATCAAGGGAAGCGGCTGGAAACTCGCCGCGGACGGGTCGATCGGTCTTAAAGGCAGCATCCCCTGCGCAACGATGGGCGGAATGAAGGCACGCGGATTTACAGGCGGAGCCGCAGGGGTATATCAAGCTGTGGAAGCAACGATCCAGTTACGAGGTCAGGCTGAGGCGAATCAAGTCAGGGATGCGCGCTTCGGGTTGATCCAATCCCTGGGCGGACCCGCATCCACATCGGTGAGTCACATCCTGCAACGGCTGGATCAAGATTAAGGTTTATCATCCATTGCAAGGCGGATCAAAGCGGGGATGCCAATGCCAGCCAATAGCCATGCCAAACCTGCGAACTGCGCGGGAACGAGCAGGCGGGCGTTGGAAATAAACCCATGATAAAGAAGTATGCCTTGAAGGCGAATTTCTGTCAGCACAACGGGCGGAAGGCTCTGCGCGGAAACGAATAACGCGATCACCGAAAGCACGATGGCGCATGCGACAGCCAGGTCTTTCCATGTAACCAGGGTTGGGCGCTTTTCGACGCGGATGCGCGCCATGACTTCGGGGGCAATGTCGCGCGGCAAGGGCGCAAGCGGCTGGGACGAGAGCGCGTCTTCGATGAGCGCGCCATTTTCTAGGCGGTTATCCATGATTCCTCCAATTTGGCAAGCGACTTGCGGAGTTGTTCCTTTGCGCGGAATATACCCGTTTTGACGGTGCCGAGCGGCAGGTTGAGGGTCGAGGCGATCTCTTCATAAGAGAGTTCATTTTGGTATCGGAGGGTAATGAGCAATTGATAATTGGCATCCAGGTTTTGAATCGCTTCGTTGAGATGCTGCCTGGTCTCGTTTGATTCAAAAGCAGATGCGGGCGTATTGAAGTGCGGTTCGGGGATATCCTCCATCACGTCGTCGCCAAGGTCGTTAAGCGTGCGCCGCAGGTTGGGAAGCCTGTTATAGCAAAGGTTTGTGACAATGCGATACAGCCAGGTGCGGAATTGGGACTGTCCTTTGAAGTTGGGCAGGGCTGTCCAGGCGCGTACGAAGGCCTCCTGCGCCAGATCGAGCGCCTCGTTCTCGTCTTTGACGACGCGCAGGGCAAGGTTGTAGACATATTGTTGATGCTCGCGCACAAGAGCGGCGAAGGCATCAGGGTCGCCTTTTTGTGCTTTTAGCACGAGGGATTGCTCGGAAGCGGGCATGAAGTCTCTAACGAATTAGACAGTGAAAGCCGGGGAAAGTTTCACATTTTGGACGACAGACGATGAACGATTGAGCATGGAAAAGACGGTTTGCTCGTCCACCGTCTGTGATCCAGGATCTGCTGTAAGTCCTTGAAACTTTTTCTCACGACTCCTGTCCAATGAAGTGAGACCATGATAAATCAAGGAGCAAAGTAATGAAAAGACCCCTGGTGATCGTTTTATTAAGCATCGCCTTGTTGCTTGTGATGGCGGGGATCAGCGCAGTGGTGTATTTCTCCGCCCGCGAAGGCGGAATCGGATTCGATTCGAACCTCGCATCCGCGACGGCAGAGGAGACCAAAACCCTGAAGGTGGATGCAAAGGAACAGGTCACAATCAACGTGGACGATGATGCGGGCGATGTATCCGTTATCGGCGCGGACGTGGAGGCAGTGGAGGTCAAAGTCATCAAGACCGGCAACGCACCCACCCAATCCCGCGCGGAGGAAGATCTAAACAACATCCGTTATGAGATCAGGCAGGACGGCAACGCCATCACCCTGCTGTATAAATTGGAGGGGATGCAGACAAATCACATCGACACCGTTGATTTCATCGTAACCGTCCCCGCCGATACCACTGTCGGTATCGAGACCAACTTCGGCACGGTGGATGTTGCGAACGTAAACGGCAGCGTGGATATCGCCAGCGATTTCGGCGATGTGACGGTAAAAGACGTCGCAGGAGCGCTGACGCTGGAAAATTCCGGCGGCGAGATCGAGATTCAAAATCTGGACGCGAAGTCACAAGATGTATCCGTCGACGCCGACTTCGGCAGGATCACGCTTGAGAACGTCAAAGGCAGGGATGTTTCCATCCGCTCGAACAGCGGCACACTCTCGCTCATCGAAGTCCGCGCCTCGGGCGAGCTGTTCGCCAAATCGGATTTCGGCGATACATCGTTCGAGAACGGTTCCGCCTCGTCCCTCACCGTCGAATCGAGCAGCGGCAAGGTAAGGATAGTCAATGCCAATATCCGCGGCGCGCTGGCGGTCACTTGCGACTTCGGCGATATCGAACTGAATCAAACGCAGGCGGGCGCCTACGATCTCGATTCAAACAGCGGCGGGATCGTTATCGAAGGCGCAAAGAAAAAGATCGAAGCGCATACCGATTTCGGCAATATCACCGTGTCGAACGCGCAGGAAGCCACCCTCGATCTCAGTTCGAACAGCGGCACGATCAGGTTCGAAGGTTCGCTCGGCGCAGGTCCGCACAGGATCAAATCCGATTTCGGCGAGATCGCCCTGACCCTGCCCGCAGACTCGAAATTGAACGTCGATCTCAAAACCGATTTTGGAAACATCGACTCCGACCTGCCCATCACTGTTGTCACGACGGGAAGCACCGGTTCCGATAAGAGTCAGATCACCGGAACGGTCAACGGCGGCGGCGCTCAACTCACCGTTTCGACGAACAGCGGCAACATCACGATCAACGCCTTGGAAGAATAGATTTTTCAAAACAAAAGGAGAAAAAAAATGAACAGCGATTTTGTCCCCGTCATCGGCGTTTCCGCAATTCTGTTGATCACCTTTGGCTTCATCGCCATTATGAGGTACATCAATTACAAGGAAAACATGGGGCTGGCGGAAAAAGGTCTGACCCGCCCGGAGACGAAAGGCGGAAAGGGCTTTCTGCGCTGGGGGATTGTAATTGCCGCGCTCGGACTTGCCTTCACCATCGGACTCTATCCCCTCGGCTTTACCAACGGCGATGAGTATCCGCTTCATCTCGGACCGTGGATGCTGGGCGGCTTCATCCCGCTTTTCCTCGGTTTGAGCCTGGTCCTGCTCCATTATTTGACGGACAAGGAGTAAGCGGCAGGTCGAGAGAATATAAAAATCTCTGAACCGCCAAGCACGCCGGGTCCGCCGATCAAAAACATGTCGGACCTGGCGATGTTCGTTTTATTTGACGAATCGCTTCCCCGCCCAAACGCTGACCAGTGTTACCGCCGCGCTTAAGATCGTTCCCCAGGCAAGGTCAACAACTGTGACCAAAACGGGCCAGCCTTCGAGCGTGGCAAGATTGGTCAAATCGTAGGTGGCGTACGTCACCAGACCGAACAATGCGCCGCACAGAACCGCCCGGGGCAATTTCCCCTCCCGCACGCCCGGCTCGACGACGAATACTACCATCCCAAAAACGAACAACAAATAGAATAACCCTGCCGCAATTAGGTTAGGATTTTCAGCCATGATGTAGCCGATCTGCGATTGATAGAACGACGGCGCAACCAGCCCCAACCAGAGTGAGTCGATGCCGAGGAAGGCGATCAGGGTGATGATGTAGAGTTTGAGTTTCATGGATTGTCGTAAAAATACTCGGTTGGAAATTTCCTCTCCAACCGAGTAGATGGGTTTACTTGCTCTTGTTACTGACCGTCTTTTTCTTTGCAACGGGTTTATCAGATGCCTTCGCCTTCACTGCTTGTGTAATTTGTGCCTTCTTTGCAGTATCTTTCTTCGATTTTTTCACTTTTTTCGCCTTGGTAGCAACAACCTTCTTCTCTGCAGGGGTCTTCTTCGCAGATCGAGTCTTAACCGCGGCTTTCTTTGCCTTGGCAGCCGTCTTCTTGACCGCAGCCTTGCGGACGGCGCGCTTCTTCTTCACTACAGGCTTCTCTTCTATAACCTCATCGGGTTTTGCAAACACCTTTCCCCACTCCGCCTGCATGGACGGGACGCCTGCGCCGTTCACTTGATCGCAAATATCTCCCCACTCTTTATCGTAGACAAAACGGAAATCCATGAAGGCGTGGCATTGATACGCGCCGAGTTCCACATACATGCCGCTTTTCCAAATCTCTTCGCACGAGCGGATGTATTCCAACTGCGAGGCGTAATCCTTGAAGATGGCGAATCCATCCCGCGGCAAACCAAGTCCTTCGGCAAGGCTGCGGCGGACAAGTTTGCCCGATGTTTTATCCAAGGCGGGCGCCGAGGTCTTGATCCAGCCTTTTGTGTCTGAATATTTGTTGTGATAAATGACCAGCCCGCGTTCGTCCTGGAAACGATTGCAATAGGCGAAAACATTTTCATCGAGTCCGCCGTAGGGTTTTTGCAGGTCGAAGAGCAGGAAATTCTCCACGTCAGCGAACAGGAATCGGCGGTGAAGAAGCGGGAAGATCCTCCAATCGTGAGCCTGGATCAAACCATCATCCGGGGTCTCATCCCATTTCGGGCTGCGGAATTCCATCCCGTATTTCTCGGCAAATCCCTCGATCTGCCCATGACCGAACATGGGCAAGCCCGGCAGGGTGGCAAGCAGTGTGCAAACACCAAAATATTTATCGCCCTTCTCGAACTGCTCAACGGCAGTCTTCTCGTCGGGATTATTCATGAAGTTGACGTAGCGCTTGAGGATCTGCGGGTCGAATTCGAGCGTGTTCTTGATCGCCATGCGATACTTGGCATTGTCTTCGTCGCGCAGCATGTGCATGAACGCGGAGTTGTACACGCGGTGCATCCCGAGCGTGCGGACGAAATATCCCTCCATGAGCCAGAAGGCTTCGGCAAGCAAGAGCGTATCGGGAACTTCCGCCGTGACCCGATCGACAACTTCGCGCCAGAACTCGACGGGGATTTTGTCGTCGAACTCCGCCTTGGTCAAGCCGAACTGCGAACGTGAGGGGATCGCCCCACCCGTGCCCGGTTCGGGGAACCACAGACGCTGGATGTGCTTCTTGGCGAGTGTCATCGCCGCATCGAAGCGGATGACCGGAAAGTTGCGCGCCACGTGCAGGATGACTTGAATGACCGCCTCGCGGACCTCGGCTTTGGTGTAATCGAGCTGGGCGGTGTCGTTCCATGGGAAGGATGTGCCGTCGTTGCCGTGATAGATAAATCGCAGGTCGCCGGTCTGCAAGTCGCGGCGTTGAAACACAACCGCGGCATCGGTCTTGTCATAGTAATGGTCTTCGAGATAAATGCCCACGCGCAAATCATCGGACAGGTTTTCAGACCGGAACGAATATGACGGGTAGGGCGAATGAGACATGGCGAGGAACCAATCGGGGTGTTCGATCACCCACTTCGAGTCGACGCCCATGTGGTTCGGGACCATATCCGCCGAGAGGCGAATCCCGCGCGACCATGCCCGCGCGCGCAAATCTTCCAGGGCAGACCATCCTCCCAAATCCCCGGCGATGTCGTAGGAGTTGAGGGAATACGCCGATGCAACCGCATCCGCCTGACCCATGCGCTGTTTGATGCGCTGTGAGGCGCGGCTTCGCTCCCACAAACCGATCAGCCATAAGCCGGTGAATCCGCGCGAGGCGAGCAGGTCCAATTCTTCATTGGGGATTTGGTCAAGGGTGCTTATCGCGCGGTTGTATCTTTTCGATAACTGGTCGAGCCACACGTATGTGTTCTTGGCGATCAAAACGAGTCGCGGCATCCAATCCTGGTCGGGACTGTAGCGTTCGTATTCGGCGTATTCCCCCGCCGAATAATCCGGCAGGCGAATCTCTGCGCCGAAGGTGTCCGCCGGTCCCTGCCTGCGGATGATATCTTCGCGGAGGTAATCGAGGGCGCGCAGAAGGCGGGTGGAAAACTCTTTGCCGAGCACATGCCCCCAGCGTTCGAGGATGAATTTCAACTGTCCTTCGAGAGAATCGGGAGAGGCTTGTATGGGTCCGTTCAGAATTTCCACCAATGTTTCCGCCCGCCCCAAGTCGTCATCGCCCAAACCCGGCTGCCGGGAGAAAAATTCGAGAAGACGGCTGGTAAATTCCCCAAATGCCGAGCCGTCCATGATGGAAGAGTCGAATAAATCCCTGTACGAAACGATGGCGGGGTTCTTATTGGCGTTATTCACCAGCAGCATCTCGTCGATCGCCGCCGCGCGAACCCCGTAACCCATCTCGCCCACATTTGCGATCTTCGTCGCCAGGTACATCCCCGCCGACATCTCGCCGCGGAACACAACCATGGGTGGAAATTCCTCGGTGAACTTTGTCAGGGTCAGGTCGTACTTCGAGCCAAGCGTCGATTGAAGCGACCCCATGGCGCGCGCCATCACGCCGGTGTAACGGCTGTAGTAATGACGAAGCAGGATGTGATACGCCTCATCGAGCAGAAAGATCACGTAAATATCCGAGACCGAAACGGGGCTGGAGCGATGCGCCGACATCTGTCCGGCAAACGCCCGTGCTGTGGCAAGATCGGAAAAAACAACGCGCCCATCGGGGCGGAAAAATTCACGTGAAAAATTATATTTAAGCCGGGCAGACCGCGAAGTAAGCATGATAACAATGATAACCGATTATCTGTGAATTCGAGTAAAATTTCCGCCAACATTATGAACTCATCACTGGCGCAAGTCATCATTTTATTGCTGCTCGGCGGGTTCTATCTGCCGGTCATTTTCTTTGCCGTCCAACGGAGGGAGGAAGGCCAGGGTGGAGCCACCTGGCTGGTGGTTTTGTATGCCCTGCTCGCGATGGTAATCAACATTGCGGAAGCCGTCTGGCAGGCCGGTGAAGGAACCCTCCTCTTCCAGGAACTACAGACCTATATCGCGTTCACGCTGGGCGTCATCATGATGGTCACGCTCCAGGTATTCCTGAAGCGCGAATTCTGGTGGGCCTGGATCGGATATTTTGGCGCATGGGCTCTGGGTCTCGCGTTGATCCTCACCAACGCTTTGAACCTGCAGGATACGCTTTGGACGAACGGCGAGTTGATCCTTTACCGTTCCCGGCTCGGTCCCGCATGGGTAATTTTGGGCTGGATCATCCTGAGCATCGCCCTGATCCTCAACCTCTCGAATGCCCAAAGACAAAGCCGCCAGCCGCTTCTACGCGGCAGACTCGCATATTGGTGGGCGCCCATTTTCTTTACCCTTATCAGCGATATCCTGCTCTTTTCCGGCATATTGATCACGGGCCAGCCACTCAGGCTGCTCGTCGCGGTCGGGATCGCATACGTGGTCGGCACCCACTATGTCCCGGATTTGAGAAACATCACGCGGCGCATATTGATCTATCTTGCCAGCATCATCGCCCTGGTCGGTTTTTATGCCGGCGGTTTTCTGGTCATTCAGGCGTTGTTCGGAAAAAACGAAAACTACAATCCGTTGATCGCCGGCACGGTGGCGGCGCTGTTCATCGCCATGCTCTTCACCCCGCTCAACGCCCTTGTCTCGCGCGCCATCACAAAATGGATGAAGGGCGACCAGTACGACGCCAGCATGACCATTCACCAGTACAGCGAGAGCATCAGCAACATCCTCGATATGGACCGGCTTTCCAGCATCGCGATTGGCATCATGCTCGAAGCGATGCAGATCGACCGCGGTTTTCTATTTCTCGTCGATGCCGAACGCCAGGCTGACGGCCGCAGGACGTATAAGATCCGCAATGCCCAAAACCCGGAGGAACGCCAGCATGTGGCGGTCGAATTGGAGGAGGACGGGGTCATCGCCTCCAACTTCATCCGCGAGCAAAAACCGCTTCTTCAATATGACCTGGACTTGCATCCGGCGTTTCGAGCCGCCTCTCCCGCCGAGCGGAACTGGTTCAACGAGCTTCGCTGCGAGGTCTACATTCCGATCTTCGCCAAGAAACAATGGATCGGCATGCTTGCCTTCGGCTCGAAATTAAGCGGCAATCGTTATACCCGCGAAGACCTTTCCGTCCTGAGCGCGCACGCCAACCAGACCGCCGTCGCGCTCGAAAATGCCCGCCTGGTGGATAACCTCATGCGCCTCAACCAGGAATTGAGACAGGCGCGCCGCACCCTGGAAAAGAACAATCAGGAACTGCAACGCATCGACCAGGCGAAATCCGATTTCATCAGCATCGCATCGCACGAGCTTCGCACTCCGCTCACCGTCATCAAGGGATATACCGAGATGCTGATGGAAGATCCAAAACTTGAAAATGGACAGAAGACCATGATGAAGGGCATCCACGACGGGACGATGCGCCTGCATGAAGTGATGGATTCGATGTTCGATATCGCCCAGCTCGACGCGCGCTCCCTCATCCCCCACCTTCAACCCGTGGACCTTGCCCGGCTGATCGAAAAGGTCTGTTCAGATCATATCAAGGCGATCCGCGAGCGCGAACAAAACCTGACCATCAAAATTCCCTCCCTGCCCCTTGTCAAGGCTGATTCCCACCTGGTGGAGAAGATGATCAATCATTTGATGCGAAACGCCGTCAAGTTCACGCCGAATCGAGGCAGGATCACATTGACAGGCAGGCAGATTCCCGCGATCGTCAACCTGCCGAACGGCGGCGTCGAGATCATCGTCAGCGATACCGGCGTGGGCGTGGACCCAAATCTCCGGGAAGTCATTTTTACCAAGTTCTATCAACCGGGAGAGTTGGGCAAGCATTCCACGAGCAAGTCGCGCTTCAAAGGCGGAGGCGCAGGCCTGGGATTGGCATTATCCAAAGGCATCGTCGAGGCGCATGGAGGGAGAATCTGGGTGGAAAGCCCCGGCTACGACGAGGTCAACTTCCCGGGGAGTCAATTCCATGTCATCTTTCCGCTCACCAAACTCGAAGATGGAGAAGTCCACAAGACCGGCGAACCTGCGATTCTTGAAGTAACCCCGGCGATCGCAAAGTAGCCGGTCATAACTTCCCCCTTCAGAAGCCGAAGAATGGATCTCCGGCTTCTGTTATATATATGGAATGGCAAGTCACGGCGCGACATACAGGGACGTAAACGGCGCGCTCAAGCCGCAGACTGACAGATTGTCAAAATATACGATGGTGCCAGGTTTGACAGTGTCGAATGTGATGAGTTCCAGCCCAATTCCTCCGCCGGGCAAGGGCTTGGGGTCGGTGTAGCCGGAGTTCTTCTGCCCGTCCAGCCAGACCTCTGTCCTTCCCTGGAATGTACTGATCTCGATGGTATGCCAATTTTCAGCGCGGGCGCCTCGCCCGCTTGCTACACCGATATTCATCACAGGGAGCGTCAGGCGGCGGATTCCAATCCCATCCGTATCCACGACAATCTGATATCTGGAATTTTCGATCTGCTGGCCGTCGATCTCAATACCGAAATTCTGAAGCCAGTTGAATGATATCAAACGCCGCCCATTTACAAGAAAGCGCACCCGCCAGACGGCATCTTCAAACGTCATATTGTCCAAACTATGGCCGTGATGTTCCAAATTATTATTGCTTGCAACAAGATTTCCCGGTTCCGACGCGAATTCTTCGACGAGCCAGCCGTTGGCGAAGAATTCGATCTCGGGCCAACCCTGCCCCGCACCATCTTGAAAATCCTCCACGTAAAGCGGGGTCTCGCCGGGAGCGCAAGCCTGCGATGGAAGCAAACCGTTCGGGTCGCGCTCCAAGGCGACGGCCAGGTCATTGGGTCCGCGATTCAGGCTGAAGGTCTGCTCCGAGGCGAAGTATCCCTGTGCAGAAGCAGCCAGTGTTCCGTCCGGCTCGGGCAGGTTCGTCCAAGATGCCAAGCCATTCGCGTCTGTCAAGCTCGGGTCGGATTCGCCCAATGTCACGCTCGACCCGGAGAGGTCGTATGGAATCGGCGTGGGAGTTGGCGATGGCGTTATGGTCGGCGTTGCCGTCCAGGCCGCGGCGGTCATGGTGGCTATTTCTTCCGGCGAGGGTCCGCACGAGGCAATAAGAAGGAACAGAGCAAGTACGATATACAGAATTTTCTTTTTCATTGTCCTTTACTCCTTTGGCATTTTCCCGACAGCCTCCGTCAATAACTTCGCCAACGAACGGATGGATTGAAAATATCTTGTGCCGCCCTTTCGAGCATCGGTCAATGAGCCGCGCCAGACAAATCGTTTGAGCCCGGTCCTTTCCCGCCACAAATGGACGATGAACCTGTGGATAACCTCGCGGCTGTCCGGCCGGGCGGAAGCGGCAGTTTTTTTCATGGCGGCAAAAATCCTGCTGTCGGGTTGACAGCAGGATAGCAAATCCCTATCTCAAAACTATCTCAATATCCCACCCACCCCGGCGCGATATTCATTTTCAGCCGCTCCGTCCGGCAAGATGCCGAAGGATTTGGTCGTGCAAGGCTCGCGTTTCGGGCATGGGACGAACACCCAGTTCACGTTCGAGAATATCGACACACTCTCGGTATTGGTGGAGGGCGGAATAATAATCCTCAATCATGACGTACAAGCGCATCAACCGGCGATGGCATTCCTCGTTGACCGGGTCGAGAAGAAGGATCCTGCGCACACAGGCAACGGCTTTTCTGACGTCATGAGCGTCTTGATAATGCGCCGCGCAGCGGTCGAGGTATTGGACAAGCCGGTCTGCATAATATTCGCGTTTTACGAGAATCCAATCCTCGAAGTAACCGCTCATAAACCCGCCCAAATAAAGGGAGATCGCGTCTTCCAATTCCGGGATGGACGACCCGGCGTTGACCTGTTCGAATAGGTCCACGTCGATAAATATATTATGGTTGGATGAAAAAGTGATGGTGCGTGAATCTGTACGCAGGGCGGGGTCGAGATATTTCCGAAGCCTCCAAATCTCAGTGTTCAGGTTGCGGCGCGCGCGGGATTCATTATGGTCGGGCCATATCATGGAGGCGACAGATGTACGATCCAGTGGGGTATTTTTCTTAAAAGCCAGATATCCCATCAACAACGTGCATTTTTGGGTGGGAAGGGTGACGAATTGATTCTCTCCGATGATCAAACCGGGGGTTCCAAGAAGCCGTATGAGTATCATGGCTCCAAATCACAACCCCTTGGCGTACACCCGATGATTCTTATACTCAATCCCGTTCAGGTTCTTCAAATCCGCGCGCATCTGTTCGGTGGTCTCGGCGACCTGGGTCATTTCCACGTGTTTGAATTGCTTGAAGTTTAACAACGTATTCCCCATCGCGTAATACAGCAGGGCATTGCCGCCGTGTCCCTGATAATCCGGCAGGATGCCCATGCCGTTGACCGCGACCGTATCCGTGCGGTTGATCTCCATCAAAATATCGAGCAAGCCGAACGGGAATAGTTTTCCCCTTGCCCTCTGCATCGCGGCGGAGACATCGTGGAAGGCGAACAGGAATCCCACCACATCCTCGTCATGGGTGATGATCTTGATCAGGCGGTGGTCCGCGATCGTCATGATGTTCTCGACGACGAAATCGATCTCGCGCGGGGTCAGCGGGTAATATTCCCAATTGTTCACAAAAGCATCGTTGTACGCCCTGCCGATACGGCCAGCCCATGAAACCAGATCCTTTTTATTCTTAAAGGTCTTGATCTCAAGATGCCCTCTCTGCATCACGCGCTCGGCAATGCGCTGGACCCGTTCCGGCATCTGGAATTTATCCGCCGGGAGGAAGCACGAAACGAAATCCACTTCCTTGATGAAACCCTGCGCCTCGATCAGGAACTGGTAGTAGGCGTGGTTGTAATTGAGCATGGTCATCGTCTGACGGTGCTCATGCCCGAAAACCAGCACACCGTATCCATCCAACGGACCCATGCCCTTCGGTCCGATCAAGACATTCAAGTCCCGCGCTTTTGCCCAATCGGCGGCGGTATCGAATAATAATTTCGCAGCCTCAAGGTCGTTCTCGCACTCGAACAGATAAAAATTCGCGGTCTGTTTTTGGTGGTAGCCGTTGTACAGCTTGTTCTCGATGATGGCGATTCGCCCCACATCCTTTCCGTCGCGCACGGCGAGAAGGAACTCCACATCCGAATGTTCATGGAAGGGGTGTTTCCCGCGGTTTAACTGATTATAGGCATCCATAAACAACGGCGGCACCCACTGGGAACAGTCCGCATAGATGCGAAAGGGCAAATCCACAAAGCGTTTGACCTGCTTTTTGTTTCCAGTATCCACTTTTTCGACCGTGAGCATGAGCGACTCTCCTGCCGTAAGATATGTAATTGTCCAAGTATAAAACACTCCCACCTGAAATCGGATTCATCGGGAAATTCCCCGCCAGACTGGAACGGCGCAGTCGCGTCCCCACTCCCATGCTATACTTGTGAAATTCATTTTTCACTTCAGCGAGGATTTATGACCGGAAAAAACCATCAGGAAATGCTGGCAAAATACGCGGAAGCCATCGTCAAAGTCGGATTGAACATCCGCGCCGGGCAGCGCCTGATCATCATGCTTGGCGCGACCCGCGGCGTGCCGCATCAATTTGCCCCTCTTGTCCGCGAGATCGCCAAAGCCGCCTACGGCGTCGGCGCGAAATATGTGGAAGCCATCTTCGCAGATGAGGAAATGCTGCGCCTCCGAGCCCAGCATGCGCCCAAAGACTCTTTCGATATTTACCCCAAATGGCAAATCGATGCCGCATTGGACATGATCGAGCACGACGGCGCTTTGCTGTCCATCGCCGGTTCGAATCCCGACCTGCTGGGCGGTTTGGACGCAGACATCGTCGGACAATTGCAAAAAACCCACATCGAGCACTGGAACGCCATCAGTGAAAAAGTGACGAAGAACGCCATTAACTGGTGCGTGGTTGCCGCCGCCGGGGATGCCTGGGCGCAAAAGATCTTCCCCGATCTCTCTGTGGTGGAAGCGCAGGAAAAATTATGGCGGGCGATCTTCGAGACCACCCGCATCGACCAGCCGGACCCCATCGAAGCCTGGAATAAACACATCGCATCCCTGCGGGAGCGTGCCTTATACCTTCAAGCCAAGCAATACACAGCACTTCACTATAAAGGTCCCGGCACCGACTTTACGCTCGGGCTTCCCAGCGGTCATTTATGGATCAGCGCCCAATCCCTTGCGCAGAACGGCATCGCTTTTACCGCAAACATGCCGACCGAAGAAGTCTTCACCCTGCCGGACCGCAACCGCGCGGATGGTGTCATAAGCGCCACATTCCCGCTCAGTTACGGTGGAACATTGATCGAGGATTTCCAGGTCACATTCGAGAAAGGACGCATTACCAAGGTAACCGCGAAAAAGGGCGAAGCTGCGCTGAAAAAACTTGTGGATACCGACGAAGGCTCCCAACGCCTCGGAGAGGTGGCGCTCGTGCCTGCCTCTTCGCCCATCGGCAGGCGCGGACATCTCTTCTATAACACCCTCTTCGACGAGAACGCCTCCTGCCACATCGCGATCGGACGCGCCTACCGATTCACCCTCGCCGGTGGAACGGAGTTGAACGACGAAGAATTCATTGCCGCCGGGGGAAATGTCAGCCTCAACCATGTGGACTTCATGATCGGCTCGGCGCAAATGGACATCGACGGCATCACAAAAGACGGCGCCCGCGAATCGGTGATGCGCAAGGGTGAATGGGCGATCAAGGTCTAGCCGGAGAATAATCCGAAAGTGTCGGTTTGGAAGGCGGACGATGAATGATCGTCCGCTTTTTTTGCGCCGAAAGCAAAGTCATGTCATAATTGAAGCACATCAAACCAAGGAGAGTCCGCATGGCACGCAAACCCGATCTCAATCCAGACGAGCTGCTTCAGGGGGAATATAAATACATCGCCCAGACCGCCTTCCAGGCTAATGAAGACCGTTCACGAGTCACCTCGTTCTACTTTGTTTCAGTCGGCTCCTTCGTTGCCGCCATCATCGGCACACAATTGGAGGCGCAATCGCGGATTGTGTCTTTTGCATTCTTCGCGCTATTCCTCGTATTGACCTTCATGGGCGCCTTGACCATTGCCCAACTTGCCCGCCTGCGCGCCGCCTGGCACGAATCGGTGGAGGCGATGAACCAGATCAAGGATTTCTACATCAAGCACCATCCGGAGGTCAAGGATGCGTTCAAGTGGCGCTTGCGCAGCATCCCTCCGACGAACAAACCCTACAGCATCGCAAATCTTATAGCGGTCGAAGTCGCCCTCCTAAGTTCGCTCACGACAGGCGCAGGCGCCTACTTTCTCCTGTCTTTCCTCGGGGAAGTGACCTGGGTAAGCTGGTCGATCGTGTTCGTGAGCATCGTGGGCGGCTACTTCGCCCAATGGGCGTGGTATTTACATTTGCTTGTGGATAATCAGTAGTGACGGCTTAAGTCGTCACTACCACAGAGGACTTGCATGCCAAGAGAATACATCGGTCAAAACCCCACCGCTTTCCAACGCAGGCCGCACCTGACAAAAGACGACGCATGGATTCGGGAGTTCCTAAAAACAGCGAAAGTCGGCCACATCGCCACTTCGGTGGATGGACAGCCATTCATCAATCCAACAACTTTCTGGTTCGATGAAGAAAATCACCAGATCGCCTTTCACTCCAATATCTCGGGGAGAATCCGCTCGAACATCGAGTACAACCCAAAAGTCACGCTCGAGGCGAGCGAGTTGGGGAAAATGCTCCCCTCGAACGTCGCGCTGGAATTCTCGCTTCAATTTCGAAGCGTGGTCGTTTTTGGCACCGCGCGAGTCGTAACCGAACCTGCAGAAGCGCGTAGATTGTTGTATGGATTGATCGGCAAATACTTCCCCACCTTACAAGCCGGGGAGGAGTATCGCGAGATCACCGACAAAGAACTGCGAGCCACATCCGTATATGCCATCAAGATCGGGGAATGGAGCGGCAAGGAAAATTGGGCGGATGTCGCCGACCAGAGCGACGAATGGAAACCGCTTGACGGGAAGTGGTTCGAGTACTATCGGAACAATACCTGAAAGGAAATCTCATGAACGAAAAAACCCACACAGAGGAATTTCGCGTGGATGGCGAAAGGATCGTCGCCAAGATCAAGGAATTGCTTCACGAAGGCAACATCCGCAGGATCATCATCAAGGATAAGGACGGCAAGACCGTCGTCGAAATCCCCGTCACCATCGGCGTGATGGGGGCTTTGATCGCGCCGCAATTGGCCGCGCTGGGAGCCATCGCCGCTCTATTGACCGAAGCAACGGTGGTTGTCGAAAAAACGGAATAGCATGAAATCCTACCGCAAAGAACTGTGGCTCAATGTCCCCTCCCGCCGGGGATTTATCAACATCACCCGCGATGTGGAACAGGCATTGCAGGAAAGCGGGATCAGGGAAGGGCTGTGTCTGGTCAATTCGATGCATATCACCTCATCTGTTTTCATCAACGACGACGAGAGCGGGTTGCATCACGATTACGAGAAATGGCTGGAGAAACTCGCCCCGCACGAACCGGTGAGCGGATACCGCCACAACGACACCGGCGAAGACAATGCCGACGCTCATATGAAGCGCCAGGTGATGGGGCGCGAAGTCGTCGTGGCGGTCACGAACGGTCAATTGGATTTTGGGACATGGGAGCAGATCTTCTATGGCGAGTTCGATGGCAGACGCAGAAAACGCGTATTGGTAAAAATTATCGGTGGATAAGGTCCGACCGTAGACAATGGACGGTGGCCGATGGAAGGAAAATATGATGCGACTTCAAAATAAAGTAATCGCGACTCTCATCGCGGAAGGCGTGGAGGATTTGGAATATTACGTCCCGCTTATGCGTTTGCAGGAGGAGGGCGCAAAGGTCTTGAGCGCGGCTCTCGACCTCAAGCCCCTGCGCGGCAAGAACGGATTGGTCATAACCCCGGTTGCAAAGATCGAAGACCTGAAAGGCACGGAACTCTTTGCGTTGATCCTGCCCGGCGGCTGGGCGCCAGATAAATTGCGGCGTTACGATGTCGTCAGGAAACTTGTCAGTGAAATGAACGATGCCAATAAGATCATCGGTATCATCTGTCACGGCGGATCGATTGCCATCTCCGCGGACATCGTCAAGAAGGGTCAGCGCGTCACCGGTTCGACCGGCATCAAGGACGATCTCGAAAATATCGGAGGGATCTGGACGGATGAACCTGCCTTCCGCGAAGGCAACCAAATCTGGGGGCGGGTCGTGGCGGATATCCCCGACTTCAACCGCGAACTGGTCAAGGCATTAATCGAAATATAACGGTTTATGTCTCATCGTTGATGGGATGGGAACACCGAGCTGACTCAAGACCGTGGGCGCGATCTGCAAATGCGAGATGACCTCGCCCGTCTCGCCTCTTCCTTTAAGGGACGGCTGAATCGCAAAGAAGGGAACCTCTCTCTGCCCCGATTCCGCCCCGCCATGATTCCCATCCTTGTTGACGCCGTGGTCGCCCGTTACAAGAACGGTGTAACCCATTCCAAGCCATTCCATGATGCGCGGCGCAAATCTCGAGTCCTGGTAGGTGGCGTGATTGCGATATTCCTTGGATTCTGAACCGTACATCTCGCCGTAATAATCCAGTCCCATCGGGTGGAACAGGAGATAATCCGGCGCGTACTTGCGCACGAGAAAAGCCGCCGAATTGAGCAATTCAACGTCCGGGAACTCGTCCTCCGTATAAAAGCGACCGTGTTGAATATTCAGCGATTCATCGTCGGTTTCTTTATCGTCGATGGGATCGTACGGAACGCGGTTATACAACTCGGAATACCAGTAAAACGCCGCCGCAGCCGTGACCTTTCCCGCATCCCTTACCAACTTGAAAATATTGGGTTTGTTCGACAAGCGCACCACGGAATTCGCCACGATTCCCGTCTCGCTGGAAGGCAGCCCGGTATGAATGGACTCGTACATCGGGCGCGACATGCTGGGAAGTTCGCCGAAGATCTTGTACAGGCTTGCTTTTTTATACTCCACCAGGTGCATGAGATAGCCCATATTCGCGGCGGCCGCATCGTATCGCAGAGCATCTGAGAGGACAAGAATCACTTTGTTCATCAAACAAACCATTAAAAGCTGTAGGTCACGCTTGAAGCGTGACCTACTTTTATTTCATTCATCCAGGACCAATACCGCTTCTTTCGAACAGGTCACCTGATCTTTCGCGCCGATCTTCGGCAGTTCGAGGAAGGGATTATTGAAGGTATCCATATTGAATTTGGCGTCGCCGATCTTAACCTGGATGCGAACGACCGAGCCGAGGAAAATGATGTTTTCGATGGTACATTCGAGCACGTTGTCCTTTTTCTGCTCGGAGGCGAATCCAAGGCGTTCCGGTCGGATGGAAATTCGGACCTTGTCGCCTTTCTTTTTCGATTTCACGTCCGATGCCGTAACCAAGTGAATGCCGTTCAAGTGCAAGAGACCTTTTGCAGGGTCGGCAATTTCAGCGTTCGCGTTGTTAAGCGAACCAACGAAATTCGCGACGAATTGAGTCTGCGGAAAGTTGTAGATCTCAAAGGGGCTGCCCACCTGTTCGATCACGCCTGCGTTCATGACAACAATACGGTCTGAGATGGAAAGCGCTTCCTCCTGGTCGTGGGTAACGAATATTGCGGTGATACCAAGTTTCCTTTGGATGGCGCGAATCTCAGCCCGGAGAGAGACGCGAATCTTCGCATCCAAAGCGGAAAGCGGCTCATCGAGAAGCAAAACCTGCGGATGGATGGCAAGCGCCCGCGCAAGGGAAACCCGCTGCTGCTGCCCTCCGGAGAGTTGGTATGGAAATTTGTTCGCGTGTGCTTCGAGGTTGATCAGGCTGATCATCTCCTCCACGCGCTGTTTTACCATTTCAGAAGACTCCCTGCGGACGGACAAGCCAAATCCAATATTCTGAGCAACGGTCATATTCGGAAACAAGGCATAGGACTGGAAGATCATTCCGACATTGCGTTGATTGGGAGCCCTGTCTGTGATGTCTGCCCCGTCCAAATTAATCCTGCCTGCGGTGGGAATTTCAAATCCGGCCACCATGCGCAGGGTTGTTGTCTTCCCGCATCCGGACGGACCGAGGAAGGAGACGAATTCCCCCTTGCCGATCTCCAGGTTGAAATTTTCCACCACCACGGTATCGCCGAACTGTTTTGTAATTCCCGAGAGAGTTAAATATGACATCGGATTCTCCACGAATG
>JAPKMP010000010.1 GCA_026645935.1 Candidatus Villigracilaceae bacterium | reverse complement strand
TGGACGCCTACGCCTGCGTGCAATGCAATCGCTGTCAGGATGTCTGCCCTGCGAACTTTTATCAGCGACCGCTCTCCCCTTCGGCATTGGAAGTGAACAAGCGTTATCTTCTCAAGGAAGCGACCTTCGGTTCTCACCCCGAGAAGTTGCTGCTTCCGCTTACTGAGACAGTGATCTCCCCCGAAGCGGTTTGGTCTTGCACAACCTGTTACGCCTGCGTCCGCGTGTGTCCCGTCGGCAACGAACCGATGGCGGACATCGTGGACATCCGCCGCCGCATGTTGATTGACGGATACGAAATCGACAGCGGCGTGCAGAACGCGCTTCAATCTCTCGCCACCAACGGCAACTGGATGAGCAAAGGCAAACGTCTGCGCGGACGCTGGGCGAAGGAGATGGAGTTCCCCGTCAAGAATGCGACCGAAGAACCCGTGGAGCATTTATGGTTCGTCGGCGATACGGCTTCCTTCGATGAACGCGTCATTCCGAATACCAAAATGGTGGCACGGCTCTTCAACCAAGGCGGCTTGGACTTCGGCATTCTATACCAGAACGAATCCAATTCTGGTAACGACGTCCGCCGCGTGGGTGAAGAAGGTCTGTTCGAGCAACTCGTCGAGCAGAACATGGCGGCGTTTGGCAAAGCGCAGTTCAAGCAGATCGTCACCACCGACCCGCACTCGTTCAATACGCTCAAGAACGAGTATCCTCAATTTGGCGGGAAATTTGAGGTCAAGCATTACACCGTGACTTTGCTCAAGTTAATTGAAGAAGGCAAACTCACGATCAAGAATAAGTTATCGAATTACAAAGTCACCTTCCATGATCCGTGCTATCTCGGTCGCTACAACGGCGGATTCACCGCTCCGCGCAAGTTGCTCGAACTGCTCGGCGTGGAATTTGTCGAAATGCCGCGCAACTGTGAGAACTCGTTCTGCTGCGGCGCGGGCGGCGGTCAAATTTGGATGGGCAAGGTCGCGCCTGGAGAACGTCCCGCCGAGAACCGAATCAAAGAAGCATTGACCACCTTCGGTGAAGGCGCGAACGCGAAGACCCAACTCTTCATCGTCACCTGCCCCAAAGACATGGTCATGTACTCCGACGCGGTCAAGACCACAGGCAACGAAGGCAAGATCGAAGTCCGCGACATCATTCAATTAGTTGCCGAAGCGGTTGGTGCTGAGGAGCCAGCCCCAGTACCCGCTACCGCGTAGTGGACGTTCTCTAACGTCCACGGGTTGCGCAACCCGACACGGCGCTAGAGAGCGCCTAGTACGCATAAAGAAAAGGAGAATATGTATCCAAGAATTCGAATGGAAGGTTCGGTGTACTACATTACAACAAACGTTTATGGACGTTTGAAAATTTTCAATACACCATCCTTCATCATACCCATTCTGGATAGCCTGAATTTCTACCGACATCAATTCAAATGCAAACTTCTCGGCTATGTCATTATGCTTGACCACTTGCACTTGCTGATTTACCCCACTGGCGATTCTTCCGTCGTTTCCGATTTCATGCGCGATTTCAAACGCTTCACTTCGGGTAGGATTGCTCGACAGGCAGAGTTGGAAGGCAAAACCGAATGGACGACTCATTTTCAAGAGTCAGGCGAAGAGACGAAACGAGCCGAGAAAAAGGTTTGGCAGGATTCTTTTTGGGAGCAATTCATCTTTACCGAAAAGTTCCTAACCGAGAAATTGAATTACATCCACATGAATCCCGTTCGTGCAGGGTTGGTGGATGATCCAGCAAAATATCCGTATTCGAGTTATCGCAATTACGAGTTCAATGACAATGCGCTGATTGAGATTGACAAGGATTGGTAGTCGGACTTGGATGGCGCAAAACGGCGGTAGAGACTGCCTTCTAAGCAGAAATAAAATTTTATGTTCAAATGTCCCTATTGCGATTTTAGCGGTAAGCGCTCCGAAGTCCACAATCACTTGGCGGAGAATCATGGCGATACGCTCGGTGTGCGCGTGGACGAATTTACAAAGCACACGTTTTACGTGATCACCTGTCCCGTTTGCGGCGCGAGTTATGAACAGGTCACGAAGAAAGCGCGCCGTGATCCGAGTTTTGTGTCAGAATATGAATACGAGATTCGGTTGGTTGTTTTCGATCTACTTCTGTATCACCTGCAAGGTGAACATGGTCTCGGTACGGCGGAATAGCACCGCCTACTCGACCTAAACAATTAGGAGAATAAAATGGCAACTGTTCGTGGATGTAACATTCCTGAAAATCTCTACTACTGGGTGGAGAAACACGCCTGGGCATTGCCCATGGACGATGGCACAGTGAAGATCGGTATCACTGATGTGGCGCAGAATTTGGCGAAGGGCATTGTCAATGCCACGCCGAAGGAAGCGGGACGCACGGTGCAAAAGGGAAAATCGGCGGGGACGCTCGAAAGCGGCAAGTGGGTGGGACCTGTGACATCCCCTGTCACTGGCGAGATCGTGGAAGTCAACGAGATGATGAAAGGCAAGCCGTCGCTCATCAACTCTGACCCGTATGGCGATGGTTGGTTTGTGAAAGTAAAACCCACCGATTGGGCTGGCGAAAGCGCCGCGCTGTTGACTGGGGAAGCGGCAGTGGCTGCGTATCAGAAATTTATGGAAGAACAGAATCTCAATTTCGAGTAATCAGAGATTGGAGATTGGTAACTAGTAAATGGTAATTACCAATCTCCAATTACCATTTACCGATGATTTTTTACGCCTGCGACATTCCCGAAGACCTGACCTACGACATCGAGCGCGATGTGTGGATTCGCTTTGACGGCGAGATCGCCACACTCGGCATGACCGATGTCGCCCAAACCCGCTGCGGAAAGTTCGCGGCACTTAGTTTTCGGGAAGTTGGTAAAAAGGTCGCGCAAGGGAAAGCATTGGCAACCATCGAGTCCGCCAAGTGGGTGGGACCCTTTCCTGCGCCGTTCTCGTGCGAGATTATCGCAACGAATGAAGAAGCGTTTGCAAAGAACATTCTGCTCGCCAACAAAGAACCGTACACCGATGGCTGGCTCGTCAAAGTGAAACCGACGAATCTCGAAGCAGAATCCAGTCATCTCGTCACGGGTGAAGCGGCGACAGAGAAATACAAGGAACGAATCAAGGAGTTAAAGGTCAATTGCCTGCGTTGCATTGACTAGGTTCACATGTTCACTATTTATTGGGTTGTTACGGGTTCTGCTGCAATGGCGGTTGGCGCAATCGTTCTTGGCATTTGGCTTCGACAAAATCCATCCAAAGAAAATGCAGAGAAATCAAGCCGTGTCATGCACTTCCTATTCTTTGCAGGACAGATCGCTCCGCCGATTGTCGCGTTTTTCTACCCTGGAATCTCTCGGTTCGATGAACTGGTTGGATTAAACCCTTTGCCCATGCGACCTATCTTTCTCGGAATCGGTATTCTGCTTGCCACCCCAGGTTTTTACTTCATGGCAGTGACCAATAAATTACTGCGTGCCATTGGGAAGGGAACCAATGCCTTTGTATTAACCAAGTATGTCGTCAATGACGACATTTACAAGCGCACTCGAAACCCAATGTCATTAGGTTTTTACCTGCTTGCCATTGCGCTGGGACTCGTCACAGGCTCGAGCTTTGCCACGCTTGCCGCTGTTCTTGGCATTATCCCATCTCATTTAATCTTCATTAAGTATTTTGAAGAAAAAGAATTGGAACTTCGCTTCGGCGAATCCTATCTTGAATATAAAAAGAACGTCCCATTTCTATTTCCAAAACTTGGCTAGATAACACTTTACCAAAGGAGACTCCACAATGTCCAAAAATATCCGCTTGCTCTACATGGAAGGCGTAACCCCACTCCGCTCGCAGACCGTTTACCACGCGGTCGGGTACGCCATGAAAGAAAGCACGCCCAACACCATCATCTTGGTTTCACCCAATGGACCGTATGTGAGTGTCGGTTACCATCAGGACATCCAAAAGGAAGTGGATTTGGATTACTGCGAAAAACACAACCTGCCTGTCTATCGCCGCGAAGTCGGTGGCGGCGCGGTGTTTTTGGATAACGGTCAACTCTTTACGCAATGGATCTTCCACAAAGAAGATCTGCCTGCCACGCTCGAAGAACGTTTCAAACTTTATATCGACCCGCTGGTGGCAACCTATCAAGAACTCGGCATTCCCGCCAACCTGCGCCCGATTAATGACATCCATGTCAACGGCAAGAAGATCGGCGGCACAGGTGCGGCACAGATGGGCATTGCCGAAATTCTCGTTGGCAGCCTGATGTACACCTTCGACAAGAAGACCATGTCACAGGTGCTGAAAGTCCCTTCCGAGAAAATGCGCGACAAGATCTTCGAATCACTCGAAGCCTACATGACCACCATGACCGAACAACTCGGCTCTACGCCCGACCGCGCAACGGTCAAAGACTTGTATATGAAGAAGGTCTCCGAAGCGTTGGGCATGGAAGTCTACGAAGGCGAATGGACTGAAGAAGAAGAAGCGATGGCAAAGGAGATTGACGCGCGCTTCACCTCCGATGAATGGCTGTATCAGAAGGGTCAACTCAAACAGCAGGGCGTGAAAATCCATCAGGATGTACACATCGTCGAAGCGGCATTCAAGGCTCAGGGCGGTTTGATCCGCATCATCGCCCGCCTGCGTGAAGGACGCATTGACGACGTCACCATCTCTGGCGATTTCACTCTGCTGCCCGTCTTCGCTCTCGGTGCGCTTGAACAATCTCTGCGTGGCGTTGCTGCCACACCTGAGAATCTCAAATCCAAGATCGAAGAAGCGTACTACCGCCTCAATATCCAATCCCCTGGCGTCACGCCCACCGACTTCACAACCGCCATCATGAACGCAGTCACACCTCCGCAAGCCGCTTAACCAATTACGAATTACCAATCTCTAATGACTCAAAACTACGGCTTCCTCATCGACCAATCAAAATGCATCGGCTGTCACGCCTGCTCCACGGCGTGCAAGTCCGAGAATCAAGTGCCGCTGGGCGTGTATCGCACATGGGTCAAGTATGTGGAGACGGGCTCCTACCCCGACGTGCGCCGCCGCTTTCAAGTGACGCGCTGCAACCACTGCGCCAACCCGCCTTGCGTGCGCATCTGTCCCGTCACTGCGATGTATCAACGTGATGATGGCATCGTTGAATTTGATCCGTCCATCTGCATCGGATGTAAATCCTGCATGCAAGCCTGCCCCTACGATTCGATCTATCTCGACCCCGAAACCAACACCGCCGCGAAATGCACTTTTTGTGCACATCGTTTGGATGTGGGACTCGAACCCGCCTGCGTGGTGGTCTGCCCCGAACATGCGATTCTCGCTGGCGACTTGAACGACCCCGCTTCGGAAATAAGCCGAAAGTTGTCCACTGCGCAAGTGAGCGTTCGCAAGCCTGAGCAGGGGACGGGTCCCAAACTGTTCTACATCAACGGCAATGACTGGTCGCTTCATCCTTCTGCTACTCAAACTCATGACTCGTATGTGTGGGCGGACAAAGTGACCGAGCAAAATGTTTCTGCATACGAGTTGCCTGTGTTTAATGCAACTGTAGGGGCGGGGTCACCCCGCCCTTACTCAAAATCAGGCACACCGCTTCGCGAACCGCAAGAACAGGGACGTCCAACGAATGGTCCCATTCAATTCGGCGGACGTGTCGCCGAACACATGGTGCAGACCGCGTACACCGCGCAGCACAAGATCAATTGGCACTGGGAATTGCCTTCGTATCTCGTCACGAAAAGCATCGCGGGCGGAATTTTCATGCTGTTGAGTCTCGGCTCGATGTTCAACCTGTTTAGTTTTGACTCTGCCACTTTCCTTGCGGCAGGTTTCACTGCGATGATCTTTATGCTCATCACGACCATCCTGCTCATCAAGGATTTGTCGCAACCCAAACGCTTCCTCAACATTTTGCTGCGCCCGCAATGGAAATCATGGGTGGCGCGCGGCGCGTATATCATGGTTACATTCACGGCGGTGGCTGGGTTGTGGTGGCTGCTCGAAGCGGGCGCATTCTGGAACATCCTCCCTGCGGATTTTGTCGCAAGCATTCGTCCCATCGCCGCGTGGATCGTTTTCCCATTTGGGTTGGGCGTAGTCATCTACACCGCCTTCCTGCTCGGTCAAGCCGAAGGGCGTGACATGTGGCAGAGCAATTTACTGCCCTTCCAATTGCTGTCACAATCTGCAATGGTTGCAAGCGGCGTGTTCTTCGTCCTGAATCTCTTCGTCAACTTTCCCGCTGACCTGACCGCCTTGCTGACCATTCTCTTCCCTGCCAGCATCGCCATCAACTTGCTGATGACTTTTGCGGGCAAACTCAACTCCTTCCCAACCGACACTGCCATGCTCGCCTCACGCGAAATGACCCACGGCAAATTCCGCAATCAATACTGGTGGGGCGGCATCGCGCTGGGACACGTCATCCCACTTGCGCTGATGATCGCTTTCTCGCCCGCACTGCCCCTTGCCGTCCTTGCCACACTCATCGGCTTGTTCTTCTATGAATACGCCTTCGTAATGGCGCCGCAGTATATTCCGAATTCGTAACGCTCCCTCACCCTAACCCTCTCCCACAGGGAGAGGGGACTTGGCTACTCTTCTGACTCAACTCCCTTCTCCCCTTGGGAGAAGGGCTGGGGATGAGGGCGAATGCCGAGCATCGAATAACGATTATCGAGAAACCAATGACACAGACAAAAATCCCTCAAACCTCCGCAGGCACCGCCGTCCCGCAATTCGCGGACTCTGACCGCAAGCCCATCAAACTGACTGAAGTCGTCCACGAGGATGGGCGCATCAGCCAGTATCCCCCCTCTGATGTGTGGGATGAATGGGTCGAATGGGACGGCAAGGAGTGGCCCAAGAAAGTAGCGCGGAGATATACGCTCGTGCCAACCGTCTGCTTTAACTGCGAGTCCGCCTGCGGACTGCTCGCCTACGTGGACAAGGACACCTACGAGATTCGAAAATTTGAAGGCAACCCCGTCCACCCTGGCAGCCGCGGACGTAACTGCGCCAAGGGACCCGCGACTCATAATCAAGTTTATGACCCCGAGCGGATTTTGTATCCGCTGAAGAGAGTCGGCAAACGCGGCGAAGGCAAATGGGAGCAAATCTCCTGGGAGCAGGCGTTGACCGAAATTGCCGAGAAAATGCGCGAGAGCAAGAAACGCCGCCCGAACGGAATCGTCTATCACGTCGGTCGTCCTGGCGAAGACGGATACACCAACCGCGTCGTGCAGACCTGGGGCATGGATGGTCACAACAGCCACACCAACATCTGCTCATCGTCTGCGCGTGCGGGCTATAACTTCTGGCTCGGGCAGGATCGTCCCAGCCCAGACTTTGCAAACGCGCGAATGATCCTTTTGATTTCAAGTCATCTCGAAACGGGGCATTATTTCAACCCGCATGCCCAGCGCATCATCGAAGCCAAAACGGACGGGGCGAAGCTCATCACCTTCGACCCGCGCCTCTCGAACACTGCCTCCATGAGCGATGTCTGGCTGCCGACCTACCCTGGCAGTGAAAATACGATTCTGCTTTCGATTGCAAATCATCTGATTCAAAATAATTTGTACAACAAAGACTTCATGCAGAAATGGGTCAACTGGAAGGAAACACTGCAAGCCGTCGCCGATGGAAAACTGTCAGTAAACAGCGACCAGTTAGCGGCGGAGATTCGAAGCGCGTGTTCTTCATCCAACCTGCAACCTGCAACCTTCGACCTGTTCGACCGTCTGCTCAAAGACCTCTACGCCGAATACACCTTCGAACGCGCCGCGAAGGAATCGGAAGTGCCGATCGAGCGCATCCAAGAAACGGCGCGGCTGGTTGCCAATTGCGAAGGCAAACTTGCCACGCACGTTTGGCGTTCTGCAAGCGTTGGCAATCTTGGCGGATGGCAGGTGGCGCGCTGCCTGCTCTTCCTCAATGTGTTGACGGGCAGCATCGGTAACAAAGGCGGCACGTCGATGACAGGTTGGAACAAGTTCGTGCCCAAGCCGTTCAAGGGTGCGCCCGCTCCCGAAACGTGGAACGAACTGCATTACCCCATTGAGTATCCGCTCGCGCATTATGAGATGTCCATCCTTTTGCCGCACATGCTCGAAGAAGGCCGCGGCGACATCGACGTGTATTTCACGCGCGTGTACAACCCGATGTGGGTCAACCCCGATGGCTTCATGTGGCTCAAGGCGCTTAAGGATGAAGACTCAAAGATCAAATGCTACGTGGCGCTCACGCCCACATGGAATGAAACCGCATGGTTCGCCGATTACGTCTTGCCCACTGGTCACGGACCCGAGCGTCACGACCTGATGAGTCAAGAAACGCACGCGGGTCAGTGGATCGCATTCCGCCAGCCTGTGCGCCGCGTCGCGATGGAACGCGCGGGCATGAAGGTGGACTTCACCTATCAAGCCAACCCTGGCGAAGTGTGGGAAGAGAACGAGTGGTGGATTCAACTTTCTGCGAAGATGGATCCCGATGGTTCACTTGGCATTCGTCAGTGGTTCGAGTCGCCGTATCGCAAAGGCGAGATCATCACCGTGGATGAATACTATCAATGGATCTTCGAGAACTCGGTGCCAGGTCTGCCCGAAGCCGCCGCAAAAGAAGGATTGACTCCGCTGGCGTACATGCGCAAGTATGGAGTCTTTGAAGTTAAGAAAGAGAATTATTCACCATTTGACAAAACGTTTCACACGACGCTTGAGGCTGGTCTGACCACCGACGAATTTGATCGTGCCCGAGACTCTTCTGGCGCTGTCCTTGGCTTGATGGTGGATGGACAACCCAAGGCGGGCTTTGATACGCCATCCAAGAAACTTGAATTCTTCAGCGACACGCTCGCCAACTGGGGCTGGAGCGAAAAAGAAAATGTCATCCCGTGGACAGTGAAGAGTCACGTCCACCCCGATACCATTGACCGCTCTAAAGGCGAGATGATTCTGCTTCCCAACTTCCGCTTGCCCACGCTCATTCACACCCGCTCGGCAAATGCGAAATGGCTGTATGAGATCTCGCATAAGAATCCGATTTGGATGAATCCCGAAGACGCGCAGCGTCTGGGATTGGAAACGGGCGACCTCGCCAAAGTGGAAACCGAGATCGGTCACTTCGTGGATACGGTCTGGGTCACCGAAGGCATCAAACCTGGCATCATCGCTATCAGTCATCATTTGGGGCGCTGGCGTTTGAATGAAGATAAAGGCGTGAGCAAAGGCTCGTCAAATCTTGTGGAACTTCACGACGACGGCAAAGGCGGATTCCTCATGCGCGTCATTCACGGTGGCAAGGCGTGGGAGTCTTCCGACCCCGACACCAGCCGCATCTGGTGGAGCAACGTCGGCGTGAACCAAAATCTCGCCCATGCCGTCCACCCCGACCCCATCAGCGGAGTTCATTGCTGGCTGCAAAAGATATTCAAGGTCAGCAAAGCCGAAGCAGGCGAAAAAGCAGGTGATTTGTTTGTCGATACAAACAAGTCCATGGAAGTTTATCGAAGATGGCTGGCGATGACGAGACCTGCGAATAAAGTGAGTCCTGATGGCAACCGTAGACCGATGTGGTTGAGCCGTCCGCTCAAACCAACGAAGGAAGCGTATAAGTTACCGAAGTAGTATGTCATTGCGAGCGTTTTTTGTAAAGCAATCCCCTCCTGAAACAAGAGATTGCTTCGCCGGAAGAACACCGTCTCGCAATGACATATGCATGTGGAAGTGCAACGAAAGCCGTACGCAGTGGAATCCGCTGCGGGTGTAGACTCGCCAGCAGCGTAGGAAAAATTTCCAGAAAACAGAATCAATATTCAGCTAAGTTTGATGCGTGTTCGTCATCCAGAGAGAAAATCAAATGGCAGTGAAATCTACAAAAGCAAAATCCAAATCAAGACAAGAAGTGCCTGAAGAACCGGTATGGACATATCGCGGGTATCAACTTAAATCCAGCGAATTTGTTACGGCAATGGTGCATTTTTTCCGTGCGGAGATCCAACGCGCCAACGTCTGGCGGCAGCGACTCGACACAACAACGAACTGGGCGGTGGTGGTAACAGGTGCAACGCTTTCGATCGCGTTCAGTCAATCGGATGTGCATCATTCCATTGTTTTGTTGAATACGTTGTTGGTCTTATGGTTTTTGTTCATCGAAGCGCGGCGCTACCGCTATTATGAGTTGTGGAGTTATCGTGTGCGGTTGATGGAAACGGATTTCTATGCCGCCATGCTCGTTCCGCCGTTCCATCCCTCGCCGGAGTGGGCGGAAAATCTTGCCGAGAATTTGCTTACGCCAAGTTTTCCGATCTCGATGTGGGAGGCGTTCGGCAGAAGACTGCGCCGAAATTATTACTGGATCTTTTTGATCCTGCTCGCATCGTGGATCGCGAAGGTATGGCTCTTCCCCAAGGCGCCCAACGACTTGGCTGAATTTTTGGAACGTGCTGCCGTCGGACCCGTTCCGGGTCAGGTCATGATCGGTTTGGGCATCTTGTTCTATATCTTCCTTGCGGTCTTTGCCGTCGCCACCATCACCATGACCCGCGCGACAGGCGAGATTTTGCCACGCTTCGGTGATGAAAGCGCTCCTGCAGCGCCTTCTATGGAGGGAAAACATACCGGCTTGCGGGCTCTTCTTGTGCCGCGTAGAAAACGCAGGCAGTTACTGGCGCTCATCATCACCGACAAAGCCAACGATGTATCCAGCAGGATCATGACCGATCTCAAGCGCGGTGTGACGTCCATGCAGGGCAAAGGCATGTACACCGGGAAGGAACGCTCGATCTTGATGTGTGCGTTGACCATTACCGAGGTTCACAATCTTAAAGCCGCGGTCGCAAAGGAGGACTCGAAAGCCGTTGTCATCGTTTCACCCGCTCAGGAGATCCTCGGTGGAGGGTTTGCCCCTCTCGAAGAGAAATAGATCTCGCGTTCCTACTTGGGCGTGAGATGACGTAAAATAGCGGCATCCTCATTCCTGCAAAAGGAACGCGCCATGTCTCAACCCGGTCTGTTCGATTCCCCTCGATTCAATTCACTGGATGAAGTTCTCGAAGCGCTTCGCTCTTTGAACGACGACCCGCTTGCGAACGCAGGCACGAACATCGTCATCAGCCGCGGAAACCCGAACGCAAAACTTCTGCTCGTCGGCGAGGCGCCGGGACCACAGGAAAACATCAAGGGCAAACCGTTCGTCGGTCCCGCCGGTCAGCTGCTGGATAAGATCCTGCAAGCCGCGAACTTCGACCCTGAAACCGATATCTACATCACCAACTCGGTTTTTCGCATGCCGCCGGGGGATGACGGCAAGTCCTTCCGCAAACCCAACGACAAGGAGATCGAGTTTTATCGCCCGTTCGTCCTCGAGATCATCCGCCTCATGAACCCGCTGGTGATTCTGTTAACGGGCAATGTCGCCTGCCAGTCTGTGTTACAAAAAACAGGCATCACCACCCTGCGCGGCAGGTGGACCGAAATGGACGGGCGCTGGCTCATGCCCATCTTCCATCCTTCCTATTTACTACGCAATCAATCGCGCGAACCCGGCTCGCCAAAATCGCTGATGTGGGAAGACATCCGCGAAGTGCGCCGGAAGTACGATGAATTGCTCGGCAGTTAACAAAGTGATAGTCACTTAATGGCGATTGTCACTTTTTAAACCCCGACTGCTCTTGGTATAATTCGCACCCTATGAAATACCACATCTGGACCGAAGGCTGCCAAATGAACGTCGCCGATTCACAGCGGGTCGGCTCGTCGTTGGAGCACCTCGGTTACACTTTTACCGACATGCCCGAAGAAGCAGACGTTATTGTTTTAAACACCTGCGTCGTGCGCCAATCCGCCGAGGACAAGGCGATTGGGCGCGTCAGCTCGTTCAAGAAACTCAAAGAAAAGAATCCGGACCTTACGATCAACCTGATGGGCTGTCTCGTCGGCGTGCGCGGCGCGGAAAAGCTCAAAGCCAGACTCCCCTACGTGGACGTGTTCTCGCCGCCCTCCGACCCGGGTCCATTGATCTCGCATCTCACGCAGGGCGAAGTTCAATCGCTCGAAGATGCCGAGACAACCCGCCGCTTCCTGATGATGGATGAAGAACTCAAACTGCCGGTTGCCGAGCAAGGCAAGACCGTCAGTGTGCATGTGCCCATCGTCTATGGCTGCTCGCACGCCTGTACCTTCTGTATCATCCCCTACAAGCGAGGCGTGGAACGCTCACGTCCTGTCGGCGACATCGTGGCTGAGATCCGTTCGCTGGCAAAGCAAGGCGTAAAAGAAATTACCCTGCTCGGTCAGATCGTGGACCGCTACGGCAGGGATATACCGGATGGACCAAACCTCGCCGCCCTGCTGCGCATTGTCCATGACGTCGAAGGCATCGAGCGCATCCGATTCCTAACCTCGCACCCCAACTACTTCGACGATGAATTAATCGACACCATTGCCGAGCTGCCGCGCGTCATGCCGCACATCGAGTTACCCATTCAAGCGGGCGCTGACGATATTCTCGAGAACATGAAACGCGGATACACCCAGCGGGATTACCGCAACTTGATCGAAAAGATCCGCGGCCGCATCCCTCATTGTTCCATCGCGACGGACATCATCGTCGGATTCCCCGGCGAGAGCGAGGAACAATTCATGGAAACTTACCGCCTCCTGTCGGACCTCAAGCTGGATGTTGCCCATTTAGCCCGCTACTCCGTCCGCGAAGGGACCGTCGCCGCCCGCCGCATGGAGGATAACGTCAGCGACGAGGAAAAGGTGCGCCGCTTCCGCATGTTGGAGGAATTGCAGGAGGGAATCGTCGCGGAGATCAACCGGAAATATCTCGGCGAGACCGTAGAAGTATTGTTTGAAGAAAAGGTCAAGAACCGCTGGAAAGGCCGCACCCCCACCAACAAACTGGTCTTTGTCGAAACGGACGACGATCTACGCGGCAGACTTCTGCCCGTCACCGTCACCTGGACGGGACCGTGGTCGATGCAGGCAGGTTTGCTTAAACAACCTGAACTGGTTGCGCTGTAATCACAATCGGGCGGTTGCCAGGCCACATATTTTATGTCCGTAGGTTTTACCGATGTGCCAGGCTTGAATAATCACGATCAGTGAAACCTGCACAATCTGCAGTGCGGATTTCAATTTTTCGGGGCTTATAATCTCATCACCATGTCCATTGCCGAACTCTTCAGTACCTTCGCCAATAACCTTCTGCCCATCCTGCTCATCGCGGCGGCTGGATTTATTCTCGGCAAAACCCTCACCGTCGATTCCCGCACCATCGGCAGGATCGTCTTCTATATTTTCAGTCCCCTGCTGGTCTTCAACCTAATGATTACGAGCCAGTTGAATCTGAGACAGGCCTTCAATACGGTCGGATACACAACAGCCGTCATTGCGGTCATGGGAACGATGGCTTTCATCCTCGGGAAACTTTTCAAACTCCAGCGCGCCCATCTGCTTGCGGTCATTCTCACAGTGGCATTCGGCAATACGGGCAATTATGGATTGCCGCTGGTCAAATTCGCGTTTGGCGATGAAGCATTGGCGGTCGCGTCCATTTTCTATGTCACAACCACCATCCTCTTCAACACGGTCGGCGTCGTCATCGCATCTCTTGGCCATTTGGACTTGAAATCCGCTATACTGGGGGTGTTCCGCCTCCCGATCCTTTACGCGGTGGCGGTCGCCCTGCTCATCAAAGGCACGGGCGTGGAGATTCCCCTGCCCATTGCCCGCACCATTGAGATCGCCGCCAATGGAGCCATTCCCGCCATGATCATCCTGCTCGGTTTGGAATTGACCCGCATCGAATGGTCGCACAGCCTGCGCGCTGTAGGTTTGGGCGTTGCCACAAAACTATTGCTGGGTCCTTTTGTTGGGCTTGTTCTGGCAGCCTGGTTCGGATTGCAGGGTCACCCGCGGCAGGGGAACGTCATCGAATCGGCTATGCCAGCCGCGGTGGCGACCACCGTTGTGGCGACGGAATATAAACTGGAACCTTCGCTTGTCACCGCCATCGTGTTTTTGGGGACCATCCTCAGCCCGTTGACGCTGACTCCGTTGATCGTTTACCTTGCGGGAAATTGAAAATGTCCGCTTCACACCCAGGGATTCTTCGCTTTATTGTGGTCGTGCTTCTCGCGTCGACCCTTTCCCTGAAACCGGACCAAGCCCGAGCGGAATCTTCGAGCCGCCCCGAGTCGCAGGGTGGAATCCAGGTGGAAGCGCAGGTAACGCATGAGTTCGGCAAATCCATCACCTTCGATGCAATGATAAGAACACCGGGTCCGATCCGGCAGGTGTCGCTCTTGTTTCGCGGCGTCAACGAGCAGGTGACGCGCGTGGAAACGCTGCAAGTGGCGGAGGATGGTTCGGTGAAATTCGTTTACGACGCATCGCTCAATGTATTCCCGCCCTTCAGCGGGATCATCTATTGGTTTCAAGCGACGTTGAACGACGGCAATACCTACACCAGCGAACCGCAGACGTATCAATATACCGATAATCGTTTCCCCTGGCGCGAGACTTCGCAATCGTTCGTTACGATTCATTGGTATGCGGGCGATGATGCATTCGGTTCCGCCGCCCTCGACAGCGCCGGGGCGGGTCTGTTCGCAATGAGGGACCTCATCCCCTTGTCGCTTACCGAGCCGGTTAATATTTACATTTATTCCAACGTGCAAGACCTCAACGATACTTTTCTGCTCGGCGGGCGCGAATGGGCGGGCGGGCACGCTCATGCAGACCTCGGAGTAATTCTTGTCGCGGTCCCTCCGGGCGCAAATCAATCCACCGAGATGGACACGTTCATTCCCCATGAACTCGCGCATGTCATGTTGTACCGCACCATCGGAGATACGTACTACAAACAGCCGGCCTGGTTGATCGAAGGCATCGCTTCGATGGTGGAACGCTATCCGAATCCGGATTACGCCCGCGCGCTGGAGATCGCCAGCGCCAACGATACCTTGATCCCATTCACGGAATTGTGCGCCTCATTCCCCGCCGACTCCGGGTCAGCGTACCTGGCATATGCCCAGTCTCAATCCTTTGTCACCTACATCCGCGATTCGTTCGGCGTTTCGGGTCTTTCCCGCCTCATCGCCACATACGGAGACGGCTTCGATTGCGATCTCGGCGCGACGAAGGCGCTCGGCGCTTCGCTCGGTCAACTCGACTCGCGCTGGCGCGAGACCGTGCTTGGTTTGAACCGGGGCGGCGCGGCGTTCCTCAATCTGCTCCCCTTCCTGCTTTTGCTGGTCATCGTCATCGTCGTTCCCATTTGGGGCGCCATCGACCTTGCCCGCCAGCGGAGGAGACATGCCCCCCGATCCAAATGAAATTGTGCGAGCGCATGTCTGGGTGAAGGGCCGCGTGCAGGGGGTTGGCTTTCGCGCGCATGTGGAATATTATGCGCGTCAGATCGGCGTGACCGGCTGGGTGCGCAATGTCGGCTACGATACCGTGGAAGCCGTCGCCGAGGGGCGGCGCGCAGATGTCGAGCGGTTTCTCGAGGCGGTAAAGGAAGGTCCGCGAATGTCGCGGGTCGATGAATCAAGAATCGAGTGGGAAGAGATGGTCGGAAACTCGTTCACTGATTTTCGGGTTATGAGGAGCACGTAGCCTAGTGGAAGTCTTAAAGACCTTCACCAACCCCTACTCGCCCTACCTCCTGGCATCCACGTTGGTCGCATCGATCATGTCAGTGATTACCTGGCGCCGCCGGTCGGCTCCGGGGGCATTGCCCCTTTTCCTCATGCTCATCACGACAATCCTTTGGGCGGGCGCCGGCGTCTTGCTTAATGAATCCGTGAATTCGGAAAGCCGATACTACTGGTTTAACTTTCTCCTTTTTGGTTCGTTGATGGGAACCCCCGCTTTTTGGGCGTTCGGCGTGCAATACACCGGCCGCGATCACTGGCTTACCCGGCGCAACATCCTGCTTGTTAGCATTATTCCAATCCTCTCCTTGCTGCTCGGTTGGACGGCAAGATATCACGACCTGTTCTACAAGGTCTTCGATTTCGGGACCCGGCTTCCAAACGGACAATGGAATCTCGTCCCGGGTATCATGTATTGGGTTTATGTCGCCTACTCCTATTCGGTCATGATCTTCACGGTCGGAATTCTCGCGCAGGCTTTTTCCCAATCGGCAGGTGAATATCGGTCGCAGGCTGGTGTGATACTGGCTGGCACGTTGATACCATTCATCGGGAACATCGTTTACACATTCCTTCTTGGCATGGGAAACGGCGGGATCGACCCCACACCTCTCCTTTTCACTGTGATGGGGGTCTTTTACGCCTATGGATTGTTTCGACACCGCTTGTTCGACATGGCGCCAATTGCCCGCCACATGTTGATCGAAACCATGCAGGATGGTGTGATCTTGATCGATGCGCGAAACCGCGTGGTGGATGTCAACCCCTCCGCCCTGCGCTGGCTCGGATGGAATCAACACTCGCCGATCGGCAGGGATATGGAGGAAATTCTCGGCGACTGGTACAACCAGATCACCATCTTCCCCACGAATCTGTATATAGAAACGGAAGTGCATACCACCGACAAGCCCGAAAGGTATTTCGACCTGAGGGTGGAACCCCTCACGGACAAAAAGCAAATGATGACAGGGCGACTGATCGTCTTCCGCGACATCACCAGGCAGAAAATGGCCGAAAAAGCCTTTCGCGACGCACACGACCGCATGAGGCTTCATCTGAAGGAGATCGAGTTGCTCCAGGAGGAACTGCGCGAACAATCCATCCGAGATCCGCTCACAGGGCTCTTCAACCGCCGATACCTTGAGGAAACCTTCGAACGGGAACTTGCCCGCGCAATTCGCGAAGAGACCACGCTCAGCGTCTGCATGGCAGATATCGATAACTTCAAATCCTTCAACGACCGGCACGGGCACAAGGCGGGGGATTTGGTCCTAAAAACGCTTGCAGAGATATTTACCACGCATTCCCGCGCCGCGGACGTGGTCTGCCGTTATGGAGGCGAGGAATTCCTGATCCTCATGCCGGGCGCGGACTTGGATACCACCGCCCGCCGTGCCGAGGACTGGCGCAGTATATTCGAACAGTCGAGGATCGAGTTCGATGGCGAAATATTATCCACCACGCTCTCATTAGGCGTGGCGGTCTTCCCGCATCAGGGGCGCACAAGCGATGAAGTGATTAAACTTGCCGATGAGGCTCTTTACCTTTCCAAGCATGGGGGGAAAAACAAGGTCAGCGTGGCGAGACCCTGGGCCAATAACCCTATGTAAACCCCAACCCTCTTTCTTTCAAAGATACCCATTTCCCCTGACCGATGACCAAATGATCGAGTACGTCGATATCCAGAAGTTTCCCCGCCTGGACGATGGCGCGCGTGACAGCCACATCGTCGGGGCTGGGAGTCGGATCGCCGCTGGGATGGTTATGCGTGACGATGACTGCCGATGCATTTGTGCGGATCGCCTCCTTGAACAATTCCCCCACACGCACCTGCGACGAATTGACGGAACCTTTATAGACTTCCACGATGGCAAGCACACGATTGCGCCGGTCCAAAAGGATCACGCGCAAATGCTCCTGCTCCAATGCGGACATTTCATACTGCACAAGCGCCGCCGCGTCCGCCGGGCTGTTGATGGCAAGTTTCTCCTCCGGTGCTTCGAAGGTCAGCCGCCTGCCCAATTCGATGGCGGCTTTGATCTGCGACGCTTTGGCTTCCCCCATTCCGTGCTGGTCCTTCAATTCCTTGAACGGCGCGCGGTGCAGTCCGCGCAAGCCGCCGAAGTATTGCAAAAGACGCTGCCCCACATCCACGGCGTTCTCGCCTTGAACGCCAACTCGTAAAAGGATCGCCAATAATTCGGCGTTCGTCAATGCCTGCGGACCGAGCATCGCCAGCCGTTCGCGCGGGCGATCCGCCTGGTGCAGGTCTGCGATTCGATAGGTCGGTTTCGGGTTGGGTTCGGTCATGCTCTCTCCCTGAAAATGGGTTGGCTAATTTTACAACCATTTCAAGGCAAGTAGTACAAGTCTCAAGACTCGTTCTTCAACGAGTTCGATTAGAATCTCCTGCATGAAAATATCTCCCAAAGCCGACCGGGCCATTCCCGTATTGCTTTTTATCGACGGGCTGATCGCCATCGGTTGCGCGATCTTCGCCCATGTTCTCGGCTTCGATCCAAATCCTGATTGGGGACGTTCGCGCATTATTCTTTTTCTCTTCGGCGGTTTGCTGCTTACGCTCTCGATATTCCTGCGCAGGAAAAATCCCGCGTTTATTTCATCGGAGGCGACAAAGACCTTTACGATTATCGGGCACACCTGGGCGGTCATTCTCATCATTTACGTATGGTTCATCACCTTCGGCACGTTCACAGAATGGCGCGCCTCCACCCGCTATTATTCACTGCTTTCAGATGCATTCAGCAAGGGTCAACTCCACGTGGATGTGGAACCCGGCGCGGCGCTTCTCGCTGCAGACGATCCCTACAACAACGAAGGACGCCCACCCTTCGATGACGACGTTTGGGATTTGTCGCTTTATAAGGGAAAACTTTATTTGTATTGGGGACCTGTCCCCGCCCTGCTCCTGACGCCAATTCAACTCGCCTTAAATAAAGACCTTGCGGATATATACCCTGTCTTCTTTTTCTTTTGCGGGTTGTTGATCTTAAACTCGCTGATCGCGCTAAAAATGCGGCGGCTCTTCTTCGCAGACATCCCCATGTGGAATGTGACCGCCTCTCTCCTCGTCCTCGGCTTGATCCTGCCCATCCCGTGGTCGCTTTCCATCCCGGACGTGTATGAAGCAGCAATTGGCGCGGGTCAATTTTTCCTCATTGGCGGCATTTACTTCGTCATCCTGGCATTCGAATATTTGCTTAAGCCGCTGTCCCCGGCGGCGGGGACGCCATCAAAAGCAGGGTTGTTATTATTTCTCGCCGGTCTCTTCTGGGCGTGTTCCGTCGGTTCGCGCGCGATCAACGTCCTTTCGATATTTTTTCTGACAGCATTCACCTTATATTGGATCTGGAAAATCCGCGTAAACGATTGGATCAAAATCTCCGCCATTTTTTTGACACCGCTTGCGGTCGGCGCGATCCTGATCGGATGGTACAACTACGCCCGCTTCGACTCTCCGCTCGAGTTCGGACTGCGCTACCAGATCACGGTCCAAAACATGAACCGCGACATGCCACTTGCCTTCGAGTTGAGTTATCTTCCGCACAACTTTACCGCTTATGTGTTTCAACCCTTCGATTTCGTTTCGGGCTTTCCATATATTCGCCCCGTCGGTTACACAGCGCTGCCTCAAAGCCTTGGAATCTCAGCGCCGGGACTTTACGCCGCAGGCAATGTGACCGGCATGCTCTTCTTCGCGCCTTTCCTCCTGTTTGCGTTGATCCTGTTTGTAAAAACGAATCCGCCGGGGGTAAATGAAGGAATGGCCGCCGACTTGCAAAGATTTGTCTTATATCTTCTCGGCGGTTCCTTCCTCATCGGTTTCGCCAGTCTTCTGCTTTACTACTACGGGCAGATGCGTTTCCTCGTCGATGTGATCTCACAGATCACCCTGCTGGCTGTCTTCGGTTATTGGACAATCGTTCGAAGATTCCCCAAAGCATACCTACATCTTGCGAACCTGCTTATCGTCATCACTCTCACCATCAGCCTGTTGCTTTCTGTCACCAGCGAAAGCGGGCGGATGGAAAAGCTCAACCCGGGGTTGTCGGACCGGCTGAATTCGTTGTTTGATGGTCAGAAATAAAGCGAGACCGGGAAACCGGTCTCGCTGTTGTACTAGGGTGGTATTGGAACCTCGACTGTTTGGATGGCATCCACTTGCGCGGGGTTATCAGGAGGAGGATTAGTAGAGGGATCATCAGGCGGTGAAATGATGACCACAAATTCATAGGTTCTTGGAGGCGGGTTGCTTGGCGCTGTGTCAACGTCAATCAGGATTCCCGTTTGCGGCAAGGGACCGTTGTCTTCCGGGGGACCGGGATCATGGTCGGGGTCGTGCAGCTGGTCTTCGGGCGGCTGCACCGGAACTTCAGTGTTGTCCGAAACAGGGATTGGATGATCGTCATACTCGTCCCCTGCGGCGTCAGCGATATCGCCAACGTTGGAATTCATGTCCGGCTTTCCGTCCCCCCAATTGAAGACCTCGTAATAGGTGCTGCCGGTGGGATCGTTCGTAATGCCAATAATGATCCAATCCAGGTAGACGGTGCCGCCATTGTTCCATTCATAAAAGACAAGATCATAAATGCCGTCTGGTGTGGGGTCGACTCTGATTTGTAACGAGATGACAATATAGGTCCCATCGGCAATAGCACCAATATTATCGTCGTTGTTTGGATCGGTATTATTCGGTGGGGCGTTGATATCAAGCTGTGGGGGCGGTGTTGCGGGTGTGAGTCCCGGGTCCATTGTGGAAACGATGCTAGTAGGTGTTTCGGTTGGTGTTTCTGTTGGCGTTTCTGTTGGCGTTTCTGTCGGTGATGCAGTGGCGGTAGGCGGAGTTGAACTTCCACCCGGAGGTTCAGTCTCTTCAGGAGTATTTGTTGGAGATGCCGTTCCCGTAGCAGAAGTGCCTGTTGGCGAAGGAGTGCTGGTGGTTGTGACCTGTGTCGGCGGGGCTTCGGTCGCGGTTGGAGTGGCCTCTGTCGGCGGGGGCGAGGCGGTGGGAGAAAAGGTCAGGAAGGGCGGGTAGTAAATGTCCGCTCCGGGCGTGAGGTAATACTCCATCCATGCCATCGGTGTGAGAATCTGCGGCAGGATCGGTTCGAGCAGGGCGAAGGGTCTTGCCGAGTTGGGATCCGGCTCGAGGTTCGAGTTCATATCCGCGTTCACGCTCCAGATCGGCAGGAGGCGGATGGCGATCTGCCCGACGATGATGATCAGAAAAATACCGATGGGGATGATAAAGATGAGCAGGGTCCAGTCGCGCCGTTCGCGCTTTTGATCGTGAATCATGACCCACTGTCCTTTCTGTGCGGGACCGGAATGGAAACGATGAACTTGCTTCCGGGAAATTTTTCCTCGTCGTGCCCGGGGCTTTCCACCCGGATGCGGCCGCCGTGCGCCTGGACGATGCCGCGCGTAATGGCAAGCCCAAGCCCGGGTCCGCCGCCTTTGAATTTGGTCTTGCCCGAGGAGTGCATGAGCACCTCGCCGGTCTGCGAGAATTTCTCGAAGATGATGTCGTGCATGCCCGGGTCGATGCCAATGCCCGTATCACAAACGGAAATCTCCACTTGTGGCGGTTCCGCGCCGTTCACGAACCTGCCGGAGATTTTCACCTCGCCGCCGTCGGGCGTGAATTTTATGGCGTTCATCATCAGGTGATAGAAGACCTTTTGCATCATATCAGGGTCGGCCGTGACAGGAGGAAGTTTCTCCAGCCCCTCGGCGCTGAAATGGATATTACGTTCCTCGAACGCCGGAGAAAACTCCATCTGCACCTTGCGAATGACAGGCTCCAGTTGAATGCTGGCTTTTCGCAGGATCAGTGCGTTGCTGTCGATGCGCGAAACATCCAGCATGCTTTCGACCACATTCGTCATGCGTTCGGCGCCCTCCAGGATGCCGGTCGCAAGTTTTCGCATCTCAGGGTCGCCCTTCAGATCCTCTTCGAGCATCTGCGAATAGCCCATGATCAAGGTCAACGGTGTGCGCAGTTCATGCGCCGAGATCGAGATGAAATTGGTCTTGGTCTTGTCCATCTTTCTGAGAGTCTCGTTCGCGTCTTCGAGTTCATGGGTCTTCTTCTGCAGTTTGGCGGTCATGTCGTCGAAACTGTTCGCCAGCACGCCGATCTCATCGCCGGTTTCGATGCCGGTCCTTTGGTCCAGGTCGCCGCCCGCGATCGCCTGCGAAGTGCGGACGAGCGAATACAAGGGAACGATGATCTTGCGCGAAACGAAATAGCCGATGACGATCACCGCCAGCATCAAAATGGAAAAGATGATCACGTAGGTCGTCCGGTTATTCTCACTGACTTGAAGGACGAATTCCGTGGGCAATGCCACCGCAAAGACGCCGATGCGATCGTTCCCCACCTGGAGCGGCGCGCGCCCGATCGTGTAGGGGCGGCCTGCGATCTCCACATTGTTCTCCCCCCGTACGAGTTTTTCGGAAGTTTTGATGATCTCCTGGTACTGATCGGCGGTGATGTTCAAGGGATCGAGGTTATCCATCCCGGCGGAACCGAAGGTCGTTGCAATGACATCGCCGTTCATTCCATAAAGGACGATATCTGCAAGGGCGATTTGTTTGAAGGTCGGGAGGAGAGTATTAATTGAAGTGCCGAGAATGATAACCCCGTCGAATTCATCGTCTACGCTGATGGGCATGAACGTGTAATAATATGCCTTTTCGTCGACCAGGTTCCCGCCCAGTGTGCGATGCGGAGGGTCTTGTGGATTCCGATTCCGCAAATACGATTCGACAAAGGGCATCTGCCCGGCTCCCGTATCCTGTTCCACGCGGATCGACTTTCCTTCACCATCCTTTAGCAGATGCAGAATCTCCGTCCCTTGCGGCGAGACGATGACCATATTTTCGACCGTGCTTGTACCAAAGAGAGGATCTGCGATCTTGAATACCGCATCGCGGTCTTCATTTATTACCGCTTCTGCAAACCCGTCTGTGAAGACAATCCGCCGAGCCTCCCCTATATGATATCCCTCCTGCCGGATAAAACTATCAGAAACCACCCTGCCCGCTTCTAACAGTTGATTCGTGAGACGTTCCGTCAGTGAGCCGGTCACGAGGCGCGTTACAACATAGACCCCGATAACCGATACGACCACGGTCAACAAAAGAAACGGCAGGGCGACCTTTAGGCGGATGCTCATGTGAAAACCAGTACAATATTGCCAAAGGCATTATAAAGGGGCGGTTCGCGGACCTCGTGGAAATGCAACACTATTATAATGTCAGAAGGGGTGAAATTTAAGTGATATTTGTCCAGCCCCGCCCGCCCTGCTTACAGCTACTTTACAAATTTGCCAGCCGGATCTCAATTCTCAGCCAGAATTTTAACCAGCCAGATCAGGAGGAGGATGGTCAATACCGCCCCAACCCAACCCGCGCATCCCACTTCGCCCCGGCTTGCTGCCTCCCTGCGAGCCTCTTCCATCACCTCTGGCGGAATCAACCTAACTGCCAGCCATAATCCGCCCGGAGTGATAATCAGATCGTCCAGATACCCCAACACTGGGATGAAGTCCGGGATGAGATCAATTGGGCTAAAGGTGTGAGCAACAACCAAAAAGATCAGCACCCTTACGTACCACGGCGTGCGCGGGTCCTTCGATGCGATATAGACGGCGTACGCTTCCTGCTTCAATGCTCGAGCGCGGGCTTTCAATTTTTCCAGCATCGGAGAACCCGCATTATAAGCAGTTGATGCGAGGGCTTGGTATCATCGAATGCGCGGAATCCAACGAGGTACACGCTTGAGATAACCTTCGTAGTCTGCCCCGAATTTGGAACGAAGATTTGGCTCCTCGTAAAACCTGACAAAGAGATCGAATGCTATCCATACAGCGGCTGCATAGATCAATGATCCCCAGTACCCAAACCATGCGAAGTGACCGATAAGAATCAATAGCACGCCCACATACATCGGGTTGCGGACGTATCGATACAAACCTGAAACCACCAACTGCTTCGGCGGATCGATCGGGGCGGGTGTGCCTTTTCCCTTGACGAGGAAATCCCAAAAGCACCAGGCCAAAATCGCAATTCCACTTACCCATAATGGAAAGGCAAGCGAAGTGAGGAACCCGGTTTCAAGCCTCGGACCGATTCGAAACAGCGCCAATGGAATCAAGCCTGCAACCATACCCGGCGCAAGGATGAAAAACAGAATCGACTTTAATCCGGTCATCGCGGTTTTTGGAATCGGCTCCCGGTCCATGCGCCGATGAAATACCAGATAGCGGCATCCACGATCAGGTTTATTGTGCTGAAGTCCGAGCAGTTCTCCCCCGGCGGGCATGGTCCCCAGGCAAGGATGATCGGGAAGGGAAACCCAAGCGGGAAGGTGTCTGAGATTATGAATGGCACAGCCATGCCCCATGCGATGCTGAATATAACGAACAGGATGACAGCGATCAGGATTTTTAGAAATGTTGGTTTCAACATGTTCTTCATCGCAACCCATCCTTTCATTTTTCCCCGGACGAATCCGGCGCGGAAAGGTTGTAGGCGAAAACCGCCAACCCGGAGAAGAACAACCCTGCTCCAACCGCGCCCGCCATCCATCGGGGAATTCCCATGGCATCAAGGTCGAATGGGAGGAAACCGAAATAAACGAGCAGTCCCAATGCGCCGATTAGAATATCCATGCCGCTGGCGATCAAGAGCGCAATGCGTTTTGCGTTTTTATTCTCCAATTGCTCATCCCCTCTGTTTCAACCACTTCAAGAGCTTCTCAGTTGACCAGCAATTGATCACGTCATCTTTTGTCAGCCAGGCGCGGCGGGCAATGGCGACTCCGTAATGGAGCATGTCCAGATCGCCTTCGGAATGCGCGTCGGTGTTGATGCTGATGAGCACGCCCAACTCCCTCGCGCGGCGGGCATAGGCATCGTCGAGGTCGAGACGAGAGGGGTGGGCATTGATCTCCATTGCCGCGCCGGATTCCGCGGCAGCTTGCAAAACAACTTCCATGTCGATATCCGCCCCTTCCCGATCCGGCATAAGTTCGCGTCCCGTTGGGTGACCGATGATATCCACATGCGGGTTTCTCACGGCTTTCAGCAAACGCTCGGTGATCTTCTCTCTCGGCTGGCGCAGGCTGGAATGGACGGATGCAAGTACGAGGTCGAGCGAGGCGAGAAATTCATCCGGATAATCGAGCGAGCCATCGGCTTTGATCTCCACCTCCGTTGCATGAAGCACAAGGATCTCATTGCCGAATTCCTTTTGTATCTTTTTGATCTCAGCAGCCTGCTTTTTGTGATCTTCGATCTTCATGCCGCCCGCCACGCCGAGGCTTGCAGAATGATCAGTGAACGCGATGACCTTCATGCCGCGTATCGCCGCCGCGCGCGCCATCTCCAACATGCTTAATTTGCCGTCGCTCCATGTGGAGTGCGTCTGCAGGTTCGATTTAATATCCTTCACCTCGATCAGTTTCGGTAGTTTGTTTTTCTTTGCCGCTTCAACTTCGCCGCGCCCTTCGCGCAACTCGGGAGGAATCCACGGCAAGCCCAGAGTCTTGTACACCTCCTCTTCCGTTGAGCAAAATATCTCTCCTTTGCCCTTGACTTTTTTGAACGAATGATCCGACAAGGACAAACCTTTATCCAAAGCGATCTGACGCAACTGAACGTTGTGATCTTTGGAGCCGGTCGCATATTGAAGCGCCGTCCCAAATTCCTGCGGCGGATGCACCCAAATTTGCGCGCGCACTCCGTCGAAGAATTCGATGCTTGATTTCGTATCGCCTTTTCCCAGCACGCGTTCCACGCCTTTTAGATTGACGAATGCCTCCATCACCGCTGCAGAATCTTTGGATGCAACCAGGATGTCGAGATCGCCGATGGTGGAGCGCATCCTTCTTAAACTCCCGGCGGGTTGCACATCGACGACTCCCTTCACACCTTTGAGGACTCGGATGATCTCCTGCGCGAGCGGATACGCCCTCCCCAACGGAAGCCTGCCCGACCTCCGCGCCAATGAAGCGATGCCTTCCAAAATTGCGGTTTCAGATTTTGCGCCCATGCCAGGAAGATCCCGTAACTTACCCGCTTTCGCTGCCGTTTCAAGCTGCGCAAGCGTTGTGATATTCAACGTTTTCCAGATCAGTGAAATCTTTTTCGGTCCCAGCGAAGGGACCTGCAGCCAGCCTGCCAGGCTTTCGGGCACTTCCCTCTTCAGTTTCTCCAAGAATTGGAGCTTTCCCGTGGAAAGCAGCTCGTCGATCTTTTCCGCAATGGCTTTGCCAACGCCGGGAATCTCCTCGAGTTTGTCCTCCTTCCAATATTCTTCCGCCTCGCGCCCCAGGCCCATCAGGCTTTCGGAGGCTTTGCGATAGGCAAGCGTTTTATAAATGATCTCGCCTTTGATCTCGAGCAGGTTGGCGATCAGCGTGAATGTATCGGCAAGTTGTTTGTTGTTCATAAACGTTCGCTCCTAAAGTTTGGTTATGATCATTACTATAACCGAATTAAAACACATGCCGTTGCTCTTGGTAAATTGGCAAGTTTATTTATTAGCATGCCAGAAATGTATTGGCCAACAAATCGGGACAATTGTCACGAGCCAACAAAAAGGCTATCACATTCACTGGGTGGGCGCAAGTACCGTATCAGTTTGTCTACGCACATCGGTTTTCACAAAGACTCGTTTTACAGATATAAGAAAAGCTCAGAAAACCATGAGAGATGTGTCAGTCGGCAGATACTTTACAAATACGCAAGGCTTTGTGTGTCTTTTTTACCCTTTTTCGAAGTGCGTCTGACAAGAATGTTTGCCCTTATGGTACCCGATTCCTATTCAACCATCGTTCCTTCCATACCATAATATCATCGATAATAAAAGACGCGTAATTTGTTTTGATGAAACCGCAAGAACCAAGATTCGATCATTAGCCATCATCGTGAGAAGCAGGTATATCGCCGGGGCGATATACCTTGACTGTCATCGTACACGGCTGCTGAAGCTCACCAAAACCCTCGCTGGACTCATCAAACTAAACTAGTTCCACTTGGAGTAAAAATGAAAAAAACGGCTAATAAATTTTTGATCAATATCCTTGTGTTATTGATCATGGCGTTTGGGGGTTTCTTCAATGCGCATGCCTTATCTAAAACGCAAACGATGGTCGATTCGCAGAGTATCCAACAGGCGGTCAATGCGGCGGTGGATGGAAGTACGATAATCGTCCCGGTTGGAAACTACCCCGAATCGGTGCGCGTGTCGAAGAACAATCTAACCATTCGCTGTGCCGTCTCGATGCAATGCACGGCGCTGAGGTTTGATTTGTGGGGTTCGGGAAATACACTGGATGGGTTCGTCATCAAAGGTGGAAAAACCTGGGGCGTGGATGTCCGCTACAATAACAATACGGTCAGAAATATGGACATATCTGGCATCGTATATGACTTCGGTTTGCCGCGTGGACAGGGCGACGCCAACGGGATCCTCATGTTTGGGTCGGGTCATGTGTTCGAGAATATCCACATCCACGATATTGACCAGTACCATGTGGATGACCTCGGCTACCCCGAACCGCATCAGGATTGCTTTCAAACGTGGAAGGTTGACGCAAGAGGGGGAGCAGCATCCTTCATTACCATCCGAAATTCAATCTGCAACATGCCACAATCCGGCAATAGTTTTACGTCGAAAGCCTTGCAATCTTCGGGCGGGTCACACGACTGGACAGTCAGTAATCTCGTCACGATTGCCCCGATGATGTGCCTGTTCTACGATGAGGCATACAATATTGACATATCTTCATCCACGTTCATTGGTGCTGGTATTGAAAAGCCTGGCGGATGTAAGTTCTTGAAGTTGAATTCTTCCCCCGCGCCACATGATAATAAGGTGACATATAGCATCTTCCAGAATATTACAGGGACGCCACCGCTTTATGATTATGTGAGTGGAAATAACAACTGTTATTGGCAGACAGCGACGCACATTCCAGACCCCGGCGACGTGTTTGCCAACCCGTTAATGATGCCGGATTACAGTCTTGCGACGGGAAGTCCCTGCGCGGGCATGGGAACATTTCAATCATCTCCACCTACAGCAATGCCCCCCCCGGCGCCGACAGGAACATCAACCAGCATTCCGGTGACCATTACATCATCTCCAACTCCTCCGTATTCATTTCTCCCTACTGGCACACAAACGACTATCCCTTGGACGGTTACCCCTGCAGGAATTATCTCCACTGCTACAGATATAACACCTACCCCCCTACCGCAAACGCCTACTATCACACCCACATTTACTATCAATCCGCCTGCTTTGCCCAGCGGAACTTCGGTCCTCACGACAGTTGACCCTGATACTCTCCTCGTTGGTCAGGCCGGATTGGTCTCCGTGAGTCTGAACGGGTTGCCCTCAGAAGGTATAGCAAGCGTTGAATTTGCATGTTCATACGCATCCGACCAGATATCCGTTGGCAGCGTTCAAATCGGAAATATTTTTGGAGATGATCCAGTCTCTGCTTACAACAATTCACAAGCCGGGAGTTTCATCTATGCAGTCGCTGCAAGTAACGGCAGGGTCATCAATACAAATGGAGTTGCCTTTACGTTCAACATCACTGGTATGCAACCGGGATCATCACCTGTGGAATGTAAAGCGAAGATTTCAGGAACCAATTACTCCCTGGAAAGCATTGCGTCCATGCCTGATTCCATAACTGTCGCACTCTTCTCTGCCCCCACCGCAACTCCTCTTTCCGCACCGATGCTAACTGGACAGGTGATCGCGAAGAAGCCCGTCAAGATCAGTTTATTCAACCCGGATACGACACTTGCCGCCTCCGCCATGACAAATCCCGACGGCTCGTTCAACTTGATTGCCCCCGCAGGATCCTTTACCGTACTAGCATCTGCCGAAGGACATTTAAGTGCACAAGCGAGCGTAACGCTTTTGGAAGGCACAACCACGACACTCGATCCAATCATCCTTCCGGCTGGAGATATAGACAGCAACAACGTGATCGATCAATACGATGCACTCACTGTGGGTATGAATTACAACGTATCGGCCTCACTCCCCGCTGATTTGAGCAATGATGGGCTGATAAACGTAACTGATCTGGAAATGCTTGCTGAAAACTATCGCATGGTTGGTTTAGTAACCTGGCTACAACCATAGCGTATGATGCCATTCGCTAAAAAGCCGTCCACTTGTTGGGCGGCTTTTTCCATTGGCTCGTAAACCGCCGACATCTAAAATTGGAGCACCACTTACCAAACAAGATTGAAGGCATGTATTAAGACTCTCCAGCAACAATCGAACCGGCTTTGCGGCAAAACTACATTATCACGCTCGAGGAGAGAGATGTCTTTGCACAATTCGGACATAATTAAAAGCAAGCCCATTATTTTATACCCGGCATAGCCGCGTAATGCGGTTTATTAAAATGGGAATGTGCAATTTGCGACTGTGGGTAGGATATATTAGACTTCTTGCATAAGTGCTTCCGTCGCGTTCCTCGGCGGCGGAAACGCCGCCTTGAGCAAGTTAAAAATTTGACTTTTTCAAGAAGTCTATTTCCTTTTCCTTCGCGAAGCTTGCCTGCTTTCGCTGCCGCTTCAATTTCGTGGGGTGTGGTGAACTTCAGGGTCTCTCGAATCGGCGAGACCAATGCGTCGCTCCAGTTTCATTATCAATGCATTGATTTCCGGATCGAAGATGCATTTCCTTCCAGCGATCTCCAAATCGTGGATACTGCAAAACATCCCGGGCTTGTTGTAAAATAGGAATGATATTTCTACGGAGACATACAAATGTCCGATCCCTTGCTGGCGACCAAGATCAGTCTGCCGATTTTGCGCCAGATTCTGGTTCCCAGAAGAAAAGTCCTCGAGCAATTGAACGACGGATTGCGTGATGGACATTTGCTTACTTTGGTATCCGCCCCGGCGGGATATGGAAAAACCACCACCATTCGCATGTGGGTGGAGCAGGCGGGATGCCCGGTGGCGTGGGCCACGCTGGAAAAATCAGATAACGACCTCAAACAATTTCTCCTCTATGTCCTGACTGCCCTGGGCAGGGCGGTAAGCGATCTCGGTCAGTCTGCGCTGGAGATGGTGGAAAACGCGCAGGAGGTACATCCTACTGCCGCGCTTGGATTGTTGGTCAATGACCTGCACGGTCTGGATCAGCCGATCATTTTGGTTTTGGAAGAATATCACCTGATCGAAAACGAGATGATAGATCAGGCTGTCGAATACTTGCTCAATCGATCCATTGCCAGCCTGCGGCTGGTCATCGCAACCCGTGAAGACCCCAACCTGCCGCTGACGCGCCTGCGGGTGCGAAATCAACTCACCGAGATTCGCGCGGCGGATTTGAGCTTCTCACTCGAAGAGGCGGTCGAATTTTTCGCGGACGTGATGGGAGTCAATCTTTCCAAAAAGGAAACGGAAATCCTGAAAGACAAGACGGAAGGCTGGGCAGCGGGTCTTCAACTGGCGGCATTGTCATTGAAGGAAAACAGGGACACGGCAAAATTTGTCGAGGCGTTTGGCGGGACTCACCGTCACGTTCTGGATTATCTTATCGAAGAAACCCTCAACAGCCAGTCGGAGGAGATGCGGGAATTTCTGCGGCGGACATCCGTTTTGAACCAGTTATCCGCTCCCCTGTGCGAAGCCGTGACTGAACGACGGGAAAGCAAGAAATTTCTCCAATATCTGGAAAGCAACAACCTGTTTCTGGTTTCCCTCGATGAAGAGCGCAATTGGTATCGCTACCACGCTCTGTTCGGCGAACTGCTTATGAACCAACTTTTACAAGTCGAGCCGGAATACTTGGTCGTGCTGCACGAACGCGCCGCAGACTGGTATGAAAAAAATGGATTTATCCAGAAAGCGGTCGAGCATGCTTTTCAAATGTCGAGCGGCGATAAAGCGTCCGAATTGATTGAAAGACATGCCCTGCCAATGATTTACCAGGGCGAAATTTCCACGGTCAGGGATTGGTTCGATAGGTTGCCGGAACTTCTCACACAAGCCTCGCCCATGTTGTACATCTGCAAGGCATGGTCGCTCGTCCTTATGCAGCGAGTTGCGATACGCATGGAAGATGTGGCAAAGCTATTACAAGCTGCCGATGACGCCCTGAACCGCACAAATGCGGATGAATCCCTTCGAAACCTCGTCGCCGGGCATACCGCCAGCATTCAGGCGTTTATCGTGGGACCACTGGGGCTGACGCGCGAAACGCCGGAGAAAATAATCGAAACCTCCCAAAAAGCCCAGCGCCTCCTGCCCGAAAACGAAAAAGCCATCCGCAGTGTCAATGCCATGGTCGCCGGTAACGGATATTTGGCGCTTGCCGACCTGCCAGCCGCTGAGAAAGCATTCAATGAAACACTTGAAGATGGGGTGGCTGGCGGCAATTTCTATGCCGCCATTTATGGACCGGTTAACCTGATCTTGATTGCGATGATAAAAGGGCAGTTGAAACTCGCCTTGGAGCTTTCCGAGGCGAATATCGATCGGTTCAACCGATTCCTGGCCGGGCAAAGATTTCCTCCCATCGGTGCGCTCTACATTCTGAAAGGTTGCATCCTGCTCGAGAAAAATCTTCTGACAGAAGCCGAACAGGCTCTGACTCAAGGTTTGAGTCTTGTCCGCTGGACCGGGGAGTTCCGGACTCACATGAAAGGCTATGCAGCCCTGGCGCGATTACGTTCCGCTCAAGGCGACCGGGAGGGAATAACTGAAAGCCTGAAATTTCTCGAAGAGACCCGGCCCGAAAGCGCCCCTTATGCAAAGACTTTGCGGCTTCGTTTTTCTTTATATGATCCGGAGGAGAGTAACAATAATTTTGAGGAAGCACCTCTCAAGGTGACACAAGCCGCGGCCAGATTTAGAACCTTACCCGACATAACCGGTATCGACTTCATGAGTAGAATCCGTTTTCAGACATACCTGAGCGATGCCTACATCCTGACAAAGTCGTTTGCAGGAAATCCAAAGGCTTCCTCGTTGCTGGATGTTCACAAATACTTTGCCCGCCAGGAAAAGTTTGCGCATACCCATGAGCTTTACGACTGGCTGATCGAGATTTGGCTTCTCAGGGCGCTGATGTATCACGCGGAGGGAAAAGCCGGGGAAGCGCATCGCATGATCGAGTCGGCGCTTAAAGCATCTTCCCCGCGCGGCTATTTCCGCCTCTTTCTGGACGAGGGCGATCTCCTGCGCCCTCTGCTTGAATCCACGCTTCGGAAGTTGAAAAACAACGATCTCTCTGCCTACGTTAAACGCTTGCTGGAGGCGATGCCGGGCGACAATCTGCGCAGCGGACGTTCTCCAACGTCCGCCGAACTCACCGACCGTGAACTCGACGTGCTGCGACTATTGGCGGTGGGGGAGTCCTATAAAGACATCGGGCAGAAACTCTTCCTCAGCATGAACACGGTGCAATTTCATGTCAAGGGTATCTATCGTAAACTCGCGGTCAACAAACGCACGCAGGCGATCGAGAAAGCCCGGGAGATGAAGCTCATCTAACCATTTATTCAAACCACATGTTTTCTGCGGAAGAACCACATGAATATGTGGTTCTTTTTTTTGACTTGAGTCCTAGAATGGCGGCAATGTATTCGCCCCAAAAAGGAGTTAGAAAATGAATACAAAACGACTTTCGATCATGCTTGTGATGGCCGCCTTGCTCATGGTGTCATTTGCCGTACCTGTCGCGGCGAGGGCGGGTGGCGTTGCCGTGGGGGAGGAAATGCCTGTTTCGCTGAATCAGGCGCAGGGTCCGACAGACCCGGCGGAAATGGAAGCGTTCATGGACGAACTGATCCCGCGTCAAATGGAGGAACGCCACATCGCCGGAGCCGCCATCGCAGTCGTCAAAGACGGGCAGTTGTTCTTCGCCAAGGGCTACGGCTACGCCGACCTCGAGAACAAGATCCCCGTTGACCCCGAACAGACGATGTTTCGCATCGGCTCGGTCGGCAAAGTATTCACCTGGACAGCGGTGATGCAACTCGTGGAGCAGGGGAAACTGGACCTGGACGCGGACATCAACACCTATCTCGATTTTCGCATCCCCGATACGTATCCACAGCCGATCACACTGAAACACCTGATGGCTCACACATCCGGCATCGAAGACCGCTGGCTCGAAAGTTTGACGCCAGACGCCAGTGAATTGGTTTCGGAACGCGAATGGCTGGTTGATAATTTTCCAGGGCGGGTACGTCCGCCCGGCGAAGCAGCAGGCTACTCGAATTACAACGCCATGCTGGGCGGATATATCGTGGCGCGGGTATCGGGTGAACCCTACGATCAATACATCCAAAAACATATCTTTAACCCGCTCAGCATGACTCACTCCAACGTTCGTCTGCCAATACCGGAAAACCTGCGCCCCTTTATGTCTGAGAGTTACACGTATGTGGACGGCGCTTTACAGCAATTCCCCGATTACGTGGGTCAACCGGCAGGGATGCCATCCGGCTCCCATCAGCTCAGCGTCACAGACATGGCGCGCTTCATGATCGCGCGGCTTGAGGGCGGTTTCTATGGCGACGCATCCACCGAGATTCGCATTTTGGAAGAAGACACGGCGCGGCAAATGCTGACCACCCTGTACACCCCCGACCCGCGTCTGAAAGGAACCGCGTACGGCTTGTTCGATTTCAGCGAAAACGGACAATGGGTTCTCGGACATTCAGGATATTCGCCGATGATGTTTGGTGTGTTTCTGCTTTTACCCGATCAGCATCTGGGCGTATATGTGGTTTACAACAGCGCCGGAGCCGGAGGGCTGGATTTTCAGCATGTTGGATTCCAGAGGGCGTTTTTTGACCACTACTATCCCGCCCCTGCGGTTGCGCCAACCCAACCTCCCCCGGATTTTGCTCAACAGGCGGAACGGTTCACGGGATTATACAAATCTACCAATGACCACTCCACCACCCCTGAAAGAGTAGCCCGGTTTTTGGGCTTATTCACGTTGGAAATCCGCGATGGGGGCGATGGCACGCTGGCGCTTCCCATGGGAGAAGGGAACGAGTTGCGATTTGTGGAAGTGGAGCCGCTTTACTTCCGCCAGGTGGACGGTCCATTCTCCATGGTCTTTCGTGAGGATGACAAAGGACGGATCACCTACATGTCTACCGATTTCATACCTCATTATGCCTACGTAAAACTTGATTGGTACGAAACTCCCGGTTTCAACATGATGTTGGCTCTGGTTTGCATCCTGACGTTTATGTCCATGCTCCCTGTGGCGTTGGCGCGCTTCATTCGGAATCGTCGTTTGGTCGGTGATCCCGCCCCTCGCTCCGCCCTCGTGGCTGACCGGGTCATCCTTGCCGTCAGCCTTCTGAATATATTGTTCCTGGTTGGCGCGGCGCTTAAGTTTCCCCCAACTCAGCCATCGGAATTGCACGGCATCGCGTTAACCACGGAGATCGCTATGGCATTCGGCGTCTTGTCCGCCCTGCTGACTCCCGCCGCGCTGGTCTACACCGTGCTGGCGTGGAAGAACAAATTCTGGGGCGCTGCCTACCGAGTCTATTACACGCTGGGAACGCTCGCCGCGGTCGCTTTCGTCTGGTTCCTGCATTACTGGAACTGGCTGGGCTGGCGGTATTAGTTGAAAAACCCTAAACCGTCCCGAAGGCTTGCCCTAACGCAAAGTCTTCTGAAAGCGAAAACCTTCGGGACGGTTGCAAATACAGGAGAAATCTCATGTCAACCCAAAACATCACTTCAACAAGAAGTAATACGCAAGAACTCTCGCTGAGCCACGAGAGCTGTCAATACACCCTCTGGCAGATCCTCGGCATCTGGGCGCTGGTCGCCCTACCCATGGCGCTGCTGGCTTGGGTCGTTACCCCAGCCGTCATCCCCTACGTCCCGTTACACCCCGGCATCACATATTGGCTGTTGCTCATTGTGGGCATGGTGTGGCAGTTCGTTGTGTCGCTCGTGATCGTGTACCGCGAACTCGGCACACTGCGCTGGAGCGCTATCCGCCAGCGGACGTGGCTGCAAGTCCCGCGCGATCCAAAAACGGACCAGCCGATTCCAAGGTTGTTCTGGTGGCTTCTGCCCGCCTTCATCTTCTCGGCTCTGGTTGGGTTTGGGCTTGCCGAGTATCTGGATGCGCCTGTGACCTGGCTGTTTCCTGCGCTGCAGCCTCCTCCTTTCGTGGATCAATCACAGTTGGCCACCCCCGAATTCCAGGGTCAATGGTGGTTATTGGGAGTTGCCCTGGCGAGCGGGCTGCTCAACTATTTCCTGGGGGAGGAGTTTCTCTTCCGCGGCGTGCTCCTGCCAAAAATGCAGGGAATTTTTGGAAGGTACGATTGGGTGGCAAACGCGGTTCTCTTCGGTTTCTATCACCTGCATAAACCTTGGATGATCCCCAGCATCATCGTGGGCAGCCTGGCGATCACCTGGCTCGCCCGGCGGTTTCGCAGCAACTGGATGGCGGTCATCATCCACGGCATGGAAGGAGTCTTCATGTTTGTTGGCATCCTGGCTGTCATCCTCGGGATGACGGGCGGTTAGAAAAGTCTGTGTGAATGAAAGGAAAAGTCTCATGTCAAATCAAACTACTTCCAAGAAAGATCAATACACTCTCCCGCAAATCCTTGCCATCTGGTTCGCCGCTGGCGCGCCGATGTGGATTTTGGGCTGGGTGGCGTACCCCGCTTTGAGCGCAGGTCTCCCGCCTATGGAAGCCGGTATTCTGCGCATGAAACTTCTGACTGTCGGGCTGGTCTGGGAGTTTGTGCTGGCGATGATCATTCTCTACCGCGAAGAGGGGAACATCCGTCCGGGGACGATCAGCCGTCGGTTTTGGCTGAATCATCCAAAGTCCGCGCGAAGCGGCGAGACAAAGAAAGCCCTGTGGTGGTGGCTGATCCCATTGACCCTACTGGTTGCCTTCATCGGAATGGCTGTGCGACCCATGATCGTTAATTTTATAGGGACAGCATTTCCATCTCTGACTGGGCTAATTGATACCTTTGAGAGCAAGGCGATGTTCGACCCCGCGTTGTTCGACCAATGGATCGGCGCCTGGGGCTGGTTTGGATTGATCTTTGTGCAATCGCTGTTCAATACCGTACTCGGCGAGGAATTCCTGTTCCGCGGCGTACTGCTGCCAAAAATGGAAGGCGTGTTCGGCAAATGGGACTGGATTGCCAATGGCGTGCTCTTTGGGTTCTATCATATTCATCAACCCTGGGGCATCCCGTCATCCATCCTTACTGGTTTAATCTATGCTTTCTCTGCCAAACGCTTCCGCAGTACCTGGTTTTCTATCATCCTGCATTCCGGGCAAAGCGTATTCATGCTTTTCCTGGTGCTGGGACTCGTGCTCGGCTTGGCGTGACACAAGGAACGAACATGCCGCAACAAATAAGTTTGAATACACAAAATACCTACGAGATTCGCATCCATGGTCAACTGGATGAATCCTGGTTGAACTGGTTCGGTGAAGCGAAGGCGCAAGTAGAAACGCTGGCGGACGATAACGAGATCACCGCAATCTCCAACGTTGTCATGGATCAGGCTGGCTTGGTCGGCTTGATCCGCCGCCTGCACGGACACGGCATTGTGCTTGTCTCCGTACAGGCCACAGGAGATACAAAGTGACGAACTCGCTCATACCCGAACATACAACCGCAACAAGACCCGCTTTGTAAATACCGTTCTCCGGAGACAAAATGAAAGACATCAAATCCCTTATTATCATTCTATCCATACTCATGGTGATATCCGCCTGTTCTATGCCGGATACTGCACCGGTGGAGTATACGGAATCAACAGCCACCCTTATTGTCAATCCGATATTCACCACAGAACCCTCGACTGGTTTATCGCCAACCAGTACAACTGAAATGACCGCAGCGGTCACAATGACCGCCACACCGATATTGACCTCCTCAACCACTGTTCCATCGTCAGGAACGGGAGCTTGTGTCAACAGCACCGAATTCATATCGGATGTTTCCATCCCTGATGGCAGCAATCTTGCGCCTGATACCGGCTTTGTCAAAACCTGGCGCGTCAAAAACAACGGGACCTGTACCTGGGACAACCGCTACAGCCTTGTCTTTACCGACGGCACACTCTTCTCCTCTTATGACCGTCTGGCATTGCCCTTCGTGGTCGCGCCGGGTCAGACCATTGACCTGAGTCTGGATATGACTTCGCCCATCTACCCCGGCGCCTACGAAAGCGACTGGAAGTTCCAGGCGCCGAATGGAAGCAAATTCGGCGTCGGCAAAAAGGACTCGCCGTTGTGGGTCAAGATCGTGATTGCCTTCCCGGATGTAACCACCATTTCCGGTTTCGTTTATCAGAATTTGAACGGCAATTCCAAATATGACTTTGACGACCAACTGATGGCGAACCGTGAAGTCTGGCTTCAACAGGGAAGTTGCGGGACGGGCGGCGCGCGACTTGCCAGCGCCAAATCCGGCAATGATGGCCGCTACACGATCACTGGAAGTTTTGGCGGCAATTATTGCCTCAGCCTGCAGCGACCTGACGAGACAGTCTACACCCTCAACATTTCCGTAACGCCGGGTCAGCATTTCGATGGCGCGGACATGCAGGATGCCATACCCAATCTTGTGATTTCGGGAGCCGTCTGGAACGACTCATTGCAACCAGACGGAACACAGCAAGCCAGCGAACCGAATCTTACGGGCGTAACCGTCCTTCTGCAGCTCGGACCCTGTGCCAGCCCGATCAGCCTCGTCCCCGTTTCATCCACTGCGGATTCGCTTGGAAGATTTTCCTTCGGCAGTTTGTATGGCGGCACATATTGTGTCAGCATCAGGGCGGGTGAGGGAAGCAACGTCAGTATCCTGGGATCAGGCGCATGGACAACACCCGCCAACGGAAGCCAGCAACTCACCATTCGACCTGGCGAGCAAAAGTCAGTCAGCTTTGGCTGGCAGTACAGGTAAAGCAAAGAATCGCCATGAAGGAATAGATCATGAAAATCCTCATGTTCGGAGCAGGTGTTATCAACACCCTCTACGGCTATGCTCTCTCGGAGGCGGGCAACGACGTGACGCATTACGTCCGCCCCGGGAAGAAGAAAATGTTCGAAAACGGGATCCAGCTCAACTTCCTGGATGGACGCGCAAATCCGCCAGAGCAGGCATCCGCGCATTATCAGGCGCAGATCATTGAGGATTTCTCCCGCGCGGACGGTTATGAATTGGTCATCGTCAGCGTGCGGCATTATCAACTCGGTTCCGTCCTGCCCATTCTCAAAGATAAAGTTGGGAACGCCGACGTGCTGATCTTCAACGGCAACTGGAACGGCTTCGGGGATCTCGACCAATATCTGCCGCTCTCGCAATTTGTTTTGGGATTCCCTGTCGCAGGCGGCGGTTATAATGGGACGACTCTCGATGGAGCGCTGCTCGACGAGATTCGGCTTGGCGAACTGGAGGGTAAATCCACCCCGCGGCTGGAACGGATCGCGAAGGTGTTTCGAGATGCGAACCTTAAAGTGGATGTGCAATCCAACATGCAGCAATGGCTGTGGGTTCACTTCGCCATCAACAGCGGAATCATCGGTGCGGCGTTCAAGGCGGGCAGCGCACAAAAATTGCTGAACAGCATTCCTCTATTGCGGACGGGCATCCTGGCGGGGCGCGAAGCGTTGGAGGTCTGCCGCGCGAGAGGCGTGAACGTGGACTCCTTCGAAGACGCGAAATCCTTCTATCTTCCCGTCTGGCTCGCGGCGGCGGGCGTGTGGTACATGATGAAGAGCAACCTGCCCGCCCGCAAGATCATGGAAACGCATACTGCCTTGGACGAATTGCAGGTCATTTACCGCGACGTGTTGAAGACAGGCGAAGAACTGGGCATCCCCTTGCCGCATTTCAAAGCCTTGAAACCATTTGTGGACAAACCACCCGTGTTGAATCCTTAGCGCGTAAGGCGCGTTCTCATCCGCGCCCGTAGACTGTGTTGTAAATACAAAAAGGAAACCTTATGCACCTCACCATCCAAAACTTATCCAAACAATACCGCCGTGACTTCTGGGGTCTGCGCGAGTTCGATCTCGAAGTGAAACCGGGCGTCATCGGCTTGCTGGGACCGAACGGCGCGGGCAAGTCCACGCTCATGCGCATGCTTGCCACCATCACCCAGCCCAGCGCAGGGACGATCCAATGGAACGGCGTGGACGTGGTCAAAGCGCCCGACGCGCTGCGTTCCACGCTCGGCTACCTGCCGCAGGATTTCGGCGTCTACCCCAATTTGAGCGCACTAGAATTTCTCGAATACATCGCCGCCATCAAAGGCCTGGACGCCAAGTCTGCCCGCCGCCGCATCGAAGAATTGCTCGTGCTGGTCAACCTCGTCAACGCCGCGAAGCGACCGCTGGGCGGCTACTCGGGCGGGATGAAACAGCGCGTCGGCATCGCGCAGGCGCTGCTCAACGATCCGCAGCTGCTCATCGTAGACGAGCCGACGGTGGGGCTCGACCCTGAAGAGCGTGTACGCTTCCGCAACCTGCTCTCCGACCTCTCGGGCGAACGGATCATCTTCCTCTCCACGCACATCGTCTCGGACGTGGAAGCGACCGCCACCGAGATCGTCATCATCAACAAGGGGCACAAAATCCAACATGCCGCGCCCGAAAAATTATTGCAAACTCTCGAAGGGAAAGTCTGGCAGTGGGTGGTTCCATCCGAAGTCCTGCCTGTGCTCAAGCAGAAACACATCGTCAGCGGAGTCGTCCGCCGTCAGGATGGGATTCAGGTTCGGGCGGTGAGCGAGGCGGCTCCTGCGTCCGACGCCCAATCCGTCGCGCCGAGTCTCGAAGATGTGTATCTCCATCTCGTTTCACAACAAAACGGAGCGGCATCATGACCCTGCGGATACTCTTTCACATGGCGCGCGCCGACTTCTTCGAGCGCACGCGCCGTTACAGTTTTCTGGTCATGCTTGGATTGGTGGTCTGGCTTGGCTATCTTTCTGCAACGGGCGCTCTGGCGATGAGCGTGCCGCCCAATTTTGTCGGCGAAGTCAACTCGCCCTGGGTCGGCGCGTTGATGACCGTCACCGTCACGATGTTTCTCGGCTGGTTCGGTTTTTATCTTGTCAAAGGCTCGGTTGCGCGCGACTACGAAACGGGTGTCGGGCAGATCATCGCCACCACGCCGCTCTCGCGCCCGCTGTACGCGCTCGGCAAATGGCTGAGCAACTTCGCCGTCCTCAGCGTGATGGTTCTCATCCTCATGTTTGCGGGCATTGCCATGAACCTGTTCTTCGGCAGCGCCCCGCTCGACCTCTGGGCATTGACCGCGCCGCTTCTTTTCCTTGCGCTGCCATGTATGGCAGTCATTGCCGCGCTTGCCGTTCTCTTCGAAACCATTGGCTGGCTGCGCGGCGGCTTTGGCAATGTTGTCTATTTTTTCCTGTTCTTCATGGGGCTCATCCCTGGCTTGGAAGCCGAATCCTATCAGCCCATGCTCGACCCGACGGGCTTCCGTCTCATCGGTGATCACATCGCCCAAGCCGCAAAACTGGCGTACCCCGAAAGCGAAGGCGGCTTTGCGTTTCAAATTGTGACCGCTGCCACCGAAGTCAAATATTTCCTGTACAACGGCTTCGCGTGGACTGTCGACATCATCCTGCCGCGCTTCGCCTTTGTTCTGATCGGGATCGGACTTGCCGTGCTTGCCGCCCTGTTCTTTGACCGATTCAACACAACGAAAGTTTTGCGGGGGAAGAAACGCCTCAACCCCGACCCTGTGCAGGCTTCTGCCTCCGAGGCTGCTCCACTCCCCAGCCTACAACTGACTCCGCTCTCCGCCGCGCGGCGCTTCCGCTTCGGCGCGCTTTATCTCGCCGAATTGAAAATGCTCCTCAAGGGACGTCGCTGGTGGTGGTATCTCGCCTCGCTTGGCTTGGTCATTGCCCAATTGACCGTCCCATCCGCAACGACACCTTTCCTGCTCGCCGTCGCCTGGCTGTGGATGATCCTGCTGCTGAGCGCGTTGGGCAGCCGTGAAGCCTTGCACAACACAGGCGAGATCGTCTTCTCCGCGCCGCGACCCACGCTCAACCAGTTGCCCGCCGCGTGGCTTGCCGCCTTCACCGTCACCGCGCTGATGGGGTCGGGCGCGTTCCTGCGCTACCTCCTCGATGGCGATTTCCTCCGCCTCCTCGCGTGGACGAGCGGCGCGCTCTTCATCCCATCCCTTGCGCTCGCCCTCGGCGTGCTGACCTCCAGCCGCAAACCTTTTGAAGTCATCTACGTCACCTGGATGTACCTCATCCTCAACGCCGTGCCCCCGCTCGATTTTGTCGGCGTCACGTCCGAAAGCCCCTGGCAGTTCTACACCCTGTCCGCCTTTGCCCTGCTTGTCCTCGCTGCCTTTGTCCGTCACTGGCGGTTGAGGGGTGGGAAGCTGGCGAGGTGAAACCTGTTTCGTCTTCTGGCTTCCTCTCGTAACCTTTGTCCTGGCGCGGCAGATGAGTCGATTAATAATTTTGAAATTCTGGTAAACGAGAATCTTCTTTACGCTGAAGAAAAAAATCCCGAACAATAGATCGTCCGGGATTCTTTTATGTTGTTTTGAAGGATTTATCGATACAGAGAGGGTGTTATCCGACACATTCGCAATCCGGATAGTCCTTGACCAGGCTCGTTCCGGGAGGGCACGGGGGACAAGCAGGCTGGTTGTAAACTTCTGCTGGAGGTTCATCGATCGTATATTGAATGGGAGCATTGCAAAGTCCAGGTTCGGTACCCGCCGGTTGGAAACCTACAGCCATGCGGCAGGAATTATCCAATTCGAAAACGGATTTGATCGGATAGTACAGTTCATAACCGGGGTTTGCGGCGCCTGCCTGTTCATGTGAATACGCATCGTTCAAGTCGAAGAGCGCCGGGTCGAGCAGGGAATGACCCGCCCACATGCTGATCATATAGGTTTGTGGATTCCCGACTACGGCACGTTTGACGGCAATCTGAATTAGATTCGGGTTATCGGGCGAGATGCGAACCCACGCGCTTTCCGGGTCTGAACCTGCACCCTGGTCGAAGACGATGGTTTCAAATCCGTCGCCGGTTGCGCCCTCGTCGGTGAACATCGGGGTAAGGCTGCCAACGTCATCATTTGCATCGTTGTAGACCTGCACACCCAGGACGGTCCAATCGGCGGAGGCGGGATTCGAGACGATGACGAGCCAGTCTCCTTTGCCGTCGCGGTCGGTGTCGAGCTCGAGGGCATATTTATCGGCTGACACGTCCGCACCTTCAAGCGCATTGAGTTGGATTGAACCGTAGATCCAGGCTTCATCCTGATGAACGAGGGTGTCCACGATATCAAGGCTCGGGAAATATACATCCATGCTTTCGGAATTGAACGGGCGCTCGAATTGACCGTAGGTGAACCGGTCGCCTCCGGAAATTGCCCTGCCCGGGGCGGAGACTTGATCGCCTGCATGTCCGCTCACGAATTCCGGAAGACTCACAGGGACGACATTGCTTTGAGGAACAGGCAGAATCGATTCTTCGGGTTCATCAATTGGTGGTTGTGTTGGCTGTGCGACAGAAGGTTGTTCAGTCGCAAATCCCTCGCTGGACGCGGGCAAAGCGCCGCATGCCTGCACCAAAACAAACATAACGATCAACAAAATATTGGTTCCATTGGTAAAAGTATTCATTCGTATTTCCTTTTCTATAAAATTGAGTATGTCTTGCAAGGCAAATATTTATACCGATGTCTATCCATCAATTTCAGGGGTCGTCTCTCCAATCTTTCTAAAGTTATTACGCTCATTATTTCTCCTGTTTGAATTTGATCTTGCAGGCACGCCTTGCGTCGATGGCTGCATTAAATCAAAGACACGATGGCGTGCCATCGTGGAAAATACCTAGTTGTAAGCCGGGGGAGTACCTAGTTTTTTCGCCCAGTCCTCCACCCATTGCCAAGCGACAAATAATCTCCGCCTGATATGACCCCGCAAATTAAATATTCGCTCTTATCGAGAGAGGCAGAACACCTGTTACCAAGACACCGCCTTAAGACCTGCCGGGAAACGGTCCCGGGGCGCTTCTCAAACCACAGGCATTTCGATATCCTTGGGACATCAACCAAAGGAGATTCCAATGAATTTGACCACTGCCTTTTTGAAGCGTCACTCGTTGATTATCGGTCTCGTCCTGATGTTCCTTTACACGTGGACGATCGACCTCTCGAACTCGGGCGTCATGCCGTTCGAAGTTCCCTTCCCGATCTACATCACGCTCGGCTGGGGATTCATCTTCGCCTCGCTCTTGATGACGGGCTTGACTCTCGGCAGGGACGCGGTCATCACGCTATTGAAGCGTTTCCTGATCTGGCGCGTCGGCTGGAGGTGGTTTCTGGCGGCGCTCCTGCTCGAGCCTTTCTGCATTGTCTCGGGGGTTTATCTCAATGCCGCATTCGCTCGAATTCCCCCCGATTTCAGCGAGGCGATGGCGTATCAAATCTTCGGCGCGTCCGCCTCCCCGCTGCTCTTTTTCCCTGTCTTCTTTCTCTTTGACCTCATCACCAATGGGGAGGAAATGGGCTGGCGCGGATACGTCCTGCCGCGCTTGCAGGCGAAATATAACGCCCTGACCTCCACGCTGATTCTCGGCGCGATCTGGGCGTTTTGGCACCTGCCGAAGTACATCACCCATTTCAACGCAACCGCCTTTGGCTGGGCGGCGCTTCATTTCCTCTCGTTTGCCGTTATCCAGACCTGGCTATATAACAATACTCGAGGAAGCTTATTAATCGTCGCTGTCAGTCATGCAATTTCAAATGCAGTCGGCGTGTTCATGCCGATGGCGAACACCGTTTCGAGCGAAAACATGGGCTCGTATATCTTCTACGTTTTGTTCGAAGTCCTCGCGGCGATTGTCATAACCGTCGTTGCGGGTCCTGCGCGGCTCTCACGCACGGAAGAAAAACAGGTGCAGGAGTGATCGCATGAACACCAAAAGAACCTTCTTTCAAACATACGAACTTCCATTGTTCCTTTTGCTGGCGTACGCGCTGAGTTGGTGGTCCGCATCATTTGCGAATGGCGGTTTGATTCCTCACGGTCCGGCGCTCGCAGCGGTCATCGTCATTGGTCTGACTTCGGACAGGGCAGGCTTGCGCGAGTATTGGAAGCGGTTGACAAACTTCCGCGCGGGCTGGTGGTATTTCGCCGGTCCCGCGATCATCGCCGCGTATCTGCTGGCAGCCTTCGTCGCCAACCTTTTGTTAGGCGCAAAGGCGGTGAATCCGTTTCCGTTTCCCGCGGCCGGCACGCTTATCATGCTCCTGTTGATGGGCGGACAATGGGAGGAACCGGGTTGGACGGGTTACGCGCTCGTGAAATTACAGGAACGCTTTGCGCCTCATTCCTACGGGACGCTTGCCGCTGCGCTACTGACCGGATTCTTCCGTTCGATCTGGCACCTGCCATTGGTGCTTTCCGGCGGTATCGCCTGGTACGATGCGGCGTTCTTTAGTTTCGCGTTTCAATTCATCATTGCCTGGCTTTATCATAAATCGGGCAAAAGCGTCCCCGCCGTCATGGTCTTCCATTTTGCCTCCAACCTCCTTACGGGCAGCATGATGCTTCAGGCGTTCACAGGCGGGGCGCGTGAAATGTACTACATCCTCTTTGTCGTCTTCGCCTGTCTCGCCGCATTGATGATCACCTGGCAGTCGAAATTCAAACTGGGATATGCGCCATGAGCTCCATAAACGGATTGACTCGCAGGCACTTCCAGCGATGGATGGAATCCTATTGCCGCGCCAGCGCGGAGAATGACCCGCGCGCGTCGGCGAATCTTTTCGCAGAAAATGCCTCATATTATGAAACCCCTTTCGCCGATCCATTGATTGGACGCGACGCCATCTACGAATATTGGGCCAGAGGCGCACAAAACCTGAAAGACAAAGAATCCAACTTTGAAATCCTTTCCGTAGAGGGAACCCGCGGCATCGCGCGCTGGAAATCGAAGTTCACCGTCATCGAATCGGGCAAACGTCTCGCGCTGGATTGCCTTTTCGTCGTTGAGTTCAAGGATGGAGGGCTGTGTCAGATATTCCGCGAGTGGTGGCACATTCAAGAAAGAAACGACGGGTGAATGTCGGAGCACCATATGAAATCAACGCGCGGAGGATGGGAGTACAATCCCGTCATGCTCAGCTCCACTGTTGTCCGCGTCCGCATCCCTGCCTCGCTGGATGTCGCTACGTATATCAGCATCGGGGCAATGTCGCTGTTGGCAGTGAGAGGATTGCAATCCCTTCCAGCCCAGTCTGCCCTGCTTGGTTTGGGCGCGATATGCGGTTTGTTGTATCGCTTTATGTTTCGCGCAGGACGTTACGAAAAGAATCCGGTTCTCTATTTCGGGTCGCAATTTGCCGTGCTCGCCCTGATGCTTATTGCCGCGCAGGGCTCTTCAGTAGACCCGATCAATTTTATCTTCCTGTTTATCGCCATCCATGCCGCGCTGGTCCTGACGCGCAATGCTGCCGTTTTATGGATCGCCGCATATTATTTCACGGTCAGTGCGGCAATGTTGATCACCCATGGCACCGAAGGTTTTTATGCGGCGGCGTTTTATCTTGTAACGTATGCCGTTTCGGGTGTTTTCGGGCACATCCTGCAACAGGCGGAACTGGCACGCGAACACAACCAGCAATTGGTGGAAGAGCTGCAGTCCACGCAGAAGAAGCTGCAGGAACTGGCTGTGGTGGAGGAACGCAACCGCCTCGCCCGCGAACTGCACGACTCGGTGAAGCAACAGGTCTTCGCCATTTCGATGCAATTGAGCGCAGCGCGGACATCGTTGTCCGAATCGGATAAAGCGTATTCATCGATAACCGAAGCCGAACGACTCGCCCAACAGGCAGGCGCAGAGCTGACCACGCTCATCAACGCCTTGCGACCGCCCGTGTTGGAGAGTAAATCACTGACCGACGCGATCAAGGAATATGTCAACGAATGGTCGAAGCAAAACAATATAGCAACCAATCTCAGGGTGGATGAAAACCTGCCTTTGAGTGCCAATGAAGAGCAGGCGTTTTTCCGTGTCATTCAGGAGTCGCTATCGAATATTACCCGCCACAGTCGAGCTACGCAAGTGGACATTGAGTTGGTTTATGAAGACTCCCATATATTATTTTGTGTTGTGGACAATGGAAAGGGATTTAACGTGGATAATATGCAAAAGGGCATTGGCATTAGATCCATGCAAGAGCGGCTGTCTCAAATTGGAGCCGCTTTTCAAGTGAGGAGCGAAAAAGGGCATGGCACACAAATTACTGCAAAGTTGAGGAGGTTGGAATGAACGATTCGATTTCGGTCCTACTTGTGGATGACCATGCGGTGGTGCGTCAGGGTGTGAAAACGTTTTTGGAAACGCAACCCGATATAACCGTTGTGGGCGAGGCGGGTTCGGGCGAAGAGGCGATCAGACTTGCAGCGCAGTCAATCCCAGATGTGATTCTCATGGACCTTATCATGCCCGATATGGATGGGGTCGAGACGACGCGCCGCGTCAAGCAAATAAGTCCGCGTTCGCAAATCGTTTTTCTCACTTCATATCATGAAGATGAACATATCTTTCCCGCGTTGAAGGCGGGGGCGTTGTCGTATATTTTGAAGGATGTCAGCGCGGAGGAATTGGCGTCGGCGGTGAGGAAAGCCGCGGAGGGCGAGGCGGTTCTTCATCCGCGTGTGGCGGCGCGCGTTATCAAGGAATTGCAGGGCAGGCGCGAAGGCACGTTGAATCCATTCACCGAATTGAGCGAACGCGAGTTGGAAGTCTTGAAGCTGATTGCCGATGGGTTATCCAATGCGGGAATTGCGTCGCAGCTCGTGTTGAGCGAAAAAACTGTGAAGGGGCACGTGAGTAATATTTTGGGCAAACTGCATCTCGCGGATCGAACCCAGGCGGCCGTGTATGCCTGGCGTGAGGGGGTCGTCCGAAAAGAATAGGTTCTAAATTCAACCCGCTTCTCTTAACTCACGCACCTGCAAACCCGCCAACCCGGGCAGACCGATCACCAACAGGGAAATGGCGATCATCATGGGCAATCCTGCGAGCGGGAATAAAAATCCTCCCAGCGCACCGCCGATGGGTGTCGCGCCTTGCATGAGAGTGCGCAATAGCGCAAACGTCCTGCCGCGCAACTCGGTTGGGATGACTTGCATTCGAAGAGTCTGAGCCCAAATGGTGAGAGGCGCGCTGAAAAAACCGAGGAGGAAAAGCCCGGCTCCCGCCGCCCAGAATGCGGATCCCACCAGCAAAAAGGCGATGCTTAATCCGGAGAGAACCTGTGCAAAGGCGATCCGCAGGCCCAACGTCGTCCTTGTCACGAGCGTGCCCGCCAGCGATGAACTGATGACCTCCCCAAGCGCCATGAATCCCAGCAAGGTCCCGTACATGCTTGAACTGTCCGGCGCGATCTGATCTGAAACGAGAGGCAGGTAAACCGTCATCACGCCAAGCCCGATATTCGCCGCCATGAACATGAGCGTGGTGGAGAGAATCACTTTGTTCACGACCATCAAACGAGCCGCGTCCATCACGCTGAACGATGTGGTCTGTTTTTCGGCAGAGTAGTGATGACCCGCTTCCGTCACGGAGATGCGCGCGAGCGCCAGGGCAAAAACGATGTACGAAATCGCGTCGATAACGACCACATTCGCGATCCCGATCCACTCGACAAGGAACCCGGCAAGCGGCAAGCCGATCACCCCACTCAACGTGTAGATCAATGTCTCCATGGCGTTGGCTGTTTCCAATTGTTCCTCCTTGACAATTGAGGGAATCAAGGTCGGGCCGCCCGCCAGCGAGATCATCATCAGGCTTCCATAGATTGCGGCAAAGATGTAGATATGGGTGACTTCCAATACATCCAGCACATGCAGGATGGGGATGATGAAAAAGGCGAATCCGCGGATCAGGTTATCCCAGATCATGACCTTGCGTGCGGAGAATCGGTCGATCAGAGGACCGGCAATGAACCCGCCGAAAAGGATCGGCGCGGTGTAAGCGATGGCAAGGATGCCCAGCGCTTGTGCGGATTTGGTCTCTTCAAAGACATACCAGGTGAGCGCGACACGGGTGAGCGAATCGCCGAGAGAGGAAAGCGTGAATCCCGACCAGAAGGTGAGGAAATTTTTGTTCCGCAGAATATCGCGGTAGGAGGTGAGTTGAAGTTGTGTCATGTCGATTTCCTTTTCATACCGAAAATACATCTACTCTCCGCTTGCGCTGGCGGGATCGGCTTTTCGTTTTTTCGGTTGTGATGATAGGGGATATCGCCGCGTCAGGCTTTTAAATTCTTGCTCATCTGCTGGAGTTGCGCGCCGCGAAGTTCGGAGGGATTCATCCCGAAAGTCTGTCGGAATGCTGTGGAAAAGTTACCGTGATTCGAGAATCCGTATTCAAGCGCAAGCAGGTCGAGGCGCGATCTTGGATTTTCGAGCATTTTTTCGGCAGCGTTGAAAAGGCGCAGTCGCTTGACGTAAAGATGAAGGGTCATACCCGTGTTCATTTTGAAAATACGGCAGAGGTGGTAGGGGGAAAGATGAACAGCGGATGCTATCCGTTCAAGCTGCAGGGAGGAATGGATATGCGCGTTGAGAAAAGTTTTTGCCGCCTGCACCTGTTCGAGGTGCGCCCGCAAAGTGCGTGATGAAGTGTTTCTCCGCTTTACGGATCGACCCTGATACAAAGCGTGGATGACGCCGGTCGCAGCGGCGAGAATTCTTTCCTCAATTTCGAGCGGGTCGTCGTGGCCGCGCGCCTGCAAAAGCCGGTATTGCAATACTTGAAGTTGGGTGGGGATGGTGATATGGCTGCGGTGGAATAGCCTGCTAGGATTGTTCTCGACATCAGGGTTGTAAGTTCGCAACATTTCGACCAGCAACGAAGGCGCGAAGATGAAGACCGTCGTGGCGTCCCCGCCGCCGACCGGATGACTGATATCGTACGGCTCGCCTTTATTGTAAAACAGGATATGGTTCGGGTCGGCAAGGAAGGTGCCGTGCGCATCCTTGCGTTGAAACGCTCCCGCGCGGGAGAGGGCGATCTCATGTCCCTGCGGAATCTCATCCCGGCCGTCGTGACCCGTGCAGCGATAATCGAAGACACGCATGAGATCGCTTCGGAACAAGGTTCGAATGTGAGACATCGCTTCGGTCATCCTGTGATTAGACGCTCCCTGTATAGGATTTATTTCACATCCCCCCACAATGATATGATTGCACTCACCGAATGAAACCCTCCAGTCTGTTCCTTCTTATCCTGATCCCCGCCAGCGCATTTCTGGCACTTCTGCGATTTGACTCGCCCCAACTCGGAACCTCCTATGACGATGCGCATTACATCATCCTCGCCGAAAGCCTGGTCAGCGGCGAGGGCTACAAACTCATCAACTTTCCGCGCCCGCAGATCGAGAGGAATTTCCCACCGGGATTTCCAATATTGCTTGCGCCCTTCACACTCGTCTTCCAGAAAAATTACGAAGCGCTCAAACTCGTTTCGCTTGTCCTCTGGCTGGCTTCGATTCCTCTCGTTCATAAATTTTTTTCCAAGCGGCTCAATTCTCCCGGACTCGAAGTTCTCACCGCATTCGTTGCATTAAACCCGCTGCTCATTGGTTCGTCCGTTACGGTCATGTCCGAGTCGGCGTATGTGTTTTTCTCGTTACTGGCTTTGGCCGTTTTCGATAAAACGGATGATAAAAAGGTCGGATGGCTCATCCTTGCCGCCATCCTCGCTTTTTATTCCCAGCAGATTCGCACGATCGGGATCGCGTTGTCCGCTTCGCTTCTGATTTACCTTGCGAGCACCCGCCGCTTTCGGGACCTTGGAATCGCATCGTTCATTCTTATTCTTGGATTCTCCCTCCAGGCCTGGTTCAACCTTCGCAACGGGGGAAGCATCATCTCGTCCGGTTATGAAGCGCAAGTGCTGGGTGGATCAGCCATGGAGAAAATAAGCCAGGTATGGTCGAATGTCTCAGGCTATTTCGACCAGATCCTCCCCGGGTCGCTGATCCCCATCTTCGGCACACGGCTGGATTCAATACTTCCCGCTATTTTCTTTGTTTTGAACCTTGCGATCCTTCTAACCATCGCCGGTGGGCTCTTTGCAGCAAAACCAAAACTTGAATGGATGTATCTGTATCTTGCCATTTATCTAATCGGCATTCTGGCGTTCTGGAACCCAAAAGTGGGGAGTGTGAAGGCGCGTTTCTTGATTCCCATCCTGCCTTTCCTCTATTTCTATTTTCTAACCGGTTTGAATTGGGCAGCTGAAAAACTCAACGCGCGATTCGCGGAGCGCGGACTTATTGGAGTCGCGTGTATTATTTCCATCATCCTGCTGGCAAGGAGTATTTTGGATTGGCGCAATCCCATCCGCGAGCAGATGACTGACATTTCGATAGGAACAAGCTGGATCGCCGAACATGCCCCGGCTGATGCGATCGTCATGGTCAACGAGCCGGTGCCTGCTTACGTTCACGTCAAACGCAGGACGATCAACTTCCCAAAGAACGACCAGGACCTGGAAAAATACCTTGAGAATCAGGGGGTGGACTACATCGTCATCGCGCCGCTGCTGCAATCGCCGGGAAGCACGAAACTGAGCAAAGAGGTAAGCCAAATCGATGCCGAGATCGAGGCGTTGCCGGATCGATTCAACCTGGTCTTTGAAGACAAGGGAAACAGCGTGCGGATATTTGAATATACAAGTAGTGATTGATTGACAATGGATCGAAATCTCTCTGCCCGCCTTGTTATTAATAACACCCCTAAATTTGTCCATTTTTCCTTCATCCGGGAGATTAAATGATGATTGCTAGGGTGAGGGGGGCACCCTAGCAATCATCGACTGCAATAATACACCCCGGTCAGCTAAATGTCAAGCGGTTAATTTCAAGCATTTAAGATACTCTAATCTCGCAGGCAGGCACAAAACGGATTCCGAATTGTTGTTCGATCACAGGCTCAGCGGCGCTCTTTATTAATTTCGCAGTTTCGCGCCAACTTCCTTTTCCAGCCTCTTGACGATCTTGTTGCGAATCGCCGCGGCTTCGGCATCGGTCATGGTCTTGTCTTCGGCTTGATAGGTTAATGCATAGGCGAGGGACTTTTTGCCCGCGCCGACCTGGTCTCCGCGATAGAGGTCGAACAGGCGGACGCCTGTCACGCTTCTCCCTCCCGTTTGCCGGATCAATGATTCGATGGTCTCTGCCTTCACTGATTCATCCACGATGAGGGCGATATCTTCATAAATGGGCGGAGTTTCGGGGATCGGCTTGATCTCGTATGCCGGCGGGATGGAGCGCATTACATCGAGGTCGAAATCGGCAACCAGCACGGGCAAATCGCCCAACTCGTATTGTTCCCTTACCAGCGGATGCAGTTCGCCGAACGCGCCGATGGCCTTGCCGCCCGCTTTGACTTCGGCCGCTTTGCCGGGGTGAAGGTAGGCGTGGGATTCGGTCGCGGCGTAGGAAACTTTCGTGAGGCGCAGACCGCCCAACATGAGTTCGATGCGGCCCTTCATGTCGAAGAAGTCCAGTTTCGCCGGTTCCTTTACATCCCATGCTGTCGCCTCCCGGAAGCCCGTCATCACAATGACCAGCCTGCGCGGTTCGCGCGGCAGGTCGTTCTTCACGGGTTCAAAGATGGGTCCGATCTCGAAGAAGGAGAAGGCTTCGTTGTAACGGATGTTCTTTTCGAGCGAGTCGAACACGGAGGCGATCAGGCTGCGGCGCAGGACATTCTTCTCGGGCGTGATGGGATTCGCGATGCGGACGTATTCGTCATACTTTACGATGCGGGATTCTTTTTCCGGCGTGGTCATTCGGTAGGTGACAACTTCCTGCAAACCAAGCGCGACGAGCTGGTCGCGCAGCGTTTCCTCCCATTCGTGGACAGGATTGCCGACTTGCGGCGGGAGCGCATCTGCCATGTTTGTGGTCGGGATATTATCGTAGCCGTAACTGCGCGCCACTTCTTCGAGCACATCCGCCATGCCGACGATGCCTTCGCCGATATCCATGCGATGATCCGGCGCAGTGACTCGCAAAGTTTCGACCTTAACCTCGCATTTGAATTCGAGGCGCGAGAGAAGCTCGGCTGCCCTTTCGAGCGTGAGATCGATGCCAAGCCAGCGATGAATATCGCGGACTGTGATGTCCACCACCGCATCTTTCGGCGGGAGCGGATACACATCGACGAGGTCGGGGGCGACCGCGCCTCCGGACCATTCCGCCATGTATTTCAAGCCGAGATGGACGCCGCCCTCAGCCATGGCCGGATGCACGCCGCGGGAGAAACGAAAGGACGCTTCGGAGGGAAGATTATGTTGTTTAGCCGTGCGGCGGATATTAATGTAGTTCCACGCCGCGCCTTCGAGCAGGATGTTCCTTGTTTTATCGCCCACTTCGGATTCTTCGCCGCCCATCACACCCGCCAGACCCAGCGAACCTTTTTCATCCGCAACCAGGACGTTGACGGGATTGAGCGTCCGTTCGTGGCCGTCAAGCGTCTTGAGTTTTTCGCCATCCTTTGCGGCGCGCGTGATGATCTTTATTTTCTTCTTCCCAGCGCGCTTTTTTAGCACATCGTAATCGAAGGCATGCAGAGGTTCACCATATTCAAGCATGGCGTAGTTGGTCGCATCCACCACGTTGTTGATGGGGCGTATGCCCGCCAATTTCAGCCTGCGCTGAATCTGATAGGGACTGGGTTTGATCTCCACGTCGCGGATCAACCCCGCCACAAAACGCGGGTTGAGTTTGGGATCGGTTATCTCGATCTCGACCAGTTCCCTGACGGATTGTCCGCTGACGTTCAGTTTCGGTTCGGGCTTCCTCAATTCACGCCCAGGCATCGCCGCCAGTTCGCGCGCCACACCGACCACGTTCGCGTTCCGCCCCATGTTCGGCAGGATGGAAATATCCAGCACAGCATCGCCCATATAATCGGCGAGCGGCATGCCCACGGGTGCATCGTCGTCCAGCAGAATGATGCCTTCATGCTCCCCGGTGATGCCAAGTTCCTTTTCGGAGCAGACCATCGAATAGGAATCGACCCCGCGAATCTTTGCCCGCTTGAGGGTCATCAACACCAGTCCTTCGGCATGACCGTCGTAGATCGTCGCGCCTTCCTTGGCATAGGCGACTTTGATCGGCTTGGGCAGCTTACCCGTGCCCTTCAAGTGAAAGATATTCGGCGCGCCCGTCAAAACGACCTGCTCCTGCTGACCATCAAACAGGTCGAGCAAAGTCAGTTTGTCCGCGTTGGGATGCGGCTTCACTTCCCGAATCTCCGCCACGACGATCTTTTCCCTGTCCCACGCGATGCCGCCCGTCTTGAATTCGTGCTTTTCGCTGGAATGCAATCCACGCGCGGCATGGTCTGGCATGGACAAGCCGACGTAGAGGATCTCGTCCACTTCCAGGCCCGCCAAAGTTAATTTGCGGGCTATATCTTCAATGGACAAGTCATCCAAATCAATGAAATCTTTTAACCAAGAAATAGGTACTTTCATATGCGTATCCTTGTTAGGAAAGACTTGAGACAGGAAACTGTGGTCTCGATACACTCGCAACGGATGCTCGCTAATCGGCCACCATCAATTACCAATTACGGATTACCAATCTCAATTCTCCAATCTCTAATTCTCTGAATTTAGAACTGCTCCAAAAATCTCACATCGTTACCCCAAAAGTAACGGATGTCGCTGACTTTGTGCCGCAGCATCAACTGGCGTTCGGGTCCCATGCCCCAGGCATAGCCTGAGTAGACCCTCGGGTCGTAACCGCCGTTTTGCAGAACAACGGGATGCACCATGCCGCACCCGAGAATTTCCAGCCAGCCGGAATTCTTGCAGACCTGGCAGCCCTTCCCGCCGCAGACGAAACATTCCACATCCACTTCGGCGCTTGGTTCTGTAAATGGGAAGTATGAGGCGCGGAAACGCAGCCTTGTTCCTTCGCCAAACATGCGTCGGACAAAATCGGTCAGTGTGCCCTTCAAGTCCGCGAAGGTGATGTTCTTTCCAACGGCGAGACCCTCCACCTGATTGAACTGCACCTCCGAGCGCACCGTAATCTGTTCGTAGCGGAAGCACATCCCCGGCAGAGCAATCCGAATCGGCGGCGGGTCTTGCGGATTCGTCGCGGCAAACTGCCTCATGGCATGAATCTGGCCCGGCGAGGTATGGGTGCGCATGATGATCGGATTGTCTCCGCGCCCTTCTGCTTCGATGAACAGTGTATCCTGCATGTCGCGCGCAGGGTGGTGCGGCGGGAAGTTCAATAACTGGAAGTTGTATTCATCCGTCTCCACTTCCCGCGAAGTAAAGACCTGGAAACCCATCTCAGCCAGAATGTCCAGAACGCGGCGAAGCTGCTGCGTGGAAGGATGCAGACGCCCGACATGTTTCCTGCGACCGGGCAGCGTTACATCGATATGATCTTCTTCCAGCGACCTTGCCAACGCGACAGCCTTGACCAGCCTGGAGCGTTCCTCCAATGCAGACTCCAACGCCACCTTCACACGGTTCGCAGCCGCGCCGATCACTGGCCGCTCCTCTTTCGAAAGTTTGCCCAACCCTGAAAAAACATTCATCAACGCCGAACTGCGTCCAAGATTCGCCACGCGCCACGCCTCCAGCGCGGACGGATCGTTCACGGACTCCAACGACTTGAGCGCCGCTCTTTCGATCTCACTTAGTGTATCCTGCATATTTCACCTCTTTGTTTACCACGAAGGAACATAAAGGAAACCTTTGTAGCCCTTGGTGCTCCTTTGTGGTTAATAAAAAAACCGTCCGCAATGGGACGGGAGGGAGACCCGCGGTGCCACCCAAATTAGCCATCCTTCGATTTCACTCAGGACAACTCACTCAGCGTCTGACGTTCGCCATACGATAATCACGCAACGAATATCGAATTTCGAGTATCGACTTCCCGGTTAACGCTGGGATTGCGGCTCGCACTACCAAACATGACACGTGACATGTTCTTCACACGAACGACTCGAGAGGGAACTTCAACTAATTTCGGTCGGGTGCAATTTCACCGCTTGCTTTGCACGTCTCTGGCGGCTTCCGTCAGCCTACTTTCCTCTGTCACCGTCTTATGGCTCGCCTGTTGTCTTGAATTATCCGCAAAACCACCGCAATGTCAAGGCTTATAATTCGCCCATGCATCGCAAACCTGACTTCCCCACTCTCCTTCTGCTATCGGCATTGCTTTTCGGGATCATTGTACGCTTCTACCCGGCCATGGCAAATGGATTTCCGCTCAACGACGGCGGCATGTTCTTTGTGATGACTCAGGATTTAAAAGCGAACGGCTTTGCCCTGCCGGATTTTACAACCTACAATAACTTGGACATTCCCTTCGCCTATCCGCCTTTTGGATTTTACATCGCCGCGCTTCTTTCCGCGCTCGCGCCGGGTTCGGACTTATCCATCTTTCTCTACCTTCCGGCATTCATCGCTTCACTTACCATCCCAGCCTTCTACCTTTTCGCCAATGAGATTTCGCCAACTCGAGTCGTAGCCGCAATCGCAACGCTGATCTATGCGCTCGAGCCGCGATCCTTCCTCTGGCTGGTGATGGGCGGGGGCATCACGCGTTCCTTTGGCGTGGTATTCCTCTTGCTGATGCTTTGGCAGGCGCTCCAGTTGTTCAAGGAATATCGCTTCCACAAATTGATCTTAACCATATTGTTCGGAGCCGCCGCCGTGGTCAGCCATCCGCAGACAGCCTTCCATGCCGCATTGGGCGGATCGCTCATCTTCCTATTCCAGGGACGGAACAAACGCGGAATTCTTTCCGCGTTTCTCGTCGCGTTGGGGGTGGGAATCCTGACATCGCCCTGGTGGCTGATCGTGCTGCAGAGACACGGTCTTGACACCTTCCTCTCCGCGGGGCAGACCAGCCAGCGCAGCCTCGAGTTTTACTTGATCGTCCTCAAATTGCATCTGCCGTCCAATATTCCCGCCATTCCATTTTTGATCCTGTTTTACATCGGTATTTTGGTTTCGTTCAGGGAGCGGAATTTCATTTATATAGTGTGGATCCTTTCCGCGTACCTTTCCGATCCGCGGGGCGCGGATGGAATTGCGCTTTTTCCCAAAGCTGTGCTTGCCGCCATGGGAGCGGTCCAGGTTTGGGCATGGATCAACCCCGGGAAGGACGAATCGATAAAACGTCCGGCAGTGAGGCGCGGATTGCTTCTCATCGGTATAAGCGTGTTGGTCTGGTTCGTCATCGTGGCGGTTATCATTGATTTCCGCCTTGTCAACACAAGCCTCAAGGCGGGAGACCTGGCGATGATCGAATGGGTGAATGAAAATTCGGATGCGGGTAAAACGTTCGCGCTCGCCACCGGGCGCGAGTTTTCTATGACCGACCCGCTGCAGGAATGGTTCCCAGCGCTGACGGGGCGGACGAGCCTGACCACCCTTCAAGGAATGGAATGGACCCTTGCCGGTGACTTCTTTCCCTGGTATGAGCAGTTGACCGAATTCCAAAAATGCCCAAATGTGGCTTGCTTGAATGAATGGTCGTTTCGCAACGGCAGGGCTTACGATTACTTGATCGTGTTGATACCCCCCGATGTGGCAGAAGGGGAAATGGCGGAGTCATTGAGAAGCCTGGGATTTTCCGCACGTGCGTCAGCCGTTCATGCACTTGTTTACGAGTCCGCGAATGCGCTGATCTTCGAATATAAAAAGTGACTGTCACCTTTTTGGCGGCAGTCACTTTGTCTTACTCGATTCCTGGCATGGGCGGCAGGTCTTCGTCAAATAACCATGCATCGAAAAGGTCGGTCAGGTCCTTTCCGCGGATTTCCTCGGCGATTGCGATGAAATCTTCCGTGGAGGCGTTGCCGTATTTATGGCGGTCATAATAGGCGCGGAGTATTTCGAAAAAGGCTTCGTCGCCGACCTCGAGCCGCAAAGCATGGAGCGTCAACCCGCCGCGCAGGTATACGCCGCCATTGAAGAGATCATACGGGGCAGGGCTGCCCGGCGGGGGATAAAATTCAGGGTATTCATTAACCTCTGTGTACACGCTTGCAACCCAGTCATCGAGACCTTCGCGGCCGTAATCGTATTCAACCCACAAGGCTTCGCCGTAGGTGGCAAATCCCTCATTGAGCCAGATGTCGCTCCAATCGGCAACGCTGACGCTGTCGCCGAACCATTGATGCGCGAGTTCGTGCGCCACGACGGATTCCGTGCCTTCGATGTCATCCAGGTCCACCATGTCCATGCCGAAGATGGACATGGTTTGGTTTTCGAGAGCGGCTCCGAAGTAGGTATCCATCACAAGCGCGCCGTACACTTCGAACGGGTACGGCCCGAAGAGTTCGCTGAAGTAGTCGATCATCTCACCCTGGCGGGCGAACGGTTTATTGACATCGTCGGGCAGGCTGGCGGCATAATAATTGCGGATCGGAATGCCGCCAGCTGATTCCATGGTTTCCACATCGAAGTCATTGATGTTGATGGTTGTGAGATAACTCGCCATCGGGTCGCGGACGGTGAAGGTGTAGGTGGTGGTATTGCCATTATCAACTTCATCCTGTAGCACGCCATTGGCGGCGACTTCATACGGCTCAGGCACGGTGACGATGATGGTATAAGTCGCCTTGTCGAGTGGATGATCGTTCACGGGGAAGAAACTAGCGGAACCGTCCGGCTCGCTCAGGACAAAGATGCCGCCGTCATACACGATCCAGCCGGTGGGAAAAGGCAGGGCTTGCGATTGCATCGGATTCGGGATGCCCTGATAAGAAACAACAACCGTAAATGATTCATCTTTGGACAGCACCTGGGATGGGATGATCGTCAGCTCCTGTCCCTTTCTATCAAACTCCGCCGCTTCGCCGTTGACCGTGATGCCGGTGATCTCGAACCCGGCAAAGTCCAAATTGAAGCGACTTAATTCCTGGGTTGCAACGGCTTCGATGGCGGTAATAGCTGAAAGATCGCTTGTGGCTACATCGTTGACGGTGATATTCAAGGTGTAGGAAATGGAATCATAGCCGCCGTTGCCGAACCCGGGATACAGCGAATCGCCCATGCCGGAAGAGCCCGCCATTGGGTCAACCGGTTCATCGATAACCGTCTCTGTCGGTGCCGGGGTTTTTGTGGGTGGCACTTCGATGACCGGGGCTTCTGTGGTGGATTTGGGCGTGAGGGTCTTGCAAGCCAGCATTACAAAAATCGCGGTTGATATGATTCGCAGGGTTCGTTTCATGGATTCTCCGGTGCAGAGATGACATCCCCGCCTTCCCATTCCCTCATGAACTGCTCGATGAATTTCACCATTACGGCATGTCGTTCTTCAGCGATCCGCCTGGCGGTTGGGGTGTTCATTTTGTCTTTCAATAATAAAAGTTTCTCGTAAAAGTGATTAATGGTCGCGCTTTTGCTGTTCTTGTATTCGTCGAAACTCGTATGCATTTGAGGAGGGGTATCTGGATCGTACAATGGGCGATTCCTATACCCGCCATAGGCGAAGGCGCGGCCGATGCCGATCGCGCCGATGGCATCGAGCCGGTCGGCATCCTGGACGATGAAACCCTCGAGTGACTCCATTTTATTTTCGACGTTCGCGCCTTTGTAGGAAATATTCGCGATGATGCGGCACACGCTTTCGGCGACGGAAGGGTCGACGGAGCAAGAGTCAAGCCAGGCACGGGCGCGAAGCGGGGTTTCGTCCCCCGACCCGTTGAATTTCCAATCGTCGAGGTCATGCAATAAGGCGGCAAGTTGAACGATGAAATCATCCGCTTTTTCGATCTCACAGATGGCAATGGCATTCTTCCAGACGCGGTGGATATGCCACCAATCATGGCCCGAGGAATCGCCTGAAAATTCCCGCTTGATGTATTCGGCGGTCTTTTGAATGATCTGGCCCCGGTTCATATCACCAGCCGCGCAGGGACGTGAGCTTGATACGGACCGCTGTGGAATATTCTTCGGAAAATTTCCGGAGCGTGGCTCCAAGCCCTTTTATCCCTGAGCGATATTTGCGCATGTAGATGCCGTTCCTGTCCGCCGGTTCGGCTTTGAGATCGATCTTCGCTTTCCCGCCAAAAACGATGACATCCTCTTCGCCCTTCTCATCCGGGGTGTTGAAGTGCAGGGAGACCTTCGGATCGTTAATGATGTGCTTGAGTTTGAACGCGCCCGGCTGGCTGTAAATCAGCAGGGAGTCGCCTTCCAATACGAACCAAACGGGGCGGGGCTGGGGACTGCCGGTTGAGTCGACCGTGGTAAGCCAGATGAAATATTCCTTTTTGAGATGACGCATCGCCTTGCGCCCAAGTTTGGATTTGAAATCGATCATAAGATTCTCCTTGCTCCGAAATGACAATGACCAAATGAAATTGTACCCGCTTGTTTCTCGAATTGCCCGCTCCTTTTGGAGGGAATCGAAGAAAAAAGAGTGGCGTCTTCGGGTGAAGACGCCACTCTTTTGCTTGAAATTACCCTACGGCAAGGTTTAGTAATCCATGCCGCCCATACCGCCCGGAGGCATGGCAGGGGTCTTTTCCTTCTCGGGCATGTCGGTGATCAACACGTCGGTGGTAAGGATCATCGCGGCGATGGAGGCGGCGTTCTCGAGCGCGCCGCGCACGACCTTGACGGGGTCGATCACGCCGGCGTCGATCATGTTCACGTATTTGTCCGTCAGCACGTTGTAGCCGATGTTCTTGTCTTTCTTTTCGGCGGCGGTGCGGCGCACGGTATCGATGATTACCGAGCCGTCCTGGCCGGCATTGGAAGCCAGTTTGCGGATCGGGGCTTCGAGCGCCTTTTTGACGATGTTGATGCCCACGCGAATTTCCTCACCGTCTTCGGCGTTTTCCTTCGCAAGTTTGTCGAGCTTGGCAGAGGCATTGATGAGGGAGATCTCACCGCCGGGAACGATGCCTTCCTCCACTGCGGCGCGCGCGGCGGAAAGGGCGTCTTCGACGCGATGCTTCCTTTCCTTCATTTCGGTCTCGGTCGCCGCTCCCACACGGATGATGGCGACTCCGCCGCTCAATTTGGCAAGGCGTTCCTGCAGTTTTTCCTTATCGTAGTCGCTGGTGGACTTATCGATCTCGATGCGTATCTCTTTGATGCGTCCTTCGATATCGCCTTTCTTGCCCTTGCCGCCGATGATGGTGGTGTTCTCCTTGTCGGAGATGACCTTCTCAGCTTTGCCGAGGTCCTGAACGGTGACGGATTCGAGCTTGCGGCCCATTTCCTCGGAAACGACCTGTCCACCGGTGAGGATGGCGATGTCCTGCAGCATCGCTTTGCGGCGGTCGCCAAAGCCGGGTGCTTTGATGGCGAGCACGTTCAACATGCCGCGAATCTTGTTGAGGATCATGGTGGCGAGGGCTTCGCCGTCCACATCCTCGGCGATGATGACCAATTCGCGCTTGCCGATCTGGACGAGTTTTTCGAGCAGGGGCACGATGTCGGCCGCCGCGGAAATTTTCTTATCGTAGATCAGCACATAGGGCTCGCTGATCTGGGCTTCCATCTGGTCGGCGTGAGTGATGAAGTAGGGGGAAAGATAGCCGCGGTCGAACTGCATGCCCTCGACGAATTCCGTCTCGAACTGCATGGTCTTGGATTCTTCGACGGTGATCACGCCGTCTTTGCCGACCTTGTCCATCACATCCGCGATGAGCTGGCCGACTTCTTCATCCGCCGCGGAGTTGGTGGCGACGGACGCGATCTCTTCCTTGGTGTCGATCTTGACCGAGTTCTTCTTCAAATCCGCAACGACGGTTTCGGTGGCGAGTTCGATGCCGCGCTTCAGAAGCATCGGGTTATAGCCCGCTTCCAAAGCCTTCAAACCTTCGTTCACGATCGCGTGAGCGAGCACGGTGGAGGTGGTGGTCCCGTCACCGGCGATATCGTTGGTCTTGGTGGCGGCTTCCTTCAGGAGCTGCGCGCCCATGTTCTCGAACGGATCTTCAAGTTCGATCTCCTTCGCCACAGAAACGCCGTCGTGCGTGATGGTGGGGGAGCCGAACTTGCGATCGACAGCCACATTGCGTCCCTTCGGACCGAGCGTGGCGGATACCGCATTCGCAACGGCGTTCATGCCGTTCTTGAGCTTGCGGCGGGCTTCTTCGGAAAATACCAGTTGTTTCGCTGCCATAGTTTCACTTCCTTTTTAGAATGTTATGTCATTGCGAGGAGGGCGGGTTTCCCGACGAAGCAATTTCCTACGTTATACCGTGAGGCTGCTTCGCCGCTCCGCGTCTCGCAGCGACATGTTTTATCCAACAATTCCGAGGATGTCGCTCTCGCGCAGGATGAGCAGTTTCTTGCCATCCATCTTCACTTCAGTGCCGGAATATTTTGCGAACAGGATCGTATCGCCGACCTTCACGTCCATCGCAACGCGCTCGCCTTTTTCGTTGCGGTCGCCGGGTCCCGCCGCAAGGACCTTGCCCTGCTGGGGTTTTTCCTTTGCCGTTTCGGGGAGGATGATTCCGCTCGCCGTCGTTTCCTCCTGTTCAATTGGCTCGATCAGCACGCGGCTACCGAGGGGTTTGAACGAGATTTTTGCCATATGATGCCTCCAGGTGGATTTTCTAATTAACCATAGAATTAGCACTCAAAACTTCTGAGTGCTAAATGCTATCTTACCCACTTAGAATTTCAAAGTCAAGGGGGAAAATAAAAATTCTTACAATTCTCTGACTCTCGTTCCCCGCCTCTCCTCAGACCTGATACCTCACTCGCCGACCCAAACGTACCTACTCTGGAAGCGGGCTTACGGCGTAGGCGCAGGCTCGGTCATGGACGGTTCAGTTGTCGGCGTGGGGGATGAGCCGGAGCCCGTCGTCCCCGGACTGAAGGAACAGATCGTCCGCACCACGGTCATATCCGCGGCGATGTTCGGATCCTGGATATATTCTGAAGCTTCGATAATGGCGGCAACCTCCAATGCCTGCGGGCAGTAATTGACCTTTGGGGTGCTCAGCGCCGCCAATTCGGAGGCATACACATCGTAATAATAAACCGTGCTGGCTGAGATGGGCAAACCGATCACTTCGGCAGGCTCATCGTTGGGACCGCACCCGCCGCGCCCATCGCAGGATTCTTCGGGCGTGCATCCGTTGATCGCGCAACCCAGCGCGAGGATGCCCGTCTCGTAATTTCGGTTCTTGTGATACAAAACCCCCAACTCGCCATAAAACACGGGGTTGGACGGCTCGAACTCTATCGCCCTTTGCACATTGCGAATGGCGATGAAGAACTCGCCCATTTGAGAATAGGTCTTGGCGATGGAAAGATAGGGGACAGGGTCCTGCACACCCAACTGCTGGTTGATGCGGGCAGTCTGCGCGAAATATTCCAGCGACTTTTCATACAACTGCCGTTGAACATCCTCGTTGGGGCTTTCGAAGGCGAGGCGGCGATATCCTGCGCCGGCGCGCAGGTAAAGGAAGGTCAGGTTTGGCGTGATGGCAATGGCGCGGTCATAGGATTCGATGGCAAGCGCGTACTCGCCCAAAGATTCAAGCACATAGGCGTTGACTCGATGCACATCCATCAGGCTTGGGTCCTGCGCCACAGCCTGGTCGATGACCTGTTGGGCTTGGGTCCATTTTTGCTGGTCCACCAGCACTTCAGCGTAGAAGGCTTGCGCGAGCACGTTGGTGTTATCCAGTTGGATCGCGCGCACAGCCTCCTGTTCCGATTTTTGCAGGAGCGCCTGCCGCTCGCGTTCGTTGGATGTGTAAGAGGCTTTCCAATCCAATGCAAAGGCATGCACGGCATGGGCAAAACTGCTGTCCGGGTTGACTTCAACTGCCTTTTCAGCGGAGGCGATGGCTTCATCCAACCTCGCGAGAATATCTTCCTGCTTTACGATGAGCGCCGTGGAATAGGTCTGCACGCGCGAGAGCTGCGCCCAGACGTCCGCGTTGCTCTTGTCGACCCGTGTTGCTTCGCGGTAAGCCTGGATCGCAGAGTCCAATTTCCCGGCGGTGAAGTGCGCGTCGCCTTCGAGGGTGTAAGAGGCGGCGAAACGCGTGGGAGTAGGCGTCGGCAAAAACAGCGGCTTGATATCTCCCTGTTGTACCGAGCGGATGAGCCAGATGCCCGCCAGGATCAAGATGACGAAAAGGAACATGCGATAGACACTCGAGTCATCCCGGCGGCGAAAGATACTGCGGCGATAGTTGATGTTCATGGGGTCGGGGTGGATTCTGCTTGAGGCGTGGACTCAGCCTCCGGCGTGGAAAGAGGCGCGTTCAGGTTTTCCTGACAGCGGTTGACGATCGCGTTCGCGTTGTCCACCGCCAGTTCGTCGGCAGGGATGCGCGAGATGATCAACTGCGCGATCTGCAAAGCCTCGCCGCATTGGTTCGTGCGGGAAAGTGCCAGCCCGTAGGTGAAATAATATTCGGCGATGCGCGGCGAATCGGGCACGAGGTTGATGAACTCCATCTCATGACCGTCGTCGGAAAGACCGCCCTTGACCACATAGGAAAGTTCCTTCACGGCTTCGGGCCAGTAGGAATTGCGGTAATACATCACGCCGAGATTGCCGCGCAGGTTGGTGTCTTCCGGGTCGTTCGCCACAGCCGATTCGGCGAATTGCATGGCTTTGCCGTATTCGCCGATGGTCGCGTACGTACGCGATAAAAGCAGATCAGGGTTGGGGTCTTGGGGGTTGAGCGCGTCGGCGCGGGTAAAGGAATCCACCGCTTTGTCGTAAATCCCAAGGATGCGGTAGTTGCGTCCGATCGCCAGGTGCAGGTCGGCGATGTTGGCATTGATGGCAATGGCGGCTTCATATTCACGGATGGCTTCTTCATAGTTGCCGGTTGCTTCGAGAACGTACCCGCGCGCGCGATGGGTTTCGAGCAGGTCGGGGGCAAGCGCCTGCGCCACACGGGATTCTTCGATGGCTCTTTCGACTCCTTCGAACGAACCAAGACCGTTGTAAAATGAATCGACGAGAATTTCCACGTAATATGCGTGAGCCAGCGCGTTATTCGGGTCGAGTTCCAAGGCGCGTTTGATGTCCGTCTCTGCTTCGAGGTATTCGCCCTGGAACGACAGTGCCCAGGCGCGCACCGCGAATGCCATCGAGCTATTGGGGTTGAGCAGGAGCGCATCTTCGGCTGCGGTCTGCGCTTCCTTATACTTCCCGGCGAACACAAGCACGCGCGCCAGCATGATGTGCGTGGCAGGGTTGTCCGGCTGGGAGACGATCGCTTGTTGATACGTGTCGATGGCGGGCAGGAGTTTCCCCTGACCGAAGAGATTTTGCGCTTCAGCGATGAGCGTCTCAGCCGAAATGGTGGGCGTGGGAGACGGGACGCCCAGCGGCTCGATATCCGCGACGACGAATCGGTTGATATACGCCGCCGCCAGCACGATCAGACAGAGGACAATGATGCGGAACCAGTTCGGCCGGTCCCGCTTTTTCTTGTTCATGCTCCACTTGCTTCCTCTTAAATACATAAATTCATATTACCATCCGCGAGAAACCGTCGTCAAGCAGGGATGCCGGAGTTCTTATTCGGCTCTTATATGCTACAATCCCGTCATGCAATTCGAGGTGTTCACACTTCTGCCCGAAATCTTTCCATCCTATCTCGAAACCAGCATACTCAAGCGCGCACGCGAACGGGAGCTCATCGATGTGCGCATTCATAATATCCGCGATTACACGCACGACAGGCATCACACCACCGACGATCTGCCCTACGGCGGAGGCGGCGGGATGGTGATGAAACCGGAGCCGGTTTTCGAGGCGGTCGAATCCGTTCTGGGACTTGTTTCGCTGCAAACTCCGCCCGGGCCTGTTTCAAACATCCCCATCATTCTCCTCACCCCGCAGGGACGAGTCTTCAACCAAACCATCGCCGCTGAAATATCACAGCATCCACGCATTGCGCTCATCTGCGGGCGTTATGAAGGCATTGACGAGCGCATCCGCGAGGGACTGGTCACCGATGAAATCTCCATCGGCGACTACGTGCTGACAGGGGGGGAACTGCCCGCATTGATCGTTATCGACGCTGTCGCCCGCCTCCTGCCCGACGTTCTAGGCGACCCCACCGGCGCGGAGGATGACTCTCACGCGATGGGCTTGCTGGAATATCCGCATTACACCCGCCCGCCTGAGTTTCGCGGAAGCAAAGTGCCCGACGTCCTGCTCTCCGGCGACCATGCAAAGATCGACAAGTGGCGCAGGGAACAGGCTTTGGAGCGCACTTTCAGAAAAAGACCGGATATGCTGGAGAAGGCGGAATTAACAAAAGAGGATTTGAAGTTTATCGAGTCGCTTCGCCATTCGTAATACGTGATGCGAAAGTTACGGATTACGAAACGCGTATCACGAGTCAGGCAATCACAAATCGTCAATCGTAAATCGGAGGCTATCATGTCATCGCGTTTGAATTACGGCAAGACCTTCCTGCTCGGGTTCGGTTTTTTCGGTGTCAGTGTGATCTGGGGCGTGTACAATGCCTTCGTCCCCATCTTCCTCGCCGATAAATTCGATCTCTCCCCTGTCCTGATCGGTTTCTTCATGACGCTCGATAATATTGCGGCGCTGTTCATCCAGCCGCCGGTGGGTGCGTGGTCGGATAAACTCCGCACACCGTTGGGTCGCCGCATCCCCTTCATATTGATCGGCGCGCCGATCTCGGCGGTTGCATTCGGGTTGATCCCCATTGCGGCGATTCTGCCGTTGTTCGTTGCCTGCACCAGCACGCTCCTCCTAAGCGCAGCTTTATGGCGAACCCCGGTCGTGGCGCTGATGCCCGATATCACGCCATCAGAATTCCGCTCGCAGGCGAACGGCATCATCAATTTCATGGGCGGCATCGGAACAATCGTCGCTTTGCAAACGGGCGGCATGCTTTATAAGATGAGTCCCAACTTCCCATTCTGGCTTGGCTCGGGGTTGGTTTTACTTGCGGTGCTGGTCGTTTATCTCTTCATCGAAGAGCCGAAGGAATACGAAACGGCGGAACAGCAACCCGGTATGTTCGCCAGCCTGAAGGAAGTCATCAGCGACCCGGACAAAAGCGGTTTGCGCATCTTATCCGCCATCTTCTTCTGGTTCCTCGGTTTTTCAGCAGTCGAGACCTTCTTCACTCTCTATGCAAAAAACCACCTCGGTTTGAACGAAGGCGATGGGGCAACCCTGCTTTCCGTCCTGCCATTGTTCTTTGTATTGTCCGCCATTCCATCCGGATTTGTCGCGGGGAAGATCGGGCGGCGCACCACCATTGCAACCGGTTTGATCATCCTCGTCATCATGCTTGTCCTCCTCTTCGTCACGCCCGCCGAAGCCTTGCTGACGGGCATCGCGCCCCTGCCTCTTGTCGGCATTCCGCTCGTGGAAGGCGGCGCGCGCATGCTCACGCTCGCCGGCGTTCTGCTCATCCTCGGCGGGATCGGCTGGGCGTTCATTAATATCAACTCCCTGCCCATGATCGTGGATTTGACCAGCGCGGCGCGCATCGGCACCTTCACGGGTCTTTACTATCTCTTCTCCACCCTTTCCGCCATTGTCGGTCCGAATGTCAACGGCTGGGCGGTTCAACTCACCGGAGGAAATTACAACATCATCATGTTGATCGCCCCGTTCTTCATGCTCATCGCGCTGGGATTGATGATGGGAGTGAAGCGGGGGGAAGCAATTGTAAGATCAGAGAATTAGAGGAATAGAGATTCGTTTTACGTGTTACGGATTACGCATTACATTTTTCTGGCAATGACGGGCCTGGCGCTCACTGCCTGCCTGTCATCGCCAGATTGTTTTCGCGAGGATGTTTTCTGCGCGGCGTTGGTGACGGATTCGCTTGGGATGGAAGATCACGGGATCAATCAGGATGCCTGGGCGGGAATGCTCGAAGCGCAAGAGAACGGGCTGGCAGACAGGGTGGATTACATCGAGTCTGTCGATTCGCGAGATTACGAGAAGAACATCGCCTATTTTGCTTCGCACGGATACGATGCGATCTTTACGGCGGGCATCGGTTTGCGGAACGCCACGTTCGAGGTTGCAACACAGTATTTTGCAGCTCAAACGCAGGGGAGTCCAAGCCCGATCTTCATTGGCTTCAATCAATCCTATGAAGAGAGCCGCCCCAACCTGGTCTCCATTATTTTTCCCGAAGACCAGATGGGATTCGCCGCCGGGGTCGTGGCAACCCAATTAACGAAAACCGGGACCGTGGGAGCCATATGCGAAACCTCCGGCATCGACTCGATGTGGCGCTATTGCGAGGGCTTTCGCGCGGGTGTGGAGTTTACGAATGGGACGGTCAAGGCAGCGGTGATCTATCGCGATGATGGAGACAGGGAAAAATTATTCCTGGATGAAGCGTGGGGATATGAAACCGGCTCGAGCTTGATCCAACGCGGTGCTGACGTGATTTTCGCGGCAGGCGGTATCACGGGTCAGGGAGCACTACGGGCGGCTTTGGAATTCGACGTGTTTGCGATCGGAGCGGAGCGCGACCAGGCGGCGGCTTTGGGAGGAACCGGACCGGGTTTAGTGACATCTTTTTATGGGGATGCCCGGTTCGAGGTCCAGGAAGCGATCCGTCGGGCAAAAAACGGTGAATTTAACGGGGAACGTGTCGGCAAAATCCATTTTTCAGTCCCGCATCCAGGCGTCGACCCTTCTTCAATCACAGGATTGGAGGCTTTGATCTCTTTGTTGTCAAAGGGTGAAATTGTTCCAAATATTACAAAGGAAAAACCCTAATTCGTTCAGGCTTGCACAATGTATGGAGTGGATTTATACTTAACATTGTCGTAAGGCTTTGTGAACAAAAGCCTTTCCAAAATATCTTCTAAAGAGGAGAAGAAATACCATGAAGAAATTCCATTTCGTTATGGCTGTGTTGATCGTTGCTTCCATGGTCCTTACCGCCTGCGGCGGCGGGGCGGGCGGCGGCGGTCTCAAGGTCGGCATGGTGACCGACCTGGGCGGTATTGATGACAAGTCCTTCAATGCCACCGCGTATGCCGGTGTCCAACAGGCGATTGACGAGCTCGGCGTGGACGGAAAATATCTCGAATCCACCCAGCAGGCTGACTACGAAAAGAACATCCAGCAGTTCGTCGATGAGGAAACCGACCTGATCGTGACCGTTGGCTTCCTGCTCGGTGATGCGACCAAGGCCGCGGCCGAAGCCAACCCCGAATCCAAGTTCGCCATCGTGGACTTTGCCTACGATCCGACCATCCCGAATGTGTTGGGTTTGGTCTTTTCGATCGATCAGGCAACCTTCCTGGCTGGTTACGCCGCAGCTGGCTCCACCAAGACCGGCAAAGTCGCCACCTGGGGCGGCATCAACATCCCGCCTGTGGCTGACTTCATGATCGGCTTCGAAGCCGGCGTGAACTATTACAACGAGCAGAACGGCACAAGCGTGGAAGTCCTCGGCTGGGACACCGCCGCCAACGAAGGCGCTTTCATCGGCAACTTCGAGTCCCTTGATGACGGCCGCTCGATTACCGAGTCGCTCGTCCAGGAAGGCGCCGACATTGTCATGCCGGTTGCCGGTCCTGCGGGCTTGGGCGGCGCGGCATACTGCGCTGAATCCGGCTCCTGCATGGTCATCGGCGTGGACACCGACTGGACCATCTCTGCTTCCGAGTACACCGATGTCATCCTGACCTCCGTGCTGAAGAACATGAATGTCGCCGTGTTCGAAGCGATCAAGTCCGTCCAGGACGGCACCTTCGCGGGCGGCTTGTACATCGGCACGCTCGCCAATGACGGCGTGGGCCTTGCCGCTGTAAAGGGCGCTTCGGACGAACTCAATGCCGGTTTGGACGCTGTCAAACAGGGCATCATCGACGGCACCATCGCAGTTCGATAGATTCACCCGCTGAAAAAAAGCCGGGGGAGGATTCTCCCCCGGCTTTTTCTTTCGTAAACGATAGATCCACAAGGTGTTTTCATCGAATTGTCGCAGCCTGCATGCACCAGTCGTCCTCGAATGAGGCGGTGCAAAAAAGACCTTATGGATTTATCGAACCTCAAACGATGGAGGGCATGGCATGACGAACGTCCTTGAATTGCGCGGCATCACCAAACGATTCCCAGGCGTACTTGCGAACGACAAGGTGGACATCAGTCTTCGGGAGGGCAAAATCCTCGCCCTGCTGGGGGAGAACGGCGCGGGCAAAAGCACGTTGATGAACATCCTTTACGGCTTATACAAGCCCGACGAGGGAAAGATATTTGTGCGCGGCAGGGAAGTGGAAATCGAAGGTCCCAACGACGCCATTTCGCAGGGCATTGGCATGGTGCATCAGCATTTCATGCTTGTGCCGGTGATGACTGTGACCGAGAACGTGATGCTCGGCATCGAGCCAGTCAGGGGCGGCGTTTTCCTGGATCGGGAAAAGGTCGCAAAGCGCATCAAGGAAATTTCCGACCAGTACGGGCTCGAGGTGGATCCGCACGCCTATATCAAAGATCTGCCGGTGGGCATCCAACAGCGCGTCGAGATCATCAAGGTGCTTTACCGCGCGGCAGATATCCTCATCCTCGACGAGCCGACGGCAGTGCTAACCCCGCAGGAAGTGGAAGGGCTGTTCAAGATCATCGAGACGCTCATCAAGGGGGGCAAATCCATCATTTTCATCACGCATAAACTAAAGGAAGTGCTGGCTATCGCCGACGATATCACCGTCCTCCGTTTGGGGACCGTGGTCGGTTCGATCAAGCCGCAGGATGCCACCTCCGAGATCCTCGCCACCATGATGGTCGGGCGCGACGTGAGCCTGGTCGTGCAAAAGGGACCCGCCAAACCCGCTGAACCTGTTCTGGTCGTCGAAAACCTGTATGTGCGCAACGAACGCCAGCATCTGACCGTACAAGGAGTTTCGTTTAACGTGCGCAAAGGCGAGATATTGGGCGTGGCGGGTGTGCAGGGCAATGGACAGACTGAACTCGTCTATGCCCTGACGGGCTTGCTCCCGCTCGAGTCCGGCTCGATCCACCTGCTCGACGAGCCGATCCACCGTGCCACACCGCGGGATATCCTCGAACGGGGCGTGGCGCACATACCCGAAGACCGCCAGCGTCACGGGCTGATCCTGACCTTCCCCATCCACGACAATCTCATGTTATGCACGTATTACAAGGATCCGTTTGCAAAAGGCATATCCCTGCAGCCCGTCTCCATTTTCAAGAATGCCGAGGAACTGGTGGAGCAATACGATGTGCGCACGCCAAGCATCTACCTCAATGCGGGAACGCTCTCCGGCGGCAACCAGCAAAAGGTGATCGTGGCGCGCGAGTTCTCGCGTCCGATTGAGTTGTTGATCGCCTCACAGCCGACCCGCGGCCTGGATGTCGGCTCCATCGAGTACATCCACAAGCAGATCATCAAGAAACGCGACGAAGGCGCCGGGGTCCTGCTCGTCTCCTCCGAATTGGACGAGATCCTTGCCCTCTCGGACAGGATTGCCGTGATGTACAAGGGGCGCATCATGGACATCCTCGACGCGGACAAAACCAGCAAGGAACAACTCGGTTTGCTGATGGCGGGGGTGCATCCCGCCGAATCTTCCAGGAAATAGAATTATAGGAGTTGTATTGGTGAGTAACACAACCGCTCCCGAAAAGAAAGAAAAGAAACGCAGCGCCATCTGGTCGGAACTGCTCGTCCCCGTGCTTGCAGTCGTCTCGGGCTTGATCCTCGGCGCGATTGTGATCGTTGTAAGCGGGGAGAATCCTTTCCGCGCGTATGGCGCGCTCTTCACCGGTTCCTTCGGTTCGCCCGTCCGCCTGATCGACGGCTTGCAGATCTATTCCGCCACCGGCGAGACGAGGCAACTGCTGCGGGCGTTCTATCCATTAACGGAAAGCCTTGTGACCGCTACGCCCTACATTTTTGCCGGGCTTTCGGTGGCGCTTGGCTTCCGCTGCGGTCTGTTCAACATCGGCGCCGAGGGACAGTTCTTCATCGGCGCGTTATCGGCCGCCTTCGTCGGCTACAGCATCCAGGGGCTGCCGATGATCATCCATCTGCCGCTGGCGATCCTCGGCGGCGCGCTGGGCGGCGCGCTCTGGGGCATGATCCCCGGGTATCTCAAGGCGCGCTTCGGGGCGCATGAAGTCGTCAACACCATCATGATGAACTGGATCGCCTTCCGCTTGAGCGACTGGCTTTTGGACGGACCAATGAAAGGTCCCGGGTTTCGCCCGGTGACTCCCACCATTTTCGAAACAGCAGAATTGCCGCGCTTCTTCCCGGACCCGCTGCGCTTCAACCTCGGATTCTTCCTCGCGCTTCTGGCAGCGTATCTCGTCTATTGGTTCCTGTTCAAGACCACATTGGGTTTTGAGATCAGGTCGGTGGGCGCAAATCCCGATGCCGCGAAATATGCGGGCATGAACATCGTCCGCAATTTTGTGCTGGTGATGGTGCTCGCAGGCGGGCTGGCAGGGCTGGCAGGTTCAGCCCAGGTCCTCGGCGTGGATTATTGGGTGGGGCAGGGCTTCTCAGCCGGGTACGGGTTCGATGCGATTGCCATTGCCCTGCTCGGGAAAAGTCACCCGTTAGGCGTCGTCCTGGCGGCGCTCCTGTTCGGCTTTCTGCGTTCCGGCGCGACCAATATGCAATCCATGGCGAGTATCCCGATTGACATCATTTCGATCATACAGGGCATGGTGATCGTATTCATTGCCGCGCCCGAGATTATCCGCTGGTTTTATCGCATCCGCGCCGTCAAAAAAGACGAGACCGTGCTGACACGCGGTTGGGGCAGTTAACGAGGTTGTCATGAACAATTCATCCATCGATATCAGTTCGGCAATCGAGAGACGCAGGCGTATTTCGTTCGGGGTTACGCTTCTGGTCGTGGGGCTGGTCATCTACCTGCTTTTCGGGTCGAACACAAAGCCCGGTTCGCTGACGACCTTTGGTTTGAACCTGCTGGGTTCGCAAGCCATCGAGGTTTCCGACCTCGTGATCCCGGCCCTGCCTGCGGTCCACCTCATGGCAGCAATCGCCGTCTTTACAGGAGCGTATCAACTGGCGCGCGGCGTGCGCTCGACAGGCTGGCTGATCGGTATCCTGGCTTTCACTTTCGTCTTCGCCTTCCTCATGTGGGCGGCGCAGGATAAATCCTTCAACCTGACCGGCATGCTGCAAAGTTCGCTGGTGCGCGCCACACCCATCGCACTGGCGGCGTTATGCGGCGTGATCAGCGAGCGCGCGGCAGTCATCAACATCGGCATCGAAGGCATCATGCTCATGTCTGCATTGGTGGCAGTCGTCACCGCGACCGTATCCGGCAGCCTTTACGTGGGGCTGGTCTCCGCCATCATCATGGGCGGATTGGTTGCGGCATTCCACGCCTTTCTCGTCATCCGCTTCAAGGTGGACCAGATCATCAGCGGCGTCGCGATCAATATCTTCGGCGCCGGCGCCACCTCCTTCATCAGTTCGCGCTTCATGGCGCACGCAACAGACAAGTTGAACAATTCCGGCACGTTCCCCATCATTGCCATTCCCGGGCTTTCGAAAATCCCCGTGCTGGGACCCGTCTTGTTCGAAAACAACCTGATCGTTTACCTCACGATCCTGCTCGTGATCGTCATGCACATCATGCTTTTCTACACCCCCTGGGGACTGCGCACGCGCGCAGTGGGCGAACACCCGAAGGCGGCTGATACGCTGGGCGTCAATGTGTACTTCATGCGCTTCGTCAATGTGACCCTGGGCGGCATGATCGCGGGACTCGGCGGCGCATATTTCACCATCGGTTCAGTGGGACGCTTCGATGAGATCATGACAGCGGGAAAAGGCTTTATCGGTCTCGCGGCGATGGTCTTCGGCAACTGGAATCCAATTGGCGCATACACGTCGTCGCTCATTTTCGGCTTCGCGGATTCGTTGCAGGTCAAATTACAGATCCTGCGCGTGCCAATTCCCTCTGAGTTTTTGCTCATGGCTCCCTATATCGTGACCATGATCATCCTGACCGGCGTGGTCGGGCGTGCCATTCCACCCGCAGCAGACGGCCAGCCGTACGAGAAATAAGCCCTTCATTCGGACCTTTAGCTTGATCCACAAAACAGGAGTTTTTCCAACTCCTGTTTTTTTTCGTGGAACAAGCCTGCAGACCTGTACTACTGCGGTAAAATATTTTCGTAAAAAGAGGAGAAGCAATGAAAAAGTTTACACGCATGTTTCATTTGTTCATCATCTGCGCCTTGTTTCTCGGCGCCTGCAACCTGCCTGCGGACGAGCCGGAAGGCGCCGAAGCAAGCAGCACCTTTGCCGCGCAAACCGTGGAGGCTCTTCTAAAAATAACCCCCACCGCCACATCCACCTTTGTTGTACCGCCCACAAACTCCCCGGTTCCCACAAACACAAATACACCCGTCCCCACCGCCACCCCGGTCTGTCCGCAGGGACAATTCGTTACCGATGTGACCATCCCCGACGGGACGATCATGAACCCGGGGCAAACCTTCACAAAGAAATGGCGCATCCGAAATACCGGGACATGCGCCTGGAGCGGCTATAGCATGGTCTTCGACAGCGGCGATTCCATGAGCGGACCCGCCTCACAGCCCATCGGCGTTATCAACCCGGGGCAGGAGATCGACCTGGAAGTGAATCTCACCGCCCCAACCACGGCCGGGAACTATCGCGGTTACTGGCGCATCGTTTCGAACAATAATGTGCTCGTGCCCATGCTCAATGGATATCAGGGCAGATCGTTTTATGTGGATATCAAAGTCCAGGCGCCTCCCACCGCCACAGCGACAAACACTTCCGTGCCTTTCACCGTCACGAATGTGACCGTCACCACCTCGGGCGCTTGCGGCGGATTTACCGCCACTGCCAATATCACCACCAACGGACCCGGCACCGTCACATACACATGGAAGTTCAGCGACGGCGCAACCGTGCCGAACGAAACCCTGAACTTCGCCGCCGCCGGGACTCAATCGCGCAGTTATACCTGGAGTGTGGGCGCAGCCGGAACGCATTGGATCGATATTCAAATCCTCAGCCCAATCAACCAGCAGTTCGGGCGGGCGCAAATCACCTGTCCGTAGAAAATAATAGTCCATTAATCCAGAGACGCCCGTGAAAGCGGGCGTCTCCATTTAACAGTATAATTTTACAAGCAATACGAAAGGAAGAAAATGTTCAAGAACAAAATAAATATCCTGATCACACTGACCTTTATCATTTCACTGCTCATCACCGCATGCGGAAACGATGCCGAAGTGCAGGCGGTCATCCAGACCTCCATCGCTCAAACCTTTACAGCGCAGGCTCCCACCGAAGATCCCGTTACCCAAACCCCCACCGTTACATCGATCCCCACCCAGACTCCGTTCTCTCTCACACCGCTTCCTTCACCGATCCCTTCGCCCACTTCGTTCACCCCCGCCGGGTCGAAGGCGCAATGCGCAAGCGCCAGTCTTGAAGATGAGACCGTAGTGGATGGCAAGATCTTCAAGCCGGGGGTGGAATTCGTGAAAACCTGGTATATCAAAAACACCAGCCCCTGCACGTGGGATACCACCTACAAGATCATCTTCTGGTCCGGTGATATGCTCGGCGGCGGCTACGTCTATAACCTGCCGCGGGTCACACCTCCCGGGCAAACCGTGCCCATCGAACTGGTCCTGACCACACCCACCACGGCCGGAACCTATCGCTCCGAATGGAAACTTCAAACGCCCGATAACATCAACTTCGGTGTGGGCATCTACCAGGCGTCCTTCTATGCGGAGATTGCTGTCTCCGCCGAGGAAAAGCCGGTGTACGACATCACCAGCGTCGTGCTGGAGATTGACCGCGAACCCGATTATGGTTGTGCGCCCGCGAACATCGACTATTGGGCTGTGGTTACCATCACCAGCAATGGACCGATCAAGATTAGATATCAATACATCCATTCGGACGGCGGAAACTCCTCAGCGCAGTGGCTGGAATTCAAGGAAGCATCCAAGATAGTGCTGAAAGATCATCGCTGGAGGGTAGGTCGTGCCAACTCTCAGAACGACAATCGCTGGATGCAATTCCTTATCAAAGAACCGTTTTACCGGGAATATCAAAAGGTGGGGTTCGAATTTTTCTGCCCATAGCAGCAATAAAAAGAAGCCGGTTCGCCCGGCTTCTTTTTATTGGGAACTTATCGGTCATGCAATTCGTCTTTATTAGTTGAAAGGAATGGAGAAGCATGTCTCGAAAATTTTCACCCCTCATTCTACTCATTATCGTCTTGTTGATCGTCCAGCTTGCCTGCAACCTTCCATCGGATTCATCAACCCCGGATCCCTTCGCCACCCTAAACGGACTCTACACCGCTTCGGCTCAAACCCTCGCCGCGGCTGGCACGTCCACCCCGGGCCTCCCCCTGCCGACAGTAACCCTCGCAGGATCACCCACAGCGACGAATCAGCCTGTGACCCTTGTGCCCGCTCCCGTGTCCCGGTGTGATGCGGCGCAATTCCTCGCGGATGTCACCTATCCCGATGGTAGCATCGTCCCACGCAGCACTACTTTCGTCAAGATCTGGCGCATCCGCAACGTGGGCACCTGCACTTGGAACACATCCTATTCGATCATCTTTGCGAGCGGAGACAGCATGGGCGCGCCATCTTTTGTCCAAATGCCGGGCAGCGTCGCGCCGGGTCAGTACATCGAGATTCCCGTCACTCTGGTCTCGCCGAACACGGACGGCAAATATCGCGGCTATTGGAAATTGCGCAACGCATCGGGCGGTTTGTTTGGGATCGGCTCGGCGGCGGATACCGCCTTCTGGGTGGATATCCGTGTGACGGGTCCTTCGTTCGTCACGTACAACTTTGCCGATAATTATTGCGCGGCGAACTGGACGAGCGGCGCGGGCAATCTGCCGTGCCCGGGCACGAATGGCGATCCGAACGGATATATCATCCGCTTGAGCGCGCCAGTGATGGAAAATGGCGTCACGGAGGACGAACCCGGCTTGCTGATGGTTCCGCAGGATGTACGCAATGGGTATATCAGTGCGCAGTTCCCGTCGATCACCGTTCAGGCAGGCGACCGCTTCCGCACGATCGTCAACTGCCAGCGCAACGCTTCGAACTGCAATGTCATCTTCCGGCTCGATTATTTGAACAACGGCGTGATCAAGACCTTTGCCAGTTGGGCGGAGGTCTATGAAGGGAAATACTTCCCGGTGGACCTCGACTTGAGTTCCCTCAAAGGTGAGACGTTGAAGTTCATCCTTGTCGTCAGCGCGAACGGCGGCAACAACCAGGATTTTGCCATCTGGCTCAATCCTCATATCGTCCGGCAGGGAAACCCGCCCACGCCGACCAATACGCCCACCGCGACAACTACATTCACACCGACAATTACTTTCACGCCGACGATAACCTTCACTCCCACGCTGACTTTCACGCCCACCTTTACACCGACAGCGACCGCCACCGAAACGCCCACCATCACGCCGACGCCATAGGGAGTTGACAAACCAATAAATAACCCGACCGTGAAAAGAATTTCACGGTCGGGTTTTCATTCATCGCTTCGGCGAGATTCTTACTCTTCCCTCCAATAATCCCCGCCGCCGCCTTCGCGTTTCATTAACTTGAATCCGACCAATTCGCGCCTCAGGGTGGCAGTGTCGTCATGATAGCCACCCAGGATTTCATTGACCTGCTTCTCGCTGTAGCGCCTGCCGACCTTGAAGGCTTTGACCACATAACGCAGAATCGCTTCCAGTTTCTTTTGTTGAGCCGGGATGGTCTTGAGACTGCCGTCTTTGCGCGTGTAATCGCTGATGACTTTGCGGTCGTAGGCATCCGTGTCCACGTCCGCGACAGAGACGGTCATTTTCTCCTGCGAGAACATGCTGCGAGATTTTTCCTCCAGCGTTTTTTGGTCGAGTTGATACACGTTGTAATAGCTTTCGGTTCTGGCATGCACCAGCCCAACCTTCGCGAGCTTCGAGAGATGATGCGATACGGTGGAGGCTTTCAAGTTCAATAACGCGGCAAGTTCCTCCACGCTGTAGGGTTTTTGGGCAAGCAAGCCGACTATCTTCAGCCGATTCGCATCCGAGAGGACTTTGAAGAAGGCGACGAGTTCTTCGCTCATTATGTACTCCTGTCATTGCGAGGATGGCGTAAGCCTGACGAAGCAATCTCATGATTAATTAAGAGATTGCATCAGGCTGGGTCTCGATACGGACTTCGTCCTACTCGACCGTCAGTCCTCGCAATGACATCTACTTGGGCCTCCAGTATCGCGATCCGTCGCTTTCGCGCGCCAGCATCTTTGCATCGACCAGGTCGCGGCGTAGACCGGCGGTATCTTCGTTGAATCGTTTGATGATGGTGTTGACTTCCCGCTCGGTGTAGATTCTATCGAATTCGAAATTTTGAATCAGATAATCCAGAACAGGACCGATCTTCTTCTGTTCCGGCACCTGGCGGATCGTGCCGTCTGCGTTCAGAAAGTCACGCAGGATCTTTTTCGAGAACTCATCCAGGTCCTCTGACGGCTTAAATTTTTTCATTTCTCCGGTCAGTTTTTCTTTTCCAAGCGTGGCAAGTTTATCGTTGTCCAATGTGAAAACGCCGTCGGCCTGAGTGACAACGCCGACATATTCGAGGAACCCCAGATGGGTAAGCGAGTCCTTTGGAGAAAGGTTGAGGCGCGCGGCGATCTGCTCCCGCGAGGCGCTTCCCTGCGATAGCAAGCCGATGATCCGCAAACGGACCGGGTCGGACAGGGCTTTGACATAATCGAGCATTTCGTTCATGATTCACTTCCGTAGATTTATTTCGATATTTATCGAATTAGATTTTAAAACCGAATCCCGGGTTTGTCAAGGGATGATCGCGCCTCATGTTTTGGATCCCCATCGCTGATGAATGCGATCTGATCCGCCCGCGCCCCCACTAAGATGAGATGGCATGTTGCGCGGCTGATCGGCTGCGGCTGGGAAGAGGCCTGGATAAACGAGGCAGGCCGGGGCGGAGTCTGAGGCGCGGAATGGTTCTCATTGGAAAGACGAAGCGATGAAAATCCGTTAGGGTTATATACATTACCAGATACCTGCTTGCGGGTATAATCCTTTTAATCAATTCAGCACAGAGGAGGTGCACGTGGATCTTTCGAAGCACGCGTTCTTCGAGGGTAAGACTGTCCCTTTGAGCGAGGCAAGGATCAACATTGCCACGCATGGATTCTTATATGGCACCGCCGTCTTCGGCGGGGTGCGCGGTTACTGGAACGAAGAGAAGAAACGTCTCTTCGTTTTTCGTCCCTATGATCATTTCCGCCGTTTATTGAATTCGGGGCGGATGATGGCGATGAGTATTCCGTACGATGAGGAAAGCCTGATTCAATTAACCGTTGACCTTCTGCGTACGGACAACTGGCGGCAGGATATTTACATGCGCCCCACGATCTACAAGGCGGATATGGGCATCGGCGTGAGATTGCACGAGTTAAAGGATGAGTTCTGCATGTTCGTGATGGCGTACGAGCCATACGTCAGGAACGATACGAACGCGCATGTGACCGTTTCTTCATGGCGGCGGATCGACGACAACGTCATCCCGGCGCGCGGCAAGGTGGCCGGGGCATACGCCAACTCGGCATTGATCAAAACGGATGCGAACCGCGCGGGTTTCGATGAGGCGCTTGTACTGGACCAGCACGGACATATCTCTGAAGGGTCGGCGATGAACGTCTTCATGGTGCGCGACGGAGTCCTTGTCACTCCGCCTGTCACGGATAATATCCTGGAAGGCATCACCCGCCGTTCGATCATCGAGCTTGCTAAGAAAGAAATCGGTTTGGATGTAGTCGAACGCTCGATTGACCGCACCGAAGTCTTCATTGCGGATGAGATGTTCATGACCGGAACAGCCGCGCAGGTGGTGGCTGTGACAAAGGTGGACCACCGCCCGGTGGGGAACGGTTCGATGGGACCGGTGACAACGAAGCTGAGGATGATGTTTGATGACGTGGTGCGGGCAAAGAACACGAAATATTCGAGTTGGAATGTGGAGGTATAGGTTCGCATCCGCCTGAATTCCGACATTTCTCTTACGCCGCATTGTCGATCCGCCGATGCGGCGATATTTTTATCATGCTGATGGAGAAATCTGCCAGGAGGCGATGGGCTTATCGGATAAAGCGGGTGTTTTATTTTATCGGGGGGAAGCGTATAATGATTTTGGGTGGAAACGTTTCCAATTGCTGATCGGATTTCCCAAGGATTTGTTTACAGGTGCCTGGATTGACGTCCTGCCGTGGTAGTTAATTCCAGAAAGGAGAAATGGAAATGAATTTTCTTCGAAACATGTTCAAAACTAAATCCGCGTCTGCCGATTTCCATGCAGAAACCTGGCAGATGGGAGAGCGGGCTGGCGATGGCACAGCCCTGGGAGATGCGATCTCGCAAGGACTTTATCTGCCTGAAGCAGGGTGCGAAGCAATTGGGCATTATGATCCGGAGATTGCGCCGTTTCGTGTTTTACCGGATGGCCGGGCCGCTTTGTTGTATGACCCGGAATGGGATGTGGCAATCGAAAAAATTCAGGCTCAGCAAGCAAAAATCCGTGCCGAAGGTGGAATCCTTTATGACCAGCCCATCGAAGAAAACATGCTAGGCAGGTGTGCCGCGCTTGCCATTGCGATCCAACTCGGACTTCCTTCCATGAAGGAAGTATTATTTTCTTTTCAACACTTGTTGGAAAACGAGCCAATTGCCACCTTTTTGGCAGGGACCACGATAAATCATTTCCTCTTCAAATATACAAGTGGCGCAATCTGGTTCTCAGAGGAAGTTGCAAGCGAGATCATGCTGAATTCTCTTGCCAACCTGTTGTTGAAGGACCCTCAATTCGCTCATGTTCACTCCATTGCGGAGTTTGAGGTGGAGGCGACTACCATGCTGGAGAATCGTAAACATGAAATGAAAAGTCCGTTCTGAGCCTGGCGGCGAGTTCCTTGATCTGAAAATTGCCGAAAAATTTCAATTTCAAGATCAACCATCAACCCTGCCAGGTCTTCGCCCGTTTGATTGGCGCTTCTTTCATCCCTGAATTCCAATACTCTTCTTACGCCGCGTTGACAGTTCGCCGACTCGGCGTTTGTTATAATGCCCCTAGTCAGTAAAGACCCCAAAGGTCTCGAGGACCTTTGGGGTCTTTTTTCAGAAAGAGGAAATTCTTATGATGCGATTTGACCGATTTACAGAGAGAGCGCAGGAAGCTGCCCAGCGCGCGGCGGAGATCATCCAGCGCTATGGTCACAACCAAATCGATACCGAACACATTCTCCTGGCATTGATCGAACAGCCCGGAGGGGTGATTCCCCAAATTTTGGAAAAAATGAGCGTCAGCGCCCAGGCGTTGACCGAACGACTCGATGCCACCCTGCGCGCCAGCCCGAAGGCGAATATTTTCGGCGGCGGCGCAGGGCAAATCTTCATTACGCCGCGCGTCAAGCGGATCATCGACCTTGCCAACGAAGAAGCCAACCGCTTGAAGGATGAATACATTTCCACCGAGCATATCTTTTTGGCGATTCTTACCGAGCGCAATACACCCGCGGCGCGCATTTTGGAATCCGCTGGTTTGACGCGCGACCGTGTGTATGACGCGATTCAGGATTTGCGCGGCGGTCAACGAGTGACCGACCCGCAGGCGGAAACGAAGTATCGCACGCTCGAAAAATATTCGCGCGACTTAACCCAACTCGCGCGCGAAGGCAAACTCGACCCGGTCATTGGGCGCGATAACGAGATCTTGCGCTTGATCCAGATATTGTCCCGCCGCACGAAGAACAATCCGGTCCTCATCGGCGAAGCGGGCGTTGGTAAAACAGCCATCGCTGAAGGATTGGCGCAAAAGATCGCCAGCAACGATGTACCGGAGATCCTCACAGGCAAAAGGGTGGTCGCGCTCGACCTGGGCGCGATGATCGCCGGGTCAAGATTCAGAGGCGAGTTCGAGGAGAGACTCAAAGCCGTGATGGAGGAAGTCCAACGCGCGAAGGGCGACATCATATTGATGATCGACGAATTGCACACGGTCGTCGGCGCGGGAGCCGCTCAGGGCGCGATGGATGCGTCCAATATGCTCAAACCCGCGCTTGCCCGCGGAGAACTTCAATGTATCGGCGCGACGACTTTGGACGAGTATCACAAACACATTGAAAAGGATGCCGCGCTCGAGCGCCGCTTTGCGCCTATCTATGTGGATGAGCCGAGCGTTGACGATACCATCAAAATGCTGTTGGGGTTGCGCGACCGTTACGAAGCACATCACAAAGTGCGCTTCTCGGATGAGGCTTTATCTGCCGCCGCCCACTTGGCGGATCGCTACGTCACAGACCGCCACCTCCCCGATAAAGCCATCGACCTGATGGACGAAGCCGCCGCGAAACTTCGCGTGGCTTTGTATTCCATGCCGCCCGATCTCAAGGCAATGAAAACCGAGGTCGATAAACTGCAAGCCGAAGAGGAACAAGCCGGTTTGAACCGCGATTACGAACGCGCTGCGCAAAAGAAAGCCGAGCGCCTGCGGCTCGAACAGGAATATCACGAAAAACGAGACCATTGGGAAGCCGAGCATCATCTCGATGAAGTGGTGGATGTGAACGATATTGCCGCGGTCGTGCATCAGTGGACGGGCATTCCCGTGACGCAAATGCTCGAAACGGAATCGGAAAAACTCCTGCACATGGAGGCGCGTTTGCACGAGCGCATCATCGGCCAGGAGGAAGCCATCCACGCCATTTCCGATGCGATCCGCCGCGCGCGTTCCGGTCTGAAGGACCCGGCGCGTCCCATTGGCTCGTTCATCTTCATCGGCCCTTCCGGCGTGGGCAAGACCGAATTGGCAAAGGCGCTTGCCTGGTTCATGTTCGACGATGAAGATGCAATGGTGCGCATCGATATGTCCGAGTATCGCGAACAGCATACGGTGAGTCGACTCTTTGGCGCGCCTCCGGGATACGTCGGCTACGAGGAAGGCGGTCAATTGACGGAAGCTGTCCGCCGCAGGCCGTACCGCGTGCTGCTCTTCGACGAGATAGAGAAGGCTCACCCGGAAGTTTGGAATGCCCTGCTGCAAATCCTTGACGATGGGCGCATGACCGACGGCCAGGGCAACGTGGTGGACTTCCGCAACACGGTTCTCATCATGACCTCGAACCTGGGCACCGAATATGTGAGAAAAGGCGGCACCCTCGGCTTCCTTCCGCAAAAATCGGACGACGCAGAACGCGACGCCCACGACAAGATCGACAAGGCGCTCAAAGCGGCGTTCCGTCCCGAGTTCCTCAACCGTATCGATGAGATCATCATGTTCTCGCCGCTTTCGCTCGATCAAATGGAGCAGATCGTCATCCTGCAAATGAAGGAAGTGCAGGATCGGCTCAACGAGCACAACATCACCGTGCAGATGACCGATGCCGCGCGTTCGTGGCTGGCAAAGGAAGGTTATGATCCCGCCTTTGGTGCGCGTCCGTTGCGCAGGGCGATCCAGAAGCACGTCGAGAGTCCGCTCTCGGTGGAATTGCTCAGCGGCAAGTTCAAGGACGGCGCTGAAGTGGTCGTGGATGTGGATTCGAAACAGAACAAAATCATCTTCAGTTCCACGACCGGCGTCAAAAAGAAAAAATCCAAACAGGAAGTGGAAGCGTAGGCAAAGATGCCCCGGTGGAAACTGGGGCATCTTTCTTACATGAATTTCCTCATCCATTTTTCAGCGGGCTGGGGTACCATCGGGCATTCTCTCGTAAAAGGAACCTTCATGAACAATTCGGAAAATAATTCCTCAAGCTCGACGATCGGCATCTTTGTGGGAGTCGTCCTCTTATTGGGTTGTTTCTGCCTGCTGCTATTGGGAGTTGGCGGATATGCGTTTTACACCCTGAGCGGCTTCACCCCTTCGCAGGATTCTCCCGTATTCGTCGATCCATTCAACCCGGTTGTGCCGCAGGATGAAGGAGAGATTATCCGGCCGCCGGTCGAGACGATCTCCAATGAAACGCTGGAAACACTGGAGAGCACCATCGTCCCTGAGAATGATCCGCGCGTGCTGGCTTGCCGGTTGGATGGCAAATGCAACGTACCCGAAGTGATTGCTGAATCCGCCATGCCGCGCGCATTGGGCGACAAGAAGAATTTCTGGGTTCACGACCTGGATTCGAATGAAAACAATGAAGTACAAGCCACCCTGCGTTATATCACCCCGCACGTATATTTTTGGGTGCAGGACGGCGTGGATGTGGACGAGGATGAAGTCAAGGCATTGGTGGAAGCGTTCGAAAACGAGATCTACACGACAAACCGCGAGTTCTTCGGCAGTGAATGGTCGCCGGGCATCGACGGCGATGAGCACATTTACATTTTATATTCGCGCGGATTGGGTTTCTCGGTTGCGGGATATTTTTCCACTTCGGATTCCACTCACCCATTGATACAGGAATATTCGAACGCGCATGAGATGTTCCTCTTCAATGCCGATAACACTCCGCTGGGCGGTGATTATGCCTACGCGGTGCTGGCGCATGAGTTCCAACACATGATCCACTGGAACAACGACCTGAACGAGACTTCCTGGCTCAACGAAGGCGCTTCGGAACTGGCGGTCCTGCTCAACGGTTATGACACCGGCGGCTTCGATATGCTTTACATTGCCGACCCCGACTTGCAATTGAACGACTGGCCCAACGACCAGGACGCCACATCGCCGCATTACGGGGCGGGTTTCCTGTTCATGACCTATTTCCTCGACCGCTTCGGTGAAGAGGCAACTCAACTGCTTGTCAAAGACCCCGCCAACGGGTTGGACAGTGTCGAGGATGTCCTTGAAGAGGTCGGCGCAATCGACCCTCTGACCGGTCAGCCCATCACCGCCGATGATTTTTTCATGGATTGGGTTGTAACCAACTTCGTGCTTGATTCTTCCATCGGTGATGGACGTTACATCTACACCAATTATCCCGACGCGCTGCGCGCCTCTGCAACCGAGACGATATTCAACTGCCCGCAGGAGCCCCTCACCCGTACCGTTCATCAATATGGCGCGGATTACATTGCCTTCGAATGCACCGGGAACTTTACGATCCACTTCACCGGCTCCACCGTGACCGGGTTATTGCCCGCTGATCCCTATTCGGGGGACTACGCCTTTTGGTCGAACAAGGGCGATGAATCGGACATGACCCTGACTCGCGAGTTCGATTTCACAGATGCGAGCGGACCCATCGAGTTGTCCTTCCGCACCTGGTACGACATCGAAACGGACTGGGATTATGTCTACGTGGAAGCTTCTGAAAACGGCGAGACCTGGGAAATCCTCACCACACCTTCCGGCACGGGCACCGACCCGAGCGGAAATTCCTACGGCTGGGGATACACCGGCGTGTCGGGCGATTGGATCGAGGAGACGGTCGATCTTTCGGATTATGCGGGCAAAAAGGTTTTGATCCGATTCGAATATGTCACCGATGCGGCGGTCAATGGAGAAGGCTTCATGGTGGATGATGTCCGGGTGGAGGCGGCAGGCTACAGTTCCGATTTCGAGGCGGATGACGGCGGCTGGGCCGCTGAAGGCTTTGTGCGAATTCAAAACGTCCTGCCCCAGACCTTCAGATTGGCGTTGATCCATTCGGGTGACTCCAGCGTGACGATGATTCCCATGAACCCCGACCAGACGGCGGAGATCCCGGTCTCGTTGAGCTCTGGCGAGACGGCCTATCTGGTCGTTTCCGGCACGACCCGGTTCACACGCGAACTTGCCAATTACCAGATAGAAATACGATAAGAATGCAACAGGTCGGACCACAATCCGACCTGTTTTTTTATCAATTATTCTTGCAAAATTGCAATTTTCCCCTCAAACAACCTGCCGTATAATTTCACAATTCATTCATGGAAAAATCCGAAAAATCAGCAGCAAAACGCAAGACCATCGCCGTGTTAAGCGCGCAATTGAACCGCGCCTGGGGGAATGAATTCATGGCGGGAGTGCTGGACTCTGCGCGGACGGGGGATGTCAACGTGGTCAGCTTTGTGGGTGGGAAACCCGTCGCGCTGGATAATGGCCGTTCCTATGGTTTATATGACCTGATCAAATCCGGCAAATTCGACGGCGTCCTGCTCTCGGCGGACCTTGCGCACGGTCTTTCCAAAAAAGAACTCGAAGATTTTATCGGTTACCTATCACCGACGCCAATCGCATCCTTTGCCGTTCCGGGAAAAGGCATCCCTTCGGTGATGGCGGATAACGAGGGCGGGATGCGCTCCATCGTCCGCCATTTGATTGAAACACACCGTTACGAGCGGATTGCCTTCGTGCGCGGACCCGCAGGACAAGTGGAAGCCGAGGCGCGTTACAACGCTTTCCTCGACGAACTCAAAGACCGCAAGCTCCGTTTCGACAAACATTTGGTTCTCGAAGGGGATTATTCAGCGGAAAGCGGGCGGGCAGCCGTGCGGACGCTGCTGGACGAGCGCGGCATGTCGGTGCGAGCCATTGTCGCCGCCAACGACCGCATGGCGTTCGGCGTGCTGGAAGCGCTGCAGGACCGTGGCATACACGTGCCGGACCAGATTGCCGTGACCGGTTTCGACGATGTGAGCGAGTCTCAATCCATGGGGGTTCCGTTGACGACAGTCAGGCAATCCTTTTACGATGCGGGCGCATTGGCATTTGACTCTCTGGTCAAACGCATCAACGGCGTGGAAGCGGGTGAAATCCAATCACTTCCTTCAGACCTGGTGGTGCGCTGGTCCTGCGGATGCCTACCTGAAAGCATCCAGCGCGCGGTAGTCCTTCCGCGCGAAGTGGCTCACACGGGCAGGCTTGAAAACAAACGTGTTGCGGCGATCAAAGCTCTGTTGAGCTCTGTCGGTGTAAAAGAGGGGGACCCGGCGCGGGAAGAGTATATCGATGCGGTCGGCCGCACCTGGGACACCTTCCTGACCGCGCTGCGCGAACTGGGAAAAAGCGAGGAATTCCTAAAGTCTGTGCAGAAGCTGATGGGACTCCTCGAAAAACACGGTTACGACCTGAACACATGGCAGAATGTGCTTACCACGTTCCGTCGTTATGCCTTGGGAGGCCTTTCGAGCAACACCACCATGCTCCACGCCGAAAACCTCTTCCAACAGGCGCGCATGCTGGCAGGTGAATTATCGCAAAGGACGCAGGCATACCGCAGGCTCCTGCTCGTCAAGCAGGAGGAACTGCTCAATAATTTCAGTTTTTCGATGGCATCTGCTGTGACCTTCGACGCCATCGGCGAAGCGATCGCCTTGCATTTTCCTCTCCTAGGGATCGGGTCCTGGTATGTGATGTATTACGACGATGCCGATTCACCGGGATCCATATCGTCTCCGCCGCCGCAATACTACCGGCTCTTGATGCAATATGATGAAAAAAGATTCACCATGCCGGGCGAACGCACGCGGCTGGTTACGGGTCAACTGACACCCCGCGGGAAGACGCCGACCGACCGTCGGTACGATGCCGTGGTCATGCCGCTTTCGCTGGCAGGCAACCGGTTCGGCTTCATGTGGGCGGAGATGGGGCAGGACGATTGGGATGTATATGTACGCGTGCGCAATCTGCTTTCGAGCGCGTTGCTGCGTGTGATGCTTGTCACCCAGCGGGAAAAGGCTCAACGCGAAGTGGAACGCCTGCTGGGCGAGGCGCGCGAACGCGCCGAGGAACTCAGAGGCGCGAAGGATATGGCTGAAAAAGCCGCCAGCGAAAATGCCCAATTGTTTGCCTCCGAACAGGAACGGCGCCGCGGAGCCGAGGCGTTGGCTCGTTCCCTGCGCCAATTATCCTCATTGAAAACCATCGAGCAGCTCCCCGAACAAATCCTCGATCAGTTGAGCCAGGTGATCCCGCATGACCGCGGCGTCTTCTATCTAGAAGATGTCAACAACGAACCGCGCATCGAAGCGCATCGCGGCATGCCTGCCGGTACGGATATGTCCGGCTTTCGCCTCGGACTCAAAGGAAGCAATTTGTACATCGCCATTTCACGCATGGGTGAAACCCTGCTGATCAACGATATCGACACGGCGGAAGATTGGACCCAGCCTGAATGGCTTCCGCGCGACAAGTCATGGATGGGAATCCCATTGTATTCGAAAGATAATGTAGTGGGGCTTCTGCTGATGAGCCGCGCGCAAGGATCGTTCTCCCAGGACGATGGATTGCTGGCAGACACATTTGCGCACCAGGCGACCATCGCCATCGAAAATGCGCGCCTCTACCGCGAAGTAACCGGCATCAACCAGGTGATGGAACGCATGGTGGCGGAACGGGTAGAGGAATTGAACAAAGCCTACCAAAAACTGGAAAAACACGACCAGAATAAATCCGCGTTCATTCAGGTCGCGGCGCACGAACTGCGCACACCATTGACGGTGGTGAAAGGCTTCATTGGCATGCTTTTGAACGATGAAACGATACAAGCAAATCCCACGTTGTCCGAGGCGATCCAGGGCGTACAGCGCGGCACGAACCGCCTGCATCAGATCGTGAACAGCATGCTGGATATGGTCCGCCTTGAAAGCCAGGTCATCACGCCGCATTTTGAATCGGTGAGCCTGGGCTTGATCCTCCGACTCGTCCATAAGGATTATGTAAAAGACCTGGCGGCTCGCAACCTGACCCTGAACCTGGACGAGTCCATCAATACGATTCCTCCGCTGTTGGCGGATTCAGAATTACTGAAGAAGGCGCTCGACCAGGTGATCGTCAACGCGATCAAGTTCACACCCGACGGGGGCTCGATCACGGTCTCTGCCTGGGTGGTGGAGGATACCAATCGCGGAAAAATGGCGGAGGTCGCCATCAAGGACACCGGCATCGGTATCGACCCGGAACATCACAAGGTCATTTTCGAGAAGTTGTATCAAATGGGGGAAGTGCAACTGCATTCGTCCAGCCGCACAAACTTCAAAGGCGGCGGAGCCGGGTTGGGACTCGCCATCGCCGCAGGCATCGTCCGCGCCTTGCAGGGAACTATCTGGGTGGAAAGCCCCAGGCGGGATGAAGAAAAATTTCCCGGCAGCACGTTTTTCATTCGATTGCCCTTGAAGAAGGAATAAACCGGTAAATGGGGGTATGTGTTTGCTTCAGGGAAACATCGCGAAATATCATTTGATTCAGCTTTTCGAGCGCATTTTCCTCTTGACAAGAGATATATATTAGTTTATACTTATATTAGTTATGACTAATATAAGTTCACTTAATGCACTTGGAGACCCCACCCGCCGCAAACTTTTCGAGAGATTGCGCGAAGGTCCCTGCTCTGTTACTGAACTCGTCCACACTGTGGAAGTGAGTCAATCGGCTGTATCCCAGCATCTCAAGGTACTAAAGGAGGCGCAGCTTGTCCGTATGGAAAAAAAAGGTCAACAGCGCATATATCGGATAAACCCCGTCGGTCTGCTGGAGTTGAGGCAGTACGTGGAGGAAATGTGGACCGATGTATTCAAAGCCTTCGAAGAGGAAGCGTCCAGGCTCGCAGCCGGCAAGGATCAGGAGTCGAATTCAGCGGGATGACCCGTATGGATTTTTTCACAATTCGCAAAAGGAGAAATGAAATGATGAAACAGCAGGTTAAGCACGAACAGATCGAATCTATCCGAAAGAAATTGGAGGTAAAACTTCCCGCAGAAGATGCGTTCCGTTTGTTCACAGAGGGAATAAACAAATGGTGGCCCCTGGTGACCCATTCCGTTTGGGGTGAGGGAGCAGAGTCGTGTTACTTCGAAGGATGGGTGGGCGGCAGGATCGTCGAAGTCTCGAAACATGGCGAAGAATCAGAATGGGGAAAGGTTCTGGTTTGGGAGCCGTACACCAGGGTTTCGTTTCAATGGTACCCAGACCGGACTCCCGAAACCGCGCAGGAAGTGACGGTGATGTTCACCGAAACAGCCGGTGGATCGCGCCTCGAATTGATCCACACCGGATGGGAAACGCTGGGCGAACAGGCGCTCGAGAAACGCAACGGCTATGTGACTGGCTGGGATTTTGTCCTGGGAAAATACCTGGATGCCGCAGAGTCCCGGTAGCGGGATGGAAGGAAGCGGCGGATTACCGTCGCTTCCTTCCATCAAAAGAACTGCTTACTCAAAAGGTTGTAATTGTTCGCGGTTTTATCGGAAGGAGATTCAGAATGGACAATATCCACCCGGTTGATCTATTGCAACTTGCCCAGCGCAAACACCGTGAAGACCTGGCGGATATTCGGGTGCGGCGCATACTTCGAAATTTAAACGCCAGGCATTGGCTGGCGAGGCTTGGGGCAGGCATGGTCAAGCTCGGTGAGGGGCTCCAGGCACGGCACGCGAATGATGCGCAAATCGGATCGATGAATCTTGTATTGGAAAAATCAAAAACAACGGGGGATGGCGGCACAGCCGGTCAGCTGAAATCCTGGTAATGCAGGGTAAAGTATGTGGTGCCAAACTCCAGAAAGAGCACCATCACGAAAAACACGGTCTTACTGCGGGCCGACCAGCCCCTGGTTTGGATGAAGTTTGCCGCGCTAACGCAAAGGAAGGGAACCAGAAAGAGCCATAAACGAGCCGTTTCGCCTTTGGTCCTTCCAAACACAAGCAGGAAGATAAAAATTCCTGTGAGGATGGCGGTGTATAGGGAAATTGTGCCGGGTTTTCGATTAATGAATTGATCGATGGCGACGCCCACACAAACAAAGGACAATAAGGCTACCGGCAAACCGATCCAGGCGGAAAACTCTGCGATGTTGGTCAATCCGAAACGCAGGACCGTCCCCAGGGTGTTCTCCCAAGCCTTCCAGTTTGCATGGTGCTCGATCGCCAATCTATAGCGAAGAAAGATATCGTAATTCAGGATGATGGCTGCCAGTCTGTCGGCGAGCAGCCACCCGGCGGCAAAGCCTCCGATCCATTTCAAAGCCGGGATGAAAGGACGAGGCGGAATATCCCCGGGCTTGAAAAAGAGTGGGAGCGGGAAAAGAAAGGCAACCACGGCCAGGCCGAAGGAAAAGTAAACCGTCATATAGGTTGCGATTCCGCACAGGACCGCCAGCCAGAAATTTTTCCTTCTGATCGCGTATACCGCCAACAGCAGGGGGAGAACCGTGAGGAATGGGTAGATCACCTGGTCTGTGTGAAGCGTGATCAGGGTGACGGACGGAATGGCGATATATGTCAGACATGCAAGAACAGCCGTTTCAGTGTTTCCCGTCAACTCGCGCGCAAGGTAGAAGAGCGGGATGAGAACGAGATATGAAATAAAAGGCCATGTGAGGCTGGCAAAGGTGCGCAGGTCATCCCCGCGCTCCGCAGGCGTCGATCCATGCCAGAGCGCATGAGAGACCCTTTCCGTCAGCATGTAAAAAAGCAAAGTGCCCGGCGGCTTGCTGGGGATATGGCCGTATAGTTTCTTTTTCGCCAGGGTTTCGTAGTCCCGCAGGGCGGATAAGGTGTCCGTTTGTTCGGCGGCGGCGTTGGCAAATTCCCCGTGTCCCAGCGTGACCATTCGATCGCGTATCCCGTCGAGTCCCTTTCCCTTGGAATAGGCAAAACTGAATTGAAGCGCCGTGCCCAGCAGGATCAATGCAACGATCTTGATTCGATAATCCAGCTTGATGAACGAGACAAGGATCGCTGCGCCGAAAGCGACGAATGCCAGGGCGATCCATGCATGGAAAACCGGGATCGGTTGAAGCTTATATTTCCAATCGGGAAACGAATCCAGGACCGGGATTCTCAAGGCGAGGATCAGCCAATGGATCACAGCCGCTGTCGTGATGCCGAGGAGCAGGGTCACAAAGCCAAGCGTTGTCTCATTCTTTGCCGAATCATTCATATCGAATACGCTGTGGTTTTTATTTCATCCGTTCCCTGAAGTCATGGATTCCATCGCGCACGGACCATTTCGCCCCGCAAGAGGGGCAGACGAGGTGGTCTTCCTTCCCGATCAAATTTCCGCTGTTGCAGTCCGGGCATTTGAAGAGTTCGATGATGTTGATAGGCATGGCAGTATCCGCATTGCCCGGGAGTTTCGCCTTTACAAACACGCTCGGCGTAAGCTGAAAAAACGCGCCTGTCGGTTGGAATAAGCCATCCAGCGCGGCGAGGAACCTGGCAGGCAGAATACGTTTCAGGAGTCCGAGCCGGAAGTGAGAGACCGTCAGCATCTTTTCGATGGAATAGCCCAGTCCGCCCAGCCATTGCCGAATGGCTTTCGGATGAAAATCGAAATTCAATTTGACGAACTCGACAGGCTCCAAATCGAACGGGTTCCACGACTGCCTTCCCGACCAGTAACGCAGAATCGCTTTGAGGTTCAATTTGTTCGCAAATTCAAGGATGAAAACCGCACCCGGCTGCAGGGCCGCCCGGATCTGTGCCAGCGCCTTGGGCGCATCTGCCATGTGATGCAGGACGCGGATCATCGTGGCGGCGTCGAACAGGCCTGCGCGGAAGGGAAGGCGATAGACATCCGCCGCGACATAGATGTATCTATCGGTGCGGCCAAGCCTCTCTTGAGCCTGAGCCAGCTGAGTCGTCGAATAATCCAATAGGACGATTCGATCAAAGCCTGCATAGCGCGGCGTGTTGCGGCCCGCGCCCGCGCCGAGTTCGAGCATGAGCCTCCCGCCTTTGGGAAGCAGTCGTTTCAGCGCGATGGCTTCGGCTCGATCTTCATACGCGCGCCCGCCCTCCTCCCAAAAGGAGCGCTGGTAATCGGAGCCTTCGTAATTGCAGACAGGGGGAGTGTTCATAAAGCTTGTAGGTCACGCTATAAGCGTGACCTACTTGTTTTCATTACCGTCCAATTGCCCTATAAGCGAATCCCATTTCACGCATGCGCGCGGGCTCGTAGATATTGCGCCCGTCGTAAACGACCGGCGACTTGAGCAGGCCTTTCAGTTTATCCAGATCGAGCTGCTTGAACTCGTTCCATTCGGTGATGACCATCAGCGCGTCGCACCCGGCCGCCATCTGGTACGGTTCCTCGAACATATCCACCGCCGGAAGTATGGAACGCGCCACGTCCATTGCCACCGGATCGTAGGCGCGGACTTTTGCGCCCGCTTCGATCAATTCTTGCGAAATATCGATGGACGGCGCATCGCGCATATCATCCGTGTTGGGCTTGAACGCCAGACCCAGCAGGCCGATGGTCCTGCCTTTCAGGCTGCCTCCCAGCATTTGCTCCACCACCTTCACAGCTTCCTTGCGGCGGTCGTAGTTGACCACCATCACGCTGTTGAGGATCTTCGGTTCGAGTCCCTTTTCTTTTGCCATGAACGCCAGCGCCTCCACATCCTTGGGGAAGCATGAACCGCCCCAGCCGAGACCCGCATCCAAAAAGTAGCGCCCGATGCGCGCATCGTAACCCATGCCCGCCGCCACTTCCTTTACATCCGCGCCGACCCGCTCGCATAAATCCGCGAGTTCGTTGATGAAAGAGATCTTTGTGGCGAGAAAAGCGTTGCTGGCATACTTGATCATCTCAGCTGTGCGCAGGTCGGTGATGACGATGGGCGCGCGCAGTGGCAGGTGCAAATGAGCGACCTTGTTCGCGGCCTCGCGGTCGAGCGAACCGATGACCGTGCGGTGCGGATTCATAAAGTCGCCGATGGCGGAACCTTCGCGCAAAAATTCAGGGCACGACACGACCGAGAACTCGATCGGCTTCGGCTGGGCGCCTTTTACGATGTCAGCGACCCAGTCGCCGGTCCCGATCGGAACCGTGGATTTATTGATGATGACCAGCGGCGCAGTCATATTCTCCGCGATGGATTTTGCGGCAGCAGCCACATATTGCAGATCCGCCGAGCCGTCCGAACCGGAAGGTGTCCCGACTGCGATAAAGGCATATTCCGCGTCTTTCAGGGCTTCCTTGTATGAAGTGGTGAACGAAATACGCCCCGCCTTGAAATTGCGCTTGACCAGTTCATCCAGCCCCGGCTCGTAGATGGGCATGATGCCCTTCTTGAGATTTTCCACGCGCCTCTCGTCCACATCCAACGCGGTCACACGGTTGCCCAGGTCGGCAAAACACGCCGCTGTTACCAGGCCGACGTAACCCACGCCGGCGACACAAATTTGTTTCATATTGTTTCCTCTTGATTGATAGTTTTGGCTTGCTGTCCGTTGACCGGTCAAAGCGCAGGAGGCATGCCAGTGTTTTTAAGATCACCCGGTAATTTTCTTCCCCTTTTGCATCCAATCGTTCACGGTTTCGAGCAGGTCGAGCAGGTCCATGGGCTTGGTGATGTATTCATCACAGCCCGCATCGTAGGCGCGTTTGCGGTCGCTGGGCAGGACATGCGCGGTAAGCGCAATCAATGGAATGGATGAGGTCAGCAAATTGCCTTTGATCAGGCGGGTTGCCGTCCAGCCATCCATCTCGGGCATCGAGAGATCCATGATGATGAGGTCCGGCTGTTGTTTGGCGGCCGCATTCACCCCGTCCCGCCCGTTCATGGCAAGAAACGTTTCGAACCCGTTTCTCTCCAGGATGAAACGCACCAATTCATAAGTATCCATGTTGTCTTCGACAATCAAGATACGACCTGCGGACATGGCTTAAATATACTACAAACTGGATGGCAATTTCCCGGTAATTCGAGCCGATGAGTATAATCACAACGTGCGCTTGCTATTCGTCACAGACGCCCGCTCGCCCATTTCCCGCAATTGGATCCGTTACTTTTCCCGGCGCGGGGACGAAATTTTCATCGCCTCCACCTTCGAATCGGATGGGTTGGATTTTCCCATTATGCGGATGGAATTCGTCCCTGCGGCTTTTAGCGCCGTCAAAAAACGGACCTCCGCCCCCTCCACCGCCTCTTCGCGGACCCTGGGTTTGCGCACCAGGATCAGGCAATGGCTTGGACCCCTGACCATTCCCGCATCCGCGCGCAAGTTGCGGGCGTTGATAAAAGAGGTCCAGCCTGAGATCGTGCATGCAATGCGAATTCCCTACGAAGGGATGTTGGCGGCGGTTGCAATATCTGGTGGTCGAGTAGCCGGAGGCGTTTCGAGACCACCGGCGTTCCTGGTGTCCATCTGGGGCAACGATTTCACCCTGCACGCCCCTTCCACGCCGTTGATGAGGTATTACACGCGGAAAGTGATGAAATATGCGGACGGTTTGCATGCCGATACCGAACGTGACGTGCGGCTGGCGCGTCAGTGGGGCTTGAGCGTGGACAAGCCCACTTTGGTCGCGCCCGGCAACGGCGGAGTGCGAGGCGATGTTTTTTATCCGCCAAAAGAATTGACAAAGAGTCCGGTCGTCATCAATCCGCGCGGGGTGCGCCCCTATGTGCGGAACGATTCGTTCTTCAAGGCGATTCCGCTCGTGCAGGCGAAAAGACCGGATGCGAAAATTTTATGCACGGGGATGCAAGCCGAACCGCAGGCGATGGATTGGGTGAGAGAATTGAAGATCGAAAACGCCGTTGAGTTGTTGCCCGCGTTCGCGCATGAAAAAATGGGAGAGGTATTTCGCGGGGCGCAGATCGTGGTCTCGCCGAGTGTTCACGACGGGACGCCGAATACGTTGATCGAAGCGATGGCGTGCGGGTGTTTTCCTGTGGCGGGCGACCTGGAGTCCATCCGCGAGTGGATCACGCACGGGCGGAACGGTTTGCTGTTCGATTCAAATGACCCGCAGTCGATAGCCGATGCAATTTTGCTGGGTTTGGAAAGAGAAGACCTGCGAACCGAAGCCGCAGGTCTCAATGCGAATATTATCTCCACTCGAGCGGAGTTTGGCGCGAATATGAAAAAGGTTGAGGGGTTCTATTCCGTAATTCGTAATGCGTAAAACGTAATTGCTTCTTACGGATCACGCATCACGCATTAGAACTCGCTTCTCGGCGCTCGCAGGGATTCCAGCCGCCCGCGCAGTTCGATGCGGCGCGCGTCTGCCGAGTGCCGGACGTCGTTGAGGAAGGTCTGCCCGCGCTCGCGGATCTGTCCGCGCAGGGCTTCACCGGATTCGGGTGCGAGCAACAGCGCGATTACCGCGCCAACCAGCGCGCCGGTGAAGATGCCGATCAAAAATCCGAACATTCTTTGCATGGAGAGTCTCCTTGAAAAGTCGTTGTGATGTTTGAATTATACATCTGAAATTTGTCTGTAAAAAGTAGGTCACGCTGTTCGCGTGACCTACAAAATTTAACTCCACTTCCAGGTCGTGCCGTCTTTGCTGTCTTCGATGGTGACACCCATCGCCTTCAGTTGGTCGCGGATCTCATCGGAACGCTTCCAGTTCTTTTGTTTGCGTGCTTCGGTGCGCTCGGCGATCAAGGCTTCCACCTGAGCTTCATCTTCACTTGAGCCTTTTTTCTCTTCGAGTTTCAGCCCGAGCACGCCAGCGAGTTGTTTGAAAGTGTCCTGCGCAGATTTGAGTTGGTCAGCAGTTGCGCCGTTATCGCGCGCGGTATTGATGAACTTGGAGAGTTCGAACAGCGCGGCGACGGCTCCCGCCGTGTTGAAGTCATTGTCCATGGCTTCGGTGAAGTTGGTGCCCGCAGATTCGATGGCGGCGGAAAGCGCAGAGAGACTATCGGCGTTGAGTCCGCTTGCGGAGGAGGAGGCAGGCTTGAGCGCAGACTTGAGGCGCTCCACGTTGCGTTCCGCGGCGGCAAGCGTTTCGTCGTTGAACATCAACGGCGCGCGATAGGTCCCGTTCAGGACGAGCATACGCATGACATCGGAGGAGTGCTGGGAGAGAAACTCCTTGATGCTGATGATGTTGCCCAGCGACTTGGACATCTTCTCGCCGCCGAGCTGTAACATGCCGTTGTGAATCCAATAGCGCGAGAATTCCCTGCCTGTATAACTTTCGGTCTGTGCGATCTCGTTTTCGTGATGCGGGAAGATCAGGTCGTTGCCGCCGCCGTGGATGTCGATCTGTTCGCCGAGTTCGGCGAGGTTCATGGCGGAGCATTCGATGTGCCAGCCGGGGCGACCCCTGCCCCAGGGGCTTTCCCAGAAAATTTCACCGGGCTTGGCCGCTTTCCATAACGCAAAATCCATCGGGTGTTCTTTCTGCTCACCGACTTCGATGCGCGCGCCCGCCTGCATGTCTTCGAGCTTCCTCCCGGAAAGACGGCCGTAATCGTCATCGCTGGTCACGCGAAAATAAACATCGCCGTTGGCCGCAGCATAGGCGTGACCTTTTTGAATCAGCCCTTCGATAAATTTGATGATGAGCGGCATGGTTTTGCTGACCTGCGGATTGGACGTGGCAGGAATGACGTTCAAGTTTGCGAGGTCGCGCGAATAATCTTCGATGTATCTTTGCGAAAGTTTAAGCGGGTCTTCCCCCAATTGATTGGCGCGGTTGATGATCTTGTCGTCCACGTCGGTGTAGTTCATCACGTGTTTGACATCGTATCCGCGATATTCGAGGTAGCGGCGGATGATATCGAACACGATGGCAGACATGGCATGCCCGACATGCGCGTCATTATAGACCGTCACGCCGCAGACGTACATTTTGACCTTGCCGGGTTCGAGGGTCTGGAATTCCTCGGTTTTGCGTGTGAGGGTATTGTATATTTTCAACATTTTCGTTTTACCACCAAGCATCACGAAGGGGCACAAAGGATTTTTTTATAGGCAGTTTTATTTTACCGCATAAAAAAACAGGACGCCTCTCGACGCCCTGTTTGCTCTCACTATTCACTTTTTACTTGCTCTTCCCCCTCTTCCCGTTCTCCTCCTCCACCCGCCCGAAGATCATGCGCCCGGCTGCGGTTTGGAGGACCTTGGTGATGTTGACGTCCATGTACTCGCCGATGTAGTCGCGTCCGTTCTCAACCACGACCATCGTGCCGTCGTCCATATAGCCCACGCCCTGTCCGTGTTCCTTGCCTTCCTGCATGACGTTAATACGCAGGACTTCACCGGGCAGCACAACCGACTTGACCGCATTCGCCAGTTCATTGATATTGAGCACGGTCACGCCCTGCAATTCGGCAACGCGGTTGAGGTTGTAATCGTTGGTGAGGATGGGACTCTTGAGCTGTTTGCCGAGCACGACGAGTTTATCGTCCACTTCGCGCACGCCGTCCACATTGATGTCCGAGATGCGCACGAGGACGTTGGGCAGTTTCTGCAATTCGGCAAGCACTTCCATGCCGCGCCGCCCGCGCTGACGGCGGACTCCGTCGGGAGAATCGGCAATGTACTGCAATTCGTTCAGAACGAAGCGCGGGATGAGGAGAGTGCCGGGCAGAAAGCCGGTCTTGGCGATATCCGACACGCGCCCGTCGATGATCACGCTGGTATCGAGCAGGATGTTGCGGTTGAGATTGGTCCACGAAGAGGAGGAGCCGCCCTCGCTTCGTCCGCTGAGCGCGCTGAGCAAACCCATGATGTCGCCCTGACGCATAACGAAGAGAGAAACCCCGAAATAGGAGAAGATCAACACGCCGATGAAAGGCAGGATTTGGCTAAAAGGGGCGGGAAGCATCGAAAGCGGAAATGCCAGCAGCGCGGCGATCAACAGACCGACCACAAGCCCGGTCAACCCGGCGAACAGGGATTCGGCGGTCATCCGTGCCAGCAGGGAGCGGATGGCGCGCGCCGGGCGGGTGGTAAAGTATGGAGTGAGGATCAATCCCGCCAGCGCGCCGGACAAGGCGAACACAAGCGTGGTGCGGAACGCGTCTTCGGGGGTGAACTGCGAAAGTTGAAATCCCCAGACCCCTCCGGCGATCCCCAACATGATCATGCCAATGATGCGAAGAATAAATTCGAAACTCATGAATAACTCCTGAAATAAAAAGAATAATGACAACGTCATAATAGCATGGCTGCTATCCTGCGTCAATTCAATTAAGTGTTGTCTAATAAAATTGATATAATCGCCCCTCTCACGGCAGTCGATGGACGCCGAAACTGTGAACCCTATGAATCTGCTTGACACGTTAAATCGACCCCTGCGCGACCTGCGTATTTCCGTCACCGACCGGTGCAACTTCCGCTGTGTGTACTGCATGCCGAAGGAAGTCTTTGGACCGGATTATCAATTCCTGCACCGCGACATGGTGCTGACCTTCGAAGAGATCACGCGCCTCGCCCGTATTTTTGCCGGGTTCGGCGTCCGGAAGATTCGTCTCACCGGGGGCGAGCCGCTTGTCCGCAAGGACTTCCCGAAACTCGTCGAAATGCTGGCGCAGATTCCCGATCTCGACCTGACGATGACCACCAACGGGGCGCTGCTTCCGCGTTTTGCAGATGAACTCAAAAAGGCGGGGCTGAAGCGGGTCACCGTCAGCCTCGATTCATTGGATAACGAGATCTTCAAAGCCATGAACGATGTGGATTTTCCGGTCGAGAAAGTGCTCGAAGGCATGGACGCCGCCAAAGCCGCCGGGCTGGAGCCGATCAAGGTCAACATGGTGGTGAAGCGCGGAGTCAATGAAAGCAGCATTCTGCCGATGGCGCGTTTCTTCCGCGAAAAGAGATACATCCTGCGCTTCATCGAGTACATGGACGTCGGCCACACCAACGGCTGGCGCATGGACGATGTTGTCCCGGCAAAAGAGATCGTCAACATCATCGGCAGGGAATTCCCGCTCGAACCCGCCGACCCGAACTATCGCGGCGAAGTGGCGGAACGCTGGAGCTACAAAGACGGCGGCGGCGAGATCGGCGTGATCGCCTCGGTCACGCAGGCGTTCTGCCGCGACTGTCACCGCGCGCGTCTCTCTGCGGAGGGAAAACTTTACACCTGCCTTTTCGCAGTCAAGGGACATGACTTCCGTGAATTGCTTCGTAATGGCGCAAGCGACGAAGAGATCTCCCATAAGATCGAAAGCGTATGGAGCAAACGCGCCGACCGTTATTCCGAGATCCGTTCTGAAAATACCGTCCCGCTCCCCAAAGTTGAAATGTCTCACATCGGCGGGTAACCGGATAATCAAGAGACCCTAAAGGTTATGGAAACCTTTAGGGTCTGATAATCATGGAGAAAAGTTTGTCAAAAAATATCAAGGCAGTTTTGTTCGACCTCGATGGGACCCTGCGTCTCAACGTTCCCAATTCCGTCGATGTCTTTACCGATTGTCTCAAAGGCATGGGCGTGGAGGCTTCGGGAGAGGACCATACCCGCGCCGAACGCTGGGAACATTTTTATTTCGCGAACTCGTTCGAGATCCAGGCAGACAGCAAGACCTACAAGGATGACGAGAAGGGTTTTTGGGTCAACTTCACCAAACGGCGCTTGATCGCGCTGGGGCTTCATAACGGGAAGGCGGATGAAATTGCCCCGCACATTTCCGACTGCATGGAGGCAAATTACAAACCCCAGTCCCAACTTCCCAATGGAATTCAAACCGTCTTGCAGAAACTGCAGGAAACGGGTTATGTGCTCGGAGTTGTTTCGAACCGCGAGGACCCTTTCCATGACGAACTCGATTCGCTCGGCTTGAAGTCTTATTTCAAGTTTTCGCTTGCAGGCGGCGAGGTGCGGTCTTTCAAACCCGACCCGCTCATCTTTGCGCATGCCTTGAAACTTGCAGGGACCTCTGCCGATGAAACCATTTATGTGGGCGACAATTACTTCGCGGATGTGGTCGGAGCGCTTCGCGCCGGGCTGACGCCTGTTCTCTACGACCCGGGGCAACTCTTCCCCGAAGCCGAGTGTGACGTCATCCGCTCGTTCGACGAACTGCACGGGTTGCTGATCGTGTAAGACAAGTTCTCTCATGCGTCCGCCGACATAATAAGTTGCCGACTGCGCATTGTTGGAAATACCGCGGAGAAAACTCCGCGGTATTCGCGTTAAAATAGAATTGTTTTGCAAAGTGGACGTTCTCTAACGTCCGTTATGCGAATGGCATGACCAGTTTAAATAAAGGAGACCCCCATGGCTTGGGACCAAAAAATTTTGCGCATCGTGCGCGTGCGGAATTCGCAGAAGAAAGGCGTGCTAGCAAAACTATTGACCGCCATCGCAGACACGGGCGGGAGCATCGGCAGTATGGTGCTGTTGACCGAAACCTCGCGGCATGTGGTGCGCGATATTACCGTCACCGCAGATGACGAAAAGACCCTCGCCGCCGTTCTTGCTGCAATGGAAGCGAACGAAGGCACAAGAATCATCGAAGTGCGCGATGAAGTGCTGGAACTGCATCAAAAAGGGAAGATCGCCATCCGCTCCCGCTACCCGATCGATTCGTTGACTACCCTGCGCCGCGTCTACACGCCCGGCGTGGCGGAAGTCTGCATGCGGATCGCCAAGGAGCCTTCTCAAGCGCGTTTGTACACGAGCATCAGCCACATGGTTGCGATCATCACTGACGGAACCGCTGTATTAGGATTGGGGGATATAGGTGCGGTGGCTGGGATGCCCGTCATGGAAGGCAAAGCCATGTTGATGGAAACATTGGTGGGGCTTTCGGGGATTCCGATTCTATTGAACACCAAAGATACCGATGAAATTATCAATACCGTTGCGGCGATCGCCCCGACCTTCGCGGCGATTCAACTTGAAGACATTTCCGCGCCGCGTTGTTTCGAGATCGAGCAGAGATTACAATCCATGCTGGACAAGCCCGTCATGCACGACGACCAGCATGGGACTGCAGTCGTCTCCACTGCGGCATTGATGGTCGCCACGCGCGAGGCAGGCATGGACATGAAGAAAGCCGTCATCGGGCAGGTCGGGCTTGGGGCGGCTGGTCAGGCCATCGGTCAGATGTTGATGCGTCTGACGGGGAATCCGGTCTACGGCGCGGACTTGAGTCTAGAGGCGTTGAGTCGATTCGAAAAAGCGGGCGGGGTCAAATCCAGCCTGAAAGACATCATGGCGAACTGTGATATTGTTGTTGCGACGACAGGCGCGCCAAATCTCATCAAGCCGGAGATGGTGCGCAAAGGACAGATCATCCTGGCGCTTTCGAACCCGAACTCGGAGATCGATCCGGATGTGGCGCTGGAACACGGCGCGGCGTTCGCGGCGGACGGTAAATCGGTGAACAATGTCCTGGGCTTTCCGGGCATCTTCCGCGGCGCAGTGGATGCGAACGCGCCTCAAATCACGCAGGAGATGCTGGTTGCCGCGGCGGAGACCATCGCTTCGATGACCCCGCCCGGCGAGTTGGTGCCCAGCCCGCTCGACAAGAAAGTGCATCGCGCGGTTGCAAGAGCAGTGGCGGAGACTGCGATCAGGCAGGGCATCGCTCGCGCCGATTACGTGCCGTACGTGGAAGAATAAAATATGCTCCCGGCGGCTTGAGCAATTTACAGACAATCTCAGGAAATCAAATGGACACCCTCTTCTTAATCATCCTTATCGGTCTGGCGGGCGGAATGGCAATCGGCGTGCAGGGACCGTTGTCGAGTCTCATCACGCAAAAACTGGGACCTCTCGAAAGCGTCTTCATCGTTCACATCGGCGGCGCGATCGCGGCGTTGATCCCCATGGCTTTCCTCGGCTCGCGACTCGGGCAGTGGAAGAACGTGCCCTGGTACGCGTTGTGCGCGGGTGCGCTGGGGCTGATCGTCATCATGGGCATGGGATATATGATTCCCCGTATCGGCGCGGCGGGCGCGTTGATCACCCTCATGGCAGGACAGATTCTCGTTGCCGCCATCCTCGACCATTTCGGCCTGCTCGGCATGGCTCCGCGGACGATTGACCTTCAGCGGGTGTTCGGGTTTGTGGTGGTGATGCTGGGAGTGTGGCTGACGGTGAGGTAAACAACTGCAAGGAACGCTAAGCTCCCCAAGTTTATAGCTTTTCCTTGCGAGTTTTGCGGTAAATAAAAGGGACGGTAGACCATTACCTCAGTCTATCGCCCTTTTCTATTGTTCATCGTCCATGGTCTTTCGTCTGCTATTCCATCGTCACAATATGCTCGTGGATCAAATGCGAATAGCGGTTCTGCAAGCGGATGAAATGGTTCTGAATCGCGTCCGCCTCGGAGCCTTCAAGGACGAGGAAACGTCCCTTCTCCACGCCTTCGCGGGCGATCTCGCGGCACACGGCTTCGGTGACGAGTTCCGCCAACAGCACCTGTCCCTGCACGGTCGTGTCGAGGCGGTTGTTTTCATCCAGATACATATTCACCGAAGGCGCGTTCGTCGCGATGACGATGCTCGAGTTGACGCGGTCGAAGTAGACTCGCTGGCGCGGATCCATGCGGTCGTCGAAGCGGATGTCGTTGAAGAGCGCGCTCTTCCCGCGCGTGGGGGATTCGACCAGCGCCTCTTTCTTCGAGTGGACCTGCACCATCGCCTGCGCATGGAGTCTTCCGATAAAGGCGGTGACGACGCCTTCTTCGCCCACCTGCCTGCCTTCCACTCTCACCTGCGCCTCGCCCACGGACGGATCCGCCCTGTGCGGCTTCAACGTCACCTGCGGCGTCAGCACGATCACCTCTCCGCTGTTGGAAGCGACCTGAATCACCGCGTTCGGGTTTACCTTCTTTGCGATGTCGGCGCGCAGCGTCAATGTCAGCACCCTGCCCGTCTGCACGTAGGCGCGTTCGGGAATGAATGCCATGCCGGTCTCGGGCAGGAGGATGCGCGCGTCGCCATCCCTGCGTTCCCTCAATTCGGTCAGCGCAATGTGATTCAACTCGTGCAGGGCGCGGTCGATCTTCTGCCTTAACTTCTTATCAAGCTTGGTTTGTTCCTCGCGCAGGGCGTGCCTGCGTTCCTTTTCGATCAGCGGTTCGAGTTTCGACTCCACCGCGGTCTTTATCGCCTTCGCGAATGGATGCGACCAGTTGATGCCGTCGCGCGTGGCGGTCAATACGGGTTCGTCCTTCTTCAGCAGTTCATGCAGGAAGTCGCATTGCATCGTCCCGTAGAAATACGCCGCCACCGGGTCGTTCTCGTATCTGAGCATGGTCAGCGACAATACCATGCCTTTGCTGATGACCAGCAGGCCGCCGTCGGCATAATCGCCTTCCTCGCCGCGCGTGGACAGCTGGATCGCCGAACGGAAAAGCTCCAGCTTCACCCAGGCGGGATATCCGGGTATCTTGATGCGTTCGCTCAGGACCTTTTCGCCCTTGGGCGGTTTGTAACTGAGCGTGTATTCCTGGCGCACCGTTCCATCCGCCGCCACATCGCGCAAAACGATTTTTCTGCGGGGATTGCTCATGATGGGTCGCAGTTCGAAATGTCTTTGCAGGTAATTGCGCAGGTTGTCGAACTGAGGCACCTTGACATCATCGCGCGAGACGATGATATCCACGATCGTCCCGTTGCCTTCGAGTATGTCGTATTGCTGCCGCATGGGAACCAACGCCCTGACAGGCTCTTCGAGCGTAAAGGTCGGCACGCCGTTCTTGATGAGCAGGGAGCACGAATAAAAGTTCCCGCCTTTGAACGAATGCACATACCCGTGACCCAAACCAAAGATGGAATCCTTGAGTCCGCGCCCCCACATGCCGCGCACATGTTTATCTTCCTTGATGCCGCTGGTCGCTTCGCCGTACGTCCCGACCACTTTATCCATGCGCGAGTCGTTCATCCCCTCGGCGTGGTCCCAGACGCGGATGGTCGAATTCTTGTGCTTGCGGTGAATATGGATGAAGATCTCGCCGCCGACCGACCAGCCCGCCTGCTCGAGACGCGAATAGCTGTCGTTGCTGTTGGTGATGACCTCCACCAGCGCGCGCAGCACATCCTTGCGGATCGCCTGGTCCGCCTGCTGGATCGCAACGCGGTCGGCGTACTGTAATTTTCTTGTGCCTGCCATGCCTATCTTCCACCTTTAACTTTCGCCTTCGATACCAATAAAACGGAAAATTTCTCTTCACAAAAATCGAGGAACGCGATCAGGTCCGCGCGGAAATGAATGCCTGCGTAGCGCTTGAACAAATCCATGTTGCGTTTCAACGTCTCCGCCGAGGATTCCATCGTCGCGAAGAGCATATTGCGGAAATCGAACTCGCCGATGATCGCCCGCCTGCCGCTGCGCCGATACGACCGGTACGCGTCCGAATGTTCGATCTGTTTGACGACTTTCGCGGCTTTGACCTTCTCCTCTTTGGATACAACGACCGGAACCGCCGCTTCCTTTTTGACCGGCTTCCTGTCCCCGATGGGGGGGGCCTCAACCTTGACCTTGGGCTTGATCGCCGGAACTTCAGCCTTTTTCCACGCCGTTGGCGGAGCGAGCGGCATCGTCAGTCGTGTCGCTTTCGCCTGCTTTGCAATTTGCCTTTGTTTTTTCTGCGGCTTCGGCTTATGAACCTTTCCCTTTGGCGCCGGTTTGACCTGTGCTTTCGGCTGAGGCTTTGGTCTCGCCTTAACAATCGGCTTGACAGCTACCTTCGCCTTTTTTACAGACTTCGCCTGTTTCTTTCCTGCCTTCGGTTTTGGAGCGGGTTTCCTTTTTATCTCAACCTGTTTAACGGCTTTTGCCCTGGGTTTCGGCTTTGGCTTTGTAATCGTTGCCTTCTTTATAACAACAGGTTTCTTCCTGACACGGGGCTTCTTTGTCTTCTTTTCTGTTTTGACAAACCGCTTCTTCACCACTTTTTTCTTTCGCGGCTGGGCGGGTGTTGCGACTACCTTCTCTTCGGCTCTCGCTGGCGCTTCGGACTCTTCCTTCTTCTCTTCAACGGGCGCGGGCGGAACTTCCACTTTGGGCGGGATAGGGAAAACAACACCCAATGCCTTCGCTACATGCTTAGCCACCCGCCTGCCCTGAACCTTCACTTCAAAACCGTCGGCCGCGTTGCCTTTCAGCAATCCCTTTTCTTTGGCGTCGTGCAATCGGCGGGTCACCAGGGCAGAGTCGGGCCAATAGAAATAATTCTTTAGCGAAAAACTGTGCGGGAAGAACCGAAAGCAGATCGAGACGATATCTTCGGTCGCGGCGGGAGAGCCGTCCGCTTGTAACACCTGAACGGCAAACACGGCCAGTTCCCCCGGCGGGATGGAGGCGTAGGCGTCCTTGTTGAATTCGGAGGAATCTTTGGTTACGGTCGGATTTGGTTCGGCTTGTTTATCTGGTGACATAATTCGATGCGCCTTTGAATTGAAGTGGCGTTATTTTATCGCTTGTCATGAAATTAAGGTAACGGTTCGCCAAAAAGCGCGTTTCCATCGAAATTTCTGCTGGCTGCATTATGCGATAGCCGCCTCAATCGCATGGAATGCCTGGAACGAACATCCCGATGAACTCATCGGGATGTTTTTTTTATTTCTTCGTGCTTTCCTTGACCATTTGCCGTGCGGTCTGCAGAAGTTCGTGCGCGGAACGCAGAGTGCCTTCGCCCACTTCGCCGAGCATTTGCGAAAGTTCCAGCAAACGCGCCTCCCCTTCGAGCGGTTCGACGCGTGTCAGGGTACGGCCCTTGTCCACGAGTTTTTGCACCTGGCAATGCTGATCGCCAAAGACGGCGAGCTGGGGAAGATGCGTCACACAAAAGACCTGGTGACTGCGCGAGAGATTCCAAAGTTTGTGCCCCACCACCATGCCCACGCGCCCGCCGATGCCCTGGTCGATCTCATCGAAGATCAGGGACGGGACTTCATCGGCGCGCGCCATGACGTTTTTCAATCCGAGCATCAGGCGCGAGGTCTCGCCGCCGGATGCGATCTTCGCCAGCGGTTTGAGTCCTTCGCCGGGGTTCGGGGCGACGAGAAATTCAACGCGGTCGATTCCGCTCTGGTCGAAGGCGAGGCGGGTCCCATCCGCAAGGGGAATGCCGTTCGGGTCGGGCTTGGTCTGGAAATCGACGCCGAATTGCGCAGATGCCATCCGTAGATCGTCGAGTTCGGTCTCGATGCCTTTGCCCATTTTCGTCGCGGCAGATTTGCGCTTCTCCGAAAGGTCGGTGCCCTGTTTGGAAAGTTTTTCCAGCAGTTTTGCTTCCTGCATCTCAAGTTCGTTGATGCGGTCAGCCGCGCCGGTGATGGTCTCGAGTTGTTTTTGCGCGTCCTCGCCATAGGCGATTACAGCCGGGATGCTGCCGCCGTATTTGCGCGTGAGCGAATGAATGAGGTCGAGTCGTTCCTCCACTTCGTCGAGCCGCTTCGGGTTGAATTCGATCTCATCCAGATACCCGCGCAATTCATGGATGATATCCGAGAGTGAATCGAGCATCACTTCGGCTTGATTCGACAATTCCGCCTGACCCGAATCGATTTTCGCGAGCGCGGCGAGCGCCTGCGCCGCCTGGCCGATCAGATCGGTGGCGGCGGGGGTATCCGGCGAGCCTTCTTCGAGGATCGCGAGCGCCTCCTGCGCGTTCTTTGCCAGCGACTCGGCATTGGCAAGCCGGTCGCGTTCTTTCTTCAGTTCTTCGTCCTCGCCCACTTTCAGTTTCGCGGTGTCGATCTCTTCGACTTGATACGTCAGCATTTCGATGCGCCGGTCTGCATCTGCCTGGGCTTTGCGCAGGGAATTCAATTCATTGCGAAGGGCGAGCAAAGAATGGTACGTCTGCCGGTATTCGTTCAACGGTTTCGAAACATCCGCATAACGGTCGAGCAGTCCAAGATGCGCGCGCGGATCGAGCAGGGAAAGATGTTCAGCCTGCCCGTGAATATCCACCAACAATGCGCCGATCTCTTTCAGCAGACCGACGTTCACCGTCCGCCCGTTGATCCGCGCCACACTTCGTCCCTCGCGTCTCACTTCACGCATCAACACCACGTAATTGGGATCATCCATCAGTTCTTCGCGCTTGAGGATCTCATGCACCGCTTCGCGTTCGGGACCTTTGAGTTGGAACACGCCTTCGACGAAAGCCGCCTCCGAATCCGTGCGGACAAAAGTGGTATCCGCTTTGCCGCCGATGAGCATGACCACCGCGTCGAGGATGATGGATTTGCCCGCGCCGGTCTCGCCGGTCAGGATGATGAGCCCCGGACCGAAGCGCAGGTCGAGTTTGTCGATGATCGCGAAGTTTTGGATGTGAAGTTCGGTAAGCATGGGCTACCTGGAAAGTTGGATGCCGGAGAGCCGGGCATATACCATCGGAGCAGCAATGACAAGGTAGATTGCCTGAAAGATTAAACCAAAAATATTTCCGCTCAATAATTGCAATAAAAGCATGGGCAGGGCTCCGAACACAACGCCCGCGCCGACCGTCAGAAACAGGGCGCGCGAACGGCGTCGGCGGGTGACCGCTCGAACAGCTTCGGCAATAATGCCCCCGGCTACGGAAGAGCCGAGAAAAATCAGAAGCCAGCCGATGAAACCAATCCCTCCCACAAAGGTCACAAGAAAAGAAGCCAGCCCTGAAAGCAGTCCGGCAATGATGAAGCCCGAAACGAAGTCGTACCAGACGGCGGTATCGAAACTCTTTTGCCGCTCGCGCATACAGTCCCTGCAAATGTAACCGGTGGGGGTGCTCACCGCGCACGAAGTGCAGATGGGACGGTCGCACCGCTTGCATCGCAACGAAGTCTCGCGGGTCGGATGGGCGTAGCAGTACTGGATCGCAGGTTCGGTCATCGTGGAAATCCTAAAGAGTTTTCGTTTATGTGCATGGTGATATTCCGGTAGAAATACCCCGGGTCACCAAAGCGGATGAATTGAGCCGTCACGTCGGCGGCGGTGACATTGACGTGGTCGCCCTCCATCAACGGTGTGGGCGGTTGTCCGTCCACGCTCAGCACGGCATTTTCGCTTTTTATTACGATGCCCACCGACGAACCCTCTGAGAGAACAACTGCGCGGTCCACGGAAAGATGAGGCGCAATGGGCACAAGCAGGATGTTGCGAAGTTCGGGCGGCAGGATCGGTCCACCTGCGGCAAGAGCATACGCCGTGGACCCGGTCGCCGTGGCGGCGATCAACCCGTCTGCAACGTAGCTGGATAGCTCACGAGCATCCACGAATGCGGTCAATCGCACCGGTCTCAGGTTTTCACCGCGCGCGACCACCGCCTCGTTCAACGCAATCAATACGCCCAGGTTTTCGCCCGCGCGCACGTGTTCCGTGCGGAGCATCATGCGGTTTTCGATCCATGCCTCGCCGTCGAGCAAACGCTCGAAGTACCCGCGCCATTCCCTGCGGTCGATCTGGATAAGAAAGCCGAGCCTGCCGAGATTGACGCCGAGGATGGGAACTTTCGCCGGCGCGCATAGATGACCGGCGCGCAGCACGCTTCCATCCCCGCCGACGGCGATCAGCAGATCGAACTCGCCCTCCTTGACCCGTTGGCGGATTCCCTCATCATAAAGGGAACCGACAAGCACATCCAAGCCCTTTTCCCCGAGGAATCCGCGCATGGCTTCCGCCTCGGAGTACGCCTCGTTGATCTTCGGGTAAGCCGTGATGACAATGCGCTTCGGAATGAAGGGCGATGACATGCGGGAAATTATACCTTTTGATAATGTGCGACGCGCCTGCTTTTACGCCAGACTTTGCTCGCAGATATTCCTGAATCCGCATCCTTTGCAGCGGGACGCCTGCTCGTGCGAGCGGGCAATGTTTCCGCGAACGTCATCCTCACGCATATCGGCGATCAACTCGATCAACGCCGATTCCAGTTCCCGCGTGTAATCCACGGCAAAGTCGCGGTTCTCGTAGTGGATGATCCCATACGGCGGACGATTGCCGTAGGTCTTCTCCACGAGCAGGCAATACGAAGCCAGTTGATAGATGTGCGAGTCGTAGGGCGCTTCGGGCGCGCGCCCCGATTTGACCTCCACCGGGATGATCTGTCCGTTCTTTTCGATCAGGTAGTCTGGCTTGCCGGTAAGCGCAAGTGCGGGGTAGTACAAGGGCTTCTCCACCTTGCCCCATCCGCGCGTATCGGTGTATACGATGCGCCCGCCGGGAAGTCCCGCCGCTTTCCGCTGGCGGTTGGACTGCCAGAAGAAAATCAGCGCGAGGAGGAAAAGAAGAAGAAAAACGTAAAACATGCGCAGTTAAGAGATCAAAGATTGGAAGCTTGTTTCATCACCTTCTTGACTCTCGCCAACCCGCCTCCGTTCAAGTCTTCCAGGCGTCTGGTCAAAACTTTGATGAAGGCGTCTTTGTTCGATTTGTTAACGGCGGGCAGAGTCCGCTCGGCGTGTTGGGGCACTTCCTTGGGGCGGCAGGTGGAGAGATGTTTCAGCAAGTAAGGAAAGATCGCTTCGGAATAATTTTTATTCGCCGAAGCGGTGATTGCCAGCGCGGAGATGGAATTATCCACGGTGATGACAGAACCGGTTTCTTTTGCCTTCTTGATCGCGTCCAGATGAGCGAACACGGAATCGGGATTCGGTTTGGCGGCTTCGGCGAGCGCGGTCATGCCGCCCCAGACGAGTCGATTGTTCCTGCTTTTGAGAAGTTTTGCAAAATCATCCACAAAAGGAGCGATCAACTTTGGTTCGATGTATCCGACCTCATACAAGACCTTGATGCAGTCCGCTTGAATGTTCTTATCCTTGTTCCATAGATTTTCCGCGACTTCGCGAATCCCGGCTTTGTCTTTTTTCACGGCGAGGTCGCGGGCCAGTTCCTGGTTGGGAACTTCGTCGCGGTGCTTCAATGCGAAGGCAAGTCGATTCAGAACGGTCATGGAGTGAAATCCATTATTTAGATCAATTGAAAGGCGAGATACGCCACCAGTGTAAGAATCGCTGCAAGGAGCAGGAGCCAGCCCAAGGTCCGCGTGAGAGAGGCGGCGAGGACCTGCCGTCCGTGGCGGCGGTGGAGCTCTGTCCCGGAGGCGAGTTCGGCTTGATTCTCCGAAGGAGTCCCGGTCTTGCGATACCACCAGGCGCGGCGGCAGTACAGGTAATTGCCGATCTCAGAGGAGCGGATGGCGCGCATGGGGACAGTATAGCACAAATTTTCTAATTGGATTCCATGTCATTGCGAGCGTCCGCAGGACGCGAAGCAACCCCCAAGTTAATGGGAGATTGCTTCGACCGCTTCGCGGTCTCGCAATGACATGAAAAACCGTGATAAACTTTCGGCGTTATTGCGAGGAAATCATATGACCAAACGCGAAACCTATTCCGTCGAAATTGCTGGAATCAAACGCGACTTGCGGCTGTTCGAGATCAAGCCCGGGCTGCGCATCGCCATTTTGAACATTTTGGGCGACACCGAACTCGTGCAAGCCTGCGCACGCGGGCTGGCTGAAAAGGTCAAGGATGTGGACTTCAATTTGATCGTGACAGCTGAGGCGAAATCCATCCCCCTCGCCCACGCGCTTTCGGTGGAGACAAGGAAACCATACATCGTTTTGCGCAAGATGTACAAGCCGTACATGGGCGACGCCGTCAAAGCGGAAACCCTTTCGATCACCACCGGTCAGCCGCAGGTTTTGATTTTGGACGAGAAGGATAAAGACGCGCTGGAGGGCAAAAAGGTCTTGCTCGTAGACGATGTGATCAGCACCGGCTCGACGCTTCAAGGCATGCGCATGATCCTCGATAAAGCCCGCGCGAGCGTGGCGGGCGAAGCGGCGATCTTCACCGAAGGCGACCGCGCCCAATGGATGCACATCCACGCGCTGGGGCATTTGCCGTTGTTTACTGATTAAACGTGTAGGGGCGGGGTAACCCCGCCCCTACGTCGAAAACAATTCCATTTTCTTTTTTCGTGGGAGAGCCTTGATGGCTCTCTCTCGTTTCAACGCCGCGATCTTATTCGGCAGCTCTTCGAGATAGACCATCTTCACCGGGCGGCGGGTTTTGGTGTAACGCGCGCCAAGTCCCTTGTTGTGCTGCGCCATCCTGCGCTCGGGGTCGTTCGTCCAGCCGGTGTAAAGCGTCCCGTCCGAACACTCGAGGATGTAACAAAAACAACTCATCCTTCCACCCAATTACAATTCACTATCCTCTATCTTTCGCTCTGCCCATCTTCCCAAGTTTCGATCCAAGCAGGGTTTCCATCAGGGACGGTTTTTCGAAATTATCGTCGGGCATTTTCGTCCAATCGGCTTTGCCGCGTTCGAGAATCCAGTTTACCCGTCCGTTGCGTGCAGAATCGAGACGTTTGCGGAAGGCGTCCTCGTTCCCTTCGAGATCGTCGCGCAGATCAATAAGCGATGTGATCACCGCGTTCAACGCGCGCACCACATTCTCACGGTCATGCACGGAGGCCATGCCCAGCGCCTCCGCGCCGTCTGAATCCGTCAATGTGGATGTGGCGGTAAAGTAATTTCGGCCCGCCGTTTTGCGCAGGTCGTTCCAGCCGGGCTGGCCGATGGTGGCGTTGAGCAAAGCTGCAGAGAGCAACTGCGGCAAAAGATGGGTCGAAGCCATCAAGCCGTCTGACTCGACGAAATCCGTCAGGATCGCTGTGGAGCCGAGCAACTCGACGAAATCAGAGACGAGTTTCACCGCCTCGCCAGGAGTGCCGGAAGGGGCCGAGAGGAGGAAAATGCCTTTTGAAAACAGATCCGCCCGGGCTGAGTCCAGACCCGTTTCCGTCATGGCCAGGTATTTTGCCCCAATCGCGGGGACGATTCCCACGTAATGAGCCGACTCGGGCAAAAGTTCCTGCGCCCACTTCGCAACCTGCGCCTTGACCGGGGAAGTATCCACCACAACAGCATCCTTCCTGAGGTCTTGCGCTATATAATGGAATGTGTCACGTATCTCTGTCAGGGGCAGGGCGAGTACGACCAGGTCGGCGTTCTCCACCGCATTGGGCAGGTTGTGGCTGGTCTGGTCTACCGCGCCGAGTTTTTTCGCCCGCCCTTCCACACTGTATTCCTTGTCGTGGCCGGTTGTGACCACCTTGTCCTTGTGCGTTGCGAGCGCCAGCCCCATCGAAGCGCCGATCTGACCCAAACCGATGATGGTGATTTTTACAGGCATGTCAACCTCGAAACTTGGATTATGACCGAATTATACGCCAGCCGCCCCCTTAAAATGCGAGAACCGCGGACGCCGACCGCGGTTCCCTTTGAAAGGAGGAGAAGAGAAATCACCTTACGAGCGTATTTTTATCATGGTTATCCGAAACCTACTTGACGCAAACCCTACGATTGCCCTACGTTTGTCGAACAATTAACCGTTCTGTAAGCGGTTTTCGAGTATTTTTGTTGACAAAGGATTCCCGATGACATCCTCCCCTCCCAAAATCTATCTGGGCGAATTGAATGACACCCCACTAGGAGATTTCCGCCTCGCCGCCTCGGACTTGGGCCTGGTCGCCGTCGAGTGGGCAGATTCCCAGCTCGAGCTTGATGCCTACCTAGCGAAATTGAAGCGCCCTGTAGAGCCGAACCAGAGGAAAATCACTCCCTACGCGAAGGAATTGAAAGAATACCTGAACGGCAGGCGCACCGCCTTCACCATCCCCATCGATTGGACTTTTTTCACACCTTTCCAGCGAGAAGCTCTGCAAGCTGTCTTCCGCATACCATACGGCGAAACCCGCACTTACATTGACATTGCGCGCGAAATCGACCGTCCGCATGCTTATCGTGCCGTTGGCGCCGCCAATGCCATGAATCCCATGCCCATCATCGTTCCCTGTCACCGCGTCCTCGGCGTGGATGGCAAACTCCACGGCTACGGCGGCGGGGATGGACTCCCAACAAAGGAATGGTTGTTGAAATTGGAAGGGGCGGTTATCGCGTGATAAACTCGAAGGATGGAAATTCTCCTTAATCTTTTTTGGACATTTCTAAAAGTCAACCTGCTCAGCACGTCCGGTCCCGCCTCGGTGGGATTGTTGTACCATGAAGCCGTTGGGCGGTTCGTCACGGAAGCGCAGTTCGTACAGGCGGTGGGGTTTTCATCCGTGCTCCCGGGGAGCGACGCGCTCCAACTGGCAATGTACATCGGCTACGCAGCGGGTGGGGTGGCGGGCGGGTTGGTGGCTCTTACTGCTTCGATCCTGCCGCCAACGCTTATCATCCTCGGCGTGACGATGATCCTGCATCGCCTTCGCCGCGAAGCATGGGTAAATAGTTTCGTCGAAGGATTAACCCCCGCCATTGCCGTCTTAATGGTCTTCACTGCTTGGAAGATCTTCGATAAAGGCGGCGGGTTGACCTGGATGGGATGGGGGCTTGCCCTGGGAAGTTTCACCGCCATGTGGTTCAAGGTCCCCGAGCGATTCGTGATCATCCTTGCCGGAATCATCGGCGTGATCTTTCTTTCGGCATCATGAACAAGTGGATAATTTCCAGTATGTCGTTGCGAGGTTGGTTTTCCCGAAGCAACCTCGCTCTTGAAATCTGGAGGTTGCTTCGCTCCGCTCGCAACGACATTTTTATACCATGAACAAGTGGACTCAATTATTCTGGATGTTCCTGAAGGTGAACCTGCTTTCGCCTTCGGGTCCCGCCTCGGTGGGATTGTTGTACAAGGAAGCGGTCGGGAGGATCATGACCGAAGAACGATTCGTAGAGGCGGTGGGCTTCTCGAACTTCCTGCCGGGGAGCGAAGCGCTGAAACTGGCGATGTTCGTCGGGTATGCCGCAGGCGGCGTGCCGGGTGTATTCGTCGCTTTGCTTGGCGCGGTCCTGCCTCCAACTGTGATGATGTTCGTGGTGGCTCTCATCCTTCAACAGGTTCAGCACGAGGGCTGGCTGGAAGGTTTTGTGAAAGGGATGAGTCCCGCCGTGGCGGCATTGATCGTGCTGGTGGCGTGGGAGTTGTTCCGCGTGGGGCAGACCAAAAGCATCGGCAAGCGTACGCTTCTCATTGCCGCCTTGAGCGCGATCGCCCTCTGGCTGAATGTCCCTTCGCCGCTGGTTTTATTGGGCGCAGGAGTTTTCGGCGTGATCCTTTTCCGTTGATCGGATTTTATATGCCAACTGATGATATTTTGATCGTCACCAATGGAACGAAGGAAAGTTATCCCGCCATCGAGCAGGGGGCGTGGCTCGCGGCGACTCTCGACTCGCCTATCACGCTTCTGGGCGTGACCGAGAGGCAGGATCCGGCCGCGATTGATTCGGTCCACCCTTTGGAGAACGTTTTCGAAAAAGCCGTCAGCGTGTTTGAGGCTCAGGGATTGAAATACCAGCTCGAGGTTCGCAATGGAAGCGCGGAGAAGATCGTCGCAATGGAAGCAAAGAAGAATGATTCCATTGTGGTGTTGGGACCGTTGGGACGTCCGCAACTTCAGCGCTGGATGACGGGACGTTCGATCCGCACGTTCATCGAAGATATCGAGCAGCCGCTTCTTTACGTGCCGGAGACGAAACTGCCCGTAAAAAAGATTCTGATCAGTGTGGGCGGGCTGGGTTACGACGTGACCGCGGAACATCTCGCCATGCAGGTGGCGGCGAAGTGCGGCGCAGAGGTTGCGTTTCTGCATATCGTGCCGCCCATCGATCTGGATTATCCGACCGCGAAGGTGATGAGCCAGAACTGGCAGAACCTGACCGAGACCGATACGCCCGTTGGGCGGAGTTTACGGAAATCGCTGGAGAATGCCCGCGGCGCAGGATTGGCGGCTTCGGTCAAAGTCCGGCATGGAAATGTGATCGAGGAGATCCTTGCCGAAATGCGCGACGGCAATCATGATCTCTTGTGCATGGGGTCGTCGTACAGCGTGCATTCCCTGCGGCAGATGTATTCGGCAAACGTCACGGCGGAGATCATGGATCACGCTGTCTGCCCGGTGATGACGGCGAGGTTTAGAAGCGCAGCAGACGTTCTCCCCTGACACCCCCGCCAGGGCAGGTGTAATGTCCGAATACTGTTTGCGCACGATCGACCGCTTTCACAACAAGGATAATGAATGGACAATACAATCGGAATGATCTTGAAGGCGATGCGTTTTTCAGCGGAGAAACACAACGACCAGCGCAGGAAGGATTCGAAATCTTCGCCGTATATCAACCATCCCATCGAGGTGGCTGAGACGTTGTGGACGGTGGGCGGTGTGCGAGATGAGGCATTGATTACCGCCGCCATCCTGCACGACACCATCGAAGACACCGATGCCACGCCGGAAGAGCTCAGACGGGAATTCGGCGGGGAGGTGCTGAACCTTGTGCTCGAAGTGACCGACGATAAAAGCCTGCCAAAAGAGGTCCGTAAACAATTGCAGATCGAGACGGCGGCGCACAAATCGCAGCGGGCAAAACTCCTGAAATTGGCAGATAAGATCTGCAATGTGAAAGACATCGTCAACTCGCCGCCCGCCGATTGGCCGTTGAAGCGCAGGCAGGAATACCTGCTTTGGACGGAAAAGGTCATTAAAGGGGTGCGCGGATCGAACAAGGAGCTTGAAACTCTCTATGACGAGGTTTTGAAAAAAGGGAAGAAAAGCATGGGGATGGATTGAGCCAGCCCCCCAAGGGCGAGGTCTGTAACAAAAAAATCGTTTCTTTTTACAGTTCTTTTGCCTACCGAATGCGAATACAATAAAACCAGGAGGCTGACATGACCATCATCGTTGCCGATACCACCTGCGGCTTGCCGCGCGACCTGCTCGCCAAACGAGGGATTCCGACCGTCCCGCAGGTTGTGATCTTTGGGGAAGAGTCCTTCCACGACGACAAGGACCTCGACACTGCGGCATTTCTTCAAAAACTCAAAGCCTCGAAAACGCTTCCAAAAACCGCCGCGCCCGAGCCGCCTTTGTATTTTCCCATCTTCGAAGAAGCGAAAGAGAAGGGAGAAAGCGTCGTTGTAGTAGCCCCGACGGGAAAAGCCAGCGGGACGGTGCGTTCGGCGCAGACGGCGGCGCAGGAATATCCGGGTGTGGATATTCGCGTCGTGGACTCGCTGACCATCTCATGCAACCTCGGTTCGCTCGTGCTTTTGGCAGACGACATGGCAAAGGCTGGAAAATCTGCCGATGAGATCGTGGCAAAGCTCAATGAACTGATTCCGCGCGGACGAATCTATTTTCTGGTCGATACGCTTGAATATCTCGCAAAAGGCGGGCGCATCGGCGGGGCAAAGCGGCTTGTGGCTGAGTTGTTGGAGGTCAAGCCGATATTGCAGGTGAAGGATGGACAGGTGGAGGCGTTCGAGCAACAAAGGACAAAGAAACGCGCCCTTGCCCGGCTCGTGGAGGTGGTGACCGAACAATGTCCCGGCGGGGAGTCGGCTCATTTGTGTGTGTTACAGGTCGAGGCGGAGAAAGAAGCGGAGGCTCTCGTCGAGGAATTGAAATCGAAGGTCAATGTCCCGCACATTCCCATCTATGAATTGCCGCCCGCCATTGTCGTTCATGCCGGTCCGCGCGCAATGGGAGTGGGATTTTTTATATAAACAAAAATGCTTCATCCAAGAAGGCGTCAGGTAATTATCTGACGCCTTCTTGTTATACTTGCGGCTGACATCGAAAACCGCATGCTTGAACTTTCCAACACACGATTCGCATTTTTGGATATCGAAACCACCGGGCTTTCCCCCTGGTTCGGAGATCGCATCTGCCAGGTGGCTGTGATCGTCACCGAAGGGAAACGCATCAAACGGACCCTCGACCTGCTCATCGACCCTGAGCGGGAACTTTCGCCGTCTGCGGTTCACGTCAATGGGCTGGTCGGCGAATCATTGAAAGGCAGGCCCCGTTTTGAAAACGTCGCTGACGAGATCGGCATGGCATTGAGCGAAGGGATCGTCGTCTGCCATAACGCCAGGTTCGATATCCAATTCCTCGACAACGAGTATCGGAAACTGGGCCGCGTCATTGAACTCCCCAACCTGATCGACACGTTGCTGCTGGCGCGCGAGTATTTCGATTTGCCGTCTTATAGCCTGGGTCATCTCGCGCGGGATTTTCAACTCACCACTTATATTCAGGGCTCGCGCGCCTTTGCCGATGCCGTCACCATGAAGAATCTTTTCTTCGCCATGGCGGATTCGCTCAAAACCGTCGACAGGTTCCTGGACGACCTGATCGGAATATACAACTCGCCCGCCTGGCCAGCGGAGGGGATTTACCTCCCCACCGAGTTGAGTGAAGCCATTTACAGCAATAAAAACCTCTTCATTCAATACATCGACAAGGAAGGCGAAATATCCGAACGCTGGATCACACCGAAAGAGGTCATCGGGTTGTCCGACTACCTCTACCTGCAAGCATACTGCCATACACGCGAAGCCGAGCGCACTTTTCGCCTCGATCGAATCGTGAAATTTGAAGCGGGGGATTGAAGAATTGGTACCTTCAGCGAACCCCATATAAAAACAAGCTACGAAAAAGAACACCATCGCGAAGATGCAACGCATTACCCTGCATGTCAATGCGCCCATTCATCCAGTTTCAATCAAACCAGGCAACAAAAGTGTTCTTGTTGCCCTCACAGGATCGCCTTATTTCTTAAAGACGTTAAAGTCCTTAAAGACCTTAATGGCTTTACAACGCATTTTCTAAGCAATATCTCATGCAAGACTTTCAAATATTTTAAGATAAAAACATGTTCAAAAACCTTTACATAAACGAATTGTCGTATAAAATAATAATGTAAACAACGATAAATTATGTTTTTTATGTTGTTTACATCGTTATATGTTGAATGCCGTGATGATGAGACATAAAATCAATCCAATGCTACGCCAGTAGAACAGGAATGAAAACAAAGAGAGATATAACAAAGGAAAAAACATGTATATCTGCGTATTGACAAGCACGCCGGATGCGGACGATATCCCCTACGATCCGTCGCATTATATGAACGGATATCGTTGGAAGCAGCATCTCGTGGCGCCAGCACAACTTGAAAAACAGATCAAGCAGTTGATGAGCGAGGGAGTGGATGTATTCGTCAATCTATGCGACGGCACGCCGGACGATGTGGTCTCGGGGATCGCCCTGGTCAAGACCCTTGAAAAACTCAACGCAGCATTCACCGGCGCCGATTCGAAATTTTTCGACCCCACGCGCGACGAAATGAAGAATGCCGCCAGACGCGTCTCCGTTCCAACGCCGAGTTGGGCTTTTGCCAACCGCGCTGAAGATGCCGAAAAGATCGCAAAGAAACTGAAATTCCCCATGCTGATTAAACCGCCGCACGGATATGCCAGTGTCGGCATCCGCCGCAACTCGCGCGTCGTTAATGTCGAGGAATTGCGCGAACAATTGAAACTTGCCGTCGTTGAATTCGGGCGCGCATTGGTCGAAGAATTCGTCGAAGGTCGCGAGTTTACCTGTCTCGTGGCGGAGAATCCAACCAACCCGAACAAGCCATATACGTTCACGCCGGTCGAATTCATCTTCCCTGAAGGTGAATCCTTCAAGCACTATGACATGAAGTGGGTGGATTATGCAAAGATGTCTGTTGCCGTGGTGAAGAATTCGCGCATCGAAAAGACCCTGCGCGAACAGACCGTGCGCGTCTTCAAGGAACTCGGCGGTAATGGGTATGCTCGCTGTGACTATCGAATGGATGCAGACGGCGCGATCCACATGCTTGAGATCAACCCCAACTGCGGCATCTTCTATCCGCCGACCGAGCCCGGTTCCGCCGATTTCTCGCTGCTGAATGATCCGACCACCAATCACACCAAGTTCATGAAGCTGATCATCCGCAATGCGCAGTACCGCCAGACGCGCATCGCAGCCGAACGCATCATCAAACGCCAGCAGCGCAAACGCGTGCCGGTCGAGCAGATGGCGTACACATAACCGGATAATTTCGTTTCGTAAAATAAAACGCTCCATTGCAGGAGCGTTTTTACATTCCCCTTGACCAAGAACATTTGTTCTGTTATAGTCCTGCATATGTCCATCTGGCAATTTATCAAAAATTGGCGGACGGGCTTGCAGCAAAAGAACAGAACCTATCATTATGTTTTGGGTAACCTTTTTCCCGCCGAACAAGAGAATTCAGCCGCCCAAGAAAAACGAAAAAAAATCGAGCACGATTTTCCGGCTGTAAGTTCACCGTATCTCCCACAACAAGACGATCTTCAACAACGCTGGCTCCTGCTTTCCCCAAGGGAACAGGATGTAACCGCATTGACCTGCCTGCGATTCACCAACCCGCAGATCGCCGCGCGCCTGGGGTTGTCGAAGGAAACGGTCAAGACCTACCTGCAAAAAGTGCTGAATAAACTCGGACTGCAAAGCAAAGCGGATTTAAGGGTGGTTTTTGCCGGTTGGGATTTCAGCGCATGGGAGCGCAGGAAGTCCCAGCGCTAGGCATTTCCCGTTTCGCCTCCCCCACATCTGCCACCCCCCAACACCTTCCCCTGAATACATTCCCCCGAACAGGGGTTTTTTCGTTTTTATTCATGAGCTAATGTTGGGAAGTGAATACCCTGCCCGTTCTGCGCCCCAAAGAATGGAACCTGATCATCTCCCCGCCTCACACACGGATGTTGATCGCCATTGCCCATATCGCATATCACGCGGAGTTGACGATATTGGATTGCGGCAGGCAATTCGACTCGTCTGTTGTGGCGCGCGCCGCAAGGGGACGGCACGACGTGATCGATCGTATCAAGGTCCAGCGGGCTTTCACTTGCTATGAAGCCGTAAAGCTGATCGAAAGACTGCCGGGCGCAAATGCGCCGGTCATCGTTCTCGATTTCCTTTCGACCTTCCAGGACGAGAACGTGAAGACGCAGAGTCGACGCTACCTTCTGGAGGTTTCGATCCGCCATTTTCAACGCTTGAGCCACGGGGCAGGGTTGGCTGTCAGCGTGGATTTGCCGTCCCCGTCCCCTGATTCGATCCTTCTCTTCGAGCGGCTGCGAGCCGCCGCACCGAATGTGTCGAGTTACGAATCGACCCCGCAGTCGTCGGGGCAATTGAGATTCTTATAATGGGAAATGTAACCCCCACCATCACCGATCTTTTACACGCCGAGGAAGCCAACCTGGCAAAGTTCCGCAGGGCGCTGCGCCGCGAAGACCAGCTCGTCTTCGATGACCTGTTTGCCGCCGCATACAAACATCGCGCTGCGGCCGCGTATGCAGGACATCTATTGCCCTTTGAGACATTCCTGCTTGCCATGCAGATTGAAGATCACAAGGAAGTGATGCATCTGCGCGAAGAGATTCGGAACCTGAGAAGACTACTGGAAGCCTTCCATGCAAAGAAAGATGAATAAATACACTGGCTGGCTTTTGGATATGTATCCACATCCCGGGCGCGGTGTTGCATTGTGGCTGTTGTGTGACGACGGCAAACGGCGCTGCCTGCAGCAGGAATTCCCCGTTACGTTCTACGCTGCCGGGAAGCCGCACCGCCTGCGGGATTTGTGGAAATTCCTTGCCTGCCAGCCGATGCGAATCGACCTGGCGCGTGAGGAGCGTAAGGATCTGTTTTTTGGTTCGGTTGTCGTCCTGTCCGCTTCGCTCGATGCGCCCGCGCTTCTGCCGGAACTCTTTCTGAAACTGGCAAACCATTTTCCGGACCTGACCTTTTACGATGCCGACCTGCATGTGGCGCTTCGTCACGCCGCAAGACACGGGACGTTCCCGCTGGCGCGCTGCCATGTCGCCGTGGACGAACAGGGTTTTATTCGTGACTTCGATATATTGAGTTCGAAATGGGAGTTCGATCATGAAGCTCCGCCGTTGAACATCCTTACGATGGAAACCGATGTGGACCCGATACACGACAAGCCGGGACGGATCCATTTTCGAAGCAAACGGAATTGCATCACGCTGGATCTGGCGAAGGCAAAATCGAATCTTGGGTTGATCGATTATCTTTTGAATCAGGATGATCCCGATCTCATCATCACTTCGTGCGGAGATACATGGCTTCTGCCTTTGCTTTTGAGTCTTGCAGAGGAACAGCATCGATCGCTATCCTTCAATCGCGATCCTGCTGCGCAGATTCATTACAAGAAGGAGCGAAGTTATTTTGCATATAACCAGATCATCTATCGCGGGCAGCAATTTCATCTTGCAGGCAGACTGCATCTCGATATCAACAATACGGTCATGTATCACGATTACGGCGTGGATGGAGTATTCGAAATGGCGCGTGTTACGTCGCTTCCGATTCAAACCGCGGCGCGCGTCTCGCCGGGCACGGGGGTCTCAGCCATGCAGATCGTCAAAGCATTGGAAAATGAGATCCTTGTACCGTTGCGAAAGGAACAGATCGAACGCCCCAAGACCGCTTCACAATTATTCCGCGAAGATATGGGCGGGACGGTATACGACCCCATCATCGGCCTGCATGAAGACGTGGCAGAAGTGGATTTCTTTTCGATGTACCCGAGCATCATGGTGAAGTTCAACATCTCGCCTGAAACCGTGAATACAAGAAGTCCCACCGCCGACCTGGTCGCCGATCTGGAAAACATGACGCAAGAAAAAGAATCGGGCTTGATCCCGCAGACGCTCGCGCCCCTGCTGGAAAAGCGTTATAAACTTAAACAGCAATTGACCGCGCTTTCGCGCATGGATTGCAGGTACAAAACTTACAAGGCGAACGCCGCCGCGCATAAATGGCTGCTGGTCACCTGCTTTGGCTATCTCGGATACAAGAACGCCCGCTTCGGGAGGATCGAGGCGCATGAAGCCGTCACCGCCTACGGGCGTGAGGTCCTTTTGCGCGCCAAGGAGGCCGCGGAAGACCTGGGCTTTCGAGTCTTGCATCTATACGTGGATGGGATGTGGGTAAAAAAACCGGGGAGTAAAAAGCCCAAAGATTTTGCGCCCCTGATCGAGGAAGTCCAGAGGCGCACAGGGCTGCCGATCGCATTGGACGGAGTTTATAAATGGGTCGTGTTCTTACCGTCGCGCCGCCGTAAACGCATCGCCGTGCCAAACCGATATTTTGGAGTCTTTCAGGATGGCGAAATAAAAACGCGCGGAATCGAAACGCGCCGACATGATACCCCCGCCTTCATCCGCGAAACGCAAATGCAAGTGTTGGAGATCCTCGCGAAGGCTTGTGATGAAGAAGATGCGAAAAAATATTTGCCGGAAATCCGCGCGTTGATCCGCGCAAAACAGAATGAACTTCGCTGCGGGAGAGTCCCGCCTGAAAAACTGGTGGTGCATCAAACCGTGAGCCGGACCTTGAACAAATATCGCGCGCCCGTGCCAGCGTTCAGCGCGTTACAACAATTGGAAAGCGCGGGTAAAACGCTTCGACCCGGGCAGACGATTCGTTTGATCCATACGTTGGGATTGCCGCGCGCCCATGCCTGGGATGCGCCGGGGGATTTCGACCTGCGCCGCGTGAACCTTCCGCGCTATCGCCGCATGTTGGATCGCGCGCTCGAGACCATCCTGCAGCCGTTCATCGATGATGAAACATTTTGGTTGAACGGCGCGAAACAACTTGCCTACGATCTGCCGCCTTCTTCGAATTGGGCGACTCCCGCCCCTTCGCTTGCCTTGCAGACGTAGACCGCCGCCTCGAGCCCGGACCTTTGCCTGTATGCCGCAGAAAGAGCTCGGGTAAACGCCTCGGCATTTTCATCCGCAACGAGCGCCACGGCACACCCGCCGAATCCCGCGCCCGTCATCCTTGCGCCGTAACAACCCTCCTGCTCCCGCGCGCAAGCGACGATGATGTTCAATGCATCGTTCGTCACTTCGAAATCGTCGCGCAGGCTGACGTGGCTGGCGTTGAACAATTCGCCCAATCGCTTTAAATTTCCATTGTTCATCGCTTCAATCGCTTCCAGTACGCGGGCATTTTCAGTCACGATATGCCTTGCGCGTCTGAAGGCAATCTCGCTTAATCCACTTTCCACTCCCCACTTTCCAAGCTCTTTCATCCCCACATCCCGCAACGCCTTAACACCAAACCAGCGCGCCGCCTCCTCGCATTGACTGCGCCTTTCGTTGTAAGCGGAGCCCACCAATCCGCGCCGCGTGGAAGTGTCGAGAATGACAACGGAAACTCCCTTTGGCAGGGGCGCGTGCTGGAATTCCAGCGAACGGCAATCCAAAAAGAGCGCATGACCTTCCCTGCAAACAGCGCTTGCCATCTGGTCCATGATGCCGCTGTTGACGCCGACCCATTCATTTTCCGCTTTTTGCGCGAGTTTCGCCATCGTCACGGCATCCCATTCAAAGCCGGAGGAACATGCGAAGGCGCGGGCGACAGCCAACTCCACCGCCGCAGAGGAGGAGAGCCCGGCTCCGCGAGGCACATCGCCGGTCATGACGGCGTCGAAGCCTTTCAAGATATAACCGGCGTTCATCAACTTATTGGCAATGCCTTTGGGATATTCGATCCAGCCGCTGCCTGGGGTGAGAGAAGTCAACTCGAAGGCTGATTCAGTTTCAAGTTCGAGCGAGGCGATGCGGACGGTTGAATCCTGCCGGGGTTTGAGGGCAATCCACACCTCACGGTCGATCGCCATCGGCAGGACAAAGCCTTCGTTGTAATCGGTATGTTCGCCGATCAAATTCACCCGCCCCGGCGCGCGGACGATAAAACCCGGTTTGGCGTTAAAATCAGACTGGAATTTTCGAACGAGAGTCGCCGGAACCATATTTGCTTTTATACCACAGAGACTTCATGGACGAAATTGAACTGTTAAAAAAGTACGAACCTGTTCTGCGCTTTGCAAAAAGCGAACGCTTCTTTCCCATGGCGGTGGAACCGTACCTGGAAAAATGCATGCTCTTCCCAAGCGGGCCAACCGGGGCGGCTGAATTATTCGGTCATTTCAACGAGCCGTTGATCGGCAGGATCGGCGGCTTGAAAAGCCATGAATATTTTTTACGCTTCGTGAACAAGCCCTTGAACGATTTCGATGCGTGGCTCTGGTGGGGTGCGGGTTCCGCGCTCGGCCTTGTAACAGGCTGGTTCACGCTCGGGTGGATTGGGATCGAGATCATCGCCGGCGCTTCGTTTTCTGCCGCGCTGGTCCTTTTCATGCTGGCATCGCCCATTCGGTTGCGAATCATCCCCGGCTTGTTGGCGGTCTCATTCTTTCTCGCGCTTGGCAGCGCGCCGGTGGCGCTGTTCTTCAAGCCCATGCCGGGAATCAGCATCGCGGTCGAATATTTCATCTTCCTGCCGATCTATATATTCCTGTTGTTCTATCTCCTGATGCGGACCTTGAAATTCATCGTTGAAAGAATCCTGCCGGAAGGACCGGGTCTGGTGATGGATATGCTTTCGCAGGCAACCGAGACCATTGCAAGACAGGCGGGAGATCTTTACGCCGAAATTCTAAAAAAACATCCCCAGCCTGTCTATTACGGCAGGGTTGTGAGCGAAACCGACAAGGAGGGCAACCGCTGGACGGTCCTGCAGTACCATTTCTTTTACGCCTTCAACGACTGGCGGCTGGCGGCAAACGGTTTCAACCATCATGAAGGCGATTGGGAGATGGCGGCCGTTTATCTCAAAAACGACTCGCCGCATGCCGTCCTGCTTTCACAGCACGGCGCGGGGGATCTCGAAAAGTGGGAGGACATGATCAAGGCGAGGGATAAGGACGGGAACGAGACAACGCATCCGGTCATTTATGCGGCGCTTGGTTCGCACGCCAATTACAGCAAACCGGATGTGATCCGTTCGCCTGCGATGTACGACCCAGGACGTCTCCAGCGCTTCCTTTTCTGGTTTGACGGTCTGATCCACTACCTGTTCCTTTTATTCAACCCGAGCCAGAAGGCGCGCCATATCGCTCTGGAGGAGATACGCGCAAAGTATGGCCAGTTGTTCGAGGAGCATGTCTTCGACGAACTGCGCGACGAAACGGATCACTATGTCGTCCGCCTGCCGATGGAGATCGCGACGGGCGACGGCCTGCGGATCGGGTTCCAGGGAAAGAGTTCCAAAGAGCCGTTATTGAAATCCGCGAGTTACTTGAGGCGGGTAATGTCTGATAGAAAGGTATCGCTACCGACGGTAAAGGAATGGAAGTGTGTGCTCTTGAATTCCGAGCCGGGATGGGTACAATATAAGGGATTGTGGGGCGTAAAAAGCATGTTGGGTGAAGAGTCGGGTCCGCCGGGACCCAAATGGGACAAACCCAAAGGTAAAAAAGGAAGAGTGAGCAGACGAGTTCGTTGGGAAAAGCCGCTGGATTGGCTTGCAACCCTGGAAAAGAACGCACATTAACGCATACCAAAGGAGAACAACATGTCATTTTCACAAGCTCTTGAAGTAGTCATCGGGTTGATCTTCATCTATTACGTCCTGGGCTCTATCGTTTCGCTTTTCACGCAATGGATCAACGAAGCCCTCGAAACCCGCGGGAAGTCGCTGGAAAAGCATTTGATCAAGATCGTCGGCGACAAGAACGTGAGTGATTTCGTGAAACTGCCGCAATTGCAGTCTTTGCGTCCCATTCGATACAAGAACTGGTACAGCTTCCTCACCTCGGCGACCGAGCCGAAGAAACTCGAGAAAGTTCCCGCCGCCACGCTGGTCGAGTCGTATTTTGATTTTATGGGTCTGACCGTCTCGAAGGAATTCGAATTGGATGAACTCAAGATGCTCATCAATGCCTTCCCCGAGTCGGAGGGGAAACAAGCGATGTTGAAATGGGTCAGCCAGGGTGTGACCAAAGTTGAGGACTTACGAAAGCGGACCACCGCTTATTTCACCGGTTTGATGGACCAGGCCGCGGCCACATTTCGTTCGAACGCCCGCAGTTTTGTCATCATGCTCTCCATCTTACTGACCCTCCTGCTCGGAACGGACAGCATCCAAATGGCGCAGGCTTTGTGGGAGAACGCCGGGCTTCGCGCTCTGGTGGTGGCCAAAGCCGAGGAAGCCGTTCAGCAGGAGGAGGAAAAACAGGATATCGAAAAACTGTTCACAGACCTGGGCGAATTGAAAGTGATCAATATCGGATGGTTTTTAAACGAGCGCCCGGAAAAGCCTGCCGACGCGATGGACTGGGTCAAGTTTGTGTTAATGAAGTTGGTGGGGCTGGGCTTGACGATGGCGGCCGTCTCGCAAGGGTCTTCCTTCTGGTATGACTTGTTGAAGAAACTAGTCTCTCCATCCAAAAGCGGGGGAGGCGGGGGCGGAGAAAGCGGCGAAGCGAAAGGATAGAATCAAGACGCTCCGGAATTCTCCGGAGCGTCTTTGTTTTCAAACCTTATGAATCAGCCATTGCGAACTTTCGTCAGCTCGACGTATTGGGGATTCCGTTTGATATACGCCCTGACATACGAACACATGGGAATCACGCGCAGGGATTTGGACTTTGCGTATTCGAGCGCCGTGCGGGTGATAACCCCGGCGATGCCATGTCCGCGGAATTCGACCGGCACGCCGACATGCATCATCATGATGGAGTCCTTATCCTCCATATAATCGAGTTTTGCAAGCAGGTCCTCGAGCTGGATTTCAAACCGGTTTTCTTCCGGATTGTGCGTGACTTCGAGTTTATCGAAATGAATTTGAGTTTCAGCCATTTTTCTGCATCTTCCTTGCGATAACCGCAATATATTCCATGATGATCTTCAAGCCGGCGAAGACCGTCGACTCGGACGGGTCGAGCGGCGGGGCGATCTCGACCACATCGAGACCGACCAGGGATAAATCCTGGGTGGATTTGATGAGAGTCAGCACGTCCCGCGAGGTCAAACCGCCGAATTCGGGAATACCCGTCCCCGGCGCGGCGGATGGATCGAGACAATCGATATCGAGCGAGATGTGAACAGCGTCGCAATCGTTGAGTATGTTGTAGACGCTGTCTGCCACCTTTCTCATACCGCGTTCGGCAACGTCGGCGGCGGTGTAAACGTGAATGCCGCTGTTCTCGATCAGATCGATCTCCTGGTCTTCCCACGAGCGGAGTCCTACCATGCAAACATCATGCGGTTCGATGCCGAACTCCAGCGCGCGGCGCATGGTGTTGGCGTGAGAGATGCGCGAGCCGTCGAAGAAATCGCACAGGTCCGGGTGCGCATCCACCCATAGCACGCCGAGGCGTAGATCTTTATATCGTTCGCGCTGTCCCTGCAAAATGGGAATGGTCACCGAATGATCGCCGCCGATCAGGATCGGCATGTTTGGAAGGGAAGCCACGCGCTGGCGCACAGTCACAAAATCTATTTCGGGGTTTGTGATTCGAATATCGCCCAGATCGCAGACGGTCATATCCTTCAAACGGGTGCGGTCTTCGCTAAAGGGAGTCACATGCCTGGACCAGTATCTCAGGCGTTCGGGAGCGAGAGCCGCTCCCTTCCTCGCGCTGGCAAGGCCGTCAAATGGGATTCCGATCACAGAAAAATCCGCCTGTTCGGGCGTCATATCCGGGCGGTGCAAGTCGCCCCAGTAGCCGTGATTGCCTTCCTCTGCCATGGTTATCACCTCATCACGATTGTACCGTTTTAAGAAAAAAGCGGACAGCGATTCGCTGTCCGCAATTGTGCGCGGCAAAGTTATCTTTAATTCGAGTTGATGAATGCGATCAATGCCTCGATCTCCGCCTCGGATAATTTCAAGTCCGGCATCTGCGTATCGGACTTGACCGAGGTTGGGTTTTTCAATCGAAGGAACAGGGTTTTGGGGCTGGCAGAAAATGTGGAAAGATTCGGCGCGCCCATATCGATGGTCACATAGCCGGATGTGGCGGCTTTGCTGTTGACGTGGCAGGTAATGCAGCCCTTGGCGATGAATAACCGCCGACCCAACTCCACTTGTGAGATGAATGATTCATCCGCGGCTTTGACCGGTAAATCATTCTGCGCCTCAGCCTTGGGGACAGTGACTCCTGGTATGAAGGTGGCGAATCCAACCATCAGGCAGACTGTTGTGAAAGCCATCGCGATTCGATTTTTCGTTCGAAATAGGAGAATCAAGCCGACGAGTCCGATGGCAAACGCGGCAACACGTAAAAGGCTCGGACTGGGAAAGGCTTTCGCTTCCACAGGTTGAACAGTCGCCGTCGCTGCCCCGGCGGCGACTGAGATCACCGGCATCGCCTGGGGAAAGGAATATGCATTGATGGACCAGTTCCATTCGCCTTCCCTCGGAAATGCCACTATTGCGGAGTAGTGCCCCGCTTTGTCGGTTCCTTCGGCATTAACAGTGAATTGTTCCTCCTTTGGCAGCGTAAATGTGATGGTAGGAGTCAAGCCGGATGCAGGCGTTCTTCCATGTTGCAGAACGGTGAATCCGATCGTCAGCGGTTCCCCCGTTTTGGCAGTGACCGGCAGATCATCCACTACAACAACCGCCCATCCGCCTGCAAAGACGACGGGAACGATAAGAAAGGATAGGGACAACGCCATCCCTATTAAGAGACGTTTGCGAATAAGCATGGGAACCTCCTATTGGTTTTTGGAAATACACCGCCCGGGGATGGAAGGTTCCCTTTTATTTCGACGATTCCAGCCAGACCACGAATGTAATCTTCTTATCTGCCGCTTTTGCGTTGACTTCCCAGCACCCTCCCGTTGGGAAGTACAAACCCGTGGCTTGGAACCGGGTTGGATAACAACATGGGACATGCGCTTCGAGCGCGGGCGCATCGCCATCCAGCCGCTGACCGGTGATAATTAATTCCGCGCCTTCGGGGCGAAACCAGCCCACTTTAATGCCTTCTTCGAGAATCAGCCGATAATCAATATCCGGTTCCACCCACCAGGCAGATGCCCAAATCGACCGGTCTTCGTTGATAAAGAAATTTTCGTAGGCAGGCGGATTCAAAATTGCGCCGTCTTCAGGGGATAATGCCCAAACAGGCTCGGTGACAGGACAGTTTCTTTTGGCAGAGCAACCATTCAGGAGAATGGAGAATAGCAATATAAGGATCGATACGAATCGAATACGCCGGTTCATGTTCATTACCTCTTTCGTATCAGGGTTCGAGCGACTCCGCGATCTTGAGGGCTTCTTCGAGAGACATGTCTGTTTCGAGGCGGTAGGTGAGGGTGTCATCCGCCCAGATGAGGACATTGCCATTAATGATGCGGGTGAATTCCAAGTTGCCGTTGGTGAAGCGGAGCGGGTAGGGTCCCACGGCCCAAATGGCTCGGACTCCGTTCACGGTAGTTTCTTCAATGACGGTCGGTGCGACTTTCTCGATTGCCCAACTGCCGGGTGGGACGAAGTGCAGGCTTAGCAACACAGCTTGAGGATTCTGCGGGTCAAGCCAGACGAGGATGGTCATGTTCCCGTCGGCGTTTTGAACGAAAACGTAATCCGGTTCGCCGATGTCCGCAGGATAGGTGGGAAGCAAAATTGGAAAGCTGACCTGATTCTGAGCGTCTTCGAGTGTGGTTTTCCCAGCGATGGTTTCTAGAAAGGGCATGGATGAAATGGGTGTGGCAGTGCTGGGTTTGATGGTTTGAATCGGTTCTGCGGTCGGTATGATGGGTTGTGGGAAGATGCGGACAATGCCGATTTTGATGATCTCAAGGATGGCGGCACGGGCGGGCGGGATGAGCAAAAGGCTGGAGAGTAGAATCAACAGGATGGTCAGCGACCAAACCAGTTTCCTGGACATGAGCCGCGGTGATTTTGCAGGGCGCAGGCGCGTGGACACGAATCGGGCAATGTCGGGCGTGGGCGGATAGTCCATCCCTTTTGCAATATCGATCAGACGATTCTCGAATTCGTTCATGCGTTGCGTCCTTCGACGAGAAGGGGAAAGTCCTGCTGGATGACCTTGCGAAGTTTTTCGAGCGCGCGGCTCAGGCGCGATTTGACCGTACCCTCCGCCACACTCAAAACCTGCGCCGTCTCTTCAACGGGAAGTTCAAGGAAATAGCGCAAATAGATGATCTGCTGGTCGGCAAGATCGAGGTTTTTCACAGCCTGCCAGAGCGAGTCGGATTCGATGCGTTCCGCGCTTCTTTCTTCGATCTCCGCTTCGCCGGGTTCGTCTCGAAAGGCGCGCGTGAGCGCAGCGAGATGCCTGCCCGCGGAACGACGCCTGTTGCTCGCAAGGTTCGAGGCGATGCTCAAGAGCCAGGGGCGGAGCGGGCGCGATGAATCGAACCGGTTGAGATGATTCCAGGCGCGCAAAAAGGTTTCCTGGGCGACGTCTTCCGCTTCGTCGGGATCGCCCAGGATCAGATAGGCAAACCGGAAGACCGCCTGCTGGTGCGAAAGCATCAGCGGTTCCCAAGATGCCGCGTCGCCGTTTACGGCTTGACGGATTAAGGTAATTTCATCCAAGCGCGCCTCTCCGGAGAGGTGGTCCTTTGTCATTTATACACCGGCGGGATCTCGCCGGTTCCATGCGAGATAATCCGGCTTATTATTTAAAGGGTCATTGACCCGCTTTTCGTTTGCCCGTAAAATGAACTCATGACGAAGAAAGTGCCCGGAACGGGTATCGCAGGCTTTTACCTTCCCGACCATGACCCTCCAAGGGGAGCGGCTATCTTTTCTTATTGACCTCACCATTTACAGTTCACTGGAGGAACCATGAAAACCGAGTTTGTATCCAAACGCGCAAAGATTTACGCCGATGTTCCCGACGAAAAATGGAACGATTGGCGCTGGCAGCTATCCAACCGGCTCAACACCGCGGAAGAGATCGAAAAGGTCATTCCGCTCACTGAAAGCGAACGCAAAGCGCTTCAAACCCAGGGCATCTTCCGCGTGGATGTGACGCCTTACTTTATTTCCCTGATCGACCCGGACGACCCGAACGACCCGACCCGCAAACAGATCATCCCGCGCGCCGAGGAGATGCAGTCCTTCACCGCCATGATGGAGGATTCCCTGGCAGAGGACCGGCACTCTCCCGTGCCGGGGCTGGTGCATCGTTACCCGGACCGGGTGTTGATGCTGGTGACGACCCAATGCGCCTCGTACTGCCGTTATTGCACGCGTTCGCGCATCGTGGGCGACCCCGGTCAGACGTTCAAGCGCGAAGAGTTTGAAATGCAGATCGAATATCTCAAGCGCACGCCCCAGGTCCGCGACGTGTTGCTTTCCGGCGGCGACCCGCTCGTGCTTGCGCCCAAGATTCTCGAAGAATTACTTTCGCGTCTCCGCGAGATTCCCCACATCGAGATCATCCGCATTGGCTCGCGCGTGCCGGTCTTCATGCCGATGCGCGTCACGCAGGAACTGTGCGACGTGCTCGCAAAATATCATCCGTTATGGCTGAACATCCATGTCAATCATTCGAACGAGATCACAAAAGAGCTCGCCGAAGCCTGCGACCGGCTCACCCGCGCGGGAATCCCGCTGGGCAACCAGGCCGTTCTACTTGCCGGCATTAACGACAACGTCCACATCCAGCGTCAATTGGTGCATGACCTTGTGCGCATCCGTGTTCGCCCGTACTATTTATATCAATGCGACCTGGTCGAAGGCGCGGGTCATTTCCGCACGCCGGTGGCAAAGGGCATCGAGATCATGGAAGGCTTGCGCGGACATACCTCCGGGTACGCAGTGCCGCAGTTCATCGTGGATGCGCCCGGCGGCGGCGGCAAGATTCCGCTCATGCCGAACTATCTGCTGAGCATGTCCGACCACAAGATTCTTTTGCGTAACTACGAAGGCTACATCACCACCTACGAGGAACCGACCGATTACCTCCCCTCGGATGCGGCGCAGTATAAGGGACTCAAACGACCCGAACCGGGTCAAACCGGACTGACGGGCCTGCTCGACGGCGAAGAGATGTTCATCAAGCCCGAAGGCTTCGACGAACTTCATAACCGCGACGGCATCCAGCACCGCTTGAAGGACGAAAACAAGTGGAAGCCGCTGGGCATCGGCTCCGGCGAATCGGATTAAGATATAGGATCTGACAGGTTTCCAATACCTGTCAGGTCTGCACAAAGGAGAATATCATGCGCAAAAATTTGATCATCGGTGCGGTGTTTGTATTTCTGATCTCGGCCTGCCTCCCTGGGCAGAACGAGGCGGAATTCGAATCGCGCGTCCAAACGGCAATTGCCCTGACCATGCAGGTCAATGAGCAGGTGGCGCGGAACGTTTCAAACACGCTCACGGCTCTGGCGCCCATCGCTTCGCCGACGCCCGTCGCGACCGATACTCCCGCCGTAACCGATACTCTCGAACCATTGATTATCGATACCGATACACCATTCCCCCCGCTGATATTCCCATCCGACACGCCTGCCCCTGCCAGGACACAGCCCCCATACTCCTGTTACATCAGCACGCTCAGCCCCAAGAGCGGACTGGAAGTGAACCCCGGGGACAGTTTCGAGATCAGGTGGATCGTGGTTAACACCGGCACAGCACGGTGGAACGCGGGCGTTGATGTTAAATTTGCCGGAGGCGTGAATCTGACAGGTCCTTCACGCGTGGAAATCCCGGTCCCAATGAACCCGGGCGATCAATACAAGATCGTTCTGACGGGCAAAGCGCCGGCTAATGGCGGACTCAAGTACATGTCCTGGAAGGTGGACGGTCCCATCTGTTACGCCAGTGTGACGATCATGGTAAAGTAGACTTCCTGCAAAAGTCGCAATTTTATCTTGTTCAAGGCGGCGTCCCCGCCGCCGGGGATTGCGGCGGGAGCACTTATGCAAGAGGTCTGGTAAATTACTGATTCTTTTATCGTTATAATCGATGGAACCTCACCCATCCCGAACCATCGACAAAGGAGCAACCTCATGGCTTTTCGATCTCCTGTTGGTACCGAAGATGAACGGAATAAAATGCCCATCAACATCTGGCCCGGCTCCTGGCTTGACGCCAACGCCTGGACGGGGAATAATCCGCCCAAATATCAATTGGGACCCGGTAATTTTGCCTTTCACACCGGTGCAGATTTGAACCTGCCCGCCGATAAAGACCGCCTCGCGCAGATTTATTCCATTGGGGATGGGGTCGTACGTTTCGCCCAACTGGTTTCCAAAACATCCTGGGGGAACCTGGTCGTGATCAACCACGGCACCTTGAATGGAAAGCCGCTCTTCAGCCGGTATGGGCATGTCGAAGATATCGTCGTTACGAAGGGACAGGCGGTGAAGGTGGGCGACCCGATCGCCAAGGTTGGAAACCAATTCGGACGTTTCCCATATCACCTGCACTTTGACATTTCCACCACCGAACAATTGGATAAATCGCCGACTTACTGGCCAGGGCTGGACCTGCAAGGGACCAAGCATCATTTCGTCAACCCGCGCGATTGGCTTCGCGAGAACTTCAATGCAACAGCGGAGACTCTGCCGAGCGGCGCGTCCGTTTCGGGCGGGACAGGAAGCGGTACAACCGACGGGAGAAAACCAGAGGACGCGAAACCGCTCCCGACCTGGTTTGTGATCGATCCGAAAGGCGCGCAAGTCTATAAAAGCCCAAGCACCACTGCTGAAAAATCCGCCCTGCTGCCGCGCGGCACGAAAGTGACCGTGGATGTGCAGAATGGACGCAAGGATGCCACTCTCACCTGGGGACCGATCGTCGGCGGCGAGTTCAACGGGCAATGGGTTGCGATTCGAAGGAACGATGGCAAGGAATCCTACCTTTCGACGAACCCGCCCCAATAACAGGCAAACGCGTTTGTAATTTCCGGAAGATCATGCGGCAAAGTCACCAACTCTCATTGATATTGATCGCGGCAGTGATCACACTCGCCTGCCTGCCCACACTGGGTCCTGAGCCCCTGCCCACTTTCGACGCAAACGCTCCCCTGACAGCCATCGCCCAAACGGCCGGAGTTGCCGCCACCCAAACCGCGCTTTATGCGCCTCCCACCGCCACGGGAACCCCATTGCCCACGCGAACGCCGACCGATACCCCGACTTCGACACCGACCTTTTTATTTCTGGTCCCCACTCTTTTCATCCCTCCCACACAAATTCCGCTCGGAAGTTCCAACCTCGATTTCGAATGCCAGGTGCTTTCGTTCGAGCCGCAGGAATTGGTGGCCGTATCCTCCAGATTCTTCGGCAAATGGCTGATCGCGAACATAGGCAAGGTCACATGGGACGCGAACAACCTGGACTATCAATACGTGGATGGGGACAAACTCCATCTGCAATCCATTTACGACTTTCCGGCGACGGTTCAGCCCGGCTCGACCGTCCAACTCGAAGTGGATATGCAGGCGCCGGCCTCACCGGGGGAGTACTACACCAGATGGCGCATCAACGCCGGGAAGGTGCGCTTCTGCCCGATGGAACTCAGGATCAAGGTCAATTAATAATAAAATCTCCGGGTGTTGAGCCCGGAGAATGTTTTATCAGGAAGCGGGGGGAAGCGGTTCGTTGCTTGAAGGTTCAGCGGGTTTCTTGCGCATCATAAAGTACCACACTGCGATCGGGATGGCGATCAAGATGATCGAAGCGCATATCGAGCCGATCCCCATCGCGGTGGCGGCCGCAGGGTCGGTACTGCCGCCTACGTTGATATCCGCGCCCGGCACGAAACTGGCAAATGTGGAGACCGCTCCGAAAAAGCACATGAAAAGCCCGGGGCAGCCGCACAGAACCACCGAAGCGATGGTTGCGATGAGACCGGTATTCTTATTGTTCATGGTTTTCTCCTTGAAAAGGAAGATATATTTCAACAACCATGCCCTGAGTAGGAATCGAACCTACATCTAAGCCTTAGGAGTGCCTTGTTCTGTCCATTGAACTATCAGGGCGCTGACTCGAATTATACCCAAAAGCAAAAAATCATCCATCCCCGCTCATAGAAAAAATTAATGCGCTCTGTAACCGGCTGTGCTATCATCGATTTCATGAACAGGACCCGCCCTCCCTGCTAAGTCTTAACCCATGAAGCCCAAGGGGTAATTTCATGCTTCATCCTGATCCGTAAAAAACCAACGCCCGACGATCTCGACGGCGCCTGACGCGGCCGTCCGTTTGCATTTAATCGCGCACGCGCGCCGCCCCGCTCCAATTTGCCGACATTCCCACATTCGACAAATTGGAGGTTTCAAATGGAAACGATTCGGGGCAAAACGTCCCTTGATATGGATTTGGATCAATTACGCGCGCGGATCGCGAATCACAACCGCATCATCCTGGACCTGGGAACGGGCGACGGCAAATTTGCCTTTAACCTCGCTGATAATTTTCCCGGCCACTTCGTCATCGGCGTGGACTCATGCCGCGAGAACCTGCGCGGGTATTCACGCGCGAGTCTGCCAAACCTGCTTTACGTCATTGCCAGTGCGCAATCCCTGCCAGATGAGTTGACCGGGCTGGTCTCGCAGGTCACCATCAATTTTCCCTGGGGCAGTCTGTTGGAAAGTTTATTGAAGGACGACGCCCGACTCATGCTTGGGCTTGAATCCATTATGGGTTCGGGCGCCCGGCTCGAGGTCCGCTTGAACGGAGGCGCGTTATCCGAAGCAGGCTGGACTCTCGAAGACGGCGCGGAGCGGGTGCGCGAGAATTTGAGTCGGGCAGGCTGGCTCATCAGGAAATCCGAAACGATGGATTCAACGTCCCTGCGCAATTTCCCCAGTACATGGGCAAAACGACTCGCCTTTGGGCGCGACCCTCACGCGCTGATGCTGAAATGCGCGCGCCTATAAATTGACCGGCTTCGGACCGATCAAGGTCCGATGCGTGATGCGCAGGCAGGCGTTCATCACCACCTGCAAGCCCGCGGCGCGCGCTTTCGCCGCGGCTTGCTCGTTCTCGATTCCCACCTGCATCCAAATCACCTTCGCGCCGATGCGGATCGCCTCGTCCACATACGGCGGCACATCCTCCGATTTGCGGAACAATTGCACGATATCGATCTTTTCAGGAATCTCGGAAAGACTCGCGTACGCTTTTTCACCGAGGATCTCCTTCGCCGTCGGGTTGACCGGAATGATGCGATAACCCTGCTCTTGAAGGTAGGCAACGATGTGATAACTTTCCTTTTCATCGCTGGATGACAACCCCACACTCGCGATGGTCTTGGCATTCAAAAGGATTTCTCTCAATTGTTCATTATTCATGATTTCTCTCCTTTGGTAATTCTCACCGGTAATATCACTTGGAATTTCGTCTCGCCGGGTTTGGATTCGACCTTGATCTGCCCGTGATGGCGGTTGACAATGATGTCGTGCGAGATGTGGAGTCCCAATCCTGTGCCGCTCCCGGGCGGTTTCGTGGTAAAGAACGGCTCGAAGATACGCGGCTGGATTTCTCCGGGAATGCCCAGTCCGTTATCTATGATTTCAACCATTGCCTTATCATCCAATAGATACGTCCGCAGGATGATCTCACCTTTACCACTCATGGCATCAATGGCGTTATCGATGATATTCGTCCAGACCTGGTTCAACTCGCTGGCATAGGCTTCGATGCGCGGCAGGCTTGGCGAATATTCCCGTTTTATCGTCACGCCCTGTTTCAATTTATGCTGGAGGATGGTGAGCGTATTTTCCAAACCCTCATGCAAATCCACTTCGAGCAGGGGCGCCTGATCGAGATAGGTATAAGATTTCATCGCGCGCACGATGCCCGAAAGCCGGTCCGTCGTTTCGCGCACTTCGGAGAGCAACCCCATCACCAGACAGCTTATTCCCAGCCATCGCACGGCGGTTTTAAAAAACGTGGTGCTTTTCAATTTTTCCAGCGACGGACCATCCCACCCGAAATTGACCATCGCGGGCGCAAACTCCCAGGCGGAGTCGATCCCGTTCGCCTCGAGCCAGTCCTGAAGCGTTTCCACCCGGTCGAGCCTTTCCAACGTCTCGAGTTTGACCGGTGACTCATAATGCCTGGTCGCTTCATTCATCAGTCCGGTCAACCATTCGATCTTTTCCTCCTTCAACGCCGCCGCTACGATTTCGTGTGTCAACATCTGCCATTTGATCAACGCGCGATTCAACTCCGCGGCGCTTCTCTGAGCCGCCGCGGCGGGATTGTTCAACTCGTGAGCCAGCCCCGCGCTCAACGTGCCCAGCGCCGCCATCTTTTCCTGTTGATGTAGAAGCGCCTCATTCTGCTGAAGCCGCGCCATGACCCAATGCAGGACCGTCATTGCCGCGCCGGGACTGGAAGTTAGCAGGGAGACGAAAGCATCCTGCGGGATCCGCAAAACCTCGACATTGCTCTTCGCAATCACCGAAGCATTTCGGGTCGCGTTCGACAACAATGCCATCTCACCGACCACATCGCCGGGGTTGCGCACGTCTATTTTGATCAACGAGTTGCCGGTCTGTTTTTGAATCTCCAATTCCCCGCCCAGAACGACATAAGCCGCATCGCCCATATCTCCCTGCCGGATCAAACACTCACCGGCGCGCAGGGAAAGAGGCTCCGCCATGTCCACGAGTCGCTGCAACTCATCGTCGGAGAGTCCCTGAAAGAGGGGGGATTTGCGAAGGTCGTTTAAGTTCATTTATCTCAAAAATAAACCGGTGGTCGGGTAGGGCGAAACCCGTAACGAGACCGCCATGTTTCCATATAATTTCTCGATCGATCTCAACGCGCTGGTTTCGAAACGTGGTGCTTGCAGCGCCGCTACTCAACCAGCGGAATTTTTTTACAATCCCTTCAAATATTCCTTGATCAACGCATAGGCGATCGCGCCTTCGCCGACCGCCGAAGCGACCCGATGGTTTGTTCCATAGCGCACATCGCCTGCGGCAAAAATTCCCGGCGTGGATGTCTCCAACAGAAACGGATCCCGGTCAAGGGTCCAGCCGCGAGGCGGGGATTTTTCTTCCATCACATCGGGTCCCGTGAGGATATATCCCTTGTCGCTGCACTTCACCAATCCCGAAACGACCTGGCTTTGCGGACGCACGCCGATGAAAACGAACAAAGCCGCGGCATCGAAAGACTTCGTTTCGTCCCTCCTGGTATTCCTGACGACGATCCCTTCGAGCGTGTTCGTACCCTTCACCTCGATCAAATCCGTATCCGTCAGCATCTCTATCTTCTTGTTTTCGTTCAGCGCATCAACAAGATATTTCGACGCAATGGGGGCGTGTCCGCGGATCAGCACCGTGACCCTGCTCGCAAAACGGCTGAGATAGATCGCGCCCTGCGCCGCCGAGTTCGCGCCGCCCACGACAAAGACGTTTTTATCCATGTAGTTCATCGCTTCGGTGTACGCCGCGCCGTAATAGATTCCCGCGCCGGTAAGATTCTCCGCGCCGGGCATCTTCAAAGTGTGGAACGACGCGCCGGTTGCGATCAATACCGCATGAGACGAAATCTCCGTCCCATCCTTTAACTTGACGATCCGATACGCCTCTTTGACTCCGACCTGGACCGCTTCCTGCGCCGATAGGATTTCCACGCCGAATCGTTTTGCCTGCGAGACCGCGCGGCGCGTGAGATCATCGCCCGAGATGCCAGCCGGAAAGCCGAGATAATTTTCGATCTTCGGGCTCGAGCCCGCCTGTCCGCCCGGCGCGGCTTTTTCGATGACGAGACATTTCAAACCTTCGGAGCCTGCATACACAGCCGCTGCCAGCCCGGCGGGACCGCTCCCGATAACGATCACATCATAAAACGGAAGTTCCGCCTGCGTTTGCAATCCGACTTTATCCGCCAGCGATTTCAAGTCCGGCTGGATGAGAGTTGCCCCACCGGGAAAGAAGATGACGGGAAGTTTTGTTTCACCGGTCGCGCTTTCGACCAGGTTTCGCGCGTTTGAATCCTTTTCGATATCAAGCCATTGATAGGGAATCTGATGCCGCGTGAGGAAATCCTTCACCTCATGGCTTGCAAGCGACCATAACGTCCCGGCGACTCGGATGCCTTCATACGGCAGTCGAACATGAATCCTCCAATCCTCCAATAACTCGTCGAGAACCGGATACAGTTTTTCCTCGGGAGGATGCCAGGGCTTCATCAAGTAATAATCAAGCCCCACTTCGTTGATCGAATCAATTGCCGCTTTTGTATCCGCATATGCAGTGAGCAAGACCCGTTTGGCATGCGGGAAGGTCTTCATCGCCTCTGCCAAAAATTCCGTGCCGCTCATTTCCGGCATGCGCTGGTCGACCAAAAACAGCGCGACGGTTTCGCTGCGCTGTTCGAGTTTAATCAAATATTCCAAGGCAACTTTGCCGGAGTTGACGGGGAGAATGCGATAGTCCTGTCCATACTTCGAGCGCAAGTCGCGTTCAACAGAGTTGAGAACTGACGGATCGTCATCAACGGTCAGGATCGCTGGCTTTGCCATCTTTGCATTCTATCATCAAAGAAAACATCCGAAGCCATTGCCTCGGATGTCTGGCTTACTTCAAGGCTCGGACCACATTCCGCCCCGCCGCGCCGCTGATGCCGCCCCCGCCGTGGACTCCGCTGCCGCAGAGATAGAGGTTATCGATGGGGGTCTTGTGGTTCGACCAACCCGGTATCGGTCGCATGAACAGGAATTGATCGAGCATGAGTTGACCGTGGTTGAGGTCGCCTTCGGTGAGACCGTAGGTGGATTCCATATCTTGTGGAGTGATGATGTGATGCGTGATGCGTGATGCGTGAAGTGCAGGGAAGTATTCTTCCAATGTCTTTATCGCCAATTCAGCAACTTTTCCACTTTCCACTTTCCAATCACTATTCCTCAAAGCATACGGAGCAAACTGGAAATGGATACTCACCACATTGCCCGAAGTCGTCACTTCCAAATACGGCTTTTCTGAAATCTCGCCATACTTGGTGGCGTCGTAGGCTTTTTCGAGATACTTGATGGACGGAGCGAGGACGACTGTCCCTTCGGGGATGCCGTGACTGCGGTTTGTATGAAGGTGCATCTTCGCCACCGAGCCGCGCATTTTGATGGATTGTGTGTGCCAGACAAATTCAGGTGGTAAATCCTGTGCGCCAACGAGTTTGAGCAGGGTGTGTTTGGGGTCAGCGGAGGAGAGGATTCTGTCCGCAGAAATTTCTTCGCCATTCGCTAACACGACGCCATTGGCAATTTGATTTTCCACTAGGATGCTGGCTACTTCCGCTTCGGTGCGGATTTCACCGCCGAAGGCTTTCACAGCATTGGCTAAAGCGGATGTGATCTCACCTGCTTTACCGACATTCTTGTGAGCGAGCCCGCCACGATTCATCCAGTTGTGGATGAGGGTGTAGCCGGTGCCCGCACCCATCGGTCCCATCGTCGAGCCGTGGATGGCGACAGCACAAATCGCGGCTTTGACGATTTCGGATTCGAAATATTCTTCCACGAGTTCCTGCGCGGTCATTGGCAGGGCGCGGATGAAGTTGAGCATGTCCTTTCGACCGGCGAGGCGAAGTTCGAGACCCCATTCGAGCAAGCCATAGCCTTCACGGATGCCGAAGTTCATCGGCAGGCGCGGCATGATGGTGGCATACGTCACATCCATAATCTGCGCCGCTTTATCCATGAAGCGGACAAACTCAGGAAAACGCGCCGCGTCTTTTTCGGAGATGCGTTTGATGGACTCGGCGTCGAGCGTGAGGGGAGAGCCATCCGCTAACAGAGTGATAAAAGGCTGGGGAGCAGAGTCAACTGAAAGCCCGTGTGAGGCGAGTTTCAGGTCTTTGATAATGTCTGGGCGCAGAGTCCCGCCGGTGTTGATGGAATCCACAGAAAAATCATCCTCTCCCCTACGGGGACCTTCGGCAAAAGATTCTGTGACCACTGAACCGCCGACGATGGAACGTCGTTCGAGCACGAGAACTTTTTTGCCTTGTTTGGCGAGATAGGCGGCGGCGACCAGTCCATTGTGCCCCGCGCCGATGATGATGGTGTCGTATTGAGTAGTTGTCATTGATGATTCCTTAAAAACATTGTAGTTGAAACCAAACTTTGTCAAACTCGCGGTTTTCTAAAGATTTCTTATGTATCCAAAAATACACGCGTCCAACATCTCCCCATATTATTTGAGCGTTTTCTTCTTCAGAATCAAGTTGCAGCAATAATTCCCAGTCAGTAGCCCCAGGCATTAATTCTTTGTAACGAGGATGTTCATGTGCTTTTCCATCCCCACAATAAATACCGTTTGAAACCATCTGACACTCTATCTGCATGTCACCTTGAATTTGTTCTGGATAACCTAGAATGCGATTTATTAAACCGCTCCCACTGGATAAAATATTATATGGTAGTTCGATGTAAACATCCATTTCTTCTCTAGTTAGACTTAGATTCTCAATCGCAATAGACTCCCAAGGCGGTAAGGTCAACTCCTCAAAGAAGGATAATGAGCATGGTAAATAACGTCTTTCATCGGGAAGGCCATTTGGGAATTCAATTCTTTGAATATTATTCATGTCAGAAAAATAGTAGACTTGCCAGCTTCCTTTGTCTTTGGGGTCAAAGCCCCAAGTTTCTTGAGAAGCGTTATAGAAGAATGAAAGAAAGCCTGATGAAGGCAAATCAGATGAAGCACTGAAACCTGAGATCTCAGCAAGATTGATTTGAGCCAGAAATGCTAGCGGCATATTCTTCCATTTTGGATATGAAAAGCCAGAAGGCAAATCAGGATATCCACCAATCTTAGAACCGCCAATAGGAATTTCTTTATCGCTCGACTTACTAGATGTAAAGCGGATGGACATCTTTGCTAGTGAAAGTAATTGATGACTAACACGAGCAAGACCAGCTTTATCAAGTTTTGTTTTCAGCTCTTCTTTGTTCATCATGCGCTCAATTTGATTTCAGAAAAAGCCCAAGGGTAAACCAAACTTCATTAAACAGAATCAACTTCCAGTTAAGAAAGAAGCGGGATCTTCATCCACTTTCCACTCACCACTTTCTAAAATCCATCCTTCAAAATTTCCTTTGCCGCCAACATGCCGGGCGCGCCCATCACGCCGCCGCCGGGGTGTGCGCCGCTCGCGCCGAAGTAATAACCTTTGAGCGGGGTGCGGAAGTCTGCCCATTGCGGGGTGGGACGCAGGAAGAAAATTTGATGCAGCAGTAATTCGCCGTGGAAGATGTTGCCGCCAGTGATACCTGCGATGCGTTCGATATCTTTGGGCGAGATGACCTGCATGCCCACGATGCACTCGCGGATGTTCGGCGCGTATTGTTCGATGGTGGCAATGACCGCTTCACCGAGTTCGTCGCGGCGTCCGTCTGTCCAGCCGCCTTCGAGGTCGTAGGGCGCGTATTGCACGAAACAAGACATCACGTGATGTCCGGGAGGCGCCATATCTGGGTCGATCATCGAGGGGAAGATCATGTCGATGTAGGGGCGTTTCGAGATCTGCCCATACTTCGCGTCGTCGTAGGCGCGTTCGATGTAATCAATGCTCGGGCTGATGGAAACCGCGCCGCGATGCAGAACCGAGTTCGCGCCGTTGCCCGTGTATGGCAGCGCGGTGAAGTTCGGCAGTTTGCTCAAGGCGATGTTGACCTTGCCCGACGAGCCGCGCGTGCGGAAGTTTTGAATCGAGGTGACAAAATCATCGGGCAGATGTTTCTGCTCGACAAATTGCAGGAAGGTGCGCTTCGGGTCAGCAGCGGACATCACAACTTTGGAATCGAGTTCATCGCCATTTTCAAGGATGACACCCACAGCGCGTCCACCCTTGACCTTGACCTGCTGCACGCTCGCGTTGACTCTGACCTCCACCCCAAGCGCTTGAGTCGCGTTATAGATCGCGCCGCTGACTCCGCCGGAACCGTTCTTGGCAAAACCCCAGGCACGGAAGGCGCCGTCAATTTCGCCCATGTAGTGATGGAGCAACACATACGCCGTCCCCGGCGAGCGTGGACCGAGGAACGTACCGATGATGCCGCTGGCAGCTTTGGTGCCTTTGAGCGCGTCGGTCTCGAACCACTCTTCGAGCAAGTCCGCGGACGATTGCGTGGCGAGTTTGGCAACCATGTAGAGTTCTTTTTCAGAGAGTCCCGCCGCATATTGACCGACTTTGAGAAGTCCCATCAAGTCACGGATGCTCATGGAGGATGGGTCAGGCGGAATCAAGTTGATGATCGGCTTGATGGCTTTTGCGGCTCTTGCCATGACGCGGGCGTACTCGTCGTAGGCTTCCGCGTCCTTGGGTGAGTGACGATACAACTCGCGGCGGGTCAGGTCGTGGTCATCCCATGAGGCGAGGTAGTCGCCGTTTTCCATGGGCGTGAAGGTGGAAGGCAGCGGGAGGATCTTCAGTCCGTGCTTGGGCAGTTCCAAGTCGCGGATGATCTCCGGGCGCAAGAGGCTCACCACGTAGGAGAACTCGGTGAACTTGTAGCCGGGGAAGATTTCCTCGGTCACTGCCGCGCCGCCCGCGATATGTCTGCGTTCGAGCACGACCACTTTCTTGCCAGCCCGAGCGAGATATGCGCCAGCCACAAGCCCATTGTGTCCACCGCCGATGATGATTGCGTCGTACGTGTTGGATGATGTCATGAATGATTCCTCTTTCAAATGTCGTTGCGAGCCACGAAGTGGCGAAGCAATCTCCCAATATCAACCATATATTTGTTTCAAGGAGATTGCTTCGTCGGGCTATCGCCCTCCTCGCAACGACATTTGTTATTTCTTCTTCCACTCGGGTTCGTAAAACGGCAACTTGACCACTTTTGCAGGCGCATGTTGACGGTGATGTTCCACCGTGATTTCCATGCGGACGTCGGTGCCGACTTCGTAGTAGGGTTTCTGCAAATGCGCGAGGGCGATGTAGGTCTTCAATAACGGTGACCATGTAGAAGTGGACGCATAGCCCACTTGCACATTGCCCACCATCACAGGTAGACTGGCACGTATCGCCGAGCCGGGAATCTGCGGCGGCAAGCCGACCTTGCCGAATAATTTTTCCATGCCCACCCAATCCACTGCCAAGCCGACCATCTTCCACGCCGAGCCTTCGCGCTTCTCTTTTTCCAGCGCGCGGCGACCGACGAAGTAGCCGGGTTTGTCGAGTGCGACCGTCCAATCGAGTCCCAACTCAAAGGGGGATGATTTCTGCGATTCGATCCATGCGTGAGTAGTCGAGGTGTAATCCACTTCGAGCATGAACAAGCCCGCTTCCACACGTGCCATGTCCATTGCCAAAATGCCAACCGGAGTGATGCCATAATCCGAACCGGCTTCCATGAGCGCGTCCCATACTTTGAGCGCGTCTTTCGCGTCCATCCAGATCTCATAACCAAGGTCGCCAGTGTAGCCGGTGCGGGAGATGGTTACGTCCGCGCCGTTGATCTTGTTGGTCATCAAGCGGAAGTACTTTAACTCGTCAACTGGTTTCTCGGTGACTTTATTCAAAACCTTGCGCGTGTTCGGTCCCTGAAAACTGAGCGCCGCCACGTCATCGGTCACTTCGGTGATGGATACGTCCATGCCGACCGCATTCATCGTCAGCCAGCGCAAGTTCGGTTCCGCGGCGGTCAGGCGGAAGGTCCGCTCTTCGAGGCGGGAGACGGTGCCATCGTCTATCAGCTTGCCTTCTTCGTCGCACCAGCCGGTGTAAGCGACTTGTCCCACTTTCATCTTGTGGATGTCACGGGTGGTGACGCGGTGCAACAGTGCCGCCGCATCCTTGCCCTGGATGACGTACTTGATCAGCGGTGAGACGTCGATCAGCGCCGCCGAGTTGCGGATCGCCCAATACTCGCGGTCAAGCACATGCTCATACGAGCCGACGACAAAATATCCCGCCCACTTGCGCCAGTTCTGCGGCTGGCACAGCGCGGAGGTTCGTTCATGGAAGGGTGTGGTTTTAAGGTTGAGATTTAGCATGGGGAAGGTGTTCCTTGAATTGGCGCGGATTGTAAATTATATATAATCTTGTGGCAATCCGGAGTTTTCTTTTATTAAAGACAAAACAGGTCAGGATTTCTCCGACCTGCCAGTTCATGATGGTTTTCCCTTGTTATGAATACTGATTCAATCTCGACGCCGCAATTTCATTCCAGACCAAAATGGCGAACAGAAAAACATAAAACGCCGCACCCTTGATAAAGAATGCGGGACCTGCCAGTGCAAGTGTCCCCCAGGTATAAACAGCAAGATTCTTCCAGCGCTCGTCGGCGCGGAAGGCGAAGCCGAGGACGATCATCGCAGGGAAAAGCGTCAGACCGAGAAATATGAAGGAGAGGTCGTGCAAACGTCCGTGCAGGGTGGCGGGATAGTCTCGAATCGTCGGGTCGGTGGTGAAGGCTAAGGCAGCGAGAAATAGACCGGCAAACGCCATCAGCGTGGTGCCAAGCTTGGAAGAAAGAGTCGGCTTCAGATCCAGAAAGAGGCGGCGGGCGAAAAGAGTCATGATAAATCCCGTGGCGATAAAGGTCGCGGTCATGACTCCACCGAAGCGACCGAGCGCCAGCCCACTGGGCCAGTCGAATGTGGGATCGTTTATGGGATGCCAGCCGAGGTTGAGGAGGAATTCGTAATTGGCGAGGGTGAGAATGGTGAGGACGCTTGCGAACAGGATCGGACCAAGAAGGATGACCCGCTTCATGATTTTTCTTGAAGTGTTTTCGTTGTCAATAATCCCAACATTTTGCGCGTGGATTCGGCGACTTCTTCGATGGCTTTGTTGAACGCCTTTTCATTCGCTTTGGACGGTTTGCGATACCCGCTGACTTTTCTCACATATTGCAAAGCGGCTTCGTAGATCTCCTGCTCGGAGACGATGTGATCCATATTTCTAAGGGGTTTGATACTTCGGCACATGTTTACTTATCCTTTTTCAACGCCTTGTCCAACGCCTGGTCCACCGAGCGGACTTCGATGACCTCGATTCCATTGGGATATTCCTCCCCTTTTCGCAGCGCTTTCGGAATAATGGCAATCTTGAAACCAAGTTTCTGCGCTTCCTTCAAACGCGCCACCATTTGCCCTGGCATGCGCAACTCGCCCGCCAAACCGATCTCACCGATCAAAACCACGTTGGCTTGAATCGGCAAATCCTTCCATGATGAAGCGATGGCGGCGGCAACTGCCAAGTCTGCGGCGGGTTCGTCGATTTGGATGCCGCCGACCACATTGACAAAGACATCCTGCTCGGCGAGTTTCAACCCAACGCGACGAGTGAGCACAGCCGTGATCAACAACAGACGATTGAAGTCTACGCCGTTGGGGGTGCGGCGGGCATTGCCAAATTGCGTCGGTGACGTGAGTCCCTGCACCTCTACGAGAATGGGACGAGTGCCTTCCATCGTCACAGCAATCGCAGACCCTGCGGCATTGACCAAACGCTCCGCCAAGAACGCCTCGGATGGATTGGTCACTTCGATCATGCCGCCTTCGCGCATTTCGAACACGCCCACTTCGGATGTCGCACCGAAACGGTTCTTCACCGAACGCAAAAGGCGATACGCCTGGAAACGATCGCCTTCCAAGTACAAAACTGTATCCACGATATGTTCCAACACACGCGGACCGGCAATCGAACCTTCTTTCGTTACATGACCGATCATGAAAACGGTCAAACCTGTGGACTTCGCCAGCTCACGCAACTGCGATGAACATTCGCGTACCTGCGAGACCGAGCCCGCCGACGAATCCAATTCAGAAAGATAAGTGGTCTGGATGGAATCCACGATCAACAAGTCCGGTTTTGATTCGCGGACATGGTTGAGGATAATTTCAAGATTGGTCTCCGTCACCAACAGCAAATCCCTTGGCAGATCCTTCCCGCCGTTGAACAGGCGCGAAGCACGCATCTTGATCTGCCTCTCCGACTCTTCACCCGACACATACAGCACGCGCTGAACCTTGCCCATCTCCATCGCCATTTGCAGCATCAGCGTGGATTTGCCAATGCCGGGGTCACCGCCGACGAGCACGATGGAGCCGGGGACGATACCGCCGCCGAGCACGCGCGCGAACTCACCGATGGGCAGGTGGACACGATCTTCCGCCTCACCACTGACCTCGGAAATGGGTCGCGGCTCCGAGCGCCCGGTCAGCCCGCGGACGTTGACCGCGCCTTTCTTCGCGACAGGTTCATCGTGGATGACTTCCTCCACCATGCTGTCGAACGCTCCACATTGCGGGCACTTGCCCATGTACGAAGCGGAGACTCGTCCGCATTGCTGGCAGACATATCGGGTATGGGTTTTTGTTTTTGCCATAAGATTCCTCAAGTAGGGGCGAGGTGACCTCGCCCCTACAATTCATTGCGGTCAGTATAACAGAATTTTTGTTCTGTTTTTAGAGTCTGCTATACTGTACATTGTAGGTCACGCTTGAAGCGTGACCTACAATTTTATTGCCACAGGAAAACCTCATGAAACTCGTATCAGACATTCTTATCGTCATCGTCGCTCTCTTGCACTTCTTCTTCCTCTATCTTGAAATGTTTCTATGGGATAAGCCGCGCGGGATGAAATCCTTTCGCATGACGGAGGAGCAAGCCAAACAGTCGAAGACCCTCGCCATGAATCAGGGACTATACAACGGCTTCCTCGCCGCCGGTCTGATATGGGGGCTGTTCGCAGGCGACCCGGTGAAAATTTTCTTCCTCAGTTGTGTCATCATTGCAGGGATCTTTGGTGCGTTCACGGTGAGCAAGCGCATCTTTTATATTCAGGCTGTCCCTGCCATTTTGGCGTTGGTGATTTTGTTGGTGTTCTAAAAATAGTAGGGACACGATATATCGTGTCCCTACTCAAAGATTTTGGAAAATTCCTTTGAGACAACCCTTTTCACATCCGCCATCGAAGGGACAGGGTCTAGTAAGTCTGCCAGAGAAACGACTGGCTCTGGTAGACCGCAGGGGATGATGCCGTTCCAGTAATCCATATCGGGATTTACATTCAATGCAAAGCCGTGTCGCGTCACGCCGTTCACGTCCACTTTGACGCCGATGGCGGCGATTTTGGCGGGTTTCCTGCGGTCTTCGGGCTTACAGCGCGGACAGCGCGAGTGGACGTCGGCTTGAATCCACACGCCGGTCTTGCCGGGGATCTGCCCGCTGGCAATGCCGTATCCCATCAAGACGCCGATAAGCATCTCTTCCAATTTGCGGATGTAGCCAACATAGTCAGCCTGGGGAATGTGAACTGAGTCCGAAGTCTCCCGACTTCGGCTCTGCAATGTCGGGTCCCCACCGGGGATGATAAGACGTTGCAGTCCAATTAACGGATAACCCACCAACTGACCGGGTCCGTGATAGGTCACGTCGCCGCCGCGGTCTACCCAGTGAGTGGAGATTCCCTTTTCTTTTAGTTGAGTTTCATTCCAGAGTAAATTATCCGCGTTCCCCTTGCGCCCGAAGGTGTAGACGTGCGGATGTTCGAGCAATAGCAGGGTCGGCAGGCGTTTCCCTTCCGCGATCTGCGCCGCATATTCGTCTTGCAGCTTCCAGGCAGATTCGTAATCGATCAAACCGAGGTCGTGAATTTCAAGAGACATAACAGTAAAGGGATAACGAGGGACGAATAACGAGATGTGATTGTATTTCACGTTTCACTCTTCAAACATCGCGTGAAAAGTGAAACATAATGAGTGAAGGTTATTCAAATATCCTGCGATACAAATCCGATTCCAATAGCCCGTTCGGGTCGCAGCGCTTCTTGAGACGCTTGAATTTCTTGACAGTCTCTTCGCCGTAGAAAGCCAGCGCGGTTTCGGCGGTGGTCTCGCTGTTCTTGGCGAAGTAGAAGCGACCGCCGTTGTCAAGGACGATTCTGTCGAACTCGAAAAGCATCTCGCGCATTTTGGCTTGGTTCGAGCGCGTTACTCTGAAATCCATCGCAAAGGAGAAGCCGTCCACGGCGTGGGTGAGCAAAAATTTATCGGGTCGGTGGCGTTTGGTCACGCCGAGGTAGGAGGGCATGCCGCGCTTCTTCGAGAGCGTGATGATCTCCGTCCACGCGGCTTCGGCGGTCTCTTTGGGCAGGAAGGATTGATATTGGATCAACCCGCCGCGCCCATAGGATAGCTCCCAGTTCGGCACATAATCCAAAAGGAAGTGAAACGCCGCATGCGCCTGGCGGAAGGTGTGAGTCCGCAACGACGCAGCATACTTCGCCAGGTTCACCAGCGACCAGCCAAGATTATTCGCGAACGGTTTCATGAAATGATAAAGAAGGGATTTTGGAAAGACGCCGAAGATATAGGGCGGCAAAATTTGGTTCTTCAACTTCATTGTCTCGCCCGGTTTCTTATCCTCACCTTCGTGCAAATATCGCGCGGCGTGGATCTGTCCGCGTCCAAGTGAACGCCCGCCTGCAAACGTATCGAGCCAGCCGACGATGTAATCGTTGTTCGGCGCGCCGTCATGCAATGCGGAAAGGTGTCGGCTGAGATTCGGCACGGGGAACGCATCCACGGTCAAAAGTCCGGAATGGAGGCGTTTCATCTTCATGGTCACAGAAGTGAAGATGCCGAGCAACCCGTATCCGCTGATCATCGCGTGGAAAAGGTCCGCGTTGAATTTTGGGGAACATGTCACCTCCGCGCCGGTGGGCAGGATCGCTGTGAACTCAATGACGTGTTCGCCGAACGTGCCCATCTTGAAATTGTTTTTACCGTGAATGTTCGCGGAAAGACAACCGCCCAGCGTCGTTTTCATCGTCCCGGAGACGACGGGGGGCCACCAGCCGTCGGGTTCGACTTTCTGCCAGAGCTGCTCGAGCGTGACGCCGGACTCGGCTCGCACCACGCCGGTGGCTGGATTCCACGACTGGATCAGATTCATCGCCGACATATCCAGCACGATGCCGCCGCCGTTGAGCGCGGCGTCGTTGTAACTGCGTCCCGCTCCGCGCGCGGTGACGGTGAGCCCGTGTTTTTTGGCGAGATCGAACGCGGAAAGGATATCGTCGGCAGTGCGCGCCTGGATGTGATACCCGGGCGCGTTCAATGAATGACCGAAGTTGTCGAATTGTTTGAATGTATTGAACATGGTTGTTCATGAAACCTGACAGGTATTGAAGACCTGTCAGGTTTTTATCGTTAGAAAGACATCCGCCTGAAAATGAAAGATGGAATATGCCGGATGACGAACATGATATACGACCAGAAGAAAGGCGTATAAACGGTTTGCCTCCGCCTGCGCATGGCTTTGTAGATGTCATCCGCCGCTTTTTCGGCAGGGATGGCAAAGGGGGTTGGTCCAACCGCGGCTTTGAGCATTTCTGTTTTGACAAACCCCGGTTTGACGGTCAGCACATTCACGCCGTGGCGCGTCAACCGGTTGCGCAGCGCTTCGAGATATACATGCAAGCCGCCTTTCGAAGTGTTATAGCCGGGGTTGCCCACGCGCCCGCGGTCGCCTGCGACCGAACCGATGCCGACGATCTGCCCGGTTTTTGCGTTTTGGAACATTTCAGCGACCGGGGTGAGCCATGCCATCGCGCCAATGAGGTTGGTTTCCACCATCTGGCGGTCGTTTTCGAAATTGTATTTATCCATTCCGCCGGGCGGATGGTTCACCCCCGCAAGGAAGACGACGACATCCAACCCGCCCATGTCGGCGACGATCCGGCGAAGCAAAGCCGGAACTTCCTTGTATTTGGTCACGTCATGGGGATACGCCAGCGCAAGCCTTTCGCCGCCCGCATTCATCTCGGCGCACAAAGCGTTCAGTTTGTCCTTCTGACGGGCCACCAACGCCACTGTATATCCCTCCCCGGCAAGTTTCCGGGAAAGTACCGCGCCCATACCCTCCGAAGCGCCGATCACCAGAGCGCGGCGGCGGGCACTGAGAGGCGTGGCGGGAGCAGGCTTTCCCCGCGCTGCATCGACAGATTTGGATGAATCAGACACATGAACCTCAATGAAAACGAATTAAAGTCATTCTAACACAGACCATATTCAGCACTCGCCATCGAGATTGAAAGTGTATAATAGCCCAAAGGGCTCGTGTATGCCATTCCTGGATATATCACTTAACGAAATGGACGGAAATCAGAAAAAAAACGAGACGGTTTTCTCACGCGCGTGGGAGATCATTTCCCATGACAATTCCATCCCGCCCGAGGAAAAGAAAGCCATCCTGAAGTTGATCCAGGTCCTGATCGAGGCGCGCGAACGATTCCCCGATCCGCAGAAAACCGAAGGCGATAACGTCAAGCCGATCACACAGGAGATCATCTCGAAACATTCGCTGATGTCCACCGTCAAACATCAGGCGGACGAACTGGATGCGCTTCAGCGCATCAGCCTCAACCTGACCTCGAACCTGGATCTGCAAAAAGTGCTGGATGCCATGGTGACGGAAGCCATGAACCTGGTCAAAAATGCGCACGCGGTGCATTTCTACCTGTTCGATCGTGGCGCGCTCGAATTCGGCGCGTCCCTGAATGTCAATGGAGAGAGAAATAAGCCCATTTCCACGCCGCGCAAGGGAGGACTGACCCATTCCGTCGTCAAGACAGGCAAACCGATCACAGTCGAAGATATGTCCACGCACCCGATCTACAAGGACAGGCCGGCTGACTGGTCCGGTTCGATCATCGGCATCCCGCTCAAATTCAAAGATGAGATCCTGGGTGTCATGAACTTGTCACGGACAGTAACGGGCAGGTTTTCCCGCTCGGAATTGCGATTGATCAATCTGCTGGCTGACCAGGCGGCGGTTGCGATCTACAATGCCCGCCTCTATAAACGCCTGAGTCAAATGGCGAACACCGACAGCGTAACCGGGCTACCCAACCGCCGCGCCCTGGATGAGCGCCTGCAGGAAGAATGGCGGCTTGCCCAACAGACCGGCATGCCCTTCACGGTCGTGATGATGGACCTGGATGGCTTCAAGGCGGTGAACGATAGTTTCGGTCACAATGTAGGCGACGAATTGCTTTATTCACTTTTCAACTTCCTCGCCCAACGGATGCGCAGTTCCGATTTCCTGGCGCGATACGGAGGCGACGAACTGACCCTGGTCATGCGGAGCACCGACATCGAGGCGGCACAAACGGTCACGAGAAAAGTGATCGAATTGATGAGCGAATACCGCTTCCCGTTCCCAGCCGGAAAGGAAATGAAGCTGGGCATTACGGCGGGCATCGCCGTGTACCCGACCCACGCGCTCAACCCAAGCGACCTGCTCCGCGCCGCAGATTCGGCTTTATATCACGCCAAGAAGTACAACCGGGGGCAATTTACCCTTGCCAAGGGGGTCACGGGAAAATTAAATCCGCTCAAGGCCAAGGAAACGGCATAAGCTTTTTGGGGGAAACAAAGCCCCAAAGCCGGGGTTATATCCATAAACAAGCTCAGGAGAACGCCGATGCCCCGCAAAGTCAAGTTGATTCTCAATCCCATGGCAGACATGGGCCGCGCCTGGAAGACCGCCAACGACCTGCGCCCCATTGCGCAGGAATTCAAAGGCGATCTCACCTGGAGCGGGACCGTCTATCCCACACACGCCATCGAACTTGCCAGGCAGGCCGCAGAGGAGGGATGCGACATGGTCATCGCCATGGGCGGGGACGGTACGGCGCATGAGGTGACGAATGGCCTGATGCAGATCCCGGCGGAGAAACGACCCGTGATGGGCGTTGTCCCCATCGGCTCGGGCAACGACTTTGCCTATTCCATCGGCATCGCACAAAAAGCCGACCATGCGCTTGCGCATGCCCTCAAAGCGGAAGTCGTCAAACCCGTGGACATTGGCTTGATGACCGACGAGCACGGGCGCAGGGAATATTTCGACAACACACTCGGCATCGGTTTCGACGCGGTCGTGACCATCCGCTCGCATAAACTGCCCATCGTCAAAGGCTTTCTGATGTATCTCACGGCGGTCATTCAAACCATCCTCCTCAACCACAACCCGGCGCGCGTGCATGTCGAAGCAGACAGCGGGAACTGGGACGACGAACTGCTCATGCTCACGCTGTGCAACGGTCCCCGTGAAGGCGGCGGCTTCATGCTCTCTCCCGATTCAAAGAACGACGACGGCAAAATGGAAAGCGTTGCCGTCACCAAGGTTTCGCGCGCCATGATGTTCCGCCTCGTGCCCGAGTTCATGAGCGGAACGCACATGCGCTTCAAACAGATTCGCATGGGCGAATTCAAAAAAATGTCCATCACCTCGAGCCTGCCGCTCTACATCCATGCCGACGGGGAGATCTTCACCAGTTTCGGAAGCAACCTCAAAAAGGCAAGTTTCGAAATATTGCCCCAAGCGTTGAGAGTGGTACACGGTTAAACAAAACAGCGGCTGATTTTCAGCCGCTGTTTCCTATTAGACTTTATCGGAAATAGGAATTGGGATTTATTTTTTTTGTTGGATTTGTCATTTCGACGAGCGAAGCGAGGAGAAATCTGGTTCGATTGGGCAAAGATTTCTCGCTGGCGCTCGAAATGACAATCTCATATATTATTTCCGATCATGTCTATTTCGTTGAAGGACTATCCAAACATGCGCGCCGATGCCATGAAAAAGATCGAAATCATGATGAAGTATGCATTTAATCTGCCAACCAGCGCCTGGCGCTTCTGAAGCGCCTGCAATGCAGACATCTGCTCCGGGGTGGGCTTCCCTTGAATCTGCGCCCCCAAAGCCGCCAACGCCTTATTCGTATTGCCCACCATCACGCCAAAGATAAAAGCCAGTATGCCGGCTGTTGCGCCCGTCCCGAACCCAATGCCTGTCGGCGTCCTCATCCAGGCGGATTGGAACCAGTTCGAATCGATCCCATACAGGATCGTACCCGCAACCACAGTTGTCGCACCGACGATCATCATGAATGGAGTAAAACGCGTCCTGCCCATCAAATGCCCGGCAAACTGCTTGCCCGAATCGCCCGTCGCGCCGATGGTCGGGACGATGAAAAAATACATCGCGATTGCCCCGCCCGCCCAAAGTATGCCAGATATTATATGTAGCACCCGCAGAGTCGAAAACAATAAAGTCATGGTGTATCTCCTTTGCCAGTAAAAACCCTGAAATGCAAATTCGCTACGCAGGATGTTAGAATCCAGCCATGCCCACCCTCGAGCAAAGTCTTCAAAGAGCCGATATCGGACATCTACGCATCATCGCTGAATTATGGGGATTGGAATTGGAATCCGCCGGCGTTGAATCGGCCCTTGAAGAAATCTGCGCCTCTTTGCTGGACCTTGAAACTGTCTCCGAAACCCTGGAGGTTCTCCCCGCCGACGCCCGCTCCGCGCTGAACGAACTCGCCGCCGCAGATGGAAAAATCGAATGGACGATCTTCACACGCAAATACGGCGAGATCCGCGAGATGGGTTCAGGCAAACGCGACCGCGAACGTCCGCACCTTAAGCCTGTTTCCATCGCAGAAGTTTTGTATTATCACGGCTTGATCGCCAAAGCATTCTTCGATACCGAAAAGGGCGCGCAGGAGTTCGCCTACATCCCCGAGGATTTGCTCGAGATCATTGGCGGGGAGGGGCATGACAAAGACGCCGCCGCAATTACGCCGAAGAGGGGCAGGAGTCAAAACGAGCCGTTGGGCCGCCCAGCCACGCCCATCGAAAAAGCCTTCGAGATTCCCGCCACCGACCACATCCTCGACAATGCAACCACCTACCTGGCTGCATTGCGTATTGGCGAAGAAAAAGGCGCGTTGCACTTGAAGCCTGACCTGCAAAAGTTACTTGAAACAGCCGGTCTTATCAAAGACAAGGGATTACATCCCGAAGCCGTCAAAAAATTTCTCGAAGTCCCCCGCGCAGAAGCTTTGGACATGCTCTATAACGTCTGGCTCGGCTCTACCACCTTCGATGAATTGCGTTTGATCCCCGGCATCGTCTGTGAGGGCGAATGGAAGAATCAGCCGCAAGTGACACGCGATTTCTTGACAAATCTCATCAGCGACATCCCACAAGGCAAGTGGTGGAGCATTCCAGCCTTCGTTAAAGCAGTCAAGGAAAAATATCCGGATTTCCAACGTCCCGCCGGAGATTACGACTCCTGGTTTATCAGGCGCGAATCGGACGGCACCTACCTGCGCGGATTCGCGTATTGGGATTCAGTGGATGGCGCGTTGGTGAAATATGTCATTCAAACACTTCATTGGCTGGGGCAGGCTGATCTGGCGTCGCCGGAGGAGGACAAAGAAGCGACGGCGTTTCGCCCTGCTCATGGCGCCGGGGACGGCAGCAGGAGCAAAGACAACAAGATCATCACCACTTCCACTGGAAGGATCACTGTCCCGCGTTTGTTTTCGCGCGCAGTGCGCTATCAACTGGCGCGGTTCTGCGAGTGGGATGAGCCAAAGAGTGATGAATATTTTTACCGCATTTCGGCTGAATCATTGAAACGCGCCAGCGAACAGGGATTGAAAGCCGAGCAGTTACTTGCGATGCTGGTCAAGTACACGAACGGCTCGGTCCCGCCTGCATTGGTCAAGGCATTGAAGCGCTGGGATGCGAACGGACCCGAGGCCCGGGTGGAGAGTCTGCATGTGCTAAGAGTCAGCAGGTCCGAGATTATGGAAGAGATGCGAAAGTCGAAGGCGGGGAAATTCCTTGGCGAACTCCTCAGCCCGACCGCAGTGGTTGTCAAAAGCGGAGCCATCCATAAAGTGTTGGCGGAACTTGCCGAGCTGGGGGTGCTGGCAGAAGTGATAAGTGACAAATAGATTCGTGACACATTGCGTCATTTGAAGTCGCTATAATGAAACCGAACATTCAACAAGGAGATAACATGTCGAAAATCGATTGGATCCAGAAGGAGATCGATGGTTTGAAATCGCAAGGGTTGTATAACAACATCCGCACCATCGGCTCGCCTCAGGGCGCATGGCTCCAGGTGGATGGCAAAAAAGTTTTGAATTTTTGTTCGAACAATTATCTCGGGCTTGCCAATCATCCTGCCCTGGTTGCGGCTTCAAAAAAGGCAACGGATGAGATGGGCGTGGGTCCTGCCGCCGTGCGTTCCATTGCGGGGACGATGACCCTGCATGTGGAACTCGAAAAACGATTGGCACAGTTCAAAGGGGTGGAAGCGGCGATCACATTCCAAAGCGGGTTTACCGCCAATTTAGCCACCATCCCCGCGTTGGTTGGGAAGGAAGATGTGATCTTTTCGGACAGGTTGAACCACGCATCCATCATTGACGGCTGCCGCCTCTCAGGCGCGAAGATCATTGCGTATGAACACAACGACATGAAATCGCTTGAGGAGCAAATCAAAGCGAATCTGAAAGATTATCGCCGCGCGCTCATTATCACAGACGGCGTCTTCAGCATGGACGGCGACATTGCGCCCCTGCCCGATATTTACGAAGTGGCGAAGAAGTACGACATTCTTTTGATGGTGGACGACGCGCACGGCGAAGGCGTGCTCGGGAAAGGCGGACGCGGCATCGTCGATCACTTCGGCTTGCATGGCAAAGTGGACGTGGAAGTCGGCACGATGTCCAAAGCCTTCGGCGTGGTGGGCGGGATCGTGGCGGGCAAAGCGGTTATCATCGAATGGCTGCGCCAGCGTGGACGCCCCTTCCTTTTCTCTTCGGCAGTGACCGTCCCGGATGCGGCGGCTTGTCTGGCAGCTGTTGACTTGCTCGAAGATTCGACTCAACTGGTGGATAAACTTTGGGAGAACGCCAAATACTTCAAAGCCGAAATGAAGAACCTCGGTTTCAATACAGGCATGAGCGAAACACCCATCACACCGGTCATGCTTGGAGAAGCGCCGCTCGCACAACAGTTCAGCCGCGAATTGTTCGAAGCAGGCGTTTTTGCAATGGCAATCGGCTTTCCAACCGTGCCGCAGGGCAAGGCGCGCATCCGCATGATGATCTCTGCCGCGCACTCGAAGGATGATCTTGATAAAGGCTTGGAGGCGTTCAAGAGCGTGGGTAAGAAGTTGGGTGTGATTTAGTTTGAAATGGTTAGTTCGATGTGGAAAGTGGAAACCGCAAATTAAATTGCGGTTTCTTTTGTTTTGGATATTATAATTTACAAGTGACTCTAATCCCTGAACATCCTACAAAGGATAGCGGTTGCAGTTGAGTATTTCAGAATGGAGGTAGGTGATGAACTCAGAAGATAAATTGCTAAATTCTCTCCCAAAAGACATGATGGAATATATAGAGGCAAAGCTCAAATGGATTGAAGAGACTGAAAAAGCACCGCCATTACTTCCCAATGATCTCATTTTTTGCAACTCTTGCAAGCGTGAAACAAACCATGTATGCAAGTTCCATTCTTGCCATAATGTTTTGTATTCACACGGAAAGAAAGTAGGCTTGCTCACTGATGGTTGTTGCCTATGGATGTGTGCAGGGTGTGAAACTGTTGTTTTGGAAAACTATAGTAGTGGGGAAGATTTTGATTTTAATGAATACGAACCCGAAGACATAAAAGAAATGGAAGAATATGGAATATCATATCCATTAGATACAGATGATATGATTAGAAATTTTTTTCCAAAACGCGCCAAGAATATTCTCTCCCCTAAAAAATATACTCAATTACCAGAGAGATTAATTAATATTTATAAAGAAGTCATTATGGCGCATAATAATGAAACGCCTCTGCTATGTGCGGTTGGAATACGAGCGCTTATTGAAGGCATATGTTTTGACCAAGAAATAACAGGAAGGACTTTAGAAAAAAAGATTGAAGGATTGGCAAGTGTCCTTCCCAAAAACATCGTCTCAAATTTACACAATCTTCGGTTTATGGGAAATGAAGCTGCGCACGAATTAAGCTCGCCGCCTCAAGACGAGATTCAATTAGCTATTGAGATTTGTGAAGATCTCCTAAATTATATGTATGAATTAGATTACAAGGCTGGTTATCTCGATAAGATGAGGAAACAGCGAGATTTACCCGATCAGGATTTTATGGATTATGATTCTAAAATTAAAATTTGGTATCAGAAACACTTACGACCATCAACAAAGTGATAAACCCAGATTTGATTTAGCAACTTTTCAATTTTCTCGTTGAACCGGAAGCTAGGCTCGTCAAAGAAAATACTGCATGATTCTTATCTGGATCGTCCTGGCGGTGATCGGCATCGTCATTGCGATCGCCATCTACGACCATTTCCGCTGAGGAGCGCCCCAAGCGGATCGGGACAGGATGGGTATGGTAAAATCGCATCCGCTTCCGAAAAAATGGAATTTGGAGGGATGGCCGAGCGGCTGAAGGCGCATGTCTTGAAAACATGTTTGGGTCACACCAACGTGGGTTCGAATCCCACTCCCTCCGCCAGCCGATTTCGATTGACGGTTGACGATTTGCGATTAAAATAAATTCGTAAATCAAATCGGGGAGGTGCCAGAGTGGCTGAATGGGCTCGCCTGCTAAGTGAGTGCCGGGTAAAACCGGTCGCGGGTTCGAATCCCGCCCTCTCCGCTAAAAAACACACTCAGTTTTGGGTGTGTTTTTGTTTTAAGCCCGGTCGCGCGCCCCCATTGAGGGGATGATATTCGAATCCCGCCCTCTCCGCTAAAAAACACACTCAGTTTTGGGTGTGTTTTTGTTTTAAGCCCGGTCGCGCGTCCCCATTGAGGGGATGATATTCGAATCCCGCCCTCTCCACTGAAAACGCATTCGCAAGAGTGCGTTTTTGTTTTATCCGGTCGCGCGCCCCCATTGAGGGGATGATATTCGAATCCCGCCCTCTCCGCAAAAAACACACACTGTTTTGGGTGCGTTTTTGTTTTGTCCGGTCGCGCGCAACTGACAATCGAGATTCTTAACGCAAAGGCGTAAGCACGCGAAGCTTTTTCATGACATATACCACCCGCTATTTTATTGAATTGATAAGAGCGTAGACTTCTTTTTTATTCCAGCCGCTTTGCTCTGCCAATTCAGTTGATAGTTCCCTGGCGGATTTACCCGTTTTCAATCCCTTTTTAATGGCTTTCAGCAATTCATCCTTCCCCCACCTTCCACTCTCCATTTTTCCCTTTCCTTCGATCACCAAAGTAAACTCGCCGCGCGGTTCCTTCGATCTGAAATGCGAGACCGCACCGGTGACCGTTCCGCGCCAGTATTCCTCGTGCAGTTTGGTCATTTCACGCGCGACGCAAATTCGACGATCGCCCAATGTTGAGAGTATATCTTCGAGCGAGTTAATGATCCGATGCGGGGTTTCGAGAAAGACAAGTGTGTAGGTCAGGTCGGAGACCTGAGTCAAAGCCTTGCGGCGTTCGGTGGATTTGTGCGGAAGATAGCCGAGGTAAAGAAAGGAATCCGTGGGCAAGCCGGATGCGCTCAAGGCGGCGATGGGGGCTGAGGGTCCGGGGACAGGGATAACGTCGAAAGAGGCGGCGAGGGCGGCTCGGACCAACTCGTAGCCTGGGTCGTTTATCCCGGGAGTCCCTGCATCCGAGACCAGAGCCACATCGCCCTTCGAAAGTTGTTCGAGGATGAAATCAAGTTTATCCAGTTTATTGTGTTCCCAATAACTGGTAATCCTGGTATCGATGCCAAAGTGTTCGAGAAGTTTCCCCGTGTGACGCGTATCCTCCGCCGCGATCAGAACCGCATTACGCAGGACGTTCAAAGCCCGCGGACTGATGTCTTCAAGATTGCCGATCGGCGTGGCAACGAGAAACAGGGTGCCCATTTTGTAATTTTATCATCCCGGTTCTAAAATAAAAATCGGGCGTTTGAATACGCCCGATTTCATTTTTATCCGCCGCATCCTTTGAGCGGGATTTCGATCACCCGGCAGCCCGCCTCTTCTTTTGGAATGGCAATACAGCATCCGTTTTCGGCATTGAAAGTCGAATCCGGTGAACATTGCGCCAGTTCCTGTTCGGATAGCTCCGGCACTTTGCAAACCTGAAGTTGGACCACGGCAAAACTTGGCCCGGTGCAGGAGACAATCCTTTCACCGTTCTTGACGGCCTCCTGGCGGCATTTGCTCCCATCGGTGTTCAATACGGTAAATGTTGCGTTTTCTTCCATCATCGCATAGGCGTATGGGATCTTCTGATTGCACAAGTTATCCGTCAGCCTTGCAATGGGTGTGGGGAAGGCGATATCCGCCGAGCACGCGGGAGCAAATGCAGGACCGGTCGCGGTCGGTTGGAGCGTGGCTGTGACCACCACAGTGACAAGAGCCGGGGGTTCGTCCGATTGTGTCTCGCCGGGAGCCGGGGCTGTTGATGTGACATCCGGCGCGAGGAGTTGGTTGCGAAGCAGGAGGAAGCCGATCACGGCAACCAATGCCACAATGCCTGTAACGATCAGGCCGGTATTCCATTTACGGGAAGCCGGTTTGCCTGTCGCGCCCAGCCGCGAGGTAATGCCGCTATTCGTATTGAAGGTAAGGTTTCCCGAGTGCCCGAACGCGATCGTGTTCATGGCTTTTGCCAGCTCGATGGTGTTTTCGTAGCGTTGGTTCTTATCCTTTGCCATGGCGGTCTTAATGACCGCATCCACCTCGGGCGGCAAGTCTGGCAGGACTTTAAGGATTTCAGGCACGGGTTCGGTTATATGCTTGACCACCACCCCCATGGGCGTATCCGCGCTGTAGGGCTGGTGTCCGCTCAACATTTGGTAAACGATGACTCCCAATCCATACACATCGCTGCGTTGGTCGATCTCGACTCCCTGTGCCTGTTCGGGACTCATATAGGCGGGAGTACCGATCACCCCGGAGCCGGTCAGGTTGCTGGTGGATTCCGTCAGTTTGGCAACACCGAAATCGGAAATGAAAGGTTCGCCGTTCTCATCGAACAGGATGTTATCGGGCTTCAAGTCGCGGTGGATCACACCTTTGCGATGGGCATAGGCGAGTCCCTGGGCAATCTTTTCGACGATCTTTGCAGTGTCCTGAATCGAGATGCCCCCTTTTTCGATCACATCCGAAAGGGAGCCGCCGTTCATAAAGCGCATGACGAAGTAGGGTTGTTCGTTGAATTCCCCCGTATCGTACACCGGCACGATGGACGGATGTTCGAGCGAGGCGATCATCTTGATCTCACGCTCGAAGCGCGAACGAAACTGCGGGTCATGCAGCATCTCGCGCGGCAGGACCTTGATGGCAACTTCGCGGTCGAAGTTGGGGTCGAATGCGCGGTAAACAGTTGCCATGCCGCCGCGGCCCAATTCCGACTTGACTTCGTAACGTCCGATCTTTTCAGGGAGTGGCATGCTCGCTAGTATAAACCAGCCAAAACATCGGCGCAAGAAGATTTAACGGGCGTATTATGGTTTTGGAATGATTTTAAAAAGTAACAGCCACCCTGCGGTGACTGTTACCTGGTTGTTTACTCGCCGGCCAACTCGTACTCGCCGGGATCTTCGTCCACCGCCATTACCGGCTCTTCCTTCTCCTTGCGGTCGAGGAATTGCAGGCTTTGGACGACGATTTTGGTGAAATATTTCGTTTCACCGTTGGCCTCGTATTTGTCGGTCTTCAACCGGCCCTCCACGAAGACCAGGCTGCCTTTCTTCAGGTATTCCTGGCAGACTTCGCCGAGCCGCCCCCACGCTTCGATATTCATCCACTCGGTGGAGTCCCGCGTCTCGCCGTTCTTATCCTTCCAGCGATTGGTGACGGCGAGACTGAAATGGCAGACTTTCTTGCCGGTGGGGGTGAACTTGGTTTCGGGGTCGCGGCCGAGCCGCCCGATCAGTTGAACGCGGTTTAGTGTTGGCATGCCGGCTCCCCTTTCGTTTCGATTACTTTTAGATGCTGTTTACGTGTCATTTTGGTCTCCTTTTTCTCTAAAAGAACAGGCTATTAAGTTGTAGATCGCCCAAGCCGCGCATGGGCGAGAATTAACAGGGTTATACTTGGTTACGACCCTGCGCTTTCCGTATTGGATGAGGTGGACGTGGTTGCCGCGCTTTCAGCCTTCTTGAGGACGGGCATGCCGGTCTTCATTTCAACCACGTTGTATCCGGCGGGGACGGCGTCGAGGGCGCCTTCCTTGACCTCTTTCGCGAAGAAGAACATCTTGCCCTTCGCGTGCAGGTAATAGGTCGTGCCTTTTGAGTTGGTGTATCCGTAAGCCATTCAATTGCTCCTTTTCCTGAATTGTAATAAAAGTGTAGAACAAAGTTTCTAGCCTGTCAAGTAGGAAAACAGTTGTTGTATATACAAATTTCGAGGATGGTATGAAGATTGCCGAGACGCTTGCTTCCATGAGGGAGGTCCGCCTCTCTTTCGACGGGACGGTTGGTCTTGTTCCCACGATGGGTTACCTGCACGAGGGGCATTTATCGCTTGTCCGCCAGGCGAAGGCGGAATGCAACCATGTTGTCGTCACCATCTTCGTCAACCCGACCCAGTTCGGTCCAAGCGAAGACCTCTCCAAGTATCCGCGCGACCTTGACCGCGACCTGAAACTGCTTGAGCCCCTTGGCGTGGATTTGGTCTGGATGCCAACAGCGGAGGTGATGTATCCGCCCGGCTACCAAACCTGGGTGGAGGTCGAGGCGTTGACGAAAGGCTTGGAAGGCGCGATGAGGACTGGTCACTTCCGGGGAGTGGCAACCGTCGTGGCGAAATTGTTCAACGCAACGCAGCCCGATAAAGCCTACTTCGGTCAAAAGGATGCCCAGCAGGCGGCGGTCATCCGGCGCATGGCGGTCGACTTGAGCTTCCCGCTGGAAGTGATCGTCTGCCCGACGGTGCGCGAAGCGGACGGGCTGGCAATGTCCAGCCGCAACAAGTATTTGAATGAATTCGAACGCAAGGCGGCGACAATTCTATTTCGGTCGCTTAGCGCGGCAAAGAAACTGTACGAAAGCGGTGAACGGAACGCGGAATCTCTCAGAGAAACAATGAAGGAAGTGTTGGCTTCGGAACCGCTTGCGCAGATGCAATACGTCTCCTGCGCCGATTATGACTCGTTGGAAGAATTGGACACAGTTTCCGGCAAGACTTTGCTTTCGATGGCGGTGTTCATGGGGAAGACCAGGTTGATCGATAATTTTGTGTTGGGATAGGTGACCATGACCGTCGAATACCGCCGCGCCAGGCCTGAAGATAATCCCGTCACTTTCACCATTTTCCGAAGATCACTGATGGATTTCAGCGAGCGGATGGGAGTTCAAGCCATCACGGGCGGGAACGACCCGCAAAAAATGCAGGAACTTTGGGAAAGCCGCCGACCGTTCTGGGAACATCTCTCGCGAACCAGCGACAATTACTGGATCGCTGATATGGACGGGGAAGCCATCGGCTATGCACGCAGCATTTTGCGCGGAGATCACCGCGAGTTGACCGAGTTTTTCGTCCTGCCGGGAAATCAGTCCGCGGGTGTGGGCAGGGAACTGCTCCAGCGCGCCTTCCCGAACGATGCGCCTCATCGCTCCATCATCGCAACGCCGGACCTGCGCGCCCAGGCGCGGTATCTCAAGGCGGGAGTTTATCCCTTCCTGACCGAGTTCTACCTCGAACGCAAGCCTGAACCTGTGATGGTTGAAACTGACCTCGTCATCGAAACGCCATCCATGTCAACCGCCCCCGTCGAAGCAATCAGCGATATTGACTTGCAGATCATCGGTCACCGCCGCGATGTGGATCATCGATATTTGATGAGTGACCGCAAACTTCATATCTACAAACGTGCCGGGAAGATCGTCGGGTACGGATATATCCACAAGGATTTGTACGGTCCGTTCGCGCTGCTGGACAAGAATGATTTTCCCGCCGTGCTTGCCCATGCAGAGAATGAATCCTGGGAGATGGGCGCATCCGCGGTCGGGTTCGAAGTTCCAACCATAAACATTGTCGCCATCGATCATCTATTGAAACGCGGCTATCGCCTCGAAGGATTCATGGGCTCGATCATGTCTGATACGCCGTTCGGGAAGTTCGAAAATTATCTGTTGACCAGTCCCCCATATTTTCTGTGAAGGTTATTTTCTCCTCCGGGGAATCAACTTTCCAATTTCAGCGCGGATCACCCTGTTGATGCGGGTGGGGATCTGGTTGATCTGCCTGGGGAGAATACGCTTGAACAAACTTCCGCGCCAGTTTTGCAGGATGGCCTCCAGGTAAAGTTTCTCCAGCGAACGGACCTGCGTTTCGATGGAATACTTCTCGCTCAATGCCAGCGAATGTTCGCCGAAACGCTTCAGGCGCTCGCGGTCTGGGAGCAGGTCTGCGAGCACATCGGCATATTTTTCCACGTCAAGCGGAACCGCATATCCGTTCCGTCCATCTTCGAGCATGCCTTCGAAGGCTTCATCTTGCACGGCAACGAATGGCAGGCCGGAGGCAATCGCTTCGATGACCGAGATGGGATGAACCTCGGTGGTGGATGCAGAGAGAAACAAATTGGCATCGTGCAAAATATCGGGCAGGTCCGCGCGGTCGATCATGCCAAGGAAATGAATGCGGTCCCTGGCACGGGTGACGTTTGCTTTTTCTTCTACTTGTTTGCGCGCACTGCCATCCCCGACAAAAACCAAATGGGCATTGGGAAAGCGGTCTGCAATCAAATCAAAGGCTTCCACGATGAATTCGAGCCGCTTCTCCGGATCCATGCGCCCGACGGTGAGAAGAATCGGCGCATCGGGACCCAGCCCAAGCCTGTTTCGCAACGCCCCGGGGTTTTTGACCGCCTTGAACATGCTCAAATCGATTCCGTTCGGGATGACCGTGATGGGCTGTTTTACTTTTTGATTCAAGAGCAAACGATGGAATTTCGGCGAAGGGACAATGATTTGATCCCCCAGATCCGTGGATGCCTTGCTAAACCACGCTGCCGCATATTTGATAATACCCGTATTCCCGATGAACTTGATGTAATGGGTGTAATCGGTAATGGACGTGTGATAAGTGTAGATCAATGGCAATCTCTTGGTGGATGCAGTGAGATACGCCAGCAACCCCACACTTGCCGGGCTGTGCGCATGAAGCACATCGAAATGCTTGCGCGTCAATTTCCACGTTGAGCGCGGAGTTCCCAGCACGGCAACATAGATGGGTGGATTGTTGAGATATTTTAGCGAAGGCAGGCGCATCACATTCGGTTCGTTGTCTTTATAACCGGGGAAACGCGGAGCAAAGATGGTCACTTGATGTCCGCGTTTTTTCAGTCCCTCCGAGATCATCTGTAAAGAGACCGATACGCCGTTCACCTGCGGGGCGTAGGTGTCGGTGAACAAGCCGATGCGCAGCGAACCGATGGGGAGTTCTGTATTGTTCGAGGTCATGGATTCTCCAAACAAAGACCCTAAAAATTCCCGGAAACGTTGGGGTCGCGATTCTTTTCCCGTTCCTGTTGCGAAAGGTTCGCCTTCATCCGTTTCGACAGTTCGCGGCGGGTGAGCATGACGCGATGCCGGCAGCCTTTGCATTCCAGACCGATGTCCGCGCCGAGCCGCACCACGGTCCATTCGTAGGAGCCGCATGGATGGGGTTTTCGCAATCGCAGGTGATCGTTCATTTGCAGGTCTGGAAGCATGGAAAGAATTATACCGCCGCAAATTTACTCGGCTATAATCACCCCATGACTGGATACAAATTCTTTCACCCCACCGAAGTCCGGTATGGAGACCTGGACCCGCAGGGACACGTCAACAACGCAAAATACCTGACCTACTTCGAGCAGGCGCGCGTCTATTACCTTATTCAACTCGGGCTCTTCAGCAAGGACCAGTCTTTTATGGAGGTGGGTGTCATTATCGCGGATATCCATATCGCCTTCCACACCACCACGCATTACGGCGACCCGATCAAGGTTGGCGTGAAGATCACAAAGATCGGCAACAAGTCGCTTACGGTGGAGCAGTGTGTGATGCATGCCGATACCGGCAAGGTGATGGCAAGCGGGACGGTCATCATGGTGACGTTCGACTACGAAGGATCGAAGACGATCGCCGTGCCGGATGAATGGAGGAAGAAGATTTCGGAGTTTGAAGGGTTGTAAAAAGAGTTTAAGGTTGAAGGTTGCAAGTTGAAACCCTTGACCAACCTGTAACCTGAAACTTTCAACCTGCTACAAAAGGTGCCCCATGTCCCTTCCAAAAATTGACGAAAAATATTTCACCACCTTCCTCGTTGACCTGCTCAACGTCCCCTCGCCGACGGGTTTCGCAAGCCCGGCGATCGATTTCGTAGAAAAAGAACTGTCCAGATACAAGCAATTGGAACTTTCAAGGACGAAAAAAGGGGCTTTGGTTGGAAAGTGGAAAGTGGAAAGTGATCTGCCCCCTGTCGCATTGACCGCTCACACGGATACGCTTGGTGCGGTGGTGAAGGAGATCAAAGGCAACGGGCGTTTGCGCCTCAGCCGCATCGGCGGGATTCAGTGGCCGACAATCGAAACCGAAGGCGTGTGGGTGTTCACCTCCAAAGGCAAAAAGATTCGCGGCTCGGTGCTGATCGACGTGGCATCGGGTCACATCCACAGCGGACCGGACCTCCCGCGCGACGAAAAACATTTGGAAGTCCGCCTTGATGCAAAGACAACCTCTGAAAAAGAAACCCGCGCGATGGGAATCAATATCGGCGACTGCGTAGCGATCGATACCCGCACCGAAGTGACGAATGGATTCGTCCGCTCGCGTTTTCTCGACGATAAGGCTTGCGTGGCAAATCTGGTCGCGGCAATCAAGTCGATGGTGGATGCGGGTCAAAGTCCAGCAAGAAGCGCGTATTTCCTCATCTCGAACTATGAAGAGGTTGGTCATGGCGCGGCGGCTGGAATCCCACAGGAAGTTGCTGAGTTGGTCACGGTGGATATGGCTGTCGTCGGCGAAGGACAGGAGTCGGACGAGTTCCATGCGACGCTATGTATCAAGGACAGCGGTGGTCCGTATCATGAAGGCTTGAATAAAAAACTTCGCGAAATCGCCGAGAAGCATGCAATTCCATACAAGACGGATGTCTATCCCTTCTACGGCTCGGACGGTGAAGCGTTCTGGCGGGCAGGCGGTGATGTGGCTTTGTCGTTGATCGGTCCCGGGATCGATGCGTCGCACAACTACGAGCGCGCGCACATGGACGGTTTGAACGCAACGACGAGTTGGATCATGGCATATTTGATGGATTAATGTCATTGCGAGGAGACCGAAGGGCAACGAAGCAATCCCTGAAGATCGTGAGATTGCTTCGGGCTTCGCCCACGCAATGACAGGAGGAATAATGAAACTCGATGCGGCAATGCCTCTCGTACAGTTGAATGAAGTTTCTGCGATCGCGAAAGCCGCGGAAGAGATCGGCTTTGCGGGGTTGTGGACTCAGGAAACGCAGCACGACCCATTCCTGCCTTGCGCATTGATCGCAGAGCACACGTCAAAAATGGAATTAGGGACAGCAATTGCCGTGTCCTTTGCACGCTCGCCCGCCAATCTCGCTTATGTCGCATGGGATTTGGCGGCTCAGTCTGGGGGACGATTCATTTTGGGTTTGGGTACGCAGGTCAAGGCGCACATCGAGAGGCGTTTCGGAATGCCGTGGCCCGAGTCGGTGACGGGAAAACTCCGCGAGCAGATTCAGGTCATCCGCGCGTTTTGGGATTGCTGGCAAAATGGAACGAAGTTAAATTTTCGCGGCGAGCATTACAAGATCGCGTTGATGTCGCCGTTCTTTAATCCCGGTAAGATCGAGAACCCGAACATTCCAATTTACATTGCAGGAGTCAATGCAGGTCTTGCGAGGCTGGCTGGCGAACTGTGCGAGGGATTTCACGCGCACCCGTTCAATAACCCGCGTTATATGAACGAAGTGTTATTACCCGCCATCGAAGAGGGACTGCAAAAAAGCGGACGCAAACGCAGTGATATTTCCGTCTCGGTGACCCCATTTGTCGCCACCACGCCGGAAGAAGAAGGCTTCGCGCGGATGCAGATTTCTTTCTACGCTTCGACACCATCCTACAAGCCCGTGATGGAGTTGCATGGCTGGGGCGCGACCGCTGAAAAACTCTCAGGTTTCGCCGCCAAAGGCGAGTGGGCCGAGATGCCAATGCTCATCACAGATGAGATGCTCGACAAATTTTGTTTGATGACCACGCAGGAAAACCTCGCTTCTGATTTGAAGAAACGCTTCGGCGGCATCGCGGATAGAATTACGCTTTACACGCCCTTCGTCCCCGGCGAGAAGGATAAGTGGTGGAAGAATTTGGCGAAGGCGTTCAATTAAATTGTAGGTCCGGCTTTTACCCTTTCGTATCAGTCAAATATCTGATTTTGCGGGTTAAAAGCCTATCTTACGAGGAAATCAACTATGGCTCCCAAATACGAATTCACCCGCCTGCTCGTGACAGACTTCAAAGCCTGCTTCCGCTTCTACCGCGACGTGATGGGTTTCAAGCCCAACTTCGGCACCGAAAACGACACCTACGCCGATTTCGAGATTGGCGCGGTCAACATTTCACTCTTCGATAAAATCGAAATGAGTGCCACACTTGGCACATCCTCCAAGCCCGTACAAGCCGAGATGCAAGACACCGTCTGCCTGATCTTCTCCGTCGAAAGCGTGGATGAGTTCTGCAAGCATTTACGCGCTCATGGTGTAACCCTCCTCACCGAACCCACCGACCATGCCGATTGGGGCATCCGCACCGCCCACTTCCGCGACCCGGACGGGCATTTGATCGAGATCAACCAACCTTTGGAAAGAGACTAACTCATGGACTTCAACGACTACCAAACCAAATCCCGCGCCACTGCTCAATACCCCTCCATTGGGCATCCCGTCATCTACCCAGCGCTGGGACTGGTCAACGAAGCAGGCGAAGTGGCGGGAAAGATCAAAAAGATATTCAGGGACAAGCAGGGGAACATCGGCGAAGCGGAGCGGGAGGCGCTCAAAGCCGAACTCGGAGACGTGCTCTGGTACATCGCACAGGTCGCCACCGAGTTGAACCTTCCGCTCGACGAGATTGCGGAAGAAAACCTTGCGAAACTACTGGATCGGCAGGCGCGCGGAAAGATAAAAGGGGACGGGGATAACCGCTGATCCAAAACCGACAGTCACCAACGAGAAGCGCGGGGGTTCTACATCACAGGAATTGGTCATAGAGAGGAGGAGGCATGTTATTCCAGGCGACCCTGCTGGTGGATCTGATTGCTATGTCTATCTGCCTGTGGATGGCGTTCTACCTGCTGGCGCGAGGCTATCCCAGTACGATCGCTATGCGCGGTGCGGTTTTACTTATTTCGCTGGGGGCGTTCTTCTTCGGCGCGTACAATAATCTCTTCGAACAGATTCCCGGCACAGCCGCGTGGCGCGCCGCTTTTCTCATCACCGGGCTGACCCAGTGGTATCACATTACTCTGCAACTTCTTCCTGAAAAAGCGCAGATTCGCAGCCGCCCATTGACCTATCTCATATACATCGTCGGGTTCATCACAGTCGCCATGCTGCTAGGCGCGCGCAACGCCTTCGTGGATGAAGCGGGCAATGCGCTTTATGTGGCGCACTCGGGCGGCGGCTTGCCCTACATCCTTTATGGAGTGTTCGAAATTGCCGTGTTTACAGGCATTCACTACAACCTGCTGGCATATGACCGGGTCGGATTCAAACCCGAAGGAAGATACTTCCTGCTCGGCTCCTTCTTCGCCCTGATAGGTGTCGCCTACGGAATCGTCTCCCTTGCCTTCCCCTCTCCCATGCCTCGCCTGATCCAGGATTTACTCGCCTTCTGCGGAGTCTTCGCAATGGGACTTTCGGTGGCACACCAGCAGGCGATGGTCGAACGGCGGACTTCGCTCCAAGAATTTCCCGTCACCGGCGTGATGACCATTCTCCTTGTCCTGATTTACGCCCTCGCCTCGCTCAGCCTCGGACTCCCCCTGCAGTTAGTTGGTCCCATCGCGGCTTTTGTGGTGTTGACGCATGGTCTCTACGATCTCGCCCGCGAATACCTCGAACGGTCGCGCGCCCGAAAGGAAAGCAATTTCCGAAAACAACTACGCCAACTTGAAGCCGAAAGCCCGGAGAACACCTTGCGACTGCGCCTCCAACAGGGACTTGAAATGATGTGCCGCTCGCTCGACGCATCCAGCGGGCTGATCGCCGTCCGCGAGGGGCAGGAATTCGTCGTAATGGCGACCCGCAATTCGGTCGAGGCAGAGAGGCGACTGCTTTCTTCGCAAGTATTCTTCGACGATGTTGCCAAAGCCTGGGCGGAATCCATTCCTGGCATCATCCTTTTCGCGCCATCCTTCGACGGGCGCACACAGATCGCGGTGGTAGGCATCGGCAAGCCTAACGTCAAACTGGAGTATTCCAGCGGCGATCTCGAATTGTTGTCGGAAGTGGCGGATCAGGTCGGCACACTGGTTTCTTTGGAAAATTCAAGGAGGGCAGGGCAGCTGAGGGGCGGTCAAAACGAAACAGACTCTGAATCTGACAGGATGCTGGGCGCAATGGGGCGCGACCTCAACCCAGAATTCGTCAAAACCGTGGAGGACGGACTGCGGCATCTTTCGGATGTGATTACGCTTGGGCAATCGCCGCTGGTAGACACATTGGAAATCAAAGCAGGGTCACATGTGGAGCGTGGGCGGGAACTGCAAAAGACTTTAACCGAAGCCATCGAAATGTTACGCCCCACCGACAAGCGTCCGCCCGAGCCTTTACCTCGTGTTTGGTACAACCATGTTGTCCTGCACGATGCCTATGTAGAGGGCGTGCCAAACCGTGAGATCATGGCGCGGCTGTATATCTCCGAAGGGACTTTCAACCGAACCCGCCGTAACGCGATACGGGGTTTGGCGAGGTTGTTGACGGAGAAGAACAGGCAGGCTCGGTCATAAAGCGCGCGCATAAGACATCGTCCATTACATAGGCGCGAAAACGCGCGTATCTCTGCAAGGGCGGAATGCGAACCCAAACGTCCCCGAAGGATCGAAAACTTCGGGGATGTTTTTTTTCAGCGCAATACCCAATGTCAGACGCATAAGATGCGTTCTCTAACACATACAGTTCGAATTTTTTTCACAATACCGGTACTTTGGTTCGGCGTCTTTTGGCAGTCTTTTCCCTGTTAGTGGCAGTTCGAAAGTGGGAAAGTCGGTTCAACGAAGGAGAGAGCCATGAACCGACACACTCTTTTTACCCATGTTCAGGAGCACTACCAAAACCTGATCTGGGAACTTGCCAAAGCGCGCCGAGCCGTTTCGATGACCTTTCTGGCTTTTGACAGCGGATTGTGGGCGAATCGAATTGCGGAAGTCCTCATCGCAAAAGCAGCGGAAGGCCTAAACATCCGCCTCATGGTGGATGAAATCGGGCAGGTCTTCGACGAGCCGCGCCACGCGTTTCGGAACATCGCCCTGTTCAATCGCCTGCGCGAACACGGCATCCAGGTGGATGTATACCGACCTGCCTCCCCCCTGAGAATTAATAACCGCCTGCACTGCAAAATCGCCGCCATCGATGACCGCATCGTCTTCCTCGGCGGCTCGAACATCGGTGATTACTACACCGCCTGGAGCGACTCCAACCTGCGCGTGGACGGACAACTGGGGCAGACCTTCCACAACGTTTACGACTTCCTGCGAGGCTTTTCGCAGAACGGGGATCTCGCCTCGCGATTATTGGACGTTTCGAATCTAAGCGCCGGGAGCGACCGACTCTGGCTGACCGTCCCCCGCCACCGGTACGACATCCGCGATGCGCTGATGAAACTCATTACCGAAGCGGATAAATCCATCTTTATCCGCACCTGGTACTTCCTGCCAGACGATGAAATGCTCGGCGCGTTATGCGCCCAAGCGCGGAAAGGCGTGCAGGTAAACGTTTTACTATCACATGAGACGCGCGTTCGTCCGGTGGATTTTGCGAATTACATCCACGTTCGGCTTTGGTGCATAAATCGAGAAGTAGGCAGAATTCGCCTGTGCATCTTGATTGGTTAGGCAACCTTGTATGATTGTGGCATACCCAGATGGGTCATACTGTTGAGAGCGGCACAACGAACTAATGCCTGTGTCGTTTGTGTTTCAATCAAACGGGCAGAAAGTTCATCTCCAAAGATGACTTTCAAACGAAACATGGTTGTTTCAGCTAGTGAGCGAACATGATAGCCAGCCAGTTTCTTCCATTCCTGGCGTCCTTGCTTGCGGATGGAACGCAAATTCTTGTCGCGTTTAAGGCGCTGAGTTTTGGTGTTGCCGTGTTGCCAAATACGAGCATTCTTGCGTGGTGGTATCAAGATGTCCACATCTGGCGAATGTGCATTCAGGCTGTCATAGACCTTGCGTTTGTCATACGCGCCATCGGCAGCAAACTTGTCGATCTCCTGTTCAATTTGTTGTAACAACGTCTC